>NZ_JBBYXH010000003.1:0-77275 GCF_039655735.1 Sphingomicrobium aquimarinum | reverse complement strand
GCGTCGTGAGCAAGAACAAGATCGACAGGCTCGACGGCTTCGCGGTCATCACCGGTGCGTCTAGCGGTATCGGGCTTGAACTCGCGCGCCGTGCAGGCGAGAGGACGGTTTGGCGCTCCTGCTCGTCGCCGACCGACAGCTCGATGACGGCGTCGCAGCGGCGAAAGAAGGGGGCGCCAGCGAGGTTGAGACAATGCGCACCGACCTCGCGACCGAACAGGGGCTAGACGACCTGGTCGAGGCGATCGGATCGCGCCGCGTTAATGCGCTGATCGCGAACGCTGGACAGGGCCAGGGCGGCAAGTCTCTGGAAACCGATTGGCCATCGCTCAAGAAAGTCCTCGATACCAACGTGACCGGGACCATTTCGCTGATCCACCGGATCGGGCGGCGGATGCTCGAGGCGAACCACGGCCGTATTCTGGTCACGGGCTCGATCGTGGGCGAAATACCGGGCCCGTTCAACCTCACCTACAACAGCACCAAATCGTTCATCAACGATTTCGTCGTCGGCCTAGCGGAAGAATTGAAAGGCAGCGAGGTAACGGTTTCCAGCCTGCTGCCGGGGGCCGCCGATACGCATTTCTTCGAACGCGCCGACCTAGATGGTGGCGGGATGGGCGACGCACCCAAGGCAGATCCCAGGAAGGTCGCCCGCGATGGCTATCAGGCATTGCTGGACGGGGAGACGCAGGAAGTCAGTGGCTTTTTCAACAAACTGCAGTTCGTAACCGCAAGAATCATCCCCGACGAACTCATGGCGAAGATCCATCGCCGAATGATGGAGCCAGCGACCAAGAAATAACGCGCTCAGAGCATATCATTTAGGGCTGTTTTATGTCCGGGATCGTCTGTGTTTGGGCCGAAAGCTGACCGTCTGCTTCCAGTCAAGATATCTAGAATCCAGACCTTTAGAGCGTGGCTTAGTCGCCTGACTCGCCAACACGACAAATCGCCGTCAGCCGTAGTTGCGCGTATCTTCCATCAAGGCTCAGTGTAGCGAATTCAAGGCCCGCATCCGAATGCATCACGCACTCACCGCGAATTAAAACGGTTCCTGCCACTGAATCTGTGTCTCCCACCAAAGTATGAATTGGTTGGTAGCTCACCACGCCTTGACACGGCGAAATTAATTGAGGTTAATGGTGCTATAAATCGGGGGGGGCAATGGCGAGACTAATTCTAACCGAGCGCGGCGAGGACATCGGCGTCCAAGGAGTGGTCACGGTTTTCGGGACGAGTTCGCCCGGCGAAATCGTGACCGTCATTAGCGGTACCATCACGCTGGATGCCTCATTCAACTTGGGTGGAGACGGCCTCGTCGTTCGTGGCAATGCTGCCGACTATACGGTGAGCGCAATCGGAGCTGTCGTCACGATCACCAACGGAACCACCACCGTGCATATTCCGACCGGTCGGGGAATCGACATTCGCTTCGACGATGTCGTGCTCGATCTACGCTTCGACACCGAGGCGCGCGCCATTTTGCTGGGCGACCAACAGGTCGTACGCGACCCGCAGCAGATCGAACCAGCGCCCACATCATCGGTAAGCTTTACTTCAACCCAGGAAACCTACGACATCAATCTTCCCGACATGGCGCTGTCGCAAGAGTATGCCGTGGCCGATTTCAACGGCGATGGGCTCGATGACATCCTGCTCGCGTCGCTCTTCTGGCCGTTTCAGGATGAACCAGTTTCCCTGAAGATCTTGGTAAACCAAGGCGATGGCACCTTTACTAACGCTACCAACGATCTTTTCGGAGACTCCGCGCCGAGTGCAGTTCACCCCAGAGCTATCGTAGTCGCCGATTTCAACGGGGATGGACGCGATGATATCTTCATCGCGGATCACGGATTTGACGTCTGGCCCTTCCCAGGGGCGCAAAACTTACTGCTACTTTCGGATGGTGCGGGCTTCACTGATGCGACATTGAATGTTCCCCAGGTCGCCGATTACTCGCACGCTGCGGCCGGAGGAGACCTCGACGGTGATGGGGACATCGACCTCATCGTCATGAATATTTATGGTGGAAGCCCGCCAACTGGCCTTGAGACGGCCCCGTATATCCTACTTAATGACGGTAACGGAATCTTTGATCGCGTCGACGATTGGCTACCGTCGGAAGTCATCGCGCGCCAAGAACAGAAATATACAGCGACGCTCCTTGTAGATGTGGATCATGATGGCGATCTCGATCTCGTCCTTGGATCGGGCGGGGACCACCCAGAAGATCGCAGCAGACTATTTTTGAACAATGGCTCCGGCGATTTCTCTGCTACACCCGAAATATTGCTTCCGAACGGAGTGTTCGGAGCCGAAGCTGAAACCGTCGTGGCAATCGAAGCCGCCGATCTCGACGGCGATGGACATATCGATCTTGTCTTGGCGATCGCAGGGGCGGGGTATCGGCACGGGTATGTACAAATCTTGATGGGAGATGGTTCGGGAGAATTCAGCGACGAGACCGCGCTAAAGCTTCCGCAGGACCCATCGGAGACGCAAACCTGGATCAAGACTATCTATCTCGAAGATTTTGACGATGACGGCTCGACCGATATCCTGTTCGCGGGCGCCTACGATTCCCCGCTCTTCCTCAACGACGGCGAAGGCAATTTCACCAAAGTGGATGACGGCGAATTCGTCTATGAGGGCTGGGGGCCACCGGATTACCTGAAGCATTTCGCCATCGATATCGACGGCGACGGTCGCCCCGACATCGTCGCGGATTCCGAGGGCTTCGGATATATGTGGAAGTTCGTGAACGCCGAGGTTTTTTAACGGAATTTTGCACTAATGACCTGTGTTTCCGTTTGCCGAAAACCCTTTTTCTAATCGTACGCCACTTACGAGTAGATCGCCGCCGGGCGGGATTGTTTCACAGATTGCTAGCAATAGCCTGTCGCTACTGCCATATCGCACTAATGGCACGAGGTTTGACAGCCTCTCGTATCGACTACCTCTGGCGGTCGCTAAGTGATTTCTATAGCGACTTTTGACACCCAATTTGGCTTAGCTGGAACGGTTTGTAAGTTTGAATTCATTATGCCCGGGATGGACGGAAATGGCCGCATCCAAACCACTAAGTGAAGCCCGGACTCGCGTTTAACAATAGCTCGCGACCGCTCTTGGGCCGTCTACGGACCGTCCGGTTCCGGCCGTCAGGCGCGGAAAGCTGCCGTTCGGTTTCCGACCCTAATTGCGAACTTTCAACACGATGATGATGGCCGGACAGTCAGACTCAAATCTTGCGCTTAGAGCTATCGACTTTTGTCGCAGTTGAAGCCAATAGATTGCCACCATCGCCGAAGACTTTCGTTTCGGGAACTTCGCAGACCAATTGCCTGTTTCAGGTCTTTCGACCGGAGAGCTTGTGATGCGTATCCTCATCGTAGCGATTTTCGGGCTGGCGGCCTGTAACAACCCGATAGAGAAAACCGAACCGCTGCCGCCCCCACCGATCGCCTCCGAGGCGCCACGAACCGCGCAGAGCAGCAATCCTTATCTCGGTCGATGGGATGTCCTGCGGTTCGAGAAAGACACACTCGACACGCGCGGGGGCGCTTATGTCGACATTTTCGACCGCAGCGTCGCGATGCGCCTTCGCTGCAACTACTCGAGCGCCAATGTCGTCTTGGAAGAGGGTCGTCTAGCGCCTATTGACGGCCTCCCGCTCCCGACCACCGAAATGGGATGTTCGCCGGACCGTCATGCTCAGGACGAGCGCTTCTTCGACTTCTTCCTACAATCGCCCACGATCACAGCGCTCGACAAAGGCCGTCTGCTGCTTCGCGCGGGTACGACTGAGCTTGTGTTGCAGGACCCCGCCATCCGTCGGCTCGATTTTGCGCCGACGCAAAGCCAGCTCGAAGGTCGCTGGACATTCCGCTTTCTAACCCGCACGCATGCAGGAGGCGGCAGTTCAGGGTCGAGCCTGACCGACGAGTCGATCGTCCTGCGTATCGAACCTAATCGCGCATGGTTCACAGCATGTCCCAACCTCGCGATCGATTACGTGTACGCGGATGACAGACGGCTCGTGAGCGGATCGAAGATAACAGCGGACCAGCGTGAACACTGCCCGCTCGCGACCATCGCAGATGCTGGTCTCGATCCGCTTACGGGTGTGCGCCTGCTCGATATCCTCCACGGCGATCCAAGCGCGGAACTGGCCGCCGACGGCAGTCTCGTGCTCACCAGCGGCGACTATACTCTCGAGCTGGTAAGGCAACCTTGAATGAGCAGGCTTGCGTTGTTGATGCTGCTTGCGATCTCGGCATGCTCTACGCCGGTGCTCGACGACCAATGTTTTGCAGCGCGAAACTTTCGAGACTTCCAAACAGGGTTTGCGAGGTCTGCCAAATTCGCAGATCGGATCGTAGTAGCAAGACTTATCTCAGCCACGCCTCGTGCGCGCGCGGACCGTTTCGAATTGGACAGCGAGTGGAAACTGATCGAGCCGCTTAAGGGCGGTTAAGAGGACATCCCCAATGTCAGATTCCTACGTGATGTTCGCGGCTGGGTCGAAGGCGCTGTCGGAGGCAGCGGCACACTTATTTACCCGAACGAAACCTACCTTCTCTTCTTATCGGATGAGGTTTACGCGCGACGATCCGAGGCCCGTGGAGGATGCGCTGTCATTGGCAGTACTGGCACCGGCCTGAGCTACGCGCTAGTGCAAGGCGAGCAGATCGTGAGGGTGGGTGTGACGGATGAGTGGCCCGCCACGCTTACTGAAGTACGCGCACGCCTCAAATAGACAGAGGGAGCGAACGTCCGCTCCCCACCCCATTGCGGCCGGTCGCCCCGCCAAGTCAGGAAACTCAAAGCAGTCGTGGCTGCGATGTCGCCGTCTAGGTCTGTAACTGGGCCGGTTGCCGCCAGTCCGCTTCTGGAGAGTAGGCGGCGAGAAGCCGACGTTCCCCTAGCGACCAGTTGCAGACACGCGTTGCGATCCCCTAATTGACCCCATGTCTGCAGATTGTTGTTCCGCCAAGTCGACCGAGCTGGAGAAGCTGGCCCGCCAGGCCGACCAGCGTCGAGTGCTCGTGGCCGTGCTGGCCATTAACGTGTTCATGTTCGTCGTCGAGTTCGGTGCGGGCGTAATCGCCGGTTCTACGGCGCTCATGGCCGATGCCTCCGATATGCTCGGCGACGCGGTCGTTTATGCAGTCAGCCTCTACGCCCTTGCCCGGTCTGACCGGTGGAAAGCCGGAGCAGCGATGCTCAAAGGGGTCGTCATTTTGGGGCTCGGAGTTGGAATCGCATTCAACGTGCTGACCAAAATCAGCAGCGGGGTCGCTCCGTCTTCCACCCTAATGCTGATATTCGGTGGGCTCGCGCTCGTCGCCAACCTCGTTTGCCTTCGTCTGCTGACACGTTTTCGTCATCAGGACGTGAATATGGCGAGCACCTTCGAATGCTCTCGCAACGACGTGATCAACAATTGCGGGGTGCTACTCGCGGCTGGGCTCGTCTGGTGGCTGGTCTCGCCCTGGCCCGACATCATCATCGGCAGTCTCATGGCAGTGATCTTTCTGCGCTCGGCTTTCCGCGTTATTCGTGAGGCAGCGCCGCAAATGCGCGCGACTTGAGTCGCTTTCTACCCCGTTCCGGTCGTTCGATACAGCACCACGTTTGCACCGAGAGGCTCGACGGTTCGTGGGCCGGTTACTGGCTGTCCGCTTGTGTCTGGAATGCAGTGAAAAAAGACGAGCCAACTAGCCCAGTCGGGCAATCGTCAGCATGCGCACGAGATCGGAGAGGGTCTTTGCTTGCATCTTCATCATCGCATTGGCGCGGTAGACTTCGACTGTCCGCGGGCTGATGTCGAGATCGAAGGCGATCACCTTGTTAGCTTTCCCGTCCACAAGGCCATCGACCACCTCGCGCTCCCTTGCGGAGAGCAGACCGAGACGGTCGAGCACTTCGCGGCGTTCGTTCTGTATCTGCTCGTCGCCAGTGCTGTCGGTCAGCGCCTTGCGGATGGCCGCAAGTATCGCCTCGTCGTCGAATGGCTTCTCGATAAAATCCGCAGCGCCCGCCTTCATTGCCTGGATCGCTAACGGCACGTCGGCGTGACCGGTGATGATGATCACCGGCACCCTATCGTCGCGCTCCTTCAGTTTGTCGGCCAGTTCGACACCGTTCGTGCCGGGCATACGCACGTCGGTCACCACGCAGGCACCGGAAAGTGGAGGCGAAGATTTCAGAAAAGCATCGGCCGACACGAACGAGCGGACACGGATTTCGGCAACGTCGAGAAGAAACTCTAGCGAGTGCCGCGCGCTCTCGTCGTCATCGATGATGTAGACGATCGGATCATTGGCACCACTACTCGCCATCGTATAGTTCCTCACTCGCGACACGCTGCACCGTAAAGCCGAACTCCGCCCCGCCGCCGGGAATTGGCAGGGCCCAGATACGCCCTCCATGCGCCTCGACGATCGTGCGCGAGATCGACAGCCCGACGCCCATACCGGTGCGCTTGGTGGAGATGAAGGGCTGAAATAGCCGGTCCGCGACTTCGGGATCGATCCCGGGACCGGTGTCGGTCACCGATACCTGCGCCAGATCGTCGACTGCCTGTTCGATCACGATCGTCAGATCGCGCTGCGAACAATCTGATTCGGCCATCGCATCAACCGCGTTTCGCACAAGGTTTAGCACGACCTGTTGGATCTGCACCTTGTCGACCAGCACCAGATCGATTGCGGGACTGAAGTTATATTGCACTCGGATGCCATGCTCCTTGGCACCGACGAGCGCGAGGGCGCTGGCTTCCTCGACGAGTTTAGGCAGACTCTCGATTGTGCGTTCGGTTTCGCCGCGGGCTACGAAGTCCCGCAGCCGACGAATGATGTCGCCAGCCCTGAGCGCTTCCGCAGCAGCCCGGTCGACGGCTTCCGCCACGCGCTCGTGCTGCACCTCTTCTCGCCTGAGCAGCATCCGGCTGCCCTTGAGGTAGTTGGCGATTGCCGAGAGCGGCTGATTGATCTCGTGCGCCAGCGCAGACGCCATTTCGCCCAAGGCGGTAAGCCGCGAGACGTGCACTAGCTCGCTTTGCAGTTCCTGCAATCTTGCCTCGGCCTGCTGGCGCTCGGTCAGGTCGCGGATGAACCCGGTGAAAAAGCGCTGCTCTTCCGCCTGCATCTCGCCTACGGCAAGCTCGAGCGGGAAGGTCGAACCGTCCTTGCGCTCGCCGACGACAACGCGGCCCTTGCCGATGATCCTCCTCTCGCCGGTGCGGTAGTAGCGCTCCAGATAGCCGTCATGTGCGCTGCGATAAGGATCGGGCATCAGCACATTGACGTTCTGTCCGGACACCTCTGCCGCATTCCATCCGAACATCCGTTCGGCTGCGGGACTGAAATCACGGATCAAGCCGGCTTCGTCTATGACGATCATCGCATCTGGCACGGTGTCGAGAATCGATTGCAGGTGGGCTTCACGCCTCGCGAGAGCGACGGCCGCGGTTTCGGTTTCGATCCGCGCGCGCTGGAACCATTCGCCGCCGATGGCCACGGCGAGGCCGATGAGCACGAAAGCCGCGGCGGCAATCAGGCTTCCGCTCTCGATCGGTCCACTCAGCGCGTCGCACCAGAGACCGGCGGCAGCGCCGACCACGGCCGCAAGACTACCTGCGCGAAACCCGGAAAGCGCGCTGGCGACAACCACGCCGGGAACGAAGAAAATGAAGGTGGCGCGCTGACCGAGTTCGCCGGCGGCGAGCAGGCGGACCGCGACACCAGCCGCTATAGCTAACAGCGCCAGCAACAGCGCGGTGGAAAACGACAGGCGCGGCAAGAAGCGACTGACAAAACTGGTGCGCCCCACCTCCGGTAAGGCCCTTAGGGTGCTTGGCTTAGGGTAATCATCCAAATTTCGTGGTTCCGTGCATCGGCATAGAAGGAGGTCATCAGCGGCGCCCCAACAACATCTGCCGCAAGCGGAGAAACTTCAATGACTTCACCCTTCATCGATCTCGGTGTTCACCACAACCCCCGCGGAATGTCGGACCGGATCGCGTTCGCCTTCACCAAGGCGCTGCGTTGGTGTGCTGACACTTTCTTCGCCGAGCGTTACGGCCACCGCGCCGTCGTGTTGGAGACGGTTGCCGCCGTGCCGGGCATGGTCGGGGCAACGATCAACCATCTCGCTTGCCTGCGCCGCATGTGCGACGACAGGGGCTGGATCAAGACGCTCATGGACGAAGCCGAAAACGAGCGCATGCACCTCATGACGTTCATCGAGGTCTCGCAGCCCACATGGTTCGAGCGAGCGGTGATCATCGGGGTGCAATGGGTTTTCTACCTCTTCTTCTTCGCGCTCTACCTGGTGAGCTCGAAGACCGCACACCGTGTCGTGGGCTACTTCGAGGAAGAGGCCGTCCTCAGCTACACGCATTACCTCGCCGAGATCGACGAAGGTCGCAGCCCGAACGTGCCCGCACCGGAGATCGCCAAACGCTACTGGGGGCTTCCCGAGGATGCCAAGCTGCGCGACGTGGTGTTGGTGGTGCGCGCCGACGAGGCACACCACCGCGACGTCAACCACGGCTTCGCCAATGAGCTTGCGGGTCTGCCGGTAGGCGAGGTTGCCGAGTGCCCTCCGCACGTGGCTCTTGAACCCAACTGGAAGAAGGTCGCCTGATCCAGGCTGCCCGGCGAGGAGGACGGAACATGATCGATCAAGCCAAGATCCTGTTGCTGGTCGAAGATGTCTCCGTTCTTTCCGCGCTCCGTTTCTCCCTATCAATCGAAGGGTTCGAGATCGCCGAGTGGATTGGAATGGGCGACAGTCCTTCCATGGCGGCCGCTCTGGTCATCGACGAACGCTACGGTGGCGACGCTCTTGCCGCGCTCGCTGGGTTGAAAAAAAAGGGCTGCTGCGCGCCGGCGATAGTCCTCGCGACCAATCCTACTGCCCAGCTACGAGCCCGTGTCGCCGCCGCAAATGCCGAGCTGATCGAGAAGCCGCTTCTGGGCGACGAGCTGAGCAGTGCGATCCGCGCCATCTTAAAAACGCGAAAGGCAGCCTGAGGTGACCACCAACCTTCCCGACGGCCTCGAGCCATACAAGCGCACCGCAACGTTCACCGAAGACACCGTGCCGGCAGGTCTGCTGACCGAGCATTCCACCAAGGACGGCGTCTGGGGTCTCATCCAAGTGGAGGAAGGCGCCTTACGTTTTGTCGTGACCGATCCACGCCGCGCGCCGGCCGAATCGCTGCTCACGCCCGAAGATGAATTCGGCATAATCGAACCGACAATCCTTCACCGTGTTGAGTCGGTCGGAACGGTGCAGTTTCACGTCCAGTTTCTGCGCTTCGCAAGCGCAAAGCCTCCGGCTTCCACACCCGATGGGAGGGGCTCATGACCAGCGCCCCTATCCGTTCGCATGCGGCCGATCCCGACACCCGCTCCTTCGCGCAGCAAAAGCGAGCTGAGAAGCGCGCAGCGGCAGAGGAAATCGGGATCGACGCGGCGTTCATCGATCACCTGGTCGAAGCATTCTACGCCAAGATACGCGAGGATGACCTTCTCGGCCCGATCTTTGCCGAACGCATCGCCGACTGGCCGCCGCATCTTGCCAGAATGAAGACGTTCTGGCGTTCGGTGCTCCACAACAGCGGCGAGTTTTCGGGCAATCCGATGCTCAAACATCTCGCCATTCCCGGCCTCAAGCTCAGGCATTTCTCGCGCTGGCTGGACCTCTTCTACGAAACGCTGCGGGAAGCCGAGGGGTACCCCGCCGCGACCGATCTCGTCGGCGCGCGCGCGAGAATGATCGCCGACAGTTTGCTGACTGCCATTGAAATGCGCCGAAACGGACTGGCCGAGGGGCGCGCAGGAAAGGACCTACCCTATGTCTGATGCCGTTCTTCGCACCCAGGCCGCGCCGCTACGAGAATACCGCGATGGGCTGTCCGACGTTATGGTGCCCATCGCCGGGCTCGAGGCCAACGACAACAGTACGCTTACGCCGCCGCAGCAGCCTGAAACACGAATGTTCGAGCTGCCGGCAAGCGTCTGGAGAGCGATGATTGCCTGCTATGCCGCCTTTCTTATTGCCTTGCTTGGCGCGACCGGCGGGGCACATGCAGCGTTCGCGATCGCCATATCGACGATCTACGTCGCCATGTTCTTCGGAACCGCTCGCGTGATGTTGCGGCACGCCCCGCCGCAACCGGGAAGTCCGCTGAAACATCGAGGCGCCATTTTGCAGACCGCTTCCGGCTGCTTGGCTCGCGGCGAGGTATATGGTCAGGTGTTGATCGTTCCAGCGACTATTGCCGTATTCGGCATCGGAATCTGCTTGATCAATGCGATATTGATGTAGGTCCAGCAGTAACGTCAGTTGTCCGGAGGAAAGAAAATGATCTATCCTTATTGCAGCGAACTCGGCCCTCCAGGCCCACTGGATGTGCGTAGTTGTGCGCCGCGCCTGGGCACATGGAGCAACCCAAGGTTGGGTCTGCTCTCTCGCTTTTCGCAATGGCTTTCGACTTTGCAGATAAAGTCGCGATAGCTGGCGCACGTAGCTGAGAAGCCTTCACGTGAATTCATCGGAACGTGCCACACGCATTGCAGTCATCGGATCAAGCCAGAAACGAAGGGCAGATTTAGGAGCCGAGGAATGGTCAATGAAATGACCGCGATAAGGGCGCTTAGCTGTCAACCGCTGCATTCTAAACGAACGACAGCTTTTGGGTCTCGACGAAGGCGTGTCGAACGGCCGATATTAGGGCGCTTAACTGACGCTCGCTAACGACGAAGGCGAAGGCAGGGGGAAGTCAATTCAGTTTACAGGGAGCCTGTAAGCCTTTGATCTAAAACGATCGAATTTTCCGCAGTTTACAGCGGCGATGGCGGAAAACCGCGATTTCGGGTAGCTTGGGAAGCTCCTGCTCTACCATTGAGCTACACCCGCAACGCTTCATCGACGTCGGCTGCTGCGCTTGCGTGTGACGACGTCGAATGCCGCAGGTTCGGCGAACCGAGGCTGCGGATTGAGGTGCCACTGGCAATTTCGCTCTGACCCGTCAACGGCTTTTGTCGGAACCTAAGGTCTTTGTCCGGCCCTGCCTTGGCCGTCCCACACATGTTCGCCGCGATGGTGCAAAGGACTCGCGCCAAGCACGTTCACCGATTCGTCGTGGTTCTTCAGGAGATGGGCCGTGAGAAAATTGGCCCGTGCCCGAAGTAATGGCTCGGTATCGCTCGACGCACAGGCCCACGGGAAATGCGCGCAAGGAGGTGTCTATGACCAACCTTCGAGGTCCTCCGGGCAGTCGACATCTTGAAGCTGCCGCCTTGATGGCGCGTCGACAATCCTTGCATCGTCTAGGTCGAGCGATGCGGCACCGCGATCGCCTTGCAGCCCAGCCAGTCGCGAAAATGAGGAACGGTCGAAGGCGGCAGGCGGACCGGGGTGTCCATCGGCCTGCCGCGTGAAGATTGTGCCGGTCGCCTGCGCGATGCGATCGAGATGGGCGGCATCGATCAACGGCATGTCGGCCAGCGCGATGACGATGCGGTCGCAATCGAGCGCTGCTTCGACGCCGGCCCTTATCGAACTGGCAATCCCCTCGGCGGCCTGCGCATTTACGACGAGCTGCCAGTTGGGACCGAGCGAAAGCGGAGCCGCCTGCGTACGGCGCACCACGATGCGGCGAGTAACACGCGTACCTTCGGCGGCAGCCAAGGCATGGTCGATCAGGGGTCTGCCGTTGAACGTCGCTCCCAGTTTGTCGCCGCCGAACCGCGCGCCTTCACCAGCCGCCAGCAGGACGAGGGCGACGCGGCGCTCAGGCATCGGCGAGCAGCGATTCATATTCCGCGACGATTTCGGTGAGGGTGGAGAGTGCCAACATGCGGGGCGTCTTCGAGGAGGGGACGACGCCAACGGGGCTGCGAATACGGGAGATCGCCTCTTCGTCGAGCCCATCGGACAGGAGGGTGCGGCGTCGCTCGCGCCGCGCTTTTTCCCCGCCCTGCGCGCCGATGTAGAAGGCGTCGGTTTCGAGCGCCTCGGCCAGTAGCGCGCGTTCCCACTCATGATCGTGGAACAAGAGGAGGACGGCGGTAAAAGCATCGGCCGGGGCAAGGCCGCTGGGTTGCCCGAGGCTGAGGCTGTCGATCTCCTTGCCTTCGAGCGCGATACCTAGCGCGGCAGCGAGATCGCGCACGGCAAGGGCATCGGGACCGGCGCCGAACAGCCGGAGCCGCAGGCTCGGCAGATAGGCGCGATGGGACAGCGGCGAGCAGGGTGGCAAGGGGAGGCGCGTCGGGCGGCGCGCGCCGAGCTGGTCGAGGGCCGAACGGCAAGCGTCCCTGTCGGGCGCGGGATCGAGCAGGATGTCGAGCCCGCCGCCGCAGGGGAGGCGGAAATCGATGACGCCCGAACCCGCTCCATAGCGACGCACTTCGGGCGCCTCGATCGAGCCCAGGTCTGCCGCGACCTGGCGTTCGAGGCACGTGTCCGCGAGATCGCCGACAATGACATCTTTGCGGACCACTGCCAACTGGGCGCCCAGGCGACGCGAAAAGGAACCCTCGATCCCGACGATCGTGGCCAGTGCTGCATCCCGCTCGCAGGCCGCGCGCAGGGCGGCGTGATCGCTGTCGTACGCCGCGCTTGCCTCACCGCATGCCGGAGTCATTCGGGGAGGGCGGCCAAGATTCGATCGGGGGTAATGGGAAAATGATGGAGCCGGGCGCCGCACGCATTGTAGATCGCATTGGCGATGGCGCCCGCGCCGCCGCACATGCCCAGTTCGCCGATGCCCTTGGCCTGAATGACGCTGGCGAGCGGGTCGCGGTCTTCGAGCATCAAGACCTCCACATCGCGCACATCGCGGTGCACGGGAACATGATATTCGGCAAGGTCGCAATTAACGAGATGCCCGTCGTTGGGATCAAACATCAACGCTTCGGTGAGCGCCGCGCCGATGCTCCAGGTAACCCCGCCGAGGCACTGCGAGCGCGCGGTCTTTTCGTTGAGGACGCGGCCGAAACCGAAGGCGCCGAGCATCCGGTCGACCCGCGTTTCGCCCGTGGATCGGTTGACGCGGACCTGCGCGAAAAAGGCACCGAAGCCCGAAGCGACATAATCGTCCTCAATGCTGCCCGGTTCGTAATGGCCAAGTTCGGACAACTCTTCGCCGTCCAGCAGGTCGATGAGGCTCGTGCCACCCGAAACGCGGCCGTCTTCGAGCGCCAGTTCGTCTTCGCTCACGCCCGCACGCTCGGCCAGCTGCTTACGGATGCCCTTGGCGGCGACATAGACGGCCGACCCGATGGAAGCCGCGCCCCAGCTGCCGCCCGACCCGGGGCCGCGGGGATGACGGGTGTCGCCGAGTTCGACAAGCACATCGTCGATGCCAAGCCCCAGCATTTCGCCCGCGATCTGCGCGAGGATGGTGTAGGTGCCGGTGCCGATGTCGGTCATGTCGGTTTCGACCAGCGCGGTACCGTCGGCCTTCAGCGTGACGCGCGCCTTGGCTTCGTTCACATTGTGGACGCGCGCCGCGCTCGCCATGCCGGTGCCGATCCACCATTCGCCTTCCTGTCGTGCGCGCGGTTTGCGCGGTCCGCTGTTCCAGCCGAAAGCCTTCGCGCCCTCTTTCAGGCAGTCGGCGAGGCGGTGCGAGGTGAAGGGCAGGTCTTCTTCGGGATGGCGTTCGGGGATATTCTTGAGGCGAAATTCGACCGGATCCACGCCGGCCTTCTCGGCCAGCTCGTCCATCGCGGTTTCGAGCGCGGGCATGCCCACCGCTTCGCCCGGCGCGCGTACCGACCCCGCTGTCATGCGGTGGATACGCGCGACCTTGAGTGCCAGCTCGCGGTTCTTTGCGGCATAAAGGAAGTGCGAGGATTGGAGGACCGGCTCGAAGAAGGTCTCGCCGGGAAGGTTGGACACCAGCGCTTCGTGGCCAAAGACGGTGAGCTTGCCTTCGTCATCGCAGGCGAGACGCAGGCGCTGCCGCGTCTCGGAACGGCGCATGACGCACTGGAACACCTGCTGGCGGCTCATCACCACCCTCACGGCTCGCCCGAGCTTACGCGACGCCAACGCTGCGGCGACCACATCCTCGCTGACCCCCAGTTTGGAACCGAAGCCGCCGCCCACATAGCGCGAGACGAGGCGAACATTCTCCTCCTCGATCCCGAGCGCATCGGCCAATTCGGCGATGTTGAAATTGAGCATCTGGAGCGAAGCGTGGACGGTCACCTTGTCGCCGTCCCAAGAGGCGAGCGCGGCATGGGGCTCCATCGCGGCCGAGGCATGGCCCTCGGTCTGGATGACCAGATCGACGCTGTGGGGCGCCTGCGCCATCGCATGGGCCAGGTCGCCCTGGCTGACATGCTCGTCGTCCTGGTCTTCGGGCTCGACGTCCTGTGGGTCGAGCGGTGCGCCCGCCTCGTCCTCGTAGGTGACGGAGACGGCCTTGGCGGCATCGCGTGCCTGCTCGAAGCTTTCGGCGAGGACGACAGCCAGCGGTTGGCCCCAGTAGCAGACCGTCTTGGGCTTCTGCTGAGGCGCTTCGCCGGCAGTCCCCTGTGCCGCGCGGGTGGTGAGGTCGTCATGATCGACGAGGGCGATGAAGCCCGGCATGTCGGACGCGCTCTCCACGTCAATCGATGTGACGCGTCCGCGCGTGACAGTCGAGGTGACGAGCACCCCGTGCGCGATCTCCTCGGCGTCATATTCGGCGGCGTAGGGCGCTCCGCCGGTGACCTTGGCGAGCCCCTCGATGCGCGGGAGCGATTTGCCGATCACGCCCTGCTTGCCATCGTCGAGACGGCTGGTCTCGACCGCTTCGTCCTGTTTGAGATGGGTCATAGCGCAGTCTCCGTCACGTCAGCCAGGACCGCGCGCAGCGTCCGGCGCGCCAGTGGGATCTTGAAGTCATTCTCGCCAAAGCCCTCGGCATCCTCGAGCAGCAGGTCGGCAGCCTTGTCGAACAGGGCGGCGTTCGGCGCCTCGCCGACCAGCAATTCGGTCAGTCGCGGATCGTGCCACGGCTTGTGCGCGAGGCCGCCGAAGGCGAGGTCGGCGCGGGCGATCTGGCCATCGTCCATCGCGACGATCGCCGCGACCGACACCAGCGCGAAGGCGTAGGAGGATCGCTCGCGTACCTTGCGATAGCGCTGCTCACCCTCAACCGGCGGCGGTAGCGTGACCCCCGTGATGATCTCGCCATTCTCCAGCACATTGTCGCGCCACGGCGTGTCCCCGGGCAGGCAATGGAAATCGCGCACCGGGACGGTTCGCTCGCTATCATCAGGGCCGGTGATATGGACACGCGCATCGAGCGCGCTCATCGCCACCGCCATGTCGCCGGGATAGGTCGCGATGCATTTCTCGCTCGTCCCCAAAATCGCATGAAGACGCGCGATACCGTCGATCGCGCCGCAGCCGGAGCCGGGCTCGCGCTTATTGCAGGGCTGGTCGATGTTGGTGAAATAATAGCAGCGCGTGCGCTGGCACAGATTACCGCCGGTGGTCGCCTTGTTACGCAACTGCTGGGTCGCACCGGCGAGGATCGCGCGCGCCAGCACCGGATAATCGGCACGCACACGCTGGTGGTTGGCGGTCGCGGTGTTGGTGACGAGCGCGCCGATATAGAGCCCGCCATCGTCGGCGTCGGCGATCTCGTTCATGCCAAGACGGTTGATGTCGACGAGGCGGTCCGGCGTTTCGACCTGCAATTTCATGAGGTCGAGGAGGTTGGTTCCGCCCGCGATCGTCATCTGCGCATCGCCGCCGGTGAGTTGCGAGCCTTGAGCAAGGCTGTCGGGGCGCTGGTAGTCGAAGGGCTTCATCGCGCGTCCCCCGCGGCCACGTCCTCGATCGCGGCAAGGATGTTGGCATAAGCGCCGCAGCGGCACAGGTTGCCGCTCATCCGCTCGCGGATCTCCTCGGGCGACAGCGTGGGCGCCTCTGTCAGGCTCTCGCTGGCGTCGCTGGGCATGCCCGCGGCAATTTCGTCGAGCATGGCCTTGGCGGAGCAGATCTGCCCCGGCGTACAATAGCCGCATTGATAGCCGTCATGCTCGACGAACGCACGCTGCAGGGCAGAGGGCGCCTCGGGCGTCCCGACCCCTTCGATCGTGAGGACATTGTCGCCCTCGTGCATGACCGCGAGACTGAGGCAGCTGTTGATCCGCATGCCGTTGACGATGACGGTGCAGGCACCGCACTGGCCGTGGTCGCAGCCCTTTTTGGTGCCCTTGAGCCCGATATGGTCACGCAGGAAATCGAGAAGGCTGACCCTGGGATCGTCCGGCAAGACGTGGTCGTCCCCATTGACGGTGACCGTTGATGTCATAGATGCCCTCCTCGTTCCTGTCCTGAACCGCCGAGCGATGCGATATGTTTCGGACCGGCAGGATCGATCGAAAAGAAAGAAAGAAGGGAAACGGCAATTCCAGTCGAGCCATGGATGGTCGCCGCCTTCTTCCTGACGGCCTTTCTCTATTCGGGAGTCGGGTTCGGCGGCGGCTCGACCTATACGGCGCTCCTCGTTCTCTCGGGCCTATCGCTGCGGTTGGTGCCGTTGGTGGCGCTTGCCTGCAACATCATCGTCGTCGCGGTAGGTGCCTCGCGCTTCGCCAGCGTCGGGGCCTTTTCGTGGCGGCGGTTCTGGCCACTCGCGCTATTGTCCATCCCCGCCGCCTGGCTGGGTGGATCGCTCATGCTGCCGGAAGGCGTGTTCATTGCCGTCCTCGCGATCGTTCTCTTTCTGGCGGGGCTGGTGATGATTTTCGGCGCGCCGAAGCGGGAAGCGCGCGGGCGCGACCATCCGCGCGCCTACGATGTGGCGAGCGGCGCCGGGCTCGGATTCGTCGCGGGGGTGACCGGCATCGGCGGGGGGATCTATTTGTCGCCGTTACTGCATCTTCGCGGCTGGGGAAGCGCGCGGCTGATCGCGGGGACGTGCGGCATGTTCATCCTCGTCAATTCGCTCGCCGGGCTGGCTGGCCAGAGCATGAAGTTCGGAACGAGCCTGTTCGTCACGACGCTGCTGTCGGTTTGGCCGTTGGCTCTTGCCGTGCTTCTGGGAGGTGCATTGGGCAGTTGGGTCGGAGCGACACGACTGTCGTCGCGCTGGCTGCGGATCCTCTCCGCGATCCTCATTCTCGCGGTTTCGGTCCGATTGGGATTGCGTGTGCCCGCCATATGGTCACAATCGGGCGGATGATCGATCCCCATGGCCGTTCCATTCGCTACCTCCGCTTGTCGGTAACCGACCGGTGCGACCTGCGCTGTCACTATTGCCTGCCCGCGCGCGCCCGGTTCGCCTCGTCCGACCGGCTGCTTTCGATCGACGAACTCGACCGGCTCGGGTCGGCCTTCGTGCGGCTGGGCGTGACCAAGCTCAGGATCACCGGCGGTGAACCGCTGGTGCGCCGCGGCGCGGTCGAGTTGATCGAGCGGCTGGGACGGCATCGCGTCTCCGGCGCGCTCGATGAATTGACGCTCACCACCAACGGCACGCAGTTGGTCCACCATGCAGAGGCGCTTGCGGCGGCGGGGGTAGAGCGCATCAATGTCTCGCTCGATCATCACGACCCCGAGGAATATCGCCGCATCACGCGCGGGGGCGATCTTTCCAAGGTGCTCGCGGGGATCGAGGCCGCGCAGGCGGCAGGGATCGCGGTCAAACTCAATGCGGTCGCGCTGCGGCAGGACAATTTCGATGCGGCCGCCGATCTCGTGGCCTTCGCGCACGAGCGCGCCATGGCAATCACCTTCATCGAAGTGATGCCAATCGGCGAGATTGGCGCGGATCGTGCCGCCCAGCATGTGCCGATGCCCGCCGTGCGCGCGCGGATCGAAGCGCGCTTCCCGCTCCACGACACCCCCATCCGTACCGGCGGCCCGGCGCGCTATGCGCGCACCGACAAAGGCGGGATCGTCGGTTTCATCACCCCGCTGACCGCCAATTTCTGCGAGGGCTGCAACCGCGTGCGGGTCAGCGCCGAAGGTCAACTGCATGCCTGTCTTGGCCATGAGGTCGCGACCGACCTCAAGGCTCCGCTGCGCGCCCATGCCGACGATGCGGCCCTGGATGCGGCCATTCGCGATCTCGTCTCGATCAAGCCCGCGCGGCACGAATTCGACGTCGCCAAGGGTGCGAAAGCGGCGGTGCGTCGGCCCATGGCGGCAACAGGCGGCTGATGGGCAAGATTCTCTTTTTCGGCCGATTGTCGGGCCTTTCTGCCGAACCGCCTGCGGCGACGACCGATAGCGATATATTTCGCGCGGCGCTTGCCGACCGGATGCCGGAACTGGCCGATCCATCGGTGCGAATGGCCGTGAACCAGGAGATGATCCAAGGCGCCGTCGCAGTCGGGCCGGATGACGAGATCGCCTTCCTTCCCCCGATGAGCGGCGGATGATCCGCGTACAGCGCGACCCGTTCGAGCCGGGGGCCTTGCTCGATGCCTTCATGCAAAGGGCGGGCGAGGGGGCCGTGGCCTCGTTTGTCGGAGTGGTGCGGGGCGAGGGGATCGATCGATTGACCCTCGACCATTATCCGGGCTTCACCGAGAAGCAACTGGAGCGGATCTGCGCTGAAGTGCGCGACGCTTTCGCGCTGACCGCCATCGGGCTTGTCCATCGCCATGGGGCGATGGCGCCGGGCGCGCCGATCATGTTCGCCGCGACCTCGGCGCCGCATCGCCGCGCGGCGCTCGATGCACTGGATGAATTGATGGAGCGTCTCAAACATGATGCGCCATTCTGGAAAAACGAAAGCGGGCCACGGGGCGAGCATTGGCTCGACCCGCCGCGACGGGAGAGCGAATGAGCGAAGAAGACACGGTCGGCATCGCCGTCCTGACGATCAGCGACACGCGTGACGAAGAAAGCGACACATCGGGCGCCTTTCTCGCCGCTGCCGCGCGCGAGGAGGGTCACCGGCTCGTCGAACGACGCATTGTGCCCGACGACCTCGACGCGATCCGCAGTGCGGTTCAGGCGTATGCCGACAACCCTGAAATCGACGTCGTCCTGTCCACGGGCGGCACGGGCCTGACCGGGCGCGACGTCACGCCCGAGGCCGTGCGCCCGCTCTTCACCAAGGAAATCGACGGCTTCGCGCCAGTCTGGCACCGCGTCAGTTTCGACAGCATCGGCCTTTCGACCCTCCAGTCGCGCGCCTGCGCAGGGCTGGTCGGCACCACGTTGGTCTTCTGCCTTCCGGGATCGGGAGGCGCGGTGCGCGATGGCTGGACCAAGGTGATCGCGCCCCAGTTGCGGCGCGACACCAGGCCCTGCAATTTCGTCGAGATCATGCCGCGGTTCGCGGAACGATGAGCCGCCTGTCGCATCTCGACGCCGAGGGCCGTGCGCGCATGGTCGATGTGGGCGACAAGGCCGCCACCGATCGGCACGCGGTTGCCAGCGCCTGGCTGCGCCTGTCGGCCGAGGCGATGGAGGCGGTGGCCGATGGTCAGTCGAAGAAGGGCGATATCGTGCGCACCGCCGAACTGGCGGGGATCATGGGTGCCAAGCGCACCGCAGACCTCATTCCGCTCTGCCATCCTTTGCCGCTCGACACGGTCCGGATCGACATCACGCTCCACCGCGAAGATTGCGCGATCGAGGTCCGCGCCACCACCCGCACGCATGGCCGCACCGGCGTGGAGATGGAGGCGATGACCGCCGCCAGCGTCGCCGCGCTCACGCTCTATGACATGATCAAGGCGGTCGACCGCGGCGCCACTGTCGAAAGCATTCGCGTCGAGGAAAAAAGCGGCGGCAAGTCGGGCGACTGGCAGCGATGATCGACTTCGACAGTGCGCTCGAAGTGGCGATCGGCCTGGTCGGCCTGCTGGACGACGAAGAGGTCTCTCTCGACCAGTCGCGGGGGCGGATCCTCGCAGAGCCGGTCCGCGCCGCGCATGACCAGCCCCCGACGCGGCGTTCCAAGATGGACGGGATCGCGGTGGCGGATGCAGCGCCGCAGCGTGGCCAGCGCTTCCGCCTCGTTGGTGAAGCGCCCGCCGGCACGGCGGCGGCGGTGACGCTCGGCACAGGCCAAGCGATCAAGATCGCCACGGGCGGAGTCGTTCCTGAAGGAGCGAAGCGGGTCGTCCCCCGGGAACTGCTCGACGATGGCGAGGGCGAGGTCAGCGTGATCGAGACGCCGAGCGGTCCCGATTTCATCCGTCCTGTCGGTGCCGATTTCCGCTCGGGCGACGCGCTGCTGCCGGCAGGCACATTGCTCGATGCCGGGGCGATCGCGCTCGCGGCTGCCGCCAACGAAGCGATGCTCCGCGTCAGGCGGCGCCCGTCGATCGGCGTGCTGACGGGGGGCGATGAACTGGTGCCGGTCGGATCGCCTGTCACGCCGACCTCGGCCATCGACAGCGTCGGCCCCATGCTCGCAGCGCTGATCGAGGACTGGGGCGGCGAGCCCTGCCGCCTGCCGCTCCTCCCCGACGATCCGCAGGCTGTCGAGCGGTCGATAGCGCAGGCCATCGGACAGTATGATCTCCTGCTTGTCGCCGGCGGCGCATCGGTCGGCGAGCGCGATTTCGTTCGCGGCGCGGTGACGGCTCTTGGCGGAACGCTCGGTTTCGAGCGGATCGCCATGAAGCCCGGCAAGCCCTGCTGGTGCGCATGCCTCGGCGAGACGCCCCTCCTCGGGCTGCCGGGCAATCCGGGGTCGGCCTTCGTCGGCGCTCACCTTCTGTTGCGGCCGATGATGGCGCGGATGCTCGGCATCGCGGCGCCGCAATGGCAGGACGCGCGCTACGAGGGGGAGACTGTCGAGACAGGCTCGCGCCAAACCTTTCTCCTATCGAGGATCGAGGAGCATGCGGACGGTCGCGCCGCATCCGCCTTGTCGCTGCAGGACAGCGGTGCGCAGTCGGCGCTGGCGGCGTGCGATGCGCTCGTCAATGTCGCCGCCGGATCGACGCTGTCGAACGGCCAGACGGCGCGGATCCTGCGGGTCAGGGGATGGGGTCGCTAGGGCCGGCGGGCTGACGACGCCGTCAGCGGATGGCTTTCGCCCTCTTGCCGCCAACGACCGGCGTCCATCCACGAGGTGGCATTGAATTGCGGCGCGTGTCGACCATCTCTTATCCATGCCCAAACTTTCGGTTCTCGACCTCGCGCCCATCGTAGAGGGTAGCACAGCAGGTGACGCGCTGCGTCAGTCCGCAGATCTGGCGCGCGCGGCGGAACGGCTCGGCTATCACCGCTACTGGATGGCCGAACATCACTCGATGCCTGGCGTCGCCAGCGCCGCGACCGCGGTCGCGCTGGCCTATGTCGGTTCGCAGACCTCGACCATCCGCATCGGATCGGGAGGCGTCATGCTCCCCAACCATGCGCCGCTGGTAATCGCGGAGCAGTTCGGAACGCTGGAATCGCTGTTTCCGGGGCGCATCGACCTCGGTCTGGGCCGGGCGCCCGGCACCGACCAGATCGCGGCCCATGCCATGCGACGCAGCATGACGACGGACGAACATCAGTTCCCCAACGATGTCGTCGAACTGATGGGCTATTTCGAAGGACGGCACGGACGCGTCCGCGCCATTCCCGGCGAGGGTCTCGATATTCCCGTCTATATTCTCGGGTCGAGCCTTTTCGGCGCCCAACTGGCGGCCGCGCTGGGGCTGCCCTATGCCTTCGCCTCGCATTTCGCGCCGCACATGATGACGCAGGCGATCGCGCTCTACCGCCGCACTTTCGAACCGTCGGAGCATCTCGACAAGCCACACGTGATGCTCGGCTTTAACGCGTTCGTCGCGGAAAGCGACGAAGAGGCCGCTTTGCTCTCGACATCGATCCAGCAGGCCTTCGTGGCCCTGCGCTCGGGTCGGCCGATGCAACTTCCTCCGCCAAGCCCAGGCTATGCGGAGACCCTGCCGCCGACGGCGCGCGAGACGCTCCAAAGCGTGCTCTCCTGCTCCGCGATCGGATCGCCGGAAACCGCACGGCGACAGTTGGAAGCGTTCGTCGAACGCACTGGGGCCGACGAGTTGATCGTGACCTCGCAGATCTTCGATCACGAGGCCCGTATTCGTTCGTTCGAGCTACTCGCGGAGGTAGGGGCGGGCCTGGGCTTCATCGGCAACACCGCCGCGCGCTGACCCCTAGGCGAAGCGCTCTCGGTGTTTGTCGAGGGTCTTGCCGACCCCCTTCAACGCCTTGAGGATTTCTTTGCGCCACCCCATTGGGCCGAGGCGACGCACGTCGGAATGGGCGGCGCAGACGATCCGCGTGTCCGACCAGTCGTCTGCAAGCGATCGTGCCCAATGCTCGAAATCCGCGGCGGCGCCGGGCCGGTCTTCCAAGGCCTTGCCGAGCATCGGATGGAACTTAAGCGAGGACTGAGGAAGAAGGCGGCCGAGCAGTCCGGGCGCAGCGATGACATTGAGCGTGTCGTCGACATGGACGATCCCGCTCTCGCGATGGCGCACCAACACCGAGCCGGCATGGACGTTCGGGTCCTCGGTCACGAGATCGACGCCATCGGGGACCGAGAAGTCGAGGCTGTCGGAGAATTCGGCCTGGGTCGCCGGATCTTCGAGAAGGCGGTCTTCCCACGGCAGGTCGGCGACCTCATCGAGGTGTCTCCGTGTGCCGAGGAGGCGTGCGTTCGGAAGCATCCGATGGGCGGCGCGACAGAAGACGGTGTGGAAGGGATGGACGTTGAGGATGGCTTCGACCGCCGCGCCGCCGTCGGTAAGACGCAGCAATTGCTCGCGCTGCTCGCCGTCCAGATCGTAACTGTCGAGAACGAGGAACTTGCCGTTCGGTCGCCGTACGAGCGACATATGCGTTCCGATCTCGATAACCTTGGCGACCTTGAAGGAGCCCCGGAAATTCCAGAAGTTCTCACTTAATCTCATGCGTGCCTGCTCGCTCGTCCCGGTGATGTTCGACGGTGGAAAAGGTCCACGTCTTCGCGCGGGCCGCCACCGCTACCAAGGCGCGGGGGGCGCGATTGGTTCAATCGCCGCGACGCGCTGGGCGGGGGGTGACAAATGTTAGTCGCTATTGCGGCCCTGTGGGCGTCGTCTGCCGGAGCGTGGTGGTGCTTCCGTTCATTGAACGAGGATGATGTTCACAGCTTCCGTCCCTCGGCGCATCGCGGTCATCGCGCATATGCGCTTCCCGATCCGTCCTCCGTTCAAGGGCGGGATGGAATCGCATACGCACGCGCTGGTTCGCAGCCTCAAGGCGCGGGGGCACGAGGTCGCGCTCTTCGCATCGGGTGACAGCGATCCGTCCTTGCCGCTCGTGCCCGCCTGTGAGCGGCATTACGAAGCAGACATGCCGTGGGCGCTCTGGCACGGCGATGCCCGCTTCGACGCGATGCAGAAACGCATCTTCAACACCGCATGGGACGAGATGCGTGGTTTTGCGCCCGATGTCGTCCACAACAATTGCCTTTATGGCGATATTCCGCGCTGGGCGGCGCGGGACGGGATCGCGATGGTCACCGTCCTGCACGTGCCGCCGTTCGCCCGTCTCTCCTCGGCCGTCGAAGAAGTGTGCGACGATCCCGGGCAGCGGTTCGTGACCGTGAGCCGTTCGCAGCTGAAACACTGGCCCACCGGAGGCCATCCGCATTTCTCCGCCGTTCCCAACGGCATCGATCTCGATCGGTGGGGACAGGGTCGCGAACGGCGCGAGAGCGCGGTCTGGATCGGCCGGATAACGCCGACGAAAGGCACCGCCATGGCCTGCCGCGCGGCATTGACGGCGGGAATGCCGCTGTCGCTTTACGGACCGATCGAGGACGAGGGCTATTTCGCGGAAACGGTGGCGCCGCTGCTCGGAGATCAGATCCGCTACGAGGGCGCGCAGTCTGCGGACCGGCTGCGCGATGCGTATCGCCGGGCCCGGGTGGCGCTCGTCACGCCATGCTGGGACGAGCCTTTCGGCCTCGTGGCGGCGGAGGCGCTGGCATGCGGCACACCGGTTGCGGGCTTTGCCCGCGGTGCGATCGGGGAAGTCGTCGGCGAGGCCGGCTGCCTTGTCGAGGAAGGCGATGTGGCGGGTCTGGCTCGAGCGATGCGGCGCGCATCGTCGATCGCTGCGGATACGTGTCTTCGTCGAGCAGGTCTCTTCAGCCAGCAGCGGATGCTCGAACGATACGAAGCGCTTTACGAGAGCGCCATCTCGGGTGCCGCTTCGCGCGCTTCGAGTTGCTCGAGGACGGTGGCCGAACTCGCATAAGGCTGGTGTTCCTGCTGGCGGGTGAGCTGCAGGTCCTCCTCGCGCGTGGGGCGAAGGCGCTTCCATCGCCCGTTAACCGGCGCGGCGAGCCCCATGAGCCGAAAGCAGCGCAGCCAATGCTCCATCGTATGATGCCCCCATTTGTCGCGAAACCGCTCGGCATTGGCGATGACGCTGTCGAGATGGTGGACGGGCGGCATGTGGTGGCGATGATACTGGTGATAGGCGCGCGCACCGCGGACCCACCAGAAGCGATGTCCGGCTTCCTGCGCCATACGACCAAAGTCGGTGTCCTCGCCGCCATAGCCGTCGTAGCCTTCGTCGAACCCGCCGATGTCGTCCCACGTTCGCTTGGAAATCGCGAAATTCAGTGACCAGAAGCAGCGATAGTCGCTGCAGGGGCCGAGCGGTTCGACGGGAGGACCGGCGCGCTCGCTATGCTCGACCGAGCAATCGTCGAACGCTTCCCAGTCGATTCCGCCTTCGGTGGCGCCTTGAGGGAGATAGCGGACTTCGCCCATCAGGATGCCTTCCGCATGCGCCGCGTCCGCATAGTCGCCGACGAGTTCGGGCGCGGGGATGCAGTCGATATCGAGAAAGACGAGCAGGTCATCGCGTGCTGCGCGGGCGGCGGTATTGCGGGCTTTGGCCAGTTGCAGTCCGTCGCCGGTCACGAAGATCTGGCGGATCGGAAAGTCCGTCTCGGGCAGGTCGTAGAGCTGGTCCTGCATGACCCCGATGACCAATTCGTCGGGCTGGCATCGCGATGCGCGAAGGCCGCGCACGAGAAGGTCGAGATGCGCGGCGCGGCCCGCGCCGATGGTGCAGACGCTGATGGTCACGACGCCAGTTCCTTCTCGGCAGGCTTCTCGGACCAGATTGCGCACGCGGTCTCGTCGATCCAGCGTGCCGCTGCTTCGGCGGCTCCCGGATCGAAGAGGCTGCGCTGGCGCGACAGGTCGAGCGCGAATGCGTCGTCCACGGCGCGTTGCCAATGCATCATGTCGGCAGGCCAGTCGGACGGCGCGATGGCAACCTTGGCGCGTGCAAGGGCCTCGGCCTTGCGGCGCTGCTCGGCAAAATAGCGCCATTCGGGCACGACGATCCATGGGCGTCCGAGCGCGAGGATCTGGTGCACCGTGCTGTTCCCAGCCGAGGAGATGACGAGATCGCTGGCGGCGAGCCAGTCGGCGACCGTCTCGACCCAGCCGAGATGCTCGAGATTGGAAGGCGTGGTGGCATGCCATTCATGGCGAACCTTGCCGAGCGTCACCCATCGCATCGACGGATGGGCGCGTGCGGCGAGGGTGAGCGGCGTCGTGGGAAGCCCGTCCCCGCCACCGCCGCCGAGAACGACCGCGAGGCGCTGCGACGGGTCGATCCCGAGCCGCTGCCGTGCCTCGGCGCGCTTCGATGGCACGGGGTCGACGCCGACCCCGGGGAAGAAGCGGGTTTTCTCTGCCCAGCGGGCGCGGTCCCCCTGGTCGAGCGCGGCATGATAGGGCGCGAGGAGTCCGATCGCGCCGTCGTAGGCGCTCGCGTGGCCTGCATCGCAGCGGTCGCCGTGCTGGAGGACGGCGACGTGCGGTACCGAGGCGATGCGTGCGAACTGCGCCAGTTCGGCACTCACGTCAGTGATGAAAAGAGCGGGACGCGCACTCTCGAACCAGCGTCCCAAGGTCGCGATCGCTCGCGTGATCCCGGGCCACCCGAGCGGCGCGCAATGCAAGGTTTCCGGGGTCGCCGTTTCCGGCATGGCGACGGGTTCCGTGCCCTCGGGTTCGAAAAGCGAGGGGAGATGCACGGTCTCGATGCGCGCATCGAGCGGCACCGCCTCGTCGAAGCGATGCGAGAAGAGGGTGACGGGGCGACGCTCGACCAGTCGCGCCGCGATGGCGGCCGCGCGGTTGAGATGACCGCGTCCCTGGTGGTGGACGAAATAGCCGATCGGTCTCATGCCGCTGCCCTCCGCATCGAGCGCGAGGCGCGCAGGACCCCTTCGACGACGCCCAGCGCATGCGGACGAGCAGCGGCGTGGACGTTCTTCCGACCGATCAGGTGGGCAAGGGCAGGTTCGTGGTTGGCGACGAGAACCGCGTTCGGACAGGCCGCCAGCATGTCCTCGTCATTTCCGCTGTCTCCGGCGGCGACGACCCGTTCGGGCCGGATGCCGAGCTTCGAGGCGACCCAGAAGAGGGCGGCGGCCTTGCCCGCGCGCGCGGGGAGAATGTCGAGAAGCGTGGCGTGACTTGCGATGACCCGTGCATCGAGGCCCGCATCGTCGAAGCGGGCGCGAACCTCGGCGACGACCGAAGGGTCATCGAAGGTGTAGGATCGCTTGAACTCGCGTTGTTCGAGGAGCGGCTGGGGCGCAAGTCCGGCGACTTTCGCGAGCGCCGCCTCGACGGCTTTGGGATGCCAGCCTTCGCGAATCATCAGGGAAAAGTCGTCATCCCGTTCGCGCGCGCCGTCCGATGCGCACCAGTAGATTTCGCTTCCGACCGAAGTGATCATGACCCGGGGATGCGGCAGGTCCCAGCGATCGAGCACCATGTCCGCCTGTTGCAACGAACGACCTGTCGCGACTCCGAACGCCCATGCGCTCTGGCGATCGATGAGGCGGCCGAAGCGGCGAGCGCCGGCGGCGCAGCCGGTGAGCGTGTTGTCGATGTCGCACAAGACCAGAAGGTCGGGCCTGGGCTGCCGCACCGCATTTTTCGGCAGCAGGCCGCGGGCGACGGAAAGGAAACGCGCGGCATAGACATCCCACTGGCCCGTATCGACCTTTTCGAGGGCAGAGGCGGAATGACGGGCCCAGGCCCGGTGGTCGCCAAGAAGACGATTGGCGGCACGCGCAAGCGCCGCGCCGTCGCGGGGGTCGACCGCCACGCCGTGACCATAATGCGAGATGATGTCCTTGGGCCCACCCTGATCGGTCACGATGACGGGGAGGCCGTGTGCTGCCGCTTCCACAATGGTCAGTCCGTACGGTTCGAACAGCGCGTTGTTGACGAACAGTCCGCGCTGCTCGCGGGCGAGGGCGTAAAGCCCGTCGGCTTCATTGCGGGTGTGACGCTTGGGATAGGCGATCGAGCCGTAGAGGTCGTGGCGGTCGATCGTGTCGAGCATGGCCCGGTGTACCTGGCGGCATTCATCCTCTTCATCGGCGATGTCGTCGCGAAGGCCCGCCAGGATCACGAGATTGGCGCGCTTTCTCAATTCCTTGTCGCAGCCGTACGCATCGATCAGCGCGACGAGGTTTTTCTTCTCCACCGGGCGGGCGATGGCGAGGAGAAAGGGTTTGCCGGGCTCGCGAAGGAAGGGCGCGATCAATCGGCGTGCGGCGTTCGTGTCAGCCGCGCCCTCGGGAATGCGGGCCACTCCGGGCGCGACATGATGGATGCGTTCCGGCCGCGCGCCCTCGTAGCGCATCAACTGACGTTCGCATTCGTCCCGCGAAGAACCGATCACGGCGTCCGCGCCCGCGATGGCGGCGCCTTCCTGTGCCAGCCGCCGCGTCAGTCCCTCGCTTAACTCGCGCATCGCATCGCTCTTGTCGGCGGCAAGCGAGTGGGCGGTGAAAACATAGGGAATTTTGAAGCGCTCTCGCACGGCACTGGCCGCCGCGGCGGCATCTGCGAAATGGGCGTGGAAGATGTCGGGCCGTGGTTCTTGTTCCAGCCTCTCGATTAGGGCGGCCGTCCAGCCCGCAAGATCGTCGGCGAGCGCTTCCTTCGACAGGTAGCGGGGGTTGTCGCTCGAGACGCGAAGGATGCGGACCTTGTCGCTGACACGTTCCTCCGCCTCGGCATACTCAGGCCCGAGATAGGGCGCGTCGAACCGCCGCGTGTAGATATCGACCGCCGCGACGTCCGCGCGCTCGGCAAGCGCCAGCGCCTCGTCCATCAGGTAGGTGATATGCCCGCCCGTATCGGGGGTCAGCCCGAAGGCGATTGGGGGCGCCTTGATGCATCCTCCGAGCGCGATCATGCCGATGCGGAGCGGCTGGCGGTCGCGGGAATCGGGCGAGGGGGCCGGGACGTCGATTTTCGAAGGGATCATTCTTCAAGGGACGCGAGGAGAAGGGTTCGCGTTCCCGGTAAACGCGCTGATAATTGTTTAAGGTGATATACTTAGTAGGGGTCGGACAATTCCAGTTCACCCTCGCCGTAGAGATAGTCTCCGCGGAATTCGCCGACCCGCGCCAATTCGTCTCGATCGAGGATCACGAGGCCCAGATGATCGTCGCGACTGGCAATCAGCCCGCGTTCGCGCAAGAGACGAAAGGTCCGGTTGGCATGGATAGGGGTGATACCGCACGCCTCGGCATAGTCGGCCTGCCGCATCGGCACCTCGAGATGCTCGCCGTCGAAGCGACCGACATGTTCGAGGCGGCGCGCGAGCTCGCAGATCAGATGCGCGATCCGGCCTTCGGCGTTGAGACGTCCAAGGCGGAACACCCATTCGCGGTGGATGGCCGCATCGAGCAGGGTCGAGAACCACATCAGCCGCGCGAGCCGCGGTTGCTCGGCGACGAGCCGGCCAAGCGTTTGATGCTTGAAGATCGCAAGCTTCACGTCGCCGAGCGAGGCCACGTCATGGTCGAGCTTTTTCATGGGGAAGCTATGAAGGTCGACCCAGTCCCCCACGACCTGAATGCCGGCACTCTGCCGATAGCCGTCGCGGTCCTGGAGGTAGCGGGTCATGAAGCCGTCGATGAGGTAGAAACTGCGATCGACCTTCTCGCCGCGTTTGACGAGCGTCGTGCGCGACGGGACATCGACGACCTCGTCGATCGCCCCTTCCAGCGCTTCGCGTTCGCGCTCGGTAAGAGCCTCTCGAAGCCGTCCTTTCAGAAAATCGTCGGTGATCATGCCTGCGTCTCGGCTACTTGCCCTGGACGACGTCGTCCCATCCGTGTCGTTCGGCCTCGGCCTTGAAGAAGGGGCAGACGGGAATTATCGTCCAGCCCTTCTCGCGCGCATCGGCGACGGCCCGTTCGGCCAGTTTCTCGCCGATGCCCTGTCCGCGCGCGGAAGGCGGCACGTAGGTATGATCGAGCATGATGAGTGTATCGTTGGTGCGGCTGAAGGTCATCTCAGCCTCTTCCTCGACGCCGTCGGGCGTGAAATGCCAGCGACCGCGACCGTTCTGTTCGTCAAATTTTATGTCCATGCACCGCCCAACATTCCAGGCGGCGAATGGTTCAGGCTTCCACGCGGGGGCGATCGAGCCGGCGCGCGAGCGCGACCATCGCATAGATGAGCGGAGGGAAGAGGACGGCCGAGAGGATGACCTTGGCGAGCATCTGTCCGGCCATCAGGTTCGCGATCGGGAAGACGCCGTAAAAGGCGACCGAGATGAAGATGAGCGTGTCGAGCGCCTGGCTGACCATGCCCGCGACCGCGCTGCGCAGCCACAGGAGTCGGCCGCCCGGACGCCGCAGTTTGTCGAAGATCCAGACATTGAGCAGCGTCGAGATGCCGTAGGCGAGAATGCCGCCGAGCCAGATACGCGGAGTGGAGGCCAGAAGGAGGTTGAGGGCATCGAGCCGCTCGGCTTCCATTTCGGGCGCCGGCGGGAGCGCGAGGATGATGACCGTCAGCAGCGAGGCGACGAGGAGAGGGACGAAACCGAACAATACCATGCGGCGGCCTGCCCCGGCGCCGAACAATTCGGTCACCGCCGATGAGGTCACGACAAGCATGAGAAACGCAAAAATGCCGGCCTCGACCGCCAGCGTGCCGAAGCCGGGGATCGGAAACAGTTCGACCTGCTTGTTGGCGAAGACCCCCGCGATGCACACCATGCCGCCATAGAAGACGGACAGCGCGAAGAGAGACAGGGGAATGGCGGTCGGCGCGGGGCGCGAGGGCTGGTCGATCATGGCGGGTTTGTGCCGACAATGGCGCCCGAAATAAAGGCTTTTGATTGACGCACCGCAGGCTCGCGGCTAGGCGGTCACGACTTTTTCCCGACACCAAGTTGACCGAAAGGCGTCATGAGCGATCCCCGCTTCGATATCGTTGCCATGGGCGATGCAATCGTCGACGTGATCGCGCCGTGCCAGCCGGAATTTCTGGCCGAACATCGCCTGCCTGCGGGTTCGATGCAACTGTTGGCGCCGCACGAGGCCGACCGTCTCTATGCGAGCATGGGTGTCGCGGAAGAACATTCGGGCGGGTCGGCGGCAAACAGCATGGCGGGGATCGCGGCGATGGGGGGCAAGGCGGCCTTCATCGGCCAGATCGCCGCCGATCAGTTCGGCACGATCTTTGCGCATGACCTTCGCTCGCTCGGCGTGCATTTCGATACGCCGCCGCTTGTCGCGAGCGCCGATTGCCCGACCGGTCGCTGTCTCATTCTCGTCACTCCCGATGGCCAGCGCACGATGAACACGGCGCCCGGCGCCAGTCACGAACTGGTACCGCAGGCGGTCAGTCCCGACCTCGTTCGCGATGCGCGCATCCTCTATCTCGAGGGCTATCTGTTCGGCCCCGAAAAGCCGCGCAGCGCGATGGAAGCCGCGCGCCACGTGGCGCACGATGCCGGGCGGGAAGTGGCCTTCACGCTGTCCGAAAGCGTCATCATCTCGGAACGCCGCGATCGCTTCACGGCGATGATCGAGGAAGGCGGGATCGATCTTCTGTTCTGCAATTCGGACGAAGCCGTGATGCTGACGGGTGCGGCGGATGTCACGGCCGCCGAGGACCGGTTGGCGCAGAAGGTGAGGACGCTGGTCGTCACCCATGGGGCCGGGGGCGCCAATGCGCTTCAGGACGGAAAGCGGGTGAGCGTGCCCGCCGTTCCGGTCGCGCAGGTCGTCGATACGACGGGCGCGGGCGATCTCTTCGCCGCCGGTTTTCTCGCCGCGCGCGCCAAGGGCGCGGGGCTGGAGAAGTGCCTGTCGACGGGCGCGATTGCGGCTGCCGAAGTCATTGCCCACTACGGCGCGCGCCCCGAAAGCGATCTTGGAAAGCTGGTCGACCTGTGAACCTCAATCGCATCGCCATCTATTGCGGCCACCAGGCGGGCGACAATCCGGCCTATGCCGATACCGCCGTCGCGCTTGCGAACGCGATGGCGCAGCGCGGCATCGATCTCGTCTATGGTGGCGGGAAGCTGGGGCTGATGGGCATCGTGGCCGACACGATCCTCGCGGCGGGCGGCAAGGTCTATGGCGTCATTCCGCAGAGCCTCGTCGATGTCGAAGTCGCGCATCAGGGGCTGACCGAACTGTACCCGGTGCCGGGTATGCACGAGCGCAAGGCCAAGATGACCGAGCTGACCGATGCGTTCGTCTGCCTGCCGGGCGGGATCGGGACGATGGACGAATTGATGGAAGCCTGGACATGGAATGCGCTTGGTTATCATGCCAAGCCCTTCTGCCTGTTGAACGTCAACGGCTTCTGGGACGGGTTCGCGTCCTTTTGCGACACGGTGCGCGACGAGGGGTTCATGAGCCCCGACCGGCGCGCGCAACTGCTGATGGCGGCGACGCCGGTCGATGCCATCGAAAAGCTGGACGCCGCGGCGGGGGCCGCGCAAAAGGGCATGGTCTGGTAACGCCGGGGAGGGCGACACGTGCAAGTTCTGATGAGTTTCGCTGGGATCGCGCTGATCCTGCTGATCGCTTTCCTGCTGTCTGCCGATCGCCGGTCGATCCGGCTACGCGTCGTCGGCGCCGCGTTCGCGCTGCAGGCTGCCATTGCCGCGCTCGTCCTCTATGTGCCGTGGGGCAAGGACGTGCTGAGCTGGATGGCGGGGGGCGTGTCCAATCTCCTCGGCTATGCGCAAGCCGGCACCAATTTCATCTTCGGCCCGATCGCGACGCCCGAAATTGGCGGCAACAGTTTCGCGATCGCGGCGCTGCCGGTCATCGTCTTCTTCGCCGCGCTCATCGCCATCCTTTATCACGTCGGCCTCATGCAGCTGATCATCAAATGGGTCGGCGGCGGCCTGCAGAAGATCACCGGGATCACCAAGGTCGAAAGCCTCGCAGCGGGCGCCAACATCTTCGTGGGCCAGTCGGAAAGCCCGCTGGTGGTGAAGCCCTATCTCGCGCGCCTCGCGCCGAGCCAGCTGTTCACCATCATGTCGGTCGGCATGGCGGGCGTGGCGGGTACCATTCTTGCTGCTTATGCGGCCATGGGGATCGACATCGAGTTCCTGCTCGCCGCCGCCTTCATGAGCGCCCCCGGCGGGATCCTGATGGCCAAGATCATCATGCCCGATCCCAAAACCGTTACCGAAGGCGTAGATGCGGACGTCGCACTGTCACGCGCGCCCAAGGATGCGGTGTCCGTGGCGCTCGACGATGCCGAGATCGACGATGTCGATCCGCACGCCGACGAGGAAAAGCCCGCCAACATCATCATGGCCGCCGCGATGGGCGCGCAGACGGGCGTCAAGCTCGCGGTCGCGGTTGCCGCGATGGTCTTGAGCTTCGTCGCGCTGGTGGCGCTGGCCAACGGACTGCTCGGCGGCGTCGGCAACTGGTTCGGGGTCGAGGGTCTCACCTTCCAGCGCATAGTCGGCTATGTCTTCCAGCCCATCATGTATCTGATCGGCGTGCCGTGGGACGAAGCCAATTTGGCGGGCGGCCTGTTCGGCACGAAGGTCGTTCTCAACGAGTTCGTCGCCTTCATCGAACTGGGCGGCCTCGAGGGCCTCAGCCAGCGCACCGTCGCGATCGTGACCTTCGCGCTGTGCGGTTTCGCCAACTTCTCCTCGATCGCGATCCAGATGGCGGTGACCGGCGGCCTCGCGCCCAACCAGCGGCCGACCATCGCGCGGCTGGGCTTGCGCGCGCTGGCGGCGGGCAGCCTTGCCAACCTCATGAGCGCGGCGCTTGCGGGACTCCTGCTCAGCTTCTGAGGCTGCGGCTTCCATTGATGTTTGCACGCACGCTCGCGCGGCGTTACGAAGCGCGTCATGAACCAGGTTCTCACCTCCGATACGGTCGCGTCCGTCAGCCTCGACGACGCAGGCACTCCCGACTTTACCCGTGAGCTGGGGGAAAGCTTCGTCGACTACGGCTTCGCCATCCTGCGGGATCACGGGATCCCGCAAGAGCTGATCGAGCGGGCCGAAGCCAAGTCGAAAGCCTTTTTCGCCTTGCCCGAAGACGTGAAGCGTCAGTATTTCATCGAGGGGATGGGCGGCGCGCGGGGGCTGACTCCGTTCGGGATCGAGACGGCCAAGGGCGCCAAGGCGCACGACCTCAAGGAGTTCTACCACGTCGGGCGCGAACTGCCCGAAGGACACAAGTTCGCCGACGTGATGCCGCCCAATGTCTGGCCTGAAGAGGTCGACGGCTTCAAGGAAACCTTTCTCGAGCTCTACGATGCGTTCGACGCGGCGGGGCGCAAGGTCCTGACCGCAATCGCCGAATATCTCGAGATCGATACCGACTGGTTTCTCGACAGCGTGCGCGAGGGCAATTCGGTCATGCGCCTGCTCCATTATCCCCCGCAGCCCGAGCCGACAGGCGAGCATATTCGCGCGGGCGCGCACGAGGACATCAACACGATCACGCTGCTGCTGGGTGCCGAGGAGGCGGGTCTCCAGCTCAAGACGCGCGAGGGCGAATGGCTCGACGTCAGTCCCAAGCCGGGCGAACTCGTCATCAACATCGGCGACATGCTGCAGCGGCTGACCAACGGAAAGCTGCGGTCGACCAGCCACCGCGTCATCAACCCCGCGCCGGATCGCGCCAGTAACGCGCGATACTCGATGCCCTTCTTCCTCCACTTCCGCCCCGACTTCGAGATCGAAGCGCTGCCGTCCTGCGTGCCCGACGGCGAGGAGCCGAAGTGGCCGCCGATCAGCAGCCACGAGTATCTCATGGAACGCCTGCGCGAGATCAAGCTGGCATAGATTGCGGTTTGCAACGGACTTGCTAGGGTTCGGGAATGGCCAATCTTTCTGACGCGCTACAATCCTTTGCCCGTGACGGCGACCGCTTCACGATCGTTGCGCCAGAAGCGTGGGCGCAGGGGCGCACGCTTTATGGCGGGATGACGTTGGCGCTCGCGCACGAGGCAGCGCGGCGCTACTTCGACGACTTGCCACCGCTCCGGAGCGCGCAATGCGTCTTCGTCGGACCGGCATCGGGCAGGCTGCATTTCATGCCCGGATTGCTACGGCGCGGGCGCTCGACGACGATGGTCGCGGTCGAGGCGGTCAGCGACGAGGGGCCGGTGCTGCGCGCCAGTTTCGTCTTCGGCGCCGACCGCGAGAGCGAGGTATCCGTGGATTCGCCGCCCTTGCCGCAGGTCCTGGCGCCCGAACAATCGGGGCCCTTGTTCGGACATTCTGAAAGCCGCGCGCCCGGGTTCACCGCGAACTTCGACATGCGGCTCGGCGGCGGTTCTCAGGGCGGATCGGGGGGCGAGGCGATGATGGCCGTCTGGTCGCGCTTTACCGAGGCGCCCGATTGCGACCCGACGACCGCTTTGCTCGCTATTGCGGACGCACCGCCGCCCGCGGCGATCACGCGGTTCCCCGTGATGGGGCCGCTCTCCAGCGTGACCTGGCACGTCGATATGATTGCGCCATGGGACGATCCGGCGGGGTGGGTGCTTGCCCGGGCGGAAGCCGATCAAGCCGCGAGCGGCATGACGACGCAGGACATGAAATTGTGGAGCGAGTGCGGCGACTGCCTCGCCATCGGTCGCCAGCAGATCGCGATTTTCGTCTAGGCGGTGGCGGTCGTTACCGCAGGGGCCTGCATGGAGGCGTCCTGCTCGATCACGCCATTGACGTCGGAGACGAGCATGACCGTCCGGTTCCGGCCCGCGCGCTTGGCGGCGTAAAGCGCATCGTCGGCACGCGCCAAAATGCGCGAGAGATCTTCTTCGCCCGAATAGACGCCGACACCCACGCTCATCGTGGGCGCGAGTTCGCCGAGATCGAGCTTTTTCGTCTGCTCGGTCGCACGATGGCGCAGTCGTTCGGCAAGCGCGTGCGCGGCATGGGCGGAGGCGCGAGGCAGGAGCACCGCGAACTCATCGCCACCAACGCGGCCCGACACCGGGGCGATGTCGCGCAGCGCCTTGGAGACGGCCTCGATCACCGCATCGCCGCGCGCATGGCCGTAGCGGTCGTTGACGTCCTTGAAGCAGTCGAGATCGCAATAGAGGAGCGCGCCGAACCTGCCGCGCTGTTCCTGGGCAAGGCTCATGAAATATTCGCGGCGCAGAAGGCCGGTCTGTTCGTCACGCTGAGACAGGGTCCGCAGATCGCCGACGAAGCCCATGAGTCCCCGCCCGATCAGGATCAGGACGTACAGGCTCGCAATCGCGCCGCTGGCGTAGAGGAACGCGGTCTCGCCGGATGACCCGGTGAAATCGCCGACCGACGAGGACAGGGTTTGACGGGTCCACCAGAAGGGCAGGCGAACGAGGAATGTGGCGGCAAGAAGGGCGGCGCAGGCTATCACCATCCGGTCGACGAGCGAGCGGTGGTCACGCCGCATGAGACGATAGACGGGTTCGAGAGCCGCCAGCGCGAGCGTCACTTTGAAGAGCGAACCCACGATGAGATAGGGCGTGCCGAGCAGGAGCAGGCTGGTGCAGGCAAGACAGACCGTCGCGACTGCGGCCCAAAAGGTCGCATAGCGCCGATCGTCGCGCGCAATGAGCCGCACGGCGTTGGCGATGCAGAACAGGGCAGCAGGAATGCCGATGAAACCGACCGCGGCCTCGAAAGGCGAGGTGGGCAGCAGCTCGAACGCGATCGACATCGCAACCGCGCTCAGAAGCGCCCCCGTCAGCCAGCCAAGCGAACTTTCGCCGCGCATCGCATAATGAAGCGCACAGCATTTGATCGCCAGAAAGGCGAATATTCCGAGCTGGACGCTCAGGATGCTGACGGTTTCGATCATGACGCCCTTGCCGCTATGCCCGTCACGGGCTTGGAAAACAATGCCCGCCCGCTTGCTCGGGTTCCCCAAGCCTCATCGCTTTTGGGGAGCATCGCCTGATTTTCCAACGCCTTAGGCGGGTGTAGGGAGCGTTAGCCGCACCGACCTCTTCCTAGGCCCCGTCGGCGAGATTCTCAGGTCCGAAACCATGGGGGATCAGGTCGCGGATCGACAGACGTTCGACCGCGCGTCCATCGCCCGATGCGGCAAGGATGGCGAGGTCACGCCCTGCAAGATGCGCGGCTTCGAGGATCGCCTGTCGGCAGCCACCGCACGGGGTGACGCTCTGGGCCCCCGCCAATTCCTCTCCCGAACCATCGCCACCCGCCACCGCGATGCGCCTGATGCGGGCGAGGCCGAAGGCGTGTTGCGCCGCCGTCAGCGCGCTCTGCTCGGCGCAAATACCGAGGCGGTAGCAGGCGTTTTCCATATTGGCGCCGGTGACGACCTCGCCATCTTCGCTTTCGATCGCGCAACCGACCGAGAAGCCCGAATAGGGAGCATAGGCTTTCATGGCGGCCGCGCGCGCGGCGGCGATCAGGTCCTCGTCGGTCATCGCAGGGGCGGCTCGTCGAAGCTGCGCAGCTTGCGGCTGTGCAATCCGTCGCCCTCGTGGCGCAGATGCTCGAGCGCCTTGATGCCGATGCGAAGATGCTGGCTGATAGCCTTTTCGTAGAAGCTGTTGGCCTGTCCCGGCAGCTTGAGTTCACCATGCAGCGGCTTGTCCGACACGCACAAGAGGGTGCCGTAGGGGACGCGGAAACGATAGCCCTGCGCAGCGACGGTCGCGCTTTCCATGTCGATGCCGACCGCACGGCTCTGGTTGAAGCGCATCGCCGACAGGGTGAAGCGCAATTCCCAGTTGCGATCGTCGGTGGTGACGACCGTGCCGGTGCGAAGCCGCTTCTTCAGCTCGTCCTCGCTCTCTTCGGTAATGTCGATCGCCGCGTTGAAGAGCGCCGTCTGAACCTCGGCGATGGCGGGGATGGGGATCTCTACCGGCAGCACGTCGTCGAGGACATGATCATCGCGCAGATAGGCGTGAGCGAGCACATAATCGCCAATCGTCTGACTGGGGCGGAGGCCGCCGCAGTGGCCGATCATCAGCCATGCCTCGGGTCGCAGCACCGCGATATGGTCGCAGATCGTCTTGGCGTTCGAGGGTCCGACGCCGATGTTGACGAGCGTGATGCCCTCGCCGTTTTCGGCAACGAGGTGATAGGCGGGCATCTGGTGACGCCGCCAAGTGCCCGCCGCAATCTGCGCCTCGGCATCGTTGAGCTGTCCGCGCTCGTAATAGCCGCCAGGTACGCTGAAACCGACGAAGCGACTGTCCTCGCGGCGCAGTTCGTCGATTGCAAAGCGCACGAATTCGTCAACGTAGCGGACGTAGTTGGTGAACAGGACGTAGCGCTGGAAATGCCAGGGCGAGGTGCCGCTATAGTGCTTGAGACGCGCGAGGCTGAAGTCGGTGCGCGGCCCGTCGAATAATGCCAGCGGGCGCGAGGGGTGGAGGGAGAAATCCCAGACGCCGTCCGCAACTTCGTCACCAATCAGTTCCAGGTCGGTCGAGGGAAACCAGCGCGAAAGTTCGGCCGAGGAAATGCCCGACAGGTCGAGGTCGATCTGGTCGAGCACGAAGGGGTAGGGAATTTCGCTATGACTGCGTCCGGCCGAAACCGTCACGTCATAGTCGCGGATGAGATGCGTCAACTGCTCCTTGAGATAGGTCCGGAACAGCGCCGGGCGCGCAACCGAGGTCGAGTAGGTGCCTGGCTGGTTCAGCCGGGCGAAGGCGCGTCCGGGAACAGGGACCTCGCTACGCGGATCGTGGACGATGCGCAGTTCGGGATACGCGAAGAGGCCGCTCTCGCGCTCGTTCTGGGCGGGACGCTCGCCATCTTCGGCGTAGGCGCGCAGCGCGCTGTGGAGATTGGCGACACTCTTTTCGTAGATGGCCTCGAGTTCGTCGAGGAGGCCGTCGATATCGTTTTCGTCTGTCATGATGGAGCGTCACTGACGCCAAAAACGCCGCCCTTCAAGCCCCATTGCGGTTAATAAGTGTGCTTATTATATGCGCCGCTATGAAAGAATTGGGATTCGCGGTCGGTGAAACGGCGCACACTCTGCGGCGCTACTTCGATCGGCGTGCGGCGGATCATGGCGTGACGCGCTCGCAGTGGCGCGTTCTCGCGCGGCTCGAGCGCGAACCCGGGCTCAAGCAGGTCGAACTGGCCGACCGGCTGGATATCGAGCCGATCACCCTTTCGCGGATTGTCGATCGACTTGCCGACGCGGGTCTCGTTGCGCGCGAGCGTGATCCCGACGATCGACGCGTGCGGCGATTGCGCCTGACCGCGGAAGCGGCGCCCATACTCGAGAAGCTGCATCTCGTTGCCGACGAGGTCACGCGAGAGGCCTTTGCGGGACTGGATCCCGAACGACTGCGGCGATTGAGCGACACCCTCAAAATTATCCGCGCGAACGTCGCGGCGATTGAAACGGACGAACAGGTGACCTCATGAGCGAAACTATCGAGAAAAAGGTAGATGGCGATGCGCCGCGCGAGGACGGCCCCACGACGGCGCCGACGCTTGCAACAACGAATGATCTCGATGCCGATGTCGTGGAGGACGAGGATTTCATCGACGCCGAGCCACGCGCATCGACGCGTCGTCGTCGGCTCAAGACGCTCCTCATGCTCATCGTTCCGCTCGCGATGGCGGGCGCGGGGCTGTTCTTCTGGCTGACGGGCGGAAAGACGGTCGAGACCGACAACGCCTATGTGAAACAGGACATCGTGTCGGTGAGCGCGCAGGTCGGGGGGCCGGTCGTCGAGGTGTTCGTCAAGGAGGGCGATCACGTCGAGGCGGGCGATCCGCTGTTTCGCATCGATCCCGAACCCGCCCGCGTCGCGCTTCTCCAGGCAGAAGCGCAATTGGCAGCCGCCAATCTCGAGACGCGCCAGCTCAACGTCAGTGCCGCGGGGACAGGGGCGGATATCGGCGGCGCGCAGGCCGATCTCGCGACCAAGCGGTCCGCGCTCTCGCGCCAGCAGGACCTGCTCGACCGCGGCTTCACGACGCGGGCGAGCTACGAGGAAGCACTCAATGCCGTGCGGCAGGCCGAAACGCGACTGGCGGACGCGCATTCGCGGGCGGCGAGCGCCAATGCGGCGATCGCGCCCAAGGGCCAGCAACCGCAGATCGCGGCAGCCAATGCGGCGATCGCGCAGGCCAGGCTCAACCTCAAGAACGGACTCGTACGCGCCCCGATGGCAGGGACGATCTCGAAGTCGCAGAAGCTCCTTCCCGGTCAGACCGTCATTCCGGGCGTCGGAATGCTGTCGATCGTGCGCGACGGGACGGCATGGGTCGAGGCCAATTTCAAGGAAGGCGATCTGGCACGCATCAGCCCGGGGTTGGCTGCGCGCGTTCGCTTCGACGCCTATCCGGGCGACGTCGTCTCGGGCCATGTCGAAAGCATCGGTGCGGGCACGGGCAGCGAATTCTCGGTGCTTCCGGCGCAAAATGCGAACGCCAACTGGGTCAAGACCACCCAGCGTGTGCCCGTGCGCATCGCATTCGACGAGGAACCGCCTCGCGAGATGATCGCGGGTTTGTCGAGCGTCGTCGAGATCGACCTGCCGGATCGATGATCGGCGAGAATCTCAGCCCCACCCGCCGCGCGGCGGTCACGGTTGCGGTCATGCTCGCGGTGCTCATCCAGGTTCTCGACACGACCATTGCCAATGTGGCCTTGCCGCATATGCAGGCGAGTCTCGGCGCGACGCAGGAAACGATCAACTGGGTGCTGACGAGTTATATCGTCGCCTCCGCCATCGCGCTGCCGATCGCGGGCTGGCTCGCGGACCGCGTAGGGCGCAAGCGGCTGCTGGTGATCTCGGTCATCGGCTTCACGATCAGCAGCTTCCTGTGCGCCATCGCGACCTCGCTGTCCGAGATGGTGCTGTTCCGACTGCTGCAGGGCGCAACGGGCGCTTTTCTCGTTCCGCTCGCGCAGGCGACATTGTTCGACATCAATCCCCCCGAGCGCCATGCCCGCGCAATGGCGTTGTTCGGCGGCGGCGTGATGATCGGTCCGATCCTCGGCCCCGTGCTCGGGGGATGGCTGACCGACAGTTTCGACTGGCGCTACGTCTTCCTCGTCAACATTCCCGTCGGCGCGATCGCGACGGTCATGCTGCTGCGTTTTCTTCCCGAGACCGAGCGCAGCAGCCGCAGGTTCGACCTGTTCGGCTTCGCGCTGCTCGGCCTGTCGCTGGCCAGTCTGCAGTTACTGCTGGAGCGCGGACATCAGCTCGACTGGTTCCAGAGCATCGAGATCTGGCTCGAACTGGCGATTTTCGCGGGCGCTGGCTGGATGTTCCTCATCCATACCGTGCTGGGCCGCGATCCCCTGTTCGAGCGACAGATGTTCCTCGATCGCAATTTCTCGATCGGCCTTCTTTTCATGGTCGTGACCGGTGTTCTGCTGCTCGCCGGTCTCGCGCTTCTGCCGCCGCTTCTCCAGAAGCTCTACGGCTATTCGGTTCTGCAGTCGGGTATCCTCACCATGCCGCGCGGCATCGGCACCCTCCTCTCGATGCTGATGGCGGGCCGCCTGGTCGGCAAGGTCGATCTGCGCGTCCTGGTCGCGCTCGGCATGGGGCTCATGGGATGGTCGACGCATATGATGACGGGCTTCGCGATCGAAATGGGGGCGGGGCCGATCATCTGGTCGGGTGTCGTCCAGGGCCTCGGCCTCGGCCTCGTCTTCGTGACGATGCAGAGTCTCGCCTTCGCGACGCTCGAGCCGCGGCTGCGCACCAGCGCGGCCAGCCTTCTCAATCTCTCGCGCAATATCGGCGGATCGGTCGGCATCAGTCTCGTCGCTACCCTGCTCGCGCGCAACATGCAGATCGCCCATGCGGACATGGCGGCGAATGTCGATGAAAGCGTGGTGCCGCGGATCGTCGACCAGATCGGCGGGCAGGCGGGGCTCGACGCGGGCACGGCGCTCGCGGTGATCGACGCCGAAATCAACCGCCAGGCGGCCTTTATCGCGTATCTCGACGATTTCCAGGCGATGACCTGGCTGACCTTCGCGGCGATCCCGCTCGTCCTCCTCCTCCGGCCGCTCGGTCCGGCAAAACGGGGCGAACCGCCCGCGCAGCCGGCGATGGCGGACTGACTCCTACGTCGCGCGAGCGCGACGGAATGGGATCAGGGCGCGGTGCGGCGCAGCATGTAGAGAGCCAGCGGTTCGGCAGACTCATCCGAACTGTTGAGCAGGACGACGGCGCCCCGGTCGGCGGCGGGCTCGATCCACAAGGCGGTACTGAAGCCCCCGGTCCCACCGTTGTGAAGCCAGAAACGCTGCTTCCCAACATCGATCTGGAAAAGGCCGAGGCCGACCGTTGCCGAACCCATCGCGGGGCTCTTATCCGCCACGAGCATGTCGACATGGTTGCTCCATCGCTCGTCCGGTTCGGCGAGCAGGCGCGCGAACGCGGTCACGTCACCCAGCGTGGAGACAAGGCCGCCGGCAGGGGCGATCATCGCGAGGTGCCAGGGCGGCGTCTTCTCGCCATTCGCATAGGCGTCCACGAGGCCCTGTTTGTCGAAGTCGGTGTGCTCAAGCCCCATCGGCCGGACGATCCGCTCCATGAGCAGGCTCTCGAAATCACGTGCCGCGGCATGCGCGAGCGCCTGGCCGAGCAACGCGAAGCCCGCGTTGGAATAAGCGAACTCCGCATCGGGCTCGGCGACAGGCTCGACCTCCCTCAGCCAGGTCGAGAAGGCTTCCTCGTTGAAGCTAGCATAAGGATCCAGCGGATCGCGGACCTGCATCCCGGTGGCGTCGATCAAGGGCGCGGGAACGCTGGCGATCCCGCTGCGATGGGCGGCGAGCATCCGCAGGGTGATGTGCGGGGCGTTGGCGAGCGCACCTTCGGGCAGATGCTTCATTACCGAATCGTCCAGCGACACTTCACCGGCGAGAACCATGTCGGCGAGAAGCAGGCTGGTGAAGACCTTCGTGATCGAGCCGATCTCGAAACGTGTGTCCCCGTTCACGTCGCCGATGAAGAAGTCCTCGTCGGACGCTCCTTCGAAGCGCGCGGCGGCGACGCGATATCCATCCTTGTTTTCGACGACTGCCGCCAGCTTCTCGCGGACGGCTGCAGCATCCGGACTCTTTCAGTCGTCTGGGGCGCTCGCCGCTTCGGATTCCGGCGTCCAGTCGGAGCGCTCGAGCGTGAGCGGGAGTTCGCCCGGACCCTGCTTGAACGTGCCCACAAATGCCTCGCCGTTATAGGTGCCTTCGTAGGATGCTGCGACTTCGGGGATGTTGATGGTCAGCACGTCGTCGCTCAGCGCGACGCCGCTCACGGGAAGCCCGCCGCCACCCTGGTCGGGGCTGTAGGCCATCGCTTCGAGCGTGCCGTCCTTGTCCTCGTCCGTCAGCTGGATAACGAACCGCAATTGGTTGCCGGGGATTTCGAGGACGCCTTCCCAGGTGCCGATGGCTCCGGCGGCGTCGATGTCCTGCGCATGGGCGGCGACAGGAGCGGCGAACAGCGCAAGGGCTGCGAGGGGGGCAAGATGCTTCATGGCGACGATGATACGCGCGTCGGCCCAAAAGAAAAGGCTGCCCGGTTTCCCGGACAGCCCTTTTCTCGATCTTGGCAGCTCGCTCGCTTTAGCGCTTCGAGAACTGGAAGCTGCGGCGGGCCTTGGCGCGGCCGTACTTCTTACGCTCGACCACGCGGCTGTCGCGGGTGAGGAAGCCGGCGGCCTTGACCGTCGAGCGGAGCGCCGGTTCGTAGCGGGTCAACGCCTGCGCGATGCCGTGCAGGACCGCACCGGCCTGGCCAGAAAGACCGCCGCCCTTGACGGTGGCGATCACGTCATACTGGCCCGCGCGATCGGTAATGCCGAACGGCTGGTTGATGACGAGACGCTGCGTCGGACGGGCGAAATAGACGCCCTGGTCACGGCCGTTGACCGTGATCTTGCCCGAACCGGGCTTGAGCCAGACGCGTGCGACGGCGTCCTTGCGGCGACCGGTCGCATAGGCGCGGCCCAGATCGTCGATTTCCTGCTCGCGAAGCGGTGCGGGCTCGCGTTCCGGTGCCTGCGGAGCTTCGGATTCCGGGGTCGCGCTCTCGGTCTTTTCCGGAGCGGTCACCGTGTCCTCGTTCGTGGTGCCCTGGTCCTGCTTGGTCAGTTCGCCAAGCGCTTCGAGACCCTTCTTTTCGTCGGCCATTATGCGCCCACCTTGTTCTTGCGGTTCTTGGAGCCGAAGTCATAGACCTCGGGGCTCTGGCCATCGTGCGGATGCTCGGTGCCATTGTAGAGGTGCAGGTTCTTCATCACCGCACGGCCAAGCGGGCCGCGGGGAACCATGTTCTTGACGGCCTTCTCCAGCACGCGCTCGGGGAACTTGCCCTCGAGGATCTTCGCCGGGGTCGTCTCCTTGATCCCGCCCGCATAGCCCGTGTGCTTGTAGTAGATCTTCTTGTTGGCCTTGTCCGAGGTGAAGCGGACCTTGTCGGCATTGATGACCACGACATGGTCGCCATTGTCGACGTGCGGCGTGAAGCTCGCCTTGTGCTTGCCGCGAATGAGCTTCGCGATCTCGCTGGCGAGGCGGCCGACCACCAGATTTTCGGCATCGATGAGATGCCATTTCTTCTCGACCTCGTGCGGCTTGGCCGGCTTGGTCGTCTTCATCAGCGCCTTCATGGCCTGATCTCCCGATGTAAAAAATACGAAAAGGCGAGGGTGCAGTCCCCCGCCGTTGGGCGCGCTAATGATGGAAAGGCGCGATTAAGTCAAGCAATCCGCGCGGTTGCTGGCGGGTATCATCATACCATATTGCTGCCGACGTCGCCGCGCGGACCCGAATTGTCCGCCACCCATTGGGCATAATCGACGGGGGTCTTGGCGATCGGCCAGACGGTGATCGCGGGGTTGGAGAAGCCGTGGAGGTCGCGCACGCGGGCGATCAGGGCGTCGGCTGCGTCCATGCGAGTCTTGGCGATGATCGGGAATTCGGCGCCCGTCTCGATCTGGCCTTCCCAGCGGTAGATCGACTTGGCCTGCCCGAGGATGTTGACGCAGGCCGCGTGCCGCTCCTCGACCAGCGTACGCGCGATCTGCTGCGCTTCGCCCAGCGAGGAGCACATGATGAAGACGCTGCAAGGGGAGGGGTCGATCATGCCCGCCGTCCTAGCACATGCGCGCCCCAGGCGACACTGGTGACCAGCAGCGCGCCGTTCGCCTGATGCAGCACGGCGAGTACGATGTTCATGCCGCTCATCACGGTCGCGATGCCGAGCAGCATCTGGATGCCGAGGGTGGCGTGAATGGCGATGCTGGCGCGCCGGTCGCGCTTCTTCACGCGGGTCGCCATGAAGATGAGGACGCCCAGCGCCACGAAGGCAAACCAGCGGTGGATCCAGTGGATGAGGAAGGGATCGTGTGTGAAGGCGAACCAGGCGCCCCGCGCCCAGTCGACCGCGCCGGCGGGAAAGAGGCTGTCCGCCATCAGCGGCCATTCGGTGGTGATGTAGCCGGCGTTGAGCCCCGCGACCCATGCGCCCATCAGCAGTTGTACGAACACGGTGCCGATCCCGAGTAGCGCGACGCCGGTCATCCCGGCGGGTGTGCGGTTCCCGGCCTTCCATTGCCGTAGATCGAGCGCGGTCCAGACGAGGCCGGCGAGAATGAAGAGCGCGGTCAGGAGATGCGCCGACAGGCGGAAGTGCGAAACATCGGTGCGGTCGACGAGGCCCGATTGCACCATGTACCAGCCGAGTGCCCCCTGGCTCGCGCCCAGGGCCAGCAGCGCAAGCAGGCGCGGTTTGTAGCCCTGCGGAATCGCCCTGCGAATCCAGAACCATGCCAGCGGCAGCGCGAACGCGAGCCCGACGAGGCGCCCGAGGAAGCGGTGGAACCATTCCCAGAAATAGATGAACTTGAACTGCTCGAGACCCATGCCCGCGGGGCCGTTGATCTCGATATATTCGGGCGTCTGGCGATAGAGATCGAACTCGCTCTGCCATTGCGCCTCGTTGAGCGGCGGCATCGCGCCGGTGATGAGGTCCCAGCGCGTGATCGACAGGCCGCTCTCGGTCAGCCGCGTGATGCCGCCGACGACGACCATGGTGAAGACGAGCGCGGCGACCGCGAGCAGCCAATTGGCGATTGCGAGGGGTCGGGGAGAAGGGCGTGCAGTCATGGTGCGCGCTCCTATGCCGCCGCGCGGTGCATTAGGGAAGGGGAACCAAGGGCTTAACCGCCGACGAAATGCGCTCGGCGAAAAATCATGCAATGTGATATTGTATCTTCACCGCAAGCGGTCTATATGCGCCTCATCATGCTTTCCGCTTTCCGCAATTCGACGACCCTCGACCGTATGGGGATCATGCTGTCCACGCTGTGCCTCGTGCATTGCGTCGCGACCGCCGCGTTGGTGGCGATCGTGGCCAGCGCGGGCGGACTGCTCGGCGCCGAATGGATGCACGAAGCGGGGCTCGGACTGGCGATCATCCTCGGTGCCTTCGCCTTGGGTCGCGGCATTTCGGAGCATGGCTACATGATGCCCAGCGCAATCGGCGGCCTGGGCCTTGGCGTGATGGGCGGCGCCTTGGCTCTCCCGCATGGCGGATCGGAAATCTTCGCGACGATGCTAGGCGTCGGCATCCTCGCGCTCGGCCACCGCCTGAACGCGATGGCGCGCGATTAGCCACCCCCGTCGCGGCGCTTGTGAAGCGTCGCGCGAAAACCTATATCCCCGCCCATGGCGCAACATCACGACCACCATCATCACGAGGGCGACGACCTGCGGGCCGCAGCCGAGACGCGGATGAAGGAAGCGGGCGAGCAGTGGACGCAGATGCGCGCCTCGGTCTTCGACGTGCTCGCCACCTTCGACCAGCCGGCCAGCGCCTACGACATCGCCGAGAAAGTCGGCGAGGCGCGGGGCAAGCGCGTCGCCGCCAATAGCGTCTATCGCATTCTCGACCTGTTCGTATCGACCAACCTCGCGGCGCGGGTCGAGAGTGCCAATGCCTACATCGCCAATGAGCATCCTGGCTGCCTGCACGACTGCATCTTCCTCATCTGCGACGATTGCGGCAAGGCGACCCATGTCGACGACGATCGGCTGACTGGCGGCGTGCGCGACATGGCGGTCGGGGCGGGCTTCCAGCCAAAGCGTCCGGTTATCGAAGTGCGCGGCACCTGCGGGGACTGCGCCGACTAGAAGTCAGCGTGCGATCGGCTGATGACTCGCCGCATCCCCCTCGTTAGAGTGGCGACATGAACCAGCGCCCCGATACGCCTCTTCTGGATACCGTCCAGTATCCCGCCGACATCCGCAAGCTCGAGAAGAGCCAGCTCAAGCAGCTCGCCGACGAACTGCGCGCCGAAATGATCGACGCCGTCTCGCAGACCGGCGGCCATCTCGGCGCCGGGCTCGGCGTGGTCGAGCTGACGGTAGCGATCCACTATGTCTTCGACACGCCCAACGACCGGCTGATCTGGGACGTCGGACACCAATGTTATCCGCACAAGATCGTGACCGGTCGCCGCGACCGCATCCGCACCATCCGGCAGGGCGGGGGGCTTTCGGGCTTCACCAAGCGGAGCGAGAGCGAATATGATCCGTTCGGCGCCGCGCACAGCTCGACGAGCATCTCGGCGGGTGTCGGCTTCGCGGTTGCCAACAAGCTGGCGGGGCGCGAGGGGCGCGTCATCAGCGTGATCGGTGACGGGTCGATGAGCGCGGGCCTTGCCTACGAGGCGATGAACAATGCCGAGCAGGCGGGCAATCGCCTGATCGTCATCCTCAACGACAATGACATGTCGATTGCGCCGCCCGTCGGCGGCCTGTCGCATTATCTCGCGCGGCTCGTGTCGAGCGACACCTATTTGAAGACCCGCGACTTCGCGAAGCGGCTGTTCAAGCGCCTCGGCAAGGGCGCGACCAGTGCGGCCGAGAAGGCCGAGGAATATGCGCGCGGCATGGTCACGGGCGGTACGCTGTTCGAAGAACTGGGCTTCTATTATGTCGGTCCCGTCGACGGACATGACGTCGTGACTCTGGTCGAGATTCTCGAGAATGTGCGCGATGCCAAGGAAGGCCCGATCCTGATCCATGCGCGCACGGTCAAGGGCAAAGGTTATGAACCGGCCGAAAATGCCGCCGACAAATATCACGGCGTCGCCAAGTTCGACGTCGTCTCGGGCGAGCAGAAGAAGGGCGCGGGCGGCGGGCCGCCGAGCTACACCAAGGTGTTCGCCAACGCGCTGATCGCCGAGGCGGAAAAGGACGACAAGATCGTCGGCATCACCGCCGCGATGCCCGGCGGCACGGGGATGGACGATTTCGAGAAGGCCTTCCCCGACCGGATGTTCGACGTCGGCATCGCCGAGCAGCACGGTGTCTGCTTCGCCGCCGGTCTCGCCGCACAGGGACACAAGCCGTTCGTCGCCATCTACTCGACCTTCCTCCAGCGCGCCTACGACCAGGTCGTTCACGATGTCGCGATCCAGAATTTGCCCGTCCGTTTTGCGATGGACCGCGCGGGACTGGTCGGCGCCGACGGCTCGACCCATGCGGGGAGCTTCGATCTCGCCTACCTCTGCACGCTCCCCAACTTCGTCGTGATGGCGGCGAGCGACGAGGCCGAGCTCACCCACATGGTGCATACCATGGCGCAGTATGACGAAGGCCCCATTGCGGTGCGCTATCCGCGCGGCAACGGCACGGGAGTCGCCATCCCGGCGCCCCAGAAGCTGGAAATCGGCAAGGGTCGCATCGTCAAGGACGGCAAGACCGTCGCGCTGATGTGTCTCGGCACCCGCATGGATGAATGCAAGAAGGCGGCAGAGATGCTTGAGGCCAAGGGGCTCTCGGTGACGATCGCCGACATGCGCTTTGCCAAACCGCTCGATGAAGCGCTGATTCGTAACCTTTTCTCGCGCCACGAAGTCGCGGTGACGATCGAGGAAGCGGCGGTCGGCGGCTTCGGCGCGCATGTGCTGACGATGGCGTCGGACGAAGGCATCACCGACAGCGGCGTCAAGATCCGCACGATGCGCCTGCCCGATACGTTCCAGGACCAGGACGCGCCCGACAAGCAGTACCAGGAAGCCAAGCTCACCGCGCCCGACATCGTCGAGACCGTGCTGACCGCGCTTCGCCGCAACGATGTCGGGGTCGAAGAAGGCGCCCGCGCCTGAGCGAAAGCATGACGCAGAAGCTGCGATCGCTGACGCAACGAGAATATCGGCTGCTCAAACTCCTCGCAGGAGGTCACACGATCAAATCGGCGATCGCCGAAACGGGCGATACCGAATTTGCAGCGCAGGAAGTTCTTCGCTCGGCGCGAAAGAAGCTCGGCGTTTCCAGTAGCCGCGAAGCGGCGCGCCTGATCGCGGCCGACAGCGAGGCCTCACAGAAAAACTGTACCACCATTTCTGGCATTGAGAGTGCTGGTCCCCCTTCTCCATCTCGACGGTGGAAATATATGGGAGGACTTTTGATGATTGCCGCTTTGATTTTCACCGCTTTGCAACTCCAACCGGCTGTTCCCGGCGCCGGCGCCGGCCCCGTCGCGGCCAGCGGCCCAAAGGTCGTGTCGACCCTGCCTGCGCAAGATGCCGAGATCGAGGCGGGACCATTCATTTTGAGAGTCACGTTCGATCGGCCGATGATCGGGCGACTCCATTCAGTCTATTCGCCCGCTACGGATAGCAGCCCCGTGCGCTGCGAGGGTCCGCCCGAATTGTCGCAGGACCGCTTGAGCTTCAGCCAGTTCTGCATCGCGCAGGACGGCGAGGAGCACGTGGTCTGGTTTGGTCACGAAGACTTCGGCGAATTCCGGAGCGAAGACGGCCAATCGGCATCGCCGTACCGACTGGATTTTTCAGTTAAATAGAAAGATGGGCTTTTCAGCGCTTTCGTTAAGTCTCGCCGCTCCGTAACATCGCGCCTGTGAAGGGCGAGACGGAGGGGCGACGGTTGTCCAAAAGACGGTTCAGCGCGGTCGATCGCATCAAGGCGTTTCGTTTCGCCTTGAAGGGCGTGGCGACGCTGTGGCGCGAGGAGCCGACGACGCGTTTTCATGCGGTCACCTCGCTCGCCGCCGTCGCGCTCGGTTTCTGGGCGGGGCTGGAGCGGATCGAATGGGTGCTGGTGGTGACGTTCATCGGCTTCGCCTGGTTCGCCGAGGCGGTGAACACCGCGATCGAGCGGCTTGCCGATGCGGTCACGCTCGAACATCATCCGATGATCGGCAAGGCCAAGGACGTTGCGTCCGCTGCTGTCCTTATCAGCAATCTGACCGCACTCATCGGCGGCGCGATCATTTTCGTGCCGTACCTTTTGCGCTAGAAAGCCCGCCATGCCGCTCAACCCGCCCAAGCGACCCCATTATTCCGGCTGGCGCCGCTGGCTCGTCCATGCCTTGGGGCTCCTTGCCATTCTGCTGACGATCGCGGCTTTTCTGCCTGCGTGGCAGACAGACTATTGGTTCATTCGCGTCCTCGACTACCCGCGCATGCAATTGGGCTTCGCGGGCCTGTTCGTCGCGATCCTCTACGCCATTCTCACGCCGCACACGCGTCGGGGTCGCTCGCTGTTCGTCATTTCGACGCTGCTCGTGGCGACGGCTTGGCAATTCGTTCACGCGGCGCGCTTCCTGTTCTTCTATCCCGCCGAGGTTGCGAGCGCGAAGGATTGCACGCCCGACCAGCGCCTCTCGATGCTGGGTGCGAACGTTCTGATCGAGAACCAGGATTATGAGGCGATGCTTCGCACCGCGCGCGAGGCCGATGCCGACATCATCCTGCTGACCGAGAGCGACCAAGCGTGGGAAGATGCTATGCAGCCACTTCACGCCGACTATCCCTATCGCGTCGCGGTGTCGCTGGAGAACAGTTACGGCATGCACCTCTATTCGCGCCTGCCGATGACGGGCGAGGTCAAGTATCGGGTGCAGGACGACATTCCCTCGATCGACGCGCGCGTGACCCTGCGCGACGGGAGCGAGATCATCCTCTACGCCATCCATCCCGAGCCGCCGCGGCCTGGCGACGATACCGGTGAGCGCGATGCCGAACTGGTGCTGGTCGGTCGCGAGGCGCGCGACGAGGGGGGTGCCTCGATCATCCTCGGGGATCTCAACGACGTCGCCTGGTCGGAAACGACCAAATTGTTCGTGGAGGTTTCGGGCACCCGCGACCCCCGCGTCGGGCGGCGGCTGATGCCGACCTTCAACGCCAAATGGCCTGCGATGCGCTGGCCGCTCGATCACCTGTTCCTCACGCCGCATTGGGGCCTCGTCGACATGGAACGGCTCGACAAGATGGGCTCGGACCATTTTCCCGTCCGCTTCACTGCCTGTCTCATCGAGGATGCGGACAAGCGGCTGGTCGCCCCCGCCGCCGACGGCGAGACCGAGGCGAAGGCGAGCGAGCAGTTGCAGGAAGGACGCGAGGAAGAAGCGACCGAGGTCGATGGCAAGAAATATTAGGGCCGACGTGCTGCTGGTCGAGCGCGGGCTCGTGGAAAGCCGTTCGAAGGCGCAGGCGCTGATCCTCGCGGGCAATGTCTATTCGGGCGAGCGCAAGCTGGTGAAGGCGGGCGAACAAATGGCGCCCGACGCGGCGCTGGAGGTGCGCGGCAAGGAGCATCCGTGGGTCAGCCGCGGCGGCATGAAGCTCGACCACGGTCTCACCCATTTCGGTTTCGAGGTGACCGGTCTGGCCGCGCTCGACGTCGGCAGTTCGACGGGCGGTTTCACCGACGTGCTCCTGACGCGCGGCGCGGCGAAGGTCTTCGCGGTCGACGTCGGGACCAACCAGCTCGCCTGGAAACTACGGAGCGACGACCGGGTCGTCGTCCACGAGCAGACCAACGCGCGGCACCTCACCGCCGAGATCGTGACCGAAGCGCCGCAGGTCGTCGTGTGCGACGCGAGTTTCATCAGCCTCGCGAAGGTGCTCGATGCAGCGCTCGATCTCGCCGCCGATGGCGCGATGCTCGTCGCGCTCGTCAAGCCGCAGTTCGAAGCAGGGCGAGCGGAAGTCGGAAAGGGCGGTGTGGTCCGGGACCCCGCGGTGCACGAGCGCGTTTGCGAGGAAGCAGCGGCGTGGGTCGCCTCCAAGGGCTGGCGGGTGCTTGGAACCGAGACCAGCCCGATTACAGGCCCCGAGGGGAATGTCGAATTTCTGCTGGGGGCCATCAAGGAGCAAGAAGGATGAAGAGTATCGACTGGAAAGCGGTCGGCAAGCGCGCGATCTGGATCGTGCCGCTGATCGTGGTCGCGGGCAGCCTGTCGGGCTATTTCTTCCGTCCCGACAACTGGTACGAGGGCCTCGCCAAGCCCAGTTTCCAGCCCCCCGGCGCCGCGTTCGGCATCGTCTGGCCGATCCTCTACGCGCTGCAGGGCCTCGCCTTGTCGATCGTCCTCACCCAGCCGCCCAGCCGCACGCGACGCACCGCCATCATCCTTTTTGTCGTGCAACTTCTCCTCAATTTCGCGTGGAGTTACGTGTTCTTCGGTGCGCACGCGATCCATATCGCGCAATGGCACATCGTGGCCATTCTCGTTCTCGCCACGCTGGCGACGCGCCGCTTCTGGAGCCTCAAGCCCCTAGCGGGCGCGCTGATGCTGCCCTATCTTGCGTGGCTCATCTTCGCCTTCACGCTCAACCGGGCGATCGTGGCGCTCAATCCGGACGCGGCCCAGCCGCTGTTCGGCTAGAAGGAAACAGGACCATGCAATCGCAGAACAAATTCTTCGACGATCTTGCCAAGGTAGTGAACGGGGCAGCGGGCACCTTCGCCGGCATGGGCCGCGAGGCGGAGGCCAGCTTCAAGGAGCGGATGCGCGATCTCGTGGGCACCGACGACATGGTCAGCCGCGAGGAATTCGAGGCGGTCAGGGCGATGGCATTGAAGGCGCGCGAGGAGAACGAAGCCCTCAAGGCCCGCCTCGACGCGATGGAGGCGAGCGCCAAGTCCTCGCCGAAGAAAAGCGCGCCCAAGTCCAAATAGCGACAGCCGATCCCGATGACCGACCTTAGCGAAGATACGCCGGAAGGCGCGCCCATCGAGATGTTCGCGGCCTATTTCGACGCGCGCGGCTGGGCATCGGAACGCGTCGGCGAGGGCGAGGTCGTCGCCAGCGCGAGCGGTAGCTGGTCGCAATATGAATTGCGGGCGATCTGGCGTCCCGACGACCAGGTGCTCCAGTTCCTCGCCTTTCCCGACATCAAGGTCGTCGTCGACAAGCGCGCGCAGATCTACGAGGCGATGGGCCTCATCAACGAGCAGCTCTGGCTCGGTCATTTCGAATATTGGCCGGGGCCGGGTGTCATCGCCTTCCGTCACGCCATCCTGGTGGGCGGGGACGGGACGATTCCCTTCGAGGCAGCCGAAGGTGTGAGCGAGGCCGCGCTCGAGGAATGCGAACGCTTCTTCCCTGTCTTCCAGTTCGTGCTGTGGGGTGACAAGACTCCGGCCGAAGCCATCCAGGCCGCGCTGATCGACACGGCAGGCGAGGCGTGACCCTGTCCTTTCCCGCCAACAGCTGGTTCATCGGCTGCGGCAATATGGGCGGCGCGATGATCGCCGGGTGGCGCAAGGCCGGCGTCGATCTGTCGGGCCTGAGCATCTTCTCCCCGAGCGGTCGCACCGTTGATGGCGTGCGCGTTACGAGCGACTGGCCGACCCATCCGATGGCGCATTGCTGGCTCGGCCATAAACCCTATCAGGTGGATGAAGTGGCCGAGCGGTTGGGCGATACCGTCACGGACGAGACCGTCGTCATCTCCATCCTCGGCGGAGTCGAATGCGCCAGCCTGCGCCGCTTGTTCCCGCGCGCTCGGGCGATCGTGCGCGCCATGCCGAACCTGCCGGTGAGCGAAGGCGAGGGCGTCACCGGCCTCTACAGCGACGATATCGCTGACGTTCTCCGCGCCGATATCGACGGGCTCGTCTCCGCGCTCGGCCTCGCGCTATGGGGCAAGAAGGAAGCCGATCTCACCGCAATCAGCACGGTCGCAGGCTCCGGACCCTCCTATGTCGCGCGCTTCGCCACTGCGCTCGCCACGGAAGCGGAGCGGCTCGGCCTCGCGCCCGGCATCGCCATGAAAGCGGCGCTTCAGACGCTGGGCGGTACCGGCAACATGGCGCTGGCGTCGGGCGAGGCGATGGACTCGCTCGCCAGCCGCGTCGCCAGCCCCGGCGGATCGACCCAGGCAGGGCTCGACGTGCTCGATGGCGCGAACGGGATCGCCGACCTTGTCCACCGCACCATCGAAGCCGCGCGGCGGCGCACCGAGCAAATGGCGGCCGAAGCGCGCGGTTGACCGGCCCCGCCGCCTGCGCTTTACGCGACGGCGACAGGAGAAAATGACCCCATGGTACAAGCTTACGACGATCGCGACGGCTACATCTGGATGGATGGCGAGATGCGCGAATGGCGCTCGGCCAACGTCCACATCCTCACCCACGCGATGCATTATGCCTCGAGTGTCTTCGAGGGCCAGCGCGCCTACAATGGCACGATCTTCAAGCTGACGGAGCATTCGGAGCGCTTGCGCGCGTCGGCCAAGATGCTGGGCTTCGAGCTTCCCTGGAGCGTGGAGGAAATCAACAAGGCGTGCGAGGACGTGCTCGAGGCCAACGACCTGACCGACGCCTATGTCCGCCCCATCGCCTGGCGCGGATCCGAGCAGATGGGCGTCAGCGCACAGGCGACCAAACCGCACATGGCGGTGGCCGCGTGGAAATGGGGCAAATATTTCGATGAGGAAAAGGCCGAGAAGGGCATCCGGCTCGACATCGCGCCCTATCGCCGCCCTGCGCCGCATACCGCCCCCGTGCATGCCAAGGCGGCGGGCCTCTACATGATCTGCACGCTGTCCAAGCACCATGCCGAGGGGCGCGGTTATGACGATGCGTTGATGTTCGACTGGGAAGGGCGTGTCGCGGAAGCCACCGGAGCGAACGCCTTCTTCGTGCGCGACGGTGTCCTCTACACGCCCATCGCGGACATCTTCCTCAACGGCATCACGCGGCGCACCGTCATCGATCTTGCCAAACGCCGCGGCATCGAGGTGGTCGAGAAGCGCATCTGGCCAGAGGAGCTGGCGACGTTCGAGGAATTCTTCCTGACCGGCAGCGCAGCGGAAGTGACGTTCGTGCGCGAAGCGGGGCCCTGGTCCTTCTCTCCCGGAAAGATGTCGCGACAGCTGCGCCAGGACTATGACGATCTGGTCAACGGTCGCGAGGTCAATTCGCGTTGAAATTCAACGCGTTGAAGCCGTAACCGAATTTTGATAAAGACCCTTCTATAAAGCGTATTAATGCGCGTTTTAGCAGGGGTTTCTGCCGGTCATGAGGTCGGGCGAACAGATGGGTGGGGGTTCGCTCGAGGCGAAGACTGTCGGCGGTCAAGTCCCCGTCGGCCGGTCCGCCGCGTTCTCGCTCGGCGACCTGTTGTCCTTCGAAGGCGGGCGATCGGCCATCCTTCAGGCGGTCCATCGCCGCCAGATCCTGCAATTCATCAAAATGGGACCCACGACGGTTGCCGGCAATATGTCGGTCGCGATTCTGTCCGCCGCAATAATGTCGCCCTACGTGCCGCTAGCACCGCTGTTGCTGTGGTTGGCGGGCTGCCTGCTGCTTGGAGCATGGATGATCCGGCGCCATCGTCGCCTCCCGATCGATGATGACTACCGTTCAAGATTCCCCGCCACTTTCCTGAGCGCGACCGTCGGAACGGCGATCACCACGCTCCTGTGGCTCGTTCCCGCCATCTACTGGTTCCAGGACCTGCCACAGCTTCAGCAGCTCCTGATCGCGGGTCTCGGCGTCGTTCTCATCAGCGCGGGCGCCTTCCTTCTCGTATATGTCCCACCCGCATCGCTGACCTACGTCGCCATCCTTCTGGTGGGAGGGTTGGTGGTCGCGTTCCATCTGCAATCCTATTCGATCGGCGCTATGGTGCTTCTCTTTGGCGGGGTCGTCACCAGCGTGTCGATGGTGATCGCGCGCGAACTCTTCATCCAGACACGCAGCCAGATGGAGCTGGCGGAGATGGGCGAGCTCGTCGAACTACTACGCGAGCTCGATGCGCCCGGATCGGGAGGATTGTGGGAGCTCGACAGCGACCTGCGCTTCTCGAAAGTCTCCAAGCAGTTGGCGCAAACGATCGGCCGGACGCCGCAGGACATTCACGGCATGTCGGTGATGCGCTTCGTGGACCCCGACGGCCGCTACCAGCACATGTCGAGCGGCGTTCGGCAACTTTTTTCCCACTTCCGCAACAGCGAAGCCTTTCGCGACGTGGTGGTTCCCCAGGTCTTCACGGATCGCTGGTGGTCGATCTCGGGTCGTCCTCATTATAACGAGGACGGGTTGCTCACGGGCTGGAAGGGGGTAGCTTCCGACGTCACCGAAGCGCGCATCGCGAACGCCGACGCGCTGGGCGCTGCCCGCTCGGATCCCTTGACGGGAATCGCGAACCGGCTCCTGATCCGCGAGTTACTGGAGGAAGCGCTTCTCGGCGACGCGCGCGGGGAGGGGGGCTGCTCGCTGCTGCTCGTCGACCTCGACCGCTTCAAACTTGTCAACGACACGCTCGGCCATGCGATCGGCGATGAACTTCTGTGCGCGATCGCCGAGCGGCTTGAGACGGTCGTGGGCGAAGACGGACAGGTCGGACGGCTCGGCGGCGATGAGTTCGCGGTGATCTGGACCGGCGATCGCGACCGCTACTCGCTCTCGGGTCTGGCGGAACGGATCGTTTCGGAGATCTCGCGGACGGTCACCGTCGGTGCTGCGAACATCAACGTCGGTGCGACCGTGGGCATCGCGAGCAGTCCCGACGACGGCAAACGCGAGGACGAGCTGATGCGCTCGGCCGACCTCGCTCTCTACGGCGCCAAGCGCTCGGGCCGCGGCGGCTACGCCTTCTACGACCGATCGATGCTGCAGGCGGCAGAAGATCATCGCCTCCTCGAAAACGACGTGCGCGAGGCGCTCAAGAATAACGACATGCGGCTCGCCTATCAGCCGATCGTCGACTCGCAGTCGGGTAGGCTGGTCGGGCGAGAGGCGCTCCTTCGCTGGTATCATCCGACGCGTGGCCCGATCGCTCCCGATCGCTTCATCCCGATCATCGAGGATGCCGGTCTTATCAACCAGATCGGCGACTGGGTAATCAACGAGGCGTGCCAGGAAGCGGCGCGCTGGCCGGATGACGCGCGGATCGCGGTCAACATTTCGGCGGCCCAGTTGACCGGCGCCAGCCTTGCGAAAACCGTCGTCAACGCGCTCGCCCATTCGGGCCTCCATCCGCACCGCCTCGAACTCGAGGTGACCGAGACGGTGTTTCTCGGAGACGACCCCGACACGCTAGCCTCGATCGAGCGGTTGCGCGGACTTGGCGTCCGCATGGTGCTCGACGATTTCGGCAAGGGCTATTCCTCCTTCGGCTATCTCAGCCGCGCGCATTTCTCGAAGATCAAGATCGACCAGAGTTTCGTCACCGCCGCCGCGGCGGGCGACCAGCAGTGCGTCGCGATCGTCCATGCGATCCTCGCGCTGGCAGGCGGCCTCGGTATCGAGACCACTGCCGAAGGGGTGGAAACGCGCGCTCAGGCCGACATCATGCGCGACCTGGGCGTGGGAAGCCTGCAGGGCTATCTCTTCGGCCGCCCGGAAATCTTGGGCGAGAATGTCGTCGACATGTCGGCGCGCCGCCGCGACATCATCCTCTAGGCGACAGGCGGGAAGCGCCCCCTTTTCAACGCGCACCGAGGCGCTATAGAGGCGTCCGTCCTGCTGGGGTGTAGCCAAGCGGTAAGGCACCGGTTTTTGGTACCGGCATGCGCAGGTTCGAATCCTGCCACCCCAGCCATTTTTGCGTAGTGTCCAGCCGGGCTAGGCCTTCTTGACGGGGTCCCGGTCCCAATAGCGCAGCTTGCCGCAAGCCTTGATGAAGTCCTTCGCGTCTGCGGCCGCGCTCAGCTCGAAGAAACCATCGTCCATCTTGTCCGCGATGCCGACCGCTTCGAACAGTGGCTTTACCGCCGGCACGTGGGCGACGAACTTCGCGTGGGCGAAGGCATCGGACACGAAGTCCTGGCTCGGCTTGTCATCGGCCAGCGTCTTCGCCGCCGCTTCGCCCATCACGATTGCGACCGCATCGAACACCACCGAAGGGCCGCCGTCGATCTTCTCGTTCGCTTCGAGCATCTTGCCGTCTGAGAGCTTCGCGCCGCCGATGTGCGGGGCGACGATGCCGACCATTGCACCGGCAGCGTCGGCCGCGTCCTTGAGGCTCTTTACCACGGCGGCATCGGCACCTTCGGCAATGTAGATCCCGAGCTTGCGGCCCTTGAAGCTGTCGGGGCCGTTCTTGAGGATCGACAGGGCAGGGCTTTCCGGCAGATCGGTGATCGGCTCGCGCGCCAGCGGGACCTTGTCCGGCAGCTTGTCCATGCCCAGCCCGTCGCACACCATCTTCGCCAAATCGGCATCGATATGGCGCAGGTGTCCGACCATCCGCTCGCGGATCGACGGGCGGCCGACCTTGCTCAGTTCGAAGACGAGCGCGTCACCGAGGTGGCCCTGCTCGATCTCGGTCTGGCTGATGTAGAACTGGCGTGCCTGGCTGTAGTGATCGGCAAAGGTCTCCGAACGCACCCGCACCTTGGGGCTCTCGACCGGGGCTCGATGGCTGGTGAAGCCCTGCATCGGGCACCCGCGCGGGCCGCGATCTTCCTCGGCTCCGTCGCCATCGCCCCAGCTGTTGGGCTCGTAATTCACGCGCCCTTTGGGGTTGGTCATCGCCATGTGTCCGTCCTGCTGGTAATGGCGAACGGGTACCTTGGGCGCGTTGATAGGGATGTGCGTGAAGTTGGGTCCACCGAGGCGCTTGAGCTGCGTATCGAGATAGCTGAAGTTGCGGCCCTGCAGCAGCGGATCGTCCGAGAAATCGATGCCGGGCACGATATTCTGCGTGCAGAACGCCACCTGCTCCGTCTCGGCGAAGAAATTGTCGACATTGTTGTTCAGCGTCATCGTGCCGATGATGCGAACGGGCACCTGTTCCTCGGGGATGAGCTTGGTCGCGTCGAGGACGTCGAATTCGAATTTTTCCGCAAACTCTTCGTCGAAGACCTGTACGCCCAGATCCCATTGCGGGAAATCGCCGGAGTCGATCGCGTCCCACATGTCGCGGCGATGGAAATCAGGGTCCGCTCCGTTGATCTTCAGCGCCTCGTTCCAGACCACGGACTGCAGGCCTTGCTTGGGCTTCCAGTGGAACTTGACGAACTTGCTTTCGCCCGCCTCGTTGATGAAGCGGAAGGTGTGGATGCCGAAGCCTTCCATGAACCGCAGGCTGCGCGGAATGGTCCGGTCGGACATTTGCCACATCACCATGTGCATGGCCTCGGGTGAGAGCGATATGAAGTCCCAGAAATTGTCGTGCGCGCTTTGTGCCTGCGGAAAGCCGCGATCGGGCGCGGGCTTTACCGAGTGGATCAGGTCGGGAAACTTGATCGCATCCTGGATGAAGAACACCGGGATGTTGTTGCCCACGATGTCCCAGTTACCTTCTTCGGTGTAGAGCTTGACCGCGAAGCCGCGCACGTCGCGCGCTAAATCGGGCGAGCCCTTGTTGCCCGCCACGGTGGAGAAGCGCACGAAGCAGGGCGTCTTCTTGCCCTTCTCGCCCGCCAGCACCTTGGCGCGGGTGAGATCGGGGATCGGGTCGGTCAGCTCGAATTCGCCGTGGACGCCATAGCCGCGCGCGTGAACCACCCGCTCGGGTATCCGCTCATGGTCGAAGTGAAAAAGCTTCTCGCGCGCAATGTGATCTTCAAGCAGCTGCGGGCCGCGGGGACCGGCGGTCAGCCAGTTTTGGTCGTCAGCGACCGGTGCGCCCTGCGCCGTGGTCATTACGTCGTCGTCGCTCGTGGGCTTCTGGTGGTTCGCACCGCCATCGGAAAGTTCCAACTGCTTGGTCATGCGACAAATCCTTCGATAAAATTGCTGGACGAGGGGAGGGACGGCAACCGCCGCAATATCCTATGAAGTCTACCTAATTGTCCTGCTTGGCCGCTATGTTGACCGACCCATCAGCCAGTTCGCTGGCAAAATCGTCCGCACCGTAGATATCGTCGGCGATGGCATCGAGCCTGGTGGTGTCGTCGCGGTCCAAGGCGCCAGAATAGGCCTTCGCAGTGCCGAAGCCGATAATGCCGTCATGGCTCACGCGCTGGTATTGCGCGATCGCAGCCACGGCACGGACCTCGTCATTCGCTTCCTCGACGTAGTGATCAGACAGATTTTCGGGAGCGCCCATACCTATTTCTTCGAACGGAGTGGCCGCGTGCCGGGATGGCCACGCAGGCGACTAGAAGTCGATATAGAAGGAATCGGCGTTTCTCGATCGAACGCCCGAAACCGACGATACCGGCTGGTAGCTTGTTTTCCCAATGCCAGGCGGGTCAATTCGTTCCCGCGCACCCCCGAGAATGGTGTGGCCAAAATCCACATAAGTCCCCGAGGACAAGTTAAATATGCCAGCTCGGCCCTTGCGCCGGTCTACCTTATGCGCCATCTCTATACCATCCAAGAGGATGGCGAAGAGATGGTAACCAAAAATCGGCCCAAGATCGAGACCGAGAAGATCACCGTCAATCTGGGTTTCGTCGACCTCGGCTCGATAGACCTGCTGGTCCGCGAAAGCGCTTTCGCCAACCGCACCGACTTCATCCGGACCGCCATCCGAAACGAGCTTGCCCGGCACGAAGAAATCGCCCGCCAAGTGAAAGGGCGCGACACGCCGGTCCTAGGCATCCGCCATGTGACGCGTACCGATCTGGAAAAGGCCCGCGACGCGGGTGAAATGCTCGAGTTTCGCGTGCTCGGCCTGCTCAGCATCGCCTATGATGTGGACGCGAAACTCGCGCGCGAGACCATCGGTTCGCTGTCCATTCTTGGCGCTTTCCACGCAACTCCAGATGTCAAATCGGCCCTCGCCGACCGCCTTGCATGATTTCCATGCAGCCACCGAAGGTATTTCAGATGTCCAATTCCCTCACCGCAAGCATGTCGGGAGTCGTTGCCCAGACCCGTACGGGTCGGCTCCATGAGGCGACCGAGCTCATCCAGCGCAATCTGCGCGTCGGAAATGCTCGGTCTTCCTCGCGATATACCCCGCCCAAAGCGAGCGGCGATTTCAGCGCCTTGCCCGCTCCCGCAGCTACTCCGGCAGCCGGGTCCGGCAACACGGGAGAAACGCGGGCCAATCCTCGCGTCTCGCGCTTTGAGCGGCGCGTCTGCCGAAACGCCGCCGGCTCCCTCGAATATATGCTCTACAGGCCGGCCGGACTGACCCGGGCTGTCCCGCTTGTCGTCATGCTGCATGGCTGCACCCAGACGGCCGAGGATTTCGCGCGCGGGACGCGGATGAACGAGCTTGCGGACGAGCTTGGATTCATTGTGGCATATCCCGAGCAGCCCCAGTCGGCGAATATGCAGAAGTGCTGGAACTGGTTCCGGCCGGGCGACCAGGGCAAGGCCGCGGGCGAACCGGCGGTCATCGCTGCGATCACCCGCGAGATCATCGCGGCAGAAAGTATCGACCCTCAGCGCGTCTATGTCGCCGGACTTTCCGCAGGCGGAGCCGCCGCCGCGATCATGGCGAGCGCTTTTCCCGACCTGTATGCTGCAGCAGGTATCCACTCGGGCCTCGCCTGCGGATCGGCGAAGGATTTGCCGAGCGCCCTCGCGGCAATGCGCGGGAGCGGTGCGGTACGTCCGCGGCCCTCATCCCAGCCCTATGTTCCCCTCATCACCTTTCACGGGGATCGTGACAGCACCGTCCACCCGGTCAACAGTGATCGCATCCACGCAGCGTGGGATGCGGCTCCCGCGATGTCCGGACTTGATCGCACGGTTACTGAAGGATCCGCCCCGTCTGGCGGCTCCTATCGCAAGACGGCGATGCTCGCCGCCGACGGGCGCAGCATGTCGGAAAGCTGGTCGCTCGAAGGTGCCGGGCACGCGTGGTCCGGCGGATCGCCCGACGGGTCCTACACGTCACAGGAAGGTCCCAATGCATCGCGGGAAATGGTTCGGTTCTTCTTCCAGCACCGGTTGGGCTGAAAACCCGCATTTCATTCGCGCCCTCGGAGACGGGCGCTCGACGGCACAGAAGGCGTGGATCGAGAGCCCTAGGGGCCGCTCGGCCGTTCAAGCCTTGAAGCTCGGCAGGTTCTGCGTGGCGTGCCGGAAGTGGGCATATCGTGCGAGGAAGTCGTGAATGATCTGGTTGGCGGTCGTACCCGTCAGATCATGCTCTTCCGCATCTTCACTGGAGCGGCCGAGCACCCGATAGTAGCGATCTTTGGCGCCCTCGTGTTTGCTAGGATCGATCCACGCGAAGCTCGGCGTGCGGTAGCCGCGCACCCGGACCGTGTAGGCGAAGACGCCCCGCTCGCCATGGTCGATCGACAGCGCAACGGAATCGTCCTTTCGCGCGATCGATGACGAAAGCCCGCCCTCTTCGATTTGCTCGGCCACGTCCGAGAGTGCCGGGACGGCGACCTCATCGAGATAGGACAGCAGCTCGTCCTTTTCATGATGTTGAACGATCGAGCCCAGGCGTTTCTGCCAATTCGGTCCGCTTCCGCCCGCCGGTGGCGTTGCGGCCACGAAGCCCACATTCGAGCTGCGTCCTTCCATCTGCAGGGCGCGCAGGAGGCCAAAGCAGATGAACATCATCACGAATGCGAAGGGAAGCGCGCTGGTGATCGCGGCAGTTTGCAACGCCTGCAGCCCTCCCGCCACCAGCAGGACCGCAGCGATCGCGCCCGCACATACCGCCCAGAACACGCGCTGCCAGACCGGCGGGTTTTCCGCTCCGCCGGATGCGATCAAATCCATCACCAGGGCGCCGCTATCCGCCGACGTGATGAAGAAGGTGATGACGAGCAAAGTGGCGATGCCGGAGGCGATGGCCGAAAGCGGAAGTTGCGCCAGCACCTCGAACAAGGCGATGGGAAGGTCGTCCGCCACCGTGTCGGCGATGGGCGCCAGTCCGCTCATGTCGAGGGCGATCGCGGTATTGCCGAACACCGTCATCCACAAAAAGGTGAAGAGCACGGGGACCAGCAGCACGCCGCCGACAAATTGACGGATCGTTCGACCGCGTGAAATGCGCGCGATGAACATGCCCACAAAAGGCGACCAGGCGATCCACCAGCCCCAGTAGAACAGGGTCCAGTCGCCGAGCCACGGATTGGGCTCGTAGGCATACATGCGGAAGGTGCGCGGAATGACCTCGCCGAGATACATGCCGATGTTCTGCACGAAGGCCTGGAGAAAGAAGACCGTCGACCCGGCAAGAAGCACGAAGACGAGCAACAGCCCCGCCAGGATGATGTTGAGTTCCGACAATCGCTTCACCCCACGATCGAGCCCCATCACCACCGACAGCGTCGCCAATCCCGTAATCACTGCGATGAGGACGATCTGGACCCCGGCATTCACGGGTAGGTCGAACAGATAGGCAAAGCCCGAATTCACCTGCAGAACGCCGAGGCCGAGGGAGGTCGCGACCCCGAACATCGTCCCGAGCACCGCAAAGATATCGACCGCATGACCGATCGGCCCGTAGATCCTGTTCCCGATCAAGGGGTGGAGGGCGGAACGCACCGTCAGCGGGAGACCGCGTCGAAAAGTGAAGTAGGCGAGCGCCAGGCCGACGACGACATAGATCGCCCAGGCATGCAGTCCCCAATGGAAGAAGGTGAGTACCATGGCCCGGCGCGCGGCGTCGACAGTCTGTCCATCGCCCACCGGCGGCGTGGCGTAGTGCTGGATGGGCTCGGCAACGCCGAAAAAGATCAGTCCGATGCCCATGCCCGCGCTGAACAGCATCGCGAACCAGGAAAGATAGCTGTACTCGGGCTCGCTGTCGTCGGGTCCCAGCTTCACGTCGCCGTACCGGCTCACCATCAGAAAGACGGCGAAGATCAGGAAGCCGGCGACCGCGGTGATGTAGAACCATCCGAAATCGGCAACGATGCCCGCTTGCACACGATCGAACAATCGTCCGGCAAGATCGGGAGCGACCGCGCCGAACAGCGCAAACGCCAGGATGAGCGCGGCCGACACAAAAAAGACCGGCGGGTTGACCGCAATGCGCGGGCTTGCGCCCGCAGGTGCCGCTTCTTCCAGAACTGGATCGTCCACCTATTCCCCCTCTCGATCTTGGACGCCCTCGCATGATGGATCGAGCATCGCGGTAACGGGCGTGGTACGCGGAAGCGGCTGGTACGCGTTTTGATCCTCTTCCGGAACCGGATTTGCGACGAGGGTTCGCCACACGCCGAACGCGGCGGCAAGCCCGGCCCCGAGCGTGATCATCGCAAACAGGCCGTCCGAACCGACGAGCGCCATCGAAACAGAGCCCAGGAGGGGGCCGAAAACGGCGCCGACGGAATAGACCAGGACCAGCGCACCGGTAGCCCCCACCCGTTGCGGGGACGTCAGTCGATCATTGGCGTGCGCGACGCAGAGCGGATACAATGCGAACGCGGCCCCGCCGAACAAGGCGGCGACCAAGGTGCCGTTCCCCGCTGGGCCGATTGCCCATAGTCCTGCGGCAGTCGCCGTGGCCCCCGCGAACGTGGCGATGATGACGAGGCGCCGGTCGAACCGGTCGGACGCGCGGCCGAGCGGCCATTGCAGCGCGACCCCGCCCAGGATGGTTGCGGTCAAGAAACTCGCGGTCGCGGACACCGGTAGCCCCAAGTCGCGCGCATAAGCGGGAGCCAGACCGTAAAAGGCACCCAGCATGATGCCGGTCATCGCGACACCGACGGTGCCGAGGGGCGAATTCGAATAGAGTTCTCGAAGGGGCATCATGCCCGCGGGCGGAAGATCGGGGCCCGACATTCGCGTCAGGACGATCGGAAGAACGGCGAGCGAGACGAGAAGCGAGGCGAAGATGAAGGGAAGCGCGGGAGCATCGGCGCTCACGTTGAGTAACTGCTGGCCCAGGCCTTGGCCGAGGTAGAGCGCGATCATGTAGGCGGCGAGAACGCTACCGCGGGCGGCAGGATCTGCGCGTTCGTTGAGCCAGCTTTCGAGACACACATAGACGCCCGCGATGCAGAAGCCGTCGATCAGGCGCAGCGCCGTCCAGTACCCGGCTTGCTGCCAGAGAGCATAGGCTAGCGTGCTGGCCGAAAGGAGCGATACAAATGCAGCGAATGCACGGATATGACCGACCCGCTGGACCAGCCTCCCGGCGCGCATGGCACCGATGCACAGGCCGAGGAAGTACCCGGTCGCGACCAAGCCGATTTCCAACGACGACGCGCCGTCTGCCTGAAGCCTCACGCCGACCAGTGACGTCATGAATCCCGATCCGAGCATCAGGACCGCGATGCCGAGAAGAATGCTTCGTACAGGACCTATGGCAGTGAACATTTCGGGCCCTATGGCAGCGGAAGATGGCTACAAACAACCGTTTTTGATTTCCGCACCGGAGAGGGGCCGGAGTGCGATCATTCTGTAAAGTCGGACTCTCCGGGATAGGACGCCAATGCGATCAGCCGGGGGCCGAAAATCGATCGGCGGCTCCCGGTCGGCTTCTCCTCAGCGCTGTCGGTCCAATATCGGCCCCGGAACCGTCGATCCGCACGGTGAGAACGCGATGCTCCAGTGGAGCGCTGGTGACCTGCAAAGACAGACCAGGATCTTTAGTCGCCCGCTGCTCTAGCAGCGGACGAATAGCGGGCACGCTCGATCACCATAGCCTCGTTCCACCGGGCTCGTAGACCATTGAAGCTCTCCGGAATTCTGTCTTCGAGCGTTTCTACCGATACCATTTGATCGGTGCGAAAATATCGGAATGCCTGTCGCAACTCACACCATGCGGCAAGAATGCGACCAGCGTCACGATAACCGAGCACTACCGGCCAGATAACGCGTTCGCTCTTCGCACCTTTCGAATCCCGATACCGAATCTTCAGCTTCTTCCGAAGGCGGATCGCCAAGCGAATCTCTTTCGCGCTGATAAGCTCGTCGGATGGTTGGGGCGGTGCGACGCTTGTCGATTGTTCGCGCAGGCCAATCGCAAATTCGCGCGGAACGACAGCCTCTATCTTTGCCAGCAAGCGTTTTGCAGCCTCCGCCAGTTCGGGTTCCCCACGCGTCGATACCCAACTTGCGCCGAGCGCGGCAGCGTCGATCTCGTCCTCCGTCAACATCAACGGCGGCATGTCAAAGCCGCTCTCCAGCACATAGCCGACACCAGCTTCGCCGCGTATGGGAATTCGCCGCGCGATGAGCGAGGCCATGTCGCGGTAAACCGTTCGGATGGACACTTCCAGATCGGCAGCGATCGAGCCGGCCGAAACCGGATTTCGTGCCTCCCGCAAGAGCTGGATGATCTCAAAGAGGCGGTCGGCGCGTCGCATAACCCAAGCTCAAGCGAATGATGCTGACACCATGCTGTCAGTAGCGTGCAGATATCAAGCGGAAGCTCGATGGAGGTGCTTGATGAATCGATGTTTCGTGGCGGCGCTTGCTGCCTTTCTGTTGGTCCCATCCCCATCAATCTCTCAACCGGACGAGGTGACGATGATCGAAACGCAGCGCTTTGGACTTTATGTCCTGGTCGAGGATGTCGAACAGTCGGTAGCGTTCTACGAGGCGTTGTTCGCCAAAAGCCCCCAGATAAGAACGCCGGCGCTCGTCGGCTTCGACGTGTCGGGAGGGCTCTTCGGCATCGTCGACCGTGCAAAGTACGGGGAAGGATCAACGTCCGGCAACAGCGCTCGGCCCTACATCAGGGTCGTTGATATCGATCAGGCCTTTACACACGCTCAAACACTGGCTGCGGACGGGATCGAACAACCGGGTATCGTGAGGGAAGGCCCCTTCAGTTTCTTTCGCATGTCTGACCCTGACGGGAACGTGCTTGAATTTTTCTCCGTCGATCCACCAGCCGAATGAACGGCCTTGTCCAGCCGCTGGCCTCGGGAGACGGCACTGCATTCTCAAAAATCAATCGACAACGAAGCCTTCGCGGTCCGCGGCGCTCCTTGAAGGAGGGCTGGATTGAACGCGTCGAACGCACTTGCCCAGTAGGCCTCGTCGGTGACGTTATCGATCGTCAGGCGAAGCGTGAGCGGTGCATCGCCGACCGCGAAAACGTATCGTGCGCCCAGGTCGAGGACGGTCCAGTCGCCGAGTTGCAGCGTGTTCGCCGCGTTGGCCTGCTGCTCCCCGGTATGCGTGAGACGGCTATTTAGGGTTAGTCCGGGGAGGCCGTGTACATCCCACTCAACATTGGCGTTGGCAGCGAATTGCGGCACGCCGGGTGCCTCCAATCCGCTGTCGAAGCCGGCATCGGCCAGGGCGACGCCGGTGATGATGCGCAGGCCCGGCATGGGTTCGCCGTTGAGGGTGATCTCGAGGCCTTCGTTGCGCTGCTGGCCGAGATAGGCGAAGCGCGTGCCGCCCGTTCCGTCACTTTCGAAGCCCTCGCCCGGACGCTCGATCCGATAGATGGAGAGGGTCGCGAACAGGGCCGGGTCGAAATAGACCTTCCCGCCGATCTCGAATTGGGTCGACATGCGCGGCGCGAGCACGGCGCCGGGGTTCGAAATCTCGGCCTCGAGCGGCGCCACTGCGCCTTCCTGCAGCGCCTCGATATAGTTGGCATAGAGCGACAGACCGTCCACCGGCTTCACCACGAGGCCGGCCACCGGCGTGACCGCGCTCTTCGCATATTCGGCGTCGAGCGCACCGCCAAAATAGCTGAAGCGCTGGATGTCGAGATGCTGGAGGCGCGCACCCGCCGTCAGCAGGATCCGCTCGTCCCACAGGCCGATCGTGTCGGACGCGAACAGGCTCCCCAGGCGCCGTTCGGTGATCGGAAAGGGATCATCGAGGTCGCCGCCGGCGAAAGCGGTCGGTTGGAGCGCGACCTGTTGGGGGGCGTAGAGATTGGTGTCGAAGGGGGAATAGAAATCGTAGGCGGTGCGGTCCTGCTGCCAAACCATGTTGCCGCCGATATTGACGCTGTGCGTCACGCTCCCGGTCGAAAAGCCGGCACGCACGCCCGTCTCTAGCGCCGCGCTATCCTGTTCGTAGGGGATGAAGGAGTGGAACCCGCTCGAGGCTGCGCCGGTCGCGGCATCGAGGACCTGGATGCCGCCGTAGATCCCCTCCTCATCGCCGCGGCGGGCACCCGCCTTGGCATAGACCAAGGTATCGGCGGCCACATCGACTTCGAGGTTGAGGGTGCCGAACAGGTCGGCCAGCTCGGTATAGGTATAGTCCTGCGCATAATTGTCGCTCGCGCCGGGGACCTCGGGAATGGAATCGGCGAGCAGCGTGACCTTGGGACGCAGGCTGTCGACGCGCACCGCCTGGTACGCAAGGTCGAGCGAGGCCCTGACGGCTCCCCCATCATAGTCGACCGCTCCGCCGATGACGCCGACGCGACGATCCTCGCGGTCGATCGAGACCTCGCCATCGCGGTAGGCACCATTGATCCGCACGCCCCATTCACGCCCCGCACCGAAGCGCCGCCCGACATCGAAACTGCCCCCGACATGCCCCTCGCCGACGAAGGTTGCGGTCGCACGCGTGCGATCTTCGGCGGCACGCTTGAGGAGCAGGTTGACGCTGCCACCGACGCCCGATCCGCCGGGCGCCGCGCCGTTGAGGAATGCCGACGAGCCATTCAACACCTGGACCTGTTCGAACAGTTCGGGTGCGATCAGCTGGCGCGGCGCGATGCCGTACAGCCCGTTCACGCCGACATCGTCGCCGAATAGCGAGAAGCCTCGAATGACGAACTGTTCGGCCGCATTTCCGAAGCCGTAGGTCGTGCGGACGGTCGGATCGTTCTCGAGGACTTCCCCGATCGTCAGCGGTTGCTGGTTGTAGATGAGCGTCTCGTCGAAAGCGCGGATGTTGAACGGAAGATTCTCGGCCGCTTGGTCGCCGAGCGCACCGGCGTCGCCGCCGTTGATCACCTCGGTCGCATTGTCGCGCTGCGCCGTGATGACGATCGTCTCGTTCTCGTTCTCGTTCTCGCTCGCATCCGCCTGTTGCGCCGCGGCCGGCGTTGCGAAGAACGTTGCGATGGCAAGGACGGAGCAGGCGCAGAAATGCATATTCATGAGAGGAAATCCTGTGGTGATCGAATGAAAAGGAGGTTCAGCCGCGTCGGGCCCACGCAACGGCCAGAGCGAACAGGGGGACGCCGAGCAGGACCCACGCCAACACGTCGCGCAAACCGCTCCCGGTAAGGCCCGACACAAGGCCCACGATCGTGGCGAGGAGAAGCGCGAGGGGAATCGCGAAAACGCTGTGGAGGGAGGCGCGCGGCGTGCGGCGGTGGCGGGCGGGCGGGATCATGCGACAGTCCTCTCCGCCGACGCCGGACTGCGGCCCGCACCGGCCAGGATTTCGTCGACGCGGCGATCGACGTGGCCCGGTCGACGCCGGAACCAGAGTCGCAGTCCGGTCCACAGAACCCAGATGGTCAGCAGCGTCATCGCCGCCCAGAGGAGTTTGAGGACTAGCCCGCCATAGTCGCCGAAGTGCAGTGGCTTGGAGAGCATCAGCGCCTGGTTGAGCGCGGGCATGGCACGAGCGTCGGTAAGCTCGCCAGTCCGCGCATCGACCAGCGCCGGGGTCAGCAGGTTCTGCGTGAGCGGTCGGTCGCCCTGGAAGAAGATCGCGTAATGCTGGGGAGTGCTCCACGCCCCGCCGGGGAAGCCGATGAACTGCGGGGAGCGGCCGGGAAGCGCGCTCTGTGCGCTCCGCATCGCCGCATCGATCGAACCGTAGCGGGCCGGTTCGAGTGCGGGTTCGTCGGCGTACCGGGCGGTCATTTCGGCGAGTTCGCCGGTCTGCCAGCGCTCGGTCAGCGGATCGGCGAGGGCGTTGATGATCCCGGTGATGCCGACCACCAGCATCCAGCCGAGGGCGACGATCCCGACAAGATTGTGCCGATCGAGCGTCCGTGTGCGCGGGCTTCGTCGTTCGCGCAACGTCCCGAACGGCAGTCTCCGCATGAAGGGCGCGTACAGCACGACCCCCGACGCGAGCGCGAGCACGAAGAGGAACCCCATCGCGCCGAGGAACAGCATCCCCGGCAAACCCAGGAAGAGATCGGTATGGAGCGTCAGGACGAATTCCATGAAGCCGCCCGTGGGCGCGGGGCCGAGCGCTTCCCCGCTCGCGCGATCGAAGAACAGGAGCGTCATCTCGGACCCCGGGGCATCCGGGGATGGACCCGTCGTCACGGTCAAGAGCGGACTTTCCTGACTGAACGCCATGAACAAGGGCACTTCACCCGGGCGTTGTTCGAGTGCGGACGACAGCATCGTGTCGAGCGGCTGCCCGTCCGAGGCCGAAGCCGGACCCGAAAGCGACGCCTCGTAATCCTCGCCCAGCAAGCCGTCGATCTCGTCATGGAAAATCAGCGGAAGCCCGGTGGCGCAGAGCATGAGCAGGAAGGCGGTCGATACGAGGCTCGACCACTTGTGCATGAGAAACCAAAACCGGATCGTGCGGCGCTTCATGCGGCCACCGCGTATGAGCGCGATCGCGACAGGTCAATGATAATCATTCTCAATAGCAACTAGCTGGGGCTGTCTATCGGACTTCCGCGATGAAAGGCCAAAGCGTCGAATCAGTGGCGGAGCCTCTCGATCGACACGACCCCGTTCTGGGCGTGGAAATTGTCCTATTTCGGCGGATAGCGGGACTTCTCCAACACCATTGCGAGGCCACATCGAACGGGCTAAATAAAATCCCGCAAACGCTTGATTGGCGTATCGAAAATTCGGTCTCGAATGTCCTCGATGCGCTCCGACATGAAAAAGCCAAGCAACTTGTTGTCGTCTCGGCACAATTGGCCGATCCCACTGCGCGTCCCAACACTGAGTTCCTGCTGCGAGAAGGCGACCCGTTATGATCGAGAATGCTCTTACGGGTGTCGAGGGACTGGACGACGTCACCGCCGGAGGACTGCAACGGGGGCGGATCTATCTGCTCGAGGGAAGTCCGGGCGCCGGCAAGACGACGATCGCGACGCAGTTCCTGCGCGAAGGCGCGAAGAATGGCGAACGGGGCCTCTACATCACTCTTTCCGAGACCGAGGAAGAGCTTCGCAGCGGCGCCCGATCGCACGGATGGGAAATCGACGGATCCATCGAAATCTACGAACTCGTCCCGCCCGAGACGCTGCTGGACGAGAACGAGCAGCAAAGTCTTCTCTACTCGTCCGACCTGGAGCTGGGTGAAACCACGAAGCGGATCTTCGAAGCGTTCGAGCGGGTCAAACCCGATCTCGTCGTGCTCGATAGCCTGTCCGAAATTCGCCTGCTCGCGCAAAGTTCGCTCCGCTATCGGCGACAGATCCTTTCGCTGAAACATTATTTCGCGAAGCACCGCACGACCGTTCTGCTGCTCGACGATCTGACGACCGACGTGCTCGACAAGACCGTCCATTCGGTCGCCCATGCCGTGATGCGGCTGGAGGAATCGGCTCCGACCTATGGCCCGGAACGCCGGCGGATGCGCGTGATCAAGTATCGCGGACGTCGGTTCCGTGGCGGCTTTCACGACATGATCATCGATACCGGTGGGGTGAAGATCTTCCCGCGCCTCGTGTCGTCCGAGCATCACCGGCCATTCGAGCGAAGCACGGTCGGGACCGGGAACGAGGAGCTCGACAAAATCCTCGGCGGCGGTCTCGAACGGGGATCGAGCGCGCTCATCCTGGGACCCGCCGGGACCGGCAAGTCGCTCCTCACGCTGAGCTTCGTCCAGAGCGTCGTCGATCGCGGCGAACGCGCCGCGATGTTCGTGTTCGATGAGGAACTGGGTCTGCTCAAGCAGCGTGCCAAAGGTCTCGGCATCGACCTGCAGGCCATGGTCGACAAGGGCCAGTTGTCGCTGGATCAGGTCGACGCAGCGGAACTGACGCCGGGACAATTCTCGCAACGGGTGCGCGAGCAGGTCGAGAACAACGACGCCATGACCGTGGTGATCGACAGCCTCAACGGCTATCAGGCTGCGATGCCCGAGGAGCAGGCACTCATCCTGCACATGCACGAGCTTCTGCAATTCCTGAACCGGCGCGGAGCCTCGACCTTTCTCACGGTCGCGCAGCATGGATTGGTCGGCGATATGCGCACGCCGGTCGACGTGACCTATCTGGCGGACACCGTCATCCTGCTTCGCTATTTCGAAGCGGCGGGTCGAGTGCGACGCGCCTTGTCGGTGGTCAAAAAGCGCACCGGCTCGCACGAAGATACGATCCGCGAATTCACCATTTCGCAATCCGGAATCGACCTCGGGCCACCGTTGACCGGCTTCCAGGGGGTCCTACGAGGCGTCCCGACATTTGTCGGGGATGAAACACCGCTCCTCGATCGTTGACGCGGGATGCACACTACCCGATCCGAGAGAGCCTTGATCTTTGCGCCCAATGGTCGGGACGCTCAGTTGGCGGCCTCGATGCTGCGCGAAGGCGGGATCGGGTCCGATATCAGCGCCGACATCACGCACTTTGTCGAAAGCCTTCAGGCCGGGGTGGGACTCGCCGTCATTACCGAGGAAGCCTTTCTCAACGTCGACCTCAAACCCGTGGTCGAAACTCTTGAGCAGCAGGAGCAATGGTCCGACCTTCCGTTCATTCTTCTGACCAGCCAAGGCGGGGGTCTCGAACGAAATCCCCGTGCGCAGCGCTATCTCCAGGTCCTGCGCAACGTCACCTTCCTCGAACGCCCGTTTCACCCCACGACGTTCGTCAGTCTTGCCCGCGCCGCGCTACGCGGCCGCCAACGCCAGTACGATGCCCGCGCCCGCATCCTCGAGATTGCCGATCGCGAAATGGAGTTGCGCGATGCGTTGAGTGCAGGCGCGCTGGGCCAATGGACGCTCCACCTCGCGGACATGCGGCTCGAAGCCACGCCCGCGTGCAAGGCAATCTACGGTCGCGAAAAGGATGCGCCGTTCACGTGGGACGACTTTCTGGAGGGCATCGATCGAGAGGATCGTCCGAAGGTTGACGCGGCCATTGCCGCTTCGCTCGTCGAAGAACAGAATTACGAAATCGCGTTCCGCTTCCATCGCCCGAATGGCGACATCTGCTGGGTCCAGGCCCAGGGGCGCCCCCTGTTCAATAAGTCGCATCGTGTCACACGGGCGACGGGCGTCGTGCGCGACATCACCGCCCAGAAAGAGGCCGATGAGCGCCTCCGCGAGAGCGAGCGACAGTTCCGAACGCTTGTCGACAGCATTCCGACATTATGCTGGGTCGCCCACGCCGACGGGTCGATCTACTGGTACAATTCGCGCTGGTACGAATATACCGGCACGACCGAGGCTTCGATGCAAGGCTGGGGGTGGCAATCGGTTCACGATCCCGAGATCCTTCCATCGGTCATGGAGCGGTGGAAACACTCGATCGGGACCGGCGAGCCCTTCGAAATGGTCTTTCCGATCAAAAGCGCGTCGGGGACCTATTCGCCGTTCCTCACCAGGGTCGTTCCGGTCAAGAGTTCCGAGGGCGACGTGGTGGGCTGGTTCGGGACCAATACCGACATCACCGCCCAGCAGGAGGCCGAGAAGGCCCTTCGCAACATCGCCGACGATTTGGAACGCCGGGTCGAAGAGCGAACCCGCAAACAGCTCGAGACGGCGGCGCAACTGCACGAGGCGCAGAAGATCGAGACCATCGGCCAGTTGACGGGCGGCATCGCGCACGACTTCAACAATCTTCTCACGCCCGTCATCGGTACGCTCGACCTGTTGTCGCGGCGGGAGAATGACGAGAGAACACAACGCCTGATTGCCGGGGCGCAGGAAGCATCCGAGCGGTCCCGCACCCTGATCTCGCGTCTGTTATCCCTCGCGCGCCGCCAGAAGCTGGAGGCGCGTCCGATCGACGTCGGCAAACTCGTCGAGGGAATGGTCGATCTGATTCAACGCTCACTTGGACCGCGTGTCGAAATCGACCTGAAACTGACGCCCGACGTTCCGTTGGCGATGGTCGATCCCAACCAGCTCGAGCTCGCCTTGCTCAATCTGGCCGTGAACGCGCGCGATGCGATGACGGACGGCGGGACGCTGACCATCGCCGTCATGGTCGATCCCGCGGACCCGGGGCTCGTTGCCCTGTCGGTCGAGGATGATGGGTCGGGCATGGACGATGAGACGGTGGCGCGCGCGATCGAGCCCTTCTATTCGACGAAAGAGACCGGAAAGGGTACCGGGCTGGGTCTCTCGATGGTGCACGGACTCGCCGCGCAGTCGGGAGGCCGACTGGACATCGAAAGCGAAGTCGGTGTGGGGACCACCGTGACGTTGCATTTCCCGTCGGCCACCGAGGATGCGATCGACGAACCCGTCGCGGAGAGGGGCGTCGCCGAGCGCATCCCTCCAAAGCGCATTCTTCTCGTCGACGACAACGAGCTGGTCCGCCGGTCGACTGCCGAGATCTTGCGTAGTGAAGACCATGCCGTGACCGAGGCCGATTCCGGCGAAAGCGGATTGCGGATGCTCGACGCGCACGTTTTCGACGTCGTCATCTCCGATTATCTCATGCCGGGAATGACGGGTGAGGAATTTCTGGAGCGCGCCAAATCCAAGAACGCAGATCTCGTTCTCTTACTCATCTCCGGATACGCAGAAGGCATCAGGAATTCCGAATTCGTGCTGCTCTCGAAACCCTTCCGACCCGATGAACTGAATTCAGCTCTCCGCGCTGTCAGTCTTGCGGGGGCGAACGCTTCCGAGGTCGGGTAGAGCACCCAATTCGGGGGCGCGCGGATGGCTGTGCGAGGATGATGGTTGGGCAAAGCCCATCAGCCCGATGTTGTTATCAGGGGCGCCAGAACGCATGTCGACGCGCATCGAGCGTATCTTTCGCTGGCCAAGGGTGTTGGAGTAGTGCAGGTTGTCGACGCAGCGTCAGTCATTTCGGACGTTACTCAACGCGATGGAAGCGCCACCACGTCGGGCGAGGGGTGCCTGTCGCGACGGGGGCGCTGGATCGGCCGGCGCTGCGCCTGCCCAGCAACCGTTGATTGCGATCAATACCGGTCGAGCCGAAAAATGCTAGGCGGCTCGATCAGCCCGCGAGTGCTCGCCGTTCGTTCGAACGAACCACAGCGGGCCCTATCGATTTCCATGACGAGTAGAGTGAGTTTCGTTTGACCCAGATGTACGATCGCTCCCGCATCGCGAGCCTCGAGATCGAGCGCGACCCATCCGATTTGAAGGTCTTGGGAAAGCGGTTGTCCGGCCACGCCAAGCCCTGGGTGATGCGCAGCGTCTTCGAGCTTGTCGTGACGCTTGGCCTGTTGCTGGCTGCATCCACGGTCATGCTGATCGGCGTACAGGCAGGCTGGCCTCTTGTTCTCCTTCTTGCAGCCCCCGCCGGCGGATTGCTGTTGCGGCTCTTCGTGATCCAACACGACTGCGGGCATGGCGCCTTCCTGCCTACACGACGGGCGAACGATCTGGTGGGAGCCTGCCTGGGGGTCCTGACCTTCACTCCCTATCGGGTATGGAAGACGTCGCACGCCAGTCACCATGCCACGTCGGGCAACCTCGGGCGACGTGGCACCGGCGACATCGACACGCTCACCGTCGCCGAATATCGATCGCTGTCGCGATCCCGTCGCCTTGTCTACCGGCTCTACCGGCATCCCATCGTCATGTTCGGTATCGGGCCTGCCTATCTCTTCCTGCTGCGTCACCGATTGCCCGTGGGCCAGATGAAGGCCGGCTGGCGACCGTGGACGAGCGCAATGGGAACCAACGCCGCGGCCCTGGCCCTGTTCGGCGCGTTGTCGCTGGCCTGGGGAATCGGCACGGTCGTGCTGGTTCTTCTTCCCATCGTCCTCGTCGCCGCGACGTTCGGCGTCTGGCTGTTCTTCGTCCAGCACCAGTTCGAGGAGACGTCGTGGTCGGACGAGAAGGAGTGGACCTTCCATGCTGCCGCGATCTACGGCAGCAGCTTCTACGCATTGCCGCGCTTGTTACACTGGTTCAGCGGAAACATCGGCTATCACCACATCCACCACCTCGTGAGCCGCATTCCCTTCTATCGGCTGCCGGACGCCATGAAAGAGACGGAAGCGCTCAGGGGGATAGGGCGGGTGACGTTGGGCGAAAGCTTTCGCAACGTTCGCCTAGCTCTTTGGGATGAAGATCGCCGTCGCATGATCTCGTTCCGAGCCGCCCGCAAGCTGGCGTCCGCCGGCGCCGTCTGAGCGCTCCCAGCGCGGTCGGTTCTTCGAGGATGATGTTGCTGGCAATCTTGAATATGTAGCGTCTGTACGGAACTTGATCCGCCTTAAGGTTTCGCCCTGCCACGAAGTTATGATCCCGTGGGAACATCAGGACACGGGGCGTCATGCAAGAGGAACCGAAATCATCTAAAAGCGATCGTCGGGCTCCATCGGTAGCGATGGAACGTCGAATGCTGGGCCTCTTCGCCCCCTCCAATGGCAAAGCCGAATCATCGTACGTGGAGTGTGAAAACACAAACCAACCGCTTTGGCAGGCCGATGCCGTCCACCGCGCCCGCAACATGGCGCAGTTGGCGATGTCGCTAGCGGACGTCGGGTGCCACCCATCGCGTGCCTGGCTGGATTCCGAGGAGGCGGACGAGATTCGATCTCTGTCGACCTTGTTCGCGGAGCTTTCGAGGATCGAAGGCCGGTCGGCTGACGTCGAATGCGGCGACATTCTTTCCGCTATCGCAGTTGGGCTCACACGCAGCTTCGGAAAGGCGCGCGGTATCCGCTGCGAATTGAGGGTCGGCTCGGTGAAACTGCCACCGGAGAAACGTCGTGCCCTGGTTCTGATCGCGAGCGAACTCGTCATCAACGCCCTGAAATATGCCTTTCCTAAGGGGCGTGGCGGCCGGATCGAGGTCGTCCTGCACACCGATCACGAAGGTATTCGGCTGGAGGTCAAGGACAATGGAACCGGGAAGCGCGCAAAAGCGGAGAAGGGCCAGGGCAGCGCTCTGATGCGGCGCCTGAGCGAGGTCCTTGGCTCGCGTTTCGAGGCGGACGTGGGTCTGGAAGGAAAAGGATACGGCGTCGTCGTCCTGGTCCCTTCGAGGGGAGCGCAAGCACCGCTTGATCGGCAAACCCCCTTTATGCGCGACCGATGAGGGCGCGTCCCATCGGAATTCCCGACTGGCGTTGCCGTCCCCAGCGCGCTTCGGTCATTTCTCGACCGCGGGCTCCATCATCCGGCGATGGACTTTCGCCATGATCTCGTCGGGGATGATCCCGGCGGCGAGGAACTGCAGCTTGTTGAGAAATCCGCTGACCTCCTGCGTCTCGCCGTCGAGCATGGCCTGATAGCCATCGCGCGCGACTTTCCTGGGGTCTGCCTTGGGCGCATCGCCCATCCCGCCGGCGTCGAGGTCTGCGCGCTCGAAGAATTGCGTATCGGTCGCGCCGGGAAGCAGGCTGGAAACGGTTACCGCGCTGTCCTTCAGCTCTTCGGCAAGCCCCACCACGAAGTCGTCGATGAATGCCTTCGTGGAATTGTAGATGAGGTTGAAGGGCCCGGGCATGGCCCCGACGATCGACCCGGTGACGAGAATGCGTCCGTGGTTCGCCTCCAGCATCCTTCGGCCGACCTGGTGGATGAGCGAGATGGTACCCGTCACGTTGGTATCGAGGATGGACTTGATCGACCGCCAGTCGGTCCCGAGGAACGTCCCGCCCTGACCATGACCGGCGTTCGCGATCAGGGCATCGACGCGCCGCATGCCGATGGCCTCGATGAGCGCGTCGACGCCGTCTTCCGTGGCCAGATCGGTGCGCAGCGTTTCGACCTCGCTCGCTCCCGCCTCCTGTGCGGCAGCCACTCCCTCGTCCAACGGACGATCGGCGACGAGAAGCAGCGCGGCTCCATCCTCGCCCGCCCGCCGCGCGAGTTCGAGGCCGATACCGCTCGACGCTCCCGTGATGACCGCGAAGCCGTCGAGCCTGTCGATCTTGTTCTTGCTCACGACGT
>NZ_JBBYXH010000002.1:0-1161294 GCF_039655735.1 Sphingomicrobium aquimarinum | reverse complement strand
GCGCTCCATGCCGGGCTTGAGGATGACCTTGGTCCATTCGTTCTGCTTGGAACTGAAATTCTCGTAGCCCTTCGCCGCGTTTTCGAGCGGGAGGTGATGCGAGATGAGGAAGGTCGTATCGAGCGTCCCGTCCTCGATCTTCTCGAGCAGCTTCTTCGTGTATTTCTGGACATGGGTCTGGCCCGAACGGACCTGCAGCCCTTTCTCCATCAACGCGCCCAGCGGGAATTTGTCGGTCATCCCGCCATAGACACCGGGGATCGAGACCTTCCCGCCGCGCCGACAGGCGAGGATCGCCTGCTTGAGCGCCGCCGCACGGTCGGCGCCCACGCCGACCTTCTGCTTCACGACGTCGATCATGTTGTCGATCGCGAACCCGTGCGATTCCATGCCGACCGCGTCGATGACACAGTCGACGCCGATGCCGCCGGACATTTCCATCAGGGCTTCGCGGACGTCGACCTCGTGGAAGTTGAGCGTTTCCGCGCCCAGCTTCTTCGCCAGCGCGAGCCGGTTGGGATAATGGTCGATGGCAATGACCTTCGAGGCACCCATGACGATCGCCGATTGGATGGCGAACAGGCCGACGGGACCGCAACCCCACACCGCGACCGTATCATCGGGCTGGATATCAGCATTCTCGGCGCCCATCCAACCAGTGGGAAGGATATCGGACAGGAACAGGACCTGGTCGTCGTCGAGATGGTCGGGAATGACGATCGGACCCACATCGGAGAAGGGCACGCGAACATATTCCGCCTGGCCGCCCGAATAACCGCCGGTGAGATGCGAATAGCCGAACAGGCCCGCCATCGCATGGCCGTAGAGCGTGGCCGACATATCCTGTTTCTCGACCGGGTTCGAGTTGGAACAGCAGCTATATTGCTGGACCGTGCAATGGAAGCACTGCCCACAACTGATCGTGAAGGGCACAACGACGCGCTGCCCCTTTTTCAGGGTACTTTTTGGACCCACGTCGACCACTTCACCCATGAACTCGTGCCCCAGCACGTCACCCGATTTCACGCCGGGAATGACGCCATCGTAAAGATGCAGGTCCGAACCGCAGATGGCAGTCGAGGTGACCTTGAGTATGGCGTCGCGCGGGTTGACGATCTCGGGGTCCGAGACGGTTTCGACACGAACGTCCTTGGTGCCTTGCCATGTGAGAGCGCGCATCATCCATTCTCCTGCTGCAGAGCCGATCGGCGTTCGTCGCGGGTGCGCGCGGAGGTGGCAATCTCGCCGGTCTCCATCAGCATTTTGAATCGCTTGAGGTCGTGGCGCGCTTGAATTTCGGGTTCGCGCAGGAAAAGCTTGGCGATCCCACGTCCAACGATACCGCCGGGCGGATCGTATGCGATGTCGAGACCGACACGCGTCCCGCGGTCGCCTGGAGCGTCTTCGAACGTCACGCGGCCGGAAGTTTCGATGTCCGATCCCTCGACCGATTTCCAGGCAATATGTTCGCCGTCCTTTTCGCTCGAGATTTGCGTTTCGACATTGACGGTCTGGCCCGCGGGTGCGCGAATGAACCAAACGTTGTGCCCGTCCCCCTTGTTCTCGATACGCTCGAGATTCTCCATAAATTGGGGAAGATTCTGGAAGTCGCGAAAATAGTCGAACAACGTCTGGCGATCTTCACCGATCGTCACGCTTCGCCCTACCAACGCGAGATCGCCACCGGTGCGTCTCCGTGCAAAACGGGGAGCGTCGCCCGATCCCGATCCACCTGATTTGAGCTTCGACCTGCCAACCGCAAGTGCTCCGGCTGCTATCGCCAAACCGGCGATCGCGCCGGCCGCCAATCGAAGGCGATGCTCGCTGTCCTTTTCGTCTTTAGCCATCTCGAACTCCTCATCCCGTCCACTGGCCTCAGCGATTGTGAGGGGCGAGGCGTTCCGGAACCTGATAAAGGTTATCCGTTTCATCCGCGGAAGGAGCTCTTTACCTATCGCGCTCGGAGACTGCCGATAGGAGATGCCCGGCACTAATCTCCATCAGGCCGATCGATTGGAACGGAGCGGAATTTCGCTCCGTATATGATTACGTATCGCGAACGATCGTGCGACTTGCTCGTATGCGCGGTGGCACGATCTGGCGCATTACAATGCCCTGACCTCTAAGGAACGACGGATGCCATGAGCACGGAATTCTGGATTGGCGATCTACCTCGCCTTGGCGAGATCATCCTCGGTGCGGTGATACTCTATATCTTTGTGGTTGCTTTCGTTCGCCTCCTGGGGAAGCGCGCTACCGCGCAAATGAATAATTTCGATTGGCTGATCGTCGTTGCAACCGGAAGTGTGCTTGCGAGCGGCATTCTGCTGCGTGACATCAGTCTCATCGGCGCTATCGCAGCGATGGTCGTTCTCGGCCTATGCCAGTATCTCGTCACAAAATTCTTCTCGGCCAATGACGGGAAGCTCGAAAATATACTTCGGGCTTCGCCGCGATTGCTAACGCATCGAGGCGAGTGGCTTGAAGACGCCATGCGAGACGAGCGCGTCAGTCGTGCAGAAGTCTACTCGCGGTTGCGTGAGGAGGGCTTCTACGACATCGACGAAGCGAACTGGGTCATCCTTGAGATGGATGGCCGTCTCTCGATCCTTCCCAAGCGCGACAACGTGGATATTTGCGATGTCAAATGCTTGGAGGGCGTACGGTTCTCGAAGGATGCGATTGAAGAAATTGACCGAGAACTGAGTAGCAAAGGCAACGCAGGGAAGTGACGGGATGATGCGGCCTCAGTACGGCACGCCCAATTGCAACTCGCCTTCCCCGTAAAGATAGTCAGCGTCAAACTCGCAAAACCATTCGAGCCCGTTGCGGTCTTCGATATGAATGGCCGAGTCCTCGATGCGATTGTTCAACAGCCCCGCTTCACGCAACTCTCGGAAGCTCCGGTTGCAATGAATGGCGGTGATGCCGGACGCCTCTGCGAAATCCGTTTGGGTAAGCGGTGTGTCCAAAACGTGACCATCGAACAGCCCCACGAACTCCAAGCGTGTAGCCAACTCGCATATTAAGTGTGCTATTCTCTGCGCAGCATTCAGCCGCCCCAGCTTGAAGAGCCATTCTCGATGTATCGCGGCATCCAGAAGCGTCGAAAACCACATGATACGTGTTAATCGCGGGTGCTTTGCGATCAGCTTCTCGAGGCCCTCATGAGGAAAGGCGACCAACTCGACTTCGCCGACGGAACAGGCATCATGATCGAGATGCTTCGTGGGGAAGCTGTGGAAACCTACCCAGTCTCCCGGAACCTGCATCCCGACGTTCTGACGATAGCCTCGCCGATCGGTTTTGTAGCGAACCGTGAATCCGCTTACGATGAAGTAGCTGCAATGAACAAGCTCTCCTTTGCGGATCAAGCGCTCGCGAGGACCAAGGTGGACGGTTCGGTCGGCGGCATCGGCGATTGCGGTCAGTTCCTCGGTGGTCAGCGCGTGGCGCATTCGACCCCGAAGATAAAGTTCGAAGATCGCGCTTTTGTTGTCCAAACTAGTCCCCGGGAAACTCTGAATGTCGGGCGTTGAACCAAAGCCGACGAACCCCGTCATCGCGAAATGGACTAATAATTATCATCTTCAGGACGATGCTGATTAAGCCCCCAGGCGGCCGAAATCTCTTTCTAACAAACGTCAATACGTTCGATGGGAACGTGAAGGTGTTCCGACCATTGCGTTTGCAGTCGGCAGAGAGCCGATGGGACCTGCCAGGTGTCCAGTCGGATATGCGGCAACAGTGGTATCAGTAGCAAGGATCGAAGCATGAAAAACGTTCGGTTCAGCGGGCGACAGGGATGTTGTCTCGATCGCGAAGGGATTGAGCGGCTGGCCCTATTTGATGCGGAGAGAATTCCGTTGAGAATACAATGCAAATATTTCGGCTGTAGCGAGCGGCAGTTGTCGGAAGCCAAGGCGCAGTGGCTTGGGTGAATGAATGCACCGAGGTCAGCCTGTGGAAACTCGATCGTTAAGAGTTCCTGCGGTCGATCCAGAGGCTAGGATTCAAGCATATGAAGTCTTCGTAAGCGTTCAAATGCAACGTCATGGCGGTTGCACGGCGGCCCCGAACGAAGTCGAGGCTGCTCGGATTGAAAGGGGGCCCTATTCCCAGCTTCGGTCGCTTCCGAGCATCGCGAGAGCAGCGAAGCGATCGGCCGGACCAGATGCTTCCCGCTGGGAACGCGCTCGCTGAATACGGCGTTTAGGACGTACTGGAGAAGGAGCTTAGCGATGGCTGAAAAGCAAGAAACCGACCAGGATGCCACGCATATCCTGGCGAACGACCATCGAAAGGTCGAAGACCTTTTCGAGGAATATGAATCGGCCTCGGACAATCGGAAGAAAACCGAGATCGCCCACCGAATTTGCACGGAATTGAAGGTCCACGCCCAGATCGAGGAAGAAATCTTCTACCCGGCGCTCAAAGGCAAGGTTGATGACGATCTGCTCAAGGAGGCCTACGTCGAGCATGATGGAGCCAAGCTGCTGATCAACGATCTCGCGGACGGGTCCGCGACGGACGAGCACTACGATGCGAAGGTCACCGTTCTCAAAGAACAGATCGAGCATCATGTGAAAGAAGAAGAAAAGCAGAACGAAAACATGTTCCAGCAGGCTCGTGCTGCCGACGTCGACCTCGAGGAGCTTGGTCGACGGCTAATTACACGGAAGGAGGAACTCATGGCCGAGAGTGGAAGGCTGCCTCCCGCAGAAATGACCACGATCAAGTAAGTCGCTTCGGGATTATGCTAAGTCCTAATCAGCTCGAAGAGATGGCCAAGACTTGTCGGAACCTGGCTCTATCGAGTGCCATGGACCAGAACCGACGGGAACTTATTACGCTCGCCGAGCAGTACGAACGCCGTGCAAGGGCCAAGCGGAAGTGGCTCGCCAAGGAAGGTCTCGATCCGGAATCGGCGGAAGCGATGGAGCGTCTGCAAAATCCCTCTTTCAAGATCGATCTTGAATAGGAGTGGTAGGGCCTAGGCACATGCGCACAATCGTTTTCTTGCTGATGTTGGTTCTGGGATCTTGTCACTCGCTTCCGCGCGACGCGGCGGGAACGGTTGAACGGATCGAACGAACTGGAACCATGAGGATCGCGATCGTGTCGGGCACTCGGAAAGTTTCCGACGCGCAGCGCATCGCCGACCGGTTCGCGTCAATGCACGCCGCCAAGTCGATGGTCGGAAGGGCCGGCCGAACCTCTTCTCCGGAAGTTGGACGAGGGAAAGATCGACTTGTTGATCGGTGAGTTCGGTCGGGCCGGCCCCGTGTCGCGTGAAGCGAGCCTCTCCAAAGCGATCGGCGTGCCCGAGCCGAAAAGCCCGACCGAACCTGTGCTTCGGCTTGCCCGAAAGAGGGGCGAAAACGAATTGATCACCGTGACCGATAGGATGGTGATGGAATGATCGCTCAATCCGATATTCCGCAGGAAGTCCGAGAGGGCCTTCGCCGGGGCCGAAAGCTGTGTCTCTGGACCCTATTCTGGCTGAGTTCGATATCGGTGCTGATGTACCTCGTCATGGGACAGTCGCAGGCAATGAAGACGGCATTCCTCGAGGATCTTTTGAGCCTCGTGCCGTCCATCACCTTTCTTTTCGCGGCATCTTTGGAGCATAAGCCGCCGAACTACCTCCGCATCATCTAATTAATCTACGCGCCCGTTGTCGCATCAGCCAAGCCAGCCCTCCGATCCATACAATGAGAATAGCGCTTCTCTCTGCGGTCCCGTTGGGTTCGAGCGGACCGTGGCGAACGACGATCGTAAGGGCGATGCACACGGTGACTGCCGCGAAAAGTTGTTTCAGCATGACTTCCTCCTGCGGAAGCGATGGTACGATCCGGCGCGAATGGCATGAGTGCGGGATGATAATTTGATGATTGCACGAAAAAGCCCGACCCCTCGAGAAGGGCCGGGCATACGCTATACGCGGGCTTGAATGCTTCGCGTATCGACAAAGTTCCTTAACGGTTGCTCTTCCGCTCCACGCCCTAATCAGTAGATCCGGCCTGAGGGGCTGTTGTTCGGACAGGCAGATACGCTTCCGATCCAGATTCAAGCTGGTGGCAACGCGCTCTGTCTCGGGTCTCTAGATCGCCCCGCTTTGAGTTCGAGAGTTGCCGTTCTTTAACGATCGAGCGATTGGCAGCTTCACGACTTCAATCCTCTGGAATTAAGAACTCGTACCGATATTTGGAAAAGACGATCTCAGGTCTGGTCTTTGTCGAATTGCAAATTGGGCGGCGACCCAAGAGCAGACCGTCCGAAATCGGCCCAAGCTGCGACATTCTGAGCGTTACCTCCTTGGCCATTCGGGCCGAGGAGAAATGCAATGGGATACTCACGGTTTGATGCAGCAATGCGGCATCGTCCGGCTTGGAACGCTGGAAAGAATGTCGGAACCAAGCGTCCGCTGACGCAGAAGCAAATTTGGGCGATCCGCTTGCATCTCGACCGCGAAGGCCGGTTGAGGAACCGAACCCTTTTCGATCTAGCCATCGACAGCAAGCTGCGTGGATGCGATCTAGTGAAGATCAAGATCGGTGACGTGGTTGCCGGCGCCGACATCCGAAACCGGGCAACCGTTATTCAGCAGAAGACCAATCGGCCGGTGCAGTTCGAGCTTACCACCGATGTTCGAGCCACATTGCTCGCTTGGCTTGAAAAACGAGGCGGCTCGACTGGCGACTATCTGTTCCCGAGCCGTGTCGATTCAAATGGCCATTTGAGCACTCGGCAGTATTCGCGCCTGGTAGACGAATGGGTCACAGCAATCGGACTTCGCAAAGCGGAGTATGGGACACATTCGTTGCGTCGGACGAAGGCAGCGATGATCTATCGCGCGACAGGCAACATCCGAGCTATCCAGATCCTGCTTGGCCATACGAAGATCGAGAACACGGTCCGCTATCTGGGCGTCGATGTCGAAGACGCCTTGCTGCTAGCGGAGCGAACTGAAATCTAACCGGAGAAGCGGTCGCTCGGCAGGCCTGAACGACCGCTTCCATGTTGCCTCACATGTGCGCGGATCGTCCGTGATTGAGGTGGGAAGAGGAATGTCCGGTTTTGCGCAGGACTACTGACAAGATGACGAAAGACTATGCCTCTTTGAGCGGCCAGACCTCAACTACTCCATGAGCTACGGCGCAAGGTGCCCGCGAGACTGCCGTAACTGCAGCTTCGATGTCCTCGGCTTCGATAATCATGAAGCCTGCTACCGGGAGGGTAGATGACATATACGAAGTTCTGGTAACTGTAACACCGGAATTCTCGGGATTACGGACCTGTATAGGTTTGCCAGCAATTCCCATTACAGCACCTTGATCAGCTAACTGTTCGTCGTGAGCGTGAGCCGCCGCCCGTACCTCCGACGGCGTTCGATCATAGCCCGCTCGATCTCCGTACCCGATTGTCACGAATTTCGGCATTTAAGCTTCTCCTGCAAATGAAGTAATGTCAGCTTTCGTGCATACTGCAAACGTTGCGAACTTCTGCGATTAGGGTCGGCTGTAGAATGTCGGCTTTCTACCGACGCCACACCAGAAGCGGACAGACCGCAATCGGCCCAAATAACGACATTGAACCTTCAGCTACATTACGACCCTTCGCATCGATGCGGAAATCTGTAACGTCGGCGCTTCATAGGGGCGGTTGGAGCTTTGAGCTTGGTCGAAGACCAGAAAGATGGACCGGCAGAGGTCGAGGCCTTTATCGCGCAGTGGCGGGACACGGGCGGTTCGGAGATCGCGAATACGCAGAGCTTTATTAACGGCCTCTGCGACCTCATTGGGGTCGCGCCGCCCGATGGAAGCAAAGCGAACGAGGCGGAGAACAATTACGTCTTCGAGCGCGGCGTTCATCAGGACAATGGCGATGGCACGTCGAGTTTCGGGCGGATCGACTGCTACAAGCGCGGTCATTTCATTCTCGAGGCCAAGCAGGGCAGCGAGGCCGACCGGACCGCCGCCGAGAAGGGTGAGGACGACCTCGACATCTTCGGCCAGACGGCCACTGCACGCGTGAAACGCGGCACCGCCCGCCGTGGCACCGACAACTGGGTAAAGGTGATGCTGCAGGCAAAGGGGCAGGCCGAGCGCTACGCCAAGGCCGTGCCGCTCGATCATGGGTGGCCGCCCATCCTGATGGTCGCCGACATCGGCTATTGCATCGAGGTCTACGCCGATTTCTCGGGCAGCGGGAAGGCCTACGCCCAGTTCCCCGATCGCGCCCGCTATCGCATCATGCTCGATGATTTGCGCGACGAGGAAGTGCGCGAGCGGCTTCGCGCAATCTGGACTGACCCCATGTCGCTCGACCCCACCGCGCAATCGGCAAAGGTCACCCGCGATATCGCCAACCTGCTCGCGACGGTTGCTCGAAGGATTGAAAAGCGCGGACACAATGCCGAGCAAACGAGCGGCTTCCTGATGCGGCTCCTGTTCACGATGTTCGCCGAGGACAGCGAGCTCATCCCGGCCGGCAGCTTCACCGAGCTGCTGAAGGGCCAGCGTGCGCATCCCGAACATCTCGCCGACCAGCTTTCCGCCCTGTGGCGGGTCATGGACGCCGGTGGCTTCTCTCCTGCCTCGGCGTGCCGGTGAAAACCTTCAATGGCTATCTGTTCAAGGACAGCAGCGCGATCCCGCTCGATGCCGAAGAGCTCGAGGTGCTGATCGAGGCCGCCGAGCACAAATGGCAGCACGTTGAACCCGCCATCTTCGGCACGCTGCTCGAACGAGCCCTTAACCCGAAAGAGCGTGCAAAGCTTGGCGCTCACTACACACCGCGCGCTTATGTCGAACGCCTCATCGGCCCGACGATCATGGAGCCGTTGCGTAGCGAATGGGACGCGGTGCGCGCGACTGCCGCTCAGCTTTTGGATGACGGCAAGTCCGACGAGGCGCTAAAGCATGTCGAGGCGTTCCACGCTCGTCTGGCACAGACGCGCGTTCTCGATCCTGCCTGCGGGACCGGCAACTTTCTCTACGTCGCCATGGCGCGCATGAAGGAGCTTGAAGGCGAGGTGCTCGACCTACTCGTCGAACTGGGCTCGCGACAATATGTTGCCGACATCACCGGCCACACGGTCACGCCCGAGAATTTTCTTGGAATCGAGATCAACCCCCGCGCCGCCGCAATCGCCCAGCTCGTTCTGTGGATCGGCTATCTGCAATGGCATTTCCGGGTCAACGGCAAGACGACCGCTCCGCCCGAACCCATCCTGCGCGACATTCGCACGATCGAGAATCGCGATGCGCTGATCGCCTACGACGAAAAAATTCTCGTCCGAGACGAGCACGGCGTGCCCGTGACCCGCTGGGACGGCGAAACGATGAAACTGCATCCTGTCACCGGCAAGAAGGTCCCTGACGAGACAGCACAGGTCGAAGCCTATCGCTACGTCAATCCGAAGCCTGCCGACTGGCCGGAGGCGGACTTCATCGTCGGCAATCCGCCCTTCATCGGAGGAAAGGACGTTCGCCAGCGGCTTGGCGACGGCTATTTCGACGCGCTGTTCAAGACGACGGACGTGCCCGAGAGCGCCGACTTTGTCATGCATTGGTGGGACAAGGCCGCCACGGCAGTTCGCAAGGGCGTTCGGGCATTCGGCTTCGTCACGACCAACAGCATCACGCAGATCTTCAGCCGCCGTGTCGTTGCGAAGCACCTGGAAGCGAAGAAGGGCGTCAACATCGGCTTCGCGATTCCCGACCATCCGTGGGTCGACGAGAAGGACGGGGCTGCAGTTCGGATTGCGATGACGGTCGCGCTATCGCAGGGCCGGAGGGGGAGATCGGCCGGGCGCCGCCTCGCGGTGGTGGATGAAAGCGAAGCGCCCGATCGGGTCGAGTATCACGAGGCGATCGGCATGGTCGGGCCGGACCTGCGGGTTGGGGCAGATGTCACGAGCGCGGGCGAACTTCGATCGAACAGCAGGATCGCCTCTCGCGGCGTTCAGCTGATGGGCGCTGGTTTCATTCTCGATGACGAAGCCGCCGCGGCGATGGGCGGCGTTGACGAGCAAGCTATCATCCGTACGGAGGGCAATGGACCGGAGCATGTCATTTTCGACTATCGAAATGGCCGCGACCTAACCTCGCGGCCGCGCGGGGTAAAGGTGATCGACCTCTATGGCCTGACCGAGGCCGAGGTGCGCGTTCATCATCCAGCGGTCTATCAGCACCTGCTGTCTGACGTGAAACCGCATCGCGATCAAAACAATCGGGCAAGTTATCGGGAAAACTGGTGGCTGTTTGGCGAGCAACGATCCGAACTTCGCAAAGCCTTCAGGGGGCTAGATCGCTACATCGTGACCGTCGAGACGGCAAAGCACCGTGTCTTCCAATTCATGCCCATGACAACCGTGCCGGATAATCGTCTGGTGTGCTTTGCCTTGAGTTCAGCGGTTCATCTCGCGGTTTTGCAATCGCGCATCCACGTGACATGGGTTCTGGAGCTTGGGGGTAGACTTGAAGATCGACCTATTTACACAAAGTCGACCTGCTTCGACGCGTTCCCCTTTCCTAACGCAATTCCGACAGAAATTCGGACTGGAATGGAAGAGAATGCGGAGGCGCTAGATATGCTCATCAAGTCCGTCCTCGCCGACCACGACGACCTCACCCTCACCAAACTCTACAACACGCTCGAAGCGCTCCGCGAAGGTCGCGCGCTGACCGACGCAGAGCGCGACGTCCACGATCGCGGGCTCGTATCACTCATCCGCCAGCATCACGACGAAATCGATCGCCTGGTCGCCGAGGCCTATGGCTGGCCTGCCGATTTGTCCGACGAGCAAATCCTCGAGCGGCTCGTTGCACTCAACAAGGAGCGGGCGAACGAAGAGTCTAACGGCCTTGTCCGCTGGCTGCGCCCCGACTTCCAGGCTCCGGGCTATGAAGCCCCTACGGGCGCCGAACTCGATTTCGGCGACACCGCCCTGCCCGTTCCCGACAACGACCTTGTCTGGCCCGCCACGCTCCCCGAGCGGTTCAGTGCGGTGCAGTCCATCCTTGCCGCTGCTGGGGGCCCCCTAGCCGCGCAAGACATTGCACGCACCTTCAAGGGCAAGCGCGCGACAACCGTCCGCCCCGTCCTCGAAGCCCTCGCAGGCATCGGCATGGCTCGCCGCCTCGAGGACGGTCGCTACGCCGCCTGACGACGTGCGCAGCGGCAGGGCTTCCCGAAAATCCCGATCATCCTAGCTCCTCAGGCCAATCGTCATCTGGGTCGTGGACCGGTTTTCGTTCTTCGCGAATCTGCTTCCTTCGGTCGATGACCGTCTGTCGATCATACTTTGTTAGCAGGCCGACGCTGTAGAGTGGCTCGATGACGTGATCAGGAAACATTGGATTACAAAATATCGCGCAAATGGCTTCCTCTGATTCTGAAGGGCAATCTTCGAGAACGGACGTGAAGACACAGCCGTCGGAAAGATGACGAAAAACCTCATAAAAGTCGTTGGTGGACCGTCCTGGGGATTTCTTGAGCCGGGCCTGACGATCATCGCTACGATCTGCCATCGCGATGATCTCGTCCGCGCGGTCACCTCGCACGAGGATCGGCATCATCTCATGGATGCGATGATATACGGTCGACGCTTGCCGTGTCGAATGCGCAACCTCATTTGCTGCCTCTATCAAGGCATCTTGGTGCGACCCGATCTCAGCAAGGCTGGCGTACCATTCCGATTCCGACATCTCCCGGTCGTATTCATTCGGGATAAGTGGGTCGGAATCAATCTCTCTTTCGTCACGCAAAGCCTCGGCGGGGTCGACGCCGGGCGGGATGGTTCGAGCCCAATCGCCGCTCGCTGGTCGTTCAGACGTTGATGGAATCTCGAACTCGAGATGGTCCGCAATAGCTTCCCGGACCGCTTCGCCAAGGCGCCTTAAAAGGCGATCATCGCCCCCATACGTGTGAAGAGCCTTTTTCTCTTCAGTCGTGAGATTTTTGTCGACGGCGACGGTCACCGCCCACGCGGGACCGACAGCCAATCGGGCATTCGCGCTTCGCTTCATTGCGATTAGAATTAGGCTGCAGAGAATAAGGCGGACGCCTGTCTGCGCTTCGTCGGCGACGCTTGCGAACTTTTTGCGGAGTGTCTCGATCTCTGAATCAAGCCGGAAGCTTGTCAGGGCAAGGAACCGTGCCCGGCTCTTCAACTGGCGCGAGGCCGCATAATCCTGCTTGGCGGTGAGGTCAAAGCTGCCTTCCAAAAGCGTCGCTTGCCAAGCTTCCAAGTCAGGAGCATCGCCGACCAGCGCCATGATGAGCTTCTCGACAAAGTTCTCCATATCATCCCGATCTTGAGGCTCGGTGAAGAATGCCAGAGCACTCCGAAGCTCGTTCATGAGCGCTTCGGTGTCGTCACCCCAATATTTCTCGAACCTTTCGATCTGTTCTGTCGTCAACAGCTTCGACAAATCGATCCCCGCCATCATAAATCCTCCGCCGCGATCATCGCGTACGATTCATCTAGGGCGCTGCGTCAAAACTTTCTCGTGATCGCCGAAAAAAAAGTCGATCTCGCTGCATTCGGCCGTGGTTTCCTTGGTGACAACTTCTCTCGGCGGCGGTGACAGACCTGCGCAAATCGGTGACAAACCTTCCGAACGAAGGTGACAATTCTTGGCGCGGCGATGCCAATCGTTCCGATCGGTGGTGACATCTCGTGCGGTGCAGCTGTGCCAGCTGCATTGGCGCAATACCGTAAAGTTGGTAGGACCGACTTTACTGCGCGTGTAAGTCGGCGGGTACCGACTTTCGCTCGTCGGGCACGAGCTCGGGCCTCCAGCGACGGCAAGCGTCGCACCGGCAGGCGTTGGGGTCGAAACCCTCACGAAGTCTTGTCCGCGCTCTCCCTTAGAATGGCGGCGATGCGCTCGGCCTGGCTGGCGTCCATGGCCTGCCAATGCCAGCGACCGATTCCATGTTCGTCGAACAAACGATGCATCGTCGACACTGTCTCCAATGGCAGGTCGGAGGCTCGCCGCGCTTCCTCGTTGGCCTCGGCTTCGCGCTGGCGTTCGATCGCGATCTCGAGATCGTGCGAAACAACGGCGTAGGTCACCAGCTCGGGAAACATGGCCCGCAGATGTTTCGAAATCGCCAGCCTGCTGGCCATGGCCCGTTTTGTCAGCGAGCGAATGTAAGCCGGCAGTTGTGTGGCGACCAGTTTGGGATGTTTGAGCTTGAGGTCACCATTGCGCCACGACGCCCCCGACCTTCGCTGCGCCATCTGCTCATAACATCGCCGCACCTCGTTAATGCCTTCCTCGATGTCGCGGTCCAACGCCCGAGCGATCGTCGCCACGAATGCTTCGGCCTGCTCGGAGTTGGCAAGGTCGCGCCACCATTGCCCGAGATCGCGCTCCCGCTTCGCTCTTTCGAGATCCTGGTCGTCCATATCTTTGTCCTGCCCTGAGGGTGTTCGAACGGCCGATGCTACCGCCCGGCGGCTTTAGGAAGGGTTGAGAAAGGAAGGATCGATCAAGTCGATGATAGGAAAAAGGATGGGCGCAGTCCGTGACTTGGTCGCTGCGCCCAGTTTCAGGAAGGACCAAGTTCATGACTGCCATCCCGTACGAGCTGCGCGAGCTCGACCTCGAGCCCACGCCGGAGCCGAACATCCTCGCAAAATATCTGATGTACGCCATCGCCTCGAAGGTCGATGGATATCTCGATCAGGATCCGACCAGCCTGTCGCCGCTGCTGGAGCACAATTTCTACCTGCCCGAGGCAAACCTGCTCATCGTCGGCACGAGCTGTTCGCGGCCGCTAGTTACGCGCGAAGCTATGCTAGTGGCCGAGGCCGTCGACGCCAATCTCCTGATCGTTCGCTCCTCGGATACGCCCGGACGGGCCAGCTTCGATGTGAGGCTCCTTGGCGGCGATTGTATCTTCGTCGCCTATCGCCTGTGGATCCCTCGACCGACGGGGACGGGTTATCTCGTGCCAAGTGTCGGCGATGCCCCTTGCCTTCGCCTCGAGCAGACCGGTCTCGAGGTCGAGATGACTCCACCATATGAGACATGGGCAGAGCGCTATATCGGCCTCGAACACGGCGCCGAATATCTCGGGGTAGCCTCGATCGGGTGGTATTGATGGCGAAGCGCTCTTCGAAAGCCGCGACCTTCGACCGCTCGCTCAAGGAATATTGGGATGGGGACGCCGACGACCCCTTCGTCATCGCGCGTTTCAACTGGGAGGAGGGCGAGGGCAGCCGTGAGCCGATCTCGCCTCGGTTCATCGCGAAACGGCGACCGGCCGCCAAGGAAGGCAGCATCGACACCGCCGAGCGCGTCGAGGTGCTCCTCCCCGATGACGCCCCCGACCTCTTGATCGACCCCGACCTGCTCGTGTCGACCTTCGAGGCCAGCTACCCGAAAGGAGAAACCCTCGCCTTCGCGCAGGTCACGATGCAGTTCGCCGACGCACCGAACCTTCATTCGTCCTTCGAGAAGGCGCGAGCGTGGTGCCGCCAAGAATTCTGCGACGAGCGGCAGCTTCCCGTCCTTCTGGTCCTGCATGTGCCATTCCGGCTGGGCAGCGCAAATCCTCCCCACGTCCACGCGATGGTGCTGTCGCGGCAACTCACGCGGCTGGGCTGGGGAAAGGTCGATCGGCTTCTCGCGTCCGATCCGCATCGGCCCGAATGTGCGACTTCATGGTTCGATTTGAGGACTAGTGGGCCGACATAGTTCGGCCTTGAGGCGCTCTCACCGCAAGGCGAGAGCGCCTCAAACTTTTTTCAAACTATTTTCAAAGTGGCCTTGCGCCACCCCCCGCCTACCAAGATAATAAAGGAATAGGGAACATTCGTATCACCAACCAAAGGAGAGAAATCTCAGGAGATAAGAAATGACAAGAAAGAACGGGGGAAGATTTCCTACTGCAGCGCAGATTAGGAACACGATTTTGAGCGCAAAGTCTGCTGGTATCGATATTGGTCAAATCCATATTGGGTTTGACGGGGCTATCACAGTGTCGAGTACTGACCAAACTTCTGATCCTAGAGACGACGATTTCGATAAATGGGAATCGCGTCTATGATCAGAGGCATTCATTTCGTTAGAAAGAAGAATGCGTCGGGCACCGCTTGGTACGTTTATGCGTATCGTGGCGGGCCCTGCGTGATGCGATGGAAAGGACGGAAAAAGCCGAAACTAGGCACTAAGGAGCTCGCTGCCGTCCTGAAGGCGCAGTCAGACCGGGCAGTGCCTAGAGCGCAAACCTTGTCCAATCTGATCGTGAAGTGGGCCGGGACTGGTAGCAAGCCGGGCAGTCCCGAATGGTCGTCGATGGCGGAGAGCACCAAGAAAACTTGGAGATCGGCTCTCAGAAAGATCGAGGACCGTTGGGGGGACGTTCCTCTAACCGTTTTCGATGATCGCCGGATGATCGCGAAGATCGTACAGTGGCGGGATAGTCGTATCGAAACACCCCGGGCAGCGGACCAAGGAGTCACTGTCCTACGAGCCCTTCTCAAATACGGCGTTCAGCTTGGTATACTTTCAATCAACGTCGCGGAAAAAATCCGGAAGGTTTATGAAGGCGGACAGCGAGAGGAAATTGTTTGGACGCACGAAGACATGAATGCCTTCGAAAAGGCCGCCAAAGAGTGTGGGCAGGATTTTTTGTGGGATGCCATACGCCTCTTCGCCATGACCGGACTGAGGCGGTCCGACGGCTGTGCTTTAAAGTTTTCGGACTGCAGCCAGTTCGCGATCATCAAGAAGACGGCAAAGAGCCGTCGGCAACGTCGCCGCTTCGTCTCTCTCCCACGAATTCCGACGCTAGATGCGCTTCTGAACGAACTAGCCGACCGACCACGGGCGGAAGGGATAGATAACGTTATTGTGGATGCCGACGGGTTACCCTGGGTGCCTGACCGACTGTCGAAGGCCATTCATAAGATTCGAGATGCCGCCGGCATCGTTCATGTCGATGAAGAAACGGGCCGAACCCGCAAGAAGCATCTGCACGACGTGCGGGGCACTTTCGCCACATTCTTGATGACTCAAACGGATCTCTCGGACATGGAAATTGCCGACATCATGGGCTGGTCGCCCGAAGAAGTTTCTCGCATCCGCAAAGTCTATGTTGACGACAGCGCGAAGGTCGTGGCAATCGGCCAGCGGATCGCACGCGGTGTAAACTGATACTGTAAACCAGGCCGATTGTGACGAGCGGACGGTTAGAATTTTGGCGGAAAAACGCCAACCGGGCGGGTGTAGCTCAATGGTAGAGCAGGAGCTTCCCAAGCTTAAGACGAGGGTTCGATTCCCTTCACCCGCTCCAGATCTCTTGTCAGACGTCCGTCCTCAATTCTCCAGCGTGTAGGCGACCTGGATCGTGACTTGCTCGCCGATCTCGGCGCCGAGCAGCGCATTGCCGCCGCCACGTTCGGCCATGGGAGGCGGTGGCGGGGGCGGTGGCGCACCGGGCGCGGAGATTCGCGACCCCGTCACCACGATCGGCGAACTGTTGTAGCTGTAGCCTTCACTCATGCTCACCATGCGCGCGGTTCGATAGCCACGAAGCCGCGCATATTGGGCCGCTTCCGCATCGGCGCGCTCGAGCGCGCGGCGGCGCGCTTCGGCGCGTAGCGGGAGGCGGTTCGCAAGGTCGAACTGCGGACCGCTGATCTGGCTGATCTCCAATTCGCCGAGCCGGTCGAGCAGCGGCGCCACCTCGACGTCCATCCCCGTCTCGAAGCTCACGCTCGCGCTGCCCGTATAGCCAAGAAAGGTCGGCGTCCGACCGTTATAATCATAGCGCTGGCCGAGCGAGATGTTCGACACGGTGATGTCGTCGCGTTCGACGTCGATCGCCTCTAGCGCCGCCACCAGCCGGTCGAGCCGCTCGCTCGCTCCGTTCAAGGCCGCGCGCGCCGTATCGGCCTCCTCGCTGACCCCGACCTGGAAGCGCACCACGTCGGGAAGGCGGGTGACCTGTTCGCTGATCTGCAAGGTCAGGACGGGCGTCGCGCGCGCTTCGGCAAGCGATGCCTCGACGGGCTGGGCGTGTGCGGTGGTCGGAACGACGATGAAGGCGGAGCAGAGGAGCAAAGACAGACGCATGGAGATCTCCTTCGAGCGCCGATATTGGCGGCCGATCTTCGACAACTGCGACCTTCCGATCCGGTTCCCCCGCGCGCCGCACGCTCCATCGCACCGACGCGAACGCGTCGTCGCGCTCGGGCATTGGTCAACCCGAAAGAAGGAGAAGACGATGCAGGATCAGGAAGTGCGCGATTTCGAACACAGTTTGTGGGTTGGCGATGCCGCCAACTACGAGGAGAAGATGGACGCCGAGAACGTCGTCGTCGTCGTTCCCGCAGCCCCTTTCCTGCTGCGTGGCAAGGAAGCGATCGACGCGGTGGAGAACACCCCGCGCTGGGCCGAGGCCGACCTACGCGACCTCACCATATCGCGGCCCGAACACGGGCTAATCGTGCTTGCCTATCACGCCAAGGCAAGGCGCGACGGCGACGAGGCCGATTACGAGGCGTGGTGCACCTCGACCTACCGCCGCCTCGACGATGAGAAATGGCGCGTCATCCAGCACAGCCAGATGGTGCCTCCCAGCGCCTGAGCGATGCGCTAGCGCGCCGCCTCCTCGGTGGCGTTACTGGCCGATTGGGCACCACCCGACGACGCGCCCAACGCGTCGATGTCCGGCGTCCCGTCATCCGCCTCGTCCGCCTCCCGGCGCTCCGCCGCGCGACGATCGGCAACCTGTGCCGGCGTGCCGATGGCAATCTCGACGCGGCGGTTGCGCCGTTGCCCGGCTTCGTCGTCGCCGCCGTCGAGCATGAGGTTGGGCGCAACCGGATTATGCTCGCCGAGCGCGACAATGCTGATCCGCTCGGGATCGACGCCTTTCTCCTCGAGATAGTCCGCGACCGTCTGGGCCCGCTCGCGGCTGGCGCGCTCGTTGGCCTCGTCGGATCCGATCGAATCCGAATGGCCGAACAAGGTAATCGGCTCATCGCCCTCGCGCCGCTCACGGGTCATGAAGGCATCGATCGCCTGCACCGTATCGACGTCGAGCGTTTCACTGTCGCCGAAGCCGACCGTCATCTCCATCGGAATGTCGATGTCGGCTTCCATGCCTGTCTCCGCGCGCACATCGTCGCGGATGATCGACTGCGGCGGCTCGCCTGTGGGCGCGACATCCGGATTTTCCTCGGGCGTCACCGCGTCACCGGGTCCATCTCCGCACGCCGACAGAGCGAGGGCAAAAACGGCCGCTACCGACCACGAGACCGTCAACCGCTTGCTCATGACTTCAGCTCCTCTTGTTCATCGCCCGGGTCGGCCATGGCCTGGGGTGCCTGCTCCTCGCCGTCATTCTCGGGAAGAATGATTTCGCGCGGATGTTTGGTGCCGGGCGGCACATAGACCACGATCGTGTCGCCCGGGCGTCCCTCCGGCCGCGAGGCATGGGTGAAGAAGCGCAGTCGTCCCGTCTCGCGCAGCACGAACAAGGGCTCCGCCTCCTCGGGCAGCGCTCCGCGCATCATTTCATTGTCGAGACGAAGCGTCAGCTCGATCGGCATCATCACCCAGCCGCGCGCGACATGGTCGGCAACATCCTCGACGCCGTGTCCGGTGTGGAACAGGGCACGTCCGCGAAGGCTCGCGGGCAAGGCATGGGGATCATCGCCCGACGCATCGCCGAGCTGATAGACCGCGTCGGAACCGATCTCGGGCGCGAATTCCGAGCAGACGAGCGCGTTGTAGGCCTCGTTCGCGGTCGTCGCGACCAGCACCTGGAACTGGTTGAAGTCGAGGTCCTCCTCGGTCGCCTCGGCGAGGATCTCGCCATGGAAGGTCGGCAGCTTTTCCGCCCGCGCGCCGCCCAGCCGCTGCCAACTGGTATCGTTGACCATCACCGGCACCTCGAGGCTGCGCAGAGTCTTTGCCAGCTGCAGCGAAAAGGGCGTCGTTCCAACGATGAGCACGCCGTTGCTCTCGGGACCGTTCAGCTTGAGCAGGCGCGCCAGCGGTTTGGCCGTAAAGCCGTGCGCGACGATCGTCGCCGCGACCACGGCAAAGCTGAGCGTGACCAGCAGCCCCCCGTCACCGAACCCGATTTCGTCGAGCCGAAGTGCGAACAAGCCGGCGATCGCCACCGCGACGATCCCCCGCGGGGCGATCCACGCCACGTAGATGCGTTCGCGCCACGGGATCTTCGAGAAAGCGAGGCTGGCCAGTACGGTCAGCGGACGGACGAGGAAGAGCAGCGCAAGCAGGAACAGCGCAAAGCGCCATTCGAATTGCGCGATATCCTCCGCCGACAGGCTCGCCGACAACAGCACGAATACCCCCGATACGAGGATGATCGTGATATTCTCCTTGAAGGGCAGATAGGTTCGCGCACTCGACAGGTGCGAGTTTGCGAGCACGACGCCCATGACGGTCACGGCCAGCAGACCCGTTTCCTGCTGGATATAGTTGGACAACACGAAAGTGCCGAGAACCGCGACGAAGAGGATCGGAGCTTTCAGATATTCGGGCACCAGCCCGCGGGGAAAGGTGTAGGCAACCGCCTTGGCCATGCCGTAGCCGACCGCGCCCGCAATCGCGCTGGCGACGAGGACACCGAGGATATTGTCGATGAAGCCCGTTCCCTGCTGCTGCTGGAGCAGGAATTCGTAGGTGACGACCGCGAGCAGGGCGCCGATCGGATCGTTGACGATCCCTTCCCACTTCAGGATCGCACGCGGGCGCGGCGCGAGGTTCGTCTGGCGCAACAGCGGAATGATGACCGTCGGGCCCGTCACCACGAGGATGCCCGCGAACAGGATCGCGACCGGCCAGACCAGCCCCGCTACATAGTAAAGCGCAAGACTGCCGAGGAACCAGCCGACCGGTACCCCGATCAAGGTTAGCCGCGGTACGGCGCCACCCGTCTTGTTGAGCTCGTTGAAGCGCAGGCTCAACCCGCCCTCGAAGAGGATGATTGCGACCGCGAGATTGACCGCGGGTTCGACGAGGTCGCCAAACTGCTCCTCGGGATTCACGAAGCCGAAGACCGGCCCCAGCAAAAGCCCCGCCACCAGCATCAGGGCGATGGCGGGAAGGCCCGTGCGCCATGCGATCCATTGCGCGCCGATCCCGGCGAGGCCGATCAAGGCGATGGCGATGACGATACTGTTGTCGCCGGCAGCGAGAAGGAGGGTCGTGATGTCGCTCATTTGCGCATGGAGCGTTACGCACCCCACGAAGGTTCCGCAACCATGCGCCACCCCGTCACTCCCGATGGACGCTACTTCCTCGTACGTGGCCGACTATGGCGGATGAGCGATCCGTCGCTCGCCCCCGACGAACGCGACCGACTGGTGAAGGAATTGATGGCCGCCCGCTCCGCGAAGGGCCGCGCCATGAAGGCAGGAGATGCCGAGGGGCGCGAAGCTGCGCGCCGGCGCGTCGACGCCGCCAAGCACGCGCTTGGCGAACGCGGCGATCCGTGGTGGGATGACGGCGCGCCGGATTTCAACCGCAAGATGGCGCGCAACACGCCGTATGCCGACTGGGCGGCGGCCTTATAGTCCGCCGACGATCGGCTCGTAGCCTGCTTCGCGCAATCGTTCGGCCAGATCCGAAGCGCAGGCCGACGCTTTCGCCTCGACGTCCGAGCGCATCACGAAATTGGAGCCGTATCTGCCGTCCTTGAAGAAGGGGTAGCTCCCGAGCGCGACCCCGTCATGCGCCTTGACCAGCGCGCGCAGCAGGTCGGCCACCTCGCTTTCGGGCGAGAAAGCCCCGACGGTGACCGATACGAGCGGCGCCCCGCCTTCGAGCGTTCCGGTCAACCCTTCGAGCATTCCGGCGGTGATGTGCGGGATGCCTGCCATGACGAACAGATTTGCGACCTTGATTCCGGGTGCTCCCGACACCGGATTGTCGATCAGCTCCGCGCCGTCCGGAACCCGCGCCATCCGCATGCGCGCGGGCGTCGCCTCCTTGCCGATTCTGTCATAATAGGCCTTCAGCATCGCTTCGGCCTCGGGGTGGATCACAACCGGTACGCCCAGCGCCGCCGCCACCGCATCGACCGTGATATCGTCGTGCGTCGGCCCGATCCCGCCGGTCGTGAAAAGATAGTCGTTGCGCGCCCGCAACGCGTTGATCGCTTCCACGATGGCGGGTTGCTCGTCCGCCACGATGCGCACTTCGGAGAGCCGGATGCCCTGCACGTTCAGCCACTGCGCGATCTGCGCGACATTTTTGTCCTGCGTGCGGCCCGAGAGGATTTCATCGCCGATGACGACGATGGCGGCGGTGTAGATGCGGCTCATGACCCGTTCTCATGCGCGCTTGCGTCGCGCCTCACAAGGGCGGTCCTTCGACACGCTCGCAATCCGCGCGCGCCATGGCTATATCGCTCCCATGACCGAATATATCCAGGTAGGCCCCGAAGACCGCGTCGAGCCCAAATCGGGCGTCATCAAGCTCCATGGGCCGGATGGCTTCGAAGGCATGCGCAAGGCCGGCCGCCTCGCCGCCACCATCCTCGATGCGCTCGCCAAGCATGTCGCGCCCGGCGTCACCACCGCACAGCTCGACCGGATCGTCTTCGACATGACGCTGGAGGGCGGCGCGGTGCCCGCCACGCTCGGCTATCGCGGCTACACGAAAAGCTGCTGCACCTCGATCAACCATGTCGTGTGCCACGGCATTCCCGCCGACAAGCCATTGAAGGAAGGCGATATCGTCAACATCGACGTGACCCCGATCCTCGATGGGTGGCACGGCGATACCAGCCGCATGTATTTCGTCGGCGAACCCAATGTGAAGGCGAAGCGCCTCGTGGATGTCACCTACGAGTGCCTGATGCTCGGCCTCGAGCAGGCGCGCCCGGGAAACCGTCTCGGCGACATCAGCCATGCCATCCAGAGCCATGCCGAAGCGCATCGCTACGGCGTGGTGCGTGATTTCTGCGGTCACGGGCTGGGACGCCTGTTCCACGACAGCCCCGAGGTTGTCCACGCCGGACGGCCCGGCACGGGTCCCGAGCTGAAACCCGGCATGTTCTTTACCGTCGAGCCGATGATCAACATCGGGCGCGCCGACGTAAAACTGCTGCGCGACGGCTGGACCGCGGTGACCCGCGACCGGTCCTTGTCCGCGCAGTTCGAACATTCGATCGGCATCACCGAAGACGGCCACGAGATCTTCACCAAGTCGCCCGCCGGGTTCGACCGACCGCCCTACTGATCGTCCGTCATGCTGGGGGGCGCATCGACACCATCGGACACTCAGCGCACCCACCCGCCCGTGGTCCTGTGGGCAGCGCTGCTGGTCCTTCTTTCCTGGCCCGCCTTCACCTTCGCGCTCGGCGACTGGCTGGCGCGTGACGGACTGATGCTGCCGGGCGGGCGCACCTGGTTCGGGCGCGACTTCACCAACCTCTATCTCGGCGGTGAAATGCTGCGAGAGGGCGTGCCGATCTACGATTACCGCACCTACATGGGCGAGCTCCAGGAGCGCGGCATCACGGCGGGGCAGAACAGCAGCTACCCCCCGCCGGTCTATCTTGTCGGCGTGCCGCTCAGCTATCTTCCGTACGGCCTCGCGCTGGCGCTCTGGCATTTCGTCGGCGCGGCGCTGTTCGTGTTCGCCGCGCGCAAGCATATCCCGTTCCATTGGGGATGGCTATTCCTGTTCCCCGCGATGGTATCGATTCCGAACGGCCAGTACGGCCTCTACACTGCCGCCTTCTGGATGTTCGCTTTCGCAGGCTCGGGGGTCGCCGCGGGTTTGCTGACGATCAAGCCGCACCTCGGTATCCTGCTCGCGTTGGCGATGGCGGTGAGGAAGCGCGTCTCGATGATCATCATCGCACTCGGCGTCGCAATCGGGCTTCTTCTCGTCGCCGAACTTGCCTTCGGTCTGAGCGCCGCCTTTCTCGGCGAAGGGCGCGCAATGCAGATGCGGATCCTCCTGACCGACGCCGACATGGGCTATTTCGGCGCCATGCCCTCTACCTACGTGCTGTTGCGCGGCACGCCGTTTGCCTGGCCCGCGCAGATCGCCGTCGCCGTCGCCGCGCTCGTCCTGGTCTGGCCGTTGTTGTGGCGCGCCGACTTCAAGCGCCTCGTCTTCCCGCTCGCCACCGCGACCTTCCTGATCCTGCCGTACAGCTTCAGCTACGACATGGCGGTCGTCGGCCTCGGATTCGCGAGCCTCCTTTGGCGCCACTTCGCCAGACTGTCCGTTCTCGAGCTGACCATCGTCACCTTGGCACTTCTCTCCACGCAGTGGTTGTTCGCCACGCCGCTGTTCCTGCTCGCGGGCCTCACCGTCCAGCGCCGCCGCCTATTGCTTGAACTCGGCGACGGAGAAGCGCAGGAAGCGATCTCATGAAAAAGATCGACGCCATCATCAAACCCTTCAAGCTCGACGACGTGAAGGACGCACTGTCCGACGTGGGGGTATCGGGCATGACCGTGACCGAGGTGAAGGGCTTCGGCCGCCAGAAAGGTCACACCGAACTCTACCGCGGCGCCGAATATGTCGTCGACTTCCTTCCCAAGCTGAAGATCGAGGTCGTGGTCCCCGAAGACCAGCTCGAGCGCACGGTGGAAGCCATCGAGAATGCCGCGCGGACCGGCCGCATCGGCGATGGAAAGATATTCGTCTCGACCATCGACCAAGCCGTCCGCATCCGCACCGGCGATCGCGACGTGGACGCATTGTAAGGCGCCCGCGCGATGACCGACGACCGCGATCCCCGCCTGGCCTCGATGCCGCCCGAGGAATTGCGCCGCATCATGCGCGCCTTGGGGTATCGCACTCAGGCCGATCTCGCGCAGGCCATCGGCGTGTCGCGCTCGTCGGTCAGCCTTTGGCTCGACGGCAAGGTCGGCGTGCCCCGCCCCGTCGCCATGCTGCTACGGATGCTGATGAACGCGCAGCGCCGCGCGCATTAGTTATGGCGCTGAGGCCAGGCCCGCCATCCACGTGAAATATTGACCCGGCACATCCCGCCGCTTGTCGGAACCCTGCCCCCATCCGAAACACTGGTCGCATCGATGGCGCGCTCGAATCGCGCCGCGAGACGATTCAAACCGGAGGGCACCCGTTCCATGAGCACCAAGGCAAAAGATATCCTCGACCGCATCGAGGATGAAGAGATCGATTACGTCGAGCTTCGATTTACCGATCCGAAGGGCAAGTGGCAGCATTTGTCGATGGTCGCCGAAGCGCTCGACGAGGACCAGCTCGAGGATGGCTTCATGTTCGACGGCTCCTCGATCGCCGGCTGGAAGGCGATCAACGAGAGCGACATGATCCTGAAGCCCGACTTCGAGGCCTGCTATGTCGATCCCTTCATGGCCGTGCCGACGCTCGTGCTCTTCTGCAACATCGTCGATCCGGGTTCGGGCGAGCTCTACAGCCGCGACCCGCGCTCGACCGCGACGCGCGCAGAAAACTATCTCAAGTCCACCGGCATCGGCGACACTGTCTATGTGGGGCCGGAAGCCGAGTTCTTCATGTTCGACGACGTGAAGTTCCATAACGGCTATGCCGGTAACGGCTACCAGCTCGACGATGTCGAACTGCCGTCCAATTCGAACACCAGCTACGAACAGGGCAACCTGGGTCACCGACCGCGCGAAAAGGGTGGCTACTTCCCCGTCGCGCCCGTCGACAGCGCTGCCGACATCCGTGGCGAGATGGTCTCGACCATGCTCGAGATGGGTCTGCCGTGCGACAAGCATCACCACGAGGTCGCCCCTGCCCAGCACGAGCTGGGTCTCACCTTCGGCGAACTCGTCGAAACCGCCGACCGGATGCAGATCTACAAATATGTCGTCCACATGGTCGCCAATGCCTATGGCAAGTCGGCCACCTTCATGCCCAAGCCGATCGCCAAGGACAACGGCTCGGGGATGCATGTGCATATGAGCATCTGGAAGGACAAGAAGCCCCTGTTCGCGGGCGACGGCTATGCCGGCCTGTCCGACACCGCGCTCTATTTCATCGGCGGCGTCATCAAGCATGCGCGGGCATTGAATGCCTTCACCAACCCCTCGACCAACAGCTACAAGCGCCTGGTGCCGGGCTTCGAGGCGCCGGTGCTGCTCGCCTATTCCAGCCGCAACCGTTCGGCCTCCTGCCGGATTCCCTACGGCACGGGCGAGAAGGCGAAGCGCGTCGAATTCCGCTTCCCCGATGCGACCGCCAACCCCTACCTTGCCTATTCGGCGCTGTTGATGGCGGGCCTCGACGGGATTGAGAACCGCATCCACCCGGGCGAAGCGATGGACAAGAACCTTTACGACCTGCCGCCCGCCGAGCTGGTCGATGTTCCGACCGTCTGCGGCAGCCTACGCGAGGCACTGGTCGCGCTCGACAAGGATCGCGCCTTCCTCACCAAGGGCGAGGTGTTCTCCGACGACCAGATCGATGCCTACATGGATCTCAAGTGGGACGAGGTACTCAAGTGGGAAACCACCCCGAGCGCCATCGAATTCGACATGTATTACAGCGCCTGATCGCTATTCGATCCGAGCGACAAGGGCCGTGCGGGACCACCGCGCGGCCCTTTTTCATTGTGATCCATTAACTGCCTTCCGGCACCGCTTCTCAACCATTCGCGTTTAATCGCCACTATCGCCTTAGTCTGCGAGCAAGAGGGATAGGTGTCGATGAAGGATTTTCGAGATCGGCTGCGGCTGACGTCCGAAGCGGACCGCGTTGCGGACCCGCTGCTTCGTCCCAAGGATGCCAAGCGGCTCGCCGCGCGCGAGGATGACCTCACGTCGGTCTCCATTCCCCGTCACGAGACCCGCTGGAAGAACATGCGTGACGACGAGCGCCATCGGCTCAAGTCCGAGGATTGCGTCATCACCACGATCGACGAGGAGCGGCGGATCGTCCAACTCGTCAACCTGTCGGGCGGCGGCGCGATGGTCGCGTCGGACTACGTTCCGGCCTATCTGGAACCCATTCTCGTCGACCTCGGCGATGGCGGCGAGATCGAGGCTGCCGTGCGCTGGGTGAAGGACGGTCGCATCGGACTGGAATTTGCCTCGGAGACGCAGATCGGCTGCGATGCTGCGACCCGGGACGCGCTCCTTCTCGATACCATCCGCAAGAGCTTCCCCTCGGCCAACCTCGACGGCATGGCGCACGCACCCTCGGCCTTCACCGCAAAAGAGGACGGCGAGGAGACCCCGCGCCAACCTCGGAACGCGCGACGTCACCCGTTGATCTGGTGCGGTGAGGTCCATTACGATCACGACACCCACCCCGTCCGGCTTCGCAACATCTCGGAGACGGGCGCGCTTGTGGACTGCAAGATGCGGCTTCCGACCGAAGCTTCACTGCTCCTCGATCTCGGCGGTGCCGGCACGATTTTCGCGACGGTCAGCTGGTCGCGCGGCGGTCAGGCGGGGCTGCGTTTCGAGCAGGCGTTCGACGTGTCCAAACTTGCCGAAGCGAAACCGCAGGTGAAAAGCGGTTGGCAGCAGCCGGACTATCTTGCCGCGCATAACCTGCAGGCGCGCGAGAATGGGCCCGAAGCCTCTCCCTGGTCACGGCACTGGCAAGCTCCCAGCATCGAGGCGCTGCGCGAAGACCTCGAAGGCTACATGAAATATTGAGGCCACCGTCGAACCGGTGACGAGCGCCCCTCGCCCGCCGCCCGATCGCGTCCGCTAATAATCCTTTTGATAACGCGCGTTGATGCCCGCGCGCCCGATCGAACTGATCGTCGCGAGGATCGCCAGCCAGTTGGTCACCTGGAACTCTGCCTGCGTTGCGGTATAGCCCTGGCCGTCGGTGATCACCTCCACGTAGAGCCGGCGCGTGATATATTTGCCGGCACCGATCGCGGTCCCCTGCCCTGTCGTGATGTCCGCGGGAAGGATGCGCAGCCGGTCGAGCCCGATGGCGGTGCGCACCGCGTTGATGGGATCGAGCCCGCCGCCACCTGCGCCACCCTGTAGGCTCGCGACCGCCGCGCCCAGCTGGACGACTTCCGCCGCCGACAGATTGGCGACCGACGTCCCGAACAACAGCCGCGACAGGATTTCGTCCTGGTCGGACACCCCGGGACTGGTGAAGCTGATCTGCGGGCTCAACGCATTGCCCGTCACCCGCACCTCGGCATCGATCCCGACCCCGTCGGCGACCGCCAGCACGTCGATGGTGGGGTTGGGCGGCGAGTTGCCGTTGAAGTCGATATCGCCCCGCGCGACGCGGAAGCGCCGACCGGCGAAGCTATACTCGCCGCGCTGAAGGTCCGCCGACCCGGTGATGCGCGGTTCGAGCACGCTGCCCGCCAGATGCACGTCCGTCGTCCAACGTGAGTCCAGCCCGAGCCCTTTGACGATCAACGGCCCGCCCGCGACATCGACGTCGAGCATCCACGGCGAGATGCGTTCGCGCTCGATGACGAGGTCGGGATCGAGGTTGCGCTCGATCACCTCGATCGAGGCCACTTCGGCAACGCGCCCGGCCTGCCCGAGCGCATAGCGCCCCTCGTCGAGCGTGAGGTCGCCCGAGATCGTTCCCCCGTTGCCACGCGAGGTGATCGTGAGCGGTCCCGTCACCGTCGCCGCGATATCATCGCGCGCGAGCAGCCGTGCGTTGCGGGCACGAATGCCGAGATCGATCCCGATCCCGCCCGGAAGGAAGGTGAAATCGCCGCTCCCGGAGAGCCGCCCGTCGCCGGGCGTGGTCCCGCTCATCGACGTCACGATGAGCCGCGAGCCGCGGAATGTGCCGCGCGCATTGAGATTGTTGACGACCGTCCCCGTGACCGGGCTTTCGAGCTTCGCGCCGTCGAGTTGCAGCGCTCCCGAGATTCGCGGACGCAGGATCGACCCGCGTGCATCGAGCGCGACCTTGAGCGGCCCTGTCAGGTCGAACAATTCGACGTTGGACAGTCTCCACAGCGTTCCTGCGGGCCCATCGTAGCGGAACTGGGCGAAGATCGGCGCCGACAGGAGCGCGCTGCCGATATTGCCTGCCGGAAGCGGCGAGAAGCGGATCTGCCCGCGGCCGAGCCGGTTGCCCTCGCTCTCGACCACGACACGGGCGCCCGCCTGGTTGCCCTGCAACTTGGCGTTTACCGCCATGTCGATCGGGCGCGAGGCCAGGAGCAGGCCCGCGCGGCTGAGACCGCGCACCTGGAAGCTCGCATCGCCGTCGCGCCGCACCGGATCGTAGGAGGCGGTTCCGCTCACCGTCCCCGTCAGCCCGAGATCCGGCACCACGAGATCGGCGAGCCGCAGCGGCATCCCCGACAGGGCGATGTCGACGGGGCCGCCGCGCCCAAGGCCCGACACCCGCGCCCGCCCGCGTCCGTAGCGAAGGTCGACATCCGACAAGAGCCATCCGTCAGCGGTCTGGCGGAAGACCGCAGGCTGGACGAACGCGAGGCGCCTGCCCTGCAAGACGCCCGATCCACCGATCGTGATGCTGTCGGGGGTGAAGTCGGCCTTGAGATCGAAATCGAATTCGCTGCGCCGTCCGCCGTCCAGCGAAGCGGTGATCGTGCCGACGAGATTCTCCAGCCGTCCACGACCGGTCACGCTGTCGAACGAGAGTCCCGCGATCGTCGCGCGCTGCAAGGCGAACTCGAAGTCCGCGCTCAAGCCGGCCTCGCGCAGCAGTAGCACGCCGTCGAGCGTTCCCGAGCGTGCCGCGATCGCGGGCGGCCCCGGGAAGGCGGCATTGTCGAACGTGAGATCGAGCCCCACGCGCTGTCCCGCTTGGCCCGGGGGCAATCCGCGCGGCACCGAGAAATCGATCGTCCCGCCGATCTCGCCGCCCGCCAGCCGCAACCGTCCATCGAAGCCGCCGGGCACGATCGCGAGACGACCCGAACCGCTCGACCCCGCGACCGTCAGGTCGGCGATATCGATCGCCGCCTGCCCGCCCGGCGGAATGAGAATGTTGCCGTTGGAGGTGAACGGCCCGAAGCGGCTCCCGCCTTCAGCGGTATAGGCGAACCCCGTCCGGTTGGGATCGAGCCGTAGCGTCACGTCCGACAGGCCGAGCGCCTCGTTGGGACGCGCCAGCAGAAGGTTCACTTTCGGCCGCGAGATATTGCCGTCGATGATCGCGCGCACCGGTCCATAGCGCTCGTGCACGCCCCGCGCCTCGAACCTGAAGGTCCCGTCGCGGCGCCGGATGCCCGATCCCGTGAGGTCGAGCAGCGGACTGTCCAGCCGCAAGTTCGTAAAACGGATGATCCCATCCGGGCCACGCGAAAGATCGGTCCGCACCGTCGGCAGGCCGCCAAGCAGGCTGGCGAAGAAGCTGTTGTCGAGGCGTCGTACTCTCGCGGTCGCACTGCCCTCGAGCCGCACCCCGCCTGCGCCGGGACGCAGGTCGAGATCGGTCGTCACGTCGACGATGCCGAGCCCCGGAATGAGATACTGGTTGAGATTGGCGCTGAGCGCGAAATCGATCTCACCGCTCGCAAAGTCGATCTGAAGGACGCCCGTCCCGTCTGTCTTGTCCGAGCGGAACCGCAGACGTTCGCTCTCGAGTCCGCGGTCGGTGACGCGGAGGATCGATTCCAGTCGCAGGTTGCGCAGGATTTCCTCGAACTGGATGCCGAGGCCGACGACACGGCTCGCGCTGGCGGTCAGCGGCACGCGGCGCGGCGAACGCGACCAGCGCCCCGCCCCGTCGGCCTCGAGGTCGTAGAGGGTCAGCGTGTCGATGCTCAGCTGCGGACTGGACAGGCGATAAGTGTAATCGAACGTCGCGAAGGCGCCGTCGAGCGTGCCGACCAACCGCAGTCGTTCGCCGCCGAGCCCGTCGAGCAGCGCCTCCGGGCGGCGCGCATCGATCCCGAGGTCGAGATCGACGAAACGGTTGGCGCCGAGATCCACGCCGCCGTCGGCGATGATGCGTGCGGCATCGCTCGTCAGCATCGCCTCGCCGGCGATGACCTGGTCCTCGAAGGTCACCGCCGCCTCGACGGCGACCCCGCCGGCGGTCAGCCCCGCAAGTGTTCCTGTCAACAGCGGCGAAGGATCGACACGCCCGTCGAGATTGTAGACCCCGTCGTCCAGCCGGATCGCAAGGTCGACGGCCTGTGTATCCCCGATCGTCCCTTCCGCGCGGCCCGCCCACGCCGTCCAGTCGCCATCGCCGTTGACCCGCAGGGTGATCGCCTCATCCAGCCCGAGAAGCTGCGTGGCCACACCGTCGGCGGGCGATTCGAGCGCCAGCGCGAGGTCGAACCTGTCGGCATCGGGTTCGGCGTCGAGCCGCAGCGCCACGCGATCGCCGTCCGCGATTGCGGCCTGCAGGTCGACGAGGGCGCGTCCCGAACGGATCGTCACCGCACCTTCCACCACGCCTTCGCGCCGTTCGCCCGACACCGCCTCCTCGACCACCAACCGGTCGACGCGCAGGTCGCCCACGTGAATGTCGAAACCGGGCAGGATGGGATCGTCGGGATCGCGCGCGACCGGACACAGTTCGGGAAGGCGCTGGAGCGTCGCCGTATCGATCTTCAAATCGTCGATGTGCAGCGAATTGTAGAGCCATGCCAGCGGCGACCAATCGACTTCCGCTCGGTCGATGGTGAGGAAGGCGCCATCGGGATCGCGCACTTCGACATTGCGCAGCACCATCTGATTGTAGACCGAACCTTCGATCCGCCCGATGCGGATTTCCGAACAGTCCGCATTGTCGAGCGCCGCGATCCGGTCGGCGATGAAGCGGTGTCCCGTCTGGCTGTCGAGCAGCAGGAGACCCACCGCCAGAAGCCCAAGGAGGATGACGAGCAGCGCCAGCAGTTCCTTGCCGAGCCGCTTGCCCGCCCGTCTCCCGAGCGAGCCCTTCTTCGGCTTGTCCCCGTCGCCTCGCGCCATCGTCTAGAACGCCTGCCCGAAACCGACGACGACCGCGATGCGGCTGTCGCCTTCTCGCGGATTGAGCGGGGTGCCGACATCGATGCGGATGGGGCCGAACTGGCTGTAGTAGCGCGCCCCCACGCCCACGCCGACCTGCCAGTCGCTGGTTCCCGGCCACGCTTCGCGGCTCACGCGTCCGGCATCGATGAAGGGCACCACGCCGAACGGACCGAACAGACGCACCCGCGCCTCGAGTTGCACTTCCGAGAGGCTCCGTCCGCCCGTCGGGATATTATATTCATCGCGCGGCCCGAGCGCCTGGTAGCCGTAGCCACGCACCGACCCGCCGCCACCCGCGTAGAACCGACGCGATGGCGCGATCTGGAGTACGTCGGTCCCGCCGATCGTTCCGATCCGCACGCGCCCCGCCGCCACGACCTTGTCGCCGAAGGGTCGGTAGTAGGTCCCCTGGAGCCACGAGCGCAGGTAGCTGTCGGCCTCGCCCTCGAAGCTCACCTCGGGGCTCACGAAGGCGGACACCGTGAAGCCTTCGGTCGGATCGAGCAGATCGTTCGACCGGTCCCATTCGCCCGTCAGCGGTAGGGCGCCGATGAAATAGGTCAGCCGTTCGGGCTCGGGAAGCGGGATGGGATCGCCATTCTCGTCTTCCAGCTTGGGACGGCTGTCGACCTCGCGCGTCGCGATGATCTCGGCGCCCACGCTCCACGTCCATTCCTTCTGCCACAGGAAGTCGCTGAGGCGTTCGACGCGTCCCGAAATCAACGCGGTTTCCGCCTCGTATGCAGGCCGGTCGATGGTCGAGGCCAGCGCCTGCATGCTGAGCCGCTGGTCGCGACGGAGCCAATTGGAGCGGACCATCGAGACCGCCGCCAGTTGCTCCTGCGTGCCCAGCACCCCTTGCAGCGTCAGCGCACCTTCGGGATTCCAGAAATTGCGATGCTGCCATTCGCCCTCCACGCGAAAGCCCTCGCCCGTGCCGAAGCCCACTTCGGCAGCGATCGTCCGCATCTTGCCCGGCTCCAGCCGTACCGCGACATCGACCACTTCGCCGCCCGCACGCGGCTCGGTTTCGATCACCACGCTCGACACCAGCCCCGTCTCGATCAGCGCGCGGCGCAGGTCGACGATTTCGGACTGGTCGTAGATCTCGCCCGGCTCGAACCGCGCGATCCGCTGGACGTGGCGGGGCGGAAACGGCGGATCGCCCTCGACGGTCAGGGAGCCGTAGCGCGCGATCGGCCCCGGGGTCACCGGCTGCACCAGCGTCGCGGTCGACGTATTGTAGTCGACGATCACCTGCCGTTCGCCCACCTCGGCGCTCGCATAGCCGCGCAGCCCCAACTGCTCGGTCAATTCGGCCGTCCCCTCGATGACCTCGGCGGCGATGACCGGGTCGCCCGGCTGCACGCCGAACGCCGCGCGCAGGTCGTCGGAATTCTCTCCCGCCCCCTCGATGCCGGGTAGCGCGACATCGGTGAAGATGAACTGCCTGCCGGGATCGACGGTAAAGCGCACCAGCAGGCTCTCGCCCTGCGGCACGTAGGAAAGGTCGATCCGGGCCGCATAATAGCCACGCGATTCCAGGATCGTGTCGAGGAGCAGCAGGTCAGTCTGCGCCCGCCGGTCGATCTGCGCGGCATTGTCGGCCTCGCCGTCGTTGGTCTCGAGACTGGACAGGATATCGAAGTCGTTCTCGATGCTTTCGGCATCGTCTTCCGGCAAGCCCACCAGCTGCCAGCGGTAGCTTCTGACATCGGCATCGATCAGCTCTTCGGAGGGCAGCTCTTCCTCGTCCTGCGCAAAGACCTCTTCGGCCAACTCCTCGAACTCGGGATCGGCCTCGGTGCCCCGCACTTCGGGCCACGCGAGGTCGAGCTCGGGAAAGTCGGCGAGTGGCTCGTCGGGATCCGCGATCGGCGCGTCATCGGCGGGCGGGACAGGCTGTACGGAACCGCTGTCCTGCGCATGGACAGGCGTCGCCGCGGAGCCCGCGAGCAACAGGGCCACGCCCCCCCGACAAAACGACCTGTACATGCGCAAAGACTAGGCAGGGAAATGCCCGCCTGCCAGCTATTTCGTCAGCGACACGAAATCCTGTCCAGACGTCGGCTAGTGCCGGGTCGCCCCGCCCCCGTCCCCCGACAGCATCTCGACCACGCGCTCGATCTGCCGCCAGCGCGCATATTCGCGCACATTGTCGCGTCGACGGGAGGCTTCTGCGCGCGCTGCCGCCTTGAGCGGCGCCGCCGCGCCATGGTCGCTAAGGAGCGCCGATGCCGCCTCGAGGCTGGCACGATCTGCGATAAAGATGGATGTCATGCCTTTCCTATACCCCCGCGAGGATGAAGGAAGCTGCCATCAAACAGGGTTAACGCGTCAGCCCAGTCGCCGTCCCGCCCACAGCACACGGCCGACGACGTCGAGGTCGCCGAGGCTGAGGCCCGGCCAGTCGGGATAGGCGGCGTTGTCGGACTGGATCGTCACGCTCTTGCCCATCGGATGGATCGCGAGCCGCTTGACCATCAGGGCATCGTCGATCCGCAAGACGTAGATGCCATCGCGGAGCCGCGCGCCCCGATCATCATGATCGACGAGGATATCGTCACCGCTCGAGAGCGTCGGCGCCATCGAATCCCCCTCGACCTTGATCACCGATAGCTGGTCTGCCTTGCTGCCTGTCATCGCGCGCAGCCACTGCCGGTCGAAGGCCATGCGCGCGCCGCCGCGCACCTCGTCGTTGAGGCTTCCCGCCCCCGCCGCCGCCCGGACAGGCGCCTGCGTCACCGTGACGAGGCCGTTCGAACGCTCTGCCTCACCCGGCCCGCCCAGCTCCTCCTCGGATACGTTGAAATAATGCGCGATCAGCCGCCGGTCGCGCTCGGCCAGTTCGCGGGGCGTGCCGCGACGGATATATTGCTGGATATAGGCCGGGTTCTTCCCGACCAGTTTCGACAAGGTCGCAAAGTCCACCCGGTGGGCCCTGCACAATTCTTGCAGCCGTTCGCGCGGTTCGAGCATCATGCCACCGTTATAGATATAGGAATTTTCCTAGACAAGTAGGAAATCGACTGGAAGAACCCCATGAGTGCCGAGTCGAGATGAGAGCAATGGGGTATAACCGTGTATCTACTTCGAGACATTGAAAAATTTCTAAAGACCAAACAGGTTCCTGCGGCGCGCTTCGGGCGTGACTGCGTGGGCGACCCTCGATTCGTCTTCGACCTTCGCCGTGGCCGCGAGCCGCGCCAGCGGACGGTCGAGCGGGTGCGTTCCTATCTGGAGAACAGCCAATGATGCGCCCGCCCCTGTCCCGTGCGGCCACGCATCTGCTGCGCCAGTTGCTCGAGCGTGCAGGCCTACCCCGCGATAAGGTGCTGATTAGGGAATTTCGTTCTACCGATTGGCATTCGCTTACCTACGAAGGGGAACGGCATGAAATCTCCCTGCGTATCCCGCAGCCCGACGCCAAAGTGGCGGCCAACAGGCTGACCCATGGTCTGGCAGATGCAGAGTTCGTCCTTCCGGGGCACGTCGTCGCCGACATCGCCCTTACGAGCGAACCCGCGACCGAGCCAGACGGCTCGATCGCCATCGAGATCGAGGCCCTGACACTCGCAGATGCCTGACAACCGAGCAGGCGGCGGGCGGGCGTGGCCCTGGGGAGGAGCCGCGCCCACCCGTCCTTGACCTTACGCCTCCGACACCGCCTTCGCGATCGCCTCGCAGAACGCGGGCACATCGTCGGGATTGCGGCTGGTGATGAGGTGACCGTCCACGCAGGCTTCCTCGTCGACCACCTCGCCGCCCGCGTTTTTCAGATCGGTCCGGATCGAGGGCCAACTTGTCACGGTCTTGCCCTTCACCACGCCCGCTTCCGCAAGCAGCCAGGGGCCATGGCAGATCGCCGCAACGGGCTTTTCGGCCTCGTCGAACGCCTTGATCAGCGCGATCGCATCCTCGTTGGTGCGCAGATTGTCGGGGTTGATGACCCCGCCCGGCAGCACCAGCGCGTCATAATCGTCGACGTCCGCCTCCGTGATGAGCTTGTCGGGCGTCACCATGATCGTCGGCTCGTCCTTGACCCGGCCCTGGATGGGATTGCGATCGGGGCTGGCAAGATGGACCTGCGCGCCCGCCTCGCCCAGCCGGTCGCGCGGTCCGGTAAGTTCCAGCTCCTCGAACCCGTTGGTCGCCATGATGAGGATTTTCTTTCCGTCGAGATTCTGCACGTTTCACTCCTATGTCTTTCGTCCATGCTCGGAACCGCCAACGCACCGGGGCGCTTAGCTATCCGAAAGGGAGCTGAGCCGTGCGTGACTTGCGGCATTCCAGTGACGAGGAACCCGGTTACACCCGGGTGCGCCGCGGCAGAGGCTGGAGTTATCATGACGAGAAGGGCGACAAGCTCGACGATGGCGACGTCATCGAGCGGCTAAACGCGCTCGCCGTCCCTCCCGCCTACAAGCAAGTCTGGTTCTGCAAGGACGCGGGCGGGCATATCCAGGCCACCGGCATCGACGAGCGCGGCCGTAAGCAATATCGCTATCACGACGATTATCGCGACCTCGCCGAGATCGCCAAGTTCGACTCCATCGTCGCCTTCGCCCAGTCGCTTCCCAAGATCCGCAAGCAGGTCGAGCGCCATCTGCGCCGCCGCAAACTGCAGCGCGAACCCGTGCTCGCCGCCATCGTCCGGCTGCTCGACACCGCCCACCTGCGCATCGGCAACGCCGCTTACGCCAAATCGAACAAGAGTTTCGGCGCGACCACGCTCCAGCACCGCCACGTCAAGAAACTGAAGACGCGCATCAAGCTCAATTTCCGCGCCAAGCACGGCGTGCAGCGCGATGTCACCGTTACCGACGCCGCGCTCAACCGCGTTGTTCGCGAATGCCACGATTTGCCCGGGCAGGCGCTGTTTCAATATGTCGACGATCGCGGCAACACCCGCGCGGTCTCCTCCAGCGACGTCAATGCCTACCTTCGCGAAATCAGCGGCACGGAATTCACCGCCAAGCATTTCCGCACTTGGGGCGCCTCGCGCCTCGCCTTCGAGGAAGTCGAGCAACAGATGAAGGCGGGCGACAAGATCACGCTGAAATCGGTCGTCGATCCCGTCGCCAAGGCCCTGGGCAATACGCCCGCGGTCTGCCGTTCGAGCTATATCCATCCCGCCATCATCGATGCGGTCAAGGACAAGCCGCTCGACCCGCTCGCCGGCACCAAGCTGCCGACGCGGGGCCGCAAGCGCCTCCAGCGCAGCGAAGCGCGGCTCATCGCCTTTCTGGAGCCCGGCGCCCTCAAACCCACCAAGCGCGCGCGGATCGCCCGCTTCCTCAAGGGCCGCGCCCCGGCTTGAAACGGCACCCCGCTTTCCCCTAGTGGCGAGCCATGACGACGACGAACGAAACCATCGCCGACGCCGCCGAGACCGTAGAGGAGCCGCTGATCGGCACCGTCAACTGGATCGCGAGCAACTGGGATGACCTCCTGATTGGCGGCGCAGTCGCGCTTGGCATCATCGCCGTGCTCCTCGTCCTGCGCACGCTCGGCAAGAACTACCGTCGCCGCACCCAGGATCGCACCAGCTGGAAAGGCATCATCGCCGGCGTCTTTGCCAAGACCAAGGTAATTTTCATGGTGGTGCTGGCGATCGATATCGTCATCAACCAGACACGAGTGCCAGAGCGGATCGACAATTTCTTCGATACGCTGATGGTCATCGTCGCCGCGCTGCAGGGCGCGATCTGGGTGCGAGAATTGATCCTCGGCGTCGTCAAGTCCAAGGCCGCGCAGGAAGAGGACGATCCCGACTCGACGCTCGGCAACGCCATCAGCATCATCCGCGTGTTCATCAACGTCGCGGTGTTCGCGCTTGCCGGGCTGTTCATCCTCGGCAATCTCGGCGTCAACGTCCTGCCGCTCATCACCGGCCTCGGCATTGGCGGTATCGCCATCGGCCTCGCCGCGCAGGGCATATTCGAGGATCTCTTCGCCGCCCTCTCGATCGTGTTCGACCGACCGTTCCGCCGCGGCGACCAGATCAGCTACGGCTCGACCTTCGGTACGGTCGAGAAGATCGGCATGAAGACGACCCGCCTGCGCGCCGTCACGGGCGAACAGATCGTCATCGGCAACACACAGTTGCTTGGCCAGGAAGTGAAGAATATCGCGATGGCCGAGCGCCGCCGCATCGAAATCCCTTTCGGCGTCATCTATCAGACCCCGCCCGAAAAACTCGCGCAGATGAAGGCGCTCGTCGAAAGCACGATCCGCGACAACGATGCTATCGAGCCCGTCCGCACGGTCTGCACGGGTTTCGGCGACAGCTCGATCGATTTCATCTTCATCTACGATCATTACACGACCGACTATGAGGAGCTGGTCGGCACCAAGAGCCTCGTCCTCATCGAGATCACGCGCCTGTTTGCCGAACAGGGCATCGAGTTCGCCTATCCGACGCAGACCACCTTCACTGCGGCTCCCGATGGCGAGATGATCATGCCATACCCCAAGGATGGGTTTAAGATCGTAGATGAGGAAGCAGAAGTGAAATCTGCTAAGGGAGCCGATAAAGCAAAGGGATAGCAATGCGTATTCTTGTGTTGGGTTTGGCGGGGTTTGCCATTTTTGGTGCATATCCAGCGCTCGCTTGCCGCGATTATATGAACGCGCCGCCAATGCCTGGCGAAAGCTGGGACGAATTTTCAGCACGCGAGAAAAAGGTTGTCAGCGACCTTTATCAGATCGAGCATTACGAACGAGAGAAGCTCAATTTCGAGGAAGCGGAGACGGTTTATCTTGCAAAGGTAGTGAAGGCTGGAGCTCAGTTCTCCGAGAGTGTGAGAACAGCAGAATTCTACCGTGCCACCGAAGTTGAGCCCGTCACAGTTTTCAAAGGCGATCTGCCCACTACGAACTCTATTCTTCGTACAAACCTAGGGCCGGAATGCTGGGTCGATGGCAATGGATTTGCGGGCGCACTTGGAGAAGGAGATTTTGCAATCATATTCTTAGGCGTCGAAACTCACGGGCACGATGGGGTAGACAGCATTGCTGCCACGGACGCGCGTTATGCTCCCATCGTCAACAGTCTCATGACCTACGTTCTCGATATGGACGGCGGACCGGTCCATTACGACGAAGCTTCTGAAGCATATTTATTTCGACAAGAGGATGGCTCATTCAAACCCGGCGATTTTTAGCCGACTGGTTTCAATCAAAACTGACGCTCTCTCTTGCGCTTTCCGCTTACGTAAGTGTAAGCACGTCCCATGCCCGTCGCCTCGCTCGACACCATCCGCGCCGCCGTCGGCACCGAGATCGGCGTATCCGACTGGATCGCGGTGCCGCAGCAGCGTATCACCGACTTCGCCGACGCGACCGAGGATCGGCAGTTCATCCATGTCGACGAGGCGCTTGCGAAGCAGACACCCTTCGGCGGCACCATCGCCCATGGCTTCCTCAGCCTCTCACTCTTGAGCCGTATGGCCGCCGACGTCATGCTCGTCCCCGAGACGACTAAAATGGCGGTCAACTATGGCCTCGACAAAGTGCGTTTCCTCAAACCTGTCGCGTCGGGGAAAAAAGTGCGCGGCCGGTTCGTTCTGACCGCAATGACCGAAAAAGCCCCAGGCCAGCTACTTCTGACCCACAACGTCACCGTCGAGATCGACGGTGAGGACAAACCCGCGCTGGTCGCCGACTGGCTCGGACTGATTTTCACCTAGCTAATGCCGATTGCTGGTATGGCGCTAGAAAGAGTTAGAAAGCTTCTCCTAATAGGACTATTTTCCTTTCTACCAATCGGTGGACTTGGAGTATTTTTGAACCTTAACGAAAGCAAAGTCTATGGCTATATCCTAATTCTATCGTCAATCATTGCATTGCTATCGATGGTAGCGACGACAGTACTGTCGCTGACCTTATTATGCTCCCGTTGCCATTCGCGATATTTTTCGGTTTTTCCTTTTTTTCTATAGTGTTCGACAGAAGGTGTAGAAATTGCGGATACCGAGATGTATGATTTTTGCAGCCTCCTCATCAGAGGAGTGGACTTAAGCTCCTTTGCCACGACCTCGGTTGGCTTCGCTGGTCCATTAGCTTAGCTATCAATTTCGACGCAATTTGCCTACTAGGTAGGACATCTAGGAGAGAATTCATCATGCGTGACGCCGTCATCGTTTCCACCGCCCGTACCCCCATCGGCCGCGCCTACAAGGGCGCCTTCAACATGACCCATGGTCCGACGCTCGGCGCCTACAGCCTGGCCCCCGCGATCGAACGTGCGGGTATCGAGGCGGGCGAGATCGACGACGTGTGCTGGGGCGCGGTGCTGGCGCAGGGCACGCAGTTCGGCAACATCGGCCGCCTCGTCGCGCTGAAGGCCGGCGCGCCCGTCACGGTGTCGGGCATGACCATCGACCGCCAATGCTCCTCGGGCCTGATGGCGATCGCCACCGCCGCCAAGCAGATCATCACCGACCGCATGAACGTGGTCGCCGCGGGCGGACAGGATTCGATCTCGATGGTCCAGACGCCCGAAATGCGCGTGGCGATGGATCCCTCGCTGATCGAGATGCACAAGAACGTCTACATGCCAATGCTCCAGACCGCCGAGACCGTCGCCCAGCGCTACGGCATCGATCGCGCCGCGCAGGACGAATATGCGCTGAAGTCGCAGCAGCGCACCGCCGCCGCGCAGGAAGCGGGCCGCTTCGACGACGAGATCGTCCCCGTCACGGTCACGATGGGCGTGAAGGACAAGGAAACGGGCGAGATTTCCAAGAGGGAGGTCACGATCGAGAAGGACGAGGGCAACCGTCCCGAGACCACGCTCGAGGGCTTGCAAAGCCTCAACCCCGTCCTCGGCCCCGACACCCACATCACCGCGGGCAACGCCAGCCAGCTTTCCGACGGTTCGTCGGCCTGCATTCTGATGGAAGCGAAGGAAGCCGAGCGCCGCGGGCTGCAGCCGCTGGGCCGCTATGTCGGCATGGCGGTCATGGGCACCGAACCCGATGAAATGGGCATCGGCCCGGTCCCCGCGGTCAACGCGCTTCTCAAGCGCTTCGACCTGAAGGTCGAGGACATCGGCCTGTGGGAATTGAACGAGGCCTTTGCGGTGCAGGTGCTCTACAGCCAGCAGCAGCTCGGCATCCCCGACGACATCCTCAACGTCGATGGCGGCTCGATCTCGATCGGCCACCCCTACGGCATGAGCGGCGCCCGCATGACTGGCCACGCACTTATCGAGGGCAAGCGCCGCGGTGCGAAATATGTCGTCGTCACGATGTGCGTCGGCGGCGGCATGGGCGCGGCGGGTCTTTTCGAAGTCCTGTAGGGCCCGCGGATCGCGAAGCGCCGGTCGGATAGCGACTGGTTGCCCGCGCCACCACGAACAACAAAGAAAAACGGCGCCGGCGGGTCACACCCTCCAGCGCCGTTTCCTCGCATCGCCATGCGACAGTGCCGGCCCGCCCGCGACGGCAAGGCCGGACGCTGTTCGGTGTCAGAAGAGGCCGACCTCGACCGAACCATAGAGCTCCAGATGATCGACAACCGGATCGCCCGAATAGGACAGATCGCCGAACCCCTCGATCCGCCGTTCACTGGCGTGCTTCGTCTCGGAAATCGACCGATCCTGTGCGAGCGCGATGCCGGGTTCCATGAGCGCGGCAGTCGCGCCGAACAATAAGGTCGTACACAGTAGAGCCTTGGGAAGCCGCGTCGTCATCATGTCTCTCCTGATTGATGATGACATTTGTAGTCGATGCGAGCGGCACGCGCAAGATCGCTCGTCGAAGCCAGCCGCCCGTTTGTCGGTCAGCCGCTCTCAGTCGACGACGGCGCCCCGCGCCATGACCCAGTCGACCTCTTCAAGCACCGACACGTCGGTATAAGGATCGCCGTCGAAGGCGATGATGTCGGCGCTCTTGCCCGCCACGACCATCCCGATTTCGCCGCTCATGCCCAGCGCTTCGGCGGCCACGACCGTGATGCTGTCGAGCGCCTGCCCGGGCGTCATCCCCGCGCGCACCAGGAGCGCCAGTTCCTCCGCGTTGCGCCCATGCGCGAACACGCCGGCATCGGTCCCGAACGCGATGGGCACGCCCAGCCGGATCGCCGTGCGAATGGGCTTGCCGACCTGATCCATCACCTGGCGGATCTTGGCGTCGACGACCGGGGTGTACATGCCCTGCTCCATGCCCTCGCGCACGCCTTCGAACGCCAGCAGGGTCGGCACGAACACCGTTCCCGTCGCGCGCATCTGCCTGAGCGCCGCCTCGTCGGCGTAGGTGCCATGCTCGATACTGTCGACGCCCGCGCGCGCCGCTGCCTCGATGCCGCGTGCGCCGTGCGCGTGTGCCGCCACCTTCAGCCCCAGGCTGTGCGCCGTCTCGACGATCGAGCGCATCTCGGCATCGCTGAAATGGGCTTCCAGCCCGCGGCCCTGCTGCGAGAGTACGCCGCCCGTCGCAGTGATCTTGATGAGGTCAGCGCCGTTCTGGCTCGCCAGCCGCACCTTTTCTGCGCATTCGACCGGCCCCGTGCAGTTGAAGCCGGTGTCGAGCGCGGCATTGATCTCGGGGCGGAAGCCGTTGACGTCGCCATGCCCGCCGACGATCGCGATGCTGCTCCCCGCAGCGAGGATGCGCGGTCCCGGGATCAGTCCCTCGGCGATCCCGCGCCGCAGCATATAGCTGCCCTGCGGCCCCCGGCTCCCGACCTCGCGCACCGTGGTGAAACCCGCGCGCACCGTCTTCGCCGCATTCTTTACGCCGACGATCACGCCCCATTCGTCCGGCACCGTCGCCGCTTCCCAATAATCGCCGGAGGGATCGCCCGTCAGATGCGTGTGCATGTCGATGAGGCCGGCCATCACCGTCTTGCCCGAAAGGTCGTGGACGGTGCCGACCCGCGGCGCGTCCAGACCTGCGGTCACCGAAACGATCCGTCCGTCATCGACGATGATCGTCGCCGGTCCGCTCGCCCCCTCGCGCGTGTCGGCGATGAGATTGCCCGCGAGGATCGTGTCCTGCGCGGCGGCAGGCGCGCAAAGCGCGAACAGAGAAACGGCAGCGGCGAGAAACTTGAGCATGGCGAACCCCCTTCGTATCGGCACGGGCGCGATGCTGGCCGCGCCTTCTGCGCTTGGCAAGTGCGCGCGTAACCGGCATTCTCACCGGCATGACTCCGGTCGAACTTGTCGCGCTCGCCGCTTCCACAAGCCTGCTCGCGGGCTGGCGGCTCTATCTCGTGACCTTCATCACCGGACTGGGGATGAAGTTCGGTTGGGTGCCGCTGCCCGAAAACCTCCAAGCGCTGGACGTGCTCGCCAACAATTGGGTGCTCGCCATCGCAGGCGTCGGCACCTTCGCAGAATTCTTCGCCGACAAGGTCGCCTGGGTCGATAGCGCCTGGGATGGCATCCACTCGGTCCTGCGGCCCCTTGGTGGTGCATTGCTCGGGCTCGCGATCGTCGATGCGGGCGATCCCGCCTTCCAGGTCGCGAGCTTCCTATTGGGCGGCGGCGCGGCCTTCATGGCGCATACAGGCAAGTCCAGCGCTCGCACCGTCGTCAATGCGTCACCCGAGCCCGTTTCCAACGTCGTGGTTTCCACCATCGAGGATGTCGCCACCGGCGGCCTGCTCGCGATGGCCATCCTCAATCCCGTCGCCGCTGCTGTTGTCGCCGCCCTCGTCGTCGGCCTGACCTTCTACCTCGTCATGCGGGCGCGCGCGCTCATCGCCCGCGCTTTCGCGCGCCTTTCGCCGGATCGGGATCAGGCGAAGCTGTAGCTTCGCCGGCACCGCTACAGTCGTCTCAGAGGGTTCTGTAATCCTCCGGATCAACACCTCCAAACGCGGCGTCGTAGGTGCGATCCATCGCCTCGAACTCATCTACCATGGCGCGCTCGGCGCTGCGGCGTTTCCCCTGCACCATCCAGCGGATGATCGGCGTGGTGAACGATCCCTGTGTCGGTACGCAGTCGCGGTCGGTCGCGGGTTTGAACCGCGCCCGCTCGATAAGGATGTTGCAGGTCTGCGCCAGTACCAGCGGATCGCCCGCATAGGATACCAGCGTGCAATCCTTGACCCGGCCCTCCGCGTTCACGAGCAGAAAGGCACGGGCGATCCCGCCTTTTCCCGACATCACCGACGACGCCGGATAATCGTCCGAAGTGATGAGCGAGCGAACGTCGCCTTTCGCGCCGTCCGCTCCACCTAGCGGCCCTTCCGAAAGCCCCTCGCCCGCGACATTGTACGTTTCCCGAAGCTGCGACACGCACTTCCCGAGCGCATCCGACACGCCGCCCATTCTCGGCACGTCGATCATCGTGCGCTCGCGACCGTCCTCGAAGGTCAGGCGCGATACGCTCGCCAGTCGGGCGGCATTCACGGGCACGGTGTAGCGTGATACCACCTGTCCCAATTCATCGCTCTTGTAGCTGATGCGCTTCGCCTCGATCTTCTCGCCGTCGAGCCAGACCGTCGCCGTTGCCGCTAGCGCCGGCTGCGAGCGCCCGTCCTTCAGTAGCATGAATTCGGTGCTCAGCCCATGCGCCGCCGGCTTGATGATCATCGTCACATCGTCGCCGTCGATCGCATATTTGCGCGCCGCGAGGCACGCCGCCTCGCCGAAATCGACCTGCCACTTGCTCGCCGGTTCGGCCTGCGCCGCTGCGGCGAGCGCCGCTGCTGCCATCAGAAATGCCATCACCTATCTCCCCTTACGCGAAACCCGAGCGCGGCGAGCCTAACAGGCGATGGTCTGTGGGGCAAAATCCGATCAGGCGTGCGCGGCGATGAACTCCTCGACGACCGGCGCGATACGGTCACGCCACTTGCCGCCGTTGAAGATGCCGTAATGGCCCACATCCTCGGCCATCAGATATTTCTTCTTCTTCTCTGGTAGGCCGGTCGCGAGGCTCAGCGCGGCCTTGGTCTGCCCGAGCCCCGAGATATCGTCGCGCTCGCCCTCGATCGCGAGCAGCGCCGTCTCGTCGATATCGCCTGCATCGACGATCTCGCCATGGTGGGTATACTCGCCCTCAGGCAGCAAATGGCGCTGGAACACCACGTCGACCGTCTGGAGGTAGAATTCCGCCGTCATGTCCGCGACCGAGCGATATTCCTCGTAGAATTCGCGCGTCTTGTCCGCGCTCTGTTCGTCGCCGACGACGAGATGCTTGAACATCTCCCAATGGCTCATGAGGTGGTCGCCCAAATTCATCGTCATGAAGCCGGCGAGTTGCAGGAACCCGGGATACACCTTCCGCCCCGCGCCCGGATACACGTAGGGCACCGTCGCGATGGCATTCTGCTGGAACCAGGCGTGCGGGCGCTGGGTCGCGACCGTGTTGACCGCACCCGGGCTTTCGCGCGTGTCGATCGGCCCGCCCATCATCGTCAGCGTCTTCGGCGTAGCGGGATGATCGTCGCGGTTCATGATCGCCGTCGCGGCATAGGCCGGCACCGAGGGCTGGCACACCGCCAGCATATGCGGTCGCTTGCCCGTCTCCTCGAGGATCGCCTCACAGAAATCGACCAGATAGTCGACATAGCTGTCGAGATCGAAATGCCCCTCGGCGAGCGGCACGTTCTTCGCGTCCTTCCAGTCGGTGATATAGACGTCATGCCCGTGCAGCATCCGCTTGACGGTGCCGCGCAGCAGCGTTGCGAAATGGCCGCTCATCGGCGCCACGATCAGGAGCGGTTCCTGCCCCTCCACGCCCTTCTTGCGGAAATGCAGCAGGTCGCCGAAGGGCTTGCGCAACGTCACGTCCTCGTCGACCGCAACCATCGTGCCCTTCACGTCGGTCTCGGTGATGCCGAACTCGGGCTTGCCGCGCGGCGCGGCCGCATGGGCGAAGACGTCGAGCCCCGCCGCCATTACCGGCGCCAGCGAGCCATAACCCCACATGTTGGCAGGGTTGGACAGCCAGCCCGCGCCCAGCCCAGCCATCTTGCTGGCCCCGGCCATCAGCGAGCGTTGCACCTCGTAGGCGTCATAGAGCATGTGCGAAATTTCCCGATTGTAGTGCTTGGTTCGGGAACGAACGTGGCCCTCCATCGCTCCGCGCGCAACCCCGGATTGTGCAATTGCGAACAACTGTGGCCCCGCCGCTTGGCGTTACTGCCCCACGCTGCTAGGCGACACATCCGACATGAAAGCCGACCCGCCTCCTAAAAAGCCGATTTCCAACCTCGCGATGGTCGCGCGGATGGCGCTTGCCTATCCCTCGCGCATGGCCGCCGCAGCGCTGGCGCTGATCGTCGCGGCTGGCGCGACCGCGGGCGTGCCCTATGCGCTCAAACTCATCGTCGACCGCGGCTTCGGCGGCGAGGGCGACATCGCGCGCTGGTTCCAGTATCTGCTCTTCCTCGTCGTCGTCATGGCGATCGCCACCGCGCTACGCTTCTATTTCGTGAGCTGGCTCGGCGAGCGCGTGGTCGCCGACATCCGCCTCGCGGTGCACCGCAACCTGTTGCGCCTCAGCCCTTCCTTCTTCGAGGAAAACCGCCCCGCCGAGATCACCAGTCGCATCACCGTCGACACCTCGATCATCGAGCAGGTCGTCGGCACCACCATCTCGGTTGCGTTGCGCAACATCGTGCTCGCAGTCGCCTGCGCCACCATTCTCCTGTTCATCGCGCCCAAGCTCGCCGGGCTGATGATCCTCGTCATCCCCGTCATCCTGTTCCCGATGATCTGGCTCGGTCGCAAGGTGCGCGCCGTCTCCGCCACCAGCCAGGACCGGATCGCCAACGTCGGCACCGTTTCTTCCGAAGTGTTCTCGGCGATGAAAATCGTGCTCGCCTTCGGCCAGCAGCGCCGCGAAACCGACCGCTTCGGCACCGCCACCGAGCAGGTATTCGCCGTCGCCAAGAAGCGCATCCTGCTCCGCGCCATCCTCACCGGCATCGCCATCAGCCTGTTCTTCAGCGCGATCACCTTGGTCGTCTGGCAGGGCGCGATCGACGTGCGCGCGGGCCGCATGACCGGCGGCGACATCACCGCCTTCGTCCTCTACGGCGGCCTTCTCGCAGGCGCCTTCGGCTCCTTGTCCGAAGTCTACGGCGAACTGCTCCGCGCCGCGGGGGCCAGCCAGCGTCTCAACGAACTCATGCACGTCGAGCCCGACATCGTCGCGCCCGCGCAGCCCGCCGCCCTGCCCGAACCGCCGCGCGGACGCATTACGTTCGAGAATGTCGATTTCCGCTACCCTACGCGCCCTGAAGTCGCCGCCCTCGACGGCGTGACCATCGACATCCAACCCGACGAAATGGTCGCGCTGGTCGGCCCCTCGGGCGCTGGCAAGACGACCATCTTCCAGCTCGCCCAGCGATTTTACGATCCCGCCGCGGGCCGCGTCCTGTTCGACGGCGTCGATATCGCCACCGTCGATCCCGAAGCGCTGCGCCACCGCATCGCGATGGTCCCGCAAGAGGTGATGATTTTCGCCACCAGCGCGCGCGACAACCTGCGCTACGGGCGCTGGGACGCGCCGGACGCCGACATCTGGGAAGCCGCCGAGGCTGCCCATGCCGCCAATTTCCTGCGTGCCTTGCCGGAAGGCCTCGACACCTTCCTCGGCGAAGGCGGTGCGCGCCTGTCGGGCGGCCAGCGCCAGCGCCTCGCCATCGCCCGCGCGCTCTTGCGCAAGGACGCTCCCCTGCTCCTCCTCGACGAAGCGACCAGCGCGCTCGACGCCGAGAGCGAGGCGCGCGTCCAGGCCGCGCTCGACGAGCTCATGGGCCAGCGCACCACCATCGTCATCGCCCACCGCCTCGCGACCGTGCGCGCCGCCAGCCGCATCCTCGTCATGGACGAAGGGCGCATCGTCGAGCAGGGCACCCACGACGAGCTGCTCGCCACGTCCGGCCTCTACAGCCGCCTCGCGCGCCTGCAATTCTCCGACGCCGCCTAGCGCATCACTGGCACGCTACACATCGCGAGCAAGATGGAGGCGTGACCGAACGCCCGCGCTTTCTTTCATCCGGACGGCGATCCTGGCCGTATCTCCCTTGAATGATGAGAGAAACGTTCAGCCGAGCCTCACGTTGGCTCGTCTAAGGAGAACAGATGTTCGAAAAACCCGCCACTCGCCGCGCCATCATCGGCGCTTCCGCTCTCGGCCTCGCCGGCACCGCCCTCGCCTTCGCGGGCGGTACCAAGGTGAACCGCGACAGCTTCCCGGTGAAGAAGTCCGAAGCGCAATGGAAGAAAGAGCTGGGCGCGGATCGCTTCCGCATCCTGCGCAAGGCGGGCACCGAGCGCGCTTTCTCCTCGCCGCTGAACAAGGAGAAGCGCGCGGGCCTCTACCATTGCGCGGGCTGCAACCAGACCCTGTTCTCTAGCGCCGACAAATATGACAGCGGCACCGGCTGGCCCGCCTTCACCAAGCCCGTCGCGGCGAGCCGGATCGGCACCGCGAAGGACACCAGCCTCGGCATGGTCCGCGTCGAGGAGCATTGCTCGCGCTGTGGCGGCCACCTCGGCCATATCTTCAACGACGGCCCCCCACCCACCGGCAAGCGCCACTGCATCAACGGCCTCGCGCTGCGCTTCCGTCCCGCCTAGGGCTGCGCCATGCTGATCCTTCTGCTCGCCTATCTGGGCGGGGTGCTGACCATCATCAGTCCCTGCATCCTGCCGGTCCTGCCGTTCGTCTTCGCGCGCGCCGACAAGCCCTTCTGGTCGAATGGTTTTCCGTTGCTCGTCGGCATGGCCGTCACCTTTGCGGGCGTCGCCACGCTGACCGCCTTTGCGGGCGAGGCCGCGGGTACCGCCAACAGCGTCGGGCGCTACGTCGCGCTCGCTTTCATGAGCCTGTTCGCGCTCATGCTCATTTTTCCCCGCCTCGCCGACCCCGTTACCCGGCCCCTCGTGCGCCTGGGCGAAAAGCTCAGCCAGCAGAACGAAGGGCGTGGCACGCTCTTCTCGAGCCTCGCATTGGGCGTCGCGACCGGCCTCCTCTGGGCGCCCTGCGCCGGCCCCATCCTCGGCCTCATCCTCTCGGGCGCCGCGCTGTCGGGTGCCAGCCCCCAGACCGCTTTCCTCCTGCTCGCCTATGCATTGGGCGCCGCGACGAGCCTCGCGCTCGCCCTTCTCGTGGGCGGCAAGGTCTTCGCCGCCATGAAGCGCGGCCTCGGCGCAGGCGAGAAGATCAAGAAGGTGCTCGGCATCCTCATCCTGATCGGCACCGGCGCCATCGCGCTGGGCCTCGACACCCGTGTGCTCGCCAACCTGTCTTCGGGCCAGACCTTCCAGATCGAGAACCGCATTGCCCGCCTGCTCGGCATGGACGCGCCCGAACTCACCACCGAGATCGAGGGCGGGCTGCCCGACGAAGGCCCCTTCCCCGGCCTTCCCGGCCCCACCGGCTGGATCAACAGCGAGCCGCTGACCGCCGAAGATCTCGAGGGCAAGGTCGTTCTCGTCGACTTCTGGACCTACAGCTGCATCAACTGCATCCGCGCCGTCCCCTACGTCCGCTCCTGGTACGAGCGCTACGAGGACGACGGCTTCGTCGTGATCGGCGTCCACACCCCCGAATTCGCCTTCGAGCGCAAGCGCGCCAACGTCGAGAAAGCCGTCAACGACGCGCGCATCACCTATCCCGTCGCGATCGACAACGACTGGTCGATCTGGGGCGCGTTCGAGAACCGCTACTGGCCCGCCCACTACCTGATCGATGCGAAGGGCCGCATCCGCTACCATCATTTCGGCGAAGGCAGCTATGGAAAGACCGAAGCCGCCATCCGCACGCTGCTCGCCGAAGCGGGCAAGGCGGATCTCGGCGCCCGCACCACCGGCCCCGACCTGTCCGACACCGAGCGGCAGGCCGACTTCAATGCCGTTGCCAGTCCCGAGACCTATCTCGGCAGCCGCCGCACCGAGAATTTCGCCTCGCCCGGCGGGCTCGTCACGGGCGTACCCTTCACCTTCGAGCAACCTGAAAGCCTTGCACTCAATGAGTGGGCCCTCGGCGGTCGCTGGCGCATCGAGAATCAACGCTCGGTGGCGACCGAAGCCGATGGCACCATCAGCTTCACGTTCAAGGCGCGCGACCTCAATCTCGTCCTCGGCTCGACCGACGGCCAGCCCGTCGACTTTACGATCACCGTCGACGGCGACGCGCCGGGGCAAGACGCCGGTGTCGATGTCGATCCCCGCGGCCGCGGCACTGTCACCGACGAGCGCCTCTACCAGCTCGTCCGCCAGCAGGGCGGCGCTGCGGAACGGACCTTCACCATCACCTTCGAGCGCGCCAACGTCGCTGCCTACGCCTTCACCTTCGGCTAGGCTGACGCCCTTCCAAGGGCGCGTTAGAGCAGGATCGGCCCGAGCCCGTGCGCGGTCATCGCGGCCAACAGCCCTGCTGTTGCCACGACACTGACCAGCGTCGCGACCAGCGTTCCGGTCGGGGCCAGGTCGCGTGCACGCCACGCCCACAGCGCACCGAACACGGCCAGCACGACCCCGGCCAGCGCCAGCAGGCCTGCGACCGCGACGCTGTTCGGAACACCGACCGGCAGCCCCATCGGGTGCGTGGCGAGCCAGCCTTGCACGATCCAACCCGCACTTGCGGCGGCAGCGAGGCCGAGCGCCGCGCCGCCCCAGCTCGCCCAGCGCGCCCGCGCCAGTCCGCCCGTTACCGTCCGCCCACGCCGTGCCTCGACACGCCGCCCGAGCGCAGCTGCCGGGAAGAACAACACTGCCCCCACGACCCCCACGAGGGCGAGCGCAAGGCCCCAGGGCCACCGGCCCGCCTGCACCGCGCTCACCATGCGAAAGGGCGCATCGGTCGAGCGCCAGTCGGTTGCGAAGTCGATCGGGTCGATCTCTTCCACGCACGCCGTATCCAGTTCCCGCTCGGGATCCTCGATGAAGTCGGCGAGAATCGCATCGCCGCAGGCGCCGTTCGAGAAGAGAGCCCCATGGCCCGTGCCCGCGAATTCGACGTAGGTCGCCTTCTCGAGCCGGTCCGCAAGCCAGCGGCTCTCCTGCCACGGCGTGATCGGGTCCGCGTCGCCCGCCACGATGAGCGTTGGAATGTCGGACACCAGCGGCCGGGCCGTCGGGTCGATGTCGAGCGTCAATTGGCCGCCACAACCAATGACGCCCGCCTCGGCGAACCAGGGCTCGCTGCGCGGCGCGTCCTGGTGAAGAACGGCGTTCTCCGCATCGCTTTTCGTCTTACCGTCCGAGCACAGGATGACGCGGTTCATCCCGCTTCCGTAGGTCCGGTCGTAGCCCGGCGCGCCTTGCTGGGCATAGATGCGCAGGGCCTCGATGTTGCGCGTCTCCATCGCTTCCAGGATGATCGGGAGTTCTCCGTAGAGTGCGCGCGAATAGAGCAGCTGGAAGAGCAGCTGCGCCGCCGCCACGTCGTCGAGCATGACCGACCCTCGCGGAAAGGCGGGGGGCGTCAGGCCACCGATAACCAGCGGCTGCTCGCCGAAACTCTCGATAACCCGATAGACGCGTTCGGCCAGATCGGGAAAGGCTCTCGAGCAGGCGTCCTGCGCCGCGCACGCCGCCTGCACCGCTTCGAGCGACTGCTCGAAATTCACGCCCGTCGACCCCGTCATGCTCGGCATTCCGCTATTGGGTACGACGCTGTCGAGCACCGCCGAGCGGACGCCTTCGGGATCGACCGCCATGACGCCCTGCCCGAGCTGGGTGCCATAGGAGACCCCCAGCAGGTTCCACTGTTGGTAGCCCAAAGCGCGGCGCAGATCGCGCACGTCGAGGGCGTTCGACCAATTGTCGTAGGCTTCGACCGCGATCCCCTCGCGCCGCGCCTCGGCAAGACAGTCGGCCATCATCGCCTCGGTCCGCTCATGCCCCTCGGCGCTCGGGATTGCCCCATGCTGGAAGAATTGCGGAATCCCGCGACAGAAATTGCGTTCGGAGACGCCCGTTCCGCGTTGGTCGAAATACACGATTTCGCCAAGTCGGCGGAGCGTCTCGCCTTGCTTGCCCGAGAAATATTCCGCTCGTCCGCCCGCCAGCGCCGCGATCCCCGGCCCGCCCGTCAACCGGACGATCGCATTGCCCTCGGGCGCGTCGGCGAGCGGCGCAATGCGCATCACGGCGAGACGGATGAGATTGCTGTCCGGGTCGCGCCGGTCTTCGGGCACCATCACACTCCCGCAGCTGATGATTTCGCGATCGAAGTCACCCTCGAACGGGCAGGCGCCCGGCGCGAAACGCGGCTGGAAGTCGCGCCATTCTTGATGGATGGATTCGCGCGCCTCGACACGTTGCGGCGCGGCGGTCGTCGGCGCGCCCGGATTTTCTCGTTCCGGCTCCTGCGCGCTTGCCGGCACCAACAATGCGGCGGCGGCCACCACCATCGCCAATGAACGGATCATCATCACCCCACCCCCTCAGACGCCTTCGACGATTCCTTGAGAGTAGCATAGATCAAGTCCATGCGCATGGCCTCGGTCGAGACCAGCCCGCGCTCTCGCATCGAGGCCAGCGCCTAGAAGGCGGTCGAATAGGCCTCGTTGCCGACGAACCCTACCTTCGTCACGCCCGCTCGCTTGGTCGCCGCAATGACGTGATCGACCACGTCATAGGGGGCGTCGCCTTCGGGCTGGAGATGCAGTTCGGGTTCGACCTCGATCTGGGTCGTGAGGTCGAGCAAGGTCTCGAGATCGGCGAACGAGACAGGCTCGCCATTCCATACGATCGTCCCCGCTTCGAGGATCACGATCTTGTTGCGCACCGGGTCGAGCGTCTCGGGAAGCGCGCCGGCGGTCGGCAAGTCGATCTTGACCGCGTGGCTCTGGATCGGGATCGTGATGATGAACATGATCAGGAGCACCAGCATGACGTCGATCAACGGCGTGGTGTTGAGATCGCTCATCGGGGCGGCTTCGGCGGAGTGGGTCTTGGAATGCGGTCCTTGAGTCATCGCCATTCTCCTGCTGGAATGCCGACCATAGATGATAGTATAACATTACGCAAATCGCCGACCCGATAGCTTCCCTCGAGATCGCATGACCCAAACCCCGATACGAAAAAGGGCGACCCCGAAGGGCCGCCCCAAATCATTCGATCCTTCGAACGCGTTCGCGTTCTCTAGAACTCGTTGACGTACGCCTCGTTGCCCACGAAACCCATCTTGTCGACGCTCGCGCGCTTGGTCACCGCGAGTACCTGGTCGACGAGCTCGTACCGCGCATCGGGTTCGGGCTGCAGATGCAGTTCGGGGGTGACCGGAAGCTGCTGCGACAGATCGAGATATTCGCGAAGCTGCACGAGGTTCACCGGCTCGCCGTTCCAGAGGACTTCGTTGCGCTCGGTCACGACGATCTTGTTCTTGATCGGATCGACCGGCGGCGGGGTGTTCGACCCGTCGTCCTGCGGAAGGTCGAGCTTCACCGCGTGCGTCTGCACGGGAATGGTGATGATGAACATGATGAGAAGCACCAGCATGACGTCGATCAACGGCGTCGTGTTGATGTCCATCATCGGTTCGCCTTCATCGCTGAGCGTTGCTGCGGCCATGGGTCGTCCTTTCTATACTCGCTTGGTCCGCGCTTACTGGCGCTGGACCGCGGCGCCGGCGGGCGGTTCGGAGATGAAGCCGACCCGCGCGAAACCCGCACGCTGCATGGTGAAGATCGCGCCGCCGATGCACTTGTAGGGCGTGTCCACGTCGCCGCGGATATGCGCTTCGGGCATGTTTTCGTCGTCGATATTCTCGACGCCGCCGGCATTCTCGATTGCCTGCTCGAGACGCTCGACCGCGCGGTCGAGCAGTTCCTGACTGTCGACGGGCGACACATCCCAGTAGATCTCGCAGCTGCCGTCGGGCGCGCCGCGGACCGAGAGGTTGACGTTCTCGGGCTTCGTCTCGGTCACTTCATACTCGACCTCGGGAAGCGCGACGGGAACGGTTTCCAGCACGACGGGAACCGCGATCAGGAAGATGATGAGGAGAACCAACATGACGTCGACGAGCGGCGTCGTGTTGATGTCGGACATCGGAATGTCTTCATCCGACTGGTCCATTCCTACGGTCATGCCCATGGATGGCGTTCCTTCTTCACTTGTCTCGAACCCCGCATATCGAGGCCGATGATCACACGAATGGCTAGCGAGGGGGCGACGGCGCGCGCCGCCCCTTCACGTGCCGGCTGCTAGCTGCGCGGCGCCGGCTTGACCGGGGTGCCGCCGGCGGTGACCGGCTTGGTGGTGGTGGTCGTCGTCTTGGTCGCACCGGCCGGCGTGGTCGACTTGGTGGTCGACGTGCTCGCCATCAGCGGCTTCACCTTGCCACCGCTCATGAGATAGCCGTGAACGTCGGTCGTGAAGGCGTTGAGATCTTCCATGATGCCTTTGTTGCGACGGATCAGCCAGTTGTAGAACAGCACCGCGGGAACCGCGACGACGAGGCCGAGCGCGGTCATGATGAGCGCTTCACCGACCGGACCGGCGACGGCATCGATCGAGGCCTGACCCGACGCACCGATCTTCACGAGCGCGCGGTAGATGCCGACGACGGTCCCGAACAGGCCGATGAACGGCGCGGTCGAACCGACGGTCGCGAGGAAGGCGAGACCTTCGCCGAGACGGTTGGAGATCGACGTCTTGGAACGCTCGAGCGAACCGATCATCCAGTCATGCTGGTCGATGGGGTCGGTGAGCTTGCCGTGCTGGTCCTGCGCGACGAGCGCATCTTCGACGATCGCGCGATAGGCGCTCTTGCGGTCGAGCTTGCCGGCCGCTTCCTTGAGGCTCGCCGAGTTCCAGAACGAGGCGCGCACGCTGTTGCCCTGGTTGATGATCTTCTGCTGCTGCATCAGCTTCGTGAAGAGGATGTAGAAGGTGCCGATCGACATGATCACGAGGATCGCGAAGACGGTCCAGGCGATCGGGCCGCCCTCCTTGAGTGCGGGGATCAGGCCGTACGGGTTTTCCGTCGCGGCGGCGAGAAGAAGTTCGGTGGTCATAGGTGATGTTCCCTTTGAATATTCGCGTAACGGCTAACTGATGCCCTAGCGACGTCCCTGAATTTTCCAGGTAAATGATTGCGTGTGCGTTCCGGTCGTGGGCGAACCGGTGCTGTCGGTCGCCGGATTGAAGCGGGCACGCCGTTTCATCAGATTGCAGGTCTGATCGTCGAGCGCGCTGTGACCGCTCGAGGAGACAACCTGACACCCGCTGACACGCCCGTTCGTACCGACGGTAAGCGTGACACGCACGGTCCCCTCCTCCTCGTTACGCAGCGAACGCGACGGATAGTCTTCGCCGGTGATGAGGCCGTTGAGGTTCGCCTTCGGCTGGGCCGGCTCGATCCGCGGCGGCGGCGGCGGCGGCGGCGGTGCCGGCGGCGCGGGGGGCGCGGGCGGCGTCGTCGGCGCGCGCGTCGTCAGCGTCGGCGGCGGAGCCGTCGGCTGCGACACCACGGGCGGCGGCTTGGGATTGGTGCGGACCACCGGCGGCGGCGACACGACCGGGGGCGGAACCTCGGTCTGCGGCTGCTCGGGCGGGGGCGGTGGCTCTTCGGGCGGCGGCGGCGGGGGAGGCGGCTCTTCCACGTCGAACACCGTCAAATCTTCGCTCACCTTCTCGGCCATCGACATGGCGAGACCGCTGACGAGCGCGTAACCGATAAAGACGTGCAGCAACGCGACGATGACGATCGGCACCGTCTTGTTGGAGCTCATCTCTCGCTTGTTTGCGTAGGCCATAAAGTCGCGCGTCTCCTAGCTTCACTTCCGATCGCCGGCACCGCCTTCGATCGACCATCCGGAACCGGCCGAGGGTGCCGGAAAATTCTGTTCCGCGTCGCGTGTACTAACGTATCATTCAGCGAACAGCGGGTGTTCCTATCGCCCTCGTTTCCTCGCGGCAAGGGCATTTGTTTTGCGCTCGTCACATTCGAACGCGCTATGCAAACGCTTCAAGGTGTGGGTCCAGAAAAGCTGGCGACTTCCACACCGACGCCGTCCGCGTCCTTATAGATATCGGGCTTCACTGACCGCACCCTTAACGCCTTGACCCCGGACATGGATGCAATCCGGTCGAAAATCTCGCCAATCAGCGTTTCCTGGAGGTTGAAGCGACGCGCTGCCGCGACCTCGACGACGGTCGTGCGCAGCCGATCGTAGTTCCAGGCATGCTGCTCTTCATCCTCGCGCGGCAGCCGGTCGGGGTCGATCCAGACCTCTACCGAGACGAGCAGCCGCTGCGGCGTACCGACCTCGAAATCGTGAAATCCGATGTCGGCCGAAACACTCAGATTGTCGATGAACAGCCGCACGCTGCGCGCCCGATGCGCGATCAGCCCGTCGATTTTCTCCGCGTTCACGATTCGTCCTTTTCAAGATAGGCCACGTCGCGTGGCAGCCCCATCAGGCGCTGCCCGCCATCGAGCCAGAGGCAGGTGCCCGTCACCACATCGTTTGCGACGAGATGGTCGAGGGCCGCCAGCAGGTGGGCGATCTCCACGCCACGTCCGAGCGGATTGAAATCGTGCATCGCCGCGAACTTCTCCGCGTCCATCCCCGGCGAGGGCAGGATCATCGCGGGCGCGATCATATTGACGCGAATACGCCGCGGTCCCAACGCCCGCGCGCTCGTCTCGGTCAACGATTTCAGGGCCGCCTTGGACAAGGTGTAGCTCAGATGATCCGGATGGGGCGCCGCCAGCTTGCTGTCCCCGATGTTCACGATCAGCCGGTCGGGCCCCACCGCCGATCCCGCGTGCGCGTGCGCGAAGGCGGAGGTGAGGAGCAGCGGCGCGCGCACATTGACCGCCATCTGCCGGTCGAAGAGCGCCGCGTCGGGGGCGTCCAGCCCGTCTTCCTCGAACAGCGAGGCATTGTTGATCAGCAGCGTGGGCGGCTCGTCGATCTGCGCGAAGACCCGCTCGGCGCAATCCGCCTCCGCGAGATCGGCCACCACCTTGTGGGCTCCGCTCGCCACCTCGTCATCCGCGCCGCGCACATGGGCATGAACCGTCCAGCCTGCGTCGAGCAGGTGGCGGGTCATTGCTTCGCCCAGCCGGTGGCGGGCGCCCGTGATCAGCGCGCGTTTCTCCATCGCCGTCGCCTTACGGGCCGTGCACGGCTCTAGGCAAGCATGGAGGCGCGGCCTATCTGGGTTGGCGATGCCCGAGACGACCCCGCCCCCTGCCTTCGAAAGCGCCTCGCTCGCAGCGATCGCTCGAGCGCTCGGCGAGGGCAAGGGCCCGCCACCCGTCGAGAAATGGAACCCCGATCATTGCGGCGACAGCGAAATGCGAATCGCCGCCGACGGGCGCTGGTATCACCAGGGCGGGCTCATCTCCCGGCCTGCGATGGTGCGCCTCTTCGCGAGCGTGCTGCGCCGCGAGGCGGACGGCAGCTACGTCCTCGTGACGCCCGTCGAGAAGCTCGCCATCCACGTCGAGCATCTCCCCTTCCGCGCGGTCCGCATGAAAAGCGAGGGCGCGGGCAAGGACCGCCGCCTCGCCTTCCAGCTCAACACCGACGAGACGCTCATCGCCGGCCCCGATCACCCGATCCGTGTCGTCGAAGGCGATAACGGCCCCTCGCCCCGCCTACGCGTACGTGGCGGTCTGGAAGCCGAAATCGAACGCGCGCTCTATTACGAACTTGCCGAGATCGCGATCGCGGAAGGTGGCGACCCGCCCGGCCTCTGGTCGGCGGATGAATATTTCACCCTTGGGTGAACGCGCGTCCCTGCCCGCGCGTCTCCTTAGCCACATGACCCTCGCCGCCGCCCTTCGAGCGCCCGTCCCCACGAGCGAGGCGATGGACGATCTCGATCCGCACGAGATGCCCGACGCGCGCCCGGCCGCCGTCCTCGTCGGCGTCGTCGACCGTTCCGACCCGACCCTGCTCCTCACGCGCCGCAACCCCGCCATGCGCACCCACGCCGGTCAGGTCGCCTTTCCCGGCGGCCGCATCGATGCCGGTGAAACGCCCGTCGAGGCCGCGCTTCGCGAAGCGCAGGAGGAAGTCGCGCTCGACCCCGCGCTTCCACGCATCGTCGGCACGCTCGACCCCTACCTCACCGGCACCGCATTCATCGTCACGCCCGTGCTCGCCATCCTGCCGCCCGACCTGCCGCTGGTCGCCAGCGAGGCCGAGGTCGATCACTGGTTCGAAGCCCCGCTCGACCTGCTCGCCGACCCCGAGCGCCATGTCCGCGAAGAAGCGGTTTGGCGTGGGCGAAAAAGACGCTACTGGCGCATCGACTATGAAAATTATGACATCTGGGGGGCCACCGCGGCCATGATCGTGACACTCTCGCGAAGGCTGGCCGCATGACCCGCTCCCTCGACGTTTCCGCCTTCACCGAACGGCCCGGCATGTACCGGCTGCTCGAGGCGATGCGCGCCGAGGAGGGCGCCATCCGTTTCGTCGGCGGTGCGGTGCGCGATCGGCTGCTGGGCACCGAGGTCAGCGATCTCGACTGCGCCACCATCTTCGAGCCCGCGCGCACCATCGGCTATCTCGACAAGGCCGGCATCAAGGCGATCCCGACGGGCATCGATCACGGCACCGTCACCGCCATTTCCGACGGGACGAAGGTCGAGATCACCACGCTGCGCGCAGACCTGTCGACCGACGGTCGCCACGCCGAGGTCGGCTTTACCACCGACTGGGAAGAAGACGCCGCACGCCGCGACTTCACCATCAACGCGCTCTACGCCGATCCCCGTACCGGCGAGATCTTCGATTATCACGGCGGCCTCGACGACCTCGAGGCGCGCCGCATCCGCTTCATCGGCGATCCGGAGAGCCGCATCCGCGAGGACCATCTGCGGATCCTGCGCTTCTTCCGCTTCCACGCGCGCTTCGCTATCGGCGCTCCCAATGCCGCTGGCTTGGACGCCTGCGCCGCACTCGCCGACACGATGAAGTCCCTGTCGCGCGAGCGGATCGCCGACGAGATCCTGAAACTTCTCTCGCTGCCCAACCCGCTCCCCACGGTGCGCGTCATGGAACAGCGCGGGATTTTCGCGCCCGTCCTGCCGGAGATCACCGCGCCGGGCGTCAATCGCCTGGCCGCGCTGGTGGCTTTCGAAGAGGAAGCCGGTCGCAAGTTCCGCGGCATCCGCCGCCTCGCCGCGCTCCTGCCGCGCGATCCCGACACCGCGCGCGATGTCGCCGCACGGCTCAAATTCTCCAAGGAGCAGCGCGACCGGCTCTCGTCCGCCGCCTGTCCCGCCGAAGGGAGCGCACGCGAACTCGCCTACCGGCTCGGCCCGCTCTACGCGATCGATCGCATCTGCCTCACGCCCGGCTGGCAACCCGATGTGGCGGGCAGCCGCGCCGACGCGGTGCGCTATATCGAGCGATGGGACATTCCCGTGTTGAAGCTGAAGGGCGGCGACCTCATAAAGCGTGGCCTCGAACCCGGCCCCCAGGTCGCGCGCTGTCTGCGTGCCATCGAGAACGAATGGGTCGCCGCCGACTTCGACGACGCCGCGCTCGACGCGATCTGCGAACGGCATCTCGCCGAGGATGCGAGCTGCCGCGAAGGCTAGCTGTTCGGCTGGCTCGGCCCCGTGAAGCGCAATCCGGCTTCGTTTCCGAGCGCCCAGCGAACTTGGGCGGGATAATCGCCAGAGCGTCCGACCCGTAGTTGCACGTCCTCGCCGATCCGAAGAATATCGTCGGTTTCGAGGCGGCACCCGTCCGCCGACAGGTCGAGAACGCGTACGGGAGCATGGCTCCCTTCGCTGTCGATCAGCACCCCTTCGTGATCGACGTCGATCCGCTTGGCCCGTTTTATCTCACCCACCCGCCGACGCATTTCTCGCTCCCCGGTCGCTTGCAGTCCGTTTCCAGAGAAAACGCATAGCGAAATCAGGGTGAAGGAAGCGTAAACGATGGCGGGTGCCGGTCGTCTACAGAAATTCCAGCCCGACCTGCTCGAGCATCAGCCAGCGCACCACCCCGCGCACCGGCGCGCTCTTGCCCACCACCAGCGTCACCACCTCGCCCTGTTCGAGCGATCCGTCGGCATCGAGCCGGCAACCGCCCGGCGACAGGTCGCGCACGATCACGTCGATCTGCCCGCCGTCGCTGTCGGTCAGCCAACCGTGCAACTTGAGATCGGTGCGCACGCTGCGCTGCGGGGCGGCATTACACATGCGCGCGCGTCCCCGGAGAAAAATCGATCTTCCCCTCGCGCAGCGCCTTTTCCTCGCGCGCTCGCCAATAGGTCAGCGCCCGTTTCGCATCGACGGCCTTGGAAAAATAGAAGCCCTGTCCATGTTCGCAGCCCAGCCCGGCGAGCGTCGTCGCCAGTTCGATGCTCTCGATCCCCTCGGCGGTCGTCTTCATGTTGAGCGCATCGGCAAGACCCAGGATCGCGCGAACGATGGCGATACTGTCGCGATCGCCGAGCATGTTCTTGATGAACCGCTGATCGATCTTCAACAGGTCGATCGGCAAGCGCTGAAGGTAGGCGAGGCTCGAATAGCCCGTCCCGAAATCGTCCATCGCCAAGTTGGTATCGAGACCTTTGAGTTCCTCGAACACTTTCTGGGCGCGGCCCGGGTCCTGCACGATCGCGCTCTCGGTCAGCTCGACCGTCAGCCGGTCGCCGCCGACCTTGTGCGTGCGCAACGCCGAGCCGACGACCTGCGAAATATCATCGCGCGCCACCTGGATCGCCGACAGGTTGACCGACATCCGGATGGGCAGCGTCTCGCCCTCCGCCGTGTCCCAGCTCGCCAGCGTTCGGGCCGCGCGGTCCATCGCCCAGCGTCCCAGTTCGAGGATCAAACCGCTTTCTTCGGCGACGGGAATGAATTCGCTCGGCCCGATCTCGCCGCGCTCGGCATGGTTCCACCGCGCCAGCGCCTCGAACCCCGTAACCCGTCCGGTCGCCAGCTCGATCAGCGGCTGATAGGCGAGCGTCAGTTCGTCGCGCTCCAGCGCCCGTCGCAGTTCGGTTTCGATCGAGAAGCGCCGCCGCGCCGCGGTCGCTTCCTCGGCCTTGTAGATCTTGGGCTGGCCGGTGCGCTTGGCTTCCTTGACCGCGAACTGGGCGTTGCGAAACAGCTCCTCGCCCTCATTGCCGTGGTGCAGAAGTGCGATCCCCACCGCACAGTCGATGCGAATGTCGACGTCGCCGAGCGTGAAGGGTTCACCGAGAAGCGCGCGGATCCGTTCGGCCGCGCCGATCGCGTCCATCGCCCCGCCCTTGAGCGAGCACAGCAGCCCGAATTCGTTGCCGCCCGTGCGCGCCAGCATGTCGCCTTCGCGCAGCGCCCCGATCAGACGGCTTGCAAAGGTGATCAACAGTTCATCGCCGACCACCGAGCCCATCGACTGGTTGATCCTCGAGAAGCGCAGCAGGTCGATCAGCAGGATCGCGTGCCCCTCGGCCCGCGCCGCGTCGAGCGCCACTTCCTCGACAGCGTCGGTGAACGCCAGCCGGTTGGGCAACCCCGTCAGCGAGCATTGCACCATCTGCACGCGCAGGTTCTTTTCCGCCTGTCGTTCGGGCGTCTCGTCCTGCGCGGTGAACAGGCAGCGGGGCGCGCCATTCTCGCTCGGCAGCGGCGCGACCTTGAGGCGATAGTGCCGCGCCGTCAGCGCATCGCTGGTGCGGTGCTCCATCTCGTCCGGCGCGCGCGCCGGGTCCGTCAGGAACGCCCGCAGAAAATCCCCGACCTCGGTATCGGCCGCCTGCCTCATCGAGGCGTCGGCGCTGATATCCTGGCCAGCGCGGGCGATGGAGGCGGTGAGGAAGCGGTCGTTACACGCTTCGACCGACAGATCGCCCTCGACGAGATCCACCACCGCCGCGGGGATCGGCAGCGCCGAGAGCAGCGGATCGTTCCCGCCACCCACGCGCGAATGCAGCCGCTCCGAGGAGTGGTCGCAGGCATGTTGTCGGGGCATCGTCGAGGCCATCGCATCGGCCTTAACCGCAAAGGGTTAACGCCGAGTTTGCGCCGCCGAAACGGACCCTATTCGCCTCCGTTTTCGTCTTTCCTGACCGGCGGGACGAAGCGATTGTCCTGCGGGAAGCCCTGCGGCGCCATCCGCCCCGCCGCCCCGCGCGCGACCTTCCAGGGCGTCATGTCGCTCTCGGTGCGCGTGCGCTGCGTCTCGCCGCCCATCGCCCAGGCGATCCCGTCCTCCAGCCGGAAGGCGATCGCATCCGACAGCCCCCCGTCGCGATAGCGCTGGAGCTGCACCCCTGCCCCGCGCGCCAGTTCGGGCATTTCCTCCGCCATGAAGACCAGCATCTTGCGATTCTCGCCGACCACCGCGACCGCATCGGCCCCGTCCGGCACCCGCTTCACCAGCTTCACCCGCGCCCCCTTGCGCAGGTTGACGAGATTCTTCCCCTTGCGCGTTTCCGCCACAAGCGTCTCGCCCGGCGTCAGGAACCCGCGCCCGTCGCTCGCCGCCACCAGATAGCGCGCCTTGGCATCGACCGGCATCGCCGCCACGATCTCGACCCCGTCTTCAAGGTCGATGGTCAGCCGCACCGGCTCGCCGAACCCGCGCCCGCCCGGCAGCTTGTCGGCGGAGATGGTGAAGATCCGCCCGTTCGCTCCCACCAGCAGCACCTTGTCGGTCGTCTGCGCGTGGAAATGATGCTCCGCCTCGTCGCCCTCGCGAAACTTGAGGTCGGGCACGCTGGCCAGGTCCACATGCCCCTTCATCGCGCGGATCCAGCCGCGCTTCGACAGGATCACCGTCACCGGCTCCTTGTCGATCATCGCGGTCCAGTCGACGTCCGCCACCTCCGCCGCCGCATCGACGCTCGTGCGCCGCGGATCGTCCTTATAGTCCTTCTTGAGCGCGCGCAGCTCGTCCTTCAATTTGGCTTTCTGCTTGTCCTCGTCGCCGAGCAACTCCTCCAGCCCCGCCTTCTCCGCGCGCAGGCTCTCCTGCTCGCGTTTCAGCTCCATCTCCTCGAGCTTGCGCAAAGACCGCAGCCGCATGTTGAGGATCGCCTCGGCCTGCCGGTCGGTCAGCTCGAATTCGGCCATCATCACCGCCTTGGGCTCGTCCTCGGTGCGGATGATCTCGATCACCCGGTCGAGGTTGAGGAAGGCGATCATATACCCGCCCACCAGCTCGAGCCGATCGTCGATTTTGCCGATCCGGAACCGCGCCCGGTTGCGCATCACGTCGAACTGGAAGTCGATCCACGACAGCAACGCTTCCTTGAGGCTCATCACCCCCGGCGTGCGCCCATGCTCTAGCACGTTGAGGTTCAGCGAGAAGCGGCTCTCCAGCTCCGAGAGCTTGTACAGGCTCTCCTCGAGCAGCACCGCATCCACCGTCCGGCTCCTCGGCTCCAGCACGATGCGGATATCCTCCGCGCTCTCGTCGCGCACATCGGCGAGGATCGGCAGCTTCTTGTCCCCGATCAGCCCCGCGATCTGCTCGATCAGCTTGCCCTTCTGAACGCCATAGGGGATCTCGGTCACGACCAGCTGATAGGCCCCGCCCTTCAGATCCTCGCGCCCGATCCGCGCCCGCACGCGAAAACTCCCCCGCCCCGTCACATAGGCCTTGAGGATCGACGCCTCGTCGTCGACCAGCACACCGCCAGTCGGAAAGTCCGGTCCCTTCACATATTTCATCAGCGTCTCGTCGCGCGCCTCGCGCGAGCCGATGAGATGCACCGCCGCGTCGCACAATTCGCCGACATTGTGCGGCGGAATGCTCGTCGCCATTCCCACCGCGATCCCCGCCGCCCCGTTGGCGAGCATGTTGGGGAACAGCCCGGGCATCACCTCGGGCTCCTCTTCCTCGCCATTGTAGGTCGCGCGATACGCCACCGTCCCCGCGTCGAGCCCGTCCATCAGGCGCATCGCGGTCTTGGTCAGCTTGGCTTCGGTGTAGCGATAGGCGGCGGCATTATCGCCGTCGACATTGCCGAAATTCCCCTGCCCCTCGACGAGCGGGTAGCGCAGCGAAAAGTTCTGCGCCAACCGCACCATCGCGTCATAGACCGACTGGTCGCCGTGCGGATGATACTTCCCGATCACGTCCCCCACGACGCGCGCCGACTTCTTGTACGCGCCGGCCGGATCGAGCTTCAACTTGCGCATCGCCCACAGCAGCCGCCGGTGCACGGGCTTCAACCCGTCGCGAACGTCGGGGAGAGATCGCGCGGTAATCGTCGAGAGCGCGTAGACGAGGTAACGCTCGGAAAGGGCCGAGGCGAACGGCTCATCGATGATGCTAGAATCAGACGGTTCCATAGGAAGACAGATGCCAAAGCTGGTATCATACGTCGAGGGTCGAGCCGTTCGGGCGAAGGTCGGAAGAAGCGGAAGGGCCCCGGCGGCGCGTTAGCGGCGTTGGGTAGCGACTGGAGGCTCGTCGATAATGAAGGGGTCGGTGGCGGAATTGGTCCTGCAGGGAGGGTTAGCTTGGGTGCCCTAAGGGTGTCGATGAGGATCAACCAACTCGTAAAAACTTCGAGACTCTTTCGCATCATGCTCAGCTTGACCACGAGCTCGATTTTCGATCTAGACAGTGAAGAAAAGGAAGCGTGGAGGCCTTGATGCAACTGACCCCTGACCAAGAAACATCACTTGTAAGTTCCCTCAAAATTGGCGATTACAATCTTCTTCTTGGCGCGGCGGCAAGCCTTGGAACCCTGAACTCTTCCAATCAATCTCTACCACTTGCAAATAGCTACCGAGAGATGCTCTGCGGTATAACTCGCGCCTCACAGTCAACGTCCTTAGCCCGTGTTTTTTCGATGCTAAACGAAGATGAGGTCGAGGAACACGTAACTAAGTTTCTTTCGGCAGCTAATCCTGGTGCGGCCTTGCAGGCGATCCCGCACTTTATTTGGCGTAGAGTTTTTACGCTAAACGTTGATGATGCACTCGAAACAGCTTACAATACGTCTGACAGATATCAGTCTCCAAATGTCATAAATTACGTAGAACCGTACGAGGAATTTAGAGAGAAGCTGACGGTCCCACTAATTCACCTCCATGGTTTTGTCAGAAGACCGGATGACGGTTATATCTTTTCACGTGAATCGTATCACGGCATTATTAAAAGTGCTAACCCTTGGAATGTAACACTTGCACAGTTCCTTGGAACGGAGCCATTCTTCGTAGTTGGTTCTTCACTCGAAGAAGACGATATTGATTATTTTTTAAGCACCCGGACCCCTTCATCGGCTCGCCCCGACAGGGGGCCATCTGTTTGGGTTGAACCATCCGATGGACGGGAAATAGCATTTGAGTGCGAACGGCGCGGACTAGTGCATTTCCGAGGTACAGCGGAAGACTTCTTTGACTATCTTCTGCGTTTGGTTACCGAACGCCCGCGCCCCGAGGACTTCATTCGCAAACGCGAGGTAGACCTTCTTCCATCCGATATCGACCCATCGAGCAAAGCATCTTTCTTCGCCGATTTCGAACTTGCACCAAATGAACCAGTTGATGGCGATAATGATATAAAGTTCTTGCTCGGTAAACAACCGACGTGGTCAGACCTCACTAATGATCTTGATATACCTAGAACAGGCACAACACTCATTCGTGAAAAGGTAGAGCAAATATTCCGAGGTTCTGAAAACGGGAAGATCGTATATCTGGACGATGATACCGGCGCCGGGAAGTCTACTGTACTTCGCCGCGCTGCATTCGACCTTGCAAAGGCCGGTTACCCCGTACTTTACGCCAACGCAGATTCGAGGCTCCGTCCCCACTCGCTTGCAGACATGCTCTCTCAAATCGGAGGCAGATTAGTCGTTGTGATTGACAATCTCGCTGATCAGGTATCCGCAATTCAGCAAGTTCTCGAAAGAATAACGAAAGACGATATTGTTTTTATAGCCTCTGATAGGTCTTACAGGTTCAGACACGTCCGAGAAGTCCTTTCCGGATATAAGCTAAATCGAATTTCACTTTCGAAGCTTTCCGAACGTGACGTGAAAAATATCGTTCGTAATTATATTGTTGCAGGCATATCGTCGACTTCAAGCGAACCCGACGAGAGATTACTTCGCGAACTATCATTCGAACCGATTGCCATCACATGCTGTAGAGTTATGAATGAATTCAGACCACTCGACAGAATCATTGAAACCCTTTTATCGGATGCTACGGCCATCGATAGAAGCAGATATATTGCCACCGCCCTCACGGAACACTGCACGAAAGCAGGTCTGAGCTACAGCCTGCTGGCGGCTGTAGGTGGAACAGCGCAGCTCAACGACCAATTCAATGCGCGTAAGCCTCTTCCACTTACACATGTGCAAGGATCTGGCGGCTCGTACGTCGTACCCCTGAACAGTACGTTAGCTTCACGGCTCCTTTCCAACTTTGCCGAAGAACATCGTGATGAACTGTTTGATATTTACGTCAAGCTCGCTAGAGCCATTGCTCCGCGTGTTAATCGGAAGGCAATAATCAAGAGACAGCCGGAGGCCAGACTTGCTGCTAGACTTTTCGATTATGACCAAGTTGTAGAGAAGTTTCTTGGTGACCGTTCAGAAGAATTCTATGAAGCCGTCCGTGAGGAATGGCGCTGGAATTCACGATACTGGGAACAGCTAGCTCTTATCAATATGAAGAATTACTTCAGGTCCATAGAGAATGGCAGTCCTGACGAAGATTTTCTTAGTACTGCTCTCGCGCACGCCAAGCATGCTGTCTCAATAGAACAACATCCTCTGACCCTTACGACACTTGCCAAGGTCCAGTTTCAGATTGCTGGTCTTGCACCTTACGATAGCGATCTTTATGGCCAGGCCTTCGATAATATTCTGAGAGCGATCTCTCGCGAACGTACTCGTGATCGTCTCAGCGTGCATCCCTTTGTAGTCCTTATGCAAGCTTTGAAATGTCGGCCATCCGAGATACAGTTGACGGACGCCCAGCTTTCGAACGCTCGAAATTTGATCGAGGAAGCAGCAAGAGTCTTCGCTCGCGACCCCGAAATCGCACAGTTGGTGCGGGACGTCGGCGAAAGGGGTCTGTGATTTTTGACTGACGGATTGAGGGCGGCCTGACCCCGTCGATCCTGTCGCGCAAAGGCGCGCAGGCAGACCGTGGCTCGGCTTCGGCGTCGCCTTTCCCCTGGACCGGCTTTGGCCTCAGTCTCCCGCAAGCCTCTCCCGCTTCGCTAAGCTCCCCTCGTGCTCGGCGCACTCACCTCTGTCCTACACGAACCAAAATGGGTTATTTGGGGTCGGGGAAGGTGGAGCATGGGAGCGGAGTATAGGTCGGGACATGGTGGTGGCGGCGCGGCGGGACGGGTTCGGGGCGGAAAGGCAAGCGCTGGTTCTCGATCGATTGCGTGAGCGGGCACGGGTGCCCGATGTGGTTTCGGCGGCGGCGAAGTTCTGCCGCATCTCGCCCACCACCGCCTATAATGCGCTCAACCGCTTCCGCTATTTCGCCGCCGGGTGGGAATAACCCCCAGATAGGCCGGGGGCCTTCCGATGTCGAATGCAATCGAGCTGGCGCGCGCATCGCTCGCCGATGCGCACTACGAACGCAACCTCCTCAGCGCCACCGCTAAAACCGGCGTCGCTGACGCCCCGCCGTCTCCTGAAAAACACAGTTCGCAGAAAGCTCCCCCGTTCGTCGAACCGTCGCTTGAACCGCTCGGCTCGACCGTTAGCCTCCGGCCCGCAAACAGTTTTTCCAGGGACGGAGAATTTCACCATGCGTATGATCGCCACCCTCATGCTCGCCTCGAGCGCGCTCGCCCTCACCGCTACGCCCGCCGCGGCGCAGGAAGCGTGGGGCACCCCTGTCGTCGACGTGCAGCCCGACGAGGCCATCCGCTACGGCGTCCTCGACAACGGCATGCGCTATGCCATCATGAAGAACGGCTACCGCCCCGGACAGGCCGCCGTCCGCCTGAGCTTCGGCTTCGGCGCCTTGAACGAGAGCGACGAGGAACGCGGCCTCGCCCACTTCATCGAGCATATGGCCTTCAACGGCACGACCAATGTCGGCGAGGACGAGATGGTCTCCATGCTCGAGCGGCAGGGCCTTGCCTTCGGCGCCGACACCAACGCCGAGACGGGCTTCGACCGCACCACCTACAAACTCGACCTGCCGCAGGTCGACGAGGAGCGCCTCGACACCGCCTTCTTCCTGATGCGCGAGGTCGCCAGCGAGATCCTCTTCGACCAGGGCGCCATCGACCGCGAGCGCGGCGTGCTGCTCGGCGAGAAGCGCGTGCGCAATACGTGGCAGGAACAGAATTTCTACGACGGCCTCGCCTTCTTCATGCCCGAGGCCCGCTTCCGCGAACGCCAGGTGATCGGCACCGAGGAATCGCTCAAGACCGTGCAGGCGCCGACCATCCGCAGCCTGTACCAGCGCTACTACCGTCCCGAGAACGCCACCTTCGTCTTCGTCGGCGATGTCGACCCTGCCCAGGTCGAAGCGCGCATCCGCGAGACCTTCGCCGACTGGAAGGGCGTCGGCGAAATGGGCGCAGCCATCGAGCGCGGCCGTATCGACCTCGCCCGCCCCGCCGCGGTCGATGTGTTCACTGATCCCGCAATCCCCGAATCCGTCACCCTCCGCATCTTCCGCGAGCATGAGGATCCTGCCGATGTGGCCGCGACCCGCCGCCAGAACATGGTCGAGGGGCTGGCGACCGGCATGTTCAACACTCGCCTCCAGCGGATCTCGACCCGTCCGGACTCGGTCATCCTCGGCGCAGGGATGGGCGAAGGGCGCGAGGAGGACCTGGCGATGACGACGAGTATCAGCGCCACCGTGCGCGACGGCGAATGGGCCACAGGCCTGGCGACGATCGAGCAGGAAGCCCGGCGCGCCATCGAATTCGGCTTCTCGGAGCGCGAACTCGAACGGGTGAAGGCCGAGCAGCTCCAGCGCACTCGCACCTATGTCCAGAATTCGGCGAACCGCAGCCACGCCGCGCTGGCGAGCCAGATCGTGGGGATCATCGATCAGAACGACATTATCGCCGCCCCCCAGACGCTCCTCGCACTGACCGAGCGCTTCTTCCCCGAGATCACGCTGGAGGAAGTCAACGCGGCCTTCGTCGAATTGCTCGACGGCAGCGCCCCGCTCGTTCGGATCGCCAGCAAGACGCCGGTCGCCGACGAGGCGGTCGTGGCCGCGCTCGATACGAGCCGCGCGGTCGCGGTCGCGGCGGAAGAAGAGAGCGAAGCCGTGGAGTTCGCCTATGCCGACTGGGGCGCGCCGGGCACGGTCGTTACCGACACGATGATCGAGGATCTCGGCATTCGCACCTTGACCTTCGACAATGGCGTGAAGCTCAATCTCAAGACCACCGATTTCCAGGACGACAAGGTGAGCTGGAACGTGTCGGTCGACGGCGGCACCCTGCCGCTCGGCGCCGACGGCATCCTCGCAAATCTCTACAGCCAGTTCGCGATCGCGCCCGGCGGCACGGCGAAACATAGTTTCGAGGAGATCGACGAATATATCGCCGGTCGTCCCCTCTCGACCGGCTTCGGAATCGGCGACACCGCCATTGCCGCCAGCGGCACGCTCCAGCCCGAATTCCTCGAGGACCAGCTCGAGATCACGGCCGCTTATCTCACCGATTACGGCTATCGGGCCGAGGCGGACGCCCGCTGGGCCAACATCGTCCCGCTGATCCTGCCGCAGCTGAGCGCGAGCCCTGGCAGTGTCTGGTCGACGCAGGCGCAGGGCGTGCTGGCAAATGGCGATCCGCGCTTCACCTTGCCGGACCAGGAAGCCTTCGCAGCCTATGGCGGAGACGCGCTGCGCAACAGTCTCGGCGCGCAACTTGCAAACGGTGCGATCACCGTCAGCGTGGTGGGCGACATGGACGCGGATGCGGTCATCGCGGCGGTCGCCTCGACCTTCGGCACGCTGGCGCCGCGTGCGCAGAGCATCACCAGCTACGACCCGGCACCCGTCTCGTTCATCGCTCCCGGCAGCGAGATCGCGCTCGCGCATAGCGGCGAAGCCGACCAGGCACTGGCTGCCGCCTACTGGCTGACCGATGACGACGCAAACTTTGAGGACGTCGTGGGACTGTCGCTGTTGCGCTCGATAATGGATCTCGAGCTTACCGACCGCATCCGCGAAGAAATGGGCGCGAGCTATGGTGTCGATGTCATCAGCAGCCAGGATCGCTGGAACGACGGCGTCGGAAGCTTCTCCGCGCTGTCGATCGTCGACCCGGCAGCCGTCGACGACACGCTGGCCGCCTTCCGCGCGAGCGCCGCAGACCTCGCAGCAGGCAAGATCGACGCCGATCTGATGCAGCGCGCGCGTGCACCCATGCTGGAGGAATATGCCAACCAGCAGCGGTCCAACAGCTACTGGCTCGGCTATGCAGGTCTTGCCCAGCGCTGGCCGGAGCGGCTCGAGCGTGCGCGCAACTATCGCAGCGTGCTCGAGAGCCTGACCGCCGCCGACATGCAGTCGCTGGCGGCGCGCTACCTGACGGACGATCGCCTCCGCGTCGTCCGCATCCTGTCGGACAAGGCACCCGCGCAATAGGCTGCGCGCCACCGCGCGGACAGACCGCCGGAGCAGGAAGCCCTTCCCTCGCTCCGGCGGCTTGCCTATATGCCCGCCTCAAGCGGACATCATCGAGAGAGCGGAACAGCAATGGCACGGCGGCGGCAGATCTATGAAGGCAAGGCCAAGATTCTCTACGAGGGTCCCGAGCCCGGCACGATCATCCAGTATTTCAAGGATGACGCGACCGCTTTCAACGCCCAGAAGAAGGGCCAGATCGCCGGCAAGGGTGTTCTCAACAACCGCATCTCGGAACATATCTTCACGGCGCTCGGCGCGATCGGGGTGCCGACGCATTTCATTCGCCGCCTCAACATGCGCGAGCAGCTCATCCGCCAGGTCGAGATCGTGCCGATCGAGGTCGTCGTGCGTAATGTCGCGGCAGGTTCGCTCAGCAAGCGCCTCGGGATCGAGGAAGGCACGCAGCTTCCGCGCACGATCATCGAATATTATTACAAGGACGATGCGCTCGGCGACCCGCTGATCGCGGACGAGCATATCGCCTGCTTCGGCTGGGCGAGCCAGGAAGAGATGAACGACATTTCCGACATGGCGATCCGGGTCAACGACTTCATGAGCGGTCTGTTTGCGGCGATCGGCATCAAGCTCGTCGACTTCAAGCTGGAGTTCGGGCGTCTTTACGAGAACGACTATTCGCGCATCATCCTCGCCGACGAAATCTCGCCCGATAGCGCGCGCCTGTGGGACATGAAGTCCAACAAGAAGCTCGACAAGGACCGTTTCCGCCAGGATCTGGGAGAGGAAGCCGAAGCCTATCAGGAAGTCGCACGGCGCCTTGGTCTGCTGCAACGCGAGGACGGTGACGACGACGGGTCGGTGCTCGATTTCGACAGCGCCAAGAAGAAGCGCGACGGCCAGTAGTTGACCGTCCGCCGCGTCCGGGTCGTCACGCTCAATGCCGCGCTGGGGCCGCTCGATTATCGGTTGCCGGACGGGGTCGACGCAGCGCCGGGAACGCTCGTCACCGTGCCGCTGGGACCGCGCCAGCTGACCGCAGTCGTGTGGGAAGCCGAGCGGCTCCCGACCGAGGAAGTGTCGGACAATCGGCTGCGCTACCTCCTTGACGTCATCGCCGTCCCGCCGCTCTCGGAACCGCTGCGCCGCCTCGCCGAATGGACGGCGACCTATTATTGCTCGCCGCTGGCTGCGGTGTTGCGGATGATGCTGCCAAGCGCCGCCTTCGCAAGCCCGCGCCAGCTTGTCGAATATCGGCTCACCGGTGCGGTGCCGGAGCGGCTGACCGCGACGCGCGAGAAAGCGCTGCGAGAGTTAGAGGGGCGCCAGGGAAGCATCCGCGAGATGGCGGGTTGGGCCGGGGTTTCGGACGGCGTGATCCGCGGCCTCGTCAAGGCCGGAGCGCTCGAAGCCGTGGAGGTGGACGGGGACGCCCCCTTCCCCCTGCCCGATCCCGATCATGCGCGGGTCGAGCTGCGCTCCGAACAGTTTGAGGCCGCCACGCGTCTCCGCAAGGCGATCGGGGAGGGTTTCGCGCCCATCCTTCTCGATGGCGTCACCGGCTCGGGAAAGACCGAGGTCTATTTCGAAGCGATCGCCGAAACGCTGCGGCAGGGCGGGCAAGTCCTGGTTCTGCTTCCGGAGATCGCGCTGACCGAACCCTTCCTCGCCCGGTTCGAGAAACGCTTCGGGACGGCGCCCGTGGCTTGGCATTCGGGGCAGCGGGCCTCGCAACGCCGCCGCGCCTGGCGAGGGATCGCGGACGGATCGGCGAGCGTCGTGGTCGGGGCGCGGTCGTCGCTCTTCCTGCCTTATGCGAATCTCCGGCTGATCGTCGTCGACGAGGCGCATGAGACGAGTTTCAAACAGGAGGACGGGGTCCAGTATCACGCCCGCGACGTCGCGGTCATGCGTGGCCAGTTCGAGGAATTCCCGGTCGTCCTGGCGAGCGCGACGCCGGCCATCGAAACCAAGCATATGGTCGAGATCGGGCGCTACGAGGAAGTCACGCTCACCGAGCGGCACGCCGAGGCGCAGATGCCCGAGCTTGCGGCGATCGACCTGACGGAGGATCCGCCGCTCGCGGGCAAGTGGCTGGCTCCCACGCTGGTGCGCGAGCTCGAAGTCAATCTCGAGGCGGGCGAACAGTCACTGCTGTTCCTCAACCGCCGCGGCTTCGCGCCGCTGACCCTTTGCCGCAACTGCGGACATCGGTTCCAGTGCCCGAACTGCACCGCGTGGATGGTCGAGCACCGGCTGCTGGCGCGGCTCGCCTGCCATCATTGCGGACATGTCATGCCGCCGCCCAAGGCGTGTCCCGAATGCGGGGAGGAGGACAGCCTCGTCGCCTGCGGACCCGGTGTCGAGCGGATCGCCGACGAGGTCGCGCTGCTGTTTCCCGAAGCCCGCGTCGCCGTGGTGACCTCGGACACCATCTGGAGCCCGGCGAAGGCTGCCGAGTTCGTCCGCGCGATGGAGGCGGGCGAGATCGACATCGTCGTCGGCACGCAACTGGTCACCAAGGGCTATCACTTCCCCAACCTAACGCTGGTCGGCGTGGTCGATGCCGATCTCGGCCTCCAGGGCGGCGACCTCCGCGCGGCGGAGCGCACCTTCCAGCAGATCAGCCAGGTCGCCGGGCGTGCAGGACGCGGCGAGAAGCCGGGACGGGTGTACGTACAGACGCACGAGCCCGATCACCCCGTCATGGAAGCGCTGGTCGCGGGCGACGGCCCCGCCTTCTTCGCCGCCGAAACCGAAGCGCGCCGCGTCGCGGCCATGCCGCCGTTCGGCAGGCTCGCCGCGATCATCGTGTCGAGCGAGGACGAGGACGCGGTGAAACGCGCTGCCGACCAGCTTGGTCGGCTCCGCCCCGAAGGCGAAGGCATCGCGGTCTACGGACCCGCCCCGGCGCCGCTGGCGATGCTGCGCGGGCGCCACCGCCACCGTCTGCTCGTCCACGCCGAGCGCAGGATCGACGTGCAGGCGGCGATCCGCGGCTGGCTGGAGCAGGTCGACTGGCCCTCCAAGGTCAGGGTCGCGGTGGACGTCGACCCGTACAGCTTCGTCTGAAAAACCGACGGAAAATCGCCCCTTTTCAATCGCTTCTCCTATGCTAGGTTAAAGGCAACGCGATTCTGTACGGAGGGGAGACTGACTGTGAATATGTTGAAAAAGCTGGCGATGGGAGCTGCCGCCCTCGTCGTCCTGCCGGCATCGGCCTGGGCGGAGTGGTTCGAGATCAGGACCGACCAGTTCATCGTCTATTCGGAAGCCGATCGCGACGAAGCGGTCGAGTTCGCGCAGCTGCTCGAGAAATACGACCGCGCGATGCGGATCACCCAGAACATCCCCTTCGAACCCGCCAAGAGCGATGCGCAGCGCGTCACCGTCTTCCATTGGGGCGACGGGCAGGACATCGCCGAACTGGCGACGGGAAGCCGCCGTGCGGGCGTTCGGGGCTTCTACATGCCGCGCGCGGGCCAGCCGGTCGCCTTCTCGCCGGCCGAGGGCGAGAGCATTCGCCGCGCGGGGAGCCGCCAGCGTTCGGATCGCCGCACGCGGCTCGATCGACAAAGCGTCCTGCTGCACGAATATGCGCACAGCTTCATGCTCCAGCATTTTCCCGCCACCTATCCGCAATGGTATGTGGAAGGATTTGCGGAGTTCTACAGCCAGATCGATTTTCTCGAGGACGGCAGCTTCCACCTCGGGAACCCGCCGCAGTATCGCGGGGACTTCCTCAAACGGGGGCCGCGCTACCATATCGAGCAGATGTTCGACACGTCGTCCAAGGTCGATGCGATGGACCAGGCCAACTGGTATTCGACCGGATGGCTGACGCTCCACTATCTCACCTTCGCGCAGGACCGACAGGGCCAGCTCGCAGACTTCCTCGGCCGGATCCAGAAAGGCGAGCGCTCGCTCGACGCTGCCAAGGCCGCATTCGGTGACCTGGGGCAGCTCAATTCGGACATCCGCAGCTATCTGAAGGGCGATCTGCTTGGCTATAATGTCAAGCCCGCGAACTTCGACGATCCGACGGTCAACGTGCGCGAGCTCAGCGACGCCGAGGAGGCGGTCATCGAGTATCGGATGCGCTCCTGGCGTGGGGTCGATGAGAAGGAAGCCCGGTCGATCCAGAGCGCGCTGGAATCGCGGGCCGACCTGTCCACCGACAGCGTCCTGGTCGCCATGACGCTTGCGGAAGCGGAATTCGACGCGAAGAATTATGACGCTGCCGAGCGCGCCGCGCGGCGTGCGCTCGCGATCGATCCGTCCCACAGCAAGGCTTCGCTCTATCTGGGACGCATCAGTGCCAAACGCGCCGAACAGGCGGACGAGGCCCAAGCAGGTAGCGGGAAGCCCTACTGGACCGAAGCGCGCGCCTTCTTCCTCGACGCGGTGGCCGCGGATCGCAACGATCCGCTGCCGCTCTACGAATATTACCAGTCGTTCCGCGATGCCGACGAGGCGCCCTCGCAACAGGCGCTGATCGCGCTCGAGAATGCCTATATGCTCGCACCCTACGACATGGGCGTGCGGGGGACCCTTGTTCGCCAGCTTGCCGAGGAGGGCAAGGCGTTGCTCGCCGCCGACCTCGTCACGCCGCTGGTGTTCGCGCCGCACAGCAACGAAGACGTCGAGCAGTTGCGCAGCGCGATGGAAATGATCCGCGCCGGTCAGGAACAGGAAGGCGTCGAGCAGATGACTGCCTTCTTCGACCGGATGGAAGCCGAAGCCGAAGAAGAGGAAAAGGACAGCTAAGGGGCTGTCACCCAAGCCGGCTCGAACGGGCCGATGGCTGAAAAGAAAGGGGCGACGATGCGTTCGACGGCATCGTCGCCCCTTTTTCGTAGGCAGGGCCGAACCGGCGAGCGCCTAGCGGGCGCCCTCGGCAGTGCCCGACGCCTCGCCCGCATCTGCGGGATCGGCATTTTTCACATAGGTGTCGAACCAATCGATCATCTCGGCGAGCGTATGGAGCACGCTTTCGCGGCCGCGATACCCATGATCCTCGTGCGGGAGCATGACGAGACGGGGGTGCCGCCCGTTCCGCGGATCGCGGCGAACATGCGCTCGGACTGCTGGTCGAGCGGGCGCTCGGGCGGCACGACGTAAACGCGATCCGCATCGTCGAAGCGGGCGAGCGGCGGGTGCGCGATGCGATCGAGGAATGGAGCAAGGCATTCGACCTGCCCGTGACGGTGCTGCCGGACACGCGATACCTGTGCACCATCGATGAATTCTGCGCCTGGGCGCAGGGGCGCGACAGCCTGCGCATGGAAAATTTCTATCGCATCATGCGCAAGAAGCACGACTTGCTGATGGACGGCGAGGAGCCGGTCAACGGTCGCTGGAACTATGACAAGGAGAACCGCGACAGCGCTTCGCCCGATACCGATTTTCCCGAGCGCCCAATCTTCGAGCCGGACGCGATCACGCAAGAGGTGATCGAGCTGGTGGCGTCGCGGTTCGACAATCATTTCGGAACGCTCGACGCCTTCGCCTGGCCGGTCACGGCAGCCGAGGCCGAGGAAGCGTTGGACGATTTCATCGAGAACCGCCTGCCCTGCTTCGGCGCGACGCAGGATGCGATGCTGACGGGCGAGGATTTCATGAACCACGCCCTGCTTTCGACCAGCATCAATTGCGGGCTTCTCGACCCGCTCGACGTGTGCCGACGGGCGGAGAAGGCGTTCCAGAACGGCGACGCGCCGATCGAGGCGGTCGAGGGCTTCATCCGCCAGATCCTCGGCTGGCGCGAATATATCCGCGGCATCTACTGGTGGGAGGGCGAGGAGTACGCGCAGGAAAACTTCTTCGGCAATCGCCGCCACCTCCCCGACTTCTACTGGACGGGCGAGACCGACATGCACTGCCTTGCCGAAGCCGTGCGCACGACCCGCGACCACGCCTATGCGCACCACATCCAGCGGCTGATGGTGCTCGGCAATTTCGCGCTGATCGCGGGGATCAAGCCGCAACAGGTCCAGGACTGGTTCCTCGTCGTCTATGCCGATGCCTACGAATGGGTCGAACAGCCCAACGTGGTCGGCATGGCACTCTATGCCGACGGCGGCGACATGGCGTCCAAGCCCTATGCGGCAAGCGGCAATTACATCAACAAGATGTCCGATTACTGCAAGAAATGCCGCTATTCGGTGTCGAAGAAGACGGGTGACGATGCCTGCCCGTTCAACCCGCTCTACTGGGACTTTCTCGACCGCAATCGCGACAAGCTCGAGAGCAACCACCGCATCGGCCGCATCTACTCGACCTGGGACCGGATGAGCGAGGAGAAAAGGCAGGAGTATCGCGACAGCGCCGCGAAATTCCTCAAATCGCTACAGCCGCAAACCGTGGATTACGCCGGCACCAGTTGAGCCCGCACGCGGTCGGGACACAGACCGAAGTCGGCGATGTCGTAATGATGGCCCTTGTGCGCTTTCGCGCCCGAGACGAAGGCCGTCATCGCCTGCTCGACCGAAGGTTCGAGCGGCTGCCCGAGCCAGTCGTAGATCTTGGCGACCTCGCCCAACCAGTCGCGGTTCATCGCGTGAAAGTCGACATCATGCGCATCGAGATCGGGGTGACGCGCGCGGAAATCCGACATCCGCGTCGCGCGCAGCCGGGTCTTGCGGAGCCATTCCTCGCCGATCATCGCAGGCGTGATATCCTGGCTCTGCACCCGCGCCTGCTGCCACGCGAGGCTTGCCGAACTGGCCACGACTTCAGCCGGATCGCGCGACAGGAACAGGTAGCGGGCATCGGGGAAAATCGCGTGAAGCTCGTCGAGGTCCTGCGTGAACTGCGGCGCTTTCAGGACCCACGGCTTGTCGTCGCGCTCTCCGCGAACATGGCCGATGGTCTGAAGCGTCCGGCGGAACTCGCGATAGACGGACGTGCGGTCGCAATCCTCGCAATGCCTGGCAAAACTCGGCACCCACCATTGCCCCTCGAACTGCGCACCGAAGATGCTCATCGCGTGCAACCCGAACTCTTCTTCTGCCTGAAACGGGCCGGTGGGATGCACGGCGGCAAGCAACGGGTTGAGCGTGCGCAGGAACAGGAGGTTCGCCGTCGCCGTCAGCGCGCGCCCGTCGATACGCCCGCCGTCGGGCACCGGGATCATCGTCTCATACGTGCGGGTGTGTGCGAACGAAGGGTCGCGGGCGAGGAGTCGGTGGAGGCGCGTGGTTCCCGAGCGCATCTGCCCGACGATGACCAACGGCCGCTCGACCCGCCGCTCGAGGATGGCGGGGTCGCGCTCCCAATGCGCTTCGGCGCGGATCCGGCAGCGTATCTTTCGGACGACCTGCCCATGGGCGATCGCGCGGCCCAACGGCGACAGTCGCGCCTCGTCCTCGAGCGCGTCGCAGAGGACCGCGAGCCGATCCTGCCAGTCGCCGGGGGCCGGCGCGCGCTCCTCCGCGCGGGTCGCATGATCGATGAGATCGTGCGCGACGAGTGTCGGTCGAGGCGTGATACCCTTGTTCCAGACGCTCGCCAGCATCCGGTCGATGAAGCGCGCCGCCTTCAAGGGTTCGCTCGTCTCGGCGCGGCTCGGGGTCGTGCTGGGCATCACTCCCTCTAACGCTCGATACGGCTAAAGGTCGAGGGTGTGCTGAAAATCGCCGATGCGCACGCCTTCGGCTTCCAGCAACCGGCGCTTCCGCTCGAGCCCATGGGCATAGCCGCCGAGCCCGCCGTCCGAACGGATGACCCGGTGGCAGGGGACGAGCACGGCGATACGATTGGCGCCGTTCGCAGCGCCCGCCGCGCGATCCGCGCCCGGCCGCCCCGCCGCTGCCGCGACTTGGGCATAGGTGCGCGTCTCGCCGGGCGGGATGTCCTGCAACGCTCTCCAGACCGATTCCTGAAAGGCCGTCCCATCGAGATCCAACGGCAAGTCGTGACCGGCCGAAGGTGCTTCGATGAGGGCGGCAAGCTGGGCACCCCATGCCGCCAGCCCCTGCGAATCGTGATGCGACCGCGCGGTCGGATACAGCCGCCGCAGCGCATCTTCGTCCTCCTCGAAGCTCACCCGGCAGATGCCCATGTCGCTGGCCGCAAGCAGCGCCTGACCGAGCGCCGTGTCGACGATCGTGTAGCGCAGTTCTTGTCTATCGGTGGACGTCATGCGCCCATCCTAGCAGACGAACCCGCCCTGTCGCCTCGTGTATAGGGCGTGGACCCGAATATGCGGCGACCATGCCTTGCATCCTCGGGCACCCCTTGCTAGGGGCGCGCCAACCCATGCGGGGAGCTCGATTTTTCCTTTTTCCGAGGAAAGGTCTGCAAGCTCTCCTTTTGGCATGCACAAACACTATGAACCGGAGCAGCATCCAGGTGGATATCAGCGGCGGGATGAAGGCCAGCTTGGCGGGACGTTACGCGACCGCTTTGTTCGAATTGGCGCGGGACAAGAATGCGATCGACACGGTCAAGGGCAGCCTCGACCAGGTGGCCGACGCGTTGAAGCAGTCGCCCGATCTCAATGCCCTGATCGATTCGCCCGCCATCTCGCGCGACCAGTCGCTACGCGCGGTCCGCGCTTTGTCGCTCGAGATGAAGCTCGACAAGATGACGTCGAATTTTCTCGGCGTGCTGGCCGAGAACGGCCGCCTCCCCGCTCTGGCCGATGCGATCCGCGTGTTCGACGCACTCGTCGCCGCCCACCGCGGCGAAGCCCGCGCCACCGTCACCAGCGCGCGTGCGCTCACCGATGCGCAGCTCAAGACCCTTTCGGACAAGCTGACCGCCCGCGCCGGTCGCACCGTCCACCTCGACACGCAAGTCGATCCCGCTCTGCTGGGCGGCGTCCGCATCCAGATGGGCTCGCAGCTCATCGACGCGTCCGTCCAGACCAAACTCAACCAGCTCGCCAGCAAGATGGCGGGCGGCACTGCCCTTTAAGGCGCCGCAAGAAAGGTCCTGTTGAAAAATGGATATCCGAGCCGCTGAAATCTCCCGCGTCATCCGCGACGAAATCGAGAATTTCGACGCCGAGGCCCAGGTCACCGAGACGGGCAGCGTCCTGTCGGTCGGCGACGGCATCGCCCGCGTCCACGGCCTCGACAAGGTGCAGGCCGGCGAGATGGTCGAATTCGCTTCGGGCGTGAAGGGCATGGCGCTGAACCTCGAAGCCGACAATGTCGGCGTCGTCATCTTCGGTTCGGACCGCGAAGTCGCCGAGGGCAGCCAGGTCAAGCGTACCGGCGACATCGTCGACGTGCCGATCGGCAAGGGCCTGCTCGGCCGCGTGGTCGACGCGCTCGGCAACCCGATCGACGGCAAGGGCCCCATCGAATATACCGAACGTAGCCGCGTCGAAGTGAAGGCCCCGGGCATCATCCCGAGGAAGTCGGTGCACGAGCCCGTGCAGACCGGCCTCAAGGCGCTCGACGCGCTCGTTCCCGTCGGCCGCGGCCAGCGCGAACTGATCATCGGCGACCGCCAGACCGGCAAGTCGGCCGTGGCGCTCGACACGTTCATCAACCAGAAGCAGGCCAACCAGGGCGACGACGACAGCGAAAAGCTCTACTGCATCTATGTCGCCGTCGGCCAGAAGCGTTCGACCGTCGCGCAGATCGTCCGTGCGCTGGAAGAGAATGGCGCGATGGAATATACCATCGTCGTCGCCGCGACCGCCTCGGAGCCCGCACCGCTCCAGTTCCTCGCGCCCTACACCGGCTGCGCGATGGGCGAATATTTCCGCGACAATGGTATGCACGCCGTCATCGTCTACGACGATCTGTCGAAGCAGGCCGTCGCCTACCGCCAGATGTCGCTTCTCCTTCGCCGCCCGCCGGGCCGCGAAGCCTATCCGGGCGACGTCTTCTACCTGCACTCTCGCCTGCTCGAGCGTGCGGCGAAGATGAACGAGGCCAATGGCGCCGGTTCGCTGACCGCGCTGCCGATCATCGAAACGCAGGCGGGCGACGTGTCGGCCTACATTCCGACCAACGTGATCTCGATCACCGACGGGCAGATCTTCCTCGAGACCGATCTTTTCTATCAGGGCATCCGCCCCGCCATCTCGGTCGGCCTTTCGGTCAGCCGCGTCGGCTCGGCCGCGCAGACCAAGGCGATGAAGAAGGTGTCGGGCTCGATCAAGCTGGAGCTTGCGCAGTATCGCGAAATGGCTGCCTTCGCCCAGTTCGGTTCGGACCTCGATGCCTCGACGCAGAAGCTCCTGGCCCGCGGTGCGCGCCTGACCGAGCTCCTGAAGCAACCGCAGTTCCAGCCGATGCCGATGGAAGAGCAGGTCGCCTCCATCTACGCCGGCACCAACGGCTTCATCGACGATGTGAAGGTCGAGGACGTGACCCGCTACGAGGCCGCGATGCTCAGCTTCATGCGTTCCGAGCATGCCGACGTGCTAACGACGATCCGCGAGACCAAGAAGCTCGAGGACGACACCGCCGACAAGCTCAAATCCGCGCTCTCCGAGTTCGGCAAGCAGTTCGCCTAAGGAGTAACCATGGCCAGCCTCAAGGCACTCAAGGGCCGGATCAACTCGGTCAAGTCGACCCAGAAGATCACCAAGGCGATGAAGATGGTCGCGGCCGCGAAGCTGCGCAAAGCGACCGACCGTGCGGAAGCGGGGCGTCCCTACGCCCAGCGTCTGAGCGGCGTCGTCTCGAGCCTCGCGAGCCGGATCACCGTCGGCCCGCAGAGCCCCAAGCTCATCGCGGGCACGGGTTCGGACGAGCGGCATCTGATCATCGTCGCATCCGGCGACCGCGGGCTTGCGGGGGCGTTCAACACGAACATCACCAAGGCCGCGCGCGTGAAAGCCGAGGAGCTGATCCGGGCGGGCAAGGACGTGTCCTTCTACGTCGTCGGGCGCAAGTCCAAGCCGCTCCTGCGCCGCGTTTTCCCCGATACGATCGCGGGGGAATATGACACGACGCAGACCAAGAACCCCGAATATGCGCAGGCGCAAGCCATCGCCGACGACATTATCGACCGCTACGAAAGTGGTCAGTTCGACGTCGCGCACCTTGCCTATGCGGAGTTCGAGAGCACGCTGACGCAGACCCCGCGGGTCGATCAGCTCATCCCGGTCAAGCCCGCCGACACGGAGGGCACGGCGACCGACGGCGCGAGCGCCGCAGTCGAATATGAGCCGGACGAGGAAGCGATCCTGCGCGACCTGCTGCCTAAGAATGTCGCGATCCAGATCTACCGTGCGATGCTGGAAAACAATGCCGGTTTCTACGGCAGCCAGATGACCGCGATGGACAATGCCACGCGCAACGCCGGCGACATGATCAACAAGCTGTCGATCCAATACAACCGCCAGCGCCAGGCCGCGATCACCACCGAACTCGTTGAAATCATCTCGGGCGCCGAAGCGCTCTAAGAAGCCAGAGGAACAAGAACCATGGCCACCGCCGCAACCGCCGCCAAGGCAACCAATACCACCAACGGCCGCATCGCGCAGGTCATCGGCGCCGTCGTCGACGTCGAGTTCGACGGCGAGCTGCCGCCGATCCTCGGCGCGCTGGAAACCAGCAACAACGGCCAGCGCCTCGTCCTCGAGGTCGCCCAGCACCTTGGCGAGAATATCGTCCGCACCATCGCGATGGACGCGACCGAGGGCCTGACCCGCGGCCAGACCGTCACCGCCACGGGCTCGATGATCGAAGTGCCCGTCGGGCCGAAGACGCTCGGGCGCATCATGAACGTCACTGGCGAGCCGATCGACGAGCGCGGCCCGATCGGATCGGACAAGCACATGCCGATCCACGCGGAAGCGCCGCTCTTCATCGACCAGTCGACCGAAGCGGCCATTCTCGTCACGGGCATCAAGGTCATCGACCTTCTCGCGCCGTACGCCAAGGGCGGCAAGATCGGCCTGTTCGGCGGCGCGGGCGTCGGCAAGACGGTGCTCATCCAGGAACTGATCAACAACATCGCCAAGGGCCACGGCGGCGTTTCGGTCTTCGCGGGCGTCGGCGAACGCACCCGTGAAGGCAACGATCTCTATCACGAATTCCTCGACGCGGGCGTCATCGCCAAGGATGCCGACGGCAATCCGGTGAGCGAAGGCTCGAAGGTCGCGCTGGTGTTCGGCCAGATGAACGAACCGCCGGGCGCGCGTGCCCGCGTGGCGCTCTCGGGTCTCACCCAGGCCGAATATTTCCGCGACGAGGAAGGCCAGGACGTCCTGTTCTTCGTCGACAACATCTTCCGCTTCACGCAGGCCGGTTCGGAAGTGTCGGCGCTCTTGGGCCGTATTCCCTCGGCCGTGGGCTACCAGCCGACCCTGTCGACCGACATGGGCGCGCTGCAGGAGCGCATCACCTCGACCAACAAGGGCTCGATCACCTCGGTCCAGGCCATCTACGTCCCCGCGGATGACCTTACCGATCCTGCACCCGCCACCTCGTTCGCCCACTTGGATGCCACGACCACGCTGTCGCGCGCCATTTCGGAACTCGGCATCTACCCGGCGGTCGATCCGCTGGACTCGACCAGCCGCGTGCTCGAACCCCGCGTCGTGGGCGAAGATCACTACCAGACCGCGCGTGCGGTCCAGGAGATCCTCCAGAAGTACAAGAGCCTTCAGGACATCATCGCCATTCTCGGCATGGACGAACTGTCGGAAGAAGATAAGCTGACCGTCGCGCGTGCGCGCAAGATCCAGCGCTTCCTCTCGCAGCCCTTCCACGTCGCGGAAGTCTTCACCGGCATCCCGGGCCAGTTCGTCCAGCTCGAGGACACGATCCGCTCGTTCAAGGCGGTCGTGAACGGCGAGTACGACCACCTGCCGGAAAGCGCCTTCTACATGGTCGGCGGCATCGAGGACGCGGTCGCCAAGGCCGAGAAGATGGCGCAGGACAGCTAAGACGATGGCGCTTCACTTCGAACTGGTCACGCCCGAAAAGCTCGTCCGTTCGGACGACGTCCATATGGTCGTCGTCCCGGGCGTCGAGGGCGACTTCGGCGTGATGGAAGGGCATGCTCCCTTCATGACGACGCTCAAGGACGGCGCGCTCGACGTCTATGCGACGGCGGGCAGCCAGCCCGAACGCGTCACCGTCTCGGGCGGCTTCGCGGAAGTCGGATCGAACGGCCTGACCGTGCTTGCGGAGAAGGTCGAGAGCTAGGCCGACGATCCATCGGCGTACGAAACACGAAGCCTCCCCTGCCCAGCGCAGCGGGAGGCTTTTTCGTTATCCGCATTAGGCTTTTCTAAAAGTTTGCATTCTATTCACCATTCCACAGCTTCGAATAACGCCGCGAGGAATGGTGAAATGAACGCGTTCGGCAAACGAGGAAATGCAGCATCGCCGCGCCCCAGTTTCGGGGTTGCACGGCCGATGAAGGGCGGCCCCGCCGGGGGCAGCAGCTCCAGCTCCGAGGAACGCGACGAAGATCGCGCCTCCTCGGACGATGACGTCGGCGGCGCATCCGCTCCTTCCCTTGGCGGGGCCGCGAGCCTGTCCGCGATGGACAAACTCAACAAGCGGATGAACAACGAGGAGAAGGAAGAGGAAGGGTCCGGCGGCTTCGAGGCGTCGGTCAACAAGATCAAGGACCAGGTTCTTCCCAGACTGCTCGAACGCGTCGATCCCGAAGCGGCCGCAACGCTCGGCAAGGACGAGCTGGCGGAGGAATTCCGCCCGATCATTTCCGAAGTACTGGGCGAGCTCAAGATCACCCTCAACCGCCGCGAGCAATTCGCGCTCGAGAAGGTGCTCGTCGATGAACTGCTCGGCCTCGGCCCCTTGGAAGAGCTGCTTGCCGACCCTGCCGTCTCCGACATCATGGTCAACGGCCCCGACCAGACCTTCATCGAGCGCAAGGGCAAGCTGACGCTGTCCAAGATCCAGTTCCGCGACGAGGAGCATCTCTTCCAGATCGCGCAGCGGATCGTGAACCAGGTCGGCCGCCGCGTCGACCAGACGACGCCGCTCGCCGACGCCCGTTTGAAAGACGGCAGCCGCGTCAACGTCATCATTCCGCCGCTGTCCTTGAAGGGCACGGCGATCTCGATTCGTAAATTCTCCGACAAGCCCATCACCATCGACATGATGCGCGGCTTCGGCTCGATGAGCGAGAAGATGGCGACGGTGCTCAAGATCGCGGGTGCGTGCCGGATGAACATCGTCATTTCGGGCGGTACGGGCTCGGGCAAGACGACGATGCTCAACGCCTTGTCGAAGATGATCGACCCGGGCGAGCGCGTCATCACCATCGAAGACGCGGCCGAACTGCGCTTGCAGCAGCCGCACTGGCTGCCGCTGGAAACCCGCCCCGCCAACCTCGAGGGCCAGGGGGCGATCACCATTCGCGACCTCGTCATCAACGCGCTGCGTATGCGCCCCGACCGCATCATCCTTGGGGAAATTCGTGGCCAGGAATGTTTCGACCTTCTGGCCGCGATGAACACGGGTCACGACGGCTCGATGGCCACGCTCCACTCCAACTCCCCGCGCGAATGTCTCGCGCGTATGGAGAACATGGTCATGATGGGCGACATCAAGATCCCGAAGGACGCCATTTCACGCCAGATCGCCGATTCGGTCGATCTCATTGTGCAGGTGAAGCGCCTTCGCGACGGCTCGCGCCGCACCACCAACATCACCGAAGTGATCGGGATGGAAGGCGATGTCATCGTGACGCAGGAACTGTTCAAGTTCGAGTATCACGACGAGACTCCCGACGGGAAGATCATCGGAGAATATGCGTCGATGGGTCTTCGTCCCTACACGCTCGACAAGGCCAAGCAGTTCGGTTTCGACCAGCCGTTCCTCGAGGCGTGCCTCTAGATACTAGTGGTTGCCGAAGGCGAGGAAATCGCTTCCTTCGGCCATCGCCATTTTGTTGAACGCCCGCGCGCGCCGCTCGGCCTGCGTGACGCAATCCTCGTCACCCAGCTTCGCGCAGGCATCGGCCGTCGCAAGATATTGCTCGGTCGAACGCCAGCCTGAGCGGTGGACGGTGTCCAGCAAGGCACGCGCCCGTTCCGGTTCGCCCGCCGCGATCATCGCCCGTGCGACACCCACTTTGGAATCGCCGTACGGACGACCGGCATGGTTCGAGCGCGCCGCCGCCATCGCCGCCTCCAGGTCGCTCGCCGATAGTGCGCCGTCGAGGACATGGTCGGCAAAGGCTTCCGGATAATCGCGCGCCTGCGCCATGAAGATCGCTTCGGCACGCCGCGCCATCGCTTCGGCATCGCGGCGGTTGCCCTGCGCCTCCAGCACCGGCGCGAAAGCTGCCATCACGCTCGGCTCGTCATGTTCTGCGAGGATGGCGCGATAGCGCGCTTCCGCAGCGTCCATGTCGCCCCTTGCCGCTTCCATCTGCGCGAGATGGGCCTGCGTCAGCCAGTAGCCGGGGAAGACCGCGTCGGCGCGTTCGAAGAGGTCGGTCGCCGCGTCCCAGTCGCCCCGCTTGAGATGCGCGCCGCCAGCGTAGAGGAAGAGGGTCGACGCCAGTTCGGGCGAAACCTTGCCACCCGATGCCGCCGCCTGTTCGAACGACGCAAGCGCCGCGTCGAGGTCGCCCATCCGCTGGTGCCAGTTGGCGAGGCGGACGTGCAGGCCGGGATGGGAATCGATCGAGAGCGCTTCCTCGTAAAGCCCACGCGCGCGGGCATAATCGCCGCGGTAGAAAGCGACATCGCCGCGGATGCCGAGAATTTCGGATCGCTCGCCCGCCGTCGGGCGTACCGCGCGCGTATCGAGCGCATCGAGCGCCGTCTCGGTGTCATCGAGCCTGTGCATCGCAAAGGCGAGCAGCGCCGCGGACAATTCGGGCCCAGAGCCTTGTGGCGCCAGCGCCCGCGCGTCCTGAAGCTGACGATAGGCACGATCCATCTGCCCGAAGTCGCCGCTGAGCTTGCCGAGCGTGTATCGGGCCATCGCCTCGCGCTCGAGCGCCAGCCAGCTATCCGACTGGAGGTCCACGCGCTCCGCTTCGACGCTCAGCGCCTTCTCGCGCTGCGCCATCGCGCCTGCGTAGCTGTCGGCGCCGAAGCCGTCGGCTTCAAGCGCGGCGAACCCGTATTCGGGCTGCGGGCGGAGAAGGAGGAACAGTCCACCGAGCAGGACGAGGACCAGAGCGGCCTTCAGTGCGAAACGGATCGGTGCTGCAGCGTGCATGACGGGACCTCACGAGAAATGAATGCAATCAGGGAAAAGTGCAGGAAGGGAGCGCCGTGCCGCACGCCCCCTTCCCGCAAGACCGGCCGGGCTTAGTTGGCCTGTGCGCAGGGCGTCAGCCCCGCGGCCTGCAGATCGTCGGCCAGCGCATTGGTGAGGTCGGTCAACACCATCGAGATGTCGTCCACGAACACACCCGTCACATCGTCTGCCGGATCGGCATCGTTATAGGGCACCTTGGTATCGAACGGGATGAGCGCGGTGGAAACCGCCGGCATCCCGATCCGGTCGACGCGCTCATAGGCGCTGTTGGGCGCTGTATTGAAGACGAAGCCCGCTCCGTCGCTGTTCGCGATCGGCGGCATTCCCTGCGGGGCTGCCAGGTACGGGAAGCCCGAACGGAAGGCCACGTCGTTGGACGGCGGGTTCAGCGGCAGCTGCGCCAGCGTCAGCGGACTATGGGTGTCGAGATCGAGGAAGATCACGGCCAGCGTCACGTCGATCACCGGATCGGGCAGACGGCGTCCGTTGGGGAAGCCCGAGGGAGCGTCGAAATTGATGGTGAGCGTATCGGGGACGACCGCGTCGGCAACCGTGAAGCCGGTTCCCGGAATATCCTGCTCGAGACAGGCCGACACGTCAAAACCCGTCGGCGTCGGCGTGGGGGTCGGCGTGGGGGTCGGGTCGGGCATCTGGATGGGCGGATCTTCCATCATTTCATCGTCATTGTCGCAGGCGGCAAGCGCCATCACGAGACTGACGGGGACGAGGAATTTCGAAGCGTTTTTCAAGGAGCGGTTCATTAGATATTCCCTCCCAGACGAAGGCTTTCGGCCCAGACGTCTACTAGATTGTCGCCATTTTCGATGCGGTCCTGCGGGATCTCGATGACGACGGCCGTGATATTCTGGCCGGCGAAGAAGTCCCGCGAACTGTCGAACGAGAGATCGCCCGTGTCGCGCGTTTCCTTGAAGCCCTGAAGATCGAAGAAGAAAGGATCGTCGAACAGGCCGGCTCGCACGCGCACGCCATCGCGCTGAAGATTGCTCTCGACCGGCCCGATGATGTCGCCGGAGACGCCGGGGAGACCACTGACGCGGACGCCATATTGCGTGCCCGGCATGCCCTCGTCCTCACCGAACTGGATCAGGATCGGAACGTCGGTCTGCGTGCGCGGTGCCGCATTGGAAACGTTGATATAGTAACGGACGTCGGGGTCGTAGGTCGCCGGCTGATCGGTGGCTGCCGGCCCTGCGAACGTGAGGATCATCTTGACGGTCCCGTCACCGTAGAAGGTGTAGAGATCGGCGATGTCGGCGGCGCGATCGGGCGTCGCATCCTCGCTGGGATCCGTCCGTTGCGGCGGGTCGAGGTGATCGGCCGCTACGGTCGGCATTTCGGCAAACTGGAAACCGAGGAACAACGCCGCAGCAGCGACCCCTCCACCCAGCATCGTCTTGGTCAGTGGTCGCATGTGCTACTCCTGCGCTTGGAAATTCAGCATCGAACTTCAGCGCCGAGTATCATTACCAAATGTTAATGCGTCAACAGTTAACCAAAAATTAATTCGGGATATCAAAATGGTGGGTTCCGCCGAGCCGACCTGCTCTACCTGCTAGTCCGTTTCGGGATCCCCGCTGGTGCCCGGTTTTCGATAATGACGCAACGATTGAACGCTGGCCACCCCTCGCACGTTCGAACTTCGACGGATCCATCCAACAGGAGAATTTCATGCGCCTAATCGCTCTTCCCGCCCTAGCCTTTGCGCTGGCATCGTGCAGCAGCGTGAGCACGCAGGATATCGCCCGCACCGCCGGACAGGCGGTGCTCGCCGATCTCATCCGCGATGCAGTCGGGCTTCCGCTGCGCGGCGCCAACAATGTCGCGCGCGACCAGTATCGCAACCCGGTCGAAACGCTCGCTTTCTTCGGCGTGCAGCCCGACGATACGGTCGTCGAAATCTGGCCCGGCGGCGGCTATTATGCCGAGATCCTCGCGCCCTATCTCGCCGACAACGGAAGCTATTGGGCGGTAGCCTCGGATCGTGGCCTCAACGGCGTGCGCACGTTCGCGGGCGCCAACGCAGCTGCGGTCGGCACGGTCAATTATGCGGCTTTCCCCGCGTCCGGAACCGATGCGCGCGTGCCGGCCGGGGCTGCCGACGTCGTGCTGACCTTCCGCAACGTTCATAACTGGCAGATGGGCAACGAACCCTATGGCGACGAAGCGTTCCGGCAGATGTACGCGATGCTCAAGCCGGGCGGCACGCTCGGGATCGTGGAACACCGGCTCCCGGAAAGTGCCGACGCCATGCGCGAAAAGACGTCGGGCTACATGAAGACATCGACCGTGCGCGCAATGGCCGAAGCGGCCGGCTTCGAATATGTCGGCGCCAGCGAAATCAACGCCAACCCCCGCGATACCGCCGATTACGAACAGGGCGTGTGGACCCTACCCCCGACCCTGCGTCTCGGCGATACCGACCGCGCACGCTACATGGCGATCGGCGAGAGCGACCGCATGACGTTGAAATTCCGCAAGCCTTCCTGATGGATACAAAGACGGCGCGCTCGGCATTGCTGGCGCGCCGTCTTGCCGCACGCGCTCACATCTCCGCCTCCGGCCATAGGGAATTTGGGCGCTGCGTTACGTCCGACGATCCGACGGCCGCGCAGCGCTTGGCGCACGACCCCAGCATCTTGCGCTGCCTTCCCGGTGCGCGATAAAGTGAGGGAACCGCAAGGCAGGCCGATTCATTGTGAACGAAAGGCGCGCGACCCTTCGTTGCGCCTCGTCAATAATAAGGGGTGCGTACAGGGATGACCGACGAGCATAAGGGCAAGGGGGCCCGGATCCTTCTGGTAGAGGATAGTCCGGTCATTTCGCTGAAAACCGAGGATCTGCTCACCGAGAACGGCTATTTCGTCGTAGGTCCCGCCTACGACATGCCGCAGGCCTACGATCTAGCGCAGCGCGAGCAGGTGGATGCCGCGATCGTCGATCTCAACATCCGCGGCGAGAAATGCTTCGGCGTGCTGACGATCCTCAAGGAGCGCAACATTCCCTTCATCATCACCTCGGGTTATGCCGACTGGTCGATGCCCGAGGAATGGCAGGACAATCCGCGCCTCGCCAAGCCGTTCGACGAGGGCGATCTCTTGAAGATGCTCAAGCGGGCGATGCCTGCCGACTAACTGGCGGTCCGCATCACCAGCTTGTGGAGCAGCATCCCAGCGAGCATCGCGCCGACGAACGCGGCGACCTGGCTGAAATTCACCCCTAGAGACGCGATCGCAGGGCCCGGGCACAGTCCCGACAGCCCCCACCCGATCCCGAACAGAGCCGTACCGCCAATCAATGGCGCATCGAGCGTTCTCGTACCCGGCAGGTGAAACTGCTCCGCAGCGAGCGGAGCCCGCTGCCGCTTCTGGACCCCCCAGGCGACCGCCATCACGAAAAGGGCGCCTCCCATCACGAACGCGAGCGTCGGGTCCCATCGACCGAAGAGGTCGAGGAAACCGCGCACCCGCAGCGGATCCATCATCCCCGAAATGGCGAGCCCGGCGCCAAACAGGCTACCGGCAAGGAGCGTCAACGCATGGCTCTTCACGACCAACCTCCCCCAAGCGCATTGACGACGGCAACTGTCGCGATGCCGGCGCCGATGAAGGTGATGGTCGCGACGATCGAGCGGCGCGAGAAGCGGCTCATGCCGCAGACGCCGTGTCCCGACGTGCAGCCCGATCCTAGCCGCGTCCCGAACCCCACGAGGAGACCGCCGAGGAGAAACAGCGCGCCCTGCGGCGGGAAGCTCGCCTCGATCGGGCCGAGGAGCGCCTGAACGACGAGCGCGCCGATCAGTAATCCCGCAATGAACAGCCAGGCCATCGAGCGCGGCGCGCCACCGTCCGACAACCCCGTCGCGCTGGCGGTCAGCCCGCTCACGCCCGCGATCCGGCCGAGCCCGATCAGCATGATTGCGGCCGACAGGCCGATGAGAAGGCCGCCGATCAGTCCCTCGATCGGCTGTGCATAGTCGAACCCGGGTAGCGTCATCGCGCGATCCTTCAGCGAGCTTTATTGGTCGGCAGCGCCACTTTTCCGCCGCTCCATCCCAGATAGAGAGACCCGCAGACCGGTCAAGCCGAGCCCGTAAGCTGCCGATGATGAAACGCTGTTCGTGGTGAGCGATGCTTGCGAAAAGGCCCGACATCGGGGGGAAATGGTGGGCGTGGCAAGGATTGAACTTGCGACCCCTACGATGTCAACATAGTGCTCTACCACTGAGCTACACGCCCGTGCTGGAAGGGGCGTTTAAGAGGCATCGCCCGCCTTGCCAACCCCTAAAATCGGAAAGATCGTTCGCCCCGCCGCGGCCGGACGAAACTAGAGCCGACCGTGCTGGTCTTCGGTCTGGAAAATGCGATCCACCTCGGCGACGAGATCCTTGAGGTGGAAAGGCTTGGAAAGGAGCTTTGCCTCGGGCGCGGTGCGTCCCGCTTCGAGCGCCACCGCCGCAAACCCCGTGATGAACATCACGCGGATCGCCGGATCGATCGCGCTCGCCTTCTGCGCAAGCTCGATGCCGTCCATTTCGGGCATCACGATGTCGGTCAGCAGCAGGTCGAACTTCTCGCTCTCGAGAAACGGTACCGCTTCCGTCCCGCAGGTGACCGCGGTGACCTCGTAACCGACACGGGTCAGCGCCCGCGAGAGATATTCGCGCATCGACTGGTCGTCTTCGGCAAGGAGGATCTTGGACATGCACGATGTTATGATGCCCACGGCGAAGAATTACTAGATGTCCGCTGCACCTCTCGTCGCACCGTCCCAACATGATACGGCGCTTCGTGATAGGAAAAGACCATGCAACTCGCGCCGCCGACGCTCCATCCGATTCGTATCGACAGTCCGCTGATCCTGTCGGTGCCCCATTCGGGGCGCGTGGTCGGGAAGGATCTTGCGCGGCTCGCAAATGGCGGCGCACCCGCGTTGCTCGGCCTTTCCGATCCCCATGTGGATGAACTCGTGCGTTCGCTCGTCGAGCGCGGACATGGCGCGGTCGTGGCGCAGGCGCCGCGCGCTGCAATCGACGTCAACCGCGCCGCCCATGAGCGGGATCCCGATGTCCACGAGGGCGCGCCTCCTGCCCCGCCCTCGAGCCGTGCCCGACTGGGACTTGGCCTGACCATCGCGCGGACCGCTCCCGGGCGGCCCCTGTGGAAGCGAAAGATCGACGACAGCGTCTTCGCGCAGTGGATGCGGAGCGCCTGGGATCCGTATCACGCATCGCTTTCAGAGCTCGTCGAGGAGGCCTTGGCCCGCTTCGGCACCTGCCTGCTGCTCGATTGTCACTCGATGCCGCCGCTGGCCCGCGGGGAGCCGCGCATCGTCCTCGGCGATCGGCACGGCGCGACCGCCGCTCCATGGGTGAGTGCAGTGGCCGCGGGCGCCTGCCATGACCGCGGGTTCGAGCCCGCGTTCAACACACCCTATGCGGGCGGGGAAATCGTCCGCGCCCATGCGGCCCCCGCGCGGGGCATCCACGCGCTCCAGGTCGAGATCGACCGCAGTCTCTATCTCGATCGTACCCTGCGCGTAGCCGGCCCTGGAATGGGGCGCGGACGCGCGCTGATGGAAACCATTGCAGCGAAGCTCGACGTTGCGGCCCGCGCCGAAGGGTTTCGCATCGCGGCCGAATGAAAAAGGGCCCCGGTGCAGGTTGCACCGAGGCCCTCGATCATCGTGCGTCGGAACGCGAAAAGCCTAGTTGGCCTTTTCAGCAGCCTTCGCGTCGCCGTTGAGCATCTCGTTCGGCACCGGGCCCTTGCCCTGGCTGACCTGGCGACCGAACAGGTCGCGGATCTGGCCGAGCGAGAAGAGGTGGCCGAAGAGAACCGGAAGCATGCCGCTCTGGTTCATCTTGCGGAGCTGATCACCCTTGAGTTCGCGAAGCTTCTCTTCGTTGACCATCTTGAAGCCGCGGTAGATGTACGGCTTGTCCATGCCCTGCGGCTGGATCGAGACTTCGCCGTCCATGAGGATGTCATAGGCCTGCAGTTCCTTGACGAAGGCGTTGGTGCGCTGCGCCGACACTTCGAACTGTTCGCAGAACTTGAGGATGTCGTTGGTGCGCTGCGAGGGCTGATCACCATCGAAGATCGGCTGGCCGTCGGCGTCCTTGCTGACGAGTTCCGAGGTCGGGTCGATGCACAGCGACAGCTCGTCGCTGTCCTGCTTGAGGCGCGCGAGCATGAACGGATAGCGACGCAGATAGGCCGGCAGGTAGACGTTCTTGTCGAGCAGGTCGCCCTTGTCGTCGAAATAGGCGTTCACGCCCTCGTTGAGGCCCATGAGCGCGATCGGAAGCATGTTCTCGCCGGTCGTGAACACGATCGGGAAGTGCCGCTGCAGAAGCGGGATTTCCTCGACCGTCACGGGAACGGCATGCACCTTCGATGCAAACGGCATGAGGTCCATTTTCTTGAAGTTGAGGTCGCCATGCTTTTCCTTGGTGATCGGCTCGAGGCCGTTATACATCACCGGCATCATCCCTTGTTCGGGGTTGGTCGCCATCGTCTCGTTACTCCTGATATATGCGTGTCGCCCGGTGTGCCTCGGCGCTCCATTGCCCGGGGCTTTCCGTTCGACCAAGAAAGCGAAGGCTCGCTCCTAAAGCGATTGCCGACGACATTCAAGCACTTGCACGGCCCGACGCGGCGCCGAAAAATTCATTTACGGTTCAAGGCGCTCATGCCACCCACACCTCCATCATGGAACTGACCAAGTGATGTTGATGGGGCTAAGCCTCGTGCCGCTGCTGGCACTCGCCGACGTGTCGGCCGTCTCGGCGAGCGTGCAGGACGCGCCGCCGCCGCGCGAAGCGACGTCGCAGCCGCAGGTGCGGCGTGTCGTCATTCGCGACCAGCTCATCATCCGTATTCCGGTCCGCGCGCGACAGAGCCGTTCGCTGCGCTATACGCTGTCCGATGGTCCCCAATGCCTCGACAGCGCCGACATCGCGGGGGCGCGGCTGGCGGGATCCCGCACCATCGACTTCATGCTCAAGGATCGCTCGATCATCCGCATGCGAACCGATCGCGAATGCCCCAGCCTCGATTTCTACGGTGGCTTCTACCTCCAACCGCGCGACAATCGCGTCTGCGCGCGGCGCGATGCGATCCGGACGCGGATGGGGTCCAGTTGCCAGATCGAGACATTCCAGCGCGTTCTGCCCTCGGGGTCTGCGCGCTAAACGAACGCCCCCGAGATTTCTTGACCTCGTGCCCGTAAGCGGGCAAGCCCCGCCCGTCTCGTCTGTCTGCGTAAGCGGACGAATTTCCGTAATTTTTCGAAAGCTGTTGAATGGGTTTTGCCGAACTCGGCCTGTCAGATGAACTGTTGAAGGCGATCGACGACGCCGGTTATACCGAACCGACGCCGATCCAGGCGGGGACAATTCCGCCTGTCCTCATGGGGAAGGACCTCATCGGGATTGCCCAGACAGGGACCGGAAAGACCGCCAGCTTCGTGCTGCCCATGATCGACGTGCTCGCGCAGGGCCGCAGCCGCGCGCGGATGCCGCGCAGCCTCATTCTGGCGCCCACGCGCGAACTCGCGCAGCAGGTCAGCGAGAACTTCGACAAATACGGCAAATATCACAAGCTCTCGATGGTGCTGCTCATCGGCGGCGTGCAGATGGGCGATCAGATCAAGGCACTGGACGGCGGCGTCGACGTGCTGATCGCGACTCCCGGCCGCCTTCTCGACCTGTTCGAGCGCGGCAAGATCCTGCTTACGGGCTGCGACCTGCTCGTGATCGACGAGGCCGACCGGATGCTCGACATGGGGTTCATCCCCGATATCGAGAGCATCTGTTCCAAGCTTCCGCGCAACCGCCAGACTTTGCTCTTTTCAGCGACCATGCCGCCGCCGATCAAGAAACTGGCCGACAAGTTCCTGACCGATCCCAAGACGATCGAGGTCGCGCGCGCCGCGACCACAAACAAGAATATCGAGCAGATCCTCGTGCCGGTGGCCCCGGCGAAGAAGCGCTCCAAGCTGCGCGACATCCTTCGCCAGGACGCGGTCGAGACGGCGATCATCTTCTGCAATCGCAAGACGACGGTCCGCGAACTGGCGACGAGCCTCAAACGCGGGCGCTTCCGCGTCGGCGAAATTCATGGCGACATGGACCAGTCCAACCGCATTGCCGAGCTGAACCGTTTCAAGGACGGCGAGATCAACATCCTCGTCGCCTCCGACGTGGCGGCGCGCGGTCTCGACGTGAAGGGCGTCTCGACGGTCATCAACTTCGATGCGCCTTTCCATCCCGACGACTACGTGCACCGCATCGGCCGGACGGGTCGTGCCGGCGCGACGGGCACCGCCTATACGCTCGTCACCAAGGCGGACGAAGAGAATATCGAGAATATCGAGAAGCTCACCCAGCAGAAGATCCGCCGCCTCGGCGAGGACGAGAACCTGGCCGACACTGCCCCCGTAGCCGCTCCGGAAGAAGCCGAGGACGAACCGCGCGAGGAAAAACCGAAGCGCAGCCGGGGTGGCCGACGCAAGCCCGAGGCGAGCGAGGAAAGCGACCGGCCGGAAAGCAGCGATCGCGCGGAGAAGCCGAAGCGCAGCGAAAAGAAGCCCCGCCGCGCCAAGCGATCCGACGAGCGGGATGATCGACAGCAAACCGAGGCTGAAAGCGCGCCGAGCGTCGTTCCTGCCTACAACAATGAATGGAACGGCCCGCTTCCCGACTTCCTCCACGTCGGCGCGACGCGCTCCTAGTCGGAGCTACCGACTTTCGATCGATCGAACAGGCACAGCCGACCTTCGGTGCGCGGCGAAGCCCGCGCCTCGTCAATAACTGACACACCCTCCTTGTCTCGGGAAAGCAAATCGCAGCGGCCGGTCGATAGGGTCATCAGGTAAGGCTCTCCCGCCCCCTGCGGCGGGAGGTTGGACGTTCCTGGCACGAAAGTGAGAAGGGTGCGGGCGCCTGCCTGAACCTCGATACGCTGCTCGTAAGTTCTGAGCCATCGTGAAGCAGCTTCTTCGAGCGCCATATTGTTGGGCAAATCACGAATGACGCTCAGTCCTATCGCGAGCCAAATCGCTAGGATGAAACTAACGAGAATGCGTGTCGCTTGCTTCCCGCTTCGAACGACACACAGACCGAGTGCCATGGCCGCCACACATGCGGCACTCACAAACATGCGTGATTTCGGATCAATCGCAAGCACCCAGGTCAGGCCAATCGCTATCGCTACCGCCCCCACCGCTAGAGCGGTCAAAATCCAGCGATCCAAAGCCGACAGTTCGCGGCGCGAGACCATGAAGGCGAGGAGCGCGGTCCAGAATATCATTCCCACGTTCGGCGTCACGAGCGTATTGAGCCATCCGTCAATCGGCCAGAATACATGGATTCCTGCCTCGCGACGCCAGTTACGGATATAATCGGGATTGAATAGCGGCGAGGCATTCGTGTCGAACCCAGCAGGCAATTCACGCGACGGGATCCCTGTATGACCCATCGCGAGCTGATAGCGATACAAGGGTTCGCCGGTCGCTAAGGTGTAGAACAGGATTTCCGCTGCCACGACGCCGATGAACCCGAGAATGGACCACAGGAGCACGCGGCGCCGGGATTTGTCGAGAACCAGCCAGAAAATCGCGCAGGCGGCGAGAAAGACGAGCGACGTCTCACGCGTCAGGAATGCAAGCCCGCCGAAGGCACCGCCAAGAATGGCCATCGGTCGCGATTGGCGGTCGAACGCCACTGCGGCGGCCCACAGGGCACCCAACTGGAACGCCAATTCGGCGGTATTGGGATCAGGGGTCAGGGCGTAGCTGGTAAAGATCGGCACCGCCGCCATCGCCGCGACCGCTATCCCCCCGGCACGCCGGCCGAACCAGTGGGCGGTCAATCCGCCGAGTGCGACCAACGCGGCGACCCAGCTCCAGAGCGATCCGATACCGACCGCCACTCTCGTGTCCCCAAAGACCTTTATCGAGAGGGCGACCGGGCCGACGATCGGCCACCGGCTCCACCAATGATCTCGCGGCAGGCAGGGAGCGCCCGCTTCTACCCAGCAGCGCGCAGCGGCGAGATAGTGTTGATCGTCCGCGCCGCCGCCCACATAGCCGACGGGGTTGATGAGCACGCAGATGATCGCAAACAAGGCCGCGGCGCCGAGCCAAACGCCGGCGCCAGCCATACCGGTCACACTTTCGCTCTCGTCAGCCATCCTGCTCCCATGGCCTTGTCGTGGTAAAAAGCGCGTTAAGCTTCGCGCGCGCGATACCGCGCCAGCGCTGCATCGGCGTGAGCGTCGAAGCGCTGCTCCTCGATCGCCGAGCGCATCGCCGCCATCCAATCCTGATAGAAATGCAGATTGTGCCCCGTCATCAGCATCGCGCCGAGGATTTCGCCCGAGCGCACGAGGTGATGGACGTAGGCGCGGCTGAAGTCGGTGCATGTGGGGCAGCCGCATTCGGTATCGAGGGGCGCTTCGTCTTCGGCAAAGCGCGCATTGCGGATGTTGATGGGTCCGTCGCGCGTGAAGGCCTGTCCGGTGCGACCCGAGCGCGAGGGCAGCACGCAGTCGAACATATCGATGCCCCGTCGGACGGCTTCGATGAGATCGTCGGGCTTGCCGACGCCCATCAGATACCGGGGCTTGTCGACCGGGAGCTGGTCGGGCGCGAAATCGAGGCATCCGAGCATCGCTTCCTGCCCCTCGCCGACCGCCAGCCCGCCGACGGCATAGCCGTCGAAGCCGATGTCGACGAGCGCGTCCGCGCTTTCGCGGCGCAGCGTCTCGTCGAGCACGCCCTGCTGGATGCCGAAGATGGCGGCGCGAGCGGCAAGATCTCCGCCGCGGTCGAACTCCGCACGGCTACGTCTGGCCCAGGCGATCGAGCGATCCATCGCCTCGCGCTGCTTCTCCGCGCTAACGTCGGGGCGCACCAGCTCGTCGAATTGCATGATGATGTCGCTGTCGAGCAACCGCTGGACTTCGATCGAACGTTCGGGGGTAAGCTGGTGCCGCGAGCCGTCGAGGTGGCTTTGGAAGGTCACGCCCTCGTCGCTGATCTTCGTGAGGTCGGAAAGGCTCATAACCTGGTAGCCGCCGCTGTCGGTCAGGATCGGCTTGTCCCATCGCATGACGCGGTGGAGCCCTCCCAGTCGCGCGACCCGTTCCGCACCGGGGCGCAGCATGAGGTGATAGGTATTGCCGAGCAGGATATCAGCGCCCGTCGCCGCGACTTCGGAGGGGCGCATCGCCTTGACGGTCGCCGCGGTGCCGACCGGCATGAAGGCGGGCGTCTGGATCGTCCCGCGCTGCATGGCAATCGCACCACGCCGCGCCTTGCCGTCGGTCGAGTGGAGGGAGAAGGAAAAGCGGGTCATTCGAAGTCGTACACCAGAGTGAAACGGGTCAGCGTATCGGTTGCCTCGCGCCCGAGAGGCGGATCGCTTTCATGTTCGATGCGCAGGGCCAGCCGCGCGAGAAGATTGCCGCCAAGGTCAGCCTGCAGCCCCGTCTCGCCCAGGAAGGTGGAGTTGCTATCGTCGAGATAGATGTCGACATCCTCGGTCAGCGCCAGGCGCTCCGTGATCTGCCATGCGAATGTCGCGGCGGCGAGACCCGCGATCCGCTGCGTAACCGTTCCGTCGGTCCGATCGGTACGCCGCCACGCAGGACCCGCCTTGATATCGAGCGTCATCGTTTCACGCTCGATCAACCGCGCCCCTGCGCCGCCGGATAGAGAGATGCGATTGTCGATGCCCTGCAGCCGGTCGCGCTCGATCGCCGCGAGGCCGTAGGTGTAGAAAGTGTCGCCGAGGTCGTAATTGGCCTCATAGCCGGCGCGCAATTGTTCACGCGTCGTATCGCCGTCGGAACGGCGCCAGTCGGCATGGCCGTTGAGCTTGTGGCGCCAGTCGATGCCCTCACGGACGAGCTTCACGCCTGCCGTCGCGCCCGCTTCCTCGGTCGATCCGGTGGCGTAGAAACCGCCAAGCTCGCCCTGCCCGGCCCAGCCGCCGAACATCGAGGCTTCCCGCAGGGCCTCCTCGGCTTGCGCTTGCGCAAGAGTGTTCCGCTCTCCGATGCGCGCCATCGCGGCGGCTTCCAGCTCGGCCAGCCGCGCATCATGGCCGGGATAGGCGGCGCGTGCCATCTCGACCACCGCGCCCAGCTTGGCGGCATCGCCGGTTTCGCCGGCTTGCGCGATGAGCGTCTGGACCGCGTCCGGCAGTGGTTCGGCGGGCTGCGCTCCGGCCATGGCGGCCGCCAGCAGCATCGTCGTCGTCATGCGTCTTCCCCTTCTCGCCCCCGCCCATAGTCATAAATGGCGCGCGGCGGAACGGGGCAGTTGGACCGTCCGTTCGTCAGACAACATCAACAGCGTAACGAGGGAGAAGAAGCATGGGCCTTTTCGATATTTTCAAGAAAGACAAGGGCAAGGAACTGTTCGAGGAGAATAGCGCCGCCGAGGAAAAGGCCGAGCGCATCCGCGCCGAGATCGACCGCATGGGCCTCAGAGGCGACATCCAGGTTCGTGTCGAGGGCAACAAGGTCAAGATTTCCGGCAAGGTTCCCGATCAGGCGACCAAGGAAAAACTCATGGCCATCGCCGGTAACACGAGGCACATCGATACCGTCGACGACGACGGCCTGTCGACCGATCAGCCGGGCAACGCCGCCAAATGGCACGAAGTGAAGAGCGGAGAGACGCTCTCGGCCATCGCCAAGGAGCATTACGGCGACGCCAATGCCTACAATCGCATCTTTGAGGCGAATCGCCCGATGCTCGAAGATCCCGACAAGATCTATCCCGGGCAGGTCCTGCGCATCCCGCAGTAAGACGCCCTAGCGCGGCGGCAGGAGCAAGCTGCTGTCGCCGTAGCTGTAGAACCGATAGCCGCCTGCGATCGCATGGTCGTAGGCGGCTTTCATTTGCGGCAAGCCCATCAGCGCGCTGACCAGCATGAACAGCGTCGAGCGCGGCAGATGGAAATTGGTCATCAGCCCGCCGACCGCGCGGAAGCGGTAGCCGGGCGTGATGAAGATGTCGGTGTCGGCCGCGAAGGGCTGGATCCTACCCTGCTCGTCCGCCGCGCTTTCGAGTAGCCGGAGCGCGGTAGTGCCGACCGCGATCAGGCGGCCACCGCGCGCCCGCACCGCGTTCAGCCGCTCGGCGGTCTCGGCATCGATGCGGCCATATTCGGCATGCATCCGGTGTTCGTCAGTGTCATCGGCCTTGACCGGCAGGAACGTCCCTGCGCCAACATGAAGCGTCAGGGTTTCGCGCGCAATGCCCTTGGCATCGATCGCTTCGATCAGCCGCTCGGTGAAATGAAGCGAGGCGGTTGGTGCCGCGACGGCCCCTTCCTCGCGCGCGAACATGGTCTGATAATCGTCCGCGTCCGCCGCGTCGATCGCGCGCTTCGACGCGATATAGGGCGGCAGCGGCATGGTCCCCGCACGGGTCAGCAGCAGTTCGACCGGCTCCTCGCCCTCGAACGACAACAGGATACTCCCGTCGGGATTGCGGGGCCCCGCGATCGCGCTGACATCTTCGCCGAAATCGATCCGGTCGCCCTCGCGAACGCGCTTGGCATTGCGGACGAACGCAATCCAGTCGCGCGGGCCTTCGCGCTTGTGCAGCGTCGCGCCGATCTTTGCCTCGCCGCGCCGCCCCTCGAGCTGCGCAGGGATGACCTTGGTATCGTTGAAAACGAGACAGTCTTCAGGCGCGAGCAGGTCCGGCAGGTCGAGGACGTGTCGGTCGGCGATCGTGCCGTCCTCGACCAGCAACATCCGCGCCGCATCGCGCGGACGCACGGGGCGCAGCGCGATACGGTCTTGCGGAAGCTCGAAGTCGAACGCGTCGACTTTCATCAGCTGTCGCTGTCGGCCTCGACGGGTTGGCTCGCGGCGACCATCGGCGCGGCGGGAACGGGGCCCCCGATGCGTGCCGACACGATCTTGGTGGGGTTGGCAGGCGGTTCGCCCTTGTTGATCGCATCGACCGTGCTCATGCCGCGCACGACACGGCCGAGGACGGTATAGTCGTTGTCGAGCCCGAAGCGGGGCCCCAGCATGATGTAGAACTGGCTGTTGGCGCTATTCTCGGCCTTGGCCTTTGCCGCTTCGTCCGCGCCTTCGGGAGCCCCCTCGCGGGCCATGGCGAGCACGCCGCGAAGATGCGGCAGGCGATTGAATTCGGCGGTGAGGTCGGGAAGATCGCTTCCGCCCTGGCCGTTGCCCATCGGATCGCCGCCCTGGGCCATGAAGCCCGGAATGACGCGGTGGAAGATGAGACCGTCATAGAAGCCATTCGAGACGAGCTGCTGCATGCGGTAAACATGCTGGGGCGCCGCGTCGGGCCGCAGCTGGATCTCGACCACCCCGCCATTGTCGAGCGTTAGCGTCAACCGGTTGGCAGGATCGTTCGCGACTTCGGGCGGCACCACGGCGTGCGTGAGGCTCGGCATATGGGAAGAGATTTCGTCCCTGTTCTGCGCCTGCGCCGGCGTGGCGGCAACCATCAGCGCCGCGAACGAGAAACCCAATGCTTTGAACATGCTGATCACTTCCCTTGAGCGTTTGAACGCGGGTCTAGCGAACCGTCCCCCGCCTTGCCAAGCCCATTAAAAGCGCCTGCCTGAACAGTAGCTTAGCCCCGTGGGCCTTCGGCAGCGACCTTCTCGGCAACAGACGCGGCGACCGCAGGCGAGACGAACTTGTGGATGGGCCCGCCGTAGCGAGCGATTTCCTTCACCAGCCGCGAGGCGATCGGCTGCAACGAGACGTCGGCCATCAGGAAGACGGTCTCGATACTGTCGTCGATCTGCTGGTTCATCCCCGCCATCTGATACTCATATTCGAAATCCGCGACCGCGCGCAGCCCGCGAACGATCATCGAAGCGCCCTGCGCGGCGGCGAAGTTCATGAGCAACGCATCGAAGCTGACAACCTCGATCACGCCCTCGATATCGTGCGTCTCGGCTTCCACCATCGCCATCCGCTCGTCGAGGTCGAACATCGGCGACTTGGAGGGATTGGTCGTCACCCCGATGACGAGCTTGTCCACCAGCCGCGCGGCACGGCGGATGATGTCCATATGCCCTCGCGTGAGCGGGTCGAAGGTGCCGGGATAGACGCCGATCCGTTCTTTCATCGATCACGCTCCACGGCGAAGCGGGCGATGGCACGCAGGAGGTCGGCTTCCTCGCCGTGGTGGGCGAGATGTTCGTTGGCCTGTTCGACCAGCATCGCGGCCTGTTCGCGCGCGCGATGCTCGCCCATGAGGCTGACGAACGTGGCCTTGCCGGCGTCGGCGTCCTTGCCGAGGCGCTTGCCCGCCTTCTCCTCGTCGCCGCCTACATCGAGCAGGTCGTCGGCGATCTGGAAAGCGAGGCCGATGTTGCGGGCATAGCCGCGATAGGGGGTGCGCAGCCCTTCGCCCACCTGGCCGAGGATGCAGGCAGCCTCCACCGCATATTCGATCAGCGCGCCGGTCTTCAGCTGCTGGAGACGGGTGATATCGTCGAGGTCCAGCTGGCCGACCTTTTCGGCCTCCAGGTCCATCACCTGCCCGCCCGCCATGCCGTCGGGACCCGCCGCTTTGGCGAGTTCGGCGATCAGGTCGACCCGGACCTGCGCTTCGGGGTGGGTCGCCTCGTGCGCGAGAAGCGCGAAGGCGAGGTCGTGAAGGCTGTCGCCCGCCAGCACCGCGATCGCCTCGTCATAGGCCTTGTGGAGCGTCGGCTTGCCGCGGCGAAGATCATCGTCATCCATGCAAGGCAAATCGTCGTGGATCAGCGAATAGACGTGGATCGCCTCGATTGCCGCGCCTACCCGCAGGGCGCGTTCGATGGGAACGTTGAACAGGCGCGAGGCCGCCTTGACGAGTAGCGGGCGCATGCGTTTGCCGCCGTCGATCGCCGCGTGGCACATGGCGTCATAAAGCGGGTCGCGCGCGTCGCCGGGCTTGGCGAGCAACTTGGAGAAGAGATTGTCGATCGCAGCGGCGGTCGCGCCCGCTTCGGCTTGAAGATCGACGGGCGCGGTCATCGTCTCAGCCATCGGCGTCGAAGGGCTTCGTGCCGGTGACGTTGCCCGCATCGTCGCGCGTGATCTGCTCGATCTTCTCGCGCGCGTCGGCAAGCCGCTTCTCGCAATGCTTCTTGAGTTCCTCGCCGCGCTTGAAGAGCTCGATCGATTTCTCGAGGCTGGCATCGCCCTGTTCGAGCTGGCGCACGATCTGCTCGAGTTCGGCCAGCGCCGCCTCGAATTCGAGTTGGTCGACGGGGGTGGGAGCGGTTGCGTCTGTCATGCCGACATCCATGGCCGCTCCCACGCGCCCGATCAATCCTTGAACGGGTTCTTGATGCCCGGAACGATCTCGTCGGACGTGTCCGTGTCACCCCGCTCCTCGGCCTCGAGAGCGGCCTGCGCGTCGACGGCAGCCTGCTCGCGTTCCTTGCGGAGCTCATCGATCAGCGCGGCGCGATCATCGTCGATATTGGCATCGGCAGGCGCGGTTTCGGTGCCTGCGGCCTTCTGCGCCTTGGCGACCGCCGCATCCAATTCGCGCTGGCTCGTAAGGCCGAGCGTGACCGGGTCCTTGGGCTGGATATTCGCCATGTTCCAGTGCGTGCGGTCGCGGATCGCGTTGATCGTGGTGCGCGTCGTACCGATGAGATTGCCGATCTGCCCATCCGAAACCTCGGGATGGTTCTTGATGATCCAGGCGATGCCGTCCGGCTTGTCCTGCCGCTTGGACACGGGCGTGTAGCGCGGCCCCTTGGTGCGCGTGATGGCTTCGGGTGCCTTGTGCATCTTGAGCACATAGTCGCCGTCTTCCTGCCCCTTCTCGATTTCCTCGTGCGTCAGTTCGCCCGCGCGAATGGGATCGCGTCCGGTGAGTTTGGTCGCGCTCGTCTCGTCGGCGATCGCCTGGACTTCGAGGATGTGCAGACCACAGAATTCGGCGATCTGAGTGAAGCCCAAGGACGTGTTATCGACGAGCCAGCTGGCGGTGGCATGCGGCATGAGGGGTTTGGGTTGTTCGGCCATTATCTGGCTCCCTTAGAAACAATTGAGGCCGCCCCTTTTCGGAGCGGCCGGACTATGAAATTCGATCTACGCGCTCGGATCGCGATGATCAAGTCGTCAGCACGATCTTCCCGATATGCTCGCCCCCTTCCATCCGCGCATGCGCCTTGGCGGCGTCCTCCAGCGCGAAACTCTCGTCCATCACGGGCTTCAGACGCCCGCCCTCGACGAACGGCCAGGCGGTAGCGCGCAGTTCGTCGGCAACCATGGTCTTGAACTCGAGACTGCGCGCGCGAAGCGTCGATCCGGTCAGGGTCAGGCGGCGGCGCATGATGTTGGTGATCGAGATATTCGCCTCCGCGCCGCGTTGGAACGCAATCGACACGTGGCGTCCCTCGTCGGCCATGCAGGAGAGGTTGCGCTGGACGTAATCGCCGCCGACCATGTCGAGCACGACGTCGACCCCGCGCCCCTCGGTGATGTTCTTGACCTCTTCGGCGAAATCCTCGGTCTTGTAGTTGATCGCCCGATCGGCGCCGATCTTCTCGGCGGCATCGCATTTCGCGTCCGACCCGCAGGTGACGATGATGGCGATGCCATAGAGTTTGGCGAGGAGGATCGCCATCGTGCCGATCCCGCTGGTGCCGCCATGGACGAGCACCGTATCGCCGTCCGCGGCGAACCCGCGCTCGAACAGGTTGGACCAGACGGTGAAGAGGGTTTCGGGCATCGCGGCGGCCTGCGCCAGCGGTAGCACTTCGGGCACGTCGAGCGCCGTTCCCATCGGTAGCACGCAATAGTCGGCGTAAGCGCCGCCCGCAACGAGCCCGGCGACGCGACGGCCGATCATATATTCGGCCCCCTCGCCGGCCGCGATCACCTCGCCCGCAAGCTCGAGCCCCAGCACGTCGCTCGCGCCTTCGGGCGGCGGATAGACGCCCTTGACCTGCAACAAATCGGGGCGGTTCACCCCTGCCGCGGCGACCTTGACGAGCAGTTCGCGCGGGCCCGCCCGCGGCACCGGGAGATCGACACACTCGATGCGCCCCGCTTCGGGCGATACGATGGCGCGCATCGTGTCTGGCGTGTCACTCATCGAAACTCCCCCGTGTCGGCCGGATTCGTCTTATTGACTTGGGGGTGCGCGGGGTCAACGCTGAGAAGCATGGACGACGAAGACGATTTCAAACCCGGCGAACCGATCGTCGAACTGGGACGCGAGGACCTCGATCCGCTGAGCGTCGAGGAACTGGAAGCACGGATCGTACGGCTCAAGGCCGAAATCGAGCGGACGCAAGCGCATATGTCCGGCAAGTCGAGTCACATGTCGGCCGCCGATGCTCTGTTTCGCAAATGACGTTCAGGAAAGGTTGAAGCGGCCCGCCTAACGTCTGCCTTGAAGAGGTCTCCCCCAACCCTCATCTTGTTGGGGTAAGGAGAAAATTTCATGCCAAGTTTTGCCCGCGAACTCGAACAGACGCTGCACAATGCGCTGGGCGAGGCGAGCAAGCGTCGCCACGAATATGCGACGCTCGAACATCTGTTGATCGCACTGGTCGACGACACGCACGCAGCGCAGGTGATGAACGCCTGCGGGGTCGAGCGCGACGAACTGCGCGCCACCGTCAAGCAGTATCTCGACGCCGAACTGGGCGCATTGGTGAGCGACAGTGCCACCGATCCCAATCCCACGAGCGGCTTCCAGCGTGTCGTGCAGCGCGCCATCCTCCACGTCCAGTCCTCGGGCCGCGACGAAGTGACCGGCGCCAATCTGCTCGTCGCGCTGTTTTCGGAGCGCGAGAGCTACGCCGTCTATTTCCTGCAACAGCAGGACATGAGCCGCCTCGACGCGGTGACCTTCATCTCGCATGGCGTCGGCAAGGCCGGCGACGGCACCACCGCCTCGTCCGATAGCGACGATGGCGACGGAGATCCTCAGGCCGAGACCGAACAGAAGGGCGGTTCCAAGAAGGAAAGCGCGCTCCAGCAGTTCACCGTCGACCTCAACCAGAAGGCCAAGGACGGGAAGATCGATCCGCTGATCGGACGCTCGGCGGAAGTAGATCGCACCGTGCAGATCCTGTGCCGCCGATCGAAGAACAACCCGCTCTACGTCGGCGATCCCGGCGTCGGGAAAACGGCGATCGCCGAAGGCCTCGCGCGCAAGATCGTCGAGGGCGACGTGCCCGACGTGCTCAAGGAAGCGGTCATCTTCTCGCTCGATATGGGCGCGCTTCTGGCAGGCACGCGCTATCGCGGCGACTTCGAGGAACGGCTGAAGCAGGTCGTCAACGAACTCGAGAAGCTGCCGCATGCGGTGCTGTTCATCGACGAGATCCACACCGTCATCGGTGCGGGTGCGACGAGCGGCGGGGCAATGGACGCCTCCAACCTCTTGAAGCCCGCGCTGTCCTCGGGTGCGATCCGCTGCATCGGCTCGACGACCTACAAGGAATTCCGCAACCACTTCGAGAAGGACCGCGCCTTGCTGCGCCGTTTCCAGAAGATCGACGTCAACGAGCCGTCGGTCGAGGAGACAATCCAGATCATCAAGGGGCTGCGCTCGAGCTTCGAGGAGCATCACAAGGTCCGCTACCTGCCCGACGCCATCAAGTCGGCGGTCGAGCTGTCGGATCGCTACATCAACGACCGCAAGCTGCCCGACAAGGCGATCGACGTCATCGACGAGGTCGGCGCGATGCAGATGCTGAAGGCGCCGTCCAAGCGCAAGAAGACCATCAATGTCGGCGACATCGAGGCGGTCGTGGCGACGATGGCGCGCATCCCGCCCAAGAGCGTGTCGAGCGACGACAAGCGCGTCCTCGAGAATCTCGAGCAGGACCTCAAGCGCGTCGTGTTCGGGCAGGATCTCGCGATCGAGAAACTGTCGAGCGCGATCAAGCTGAGCCGCGCCGGTCTGCGCGATCCGGACAAGCCCATCGGCAACTATCTCTTCTCGGGCCCAACGGGTGTCGGGAAGACGGAAGTGGCGCGGCAGCTGTCGAGCATCCTCGGCATTCCGCTCCAGCGGTTCGACATGAGCGAATATATGGAGCGTCACGCGGTCAGTCGCCTGATCGGCGCACCGCCGGGCTATGTCGGTTACGACCAGGGCGGGCTGTTGACCGATGCGGTCGACCAGAACCCGCACAGCGTACTGCTGCTGGACGAGATCGAGAAGGCGCACCCCGACCTGTTCAACATCCTTCTGCAGGTGATGGACAACGGGAAGCTGACCGATCACCATGGCAAGACGGTCGATTTCCGCAACACGATCCTCATCATGACGACCAACGCGGGCGCCGCCGACATGGCGCGCGAGAGCATCGGCTTCGGCAACATCACGCGCGAGGACGTCCAAGAGGATGCGGTCAAGAAGATGTTCACGCCCGAATTCCGCAACCGCTTGGATGCGGTCGTTCCGTTCGGCTACCTGCCGCCCGCCGTCGTGGCGCGCGTCGTCGACAAGTTCATCCTCCAGCTGGAAATGCAGCTCGAAGATCGGGGCGTGTCGATCGATCTCGACAAGGAAGCGCGCGAATGGCTCACCACCAAGGGCTATGACAAGCTCTATGGTGCGCGGCCGATGGCGCGTCTCATCCAGGAGAAGATCAAGCAGCCGCTCGCGGAGGAACTGCTGTTCGGCAAGCTGGTCGATGGCGGCGAGGTCAAGGTGCACATGAAGGAGGGCGAGCCCGTCTTCGAGATCGTGCCGACCCCGCCCAAGAAGAAGAAAGCGGCGCCGAAAAAGGCTGCCGCCAAGAAGAAGCCGGCCACGAAGGAGGCCGCGCCAGAGAAGTCGGTCGCCGACGGAACCGACGAGAAGAAGGCGGACTAGCCCTTCCCTTCATCGACCACGCGCTTATGGTCGGGTCACACCATTTCAGACGGAGTGACCCGACCATGATGCGTTTCCTCATCGGCGCCAGCGCCGCTGCCCTCGTTGCCACACCCGCCCTCGCGCAGGACTTTTCCGCCGAGCGGATCGAACATCATGTCCGCACCCTGTCGGACGACTGGTTCGAAGGTCGTGCGCCGGGAACGGCGGGCGAGGACAAGACGGTCGCCTATCTGTCGGGAGCGATGGCAGCGGCTGGACTCCAGCCGGGCGGCGACATGCGCGCCGACGGCACGCGCAAGTGGACGCAGGACGTCGTGCTGACCCGCTCGACGATGGTCGATGATCCGGTTCTCTATCTCAACCTTGGCGATGAGCGCATCGAGATGGTGCAGGAGCAGGATCTCGCCGTGCGCGCGCCGGTAAACGGTAAGGCGCAGGTGCAGCTCGACGATACGCCGCTGGTGTTCGCGGGATACGGCACCCACGCACCCGAGCGCGACTGGTCCGACTTCAAGGATGTCGACGTGGCGGGCAAGATTATCGTCGTGCTCGTCAACGACCCCGATTTCGAGGGCGGCGAAGGCGACTTCGGCGGCGATGCCATGACCTATTATGGCCGCTGGACCTACAAATATGAGGAAGCTGCGCGGCGCGGGGCGGCGGGCGTGCTGGTCATCCACGAGACCGAACCCGCCAGCTATCCGTGGGGCGTGATCGCGAACGGCAACAATCAGACGCTCGACATCGTGCGCGACGACCCGGCTGCCGCCCATTCGGGGCTCCAGGGCTGGATGCATCTCGACGTCGCCAAACGCCTCTTCGAGCATGCGGGCACGACCTACGAAGCGGCCAAGAAAATGGCGCAGAAGAAGAACTTCCGTCCGATGGAGCTGGGCGCGAGCCTCGACGCGACGCTGCTGGCGCAGAGTGATGAATTCGCGGCGAAGAATGTCGTCGGGATCCTGCCGGGCAAGAGCGCCGAGGATGAATATGTCCTCTTCACCGCGCACCACGACCATCTCGGGGTCGGCGAGGCCGACGAGGATGGTGACACCATCTACAATGGCGCGCTCGACAATGCGACGGGCACCGCGATGATGCTCGAACTGGGCCGCGCCTTCGCCGAAACGGGCGGCACCGACCGCAGCCTCGTCTTCCTCGCCGTCGGCGCGGAGGAAAGCGGCCTGCTCGGCGCCAAATATTATGCGGCCAATCCGCTCTACAGCCTCGCGAAGACGGCAGGCGTGCTCAACACCGACAGCCAGGGCGTGTTCGGTCCCGCGCGCGACTTCTCGATCGCGGGCACGGCGCGACTGGGATTGCTCGAACTCTTGATGGAAGAAGGCGTCAAGCAGGACCGCAGCTTCTCCCCCGACCCCAATCCGGCGTCGGGCGGCTTCTACCGCTCGGACCATTTCGCGTTTGCGCAGAAGGGTGTCCCCGCGGTCAGCTTCAAGTCGGGTAGCGCGCTTCTCGAGGGCGGTGCGGATCGCTCGCGTGAAATCGCGGCGGCCTATACGGCAAACCACTATCACCAGCAGAGCGACGAATGGTCGCCCGATTGGAACTTCGAGGGCATCGTCCGCGATGCGCGGCTGCTTTACGCGGTCGCCAGCCGCCTCGGGAACGAAGGGACTTGGCCGAACTGGGCGGAAGGAAGCGAATTCAAGGCGCTTCGTGACGAAAGTGCGGACAAGCGCGATTGATCATTTCGGAGGGCCTCGGCATGGCGATCACCTTTTACACCAATCCGATGAGCCGCGGACAGATTGCGCGCTGGGCGTTGCACGAGGCGGGCGCGGACTATGAGCAGGAACTCGTTGCGTACGGCGAGGAAATGCAGGGCGACTATCGGCGCGATATCAATCCGATGGCCAAGGTCCCGGCGATCGTTCACGACGGCAAGGTCGTGACCGAATGTGCGGCGATCTGTGCCTATCTTGCCGAGGCCTTCCCGGCCGCCGCCCTCGCCCCCCGTGCAGACGAGCGAGCCGCTTACTTTCGCTGGATGTTCTTTGCCGCGGGGCCGGTCGAGGCGGCGGTGACCAACAATGCGCTCGGCATGAAGCCGGAAAAGCCCGAACAATCGCGCACGCTCGGTTATGGCGACTACGACCGCACGATCGACACGCTCGAAGCGCATTTCGAGCGCCACGCCTATGTCTGCGGCGAACGTTTTACTGCGGCGGACGTCTATGTCGGCAGCCAGGTCGTCTGGGGAACGCAGTTCGGGACGATGCCGCAGCGTGACAGCCTCATTGCTTATGCCGAGCGCCTCACGGCGCGCGAGGCATATCGTGAGGCCAAAGCCATCGACACAGAGCTCATCGAGCAGTCACAGCAAGCGGAATAAAAGCGCCGCCCGCGGTCCCAGATCAGATCTCGTAGGGCTCAGGCTTGTCGCGCTCGCCGAGCATGACCGAGATCGAAAGCTCGCCGGTCTCGACGTGGGCCTGCATGTCCTCGCCGGTGAAGGTGACGGTCGGAGTGGCGATCGTCGACCATCGCTCGCCGTCCCAGTCGCGGATCTGCAAGACGACCGTGCGCATCAGACCGCCGTCGTGCACATAGGCGTCGAGCACACGCCTGCAGAAGGTTCGCGCAGCGTCGCAGCGAAGGTCGAGACGCTTGACCTTGTTGGCAGCGATCGGCGCGGAATGGCTGGTGATCGTGTCGCTGTGGCCCTCGTCCACGACGCTGACCGACAGGTGGAAGGGCTGCGCGTTTGCGGCCTCGGGGAGCGGGGTCGCCACCAGGGCGAGTAGGCTGAGGATCATCGCAATATTCCTTCGACAAACAAAAAGGGCCCGGCAATCGTTTGCCGAGCCCTTCGTGATGTCAATTCTTCGTTCTGCGAACTACTCGCGTCCACCCATGAACGACAGCAGGAACTGGAACATGTTGATGAAGTCGAGATACAGCATCAGCGCACCCATCGTCACCGCGCGGCGCGTGGCGTCACTCGAGTGGGCGACGTGCGTATAGATGCTCTTGATCTTCTGCGTGTCGTAGGCGGTCAGACCCGCGAAGACGAGCACACCGATCGCCGAGATGGCGAAGTCGAGCGCGGCGCTCTGCAGGAACAGGTTGATGACCATCGCAACGATGAGGCCGACAACGCCCATGATGAGGAACGTGCCCCAGCCGGACAGGTCCTTCTTGGTGGTGTAGCCCCAGAGCGAGAGCGACCCGAAGGCGACCGCGGTGGCGAAGAAGGTCTGTGCGATCGATACGCCCGAATAGATGAGCGGGATGACCGACATCGAAACGCCGAGCACGGTGGCGAAGGCCCAGAAGGTCGTGCGCTGCGCGCCCGTGCTCATCTTCTGCCAGCGGAAGCCGAGAATGACGACGAAGATCAGCGGCGCGATCGCGAAGAGGAAGCCGAGGCCCGAGCTCCACAGCGACTGAGCAACGCCCGTCAGGTAAAGGCCGAGCGCCACGATGCCCGTCCAGAGCACGCCCGAAGCCATGAGATTGTACACGCTGAGCATGTAGCTGCGCAGGCCCGCATCGCGTGCGGCGCGCGGTACGCTGGTCGTTGCAGCATTGTCGAAGCTGCTGAACCGGGTACGGTCGTCGAACTGGTTGGCCATTTTTCTCCTCTCCGCCCCGGGGCACCCGGGACGCAATTGCCCTGTTGGTCGTGAAGGCAATATCGGGCCTCATCGCTCCGATTTCAAGCAAAACCGGATCGGTGGGGCCGGTCCGTCGGTTGTGGCGGAATGACGCGGGAAAAGCTGGAGAAACGCTGGTTCGAGCTGACGCGGAAGCAGCTCCCCTCGCTGGCGCCAGAGCGCGGCTGGCCGATCCGCTTCGATCATTGTTTCCAACGCGTCCTGCTCGACCATGCGGTCGGGGGAACGTGGCGCGAGGTGATCGCATCCCCCGCCTATCGCAACGCTACCGACGCGCAGCTCGATGCGGCGATCGCGCTTGGCGAGCGCGTGCTGGCGGGGAGCGTCGATCTGGCGGCGCTCGACCGCCAATCGCTCGAATGGCGCGGAAAAGCCCGCTGAAGAATGCGCCTCTTTATCGCCCTTCCCTGCCCCGAGCCGATCATCGACGATCTGGCGCCTGCCATGGAGGGTGGTCCACCGGGATTGCGCTGGGTGCCCGAGGAGCAGTTGCACTGCACCTTGCGCTTCATCGGCGAAGTCGAACGGCCCGTGGCCGAAGATATTGCCGAAAGCCTGTCCGGACTGCGGTCTTCGGCATTCGAGGTGCGCCTCGATGGCGTCGGCATCTTCTTCCATCGCCGGCGCGGCGCCTTGTGGGCAAGACTGGCGCCCAAGGGGCCCCTCGAAGCGCTCCACGAAAAGATCGACCGGGCCGTGGTACGATGCGGCCTGGCCCCCGAGCGGCGTGCCTATTTGCCGCACGTCACGCTGGCCCGCTGGTCGGGTGGCGCGATCGATGCGCGGGCGTGGGCGGAGCGGTGGGCGGGGCTTTCGAGCGCGACACAGGGCATCGACGCGTTCGTGCTTTATGAAAGTCGTTTGCATCGTGAAGGGCCGACCTATGACGAATTGCTCGCCGTCCCCTTAGCGAATTGAAACGGAACGAAGCGCACCGTTCACGGTTGGAAAACCATGTATATGGCGGCATCGTGACCGTGGCCCGTATCGAAGCGATCGCGACCGCCACTCCCTCCCTCGATTTCGAACAGGACTATCGACGCTGGGCGCTCGCGCGTCTCGGCGACACGCGCGAGGGCAAGCTCTACGCGCGCATGGCCGAGCGATCGGGGATCGAGCATCGTTGGTCGGTCCTCGACGAGGAGGACGCGCGGCTCGAGGATGGCTCCGGCTTTTACGGGGGCACGAAAGCACCGGGCACAGAAGAACGGATGGCGATCTACGAACGCGAGGCGCCCAAGCTGGCAATGACGGCAATCGGGAATTTGCCGGAACTGGGCTCGGTGACACATCTTGTGGTGGCGAGTTGCACCGGTTTTGTCGCGCCCGGAATCGACCAGATCCTCGCGCGGCGGCTGGGACTGCCGGCGACGGTCGAACGCGTGCTCATCGGCTTCATGGGCTGTTATGCGGCCGTAACCGCATTGCGCTCGGCGCGGCATATCGTCCGGTCCGACCCTTCTGCGCGCGTGCTCGTGGTCACGGTCGAACTGTCGAGCCTGCATCATCAGCGCACCGTCGATCTGGAGCCATTGCTCGCCGGCGCCCAGTTCGGCGACGGGGCGGCAGCCGCGATCGTGACGGCGGCGGGGCCGGGCATGGAAATCCGGCGGGGGTTGTCACTCGCGCTGGAGGACAGTGGCGATCTCATCACCTGGGATATCGGGAATCACGGCTTCGTCATGCGTCTTTCGGGCGAGGTGCCGGGCCGGATCGCCGCGGCGCTGAGGGCTCCGCAAGTTCAGGAAACGATCCTTGGCGAGCGGGACGTCGCGGACGTGGGGGCGTGGGCAGTCCATGCCGGCGGCCGCTCGATCCTCGATGCCGTCGAGAAGGGCATCGGCCTTGCGCCCGATGCGCTCGAGGCGTCGCGATCGGTATTGCGCGATTTCGGAAACATGTCGTCTGCCACGTTGATGTTCGTGCTCTCGCGGCTGATGAAGGACCGCCCTGCCTCCGGCGTCGCGCTTGCCTTCGGTCCCGGGCTGGCGATGGAGGGGTTCACGTTCGGCTGGTCGGACGATGCTCGCTGAGCGGCGTGTCGCCGAGGAGATGATGGACGATCCCGCGCTGGATGCGGACACCTACCGCGACGTCGTCCACGATCTGGCGCGCGTCAACACGGTCACGCTGGCGCGCCGTCCGACGCTCGATTTCGTGAAGCGCGCGGTGGGAGCGCGCCGGCAGTTCCGGCTGCTCGACGTGGGATATGGAGACGGAGACATGCTGCGCGCGGTCGCGCGGTGGGCCGAGCGCCGCTCCCTTGACGCCGATCTCGTCGGCATCGACCTCAATGTGCGAAGCCTCGCCGCCGCGCGCGAGGCGACCCCCGAGGAGCTCGCGATCGACTATCAAACGGGCGACTATGCCGCGCTTGGCGACGAGCCCTTCGATCTGATCGTCTCGAGCCTCGTCGCGCACCATATGACGCGCGCCGAACTGCTTTCCTTCCTGACGTTCATGGACCGACACGCGCGGCTCGGCTGGTTCGTCAACGATCTGCATCGCAACGCGGTCGCCTACATGGGATGGCCGCTGCTCGCCGCGGCGATGCGCTGGCATCCGATCGTGCGGCACGACGGGCGCGTCTCGATCGCGCGATCGTTCCGCACGTCGGATTGGGAGGCGTTGCTTGCGGAAGCGCGGATCGAGGGGGCGCGGACGAGACGGGTCTTCCCCTTCCGGCTCTGCGTGGAGAAGCTTCGATGAGCGCGCAACCGATCGTTCTCGGCGCGGGCCCGGCGGGATGCGCGGCGGCGATCAGGCTGGCGCGCGGCGGAAGCCGACCCCTGCTCATCGACCGCCATGCCGAAGCCCATGACCCGATCTGCGGGGGATTTCTCAGTTGGCAGACGATCGCGGCGTTACGCGCGCTCGGCTACGATCCCGCCGAGGACGGCGCCGCCCCGGTGCGGCGGCTTGCCCTGCTCGACCGGGACAGGGAGACAGTGGCACCGCTGCCCGCGAACGGCTACGGCCTCTCGCGCCGGGCGATGGACGCAGCGCTGCGTCGGCTGGCGCTCGGCGCCGGCGCCCGCCTTGCGATCGATCACGTGCGCGCCATGGACGGGCGGCGCCTGATCGGCGAGAACCGGAGCTACGAAGGAGACGCACTGTTTCTCGCCAGCGGAAAGACCGACGTCCGTGGGATGCGACGACCACGCTCCGCTGACGACCCGACGCTCGGACTGCGCTTTCACCTCGATGCCGACGAACGGCTTCGCACGCTGCTGTCGGACCGGATTGAACTGCATCTCTTCGAGGGTGGCTATGCCGGGATCGTCATGCAGGAAGGAGACCGCGCAAATGTCTGTCTCGCCGTCCGCAAGTCGCTCCTCGCGAACGCGGGGGGCGATCCGGCGGTGCTCGTCGAGAAACTTGCTGCAACGCATCCCCGTTTCGCGGAGCGGCTGATGCTGTTCAATCGGGCCACCTCCATCGATTCGATCGCGGCGGTGCCCTATGGATGGCGCGCCAAGGCTACATCCCCCAGTGTCTTCCGGTTGGGCGACCAGGCCGCCGTGATTCCCTCGCTTGCGGGCGAGGGCATGGGGATCGCGCTCGCCAGCGCCGCGGACGCGGTTCACGCCTATCGTGACGGTGGGAGTGCAGCGGCACAGGCGTTTCAGCGGCGGTTCGGGCGACGGTCACGTTCGCCGGTAACGGTCGCCTCCGCTTTATGGCGGATCGGCGAGACCGGTAGCGGTGCCAGGTTTCTTCGCGCCGCCGCCAGTGTCCCGATGCTCCCACGCCTCGCCATGCGACTGAGCCGGATCTAGCGCTCGCCCATCTGCTTGATTGTCAGCTTAGCGGAACCCACATCGGGGCTTGGCCCGTTGGCCCTTCGTGCGCTAGGAAGCGCAAAGAACAAAACGAGAATATCGAGGACTTGGATGGCGCTCACCAACATCAGCGTGCGCGGCGCGCGCGAACATAATCTCAAGGGCGTCGACGTGGATATCCCGCGTGAGAGCCTGACGGTCATCACGGGCCTGTCGGGATCGGGCAAGTCGAGCCTCGCTTTCGATACGATCTATGCCGAAGGGCAGCGGCGCTATGTCGAGAGCCTGTCGGCATACGCACGCCAGTTCCTCGAAATGATGCAGAAGCCCGACGTCGAGCATATCGACGGCCTCTCCCCCGCTATTTCGATCGAGCAGAAAACCACCAGCCGCAACCCGCGCTCGACGGTCGCGACCGTCACCGAAATCTACGACTATATGCGCCTTCTCTGGGCTCGGGTCGGCATTCCCTACTCTCCCGAGACGGGCCTGCCGATCGAGGCCCAGCAGGTCAGCCAGATGGTCGACCGCACGATGAAGCTGCCTCAAAAGTCGCGCCACCTCCTACTCGCGCCCGTCGTGCGCGGCCGCAAGGGCGAGTATCGTAAGGAGATGGGCGAGTGGCAGGCCGCAGGCTTCACGCGCGTGCGCATCGACGGCGAAGTCTATGCGATCGACGAGGCCCCTAAGCTCGACAAGAAGTACAAGCACGATATCGAGATCGTCGTCGACCGCATCGTCATCAAGGAAGGCATCGAGCCGCGCCTCGCCGACAGCTTCGAGACGGCGCTCGATCTTGCCGACGGCCTTGCCTATCTCGACCCCGTCGATCCTCCCGAGGACGGCGAGAAGCAGTCGGGCATGAAGCTCGACCATGGCGTCCCCGGTCGCATCGTCTTTTCGCAGCGCTTCGCCTGCCCCGTCTCCGGGTTCACGATCAGCGAGATCGAGCCCCGCCTGTTCAGCTTCAACGCCCCGCAGGGCGCGTGCGCGAGCTGCGATGGTCTTGGCGAGATGATGGAGTTCGACGAGGATCTCGTCGTTCCCAACCATGATCTGACGCTCAAGAAAGGGGCGGTCGTGCCATGGGCGAAGAGCCAGCCGCCTTCGCCTTACTACATGCAGGTCCTGGGCAGCCTCGCGCGCGCCTACGATTTCAGCCTCGAGGACAAGTGGGCCGATCTCGACGAGGCGGCCAAACAGGTCATTCTCTATGGCACGAAGGGCAAGCCCGTGACGCTCCGCTTCGTCGACGGAAAGAAAAGCTACGAGGTGAAGAAGCCGTTCGAGGGCGTGATCGGCAATCTGGAAAGACGCATGCGCACCACAGAGAGCGCGTGGATGCGCGAGGAATTGTCGCGCTATCAGGCGGCGCATGCCTGCGAAACATGCGGCGGCGCGCGTCTCAAACCCGAAGCCAGAGCGGTCAAGATCGCCGGGGAGGATATTTCCAAGTCCGCTCGCCGCTCTGTGGCCGATGCGGTCGATTGGTTCGGGAGCGTGTCAGACACGCTGACCGATCAGCAGCGCGAAATTGCGGGGCCGATCCTCAAGGAGATCAACGAGCGCCTCGGCTTCCTCCACAATGTCGGTCTCGACTATCTCAATCTTGACCGCACGTCCGGGACGCTGTCCGGCGGCGAGAGCCAGCGCATCCGTCTCGCGAGTCAGATCGGCTCGGGCCTGTCGGGCGTCCTCTATGTCCTCGACGAACCCTCGATCGGCCTTCACCAGAAGGACAATGACCGGCTGCTCGAGACGCTGAAGCGCCTCCGCGGTCTCGGCAATACGGTCCTCGTCGTCGAACATGACGAGGACGCCATCCGCACCGCCGATCATGTCATCGACATGGGCCCCGGCGCCGGGGTGCGTGGTGGCGAAGTCGTCTGTTCCGGTACGCTGGAAGAGATCATGGCGTGCGAGGACAGCCTCACGGCCGATTATCTTTCCGGTCGCCGGGAAATCGCCGTCCCCGCAACGCGCCGCATGGGAACCGGCAAGAAGCTGACGTTGAAAGGCGCCCGCGCCAACAATCTTCAGAATGTCACCGCCTCGATCCCGTTAGGAACCTTTACCTGCGTCACCGGCGTCTCGGGGTCGGGCAAGTCGAGTTTCACGATCGACACGCTCTATGCGGCCGCCGCCCGAGCGTTGAACGGTGCACGCATTCTGTCGGGAAAGTACGACCGCATCGATGGGCTCGATCATCTCGACAAGGTGATCGACATCGACCAATCGCCGATCGGGCGAACGCCGCGGTCCAATCCTGCGACCTACACCGGTGCATTCACGCAGATCCGCGACTGGTTCGCCGGCCTCCCGGAATCGAAGGCGCGCGGCTACAAGCCCGGCCGCTTCAGTTTCAACGTCAAGGGCGGACGGTGTGAAGCCTGCAAGGGCGACGGACTTCTCAAGATCGAGATGCACTTCCTGCCCGACGTCTATGTCACCTGCGACGTCTGCCACGGCGAGCGCTACAATCGCGAAACGCTGGAAGTGACATTCAAAGGCAAGTCGATCGCCGACGTTCTCGACATGACGGTCGAAGATGCGGTCGACTTCTTCAAGGCCGTCCCGTCGATCCGCGACAAGATGGAGATGCTGCAGCGTGTGGGGCTGGGCTACGTCAAGGTCGGCCAGCAGGCCACCACTCTATCGGGCGGCGAAGCGCAGCGCGTCAAACTCGCGAAGGAATTGTCGAAGCGTGCGACAGGTCGCACGCTCTATATCCTTGATGAACCCACGACGGGCCTGCATTTCGAGGATGTCCGCAAATTGCTGGAAGTGCTCCACGCGCTCGTCGAGCAGGGCAACACGGTTGTCGTGATCGAGCACAATCTCGACGTCATCAAGACCGCCGATCATATTCTCGACCTCGGACCCGGCGGAGGCGTGAATGGCGGTCAGATCGTCGCCAAAGGCACCCCCGAGCAAATCGCGAAGAGCAAGGACAGCGCCACCGGGCATTACCTTGCCCCCTTGCTGTCTCAACGAAAAAAGGCGCCCGTCAACGCAGCCACGCCGACGGACGCCTCGCTCGCAGAGGCGAAATAGCGTATTATCAGCCCGAAACGGCCTCGTTCTCGCTGCTGGAGAGCTCCGCACTGCCGTTCTGGGGGGCCGCCAGAACCGCGCACGCCATCCGGGCGCCTGAGTCACCGGACGGATCGGTGCGATAGTCATCGGGTCCGGCGTGAACGATGAGAGCGGTTCCGTCTGCGTCGTTGATCGTATTCTGTTCCGACCCGGTGCTGACGCCGCGGGCGAGATAATTGAAGTCGACCATGCCATTGTCGTCCGCGGTCAGGTTCGCAAGGTCGCCCAAGTGGGCCCCGTTGGGGTTGTCGCGTCCATGCTCGTTGCCGGTTGGGTTCCAATGGCCGCCGGCGCTCTGGAAGTCGGGCCCTTCGCACAGACCTGTCTCGTGCAGATGGACGCCATGGGTTCCGGTAGCGACCCCGAGCTCCCGTACAGAGATCGATAGATTGCCGTCCTGCTCGGTGTAGTTGACGTAGCCGACCGCATTTCCATTGCCGTCGAAAAGGTCGACGCGCTGTTCCTCGGAAACCGGAGCTTGCGGTTCGGTCTGCTCCTCCGAAGACTCCTGGCCGCACGCCGCCAATGCCAGGGCTCCGAGGATGAGGGTCGTCTTATAAGTCAATGTTCGATCTCCTAGATTGTCCGTCACGAACGAGTAGGAGCCGAATGGGTTCACCATCGATCTTCACTTCACGAAAAAGGGGCCGATCCGAAGATCGACCCCTCTCTACTTACCAAGGATTTCTCAATCCTCGCCTCGCTTAGCCGCGCTCGGGTTCGGGCGGCGGCGGCGGCGGCGGCGGCGGCGGCGGCGGCGGCGGGCACTGCTCGCTCGCGAGAATCACCGTGCCGTCGGGGCAGGTGATCGTGGCCGGCGGCGGCGGGGGCGGCGGCGGGGGCGGAGGCGGCGGCGGAACCACCACTTCTTCTTCGCCACCGATATTGAACAGCAGGCTCGCAAGGATGCTGTGCGAGGTGATGCTGCCGTCGTTCAATTCGAGGTTCGCGAGCGGCGCAATCGCCTGCGGTGCGTAGTCGAACTCGCCGGTGTTGAAATAACGATACTTCAGGCCGAGATCGATCGAATCGCTCAGCGCGAAGCGGATGCCCGCAAGGGCCTGCCAAGCCCAGGTGCTATCGGTTTCGTCAAAATTGGTGACGCCCGGCGCGTTGATGTCATGCGTGATACCCGCAAGACCGATGCCGCCGCCGACGAAGGCAGCGAAATTGTCGTTGCCGAGGTCGAGCAGGAGGTTGAGCATGCCCGAGTAGATCGTCAGGTCACCCGGATCGGAGATGACGCCGATATCCGTAAGCGACGTCGAGTTGATCCCCGCCGACTTGTAAGAACCTTCGATTTCTGCACGCAGCGCGCCGAAGTCGTATCCGATCACGCCACCGATATCGTAGCCGTTGTCATAATCATTGACGACGCCGTCGATCGCGGCAAGCGTAAGAACATCGGCCGGATCGGTACGATCGTCGACCACATAATCGAGTTCGGCATCTTCGACGATCAGAAAACCGCCTTCGATACCGATGTAGAGCGCGCCATCCTTCGCCAATGCCGGTGTCGCCAGCATGGTGGTCGCGAGGATGCTCGCCAGACCAAATTTCTTCATTTCCTGTCCCCTCAAAAGAGCGTTGAACACCGGAGTGTCGGGGACGAAAACGCCAAGCGGGAATTTAGTTGCGCTCCCGATGTCGAATTATGTTGCGCCTGCACAACAGTATCCACTCCCTTACCGTTCAAGGGTCTGAAATAGGAGGATAAATTTTCAAGTCTCGATAAGGCCGTGTTCCCGCATCGCTCCGAGAATCCCCTGAATCGCGCCCCTCGCTTCCAAATCCGCGAACTGCCCGCCCATCGGTGAATTCACCGCTGGCTGGCGGCCAGCGAGAACCTTTTGCCCATCGACCCGCACTTCGGTGAAATCGCCAACGCCCCGCAGCCATTGCGACCCATCGAAGCGCCAATCGCCGCCGCCGGTACCATCGGCAACATGCATTCCGGCTCGTGGCGTCACGAACCGCCATCCCCCTTCGCTGAAGATCGCCAATGAACTTTCCGCTGCCGCCGCGAAGGCGCCCTGTCCATTCGGGCCGACGAGATAGCAATCCCCGGGAGCAGGGTCTGGGGGCTCCGCGTTGACGGAAATGCCTGCGACCCGTGCATGAAGGAGAGCGTCGATCAGGACCAACGCCTCGTTATGGGTGATTTCCTTCTGCGCCTGCCCCCCCTCGAGCAGCGGCAGGCCAAGTCTTGCAGTCTTGGTCATGTCACTTGTCTCCTATTCGATCGTCATTTGCGCGGCATGGGACAGGGCCTTGTCGCCGATCATCACCACGCTCACGGCCCATGGTTTCGCCCCCACCGTCGTAAGTTGCGACGCATCGAGCTGGATAGCGGACGTCCCTATTTCCTCGACCAACTCGCCCGCCTGACCGCGTATCTTGACGCGATAGGCTTCCCGCCCTTCGCTGAGCGGCGCATCCACATCGTCCATCCATCCAAAGCCGTTGCGATCGCGCCTGGTCCAGTTGAGCGACAGTTCCCCACCCTGTTCTTGCGAAGACAGATGTACCGGAGACAGCGGCCGCGAGGCGGTTCCCTTGAACGTGACCCCATGCTCCTGCGCGTCGTCATCAGCCAGCCCGGCGGGGTTCGCTCGCACCCAGGTGCCGACGCGCTCGCTCTCGACTGCAATCGACACCAAGCGTGCGGCGTCCATCAGAACGAAATCCTCGCGCTCTTCGTGGCGCGCGACTTCGACCTCGCAGCCTCTCCGACCGCGCAGGAACCGGGACAACGCAAAACGCCCTCCTCCCAAGGCCTTGGCGCGTCCGAACTGCAAAAGCTCGGCGCCGATCATCGCCAGGTTCGATCCGGCAAGAAGCGCTTCGTCACTGACAGAAACAAGGTTCGCATCGGGGTCGACGAGTTCGACGATGACCGTGGAACGCGCATCGATGAAGGCGGTCGTTGCCGCCGGCAATATGGTCTCGCATTTTCCCCACACGCTTTCCCGGCCTGCGCTCTGGATCATGTCCCACTGCGAACCCACCGAAAGTTCGATGGGGGTCGCAACCCAGCCCGGGCTCGCATTGGCTGCGGCGAGAAGGAGCTGGCCCGATCCGCTTCCGTCGAGATCGGGTGGTTCGAACAGCGCAATCTGCGTGGGAGCGCGCACGATGTCGGGAGCGCCCACATTCTGTCCAGCATCGACAGGTAGGTCGCCCGTGTCGACCCGCTCTCCGATCCAGCGCGCCGTCATCTTCACCGCAAAACGGTCCAGCTCGACCGACGTTACCTGCCACCGCGAGGTGTCCGCGCCCAATCGCACTTCGTCGCCCGGCTGGACGGTCATCGCCGACGGGAGAATGTCGATCTCGATGGTGCGCCGCGTTTGCCATTGCTTTCGCAAGGTCTCTTCGGCCCAATGACGCGCATCGAGCGCTGACAGGACCATTGGCGCGTCGATCGTAACATCGCGTCGTCCCCCGAAGGCCCGCGCCATGCTCCGACCCGCCTGATAGTCGAGCGAGGCGTCGTAATAGTCGAGCTGCAGCACCGATGGCATCTCGGCATCTGCCCGGACCTTCTCTATCCGATGCGTGCGTGTCTCGTCGAGCGTCGCCTCCAGCTTGTGCGTCTCGATGTCGACCGATCTCCCGTCGCCAAGCAGGAGGCAATTGCCCTGGCTGCGGAGCGGTTGATCGAGCAATTCAAAGACAGGATGCAGCGCATCGCCGACCGACTGCCCATGCACGGCATATCCCTCGATCGCGCGATCCGCCTGCGCCTCGATAAGACCACCCGACGCCTCGGCAAGCAGCGACCCGATCGTGAGACCCTCGCCTGCGAGAATTTCGAAGGTCAGCAACCACGCGAAATGATGTTCGGGTCCCCTCAGCCCATCGGGGCTTTCGCCCGAGAATATCTGCGCGACGCTGCCGCACGGCCAGCGCAGCGTCCCGCTCGTCCGCTCCCACCGCAACGTCACGTCGCGCGATCGCGCGACCGCCAGCAGACCGCTGCGCCCTTCGACCATCACGCTGCGCGCTTCCTCGATGCTCGCCGCCACCAGCGCGATCCGCTGGCGTTTGCGCGCCCCCGCGACCGACAGGATCCATTCGGCCCCCGCACGCGTCTTGCCAAACCCGCGCCCGCCCATCATCAGCCACGTCCGCCAGCCCTCGGTTTCGGGCGGTAGCTGCGAAGCATCGGCCCAGGCCTCGAACCAGCCGTCGAACCGCAGCGCCTCGCGCGCCGACAGTTTCCCCAGCAATTGCGTGCGTTTCTCCGGTGAAGCGAGCGCCAGCCGCTCCATCCACATCGCGGTGAGGCTCAACGCTCCTGCGCCCCGCCGTCCTTCGCATCGAGCGACCCCCGCGCCCGCAATTTATCGCCCAGCCGGTCGAGTTTCTGCGCGATTCGCGCGCGAACCTCGCTGACATTCTCCTCGGCCACCTCATAGTCCGCCTCGCGCGCCGTATCGCGGTGCATCTTCAGGAGGTTCATCGCCAGCGCGTTGGGATATTCATGCACCACGCTCTTGGACCCGTCCTTGTAGGTCGTGACCTTCTCGCTCCCCGAGATCGCCCGCTCCAGCAGCGCCATCTCCAGCTTGGCATAACCCTCGCTCAGCGCCTGTTCCCAACGCTGCCGATAGCCCGCGTCCAACCGACGCCGCTCGTAACAGCGCTGCGGCGAAATCCCTGCCGTCTTCGCCGACAGCTTCACGTTGCAGCTCGCCGCCAGGGTCGAGAAGAATATCTCGTCCTGTTCTGGACTGACCCGCCGCTTGCGCGCTTTCAGTTTCGGCTTCCTGCCCCGATCGAGGTGCAGCTGCACCTTCTTGTCATCGCCCGCCACGCCATTGTCTCCATCACCCCGATGAAGGTTGGTTCCGCTTCGACCTGAAAGCCTTCGGCATTCCCTCGAGCCTCAAGACCGAATCGCCGTGTCAGCAAAAAAAAGGCCGCCCCAAAAAGGAACGACCCGAGGCCTCCCCCTCGAGACCCATTTTTCGACTGTGCCTAACGTGTACCCAAACAGCGTGACAATGTCAAGTGCTTTTTTCCATATTGGTTATTTTTGCGAGCGGCAGGAGGATATCGATCTCCAGCCCGCTCTCGAGCCAGCGTCGCTCGACAGAGCCTTTCAGCTGGCGCACCAGGCTGGTTTCCAAGAGGTCGCTCCCGAACCCGCGCCCCGTCGGCTCCCTGGCCGGTGGACCGCCCCGTTCGCGCCACTCGATCAGCACGTTTTCGTCCCGTTCGTGGATGCACAAGTCGACATGTCCGTCCGGAACCGAAAGCGCTCCATATTTGACGGCGTTGGTCGCCAGCTCATGGAAAATGAGCGCGAAGGGCGTAATGCTCGCCTCGCTGATCTCGATGAGCCCCCCGTCGATCCGTACCCGCTCCCGTCCTTCGTGGTCATAGGGCGCGAACAGGTCGACGAGCACGTGCTTGAGACAGGTGTCGTCGGCGGGTTTCTCCGTCATCGGTCGCACGTAATTGTGTGCCCGCCCCAAGGCGTTGATTCGGTCCCCGATCGTGGTCGCCATCGATTTCATCTCGGGGTGCGACCGGCTCGCAAAGCTCACCAGGCCCGTCACCACCGAGAAGATGTTCTTGATGCGATGGCTGAGCTCGCGCGACAGGAGTTCCTGGCTTTCGATCAGCATCTTGTGATCGTGGATGTCGGTATTGGTCCCGAACCAGCGCAGCACCTCGCCCGCCTCGTCAAGCACAGGCAACCCGCGCGCCAGCGTCCAGCGATATTCGTCGTCGTGCCGCTTGAGCCGATACTCGACCTCGTAGGGCTCCTTGCTCGACACCGCCTTTTCCCAGGCTTCGTTCGCTTTGGCCCGGTCGTCGGGATAGACGGCCTCGACCCACGCATCGCCGTGATGCCCGCCCTCTTCCACGCCGGTATATTCGTACCAGCGTGCGTTGAAATAATCGACGCTCCCCGACGGGTCAGTCGACCAGGCCATCTGCGGCAGCGCATCGGCAAGATTGTCGAACTGCCGCTGGCTCGCGCGCAACAGGCGATCCGCTTCCTCGCGGCCCGAGCTATGCTCGACTTCGCGTCGTCGGGCCTCGAGCCGTCGCATCACCGCCTGCGCGAGGACCATCAGCCCGTCACGTTGAAGCTCGGTAAGTCCTCCATCGCGGGCATTCGGCGAGATCACGCAAAGAGCCCCGAGCGGCGCGCCTTCGGACGACACCAGGGGCGCGCCGGCGTAGAATCGGATGAAGGGCGAATGCGTCACCAGCACATTGTCCGCGAAGCGCGGATCGCTGCGTGCGTCGAGGACCTGCATCACCTCGCCCTCGACCATCGCGTGCTGGCAGAAACTTACATCGCGGGGCGTTTCGGGTACGTCGACGCCCTGCCGCGAGAGAAAACGCTGCCGATCCTTCTCGACCAGCGTCACCAGCGCGATCGGCGATTCGCACAGGTCGCCCGCAAAGCGCCGAAGCTCGTTGAGTTCGACATCGTCATCGAGACTGTCGGGGTCGAAAGAACGGACGATCTCCAGACGCGCAGCGTCACCGTCGATCCCGCAATAGTGCGGCGCGGCGTTCTTGGCGAAGGAAGAAGCTAGTGACGCTGCCATAACGATTTCCTCGCTATCGCCTCATCACTTTGAAGAAAAGCGAAATTTTCGCTCAATATCCCATCAACGCGAGCACTTCCTCGCGGCTGCGCAGATCCTCGCGAAAGGTGCCGAGCATCCGGCTCGTCGTCATCATGACGCCCGGCGTGTTCACCCCGCGAGCCGTCATGCAGGCATGGCTCGCCTCGATGACGACGCCGACGCCGCGCGGTTCCAGATGCTCCCAGATGCAGTCCGCGACTTGCGCCGTCAGCCGCTCCTGCACCTGCAAGCGCCGCGCGAACCCGTGCAGCACCCGCGCCAGCTTGGAAATTCCCACGACCTTGTCCCGGGGCAGATAGGCGATCGCCGCCTTGCCGATGATCGGCGCCATATGATGCTCGCAGTGCGACTGGAACGGGATGTCGCGCAGCAGCACGATGTCGTCATAGCCGCCGACCTCCTCGAACGTGCGGCTGAGATGCACTGCCGGGTCCTCGCTATACCCGCGCGCATATTCCGCCCACGCCCGGGCGACCCGCTTGGGGGTATCGAGCAACCCTTCGCGCTCGGGATCTTCTCCCGCCCATCGCAGCAGGGTGCGGACGGCGTCCTGCACGTTATCGGGAACATCGATCTTCGGGACGGCTCGCACGAGGTCGCCGGCAGTAGGGGTATCGTCGCTCATCCCGCCTGTCTACGCGCCGCCACTGAGCCTCGCAACCTGTCCGAAAAGCGCTGTTTTTGGTGGCCCCGGCAGGATTCGAACCTGCGACCTCTGGTTTAGGAAACCATTGCTCTATCCTGCTGAGCTACGGAGCCGAGACGCCTGCTTACGCACGCGGCCAGATGCTTTCAATCGCCGATCGGCGGAATGGAGCGGCGATGGCGGATCGCCGGCAGACGCGCGCGGACGTCCTCGATCCGCGACAGATCGATCTGCGCGAAACCGACGCCCTCGTCCTCGCCCATGTCGAGCAGCACATCGCCCCATGGGTCCACGACGAGACTGTGGCCATAGGTCGTCCGGCCATCGTCATGCGTCCCGACCTGCGCCGCGGCGACGATGAACATGCTCGCCTCGATGGCGCGGGCGCGTAGCAGGACATGCCAATGCGCTTCGCCTGTCGGCACCGTGAAAGCCGCAGGAACGGCGACGACCTGCGCGCCGCTATCCGCATAGCGCGCGAACAGGGCCGGAAATCGCAGATCATAGCAGATCGACAAGCCTAGAAGGCCGACGGGCGTATCTTGCGCGAGCACTAATCCGTTGCCGCTCCGATAGACCGCGCTTTCGCGCCAGCGATCGTTCGTTCCGACATCGACGTCGAAAAGATGCATCTTGTCGTAACGAGCGACGATCGAGCCGCGGTCATCGATCAGGATCGACCGGTTCGCCCATTTCCCGTCGTCCAAGCGTAGGGCAATCGAGCCCAACGATATCCAGATAGCGTGCGACATCGCCGCGCGGCGTGCCACCTTGAGAAGCGGATCTTCGTCCTCGGGACGGATGGTGCCGGACGCACGATCTCGATCGCGGTCGAGAAAATTGGTCATCTCCGGCGTGAACAGAATGTCCGCGCCACCTTCGGCTGCCTCGGCGACGGCCGCTTCGAGTATCGAGGCGTTGGCGGACGGATCGACCCCGGTCCGCGCCTGGAGAAGCGCTATCCGCCCCATCAGGCGTCGATGAGGGCGTCGAGCTTTCCGTCACGCTCCAGCGAGAAGAGCTCGTCCGAACCGCCGATCAATTTCCCGTCGATAAAGATCTGCGGAACGGTGCGTCCACCATTGGATCGCTGGATCATTTCGGCGCGCTTGGCCTCGTCTCCGCTAATCTCATATTCGGTATAGTCGACGCCCTTCATATCGAGGAGGCGCTTTGTGCGGATGCAATAGGGGCAGGTCGATTTGATATAGATTTCGATATTCGACATGAGAATCCTTCCGGTCTTTGACGGGTAACGCGCGAGCGGCTTCTAATGCACCACGCGGCTCCAGACGATCGCATCGACACTCGACGCACCTGCACTTCGAAGAGCGCGAGCACAGCTGTCGAGGGTCACCCCGGTGGTTCGCACGTCATCGACTAGGAGAATGGCGCGCCCCGCCACCTTATCGGGAGAGGCGCGGAATGCACCTTGCACCGCCCGACGCCGCTGGGCGGCGGTCTTTCGCGCCAGCGGCTGTGTTGCCTTCACGCGGACGATCGCCTCGGGGTCGCTCGTCCAGCCGGTACGAGCCGACAGATCGGCGGCGAGCAGGCCCGCCTGGTTGTAGCCGCGCTTCCATATCCGCCATCGGTGAAGCGGAACGGGAACGAGGAGGCGCTCCTCGCCGCCGATCGCTTCGAGCTGCCGCGCCATCGCGCGGCCCATCACCCGCGCCAGCGCGACACGCCGACTATATTTCAATCGCAGGACCAACCCGCGCGAGATGTCGTCGTAATAGGTGGCGGTCACGAGCCGATCGATCGGTCCAGCCGACGCCAGACAGGCCGCACACCTGTCCTCGCCCACGGTCTCCAGCGGAAGTGCGCATCCTTGACAGTCAAGATTGCCCGCCCATTCGACGGCGGTAAAACAATGTCCGCAAAAATCGCCGACCTGCGACACAATCTCGCCGTAACCCGCGCATCGAGGCGGCAGCACCAGGTCGAGCATTGCGCGCCCGGCCAGGGTCAGACGATCGGACGTCATGGTCATAGGCACTTGTGACCCGCCGACCGCTTTTGCACAAGCGCGCTCATGGCAAAGCTCTACGACGCCCGAACTCGCAATCTGCACTATCAACGCGCGCTTGCTAGCGGCCCCGCAACCTTTTTGCAGGATCGCTGTCTCGACGATATACTCGATCGGCTGGCGTCCATGTCACGCACGTTTCGTCATATACTCCTGGTGGGCGGCTTCGCTTCTTCCGCGATGCGGGCACTGGAACCCATGGGAGCGCGGATCGACCATCTTCTGCCTGCCCATGGAGACCTGTCGGACATCCATGGCACGCCGATCGCGTACGACCCCGGCACGTTCGACCTGATCATCGTGCTCGGGGCGCTCGACACGCTCAATGGACTGGAAGAAGCGCTCCTGCGGCTTCGCTTTCTCCTCAAACCCGATTCGCCGATGCTGGGCGTGGTGCCGGGCGGCGACACGCTGGCGACGCTCCGTCGCGCGCTTCTGGACCTGGACGCCCGCACCGGCGTCACCAGCCCCCGTGCCCATCCGAGGATCGACCCGGCGGGTCTGACCCAGCTTCTCGCCAGTGCCGGATTTCGGATGCCGGTCGTCGATGTCGATCGTCTCGTGCTGCGATATTCGGGATTGACCGATCTTGTCCGGGACCTTCGCGCAATGGCGGCGACGAACTGCCTTGCCGAGCGCTCGAAATCCTATCTCGGCCGCGAAGCCATGGACTTCCTTCAACACCGTTTCGCCGCGGAGCGCCGCGAGGGGAAGACGCCCGAGCGTCTCGATCTGCTGCATTTCATCGGCTGGAGCGGCGAGACCGGCTGAAACACGCTCTCTCTAGCGAGTTAACCTTCTCCGTCCATCACTTCCTTAAGGGTTGGCACCGCAGAATGACGGGGTGGACCAGACCAGAAGGAGGATGGCGGTGGCTATCCTGAAGATATTTCGCAAACTCGGTCGTGACGACCGCGGCGCGACGGCGATCGAATATGGCCTAATCGTCGCGTTGATCGCGATCGCACTGCTACAGGGGCTTAAAGCCCTCGGCGGCGGCGCGGGCGGCATGTGGACCGAGTTGAACAACGAGACCGACGCGGTCCTCGGCGGCTAGCGAGCCGCCGAGGACCACCGTTCGGCTTGAGGCGTGCGCCTAGCGGCGCGTGCCGTAGACGACCAGCTTGACCTTCTGTCCGGGGGTCAGGCGGCTGTTGGAGCTGAGCGAGTTCAGGGTCATGAACCGATCCACCTGATAATTGGGATAGGCCATGCGACCGGCGAGCGATTGGATCGTATCGCCGCTGCGCACCTCTACCACGTCGAGGACGCGGGGACGGATTGCGGAGGCTTCCTGCGCGCTGATGGGACGGAAGCTTTCCACCATGCTGGCGAAGGGACCGATGCCCTGTCCGGCCTGCGTGATCATCGCGAAATGATAGGCCCGATCGTTCGAGAAGCGGTAAGCCATGACCGAGAGGTCGACAGCACCGTTTCCGGAGTTGACCCGCGTCGTGGTGTAGGCTGCGGGCAGGCCGTTGATGGTCGTCTGGCGCGGGGTCGGGATCTGGACGCGTTGCTGCTGCCCCACGAGCCCCTGCACAACGTTGGCGATGTAGGAATTTAGATCGCCGTTGAACTGGCCGAGGCTGAATTGCGCCTGGCCCGAGCTGCCGGCGATCGAGACCGCCCGCGCCCCGTTCTGCATCCGGAAGCCGGTCGGCACCGTGAACTTCAGCCGCAGGTCGGGGTGGGTGAAGGTCCGCCCGTCGACGATGCCCTGCGCAGGATCGTCGTCGACGTACAAACCGTCGATCCGCGAGAGGAACAGGTCGCGGTTGCGCGTACCGTTGCCTGCCAGGGCCGTCTGGCGGGCCAGCTCGGTGGCTCGCGCGGTACGATTCTCCGACAGCGGGTGGGTTCGCGCCCACTCCGGGGTCTGACGACCGCTGTTGCCCTGGACACGCGATTCGAGTGCCGATGCGCGACCGAGCGAATCGAGTACGCCCGCCGCTGCCAGCGGATCATATTGCGCCGCGGACATGTAGCGGATCCCGAGGGTGTCGGACTCATATTCCTGGTCCCGACTGTAGGACAGGGTGTTGAGCTGCGCATATTGCTGCGCGCCTTGCGCGAGGACATTTCCGACCCCGCCGCCGACGACGCTACCGACGACCGCGCCGAGGACCCCCAGCAGCGAATTGTTCTGCGCCCTGGCCTGGCGGCCCTGCGCATGGTCGGCGGCGATGTGTCCGACTTCATGACCAAGAACGAACGCCAGTTCGGCCTCGTCTTCCATCAGCGTCATGAGCTCGCGCGTGACATAGACACGCCCGCCGGGGATGGCGAAGGCGTTCTCGACCGGCGAGTTGAGGACCGTGAACTTGTAAATAGAGGCCGCATTGGGCGTCTGGGAATTGACGGCAACCCGGTCGCCGATCTGCTCGACATAGGATCCGATCGAGCCGGGGACCGCCCCGCCGAACTCTGCAATGATGGCCTGGTTCTGCTGTTCGGCGGACTGCACTTCCTGCTGCGAGACGCGCGGGTCAGCGACAGGGGTGGCGCAGGAAGCGAGCGTCAGCGTGCTCGCAGCGGCAAGAAACGTCGTAAGGCGGGGCATCTTCTTCTCCCGATGAAAGTGGTGGCCGACGAGGCGGCGCTCTTCCTTCCACAAACATCGCAGCGAAACGCTTGGTTCCGCCCCGTAACGACACTCGCGCGCTCAGCCCATCGCCAGGAACTTCTCGCGCCGATCTTCGCGAAGTGCCGCGGCGTCCAACGTGCCGAGCGCGTCGAGTTGATCGCCGATGGCATCTTTCAGCCGCTCGAACGCGACTGCGGGTTTGCGATGCGCGCCGCCAAGCGGCTCGCTGACGACCTTGTCGACGATACCGAGCTTCTGAAGGTCCTGCGCAGTGATCCGCATCGCCTCCGCGGCCTCGGGCGCCTTGTCGGCGGTGCGCCAGAGGATCGAGGCGCACCCTTCCGGAGAGATGACCGAATAGACGGCATGCTCGAACATGAGGACGCGGTTCGCAGCCGCGATGGCGATCGCGCCGCCAGAACCGCCCTCACCGACGATCGCCGCCACCATCGGGACCTTCAGTTCGAGGCACCGTTCGGTCGCGCGCGCGATCGCTTCGGCCTGACCACGTTCTTCCGCTTCGATCCCAGGGAATGCGCCGGGCGTATCCACGAGACTGACGACAGGCAGGCCGAACCGGTCGGCCAGATCCATGAGCCGGATCGCCTTCCGGTAGCCTTCGGGTTTGGCCATCCCGAAATTATGCTTCAGCCGGCTGGCCGTGTCGGCACCCTTCTCATGCCCGATGATGACGACTTTTCGACCGTCGATCCGTGCAAGGCCGCCGACGATGGCGGCATCTTCCGCAAAGCCCCGGTCCCCCGCGAGCGGAATGAAGTCCTCTGCGATGCCGGCGAGGTAATCCTTGAAATGCGGACGTTCGGGATGTCGCGCGACCATGGCCTTTTGCCACGGCGTCAGTTTCCCGTACGTTTCCTTGAGGAGCTTCTTCGCCTTGACCTCGAGCCGGCGGATTTCCGGAGCGATGTCCATGTCGCCGTTGGAGGCGGTGTCGCGCAGTTCGGCAACGCGGGATTCCAGTTCGGCGATCGGTCGCTCGAAGTCGAGATAGGTTGTCATATCGCGCCAGCGAGTAGCGGGCGACAGGCGCCAGCGTCAATCATGTGCGTCGCGCCAGCGGGTGGCGCTGGTTGACGAGGTCGACCAGGCGCCGGCTGTCGACATGCGTGTAGATCTGCGTCGTGGCGATGTCCGAATGGCCAAGCAGCGCCTGCAGGACGCGCAGGTCCGCGCCCCCCGCGAGCAGATGGGTCGCGAAGGCATGGCGCAGGACATGCGGACTGACCCGGTCGGGCGCGATCCCGGCCTCGGCGGCCGTCTCCCGGACGATCTGGAACAGGCGCATTCGCGTCAGATGCGACGAACGCCCCGGGAACAGCCATTTCCCCTCCCCGGCCAACGGTCGCCAGACCTCGACGGCGCGGTGCGCGGCGTCGCTGATCGGGACCATCCGTTCTTTTGCGCCCTTGCCCCGCAAGATGAGCATCGGGTCGCCGGGGCGGATCGCCCGTCGTGGCAAGGCCACGACCTCGCTTGCGCGCAGGCCCGAGCCGTAGAGCAGTTCCAGCAGGGCGCGATCGCGGATGGCTGCCTTGACGCCCTGTTCGGCGCGTTCGTGAACGTTGGCGAGAAAGTGTTCGACTTCTGCAGCAGAAAGGAGACGCGGGAGCGGGCGGGAGATTTTCGGCCTCGGTAACGCGCTCGAAGGATCGTCTTTTCGTAGGCCCTCGTCGACCAGGAATCCGAAAAAGCGCCGCAGCGCGGAGGAGCGCCGAGCGAGCGTCGACGGCGCACAGTCGCGCCACGCCAGCGAGAGCCCTTCGAGACCCTTGGCACCCACCGTAGCGAGCGCCTGGTCCAGATCCTCGATCGCACGGCTCAGGTCGCTCCGATACGCCGCCAGCGTGTTGGCCGACGCGCCCGCCTCGGCCGCCATCATGTCCAGAAACCGGTCGATCAGCGCGCGATCGTCGAGCCTCACACCCGCGCGACCGCTTCCGCAAGGATCATTCGCGCCAGGAATTCCTGGTCGACGGCGCGCAGTCCGGCGGCAATCGCGCGCAGGTAGTGGGGGGGGATCGATGCGACATCGCGCGACTGGAGGGCGCTCGCTGCGAGAAGCAGGACCGTCCCCTGCTCGCCCCGCGATGCGGCGGCAGACAGTAGCCGGGTGAGGCCGGTTTCGCGCATCACGCCGAGGCCCTGCCGTTCCTCGATCGAGGCGACGCGCGCGTCGTCGAGCTTGCCGAGACCGGCGAGGCCGGCGAGAAGCACCGCCGAACGGCGCTTCGACCTGCTGTCGTCACGGCTGATGAAATCACCGACGCGACCGATGTCCAAGTCATTGCCCGGTGCCGCCAGCGCCAACTGCGCCCACGCCAGATCGGACTCCTCCTCGTCCATGTCCTCGAGGGCGGACCGCCACCGAAGCGCCTGTTCGACATATCCTGCCGTCAGAAGCGACGCGACAATGTCGGAAACGTCGGCTTCAAGGGCCGAATTGGGCCGTATCTGCGCGACGGCCAGCGATGTCGCGGCGAGCGAGGCCATGCGTTCGTAGGGCGAATCATCGCCGAGCGACCAGAACGTACGCATGGCTTCCAACCGCTCGCCGAGGCTTGGCGCCACGAAGGCGCGGCGGAGCGTAAAGGCGTCGGTGCCACTAAGGTCTTCTGCCGCCGTGCGATCGTAATCGAGCGCATAGAGATCGACTAGCGCCTCGCCCGAGAACACCCCCAGGCCGGTAGCGGTGCGCGCGAAGGGCAGTCGCTGATCCGATGTCAGCAAGGCCGCGCGCGCAGCCCATGCGCGTAGATTGGGCGCGGCGCCGTCCATAAGGGCTTCGGGCGGAAGAACTCCGGTGCCGGTCGCCAGACCGTATCGCCAGCTGTTGAGCCGTTCGACCGGCTCCCATTCGAGCGTGGTGGCACGGCCCGTTCCCGAGCCCGCGCCGATCAGCTTGTCGACCAACGCGAGATCGATTGTATCCACCGTTCCGCGCCGTCGCGCTCGCGAAATCGAATCGGAGGCAATTTCGGGCTGCGCAGATAAAGCGGCACAGATCGCACGAACCAGCGGCTCGGCACGAGCCTCGGATTCATCGAGGCTCGGCGCGACCGGGCAAAGCGCGGCAGGATCAGACGTCGCCATCGCGGTCTGAAGGGCAACCTGCGCGAGTTTCGGTGAGTAACGCGCCGTGTCGGTTCCCGCGAGCAGCAACCGTGCCGCGTCGGCCTCGCCCATCCGCAGGAGCAGCCAGGCCCGCTCGGCGAGCCAATCCTGCTCATCGAGGGCGCCGGGCGCCGCCGCGTCCGCCAGCAGCGCATTGCGGAGGCCGATATGCGCCCAGCGCGAGGCGAGCGGCACATCGAGCCGGCGCATGAGGATCTTGTGAAAGCGACCGTCCACGCTGCCCCACGGCGCCTCTCCGCCGAGTGAAAATCCGGCATCGACCAGCGAGAAATCTTCTTCACCATTTTCGCCTGCCGGGCCGGCATCGCTGATGCCATCACCATCGCTGTCGGTTGTGCCGGTCGTCGCCTCGACATCGGCACCATCGTCGGGATCACTGTCCGGCGCAGGTGCGCGCGGCTCTGGCGTGGGACGCGGCGGCGCTGGCCGGGGCGCAGGCGTCGGCGCGGGTGTCGGCTGATCGAAGCCCGGCGGCAGCAGCGATTCAGGCGTTTCCTGCGCGCCGAGCGTCGCGCTCAGCCCCGCCGCAGCAACCAGCCCCGTGATCCCTAGAAAGAGTTTATTGCGCTTCGTCGCCACCGAGCTGGACCTCTTGTTCGATCGTCTGCTGCTCGACCTCGCCGGCCTGATTGCCCAGCAGATAAAGCGCTCCGCCAATGAGGAGGATGAGGATGATCAATGTAACGATGACGCGCATGAGTGATGTCCGCAATTTTGGTTTTATGAAGTTCGCCGTGGGAAGGCTTTTGCCTTAGCGAGCCGAGACAGTATAGCCCCAATCCATGACCCACCCCCTCACCGCACGCCTCGATCGGTCGATCGTCCTTGTCGGGCTGATGGGGGCTGGCAAGTCGACCGTGGGGAGACGTCTGGCAAGGCGGCTCGGTCTCCCCTTCATCGATAGCGACGATGCGATTGCGGATGCGTCCGGCCTGACGGCGGCAGAAGTGTTCGAACGATTCGGCGAAGCGGACTTTCGTGATGGTGAGCGCCGACTGGTGGCCCGGCTTGCCGAGGGACCGGTGCAGGTGATCGCGACGGGCGGCGGCGCCTTCGTCGACCCTGCAACGCGCCGGATGCTCAACGCGAACTGCCATACGGTCTGGCTCGACGCACCCGTCGACGTTCTCGCCGAGCGGACAGGCCGTCGCGATTCCCGTCCACTGCTCCGCGGCACGAACCGCCACGAAAAGCTCCAACAACTCCTCGAGACGCGCCGTGCTTTTTACGCCGAAGCCCACCTCCATGTCCGGTCGAGCAAGGCTGCGCACGGCGAGGTCGTGGAAGCGATCGTATCGGCGCTCGACGGGCATCTGTCATGACGCAGATAAATGTCCCGGGGCGAGACGGCACCACCTATCCGGTCCACATCGGGCCGCTCGAGAATTCATGGTCACATGCACCGAGACGCCCGCTCGCTCTGATTACCGACCCGCACGTATGGGCGCTCCACGGCCATCGGTGGAGCTCTATTGCGCCGGTGGAAATCCTGCACGTCCCGCGCGGAGAGGAAGCGAAGGACTGGGCACATCTCCAACAGGTCATCGCCTTCCTGTCGGCGCGCAACCACCAGCGCGGCGAACCGCTCATCGCCTTCGGTGGCGGCGCGATCGGCGACCTGGCGGGTCTCGCCGCATCGCTCTATCGTCGTGGGGTTCCCGTCATCCAGGTGCCGACGACGCTCCTCGCGCAGGTCGACAGCAGCGTCGGCGGCAAAACCGCCATCGATGCCGAGGGACAGAAGAACCTCGTGGGCGCCTTTCATCCGCCCGTCAGCGTTCACGCCGATCCTGTGTTGCTGACGACGCTCGAGCCGCGCGAGATGCGCGCGGGTCTCGCCGAAACGCTGAAATATGGGCTTATCGGCGACCAATCCTTTTACGAGGACCTGACCTCCGGCGGAATCGGGAAGCATATCCTCGATTTGAAACCGGACGCGATTACGAAGGCGGTGGCAACCGCCGTGCGATCGAAGGCCGACGCCGTACGGGGCGATCTTGAAGACACCAAGGGCCGACGCGCGCTTCTCAACCTTGGTCATACCTTCGGCCATGCGATCGAGGCCGTTTCGGGTCTCGGCACGCTTCTACATGGCGAGGCCGTTGCTATCGGCATGGTCCTCGCGGCGCGCTTTTCGGCTCAGGAGGGTCGGTGCGAAAAGACGGTGCCCGAGCGCCTCGTGACCGACTTCCGGCACCTTGGCCTTCCGACATCGATCGGCGACGCCGCGATCGGCGACGGCGCGGCGCTTCTCGAACCGATGCTGGCGGATAAGAAGAACGAGAACGGCAATCTTGCCCTCATCCTGCTCCGCGACATCGGCGCAGCCTTCATGGACCGCGATGTTCCCCAGCCACGAATCAGCGCGTTCCTGAAGACGCTCTAGCGCCTACCTTCTGTCGTCGGGGTCGATCTCGTTTTCGTCATCGCCCTCGACCTCGTCGTCTTCGTCCTGCCGGAACGACAGATCCTTGCCCGCATGGAGGTCGCCGGCCTCGCTCTGCGCTTCGAGGCGCTCGGCATCGCGGCTGCGATAGTCGCGCTCGACGCGGTCCGCTTCGTGGGTCGAATAGCCCAGTTCGGTCAGCGCCGCGTGCCCCATGCGCACGGCGCTCTCGAAGACCTCTCGAATGCAATAGGCGAGGTCGACGCCGTCCATCGCCAACGTATGACGGCGATCATAACTCCTCGCCAGCACCGCGGCCTGCGGGAAGGCCTCCATGATGCCTTCGAGCTTCTCGGCGTTCAGTTCGCCCCCCGCCTTGTCGTTGCAGAAGAGGATCGCCTTGGCATTTTCGCCGCCCGCGGTGCGCAGGAGATCGACCCGCAATCCGTCGCCATAATAGACCTTGTATCCGAACTCCCCGGCCGTATCGATCAGATCGGTTTCCTTGTCGACGAGCGTGACAGACAGGTTCTTCGCCATCAGCATTTGCGAAACGGTCTGCCCGAAGCGGCCATAACCGACGACGATCACCGATCCCTTCGGCGCTTTCTCGGGCCCGTCGCGATCCGAACCCTTTTTCTCCTGCCGCGCTTCGAGCCGGTCGATCAGCATCATCAGGAAGGGCGTCGACGCCATCGTCAGCGTGATCACCGCGCCGAAGAGCGAGACGCCTTCGGGCGCAACCAGCTGCGCCTGATTGGCCTGCGCCAGCAAGACGAACCCGAACTCGCCAGCCTGGCTCAGCAAAAGCCCGAAGCGAAGCGACTGGAATGGATTGAGTCCGAAACCGCGGCCGAGGGACGTGATGATCGCGCTTTTGACGACGATGATGGCCGCTGCGACCGCGACCACCATGAGCGGCCGCGCCGCAATCACGGAAAGATCGAGCATCATGCCCACCGACAGGAAGAAGAAACCGAGCAGGATCGATCGGAACGGCTCGACGTCGCTTTCGAGTTCGTGCCGGTAGGGACTCTCGGCGAGCATCACCCCGGCGATGAAGGCACCCAGCGCGGTCGACAGCCCCAGCGCGTTCATCAGCGCCGCCGACGAGACGACCGTGAACAGGCCAGCGACGACGAACAGTTCACGCTCGCCAAGCCTTCCGATGACACGGAACAAGGGGTTGATGACATAACGTCCGACGAGGATCAGCCCGACGATCGCGCCGACCGTATAGAGCGCAAGCGTCCATCCGCCTGGCCCCTCGTCTGCAGTGGGTGCCCTGCTCAAGGCCGCTATCAGCGTGATCATCGGCACGATCGAGATATCCTGCAAAAGCAGCACCGAGAACGCGCGTTCGCCGTAAGGCTTGTGCAATTCGCCCGTCGACCGGAGCATCGGCAAGACCTGTGCAGTCGAGGACAAGGCAAGCGGCATCCCGATCGCGATGCTCGCCTCGATACTGAATCCGAGCACATAGTGCGCCAGCGCTGCCAGTGCCGCCCCGCAGGTGAGCACCTGCGCGATCCCGAGCCCGAAAATGTCGCGACGCAGGCGCCACAGCCGGGAGGGGTGAAGCTCGAGGCCGACAATGAAGAGCAGCAAGGCGATGCCGAACTCGGAGATCGCCATCACGCTTTCGGCATTGCCGACAAGGCCCAGGACGAAGGGTCCGATGACGGCGCCCCCGACGATATAGCCGAGGGTCGCGCCCAGCCCCAGACGCCGAAAAACGGTGACGAAAACAAGAGCCGCGCCGAGCATGATGGCGCCGTCGAGAATGAGCTGGCCCGTCAGCGCATGCGCGCCTTCTTCCGCGCTACCCGCCGCCAGCAACAGCGTCATCGCACGGCTTCCATCGCGCGCACCAACGCGCGAAAAGGCAGCAACACGGCCCCATGCCGCCCCGGTCGTTCGCGCGCCGGCGCGAGCACCTCGAGGCCCGGCCATTCGGGAAGCACTGCGTTTGCACCCCGCAACCAATCTTCGATCACTACGAGGGAATGTTCGATGTCGGCGCGCGACTTGCCGATGGCACCGTCCATCATCAATACCGTCGCCGCCTGTCCATAGGCGCAGGCGGAAACCTCGCTCCGCACCTTTCCGACCCGATCGCCTTCTCGCACGAGTTCGAGCCGAAGGCGGCTGCCGCAACTCTCCGAACGTAATTCGACGACGGCATCGGGGGTTTCCATCGGCGGCAGGTCGGGGACGCTGGCCGCTAGGCGCAAAATTTCACGGCTGTAGGGGGAAGACCTCATTCCCTGCGCCATGTCGTTCCATCGGGTCCGTCTTCCAGCACGATTCCCTCAGCCGCCAATTCGTCGCGAATCCGATCGGCGGCGGCGAAATCGCGCGCACTCTTCGCAGCTTGCCGTTCCTCGATCCGTCGTTCGATATCGGCGCTGTCCGACGCATCGCCCCGGAACCACTGGTCCTGCGATGATCGCAGGAGGCCCAGCAATGCCCCGCTGGCTTTCAAAACCGAAGGATCGTCGATCCGCCCCAGCCCCGCCAGCGCCAATGGCGTGTTGAGATCGTCGCGCAGCGCCTTCAGCACGTCATCGTCGACGTGGCCCGCATCCGCATCGCCGACCTTCCTGTAGAGGCCATCCAAGGTCACCTTAGCCTGTTCGAGCGCGCGGTCGGTCCACTCCAGCGGTTGTCGATAATGACCGCTCAGCATCGCGAAACGGATCGCCTCGCCGCGATGCCCTGCACTCACCAGTCCGTCGACGGTCACGACATTGCCGGTGCTCTTCGACATGGTCGCCGCGTCGAGATTGAGAAAGCCGTTGTGCATCCAGTAGCGCGCAAGCGGTGCCCCGCCGTGCGCGCAACGGGACTGCGCCGCCTCGTTCTCGTGGTGGGGGAATTTGAGATCCATGCCCCCGCCGTGGATGTCGATCGTCTGGCCGAGCAACGAGCGGATCATGGCCGAGCATTCGGTGTGCCAGCCAGGGCGACCGCGCCCCCACGGACTGTCCCAGCCGGGCTGCTCCTTGCTCGAAGGTTTCCACAAGACGAAGTCCCGCGCGTCCTTCTTGTAGGGCGCCACTTCGACCCGCGCGCCCGCGATCATGTCGTCGAGCGAGCGATTCGACAGCGATCCATAGGCGGGGTCGCTCGCGACGTCGAACAGCACATGCCCGTCGGCCGCATAGGCGTGCCCGCGCGCGATCAGATCCTGCATGAGCGCGATCATCGTCTCGAGATGCTCGGTGGCGCGGGGACTTTGCGGCGGCGTCTCGATCCCGAGCGCGTTCGCATCGTTCAGATACCAGCGCTCCGCCTCGCTCGTGACCGTCTCGATCGGCACGCCGCGCTCGGCAGCCCTGGCCATGATCTTGTCGTCGATATCGGTGAAGTTGCGCGCGTGCACGACGTCGGCATCGGAGAAGTCGTGCCGCAACAGCCGCGCGAGGATGTCGAACGTCACTTCGGGCCGAAAATTGCCGATATGCGCCCGCGCATAGACCGTCGGTCCGCACACATACATCGTGATACGCTTTGGATCGGCGGGGACGAAATCGCGTTTCTCGCGCGCCGCGGTGTCGTAGAGCCGGATCGTCATAGCATCCCCCCGTCACGCTGCGTCTCGACGAAATCCACGGTGGCCCGCGCGCTCGCGTCGAGCAGCGAATAGGTGCGCGCCTCGGCCATCCACTCGGGCCGCTCGGAACCCGGTCCGTAGACGAAATCCGCTGCGAAATTGGCCACCAGGAACAGGATTGTGGCGGTCAGCAAGCCTTTGAGCATTCCGAACAGGCCGCCAAGGAAGCGGTCGACCGGACCGATGATCGATCGCCGCGTCCGCCCACCCAATTTCACCGCGATGAAGCGAACGATGAGATAGGTGGGGATGAATAGGAGCGCGAAAGCCGCCGCCGCCGCGCCCGTCTCATTGTCCATGCGCTCGGCAAGAAATGCCAGCGCCGTGCCGTGGAAGAGCTTCACCGCCATGATGGCGGCGACCCAGGCCAGCAGCGAAAAGATCTCCTGCACGAAACCGCGAACAAACCCGAGAAGCGCGCCGCCGCCTAGGAGCAGGAGAACAAGAATGTCGAGTGCGGTCATCGTGCGCGTCGGGCTAGCCGCATCCGCCCCGCCATGGAAGCCCTATCGCCCCAGCAGCCGATCGGTCAGCCGCCCAAGGCGCTCGAAGCTTTCGATCCGCATTCCGTCTACCGGCTCGACGCCCGAGGGCACCCATCCCTGTTCGAACCCCAGTTTGGCGGATTCCTTGATGCGGAGCGCCGAATGCGCGACCGGCCTTACTTCTCCTGACAGCGCGACCTCGCCGAAGGTCACCGTTCCACCCGGCAAGGGCCGCTCCGACAGCGCCGAAACCAGCGCCGCTGCCACCGCCAGGTCCGCCGCCGGATCCTGCAAGCGGTACCCGCCCGCGACGTTCAGATAGACTTCGACATTGGCGAAACTGATGCCGCACCGGGCCTCGAGCACCGCCAGCAGCATCGCGAGACGTGAGGAATCCCACCCCACCGCCGAACGCCGGGGGGTCGCGCCACTCGCCAGCCGGACGGTCAGCGCCTGCAGCTCCACCAGCACCGGTCGCGTCCCTTCCAGCGCCGGAAAGACGGTAGTGCCGCTGACTTCCTCGCCGCGATCGGTGAGGAAGAGGCTAGAGGGGTTCCCGACTTCCTCGAGCCCTTTGCCTTCCATGGCGAAGACGCCGATCTCGTCGGTGCCGCCAAAGCGGTTCTTGATCGCCCGCAGGATGCGATATTGGTGGCTGCGCTCGCCCTCGAACCCCAACACCGTGTCGACCATATGCTCGAGGACGCGCGGGCCCGCGATGTTGCCGTCCTTGGTGACGTGTCCCACGAGGATCAGCGCGCAGCCGCGTTCCTTTGCGAAGCGTACCAGTTCGTGTGCCGAGGCGCGCACTTGGCTGACCGTCCCGGGCGCGCCCTCGATCATGTCCGAATGCATCGTCTGGATGGAATCGATGACGAGAAAGTCCGGCTCTTCTTCGGCGAGCGTCGTCAGGATATCGCGCACCGAGGTCGCCGCCGCCAGCCGGACCGGCGCGTCTCCCAGTCCCAGCCGGAGCGCACGGCGCCGCACCTGATCGGCCGCCTCTTCGCCCGACACGTAGATGCTGCCCCTGCCGAACGATGCGATCCGCGCCGCGACCTGCAGGAGCAAGGTCGATTTCCCGATCCCCGGATCACCGCCGATGAGGGTCGCGGAACCCGGCACGAGGCCGCCGCCGAGCGCCCGATCGAATTCGGCAATTCCGCTCTCGATCCGCTCGGGGATGGGGATGTCCGCATCGAGCCCGACGAGTTCGAGCCGCCGCCCGCCGCCTCGCAGGTCGTGCTTCTTCGCGAAGGTCGTCACGACCGCACCTGCATCCTCGACCAACGTGTTCCACTCGGCGCAATCGCCGCACTGCCCCTGCCAGCGCGTCGAGACCGAGCCGCACGCCTGACAGACATATCGCTTTTTTGGTTTAGCCATCGTGGATGACGCTCGCAGTTAATGAAGATTGCGGCAAGCCGTTTGCGACTTCCGTCCGAACCCGCCTCGAGAAGGAGAACCGAGGCGCTTTCGTTCGTTGGGGAGATGATAAGACAAACAAGGAGTACGACGATGGCTTTTGCGACCGCCAAGGATGGCACGAAAATTTATTACAAGGACTGGGGCAAGGGCCGTCCCGTCGTGCTGATGCATGGCTGGCCCCTCACCGGCGACACATTCGATGAAATGGGTATGGCCCTCGCGAAGGACGGCTATCGCACCATCATTCCGGACCGGCGCGGGTTCGGCCGCTCGGACAAGCCCTGGAATGGAAACGACTACGACACCTACGCCGACGATGTCGCCGCCATTCTGGACGACGCCGGCATTTCCGAGAAGATCGGCATCGTCGGCTTTTCGATGGGGGGCGGCGAAGTCGCGCGCTTCCAGTCGCGATTCCCGGGCCGTACGGCGGCGGCGGTGCTGATCAGTTCGGTCGTCCCGCATGTCGGCAAGACCGATTACAACCCCAATGGCGTGCCCGAGGAAACGCTGAACGAGATCACCGAGGCGCTGAAGACCGACCACCAGGGCTTCTTCCCCGGCTTCTTCGAGAAATTCTTCGGCGTGGACGAGAATGAGGACGCGGTATCGGATGGCGTCCAGCGTGATGCCTTCCAGCAAACGATGCAGGCGAGCATTCACAACATCCTAACCAGCGCCGATGCGTGGGCGACGACGGACTTTCGTCCCGACTTCGACAATTTCGACGCTCCGACCCTCGTCATCCACGGCACCAAGGACAAGACGGTTCCGATCGACGCCACCGCACGTGTCGTCGCCGACAAGGTGCCGCAGGCCGAGCTCAAGGAGTATGAGGGCAGCCCCCACGCCGTCTTCGCCACCGACAAAGAACGGCTGATCGATGACGTCAAAAGCTTTCTCGACAAAGCCTGCGGAGAGCGCAGCGCAATTCCGCTAAACGCGACCGAAACCGCGTAGCACGCAGTTATGATGTATGACAAAGCGTGGGTGTCCAATGGTCGCCCACGCTTTTCTTTCACGTGCAAACCATTTCATCGAAGGCTTTAGCCACTTCGATTTCAGGCTGCCGCTCTCGGCATGGAGATGGAAAGTCCATGGGAGCCTTTATGGCGTGCCCCCTTCGTCGGCGCGGCCGCAACCTTCGCCTTCCTCGTCATCCTCGTCATGGTCTACAGGCCGGTATTGATGGGACTGACGGTCGCTCTGCTGTGACCTTCGGCATTGCGGTTTTCGAACCGCGTCCCTAGCGCCTCGCGGATGAGCTGGCTCCCCGAACCGTTGCGTATCGCCAATTTCCGCGCCTTCTGGTCCGCACGGCTGTTGGCGACCCTCGCCCAGCTCGCGATGGTCACGGCGATCGAATATCAGGTCTATGCCATCGCCCGCGAGACGATGGATCCGCAGGCCGCCGCATTGCGGCTAGGTCTCATCGGTCTCGTCCAGTTCGTGCCGCTCTTCTTCCTCGCGCCTTGGTCCGGCTGGCTGACCGATCGCGTCGATCGGCGCTGGGTCGCGCGCGGCGCCATCGCGATCGAGATCGGCTGCGCGGGCGCGCTTGCGGCCTTCACCGCCGCGGGCACGATCAGCCTGCCGATCATCTATATCATCGCGGTGTTCGTCGGCGTCGCGCGGGTGCTGATGGGGCCGTCGCTCTCCGCGCTCGGCGCCAATATCGTGCCGCGCGCCATCCTTCCCAACGCCATCGCCCTATCCTCGATCGCCTGGCAGGCCGGTACGATCATCGGCCCGGCCCTCGGCGGCTATTTGCTCGCCGCCGATATCGCGCTGGCCTATTGGGTCGCGACGGCTTTTTTCAGTGCTGCGCTCGTCGGCCTCTTCCTCATCGGGCCGACAGAGCAGAAGAAGGCCGCCTCCACCCGTCATCCCATTGCGCAGATCCGCGACGGGCTCCGCTATGTGCGCGAGAACAGGCTCGTGCTGGGCGCCATCAGCCTCGACCTCTTCGCGGTCCTGCTCGGGAGCGCGACCACCCTCCTGCCCATTTTCGCAACCGACATCTTCGGCGGGGGGCCCGACCTCTTCGGCCACCTGCGGGCCGCTCCCGCGATCGGCGCGACGCTGATCGCGATCGTCTTCGCGATCCGTCCCTTGAGGACCGACGTCGGGCGCAAGATGCTCATAGCGGTCGGCGTCTTCGGGCTTGCAACCGTCGGTTTCGCTTTCTCGCGCAGCGTCGCGCTTACCTTTGCCCTATTGGTCACGATCGGGGCGGCCGACATGTTCTCGGTCTATATTCGCCAGTCGCTGATCCAGCTCTATACGCCCGATGAAATGCGCGGGCGTGTGGGCGCGGTCTCGACGCTCACGATCTCCGCATCCAACGAACTCGGCGACGCGGAGAGCGGCCTGATCGCAAGTCTCCTCGGGCCGACGATGGCAGCGTTCGTCGGCGGCATGGGCGCGATCGTGGTTGTCTTCGTGTGGAACTGGAAGTTCCCCGAGCTGAGACGCGCGAAATCGTTCGACCACAGCGACGCGGCCGAACGGGACCGTTAACCAGTTCGCGCAACTTCGCCGCGCTTCCGCGCCCGATTCCACGGGGGCGCGAACATGGTTAACTTTTTCGAAACCGCCCTCGTAGAAAGTCTCGTTAACCCGGTCTCTTTAAGGCGGCGGGGTTAGAGAGGGTAATATTTGATGGGTCAGCGTCGATTGAGGATTCGCCATGCGCCTGAATTCACGGCCGACGTCGGCATCGTGGAAGCGCTGGCCTTTGACGTCGCCCCGCCGCGCAACGATGGCGATGAGGCGATCGCCGAACAGCGCCAGCGCCAACTCCATCACAGCCCCATCCTGATCGGCATCGCGCATCTTGCGACTCTGGCGGTCGGCCTCTCGATGCTTCCGGCAGCCTTCCACGGCGCGATCATCTTCATCGTCGGCGGCCTTCTCGCGCTGGACGTCCTTGCGGTCGGTCTGCTGATGCTCTCGCGGCGCGTCCGCATTGCGCCTTACATCATCACCCGCGCTCTTTCCGTCTATGTCGCCGCCTGCGCGGCGGCATGGGCACTCTTCAGTGTGAAGCTGCTCGGACAGGCGGAAGGCATCGAGACAGTGGTCGGGTCCGCCATGATCGGCGGCGGGATCATCGCCATGTCGCTCGCCGCCACCACCGCCCCGCCACTCGCCATCGTCATGGGGCTGTCGGGGGCCGCGACCACGCTCCTGCTCATCCACCAGAACATCATCGTCGCCGGGATTGCGGTGATGGCGCTCATCATCTCGGCCTATGCCACGGCCTATTCGCGCACCATCATCGCGACCGCGCGGAAGCGCCTGATTCTCGACCGCCACGCTCACCAGGCGCTGAGGTTTGTCACAGAATTTGAAGCCTCGGGCCGCGGCTGGTTCTGGGAAACGGACGCGACCGGCGTCCTGTCCTACGTCAGTCATCAGTTGGCCGAAGATTTCGATTGCGACCCCGCCGATCTTCTCGGACGCAAGTTTACCGATCTCCTTTCTGTCGATGGCCAGAACGCGGGTTCCTCGCTGAGCGAAGAACGCACGCTGGGTTTCCATCTTTCGGCCCGCTTCCCATTTTCCGACGTGGTCGTTCGCGCGGCGCGCGACGAGGATATTCTCTGGTCGCTCTCGGGGAACCCCATCTTCAACGAAACGAACGGCCGTTTCCTCGGCTTCCGCGGGATCGGGACCGACCTCACGGAGCAGCGCCGCAACGAGCAGGAAATCACCCGGCTCGCCCGCTTCGACAGCCTCACCGCCCTGCCCAACCGCGCGATGATGCGACAGACGCTCGACGAGGCGTTGCGCAACGCCGCGCGCCGGCAGAAGGGCTGTGCGCTGTTCCTCATCGATCTCGACCGGTTCAAGAACGTCAACGATACGCTTGGCCATCCCGTCGGCGACCAGCTGCTGCGACAGGTTGCCGAGAGACTGGTCAGCGTGATGGGCAATCACGGCCAGGTCGGGCGGCTGGGCGGCGACGAGTTCAAGGCCGTGCTGCCTGGGGCGGTCGAAGCCGGGTTGCTCGAGAATCTCGCGCGCCTGATGATCGAACAGGTCTCGCAGCCCTACCAGATCGAGGGACATCGCATCACGATCGGGGCCTCCATCGGGGTCGCGATCGCCGATCCGGGGCGCGCCTGCGCCGACAGCCTCACCCGCAACGCCGACCTCGCGCTCTATGCCGCCAAGGCCGCGGGACGTGGGACGCACTGTTTCTTCGAGCCGTCGATGCATAGCGAGGCAACCGATCGCCAGCGGCTCGAAAACGATCTGCGCGGGGCGCTCGACCGCCGTGAACTGACGCTGCGCTATCAGCCGATCGTTCGGGCTTCGAACGAGGAAATCTGCGGGTTCGAAGCACTGGTGCGCTGGGAGCATCCCTCGCGCGGACCGATTTCGCCCGAACTGTTCATTTCCATCGCCGAGGAATGCGGGCTCATCAATACGCTCGGGACCTTCGTGCTCGAGGAGGCAATCGCGACCGCTTCCCAGTGGCCCGAAACGGTGCGGATCGCGGTCAATCTGTCCCCGATCCAGTTCAACAACCCCAAGATCGCCGAGACAATCGCGACCATCCTCTCGACGCACCAGATGCGTGCCGAGCGGCTGGAGCTGGAAATCACCGAGGGTGTGTTCATTTCCGAAGGCGAGGCCACCGACGAGATCTTCTCGCGTCTCAAGAACCTCGGCGTGCGCCTCGCGCTCGATGACTTCGGAACGGGATATTCGTCGCTGGGCTATTTGAAGACCGCTCCGTTCGACAAGATCAAGATCGACCAGAGCTTCGTACGCGGGGCCTCCAACCCCAAGAGCCGCAATAGCGCGATCATCCGCGCCATCGTCGCGCTTGCGGAGAGCCTCAACATGGATACGACCGCCGAGGGCGTCGAGACGCATGACGACCTCAACCTCATCCGCGAATTGGGCTGCAGCCAGATCCAGGGCTATATTTTCGGTCGCCCCTGCACCGCGGACGTCGCGGCGGAGATGGTCAAGAACGCGTCCATGTCACCGGACGGCCACCAGAATACGCGCGAGCAGCGGCACCGGCTTATGCGTCGCGGACTTGTCGGCCTGCGCGGCGAGCGGGTCGAAGTGCGGCTGCGCAACATTTCCGCGATGGGCGCCCTCATCGAATGTCCCGTCGCGGTGACGCCAGGCGCCACGTTGACGGTCGATATCGTCGGCACGGGTCCCGTGAAAGGGATCGTGCGCTGGGCGCAATCCGGACGCTTCGGGATGCAGTTCGAGGAAGGCTTCGACCTCACCCGTCTGGCACCCGTCCGCAAATCCGCCTTCAGTTCCGCGCACCACTCCTACGGCGGCGAGCGCCAAAGCGCCTAGAAGGCCGCTTCGGGCATCGCCATCAAGGTTTCCGACCCGGCCTCGACCTTGCGGCGAAGACCGCTGGCCTCGGGCAGCCAGCGCTCGGCGAAATAGCGAGCGGTGATAAGCTTGGCGTTGTGGAAGGCTTCGTCCTCGCCCGCCTCGTCCTTGAGACCCGCGCTCTTGCCCGCCATCTTGAGCCACATCCAGCCAAGCGCCGTCAGGCCCATCAGGTCCATGTAGGCATAGGCACCCGCGCCGACATTGTTGGGGTTGGACGGACCGTTCTGCGCGAGCCACATCGTCGCGCCCTGCAGATGACCGAGTGCCTTTTCGAGCGGTTCGGCCACGCCCGCAGGATCACCCGCCTGCTTGGCCGCGGCGATGTCCTCCCCGATCCGCTCGAACAGCAACCGCACCGCGCGGCCGCCGTTCTGCGCCAGCTTGCGCCCGACGAGATCCATCGCCTGGATGCCATTGGTACCTTCGTAGATCTGCGCGATCCGCGCATCGCGGACGAACTGTTCGACGCCCCATTCCCGGATATAGCCGTGCCCGCCGAAGACCTGCTGTGCCTCGACCGCGGTCTCGAATCCCTTGTCGGTCAGATAGCCTTTGATGACGGGGGTCAGGAGGCTGACCAGATCGTCGGCTTCCTGCCGCGCCTCCTCGTCCTGCGCCTTGTGCGTCAGGTCGACATGCAGCGCGCCCCAAAGAACGAGCGCGCGCGCACCCTCCGTAAAGGCACGACCATTCATCAGCATCCGGCGAACGTCGGGGTGCACGATGATGCTGTCGGCGCGCGCTCCTTCCTCGCGATCCTCGGGGCGCAGGGCCTTGCCCTGTTTGCGATCCTTCGCATAGGCGACGGCATTCTGATACGCCGCCTCGCCCTGCGCGAGACCCTGCAGTCCGACGCCAAGGCGCGCGGCATTCATCATGATGAACATGGCGGCGAGACCCTTTTCCTTCTCGCCGATGAGATAGCCGGTCGCCCCGTCATAGTTCATGACGCAGGTGGCATTGCCATGGATGCCCATCTTCTCCTCGATCGAGCCGCAGGAGACGGCATTCTTCTCGCCCAGCGACCCGTCGTCGTTGACGATATATTTGGGCACGATGAAGAGCGAGATGCCTTTCACCGTGTCGGGGCTGTCGGGCATCTTGGCGAGCACGAAATGGATGATGTTCTCGCTGAGGTCATGCTCGCCAGCAGAGATGAAGATCTTGGTGCCGGTGAGCTTGTAGGTGCCGTCGTCCTGCGGCACCGCCTTGGTCTTGATGAGCCCCAGATCCGTCCCGCAATGCGGTTCGGTCAGGTTCATGGTGCCGGTCCACTCGAGCGACACCATCTTGGGCGCATATTTCTGCTTCTGCTCTTCCGAGCCGACCGCGAGAAGCGCCGCAATCGCGCCATGGGTCAGTCCCTGATACATCTCGAACGCCTGATTGGCGGCGACGGCATATTCACTGAAGGCGGTCGAAAGCACATGCGGCAGGTCCTGTCCGCCATATTGCTCGGGAAAGGCGAGCGTCCCCCAGCCGGCGTCGCGATACTGCTCCCAGGCTTCCTTGAAGCCCTCCGGTGTCGTGACGCGCGCATCCTCGTGACGCGTGCAGCCCTCCTCGTCGCCGACGCGGTTGAGGGGAGCAAGGACTTCGGCGGCGAATTTGCCCCCTTCGGTCAGGATCGCGTCGACGATATCGGCGTCGGCGTTCTGAAAACCGGGAAGGTTGGCGTAATTCTGGAGACCGACGATCTGTTCGATGACGAACTTGGTGTCGCGGACGGGGGCTTCATAGACGGGCATCAAACTTCCTCTCGGTCGGTAAGAAGGCGCACAAAGCCTTCCAGTTCTTCAATGGTTTCGTCGATATCGGCTTTCTGCCGGGTAAGTGCGGTAATGCGTTCCCGGCATTTCTCGATGGTCACGACGCGCTGCGTTTTGCGGGCATCGCCGAGATCGTAGAGATCGAGCAGGTCTCCGATTTCCGCGAGACTGAAGCCGACGCGCTTGCCGCGAAGGATCCACGCCACACGGGCGCGGTCGCGCTCCGAATATAGTCGCTGCGTGCCGACACGCTTGGGCGCGATGAGCTTCTCGTCTTCGTAGAAGCGGAGCGCCCGGGCCGTGACCCCGAATTCCCCGCACATCTCGCCGATCGAATAGCTTTTCTCATCCGCCATCATGGGACGAATTCTACTTTACGCTTCCGTAAAGGTCAACAGATGGGATCGCCCGCTCCATCGCGCAGATCGGGCTCGTCATCCCAGTTCTTGACGAGTTCGCGGCCAGCATATGATGCGGAACCGCCGCAATAATAAGCACAGGCCGCGCCGCCATCGCCGAGACGGATCGACTGCCCGAGATCTTCGATCGGAATACGGCACTGCTCGTCGCCCTGCGGTGCGAACGCCATCTCGCCCTCGGCCCCGGTATCGATTGCCCCTTGCGCCATGCAATTGGCACCGTCCTCGCCGTAGATGACGAACGCCGCGCTGTCGTCCGACGACGCGCAAAGGCCGCTGCGTTGGCCGAGTTCGTAGAAGCCGGGCCCCAGTCCCTCCCCCGGTCCGGTCGTCGCCCTCTCGTCGGGTTCGCCGCTGTCGCATGCCGCCAGCGGCAGCAGCGCGGCCATCCACCAAATCCGCATCAATCCTCCCGCAACGCCTCGATCAATTCATCCTTGGTCATATCGCTTCGTCCCTCGATGTCACGCTCCTGCGCCAGATCGTAAAGCTCGTCCTTGGTACGATCTTCGTAGGGGCGCGAGTCACGATCGATATTGTCGTTGGACTTGGCGTTGGAGATCGCAGCAGCCTTGGACTTGGAATAGCCCTCGTCTCGCAAATCCTCGTACAATTTGTCATCCTTGATGCTGTCGCCGTGATCCTTGGCCATTGCCGTCTCCCTTGTCATGCGTGTGGCCATCCAATGCGCGAGCAGCCTGTCCTGCTCCAATCGGCCCGCGAAGGGAGACAAAGCCCGCGAGCGTCCCTATATGGCACTCACACCTGCGGGACGGGGATTCGTTGATGTTCACCACCAACCCTTTTGACGACGACAAATTGCGCGAGGAATGCGGCGTTTTCGGCGTATGGGGCGCCGATGGCGCCTCGAGTGTCGTGGCGCTTGGACTGCACGCGCTCCAGCATCGCGGGCAGGAAGCGGCGGGGATCGTCAGCCACGATGGCGTCAATTTCCATTCGCACCGCGCGATGGGCCACGTCGCGGGCAACTTCGATCGCGACGACATCATCCGCAAATTGTCGGGCCGCGCCGCGATCGGTCATGTCCGCTATTCGACGACGGGCGAGACCGCGCTGCGCAACGTGCAGCCCCTGTTCGCGGATCTTGCGACGGGCGGGTTCGCGGTGGCGCATAACGGCAATCTGTCCAACGCGATGACGCTGCGCGACAAGCTCATCCAGAACGGCAGCATCTTCCAGTCGACGAGCGATACCGAGGTGATCATCCATCTGCTCGCGACGTCGACCAAACCGACCGCGATCAAGCGGCTGGTCAAGGCGCTCAAGAAAGTCGAGGGCGCGTACAGCCTCGTCTGCCTTTTGCCCGACGGGCTGGTCGCCTGCCGCGATCCGCTGGGCGTACGCCCGCTGGTCATGGGCAAGTTCAACGACAGCATCGTCTTCGCATCGGAAAGCGTCGCCTTCGACGTGATCGGGGCGGAATATGTCCGCGACGTGGAGCCGGGCGAACTGATCGTCGTCACCGACGAGGGGATGGAGAGCCTTCATCCGTTCGAAGAGCTGCGCCCCCGGCCCTGCATCTTCGAACATGTCTATTTCTCGCGGCCCGACAGCATCATCGAGGGCACCAGCGTCTATCATACGCGCAAGGCCATCGGCGCCGAACTCGCGCGCGAAGCGCCGGTCGAGGCCGACCTCGTCGTGCCCGTTCCCGACAGCGGCGTCCCCGCCGCGATCGGATTCGCGCAGGCTTCCGACATTCCGTTCGAACTCGGCATCATCCGCTCGCATTATGTCGGACGCACCTTCATCCAGCCGGGCGACGGCGTTCGGCATCTGGGGGTGAAGCTCAAGCACAATGCCAATGCGGCGCTCGTCAAAGGCCAGTCGGTCGTTCTCGTCGACGACAGTATCGTGCGCGGCACCACCAGCCTCAAGATCGTGCAGATGATGCGCGAGGCCGGCGCGCGCGAAGTGCACATGCGGATCGCCTCGCCGCCGACACGGTTCAGCTGCTTCTACGGCGTCGATACGCCCGAGCGCGACAAGCTGCTCGCGGCGCGGATGAACCTCGAGGAGATGGCCAAGCATATCCAGGCCGACAGCCTCGCCTTCATTTCGCTGGAGGGGCTGTACCGCGCCCTTGGCGACCATCGGAACGACAGCGCCCCGCAACGTTGCGACGCCTGTTTCTCCGGCGACTATCCCACCACCCTGACCGACCGCGAGCGCGAGGCCCCGCCCGAACAGCTCGAGCTGGTCGGAGACGAATAGGACTTCATGGCACAGGCATTTATCGACAAGACCGCGCTCGTGACGGGCGCGAGCCGCGGCATCGGCGCGGCCATCGCCGAGGCACTGGCGGCAGAAGGCGCACATGTCATCCTCGTCGCGCGGTCGGCGGACGAACTCGAGAAGGTCGAGGAGCGCATTCACGCTGCGGGCGGCAGCGCCACCATCGCGCCGATGGATCTTCTGGAAGATGGCAATATCGGCAAACTCGGGCAGGCCATCGTGAGCCGGTGGGATGCGCTCGACATGCTTGTTCTCAACGCCGCGACGCTCGGCACCCTGACGCCGGTGCAGGCGATCGACGGCAACGAATTCATCCGGCTGGTCAGCCTCAATCTGCTTGCGAACCAAGCGATGATCGCGGCGTTCGACCCGATGCTACGCGAGTCCGAGCGGGCCGAAGTTGTCGGGGTCACGTCGTCGGTCGGAGCCGCACCGCGCGCCTATTGGGGCGCTTACGGCGCGAGCAAAGCAGCGCTCGACACGCTGCTCAAATCCTATGCGGAAGAGAATGAACATCACGGCCGTATCCGCGTCCACCTCATGGATCCGGGCGCCACGCGTACGACGATGCGGGCGCGCGCCTTTCCGGGCGAGAAGCCAGAGGACGTGAAGGAGCCGTCGGTCGTCGCGAAGGCGCTCGTCGAACGGCTTCAATCGGATGCGCCGACCGGCGAGATCTTCCGCGTCGAAGGCTGAGCCTCGCGGCGGCGCATATAGTCGGCGAGCGCCGCATCGACCGCCTTGCGCGCGGCGCCGTCGACGCCGCTCTCCCATGCCGCCAGATGGACAAGCACGACGTCGGCCCGGCGGCTGACGAATAGCCCCTGACCGTAAAGGCCGCGGTGGAAAAGCCAGTCGGGCGTGATGTCCCAATGGTAGCCATAGCCACTTTCGGAGGCATCGGGGTCGCGCACCGAGAAGGCCTCGCCGCGATACGTGTCGGTCCAGACCGATCCGCCCGCGCCGTCGGGCAGACCGCGCGCAACCCATAGGCCCAGCCGCCCATAGTCACGCAGCGTCATCGACACGCAGCAATCGCCGGTATTGCCCGCATCCGCTCGGCGCATCCAGAAGAGCGGTGCGGCGAGACCCGCGGGCACGGCGATCCTGTCGGCCGCATATCGCGCGAGTGTCTGCCCTGTCGCGCGCTCGACCACCAGCGCCAGCAGGGCGCTGTCGATCCCTTTGTAAACACGGCGGGTTCCGGGGGGATCGATGCGTGTGCGCGCACGTAGCAGGTCCAGCAAATTGTCCGTGCCGTCTGCGCGACCGTAGGGCGTCCACGATAGAAGCCCGTCGCCGCGCTTGTCCGACGGATCGACGTTCCAGCTGACGCCGCTGGTCATTTCGAGCAGGTGCCGCACCGTGACACCCTCGTAGGCAGCGGTGTCGGCAAGTTCGGGAACGTAGCGAATGACGGGATCGTCGATCGACGCGATCACACCGTCCGCGAGCGCTGCGCCCGCGAGGATGCCCGTCAGCACCTTGGCGACCGAGTAGCTCGTCCAGCGCGCATTTTCCGGAAGCTCGGGGCCACGGCGCTCATAGACTATGCGAGTGCCGTCGAGCAGCAGCAGACCGGACAAATCATGTTCTTCGAACAGAAGGTCCATGGCCGGAAAATCTTCCGTGGCTCCTTCCATGAGTGAAAGCGGCGACCCGGACGACGGCACCTCGTCACCCGCATAGCGGCGATCGAACGAGGAAAAGCGCCCCGCTTTTTCCTCGTCCGACCAGAAGAGCGTCTCGGCGACGCTTCCCTCGATTGTCGCCCATTCCGCCGCGTCGAAATCTCCACGCTCCAGCGGTGCGCGCGACGGGCCGCAAGCGAAGAGCAGCAAGGGCAGTAGGAGAAGGAGGAAGCGCATGGGCAACAACCCTAGCGCCATTCTATTTCGAAAGAGTCACCTGCGCGACGTCGATTCCCCCGCCACGAAATCCGCCCTCGCAATAATCGAGGTAGAAGCGCCACAGATCGTGGAAGCGCGGGCTGAAATCGGAGAGGTCACCGCGCGCCACGGCATCATCGTAGCGCTCGCGCCAATCGCCGAGCGTGCGCGCATAATCCTGTCCGAAGCCGTGCCTGTCGCCCCACTGCAGTACGCGTTCGGCAGCCAGTTCCTCGAAGCGCGGCTCGCTCACCAGCATGCCGCCCGGAAAGATGTAGGTCTGGATGAAATCGGCGCTTGTCCGGTAAGCGGGGAAAAGGCGCTCGTCGATCGAGATGAACTGGATCGCCGCCTTGCCGCCGGGTTTGAGGTTTCGCTCGATCGCATCGAACCAGTCGGGCCACCAGCGCTCGCCGACGGCCTCGACCATCTCGACGCTTGCGATGGCGTCGACCTGCTCGCGGCACTCGCGGTAGTCTTGGAGGCGAACCTCGATACGGTCTGCCAACCCCGCCTCGGCGATCTTCGCCTCGGCCCATGCTTTCTGCTCGATCGACAAGGTCAGTGCGACGACCGATGCACCCCGCCGCGCCGCCGCGATCGCCAGACTGCCCCAACCGCAACCGATCTCGAGCATCCGGTCGCCAGCCTTCAGGTCGAGCCGGTCGAGCAGCGCATCGACCTTCCGCCGTTGCGCCGCCTCCAGATCGTCGCCCTCCGCGTAGATCGCCGCCGAATAGCTCATGGTCGGATCGAGCCATGCCGCGTAGAAGTCGTTGCCGAGATCGTAGTGCGCGGCGATATTCTCGCGCGCCTTGACGAGACCATTGTCGCGCAGCCGGTGCGCAGCCGCGTTGAGCCACTTCATCGGCCCCTTGGCGCGTGCCGTGTCGCCGAGGCTGACCGCATTGTCCATGAACAGCGCGCAGAGCGCAGGCACGTCGGGCGAGGACCATTCGCCCTTCTCCCAGGCCTTGTAGAGCCCCACCGACCCCGCCAGCGCGATCCGGACGAGCGCCATATAATTGTGGAGGTGGAAGGTCGCGACATGGCCCGGCGCATTGAAGCCGACGTCGCGTCGTGTCCCGTCGGGAAGCGTGCCATGGATGCCGCCGCGCTCGAGGCGCGCGTCCAGTCGGTCGATCAGCCTGGCAAAGGCAGGCGCGACTGCCCGCGCGAAAAGGCTCCCACCGGTCGCAAATCCGCGATCCCCCGCGACAAGATGATCACCCCGACTGGCCATCTCAACCCGATTTCATCTCCCGATAGGCGCTCAAGGCCCGCTCGCGCGCATCCTTATGCTCGATAAGCTTGCGGGGATAGTCCTCGGGCGCACAGTCGGCGGCGTGGGGGTCGTGGATGACCTCATCGGACAGGTCGGCAAGTTCGGGTACCCATTGGCGAATATAGTCTGCTGCATCGAATTTCTCCGATTGCGAGAGCGGTGCCATGATGCGGCTGAACATGTTGCTGTCGACGCCGCTGCCCGAGATCCACTGCCAGTTCGTGCCGTTCGAGCCATAATCCGCATCGACGAGGCAGTCCCAGAACCATTGCTCGCCCTCGCGCCAGTCGATCAGAAGATGCTTCACGAGGAAACTGGCGACGATCATGCGGACGCGGTTGTGGATCCAGCCGATCGACCACAATTGCCGCATCCCAGCATCGACGATGGGGTATCCAGTGCGGCCCTTGGTCCAGGCGTGGAAATCATCGCGCGCGGTCGAGGAGCGAAAGTCGCGCCACTCGAAATCGTCGTAATCGCGGTAGCTCTTCTCAGGATAGTCGGGGAACTGGTGGATGACATTCTGACCGAAGTCGCGCCAGCCGAGTTCGGACAGAAAGGTGCCGACGCTGCCCCCTGCATCCTTGACCCGATCATAGACACGAGCGGGCGAAATCTCGCCCCAGTGGAGATGCGGGCTGAGCTTCGACGTGCCTCCGGTCGACGGACAGTTGCGCTGGCCTTCGTATCGCGAGGCCTCGTCCTCGAAGGCGCGTAACCGCTTTAGCGCGCCCTCCTCTCCCGGTTCCCATTCCTCGCGCATCCCCCCCGCCCAGTCGGGCTGCGTGGGGAGCAGGTTCCAGTCGTCGAGTTCGTCGCTGTCGGGCCACGCACCGGGCGCGTCGATGGCGTGGGGCCGCGGTGCAGGCTCGGCAGGCGGCATCCGCTCTTTCAGCGCACGCCAGAAGGGCGTGAAAATCTTGTAGGGGTCGCCCGACCCGGTAGTCACCGCCCCCGGCGGCTCGAGATAATTGCCATCGTGCAGACAAAGTTCGACCTGATCGGCAATTCGATCCTCCGCCTCCTTCCACCACGGTTCGTAATGCCGAAGCGCGTGGACGCGCGCCGCGCCCAATTCTTCGCAGAGTTGCGGGATGACATGATCCACCCGCCCACGCCGGAGGATCAGCCGGGAGCCTTTGTCCTCGAGCGATGCGGCGAGGCTCCTGAGGCTGTGATGCATCCACCAGCGCGAAGCACCGCCATATTTGCGGTCGCCTGGCGTTTCGTCGTCGAGCACGAAGACGGGAACGACGGGCCCTTCTTGCGCCGCGCAGGCGAGCGCTGCCTGATCCGATAGCCGAAGGTCTCGCCGGAACCAGACGATGCTCGGCGGCGTGTCGCTCATTCGGCGGGACCGAGGTCGACCGAGAAGTTGCCGAGCGCGCGGGGATCGAGATAGCGTTGGTCGGCGAGCAAGGTCCGTCCGTCCTGTTCGATCACGATCGGCATCCGCGACCAGAAGAGGAAGGCATCGACATCGTCGCGGCCGCGTGCGGCGCGAAGTTGTTCGTTGCCGAGATCGCTCGGGATTGCCCGGCCCGTCAGCAGCACGCCGTCCGGAAATTCGTAGGCGCCGAAGCCGTAGAGATTGCCCCCACGCCAAAGGATTTCGCGGTTCCAGAACTCGAACGGTACCGGGCTGGCGACGACCGATTGTGGCTCGAGACGATATTGTTTGCCGACAAGTTCGCGCGCCTGCTTCTCGGCGACGCCCGTGAAGAAGCCGTTCATCGCGATATAGGCTGAAATGAGGATGAAGGCGATGCCCGCGGGGATCGTATAGCGCCGCGAACCCCTTTTCTCCCACCGCTGGGAGATCGTGAAACCGAGCACCAGCAGTCCCCAGACCCACGGATCGATGATGAAGAGCGTGTCGCCCGCGAACCAGCGGTCGCTGAAGGGAGCAAGCAGGCGGATGCCGTAGCTGTTCAGCCAGTCGAGCGCCGGATGCGACAGCGTTCCGATGAAGGCCAGAAGCAGCAACCAGCTGGGTCGCACTTCCTGCTTGGAGGGGCGCCAGCGATTGTAGAGCAGCATGAGGCCGGTGAGGATCAGGGGAAGGACCAACATCGCGATCGGCCCGTGGGTAATGCCGCGCCGCACCGCCAGATGCTCGATACCTCCGAGCACAGCGACCGCGTCCAAATCGGGCAGGTTCGCCGCGATGATCAGCGTCGGCATGGCGCGGCCGGTAAGCTTCTTCAGCCCCATCTGGCCGAGCAAGGCGCCCGCCAGGCTGTGCGTCACATTATCCATAACGCTGGGGAAGCGAATTAATGCTCACGCGGTTCCTTGGTGACCTGCCACGTCTGCCCCTGGTTGAGCAATTCCTGCAGATCCGGCGCCTTGCCCTCGGAGACCGCCGCATTCTGCTCGATCACCGCGCTGTCGAAGGTCGGCGCGGGGTCCTCGTAGAGAACACCCATCGCCACCGGCATGATGTCGGCAGGCATTTCGGCGAGAAGGAGCGCGATTGCGCGACTCTTGGGATCGTGGACAAGCACCTCGTCACTGTCGCCGGAAACGACCTTCAAGGTCTTGGTTTCCATGTCGAACGCGATGCCCTTCTCGCCCTTGGCGAACAGCATCTTCTCGCCTGCCTCGAGCCATAGCTGCCTGTCGTCGGCAACCTTCCGATCGGTGAAGGGCGCGAAGACGTCGTCGTTGTAGACGATGCAGTTCTGGAAGATCTCCACGAACGCCGCGCCGCGGTGCGCGTGGGCGGCCTTGAGGACGTCGGGCAAGTTCTTCGACACATCGATCCCGCGCGCCACAAAGCGTGCCCCCGCACCCAGCGCGAAACTGGCCGGAAGCGCGGGTCGGTCGACCGACCCGAACGGCGTCGAGGGCGAACGCGTCCCGATCCGGCTGGTCGGCGAATATTGACCCTTGGTGAGACCGTAGATTTCGTTGTTGAACAGGAGCAGCTGGCAATCGAGGTTGCGGCGCAGCAAGTGCATCGTGTGGTTGCCGCCGATGCTCAGCGCATCGCCGTCACCGGTGATGATCCACACGTCGAGCTCGGGATTGGCGAGCTTCACCCCCGTCGCGACCGCGCCTGCGCGCCCGTGGATCGTATGGAAGCCGTAGCTCGCCATGTAGTAGGGAAAGCGGCTCGAGCAGCCGATCCCGGAAATGAAGACGACATTCTCCTTGGCGTCTGCCAGATCGGGCATGGTGCGCTGCACGGCCTTCAGGACCGCATAGTCCCCGCAACCCGGGCACCAGCGCACTTCCTGGTCCGATGCCCAGTCCTTGGCGGTGAGTTTCGTCTGTTCGTTCATTGATCTACCACCAGCCCTGCAAATTACCCACGATATAGCCGACCACGATCAGCATGATGATCAGCGGCCACGGATTCATCGGCTTCATCTTGTCGGGGTCGGGATTGATACGCATCAGACGCGCTCCTCGATAGCGGCGGCGATTTCGGCGATGCGGAAGGGCTGGCCTGCGATCTTGTTGAGCGGCTTCGCGTCGACGAGGAACTGGTCGCGCAGCATCGTCTTCAGCTGCCCCGCGTTCATTTCCGGCACGAGAATCTGTTCGTAGCCCTTGAGCAATTCGCCGAGATTCTTGGGGAAGGGCGCGATGTGGCGGATGTGGATGTGCGACACGTCCTTGCCCGCCTTGCGCGCGCGACGCACTGCCTGGTGGATGGGCCCGAACGTCGAACCCCAGCCGACGATCGCCAGCTTGCCCGCAGTTTCGCCCAGGCACACGTCCTGGTCCGGAATGCTGTCGGCGACATTGGCGACCTTGGTGAAACGCTCCCGCGTCATTTGCGCATGCGCTTCGGGCTGATAGCTGATGTCACCCGTTTCCGGCGCCTTCTCGATTCCGCCGATGCGATGCTCGAGACCGGGCGTCCCGGGCTTGATCCACGGCCGCGCGCCGCGTTCGTCGCGTTGGTAAGGCAGCGTCCCTTCGGCGCTGGCGAACTCCACCGCGAACGGTTCGTGCGAACTAGCATCCGGCACCTTCCACGGCTCGGCGGCATTGGCGATATAGCCGTCGGTCAAAAGCATGACGGGCGTCATGTACTGGACGGCGATCCGCACCGCCTCGATCGCGCACGCATAGGCATCGGCGGGCGAGCGCGCCGCGAGGACGGGGAGCGGCGCATCGCCGTTGCGCCCGTACACGGCCTGATAGAGGTCCGACTGCTCGGTCTTGGTGGGCAGGCCGGTCGAGGGGCCGCCGCGTTGCGAATTGACGATGACGAGCGGCAGCTCGGTCATGATCGCAAGCCCGATGGCCTCGGTCTTCAGAGCGATGCCTGGGCCGGATGAGGACGTCACCCCAAGGCTCCCAGCATAGCTCGCGCCGATGGCCGCGCAGATGGCCGCAATCTCGTCCTCGGCCTGGAAGGTCGTGATCCCGAAATGCTTGAGGCGCGACAGATGATGGAGCAAGGCCGAGGCGGGCGTGATCGGATAGCCGCCGAAGAACATCTTCAGCCCAGCAAGCTGCGCACCCGCGACTAGGCCGACCGCGAGGCTCTCGGCCCCTGTCACGGTGCGATAAAGCCCCGGTTCGGCAGGCGCGGCGTCGAGGTGGCGCTGTCGGACCTGTCCGCCGATCTCCGCCGTTTCGCCATAGGCATGGCCCGCATTGAGCGCGGCGATATTCGCCTCGGCGATCTCCGGCAGCTTGGCGAATTTGGATTTGAGCCACTGCGTCACCGGCTCACGGCTGCGGTCGAACATCCAGAGCGCCAGCCCCAGCGTCCACATGTTCTTGCAACGCAGCGCTTCCTTGCGATTGAGCCCGAACGGCTCGACCGCCTCAAGCGTGCGCGCCGAAATGTCGAATGCCAGCACCTTGTATTTGGCCAGCCCGTCACCTTCGAGCGGATCGCTGTCGTAGCCCGCCTTTGCCAGATTGCGGGCGGTAAATTCACCCGTATCGGCGATCACCAGCCCACCCTCGCGTAGGCTCTCGATATTCACCTTGAGCGCCGCGGGGTTCATCGCGACGAGCACGTCGGGCTGGTCGCCCGCTGTCTCGATCGCCGCCGAGCCGAAATTGATCTGGAAGGCGCTGACGCCGAACGTCGTGCCCTGCGGCGCGCGAATTTCGGCAGGAAAGTCGGGGAAGGTCGACAGATCGTTGCCCGCCAGCGCGGTCGAGAGCGTGAACTGCCCACCGGTCAGCTGCATCCCGTCGCCGCTGTCTCCGGCGAAGCGGACGACGACGGCCTCGCGCTCTTCGGTCTGCGGATCGCTGGGTTCGATTTCGTGGGTCGCGGTGGCCATCACTCTTCCTTAACGTCATCGGATCGCGAAGGCGAGCGATGCGGGTTGCCTTGTGCGCGTGCTACTCGCAATGACCGCCATAAAGTCAACGGGAGAGTTCAGATTTCGGACGACAAATATCGCTTCGGCGCGGGCGTGATGCTCTTGAACGACCATGGTCATGTCTGGGTCGGGCGACGCATCGATAATGTCGACGAGGCCTGGCAGATGCCGCAGGGCGGGGTCGACGAGGGCGAGGACAGCTGGGCCGGCGCGCAGCGCGAACTCGAAGAGGAGACAGGAATCCCTGCCTCGCTCGCCCATCGGATCGACGGCAGTCCGCAGCTCGAACTGAAATATGATCTCCCCGACAGCCTGCGCGGCAAATTATGGGGCGGAAAGTGGATCGGCCAGCGCCAGCACTGGTATCTTCTTCGCTTCACCGGAAGCGATTCCGACGTGAACATCGAAACCGAGGACCCGGAATTCTCGCACTGGCAATGGGCCGAGCCGCGCCTGCTGCCCGACCTGATCGTGCCGTTCAAGCGCGACATGTACCGCGCCATCCTCGACGGGTTTGCCGACTGGATCGGCCCGCGCTAGGAGGCGCTCCATGGAGAGATTGACGAATGAAGAGCGTGTCGTGGTCGAAGCCGCCGCAGCGCGCCACGACGAGGCTTTTGCCATGGCGCAAGGCTGGGCCGCGATCAATTCGGGCAGCCGGAACCTCGAGGGTCTCGCGCGGGTCGCGAACGAGATGAAAACCGCCTTCGCCGCGCTGCCGGGAAACATCGAGATGGTCGATCCCGAGCCGGTCAGCGCCATCAACGCGGCGGGCGAGGAAGTGTCGCTCGATCATGGCCAGCATCTTCATCTCACTGTCCGGCCCGATGCTCCGGTGCAGCTGCTCTTCACCGGCCACATGGACACCGTCTTCGCCGAGGATCACCCGTTCCAGCAACTTAAGTGGCTCGAGGACGGCAAGGTGCTGAACGGTCCCGGCATCACCGACATGAAGGGCGGCATCGCGGTCATGCTTGCCGCCTTGAAAGCGCTGGAAGAAAGTCCTTTCGCCGACCGCTTCGGCTATGAAGTTGTTATCAACTCCGACGAGGAGATCGGCTCGCCATCGTCGCAGCCCCTGCTCCGGAAGGCCGCAAAGGGGAAACGCGCCGCTTTCACCTACGAACCCTCCGCCCTTCCCGACGGAACCTTGGCGGGAGCGCGGTCGGGCAGCGGCAATTACTCGATCACGATCCGCGGCCGCTCGGCGCACGCGGGGCGCAATCCGCGCGATGGTCGCAATGCTCTGGTCGCCGCCGCCGACATGGCGCTGCGGTTGAAGGCGGAGATGGACGACACACTCTCGGTCAATCCCGCGAAGATCGACGGCGGTGGACCCAACAATGTCGTGCCCGACCTCGCCATCCTGCGCGTCAACTTCCGCTGCGTCGATGAAGCCGACCAGGCGCGCGCCGAGAATCTCGTCGCCGAAACCGCCGCACTCATCGCCGGCGAACACGACGTGACCTGCGACGTGCATGGTGGGTTCGGACGCCCGCCCAAGCCGATGACGCCGCCGATGGAAGAGCTGTTCGGACTCGTCAAACAGGCAGGCGCCGACCTCGGGCAGGAGATCGGCTGGAAGGCCACCGGCGGCGTATGCGACGGCAACAATATCGCCGCCACCGGTGTCCCCGTTGTCGACACGATGGGCGTGCGCGGCGGGGCGATCCACAGTCCCGACGAATTTCTCATCGTCGAAAGTATCGGCGAACGCGCAGCGCTGTCAGCGCTCAGCATTGCGAGGTTGATCTCCCAATGAGCTACGTTCTTCGTGCCGCGGACATCGAGGACCTCGATGCGCTCTACGACCTGTCGAAACTGACCGGCGGCGGCTTTACCAACCTGCCCGCCGATCGCGGCGTCCTTGCCGAGCGGCTCGCGAAATCCGACGCCAGCTTCGAACGGCAGGGCGAGAAACCCGCGGACGATCTTTACATCTTCATGCTCGAGGAGTGCTCTACCGGAGCGATCCGAGGTACCTGCCAGATCTTCGGGAAAGTCGGCACCGAGCAGCCATTCTACAGCTACCGGCTCTCGACGCTCACGCAGAAGTCGAGCGAACTCAATACCATCTTCCGCAATCGGATGCTGAGCATCGTGACGGACCTCGAGAGCTCGAGCGAGGTCGGCGGCCTCTTCCTGCATCCCGCCGCGCGTGCCGGGGGGCTCGGGCTTCTGCTGGCCCGCTCGCGATACCTCTTCATCAAGCAGCATCGTCCGCGCTTCGGCGAGAAGATCCTCGCCGAATTGCGCGGCGTGATCGACGACGGCGGTCATTCGCCCTTCTGGGACGCGATCGGTGGACGCTTCTTCGGTATGAGCTTCCCGGAGGCGGACGGTTTCAATGCCGTCCATGGCACGCAATTCATCGCCGATCTGTTCCCCAAGACCCCCATCTACGTCTCGATGCTTCCCGAGGCAGCGCGCGCCGTCATCGGCCAGCCGCACCCATCGGGCCGGGCGGCGATGCGAATGTTGGAGAACGAGAATCTGACCTTCACCGATTATGTCGATATCTTCGATGGCGGCCCCTCGATGGTCGGGCGCACGGACAGGGTCGCCTCGATTGCCAACAGCGACTGGCACGTCGTCGGGAATCCGCTCGAAGAAGGCGGTGAACAGATGATCTGCGCCGTCGGCCGGTTGAAGACCTTCCGGGCCTGTCATGCGCGCGGCCTGATCGAGGACGGGAAGATGCGACTCGACCCCAAGGCGCTCGACATTCTCGACCTTGAAGAAGGAGACCGCGTGCTCGCGGTATCGCGCCGATGACCATTCGTGAGATCAACTTCGACGGGCTGATCGGGCCCAGCCACAATTATGCGGGCCTGTCGCTCGGCAACCTCGCATCGACCGCGCATAGCGGAGACATCTCGCAGCCACGCGCCGCGGCGCTTCAGGGCATCGAGAAGATGCGCTCAAACCTCGACCTCGGCTTGGTGCAGGGCGTTTTCATGCCCCTGCCCCGCCCCAATGATGACTGGCTTGCCGGGCTCGGCGTCGACTTCGGAACCGCACCGCACGCGCTGGCCGCCAATGCGCTCTCCGCATCTTCCATGTGGGCCGCGAACGCCGCCACCGTCAGTCCCGCGCCCGACACGGCCGACGGGCGCTGTCACCTCACGGTCGCGAATTTGAAGACCATGGCGCACCGGAGCCATGAATGGCCCGACACGCTCTCCCAGCTGCGCATGGCCTTCGCGGACGACAGCTTCTCGATACACGCCCCTGTCCCGGTAGCCTTTGGTGACGAGGGCGCGGCGAACTTCATGCGGTTGGCGGACGACCATGGCAGCACGGGCGTCGAGATCTTCGTCTACGGCGTCTCGGGCGGGCCCTATCCGGCGCGCCAGCATATCGAGGCGAGCCATGCGCTCGCCCGCCTGCATCGTCTCGATGCCGATCGCACGCTGTTCGTACAGCAGTCGACCGAAGCGATCTCCGCGGGCGCCTTCCATAACGATGTCGTCGCGGTCGCCAACGAGCGCACGCTGTTCGCACACGAGAAAGCGTTCGAAGACCGGACCGGCACCCATGCCGCGATCGAGGCGGCCTTCCCGAACGTCCAGATCGTGGAGGTTCTGGACGAAGACGTTCCGCTTGCTGACGCGATCTCGAGCTATCTTTTCAACGCGCAACTCGTCACGCCGCCCGATGGGCAGCAGACGCTGGTCGTCCCCACCGAATGCCGCGAGACGCCTTCGGTCTGGACATGGCTACAGGCGCATCTCGCGGGCAACGGTCCTATCCGGCGCGTGCGCGTGGTCGATGTACGCCAGTCGATGGCCAATGGCGGCGGTCCCGCCTGCCTGCGCCTGCGCGTTGCCTGCGATCCGGCAGCGGTCGATCCCCGTTTCCTCGTCGACGGGGACAAGCTCGACCGGATGGCGGCAGTAGTCGCCGATACCTGGCCCGAGGCGATCGATGGACGAGAGCTCCAGTCCCAATCGCTGGTGCGTGTCGTCCGCGATGCGCGCCGCGCGATGCTGGAAGAGATGGGCCTCCTCGAACTGGCGTGACGCGGCCAATTGTCGGATTAACGAACAGGTAACCAAGTGTCGTAAGACATTTTTGGCGGAACGAAGCGAATGGCACACCGTTTGCTTAACCAATGCCGATGCTCAAGAAACCCGCCCGCCTGTTCGTCATCAAGTCGCGCTTCGAGGCGTGCCTCGTCATCTACGCGATTGCGATGGGCGCGATTATCCGTGGCTCGGTTTTCGTTCAGCAATATCCGGGCTGGCTCGGGCAGGCGATGTTCGTCGCCTGCCTCGGGGTGGTCTTCATCGCGGGCGCGAAGCTGTTCGATGCGGTCCGTCCGCATGCCCCTTCCATCCGGCAAGGGCCCTGGCAGGTGCCCGCCCGTCATTACCGCAGTGCGTCGCTTCGCTCGCGTCGTCGTCGCCGTGCGAGCGACGGTCGCGCCCGAATCGGCACCGACCGGACGGCGATTCGTGGGCGCTGAGCGCAGCTTCAAAGGGTCGGCCACAGTATCGCGGCGGACACGTCTCGGAAATTTTCTTCTGAAACGGGAACATTTACGACGTAACGAGCCAGCTAACCGATCGCCCGTTCGTGAGTCGTCGGCCAGCCCTTGGTTTTTCACGTCCTCTTAACCATTGTCATGCGACCTTCCGCTGTGAACGTACCGCGGGAAGGACATGCGGGACCTTAGGGATCGGGGGATCTTGGCCATGAGAGGCGAGTCGAATTTTCGTTTTTACCAGCGCCGCGCGGCGCAGGAGCGCACCGCAGCAGCACGGTCGGTGACCAACGCGGCTCGCGAGCGACACGAAGAACTCGCCCGACATTTTGCCGCACAGGCCGAAGCGATGGGCGCTCAATACGCCTGACTTCACGACAACCGTTTAACCAACGAAAAAGGCCGCGGTCCCGATCGGGAGCCGCGGCCTTTCTCTATAAGTGGCGCGCCCGGAAGGATTCGAACCTCCGACCACCTGATTCGTAGTCAGGTACTCTATCCAGCTGAGCTACGGGCGCTTGGGTTGCCGGGGCAATAGAAGGGCGATGCGGCGCTTTCAAGGACTTTCTGCCCCTTTTTCCATGTCGATTGCCTGAGGCCTTCTCGCGGTCTAGGCGATGACGATGCGCACCGCCGCCATCCTCTCCTGCCTTCTCCTCGCTGCCTGCCAGCCTCGCAACGATGCGCCGTCGCTCGGGCCCCGTCCCGCCGAAGCGATCGACCCGCGCCTGCCGGTTGGCTCGACCGAACCACCGCAGGGCGCACTGACCGTCGCCGATCGAATCGCGTCACTGGAAGTCCGTCTCCGCGAGGGCGAGGCTGGCTTTGCGAGCGCCCTGCCCGCGACACGCGCCGCAGTGGCACGCGCGGGCGCGCCGGGGAGTGAAAGCTGGGTTCAGGCCGAGGAACAGCTGAGCCTGCTCGAACGCGCACATATGCCCGTCGCCATCACCCTCGCAGAACTCGACCGGCTCGTTACCCTCCAGATCGACCAGGATGGATGGGCAAGTCCCTCCGACCGCGATGCCGTCGAAAGGCTGATGACGAGAGCGCGCGCGGTTTACGAACGACAGGCCGACACGCTCGGCGCGATGGCCGCGTCGCTACGCTGAAGCCGCGCCCCGCGCTGTGCCTGCGAGAAAGAACAACAACGTCCCCGCCGCCGCGAAGCCGCCGATCGTCGCCCATTGCGCGAGATCGGTCTGGAACATCGCCCAGATCGATAGAGCAAGTGCGATGGGCGCCGCGATCGCGATGACGGGGTTGAAAGCCGAACGTCCTGCCGCACGGCGCAGACGCGGAAGCGCGAGAATCGAGGCGACATAGGCGATCAGTCGGGCGAGCGTCGAGATGGACGCAAGAACCAGGAACGTGCCCGAAAGCGCGAACAGGATCGACCCTGCGCCGAAGAAAAGGATCGAATTGGCCGGAGTCCCCCAGCGCGACACGGTGCCGAACCAGGCAGGAAGCAGCCCGTCGTCCGCCATTGCGGGCGTCATGCGGCTGGCCGACGTATGACCCGCTGTCATGTTCGCGAGCACGCTCACCACGATGGTCGCGGCAATCAACAGCGCGCCCGTATCGCCGCCGAACAGGCGCGCGAGTTCGACGACGGGCGCATCGGGGCCCGTGCCTGCGATCGGTGAAAGGCTGTACGCCCATTGCAGTGCGAAATAGATGAGCGTCACGATCGCGAGGCTCATCAGAAGCGCTTTGGGCATCGAGCGCTTCGGATCGCGTGTTTCGCCCGCCGGGATGGTCGCATTCTCGAACCCGACGAAGGCATAGAGAGCGGCCAGGGCGATCCCCTCGACGGCGCTGAAGCGCGGCAGTTCGATGGGGCCTGGCGTTGCGGCGGAAACGAGTCCGACACCGATCAGCACGATGAGGGGCGCCAGCTTGAGAAAGGTCATCGCTCCCAGGACGGTCACCACGCGGCGGATACCGACGATATTGAGGATCGTCATCGCGCCGAGCGCCGCGACGATCGCGATATCGTTGGCGATGCCCTCGCCGATCGCCGGCCAGACCGCAGCGGCATAGGCGATCATCACCGTCGTGTTCGCCGCCTGACTGAGAATGCGCGCCGAATAGAAGGTCCAGCCGATCTGGAAGCCCGCGAATCTTCCGTAGGCGTCGGTCACGAACCGCTGCGGCCCGCCCGAGCGATCGGTCATGCGGGTCAGCTCGGCAAAGCAGACGACGATGCTCATGACGAGGGCACCGCCGATGAGCAGCAACCACGGCGCGAAACTTCCGACCGCCTCGTGCAGCACTTCGGGCAGCCCGAAGATGCCCGCGCCGATCAACCCGTTGATGGTGATGAAGGCGACGCCGAGCGTGCCCATGTCGCGCTTGTACTTGCCCCCGGTCATCACACGATCTTACGCGCGACCTCCAGTGCGTGATAGGTCAAAATGCCGGTGGCTCCTGCACGCTTGAAGGCGGTCAGCGCTTCCATCAGCATGGCCTCGCGATCTCCAGCGCCTGCGGCGGCGGCTTCCTCGATCATCGCAAATTCGCCGCTCGTCATATAGGCGAAGACGGGAGTCTCGAGGGCATCGACCAGCCGCGCGACGACGTCGAGGTAGAGCATACCGGGCTTCACCATCACGAAGTCCGCGCCCTCGGCAATGTCGAGTTCGACTTCGGTGAGCGCTTCGTTCCCGTTTGCCGGGTCCATCTGATAGCCGCGCTTGTCGCCTTTCAGCCGGTCGCCCGATCCGACGGCCTCGCGAAACGGCCCGTAGAGCGCGGACGCATATTTGGCCGAATAGGCCATGATGGCGGTGTCCGGATGTCCGGCATCCTCGAGCGCCTCGCGGATCGCGCCGATGCGCCCGTCCATCATGTCCGAGGGGGCGACGATATCCGCTCCTGCCTCGGCTTGCACCACCGCCTGCCGAGCGAGAATCTCGACCGTCGCATCGTTGATGACACGGCCCGCCTCATCGACCAGACCGTCATGACCATGGCTCGTGTACGGATCGAGCGCCACGTCGGTCATCACGCCGATGTCGATGCCGGCATCCTTGATCGCGCGGATGGCGCGGCAGACGAGATTGTCGGGATTGAGCGCTTCGGCGGCGTCGTCGCTGCGATCCTTGTCCGCCGTATTCGGAAACAGCGCGATCGCGGGAATCCCGGCATCCGCCGCCTCGCGCGCCCGCTCCACGATCCGGTCGACCGACCAGCGCGACACGCCACGCAGCGCGCCGATCGCCTGCTCTTCCCCATCGCCTTCACAGACGAACAGCGGCCAGATCAGGTGGCTCGGATGCAGCCGGTGCTCGCGAAGCATGTCGCGCATCCACGGTGCCGTGCGCCGCCGCCGCATTCGGGTTGAGGGATAGTTCAACCCAGGCGCTCCAGTGCGGTACGCAGCCTCTGAGCCTCTTCGGAACGCGCGGTATGATCCTCGCGCGCCTTGGCGACAGCCTCGGGCTTTGCGCGTTCCATGAAATTGGGGTTGTTCAACCGACCTTCGAGCGACTTCACTTCCTTCTCCGCCGCTTCCGCCGCCTTGGCGAGACGCGCACGCTCGGCGTCGAGATCAATGGCGTCGGCCAGCGGAACCGCATAGCTTCGTCCCGCGACGACGATCTGCGCGGAGCCTTCGGGCGCAGTATCGATCGCCTCTCCCCACTCGGCCTTGCCCATTCGATCGAGCGCATCGCCCGCATCGGCTCGGCCGCCGTCGAGCGGATGCAGAACGAGCCGGTTCGACCAAGGGACGTTGAGCTCGGCCCGCAGCGCGCGCACTTCGGAAATCAGCGCGATCGTCCAGTCGACCTCGTTTTTCGACTCCGCATCCACATCCGCTTCCGGCGCCGGCCATTTCGCGACGATGAGATCGTAGGGTCGCTCGCCCATGCTATGCCAAAGCTCTTCGGTCACGAAGGGCATGAACGGGTGGAGCATCACGAGAATCTGGTCGAACGCCCACGCTGCGACGGCCTTGGTCTCATCGTCCATCGCGCCCTTGATGAGCTCGACGTACCAGTCGCAAAAGGTGCCCCATGCAAAGTGATAGACCGCATCGGCCATCCCGTCGAAGCGCAGTTCTGCGAACGCCTTCTCGAGCTTCGCCAGCGTCTCCACGACCTCGCCGATGATCCAGCGATTGACCGACTTCTCCGCCGCGGGCGCCGCGATGCTCTGGCTCGCGCCGATGCCGTTGTGCTGCAGGAAGCGGGCGGCATTCCACAGCTTCGTCGCGAAGTTTCGGTAGCCCTCGACGCGCTTCTCATCGAGTTTGATGTCGCGGCCCTGGCTCTCCATCGCGCAGAGCGTGAAACGAAGCGCGTCGGCGCCATATTTGTCGACGATCGTCAGCGGATCGACGACGTTGCCCTTCGACTTGGACATCTTCGCGCCCTGCGCGTCGCGCACCAGGCCGTGAAGGTAGAGCGTCTTCCACGGCTTCTCTCCCATGAACTCCAAGCCCTGCATCGCCATCCGGGCATCCCAGAAGAAGATGATGTCGAAGCCCGAAATCAGCACGTCGTTAGGATAGTGGCGCTCGAGCGTCTCGGTGCTCTCGGGCCAGCCCAGCGTCGCGAAGGGCCACAGCGCCGAGGAGAACCAGGTGTCGAGCACGTCCTCGTCCTGCCGCAGCACCACGTCGGGGCCGGCTTTTTCCTGCGCCCCTTCGAGCGTATGCGCTACATAGGCATTGCCTGCCTCGTCGTACCAGGCTGGGATGCGATGCCCCCACCACAGCTGGCGGCTCACGCACCACGGCTGGATATTCTCGAGCCAGTTGTACCATGTCTTCTTCCACGTCTCGGGCACGACGTTGATGTCGCCCGAGCGCACCGCTTCCAGCGCGGGCTTGGCCAGCGTCTCGGCGTCCACATACCATTGGTCGGTGAGCCACGGCTCGATCACGACCATGGAACGGTCGCCGTACGGTGCCTGGATCGTGCGATCCTCGGTCCGTAGCAACGCGCCTTCCTGCTCCAGCATCTCGACTACGCGCTTGCGGGCATCGAAGCGATCGAGGCCGATGAGCATTTCGGGGACGAGCCCGTCGGCGGTCTGCACCACCTCGGCCTTGCTCGAGAGCATGTTGAGCATGTCGGCGGGTGCGATCCCCGCGCGCTTGCCGACTTCGAAATCGTTGAAGTCGTGCCCCGGCGTGATCTTCACCGCACCCGAGCCCAGCTCGGGATCGGCGTGCGTGTCGGTGATGATGGGGATTTCACGCCCTGTCAGCGGAAGCTTGACCATTTTCCCGATCATGCCCGCATAGCGTTCGTCCTCGGGATGCACCGCGACCGCCATGTCGGCGAGCATCGTCTCGGGGCGCGTCGTCGCGACCTCGATCGATCCCGAACCGTCGGCGAGCGGATAGAACAGGTGCCAGAAATGCCCAGCCTGCTCCTTCTGCTCGACCTCGAGATCCGAGATCGCGGTTTCGAAATGCGGATCCCAGTTCACCAGTCGCTTGTCGCGGAACATCAGGCCCCGCTCGAACAGCTCGACGAACGTGTGCGTCACGGCGCGGGAGAAGCCCTCGTCCATCGTGAAGCGCTCGTTCTCCCAGTCACAGCTAGCGCCGAGGCGCCGCAGCTGCTGGGTGATCTGCCCGCCGCTTTCTTCCTTCCACTGCCACACGCGGTCGAGGAAGGCGTCGCGCCCGAGGGCGGTGCGCTTCGTCTGTTCTTCGTCGAGCTGACGCTCGACCACCATCTGCGTCGCGATGCCCGCATGGTCCATGCCCGCGACCCACAGCGCATCCTTGCCCTCCATCCGCGCCTTGCGGATGAGGATGTCCTGCAGCGTATCGTCCAATGCATGGCCGATGTGCAGCACGCCCGTGACATTGGGAGGCGGCATGATGATCGTATAGGGTTCGGCCTCGGGACGCTCGGGGCGGAACAGCCCCTCTTCTTCCCAATGCGCATACCATTTGGCCTCGATGGGGCCGGGTTCGAACGTCTTGGCTAGCTCGGTCATGGGAAAGAGCGGGTAAAGCGGCCCGCCCTTCCCATCAAGCTATTCCATGATGTCGAGGCTGCGATCGGTGTCCTCGGCGCTGGTCCAGCGATCCATCCACTCGTGCACCTCGGTCTGCCAGCGGATCCAGTTCTGCCCGTCGAGGATCCAGTGATTTTCCTCGGGGTAGATCAGGAGCTTCGAGGGGATGTCGCGTTCCTGGAGCGCGGCAAAGGCGCCAAGGCCCTGGCCGTAGGGAACACGAAAGTCCTTCAGACCATGGATGACGAGCATCGGGGTCTGCCAGTTGTCGACGTAATTTACCGGGTTCCAGCGCTCGTAGAGTTCTTTCTTCTCTTCGTATGTGCCGCCGAAGTCCCAACGGGGGAACCACTGTTCCTCGGTAACATAATAGAAGCTGCGCATATCGAAGAGGCCGGCGTGGTTGACGAGGCAGTCGAACCGGTCGGACCAGTTGCCGGCAATCCAGTTCATCATATAGCCGCCGTAGCTGCCGCCTGCCGCGCAGATGCGCTCGCCGTCGAGCTGCGGATCCATTTCCAGCGCATGCGCGAGCCCTAGCTGCAAGTCTTCGAGCGGCTTTCCGCCCCAGTCGCCGTTGATGCTGTCGGTGAAGTCCTGGCCGTAACCGGTCGAACCGTGGAAATCGATCGATACGACGCCATAGCCGGGCGCGGAGAACATCCGCGGGTTCCAGCGCGTCGACCAGCTGTTGGCAAAGCTGCCCTGCGGCCCGCCATGAACGAGGAAGGCGACGGGGAGCTTACCCTTCGCCTCTGCCGGCTTGAGACGGAAACCCCAGACAGTATCCCCTTCGGCACCCTCGAAACTGAACTTCTCGTAATCGATCGGATCGAACTCGGCCATCATCGGGCCGGTGAAGTTGGTGAGCTGGGCGATCTTGCCGTTGCGCCAGCGGAAGAGTTCGGTCGGCGAGGCGATGCTGTTCATCGTGAAGAGCACGTCGCCGTTCGCCAGCGGCGCGACGTTGCCGACGTTGCCGTCGCCCGTCAGCCGCGTCCGCTCGCCCGTGCGGGCGTCGATCCGGTAGAGCGGATGCTCGAGCACTTCGCCGACCGTAACGTAGAGATAGCGTCCATCAGGCGACCAGGCGATCGAGCCCACGGAGACGTCCCAATCCTCGGTGAGCGCGCGCGTGACAGTGCTGGGAACGCCATTCTCCAGCTCCTCGATCATGAGCGTGAGCTTGTCGCTTTCGTAGCCCGGGCGCTCCATCGCGACGTAGGCCAGCCGCGTACCGTCGGGCGAGAGGGTCGGCATATTGTCGTAGGCCGGATTGTCGCCGGTGATGTTCTTCGGGCCATTCCCCATGCCGGTGACGCTGTTCGAATAGATGTCGAGATTGGTGGAGGTCGGTTCGGCCGATCCACCCTCGCGCTGCGCGAAATAGACGATCCCGTCGTTGCCGACGCTGATTTCCTCAGTGCCGCCGAACGGACGCGAGGGCGTGTTGCCGGTGAGCCCTTGCCCGATCACCGCGCCGTTTCCGGTCGCCTTGCCGTTTTCGAGCTCGAAGCCGTAGATCTGCGCGACGACACCAGGCTCTACCCAGCTGTCCCAGTGGCGCACGAAAATCTCGTCATATTCGCGCGCGTTGCCCGGCTGGTCGTCGTCCTGCACGTTGGCGCAGGCGATGTCGGTGCAGCGCTGATCGCGTGTGGCGAGCAGCACCAGCTTGCTGGCGTCGGGAGACAGGACGAAATCGTCGATCCCGCCCGCGCTGATGTCGGTGACCTGCGACGCCTCTTCGCCCGGTACCATGCGCCAAAGCTGGTCGGACCCACTCTTGTCGGAGAGATAATAAATCGCCCCGTCGCCGCCGAAGCGCGCCCCCGAGGGCGGCACGAAGCCCGTTCCGCCCGCGAGGTTCCGGATGGTATTCGATTCCAGCTCGACGATCGCGACCGTGCCGCGCCGACCGCTCAAGTCCTCTTTGACGTAGGAAACCGGCACCAGTGCCAGCTTGCCGTCCGGACTGACGGATGCGCCGCCCACGCGCGGCAGCTTGAGCATGTCCTCGGGCGTCATCGGACGCGCGTCGGCATAGGCAGCGGGGACGAGGGCGGTGGCGAGCGCTAGCAGCGCGAGAGTCGTTTTCATGGGAAGCGACGCTAGCGCCGCCGCGCCGTTTCGCAAGCGCTACAATTTGCGTCCGGTAATTCGGCTGATCTCGTTGCGGACATGCTCATCGACGATGCCGGGCAGTCGCTCGTCGAGCCAGCTCTTGAGCATCGGCCGAAGCATCTCGCGAACCATCTCCTCGAGCGGATTGACGCTCGCGCTTGCAGGAGCGTTTGCCGCGACGTCCGCGAGTTCCTCGAGCCGAGAGCGCGTGCTGCTCGTGACCTCGTCGGCCATCAGGCTGGCGACGGCGGCAGGCGGCGTGTCGGGCATGTGACCGGTGCCCGGCTCGGCATCGGCGACGTTGCTCGCATCGAGGTCGAGAACGTCTTCGCTTTCCTCGACTTCGTCGAGGTCCTGCGCGATCGGCGCGACCTTGCGTTCCTGCGGCACGCGCGGAGGCGCATCTTCCGCGATCACTTTCTTGATCGAGGCGAGGATGTCTTCCATCGAAGGTTCATTGGGGCCGGCCATGCCGCTCTCTTTACCAGTTAATCGCGGATTGTCACCAATCAGCGCGGTTCGCCGCGTTCCTCCTCGGACAAGGTGCTGGTCGCGACCGGCTCTGGCGCGCCCGGATCGGCCCAGTCGTTCCACTGGCCCGAGATGGCGCGATAGTTGCCGAGCGGGTCGTAGAGCGCGCCGCCGTCGAGGTTGAGATCCTCGGCTTCGGCCTGGCCCATGGCGTTGAGCAGGCGGAAGCCCGCGACATAGGCGTCGCGCTCCGCCGTGACGAGATCAACGCGCGTGTTGAGCAGTTCCTGATCGGCATCCAGGACAAACAGTACCGAACGTGAGCCGATACTGTTTTCCAGCCGCGCGCCTTCCAGCGCCAGTTCGTTGGCCGAAACCGCGACTTCGTTCGCTTCGATCGCGCGGACTGCCGCTTCGTAGGTCGCAAATGCCGAACGGGTCTCTGCCACCACCCCGCGTTCCGCCGCCACGCGCTGCTCCAGCCGCTGCCCTTCGATCGCGCGGGCCTGGGCGACGAGCGCCGCCGGCGTGCCGCCCTGATAGATAGGGATACGCGAATTCACGCCGATGGTCGTCACCGAGCCGGAATTGGGTAGCGGTTGTCCGCCGACGCCGTCGCCAGCGCCGCCCAGCGCATTGACGTACGTGCCAGAACCGACCGCCGAGACGGTCGGCAAACGCGCGGCGCGCGCGACCCGGGTATCATATTGCGCCGCATCGACTGCCAGACGGGCGGCCTCGAAATCGGCATTCTCGACGAGCGCGATGCGGACCGCCTGATCGGCCGTCTCGGGCAACGGCGGAAGCGGCGGCGGCGGTGCCAGTTCGCCCGGATCGTCACCGATCACCTGGCGATAGGTTTCGACGGCCGAAGCGAGTCGCCCCCGCGCTCCGGCAAGGCGGGCCTGCGCCAGCTGAAGGCGTGCTTCGGACTGCGCAACGTCCGTGCGCGTCAGGTCGCCGATCTCGAAACGGTCGCGCGATGCCTCGAGGTTGGTCCCGAGCACCCGCACCTGATTCTCGTTCAACCCAACGACCGCGCGGTTGAGCATCACGTCCATGTAGGCCGTCACTGCCGCCACGAAGATATCGCCTTCGACCGCGCGCAGCGTCGCGCGAGCCGCCTCGACCCGCGTTTCGGCCGCCGCGATGTCGTTGCTGACCCGCCCGCCCTGAAACAGCGGATAGGAAACGTCCGCGCCGATCGACAGGTTGAGGTCCTGTGTCTGGGTACCCAGCGCACCGCGCCGCGACAGGTCCTGATTGACGCCAGCAATTGCCGCCACGTTAGGCCGCCCGCCTGCGCGCGCGAGCGCAACCCCCGCATCGCTGATCTTCAACGCCTCGCGCTGCGCGGTGAGCGTCGGATTGGTGCGATAGGCATCGACCAGCGCTTCGGTCAGCGTCTCGGTGTCGCCCGGCACCTCCTGCGCATCCTGCGCCAGCGCGGGCGTCGTCCCGAGCATCGCGGCAAGCGTTACAAGGGAAATCATGGTTTTCATCAGAAACGGAACTCCTGCGGGCGATCGAACGCCGCAAGACGCGCTACCTGCGCATCGGCAAAGCTGCGGAAAGCCATGGCTTCGCCGACCTTGCGTCCGATGGCCAGGCGGCTGAGGCCGCCTTCGATCACCGGGGCGGCCACGCGCCCGCCGTCGGCCAATTGCTCGATGAGCGCCTCGGAAATCTGCTCCACTGCGCCCGTGATCAGGATGAGGTCATAGGCCCGATCCGCCGGATGGCCTTTGTCGAGCGCGCCCTTGACCATCGTAACGCCATCGACGCCAGGACCCTCGGACTTGACGCTATCGAGCGCGACGACCTTGGTGCCCAGTCGCGCAAGAACCGCAGCGGCATAGCCGGCATCGGGGCCGACCACGAGCACATGCTCCTCGCTGCGCACATCGGCGCGGTCGATCAACTTGAACAGCACCGTCGGCGCAGGGGCGAAGCGACCATCCCCCAGCGGGATGGCACGATCGCGATACGCCACTGCACGACGCGCGGCCGGAAGATAATCCTCGCGATCAACGCCCTCGATGGCCGCAAGCAGCCGCTTGTCGTTGACGTCGTTGGGACGCAATTGGCTGTCGATCATCGCGCGGCGCGCGGCGCGGGTGTGGGTGGTGACGGGATCGAGAAGGTCGCCTTGGCTCACTGTGTCGTCTTCCTAATACAGTCGGGTGACCTTCGCCTTAACGCTCAAGGCCTTGCAAGCCAAGCTCTTGTGGCATGCGTTCGTCGAAAGATCACGTTGACAGACGACCCCGCCCTCGGGCAACTGGCGCCCACCACCACATTGGAAGGTCCGATGGCGGAGTGGTGACGCAGCGGACTGCAAATCCGTGTACGCCGGTTCGATTCCGGCTCGGACCTCCACTTCTCCCTACTGGTAAGAAGATCGCTGGCGCGTCGGGAACAGCCTTTCGCGACGGGTCGTTCGATCGAGCATGCCCGAGCTTCCGGAAGCCGAGACCAATCGCCGCCGTCTGGAGAAGCACTGTCTTCACCGCACGATCGAGGCGGTCGAGCTTGGCGACGACACGAGCTACATCGAGCTTCCCGGCGATAACGAGCGCGGGCGACTGGTCGGGCGGCAGTTCACCGAGACCCGCCGCCACGGCAAGCTCATCTTCGCTGGATCGAAAACCGGTCCATGGATAGGCGTCCACCTAGGCATGACCGGCAAGCTCCTCCCGTTCGACTCCAGCGAGGACGAAGCGCCCGACTACACCAAGTTCCTGATCCGCTTCGAAGGCAATGCGCGTCTCGCCTTCCGCTGTCCGCGCAAGCTCGGATGGGTGCGCGTCGTCGACGATCCCGATGCGCATGTCGCGGAAATCGGGTTCGGTCCCGACGCGATGCAAATATCTGAAGCGGATTTTCGTGACGTCATCGGCTCGACCAATGGCACCATCAAAGGTGCCCTTCTGGCCCAGCGAAAGCTGGCAGGAATCGGCAACCTGTGGTCGGACGAAATTCTTTTCCAGACAGGCGTACACCCCTCCACGACCGCGTCGGACTTGTCCGATGCGAAGCTCGGCGCGCTCTACGAGGCCATGCACGACGTGCTGACTAGCGTCTGCGATACCGACGCGACCTATTCGAAACTACCGGACGACTGGCTGATCCGGCACCGCAAGGATGGCGCGGACTGCCGCCGATGCGACGGGACCATCGTTAAAAAGAAGGTCGCCGGTCGCTCGGCCTATTTCTGCGATACGCACCAGCCGACTTGAGCCTGTCGCCTTTCCTTTCTAGGCCGACAGCAAGACCGTCCGGCTCCTGAAGGGATTTTTCTGCGTGTCCACCAAGTTCGAAACCCGCCTTGCGCTCTCGCGTCGCCATGCCCTCCAGGCCTTTGGCGCCTCGGCCGTCACCGGTCTGTTGCTGTGCTCGCCCACGCGACTCATCGCCCAGCCCGCTTACCGCCAATATCCCTTCCAGCTCGGCATCGCGTCCGGCGATCCCTCTTCCGACGGGTTCGTGATCTGGACTCGGCTCGCGCCCGAACCCTTCGCCGAGGATTACGGAATGCCGATGGCGGCGGTCGAAGTGCGTTATGAAGTGGCCGAAGATCGCGGCTTCCAGACCATCGTCCGCCAGGGCACCGCGCTCGCGCGTCCCGAACTCGGGCATGCCGTCCATGTCGAGCTGAACGGTCTCCAGCCCGATCGCGACTATTTCTATCGCTTCTCCTCGGGTGACGAGCGCACCTACCGCGGCCGCGCCCGCACGACCCCTGCGCCCGGCGCAAGCGTCGATCGACTCAAGTTCGCGGTCGCCGGCTGCCAGAACTACGAGGAAGGCTATTTCACCGCCTATCGCCACCTTGCGGAGGAGAACCCCGACTTCGTCTACTGCTATGGCGATTACATCTACGAATATCGCGATGCGCGGGTTCGCAGCTGGCAGGGCCCGGTGGAGAGCGTGCGCCGCCATTACGGACAGGAAGTCTTCTCGATCGGCGACTATCGCCGTCGGTACGCACAGTACAAGATGGACGTCGACCTCCAGGCGGCCCATGCCGCCGCGCCTTGGGTTTGCGTGTGGGACGATCACGAGATCGAGAACAATTGGGTCGGCCATATCGACGAGGAGAACATCCCGTCCGCGATCTTCCGCCTGCGTCAGCAGATGGCGATGCAGGCCTATTACGAGCATATGCCGCTACGTCTCTCCTCGCTGCCGGTCGGCGCATCGATGCAGATCTACCGGCACATGCCGTGGGGCGATCTGGCGGACGTCAATTTGCTCGACACCCGCCAGTTCAGGACCGACCAGCCGTGCGACGACATGTGGGGTGCCTCGTGCGACGAGATCCGCGCGCGCGATGCCGACGTATTGGGCGAGCGCCAACTCGACTGGCTCCTCGGCAACATGGGCCGTTCCGAAGCGACATGGCAGGTCGTCGCGCAGCAGATCATGATGATGGACCTCGACCGCAAGCCCGACGAGCCGGGGCTGCAGGTCAATGCCGACAGCTGGGCAGGCTATCTCGTTCCGCGCCGCCGTTTCCTCGAGGAAATCCAGCGCCGGGGCCTCGACAGCACGGTCGTGCTCACGGGCGATGAGCACCAGCACTTCGCCGGCAATCTCTACCGTGACGGCAGCGATCGGTCGGGCGCGCCCATCGCGACGGAATTCGTGGGCACCTCGATCACGTCGGGAGGCGACGGCATGCTCCAACGCGGCGACATGGTGGAGATCCAGGCGGCCAACCCGCAACTCGTCTACAACAATTACCAGCGAGGCTATCTGCTCTGCGAAGTTACGCCCACCCAATGGACGACCCATCACAAGGTGCTCGACCGCGTCAGCGAGAAAGGATCGGCAGTCTCTATCGCGCGCAGCCTCGCCGTCGCGCCGGGGCGGCCCGGCGTGCAGGACGCCTAGGCGACTTTGCGCTTGTCCTCGAAATCATCGATCAGCCGGTCTCGTCCGGCATCCTTGGCGTCGTAGAGCAGCCGGTCGGCCCGTAGCATGGCGGTGTGAACGGTCTCGTCCGCACGCCAGCGGGTGGCACCGATCGAGACGGTCACCTCCACGTCTTTCTTGCCCACTCCTGCGAGGTTGCGAAGCATCCGACGCAGGTCGTTCGACATCAGCGCGACATCCGCATCGCCTTCGCTGCCCACGATTATCGCGAACTCCTCTCCCCCGAGCCGTGCCGTCGTGATGTCCTCATACTCGCTCGCCACCGTATCGAGCGTTTTTCCGATATGTTCGAGCACCCGATCGCCGAAGGCATGGCCGAAGCGGTCGTTGACGGACTTGAAGCAGTCGACGTCGAGCAGCAGCAAATGGTACGCGCTCAGCGCATCGCGGGCGCGCTGGATGCGCCGTGCCTCGACTTCGAAGGAGCGCCGGTTGCGCAGGCCGGTCAGCTGGTCGTAGTGCGCCAGCCTGTCCGCGATCGCCAAGGCCTCGGAAAGCTCGACATTTGCGCGGCTAAGGGAATGGGCGAGCATCGCATTGTCCGCGAAGACCGAGCCGATGTGCTGCTGCTGCCGTTCGACATGCACGGCGAACAGGACCACCATCAGAAAGCCGAGCAGCGCGGCCAACAGCGGAAGAAACCCAAGGGTCGGGCTCACGAAGAGAAAGTAGCCGACCGCGCTTGCGAGAAAGGGCGCGATGAAAGACCATAAGGCGCGTCTCGTTCCCACGATGGTGTTGATGACCGAAGCCACGCCAATCAGTGCGATCGAGAAAAGCGCCTGCGACGCGAGAGTCGCAATTTCGTTTGCGGGGACACACCAGAGCAGAAGCGACCAGCTCACGCCCGCGAACACCAGCGTATTCGACCAGTCCTTCAACGCGACCGCATAATCCCCCTCCCCCTCGACGTCGCGTAGCAAGCGCCTTCCACGGTGATAAACGATGCCAATGGATGCCAGCCGCGCCACCAGTGCGATCAGCAGCATCGGCCAATAGTCGACCACCAGCAGCAGGAGAGAAGCCATTCCCATGACCGCCAGGTTGATCGCAAACGACCCCTGTGCGCGCATGATCATCGCTCGCATCATTTCGCGCTCGGCATTGTGAATGACGGGCACAGGGGTGGAAGATTCTATCATAGAGTGAATGCAATTAACCCGAAACAATGAACGATGTTTTACCGACGGGCCTCTTGTCGAAAGAGTCTGTAAAGCAGGCGTCGCGCTTGATAAGGGCGCCGCCATGAAGATCAACATGTCCCTGCTGCCCGCACTGGCAGCCCTTACCCTCGCCTCCTGCAACGCCGAACCTGCTACGGGAGACTTCGAAGTTTCCGATGCCTGGGCACGCGCGACCGCTCCGGGCCAGTCCAGTGCCGCTGCCTATCTGACGCTCACCAACGAGACTGGAGCCGACGTCCGGCTGATCGGAGTGTCGACGGACATCGGCATGGCCGCGCTCCATCGCACCCAGATCGAAAACGGGATCGCCTCGATGCGTCCTGTCGAAGGAGGTATCAACATCGCCGCTGGCGGCGACGAGCGCCTCGAACCGCAAGGCGATCACATCATGATCATGGGTCTTGAAAAACCTCTTGAAGCGGGGGGAAGCTTCACCGTCACGCTCGATTTCGAAGGTCCTGAAGATCGAGACGTCGTAGTGAACGTCGTGGAACCGGGCGCCCGCTGATGAAGCGTGTGCGCATCTTTCTTTGGCTGGCCGTTGCCTTGGCCGCGCTGGTGGGTGGAGCACTCTATCTCAATGCGCCGCGCCCCGGCGAACTGCCGATGAACGTCTCGCGCCCCGATCCTGACGCGAAGCTGTCGATTGGCGGGTCCTTCGAGCTCGAAGGGCCCGAAGGAGCAACGTTCACGCAGGCCGACCTCGAAGGACGGCCGAGCGCCGTCTTCTTCGGCTTCACCCACTGTCCCGATGTCTGCCCCACGACCCTGTCGACACTCGTGCGCCTTCGCCGCGACCTCGGCCCCGAAGATGCGTTCGACATCCTCTTCATCACCGTCGATCCCGCGCGCGACGGTCCGGAGGAAGTGGGGCAGTATGCCGGCCTTTTCGACAGCCCCGTCATCGGGCTTACCGGAAGCGAGGCCCAGATCGCGCAGGCAAAAAAGAGCTTCGGGGTCGTTTCGCAGCGCGACGGCGAGGGCGAGGATTACGACGTCCAGCACACGGCGACTGTCTTCCTGATGGATGCCGACGGCAATTTCCAGTCGACCATCAGCCCGGAGGAAGCCCCGGCGATGGCCCGTGCAAAGCTCGAGCGACTGATCGGCTAGTCGGGGGTTCGCGCGATCAGCGCGCGAAGCGCGTCGATCGATTCCGGCTCGTCGAACGACGGGGCGTGGCCGACGTTCGGAACGTTGACCAGCCGGGCGTGTGGGAGATGTTCGATCATCCGCTGTGCCACACGCTCCGAGAAAAGATCGCTGAGTTCGCCGCGCAGGATGGTAACAGGTGCATCCTTCAGCCCGTCGAGCAGGTGCCAGGCGTCCATCGGCGCGCTGTCCGAACCGGCCACGACATTCTCGCCGATCCTGAGATCGTAGTTCGATCGCACGCCCTTGCCGCCCTCGTGCAGCACGCGCCGCGCGAAGACTTCCCACATCGCCTCGTCCCACTGCGGGTAGACGTCGGCCATGCCTTCGGAATAGCCCTTCGCCGCCGCCGCATAATCGGGGAAATCGACGCCCTTCGCGACATAGGCACGGATGCGGTCCAGACCGGTGGTTTCGAGCTCGGGCCCGATATCGTTCAGCAATGCAGCCGCAATCCGCTCGGGCTCGATCGAAGAGAGCAGCATCGTCACGATCCCGCCCAGCGAGGTGCCGACGAAGATCGCATCGGCAATGCCGAGCTGGTCGAGCAGCTTGAGCACGTCCTTCACATAGGTTTGCGGCTCGTAGCGCGACGGGTCTGGGTCGAAATCGCTCATACCCCGCCCGCGAAAATCGACCGCGATGACGCGATGCTTCCCCGCGAACGCCGCCGCCACCGGCTCGAAATCGCGATGGTTGCGGGTCAGTCCCGGAAGACACAGGATCGGCGGCCCTTCCAACGGCCCGTCATAATCGCGGTAGTGGAGTTTCAAACCCTCGGGGCTGTTCCAGAAGCGATCGCGGTATTTCGGTTCATTGTCGGCCATTGCCGCTTCCCCCTATCGGTTCGCTTCTCTATCGCCAAGCCATGTCTGCTTCGCCCGATTATCGCCCCGACCCGAAGATCCTCGAACTCGGCCCGGACTTTTACGACGCGGTAGCGCCGGCGACGTTCCCCGAGCATCGCCTGCGCTTCGCCAATCACCGCTGGGCCAAGCGAGTCGGCCTCGGGCATTTCGTCAAAGCGCATTGGGAACAGCATTTCGCCCGTTTCGAGGCGCTGCCCGACAATCTGCCGGAGCCGCTTGCGCTTCGTTACCACGGTCATCAGTTCCGTCACTACAATCCCGACCTCGGCGACGGTCGCGGCTTCCTGTTCGCGCAGCTGCGCGACGATGAGGGACGTCTTCTCGATTTCGGCACCAAGGGCTCGGGCCAGACCCCCTACAGCCGTCAGGGCGATGGGCGACTAACGCTGAAGGGCGGCTATCGCGAGATCCTCGCGACGGAAATGCTGGAAGCGCTGGGGGTGCACACATCCAAGTCGTTCGCGCTGTTCGAGACGGGAGAGTCGCTATGGCGCTCCGATGAACCCTCCCCGACCCGCTCCGCCGTCCTTACACGGCTCGGCCATGGCCATATCCGCATCGGCACCTTCCAGCGATACGCCTTCCACCGCGACACCGACGCGATCGGCAAGCTCGTGCGCTACTGCCTCGAGCATCTCTACGGCGAGGAGCTGTCCGACAGCGTCGCGAACAATGCCGCACGCCTCTTCGCGCTCGTCGGCACCGCCACCGCCCGCCTTGCCGCCTCGTACATGGCCGCAGGCTTCGTCCACGGCGTCCTCAACAGCGACAATATCGCGATCACGGGCGAGAGTTTCGACTATGGCCCGTGGCGCTTCACGCCCTACTGGAACGATGCCTTCACCGCCGCCTATTTCGATGGCGAGGGGCTGTACAGCTTCGGTCGCCAGCCCGAAGCGATCCAGTGGGACCTCGCGCAACTCGGCGGCGCCCTCGGCCTCGTCACGGGGCACGAGCATCTCAACGCCGTCCTCGCCGACTGGGCCGATGAATTCGACGCCGAACTGACCGCAGCGCTTCTCCGCCGCCTCGGCGTGCGGCAGATGTCCAAATCCGACGATACCGCCCTGGCCCGCGGCATCGTCGCGGCACTCACGACGCAGAGCGTGAAGATCGACCGCTTCTTCTTCGATTGGAGAGGCGGCTGTGTGCAGGGCGGCGATCGATACGACGCGGGCGAATTCGAAGCGCTGAAAGCACTGCTCGATGGCCGCGCCAATGCCGCCGCCCGCGAGCATCCCTACTGGGCTGGCGAAGCCCCCTGCTCGCTCCACATCGACGAGGTCGAAGCCCGTTGGGACGCCATCGCGGAAAAGGACGACTGGCAGCCCTTCGAAGCCAAGATCATCGAGATCCGCCGCATGGGCGAGGCGATGCGCGCGGGAATGCCTGCCTAACTGCGACTTGACCGCGTCCCAAGACCCTGCGAGCCACCATTTCCATGTCGATGCAATCAATCGCGCCCGCGACGGGCGATGTCATCTGGAACGGCGAGGAGGGCGATGCCTCCGCCGCGGTCGCCACCGCCCGCAAGCACTGGGCAGACTGGGCCACCACCAGCTTCTCCTTCCGCGCCGAGGCGCTGCGCCGCTTCGCCAATGTCGTGCGCTCGAAGGAAGATACGCTGGCGGGTCTGATCGCATCGGAAACGGGCAAGCCCATGTGGGAGGCACGCACCGAAGCGGGCGCGGTCGTGGGCAAGGTCGATATCTCGATCAACGCCTATTCGGAGCGCACGCCCAACACCAAGGCCGAAGGGGCGATGGGCTCCAAGGTCGCGGTGCGCCACAAGCCGCACGGCGTGATGGCCGTGCTCGGCCCCTATAATTTCCCCGCGCATCTGCCGAACGGACACATCGTCCCCGCGCTGCTGGCGGGCAATGCGGTCGTCTTCAAGCCGTCCGAAAAAACCCCGGCGGTCGGAAAATTCCTCGTCGATTGCTATCACGAGGCGGGCATTCCAAAGGACGTCCTGCATTGCGTCCAGGGCGGCGTCGAGGTCGGCAAGGCGCTGGCTTCCGACGACGGCATCGACGGGCTGCTCTTCACCGGTTCCGCGCGCGGCGGACGGCTGCTTGCGCGCCAGTTCGCCGACAAGCCGCACAAGATCCTCGCGATCGAGGCGGGCGGCAACAATCCGCTGGTTTCGTGGGACGTCGCCGACATCCACGCCGCCGCCGCCATCATCGTGCAGTCCGCCTTCCTGTCCGCAGGCCAGCGCTGCACCAATGCGCGCCGCCTGATCGTCGAGGACGGCCAGCACGAGGCATTGATGGGCGAGGTGCTCAAACTCGTCGACCGGATCATCGTCGGCGCGCCCAACGACAAACCCGAGCCGTTCATGGGCCCGCTGATCGACAATGACGCCGCCGACATGGTGCAGGACCAGTATCTCGATTTGCTGTCGAAAGGCGGCAAGGCGATCCGTCCGCTCGTCCGCGAGGACGAGGAGAAGCCGTTCCTCTCGCCCTCCATCGTCGACGTTACCGACAGCTTCCAGCGTCTGGACCAGGAGATTTTCGGTCCCGTGCTCCAGCTTGTGCGCGTTCCCGATTTCGACACTGCGATCGCGGAAGCGAACAACACGCGCTACGGCCTCGCCGCCAGCGTGCTCACCAAGGACCCGGCGAAATACGACAAGTTCTGGGCCAACTGTCGCTCCGGCGTCATCAACTGGAACAAGCCTACTAACGGCGCGCCCTCGTCGGCCCCGTTCGGCGGCATCGGCCTGTCCGGCAACCACCGCCCCAGCGCCTTCTACGCGGCGGACTATTGCGCCTACCCCGTCACCAGCGTCGAAAGCGACCTCTGCCGCGCCACCATCGCGCAAGGGCTGAGCGATCCGCTGATGCTGGAGGATTAGAGGCGACGCCTTCGACGCCGCCCCTCGTAACCCTCAGTCCATCAACTGCTGCATGAGATACACGAACCGCATCGCCGTCTGCTTGGCCTGCGCTTCAGGGTCGCGGCCCGACGAGTGGCCGCCCGCGGTTTCCTCGTAATAATAATAGGGCTGGCCGTTGGCACTCATCCGCGCTGCTGCCTTGCGGGCGTGCGCAGGGTGGGTGCGATCGTCGGCAGTCGAGGCGTAGTAGAGCGGCTTAGGAAATTCCTTGCCCGGCACCAGGCGCTGGTAGGGCGAGTAGCCCTCGATCCATGCGCGCTGTTCGGGAATGCGCGGGTCGCCATATTCGCCGATCCACGAGGCGCCCTTGCCGATCTCGTGGTAGCGCAGCATGTCGAATAGCGGCACCGCCACGATCGCGGCATTGTAGAGGTCGGGACGCTGGGTGAAGGCCGTCCCCACCAGCAGCCCGCCCTGGCTCCCGCCGTAGATACCGAGGTGCTCAGGGCTGGTCAGACCACTGTCGATCAGCGCTTCGGAGATGGCGATGAAATCGTCCCACGTGCGCTGCTTGCTTTCGCGGATGGCGCTCTGGTGCCAGTCGGGACCATATTCGCCCCCACCGCGCATGTTGCCGAGCACATAGGCCCCGCCACGATCGAGCCACAGCTTGCCGGTCGCGCCGAGATAGCTCGGCAGCATCGAATTCTGGAAGCCGCCATAGCCGTAGAGCAACGTCGGCGTGGAGCCGTCCATCGCCGTGTCCTTGTGACGGATCACGAAATAGGGAATGCGCGCGCCGTCCTTGCTCGTCGTGAAATGCTGTTCGGTGACATATTGGCTTCCGTCGAACCGCGCGGGAGAGCGCTTGAGCACTTCCATGTTCCCCGCATCCCCATCGTAGAAATAGGTCGTCGTGGGATTGAGGAAGTCGGTCGAGTAGACGAGCAGCTCGTCTTCGGTGTCCGAACTCGAGCCGAACCCGAGCGTCGCATTTTCCGGAAGGTCGAGCTTGGCGCTGGTCCAGCCGTCCTCGCCGTACGTGTAGCGGTAGGCGCTGCCGGTCACGTCCTCGAGAACGTTGAGATAGACCGCATCGCGCGTCGCGCCGCCGCCCGACAGGGTCTGCCCCTCGCCCGGCTCCCACAACAATTCCCACGTGACCGCATTGGGGTCGGCGAGGAAAGCGTCGAGATCGGTATGCAGCATCGATCCGGTCTTGAAGTCGCCCCAGGGTTCGCGGAGCGACAGGAGCATCCGGCCGCTCACCGGGCCCGAGAAGCTCGATTTTGCCGGCAGATCGAGCCGCTGCCACTCGCCGTTCTTCATCCAGAACTGCGCGCGTTCATGGAAGGAAAGGCCGCGCTGTGCGGTATAGCCGAGCACGTTGCCGTCCCAGTCGCGAAGTACGCCCGCGCCGGCCGACACGTCCTTGGGCTCGCCGCGAAAGATTTCGACCGCTTCGTCCAGCGACTGGCCGCGCTTCAGGCGCTTGGTGACGTACGGATAGCCGCTCTCGGTCACCGTCCCCTCGCCCCAGTTGCGGGTCACCAGAAGCGTGTCCTTGTCGACCCACGTGATGAACTGCCGATCCTCATCGAACGCGAACCCGCCCTCGACGAACTTGCGCTCGACCATGTCGAACTCGCGGAACGTGCTCGCATCCTTGCCGCCGTCGGACAGGCTGATGAGGCAGTAGCGACCTTCGGGCGCAAGGCAGGTCGATCCGGAATAGACCCAATCGCGCCCCTCTTCCTTCGCGAGAGCGTCTACGTCGAGAATTGTCTCCCATTGCGGATCGTCGGTCCGATAGCTTTCCATCGTGGTCAGGCGCAGCAGGCCCTTCGGATTGGCCTCGTCCTGCCAGAAGTTGAGCAGACCGTAGGGCGCGATCGAGACACCCGGCACGCGGTCGTCGGCGGTGAAGATCGCATAGGCCTCGGCGCGCAATTCCTCGAATCGCGGATCGGCGAACAGGATCGCTTCGGTCTTGGCATTCTCGGCCTCGACCCATTGCATCGCCCGGTCGGACCGTGCCTCCTCGAGCCAGATGAACGGGTCTTCCATCACCATATCCTGTGCCTGTGCTTGGGCCTGAACGGCCGCGGGCATCGCCACGCAGATCGCGCTGGCAGCCATGAGAAAAGTCTTGAGCATGATCGTCCCCTCGTGAATCTCTTGATGCGACCGTGCGGACGGGGCGGAATATTGCCAGCGCATTTTCGACAAACGGCCTATCCGCGCCGTTCGGGGGCGTAGGCCTCGTCCATCGGCGCGTCCTTGAAGCGCGTGGTCTTGGCGTCGAACAGCATCTTCACGCGTCCCGTCGAGCCGTGGCGCTGCTTCGCGACGATCAGTTCGGCGGTGCCGTAGACCCGCTCCATTTCTTCCTGCCAGATGGCGAAATCGGGATGATCCTCGCTCGGCTGGCGCATCATCACGTAATAATCCGGTCGGAAGACGAACCACACCATGTCGGCGTCCTGTTCGATCGAGCCCGACTCGCGCAGATCCGAGAGCAGCGGACGCTTGTCCTCGCGCTGCTCGACCGCACGGCTGAGCTGCGAGAGCGCCACCACGGGCACGTCCAGTTCCTTCGCGAGCTGCTTCAATCCGCGCGAGATTTCCGAAATTTCCTGTACGCGATTATCGTTGGACGAGCGCCCCGAGCCCGACAGCAGCTGGAGATAATCGACGACGATCATCCCGATGCCTTTCTGCCGCTTCAGCCGCCGCGCGCGGGTACGAAGCGCCGCGATGGTGAGCGCGGGCGTATCGTCGATGTAGAGCGGCAGGCTCGCCAGCTCCGCCGACGCGCGCGCCAGCGACTGGAATTCCTGCTTCGTGATCTTGCCCATGCGCAGGCTTTCCGCGCTGATGCCCGACTGTTCGGCGAGCACACGCGTTGCCAGCTGGTCGGCGCTCATCTCCAGGCTGAAGAAAGCGACCGGCGCACCGACGCGCTTCTTCTCCTCGATCCCATCCCTCTCGTCCTGCACCCACCGCTGCGCGGCGGAGAAGCTGATGTTCATCGCCAAGGAGGATTTGCCCATGCCGGGGCGTCCCGCGAGGATGATCAGATCCGACTTGTGCATCCCGCCGACCTTGGCGTTGATCCCCTCGATGCCCGTTGTTATCCCCGAGACGTGTCCGCCCGATTTCAGCGCTTTCTCGGCCTGGAAGATGGCCTCCTTCGACGCCTCGCCGAAGCTCTTGGCCTTGCCTTCCGCTCCGCCCTCTTCGGCGACGCGATAGAGCGCGGTTTCGGCCGTCTCGACCTGGTCCAGAGGCGCGACGTCCTCGGAGGTATCCATGGCGCCCTCGACCATATCGCGCCCGACGCCGATGAGCGCACGCAACAGCGCGAGATCGTAGATTTGCTTGGCGAAATCGCGCGCGCCGATGACGCTCGCCCCCGAACCCGTCAGCTTTGCGAGATAGGCGGGCCCGCCCACTTCCTTCATCGCCTCGTCGCCGTCGAAGAGCGGCTTCAGGGTTACCGGCGTGGCGACCATGCCCTTGTCGTGCATCCGCAGGATCTGCTCGTAGATCCGACCGTGAAGCGGCTCGTAGAAATGGTCGGCGCGCAGGCGCATCTGCACGTCCTCGACCAACCGGTCGTCGATCATCAGCGCGCCCAGCAGCGCCGCCTCCGCCTCGACGTTCGACGGCAGAATCTGCGGTTCGGGAGAGCCCGTGCTCTCGCTCATCTTGATCACTTCGGCCATGATCTCGTTTCTAGCACAACTTTCCCGCCTGTGCGGGGGTTGGAAAATTTGATGGTGGGCAAGCTGTGGAAAACAACGCTACGCAAGCGTCATGAGCATCCTGTCCGACAAATGGATTCGCCAGCAATCCCAAGAAAACGCGATGATCGAGCCGTTCGTCGAGGCCCAGCGGCGCGAGGGCAATATCAGCTACGGCCTGTCGAGCTTCGGTTACGATGCCCGTGTCGCCGACGAATTCAAGATCTTCACCAACATCGACAATGCCGTCGTCGACCCCAAGGATTTCGCCGCGACCAGCTTCGTCGATCGGCAAACCGACGTTTGCGTCATTCCACCCAACAGCTTCGCGCTCGCGCGCACGGTCGAATATTTCCGCATTCCCGACGACGTGCTCGTCATCTGCCTCGGCAAGTCGACCTATGCCCGCTGCGGGATCATCGTGAACGTCACCCCGCTGGAACCCGGCTGGGAGGGTCATGTCACGCTCGAATTTTCGAACACGACCCCGCTCCCCGCCAAGATCTACGCCAACGAGGGCGCCTGCCAGTTCCTGTTCCTCCAGGGCAACGAGCGACCCGAAGTGACCTACGCAGACCGTGCTGGCAAATATATGGGCCAGCGCGGCGTCACGCTGCCCCGCCTCTAGAATGAAAAAAAGCCCCGGCGCGAACCGGGGCTCGATGGGTCCGAAAGACCGGTCTCAGGCCTCGTCGACGATCTCGGCGGCGGGCCCGTTTTTCAGAATGCTTTCGATAGCATTCTTGGCCGACGCCTTCGAGCTGTAGCCCTCGGTCGTCCAGATCTTCTCGCCATTGTACATGAACGCGACGCGCGTCTCGCCGCGCTTGTCCTTCCACATGTGGAACTTGTGCGCCATCGATCATCTCCCGGCTGATGAGTGGGAGCCCCAGCCTGTCGGTCGGGAGGCGGGGCGTCAACCGCCCTTCTTGCCGCCCTTGCGCCGTCCGCCGCCATCCTTCTTGCGGGCACGCGAGCCCGTCCGCCGATCGTCGCGACGCTTCTTGCGCGGCCCGTCCTGACTGTCGCCGCCGTAGCTGCCCTCCGGCAGTTCGAAGCGCAGCGCGCCTGATACCGGATCGGCTTCGACCAGCTTCAATTCGAGCTTCTGCCCACCGACGAACTCGTCGCCGCTCTTGTCGCCGATCAGCGCCTGGCGCTTTTCGTCGTAGCGGAAATATTCGCGGCCCAGCGTCTTGGCGAGCACGAGGCCGTCACCGCCCAGATCCTCGACCGTGGCGAAGAAGCCGAATGGCTGGACGCCGGTGATCCGCGCCTTGACGATCTGGCCCACGCGGTCGGCCAGATAGGCGGCGACATAGCGGTCGACCGTGTCGCGTTCGGCCTCCATCGAGCGGCGCTCGAGCCCCGAGATGATCTCGCCGATCTTGGCGAATTCGGCGGCGTCATTCTTGGCGGTGCCGCCCGGCCCGAGATTGTAGCTCTCGACCAGCGTCCGGTGGACGACAAGGTCGGCATAGCGGCGAATGGGCGAGGTGAAATGCGCGTAGCTGCCGAGCGCCAGCCCGAAATGCCCCAGCGGTTCGATGCCGTAGCGCGCCTGCATCTGGCTCCGCAGGATCTGAATGGTGATCTCGTGGACGTTCTCGTGATCGGGGCCGATCTTGTTGAGGATGGCGTTGAATGTCTTGGGCCGCACGACCTGTCCCAGCGCGAACGAGATATCGAACGTGTCGAGATAGTCCTTGAGGCCGGTCAGCTTCTCGCGGTCGGGCGTCTCGTGGATGCGATACATCACGGGACGCTTCTTCTTCTCGATAGCCTTGGCCGCCGCGACATTGGCGAGGATCATATAATCCTCGACCAGCCGGTGTGCGTCCAGTCGCTCACGCGCCGCCACCGAGGTAATGCGCCCCTTCTCGTCGAGTTCGACGCGTCGTTCGGGCAGGTCCAGCTCCAGCGGCTCGCGGGCATCGCGTGCCTGTTTGAGCACGGCCCACGCCTGCCACAGCGGCTTCAACGCCGTGTCGAGAATTTCCTGCTCGACACCCGTTTCCTCGCCGTCGATCGCGGCCTGTGCGTCCTCGTAGGCGATGTTCGCCGCGATCCGCACGCGCGCGCGGCTGAAGCGCTGCGACTTGATGTTCCCACCGCTGTCGACGGTGATGTGCGCGACCATCGCCGCACGGTCGGCGCCTTCCTTCAGCGAGCAGATGCCCGCCGACAGTTCCTCGGGCAGCATCGGCACGACGCGGTCGGGGAAATAGGTCGAATTGCCGCGTTTCAAGGCCTCGCGGTCGAGCTCGCTGCCGGGGCGCACGTAGAAGCTGACGTCCGCGATCGCGACGACGATCTTGTAGCCCCCGGGGTTCTTTTCGTCATCGTCGGGTGCCGCCCAGATGGCATCGTCATGGTCGCGCGCATCGACCGGGTCGATCGCGACGATCGGCAGATGCGTCAGGTCCTCGCGTTCGCCCAGATCCTGCTTTGCGACCTTCTCGGCCTCCTTGAGCACTTCGTCGGGAAAGCGATTGCGGATGCCGTACTTGTGGATCGCGATCAGCGAAAAAGCCTTCGGCGCGAACGGATCGCCGAGCACCGCATCGACCTTGGCCTTCTTCACCCGGCCCTTGCCGAACGGTTCGGCCAGCACGAGGTCGCCGACGTCCGCGTCGCCGAGGTCGGTCAACTCGAAGACGTCGCGCACCTTTTTGTCGATCGCCGCGAGGAAGAAGCGCGAGCCTTCCTTGCGCACCACGCCCATCAGCATCTCGGCCGAACGAGCGAGCTTCTTCATGACGTGCGCGACCTGGCCGTTACCGCGCTCTTCGGTGCGCGCGAGCACGCGGTCGTTGACCGACAGCGCGCTGCTCTTGCCGCGCTCGAGAATCCGCAGTCGCGGCGGCTTGCCTTCGGCCTGCCACTGCTCGGGTTCGGCGAGCACCTGCCCGTCGTCGGTCGAGACCACTCGCAGTACGGTCACCCGCGGTACGCCACCCATCTTGTGGAAAGCGCGCCCCGGGGAATGGTCAATCAGCCCTTCGTCGGCCATGTCCTTGAGCAGGGCCTTGAGCGCGATCTTGTCGGGTCCGCGAAGCTTGAATTCCTTCGCGATCTCGCGCTTGCCGACGGCGGTGTCGGCGCGCTCGATGAAGTCTAGGATCTGTTGTTGAGTCGGAAGCCCCTGCGGCGTCTTGCGGCGGGGCGATTTGCGTTTCTTTGGTGTATTCATTCGCCCCCCAGATGGTGTCGCTGTGCCGCGAAAGCAAATCTACTCGTCGCCGGCCCGTTCGACGGGCGCGAAATCGCCCCCCGGTACGGCTGAAACGACGGGGCTGTAGAAATGGTCCGCGCTGGCCGCCGCGACGCCGAACATCCAGTCATCGACACGCACGCCCTCGAGCACCAGTTTGCATTGCCCCTCGGCATTGCAGTTCGCCGCATCGGCGCGCGCATGCTCCTTGCCCCAATTGCTCGCGTCGGTGCGGCGCCACACGACCTTGTAATGATGCGCGCTCGGCACCGCATTCCACGTCAGCGTCGTATCGGTCTGCACCGCGCCCGCTGCTTCCACGCCCATCGGCGGCGGCGGGGCCTTCGCCAGTGCCGCCAGCGCCGCGGTGTTGAGCCGTGTGGCCTTCGCCATGTAGGCAAAATCCAGTTCGTCGATCACGTCACCGTAGAAGGTCCCGTCCTCCGTCCGCACGTCCTGATGCTGGTGGTCGTAATCTTCCACGGGGACCGTCACGCGGACCGCCGGATAGCCGGCCTCCAGGAAGCGGATATGATCGCCGCCCCGGCCCCAGCGGTCGGTTCGCCACACCTGCCGCACGTCGAGGCCGACATCCACCTTGTCGGCGAGATCGTCGAGCCACCGCGACAGGTTGCGGCTGGGTGCATCGTTCTCGCCGCCCAGCCGGTGCATCGCGGCGCGCATCGCCTCGTCGTTGCCCTGCCGCCGCGGCCCTTCGGAAAAGACACGGATGACATCGGGCTCGCAAATGCCGTCCGATCCGCAATTGGCGCCGATCATGTCGTTGTTGAGGTTGGCGATCACGTTCCAGCCTTCAGCCTTGGCATAGTCGGCGAGGATCCTCGCGCCCACCAACCCCTGCTCCTCGCCGGTCAGCGCCGCGATGATGATCGTGCCATCGAACCGCTCGTCGGCCAGCAGCCGCGCGACTTCGAGGCCACCAGCGACTCCGCTCGCGCTGTCGTTGGCGCCCGGCGCGTCGGCGGTGGAATTCATGACATCGCTCACGCGGCTGTCGAGATGCGCGGTGAAGATGACGACGTCATTGGGGCGGCTCGTCCCGCGCTTGATGCCGACCGCGTTGCAGACGCGCGTCGCCGTCGGGATGCGCGGCGGCACCGTGACTGTGTCGCACACCTTGACGGGTTCGAGCCCGATCCGCCCCATCTCGCCCAGTACCCAGTCGACGGCCGCGCCCACGCCCCGCTCGGGATCGTCCTGGCTCGACAGCGTGTGCCGCGTGCCGAAGCCGACCATCGCCTCGAGATCGGCGCGCAGCCGCGCCTCGCTGACGTCCGCCGACAATGCCGCGAGCCGTGCGGCATTGTCTGCATGGTGATCTTCTTGCCCCTCATGGTGGTGATCCTGCGCGACAGCCGGAGTGGCAAGCAGGGCGGCAAGCGAAACGGACAGGATGCGCAAGGCGTTTCTCCAACGAGAAGTTCATGCCCCCCGCCTTTCCAAGCGCGTATCGCTCCGGTAGGCAGCGGCCAAATTTTCAGGAGAACCGACCATGCGCAGCATCGACCACTTTATCAATGGCAAGGCCGTCTCGTCCGGCACCCGCAAGCATCCCGTCTGGAACCCGTCGGAAGGCAAGCAACAGGCCGAAGTGGGATTGGGTGACGCCGATCTGCTCGCCCAGGCGGTCGATGCCGCCAAGGCCGCCCAGCCCGAATGGGCCGCGATGAACCCGCAGAAGCGGGCGCGGGTCTTCTTCCAGTACAAGGAGCTTGTCGAAGCCGAGATGGACAGCCTTGCCGAACTGCTCGCATCCGAGCACGGCAAGGTCGTCGCCGACGCGCGCGGCGACGTGCAGCGCGGGCTGGACGTCATCGAATTCTGTTGCGGCATCCCGCATCTCATGAAGGGCGACTACAGCCAGGGCGCGGGCCCCGGCATCGACGTCTATTCGATGCGCCAGCCTATCGGAATCGGCGCGGGCATCACCCCGTTCAACTTCCCCGCGATGATCCCGATGTGGATGTTCGGGCCCGCGATCGCGGCAGGCAATGCCTTCATCCTGAAGCCCTCCGAGCGCGATCCCAGCGTCCCCGTCCGCCTCGCCGAACTGATGGTCGAAGCGGGCCTTCCCGACGGCATTCTCAACGTCGTCAACGGCGACAAGGAGATGGTCGATGCCATCCTCCACAATCCCGACATCGCGGGCGTCAGCTTTGTGGGCTCCTCTGCCATCGCCGAATATATCTACTCGACCGGCACGGCCAACGGGAAGCGTGTCCAGGCCTTTGGCGGCGCGAAAAACCACGGCGTCGTCATGCCCGACGCCGACCTCGACCAGGTCGTCAACGACCTGACCGGCGCGGCCTTCGGGTCGGCGGGCGAACGCTGCATGGCGCTGCCCGTCGTCGTTCCCGTAGGCGAGGACACCGCCGAGCGTCTGCGCGACAAGCTCATTCCTGCCATCAAGGGCCTGCGTGTCGGCGTATCGACCGATGACGAGGCGCATTACGGCCCCGTTGTCACCAAAGAGCATCGCGCCAAGGTCGAAGAGTGGATCGGCAAGTGCGAGGCCGAGGGCGGCGAGCTCGTCATCGACGGGCGCGGCCTCGAACTGCAGGGCACCGACGGCTGGTTCGTGGGCCCCACCCTGTTCGACCATGTCAAATCCGACATGGAGAGCTACAAGGAAGAGATCTTCGGCCCCGTTCTCCAGATCGTGCGCGCCAAGGACTTCGAGGAGGCCGTGCGCCTGCCGAGCGACCACCAGTACGGCAACGGCGTCGCCATCTTCACCCGCAACGGACACGCCGCACGCGAATTCGCCAGCCGGGTGAAGGTCGGGATGGTGGGCGTCAATGTGCCGATCCCCGTACCCGTCAGCTACCACACCTTCGGCGGATGGAAGCGTTCGGGCTTCGGCGATGTGGGACAGCACGGCACCGAAGGTGTCCAGTTCTGGACCAAGCGCAAGACCGTCACCCAGCGCTGGCCCGACGGCACGGCCGATGGCGACAACAAGGATGCCTTCGTCATTCCCACGATGGGCTGATCCCAATGCTGCGGATCTTCGTCGCGGCCGCCGTCCTGTTCTGGGCGTCGGCCGCGACGGCGCATCCCGCGCCCGACACGAAGCGCGTGGCGCTGACTTTCGACGACATTCCGCGGCAGGCCGGCGCGTTCTTCACGCCCGACGAGCGCACCGATAGGCTCATTGCCGCGCTCGACGAGGCGGGCGTCGAGCAGGCCGCATTCTTCGTGAACCCCGGTCGCCTCGCCACCACGGACGGCGCGGGCGGCGAGGCGCGGATCAGTGCGTATGTCGAAGCGGGCCATGTCCTCGCCAACCACAGCTTCAGCCACCCGCATCTCAACACGACGAGCGCCGAAGACTATCTCGCCGACATCGACCGCGCATCCGCCTGGCTCGAGGGTCGCCCCGGCACCCGACCGTGGTTCCGCCTCCCCTACCTCGACGAAGGTGGCAGCGACAAAGCCAAGCGCGATGCAGTGCGCGGAGGGCTCGCCGAGCGCGGCCTCATGAACGGTTACGTCACCGTCCAGCCCCCGCTCTCGCCCATCTGGATGTCGCTCTGGATGATGGACCGAGTGTTTGAGACGCGCGTCGTCAGGTCGGACGACTGAGGCATCGAAATCGTGGCCGAAGCATTGATGCGCTCATGAAGACATTCCTTTTCCCGGTAGCGCTGCTTCTCTCGCTTGCCGCCTGCGACACCTCCGACAGCGATGTTGAGACGCAATCCGACCCGACAAACGACGCCGTCGAAAATTCGGGTGTTAGTGAGGGCGATGCGGACGCCTCCTCTGAAGCGCGCGCCGAGCCCGGCACCATGCCGCTCGCGATGCGCGGTACCTATGCCGAAGCCGCGGTCGGCGACCCCGATCCGTCGGGTCAGGCGTGCGACCCCGCTTATGCCTTCGACAAGGTCATCACCATCCGCGAGGACGGTTATTCGCTGTTCGAGACGGGCGGGCGGATCGTCGAGGTCGATACCCAGAGTCGCAACTCGATCTTCGCGACTTTCGACACCACTTATGCCGACACGCCCACAAGCGCACGCGAGCGTTTCGCGGTCAGCGACGAAGGGCGGACCTTGCGGCGCAGCATCGTCGGCGGCGCCAACGACGGGACGATCCGCTATCGCCGCTGTCCCGATGCTTAGGGTCGCGCCTTTCGCCCTGCTTGCGCTCGCCGCCTGCACCGAATTGCCGGGGGAAGACGAGGGCGGCACGCTCGGTTACGACGAGCCCGCGGAGATCGCCCCGAGCGACACGCGTGGGGGCGATACGATCCGCTACGGCGTGACCGCTGCGGACTGCGACGCCGACAACCGCTACATGACCGAATTCGTCGAGATCTCCGATGCCGGCCTCACCGATCGCGGGACGAGCCATGCCGTGACCGACCGCGAGGGCGACCGCCTGACGCTGGCGAACGGCGAAACCATCCTGCTTGACGAGGACGCGCTCGTTCGCTGGCCCGACGAACCCGCGCAAGCGACGGTTTACCGCCGCTGCGACTAGGCCCCCCTTCCCTTGCCGCCGCTGCGCCGCTAGTCCCGCCGCCATGAACCAGTTCGACCTGACAGACGACCAGCGCCAGATCTTCGAAATGGCGCAGAAATTCACCGCCGACGAGATCACGCCGCACGCCGCCAAGTGGGACGAAGAGCATATCTTCCCCAAGGACACGATCCGGCAGGCGGCCGAATTGGGCTTCGGCTCGATCTACGTCTCCGAGGAATCGGGGGGCATCGGATTGGGGCGTCTCGAAGCCGCCCTGATCATGGAAGCGATGGCCTATGGCTGCCCCTCCACCAGTGCCTTCATCTCGATCCACAACATGGCTGCCTGGATGATCGACCGCTTCGGCGACGATGCGCTCAAGGAGAAGTATCTCCCCAGCCTCATCGGCATGGAGCGAATGGCGAGCTATTGTCTGACCGAGCCTTCCTCGGGCTCCGATGCCGCCGCCTTGAAGACCAAGGCCGTGCTTGAGGGCGACCATTATATCGTCTCGGGTTCCAAGGCCTTCATCTCCGGCGCGGGCGAAAACGAGGTCTATGTCGTCATGACCCGCACGGGCGAGGCGGGCCCCAAGGGCATCACCGCGCTCGTCATCGAAAAGGACATGGAAGGCGTCAGCTTCGGCGCCAACGAGAAGAAGCTGGGCTGGCACTCGCAGCCCACTCGCCAGGTCAATCTCGACAATGTCCGCGTGCCCGTTTCCAATCGCCTCGGCGCTGAGGGCGAGGGTTTCCGCATCGCCATGATGGGCCTCGACGGCGGCCGTCTCAATATCGGTGCCTGTTCCTTGGGCGGTGCGCAGCGTTGTCTCGACGAGGCGGTCGCCTACACGAAGGAACGTGTCCAGTTCGGCAAGGCCATCGCCGACTTCCAGAACACGCAGTTCGTGCTCGCCGACATGGAAACCGAACTTCAGGCGGCGCGCCAGCTGCTCTACGCCGCCGCTGTGAAGGTGACCGAGAACGCTCCGGACAAGACCCGCTTCGCCGCCATGGCCAAGCGTCTGGCGACCGACACGGGGTCGAGCGTCGTCGACCGCGCGCTCCAGCTCCATGGCGGTTACGGCTACTTGCAGGACTATCCGATCGAACGGTTCTGGCGCGACCTTCGCGTCCACTCGATCCTCGAGGGCACCAACCAGATCATGCGCATGATCGTCAGCCGCGACATGTTGAGACAGTGATGCGTCTGGACATGACCACCCTGGTCGTCCCCGACTACGACCGCGCCATCGCCTTCTTCACCGGTCCGCTCGGCCTTGGGCTTCTCGAGGACAAGGACATGGGCGAGGGCAAGCGCTGGGTCGTCGTCGGCAGCGAGACGGGCGGCAAGCTGCTTCTTGCCAAGGCCACCAAGCCCGCACAGCAAGCCGCCATCGGCAACCAGACCGGAGGCCGTGTCGGCTGGTTCGTCCATTGCGACGATTTCGCCGCCGCCCACGACCGGCTGACCGGCGCAGGCGTCGCCTTCGTCGAAGAACCCCGCCAAGAGACCTACGGCACCGTCGCCGTTTTCGAGGATCCCTACGGCAACCGCTGGGACCTCATCGAACCAAAAGAAGTATCATGACCGACCAGATCATCGCCCGCCGCGAGGGCCGCCTCGGCATCCTCTCGCTCAACCGTCCCGAAGCCATCCATGCGCTGACGCAGGAAATGTGCGAGGCGATGAGCGCCTGTCTCATCGAATGGCAGGACGATAGCGACATCGACGCCGTCATGATCGACCATGCCTCGGGGCGCGGTTTCTGCGCCGGCGGGGACGTCGTCGCGCTTTACAAGTCCGGCAAGTCGGACGGGAAGGAAGCGGCCGCCTTCTTCCACGCCGAATATCGGCTCAACCATCTCCTTTTCACCTACGCCAAACCCGTCGTCGCGATCATGGACGGCATCACCATGGGCGGCGGCGTGGGCATCTCGCTTCCCTGCACCTACCGCGTCGCGACCGAGAATACGCGGCTCGCCATGCCCGAAACGGGGATCGGCCTGTTCCCGGACGTCGGCGGCGGCTATTATCTCTCGCGGCTCAACGGGCATGTCGGCGAATTCATGGCGTTGACGGGCGCGCGTCTCGACGGGGCCGAATGCCATTATCTCGGCCTCGCAACGCATTATGTCGCGAGCGCCGATCTGGAGGATTTGAAGGAACGTCTGGTCGCCGCCCCGGCGCGGATGCAGGGCGCGCTCGGCAATGCCTCGTCCACACCGCCGCCCGCGCGGATCGAGGACAATCTCGGTCTCATCGCCAAGCACTTCAGCCACGATAGCGTCGAGGCGATCTGCGAAAGCCTCGAGAATGGCGAAAGCGACTGGGCTTCGGCCGAGCGCGACACGATCGGCACCAAGTCGCCGCTTTCGCTCAAGGTCTCGCTGCGCCTCGTCCGCGACGGCGCGGGGCGCGAGGATTTTGCCGACGAGATGCAGCATGAATATGCGTTGGCGAGCAGGGTCGTGCGCACCCACGATTTCATCGAGGGCGTGCGCGCGCTGCTGGTCGACAAGGACAACGAGCCCAAGTTCGATCCGCCCACGCCCGCCGAGGTGCCGCAGGCGATGGTCGATGACCTTTTCGCTCCGCTCCCCCAAAACCAACAATGGACGCCGCATCCGGAGGCCCAGCAATGAGCTACGAAACCATCCTCGTCGAACAGCGTGACGCCGTCACGCTCGTCACGTTGAACCGCCCGAAGGCGCTGAACGCGTTGAACAGCCAGGTGCTGTCCGAATTGCAGGACGCATTCGCGGCATACGACGCCGACGACAGCCAGCGCTGCCTCGTCCTCACCGGTAGCGAAAAGGCGTTCGCGGCGGGCGCCGACATCAAGGAGATGCAGGACCAGTCCTTCGCAGACATGTATCGCTCAGACTTCTTCAAGGGCTGGGAGCAGGTCACCCGCACCCGCAAGCCGTGGATCGCCGCGGTAGCGGGCTTCGCCTTGGGCGGCGGCTGCGAGGTCGCGATGATGGCCGACTTCATCATCGCCGCCGACAGCGCCAAGTTCGGCCAGCCCGAGATCAAGCTGGGCGTCACCCCCGGCATGGGCGGCAGCCAGCGCCTGACCCACGCCATCGGCAAGGCCAAGGCGATGCACATGTGCCTGACGGGCGAGATGATGGGCGCAGACGAAGCCCTGTCCTCGGGCCTCGTTGCCAAGGTCCTCCCCGCCGACAGCATGCTCGACGAAGCGCTGAAGACCGCCGCCACCATCGCGGGCATGGCCCCCCTCGCCGCGATGGCGAACAAGGAAATGGTCAACGCCGCCTACGAGATGACGCTCGCCGAAGGCATCAACTTCGAACGCCGCCTCTTCCACGGCCTCTTCGGCACCGAAGACCAGAGCGAAGGCATGAAGGCGTTCGTCGAGAAACGCCCGGGGAACTGGAAGGCGCGGTGAGCCGGGCTTCTGAAATCGAGTATAAGTCGCGCCTAGACGCGGAATTGCGCGGCGTCGGCCTTCACACGGCGTCGACGTATGGCGTCCAAGTCGGGTTTAATGAGAACGGAAATACTGAAGCGTGGTGGCTTCACAATCTCAAACCTAACGAAGCTGCAGATACGGGACGATCGAAGGCATATCTACGAACGTATCGCTGGCTCGCAAGTGACAGCAAAATTTGGGCGGTCGGTTTACCCTTGCGGAAGAAGAGGGTTTGGCTTGATCGATCCGTCATGAAGCGGCTGCTCGACCAAAATTTCGTCGAGTTCGTCGAAGGCAAACCTTCTTACTTCGTCATTACTCCAAAGGGCGAAGATTGGATTGGAGATATTTGATGGCAAAGATCGCATTCATCGGATTGGGGAACATGGGCGGCGGGATGGCCGCGAATCTTGCCAAGGCGGGGCATGAGGTCATGGCGTTCGACCTTTCCGACGACGCGCTCGCCAAGGCGCGCGACAATGGCTGCACGCCCGTCAGCGATGCGGTCGCGGCGGTCACGGGCGCCGAAGCGATCGTCACCATGCTTCCTGCGGGCAAGCATGTCTCGAGCGTCTATGCCGAGAGCGTCATTCCCAATGCCGACAAGCATGCGATCCTGATCGACTGCTCGACCATCGACGTCGCCACCGCGCGCCAAGTCGCAAGCCGAGCTGCCGACGCGGGCCTCGCGATGGTCGACGCTCCTGTTTCGGGCGGCATCGCGGCGGCGGATGCGGGGACGCTCACCTTCATGGTCGGCGGCACCGAAGAGGCGTTCGGCAAGGCGCAGCCGATCCTCGACAAGATGGGCAAGGCCGTGATCCACGCGGGGGACGCGGGCGCCGGACAGGCCGCCAAGATCTGTAACAACATGCTCCTGGGCGCCACCATGGCCGCCACCGCGGAGACCTTTGCGCTGGCCGAGAAGCTCGGCCTCGACCTTCAGACCTTCTACGACATTTCCTCGCAGGCCTCGGGTCAGAGCTGGTCGATGACGAGTTATTGCCCCGTCCCCGGCGTCGGCCCCGAAACCCCCGCCGACCGCGACTATGCGGGCGGGTTCGCCGCCGCGCTGATGCTCAAGGACCTCAAGCTTGCGATGGACGCCGCCAAGGCTTCCGGCGCCTATACCCCGATGGGCGGCGAGGCGGAGGAATTGTACGAGCGTTTCGTCGACATCGGCGGCGGACCGAAGGATTTCTCCGCCATCATTAAGATGATCGACGACAGCTGGAAGGGCGACAAGCAGGGTTGATCGGCGGGGCCCCCCGCCCCACATCGTCTTCATGCTGATCCAGACCGAAAAGACGCCCAACCCCTCCACCCGCAAGTTCCTGCCGGGTCGCACCGTCATGGAATCGGGAGGGCGCGATTTTCCGACACCGGAGAGCGCCGAGATCAGTCCGCTGGCCGAGGCGATCTTTGCGACGGGAATGGTCGACGGCGTCTATTTCGGGCGTGATTTCGTATCGGTGAGCGCGGCGCCGACGATCGAGTGGATCGACCTCGAACCCGAGGTGCTGCAGATCCTGATGGATCATTTCCTCACCGAGAGCCCATTGTTCAAGCCCGGCAGCGCGGCCGACATCCATGTCGCGCCCGCTGAGGAATTCGCGGTCGAGGAAGATCCCGCCGACGAGGACATCATCGCGCAGATCAAGGAATTGATCGAAACCCGCGTGCGCCCCGCGGTAGCGCAGGATGGCGGGGATATCGTCTATCGCGGCTACAAGTCGGGCCACGTTTATCTCGCGCTGCAGGGCGCCTGCGCAGGCTGCCCGTCGAGCACCATCACATTGAAGAACGGCATCGAGGGACTGATCAAGCATTATGTTCCCGAGGTGACGAGCGTCGAAGCGATCTGACGACGCGCCTCGCCGCGCGTAGCCTTGCCTTTTCATGAAAAGCGTGTCGTGCTGACGACTCGGCGTCCCATGGCGTCAACAAAGGGAAAAGCGATAGCGGCATGATCCTGGCCATCGAAACCTCGACCGGCATGTGTTCAGCAGCGTTGATCGACGGCGATGTCCTCGTCGACACGCGCGAGGAACGGCTGGGTCGTGGTCACGCCGAACGACTGGTTCCGCTGATCGACGACCTTCTCGACGACCGCATTCCCGCGCGTATCCTGGTATCGGTTGGCCCCGGGAGCTTCACGGGCATCCGCGTCGGTATCGCTGCGGCGCAGGGGCTCTCGATCGGCTGGCAGGTGCCGCTGCACGGTTTCTCCTCGCTCGCCGTGATCGCGGCAACCGCGCTCGCCGAGCGGGAGGTCGAGGGCGTGACCGCTGTCATGCAGGGCGGCCACGGCGAAGTGTTCGTGCAGGGCTTCGATGCCAAGGGCCATCCGTCGGGCGCAGCGCAAAGTCTGCCGCCCGAACACGCCGCCCGCGACCATGACCGCCCGCTGCTCGCCGGCCCCGCCGCACAGGCGCTCGCCGACGCAGGCGCCGGGGGCGAGGTCATGATTCTCGATCCCCTCGCGCGCAATGCCCGCCTGCTCGGTGAAAGCGCTGCACGGCTCGACCCCGCGCCGCTTTACGTGCGTCCACCCGACGCCAAGCCGAAAGCCGCCTGATGGCCACGCAGCCGCGCCCGCACGAGCTCCTGCTGGAACGTGGTTGTTTCGATGATCTCGACGACGTGATGCAGGTCATGGAGAGCGCCTTCGATCCCGCCTACGGCGAAGCCTGGAGCCGTTCGCAATGCGCAGGGATCCTGCCGATGCGCGGCGTCGTCCTCTGGCTTGCGCGTGATCCGAAGGGCCGCGCTCTGGGGTTCGCGCTCTGGCGCACGATCATCGACGACAGCGAACTGCTGCTGCTCGCGGTCGGGCCGAAGTCGCAAGGACAAGGCGTCGGCGCGGCATTGCTGGACCTGTTCATGGCACAAGCCCGAAGCGAAGGTGCCGCTCGACTGCATCTCGAAGTGCGCGACGGCAATCGCGCTGTCCAGTTCTACGAACGTGCGGGCTTTCGTCTTGCTGGTCGTCGATGCGATTACTATCGCAGCGCGGGCGATACGCGACACGACGCGCTGACTTACAGCCTTTACATCGACCCGACTGGCTCTTAATCGGCAGCACATCGTTCGTTTCGGGCGGGACTTTCGCAATCCCGCCAGGAAACGAAGTCCTCTAGCTCGGAAACAGAAGAAATATGGAAGACGAAGATTTCCGCGACGACACGCTCGTCGCTCTGACCGCCGAAATCGTCTCGGCGCATCTTTCCAACAACCTCGTCGCGGTCGGCGACGTGCCCCAGCTCATCGAGAATGTGCATGGGGCGCTCGACAAGTTGCACAAGGGCGGTCAGGAAAAGCAGGAAGAACTGAAGCCCGCCGTTTCGGTGCGCGCCTCGATCAAGCCCGACTATATCGTCTGCCTCGAGGACGGGAAGAAGTTGAAGATGCTCAAGCGTCACCTGATGACGCATTACAACATGACCCCCGATGAATATCGGCAGAAATGGAATCTTCCTGCCGACTATCCGATGGTCGCCCCCAATTACGCGCAGCAGCGGCGCGAGCTTGCCAAGAAGATCGGTCTCGGCACCAAGGCGAAGCGCGGCAAGCGCAAGTAAAACCAGTGTCCTATCAGAAAGGGGCAGCGGCGCTCAGGCGTGCCGCGGCCCCTTTCCTTGTGCGCTCCCAATCGCTACCGCATCGCCCATGCATCGCAAGATCGACATCGAAGCCGTCTGCGCCGAAAAAGGGCTGCGCATCACCGAGCAGCGCCGCATCATCGCCAAGGTGCTGAGCGAGAGCGAGGATCATCCCGACGTGGAGATGCTCCACGAGCGCGCGTCCGCCGTCGACAGCAACATCTCGATCGCCACCGTCTACCGCACCGTGCGGCTGTTCGAGGAAGCGGGCATTCTGGAACGTCATGAATTCGGCGATGGACGTTCGCGCTACGAGGCCGCGTCCGATGCGCACCACGATCACCTCATCGATGTGGAAAGCGGCGAGGTCGTCGAGTTCGTCGACGACGAACTGGAAGAATTGCAGAAGCGGATCGCCGAGAAGCTCGGCTACCGCCTCGTCGACCATCGCATGGAGCTTTATGGAGTCGCCATCGACCGCGACAAGGATCGTTGATAGCGGCCTGATCGGCCTTCGGGTCGCTCTCCTCGGCCTCGCTCTCCTCCTCATCGCGCCCCTGCACATCGTCTTTCGCGCCGTCACCGGACGGGGCGGCATCGCGCGCTTCTTCCTGCGCGTTGCCGGCTGGATCCTGGGCGTGCGCACGACGCGGATCGGGGCGCACCCGGGTCACCGCACGCTCATCCTCGCCAATCATGTCAGTTGGCTCGACATCCTGGTGATGGGAGGATCGATGGGCTGTGCGTTCGTCTCCAAGGCCGAAGTGCAGAACCACTGGCTCATCAAGTGGCTCGCCGACCAGCGCGAGACGCTCTACATCGACCGGCAGGCGCGGCGCGAGGTGGATGCGCAGATCGCGGCAGTGCGACGTCGCTTCGACCATTATCTGCCGCTGTGCCTGTTCCCCGAAGGCACGACCAACGACGGCACGGCGCTCAAGCCCTTCCGCTCGCCGCTGCTCAAGGCGGTCACGCCTGCGCCCGAGGGTGCCAGGCTCGTCCCCGTCGCGCTCGACTATGAAGACGCGGCCGACATCGCCTGGTTCGACGGGGAGCCCGGTACCGACAATGCGCGCAAGATCCTCACACGTCGCCGCCCAATCGACGTGACGATCCATATTCTCGAACCGATCGCGCTGGTCGAGGATCGCAAGGCGATGGCGAACGAGGCGCGCAGGCGCATCGCGGCGGCGCTGGAGTTGGACCTTGGTGCGTCTTCGCCTAAAGGCGAGGCATGACCGACCCCAAAACCTTCCGAATCAAGAGCTTCGGCTGTCAGATGAACGTCTATGACGGCGAGCGCATGGGCGAATTGCTGAGCGACAAGGGCATGCGCGCTGCGAGTGACGGGGAGGATGCCGACCTCGTCGTGCTCAACACGTGCCACATTCGCGAAAAGGCGGCAGAAAAAGCCTATTCGGACGTCGGGCGTCTTGCGAAGGGCGAGAAGAAACCGATGGTCGCGCTGGCGGGGTGCGTGGCGCAGGCCGAAGGCGGCGAGGCGCAGCGGCGCAGTGCGCATATCGACATCGTCGTCGGCCCGCAGGCTTATCATCGCCTGCCCGAGCTCGTCGCGGGTGCGTCGCGGGGCGAGCGGCCGGTCGATACCGACATGCCCGCCATCTCCAAGTTCGACGCGATGCCCAAGCGGCGCCGCGTGGGGCCGAGCGCCTTCCTGACGGTGGCGGAAGGCTGCGACAAATTCTGCACCTATTGCGTCGTGCCTTATACCCGCGGCGCGGAGATCAGCCGGCCGTGGGGCGATATCGTCGACGAGGCGCTCGCGCTGGTCGATGGCGGCGCCAAGGAAATCACGCTCCTGGGGCAGAATGTCTCGGCATGGAGCGGCGAGGACGACAAGGGCCGCGCGGGCGGGCTCGAACTGCTCATTCGCCGCCTCGCCAGGATCGATGGCCTGAAACGCATCCGCTACACCACCTCGCACCCCGCCGACATGGACGAGGGGCTGATCGCCGCGCATGGCGAAGAACCCAAGCTGATGCCCTATCTGCACCTGCCCGTGCAGGCGGGCAGCGACCGCATTCTCAAGGCGATGAACCGCCACCATACAGTCGAGAGCTATCTGAAGCTCGTCGAACGCTTTCGCGCGGCGCGGCCCGACCTTGCCATTTCGGGCGACTTCATCGTCGGCTTCCCCGGCGAGACGGACGCCGAGTTCGAAGAGACGCTGCAGGTCGTGCGCGATGCCCGTTACGCCTCTGCCTACAGCTTCAAATATTCGCCCCGCCCCGGCACGCCCGCCGCCGAGATGGACGGGCAGGTCGCGACGGAAGTGATGGACGAGCGGCTACAGCGCTTGCAGGCGCTGCTCGGCGAACAGAGCCTCGCCTTCAATCGCTCCAAGATCGGGACACGGATGGAAGTGCTGATCGAGCGCAAGGGCAAGCGCGACGGACAGATGATCGGCAAGTCGCCCTGGCTCCAGTCGGTCTTCGCCGAGACGAACGCGCAGATCGGTGATCTTTTGACCATGGACATTGCGGGCGCTTTGCCCAACAGTCTGCATGGAATCACGAGCCCCAAGGAGGCCGCCGCTTAATGGCCAAACGCGACGCTGTCGCCACCGCACCGCAGGATCGAGCACGGCTCGAACTGGAATTCGACCAGCCCTTCCTGCTCGGCCCCCTGTTCGGCGAATATGACCGCCATCTCGTTATCATCGAGGATCGCCTGGGCGTGAATATCGCCGCGCGCGGCAACAAGGTCATGGTCGAGGGCGAGGCGGACGCCGCCGCTCGCGCGCGCGAAGTGCTGCTCGGCCTCTACGAGCGATTGGACCAGGGCCAGGACGTGGATTCCGAGGCGGTCGAGGCCATCATCGGCATGGCCAACCAGCCGCAGCTTGCGGGGATCGTCCATAACGAGGTCAAGGACCCGCCGCGCGTGATGATCCGCACGCGCAAGAAAACGATCGCGCCGCGCTCGGCGACGCAGACCGAATATATGCACGCGCTGGCCAAGTCGGACATGATCTTCGCACTTGGACCCGCGGGCACGGGCAAGACCTATCTCGCCGTCGCGCAGGCGGTGAGCATGCTCATCACGGGCACGGTCGAGCGGCTCATTCTCTCGCGCCCCGCCGTCGAAGCAGGCGAGCGGCTGGGCTTCCTTCCCGGCGACATGAAGGAGAAGGTCGATCCGTATCTTCGTCCGCTCTACGACGCGCTCTACGACATGCTCCCCGCCGAGCAGGTCGAGCGGCGCATCGCCAGCGGAGAGATCGAGATCGCGCCCATCGCGTTCATGCGCGGTCGCACGCTCAATGATGCTTTCATCATCCTCGATGAAGGCCAGAACACCACCCCCGCGCAGATGAAGATGTTCCTGACCCGCTTCGGGATGCGCAGCCGCATGGTCATCTGCGGCGACCCGATGCAGGTCGATCTTCCCGACCAGACCGGCTCGGGCCTCGCCGACGCCGTGGGCAAATTGGAAGGCGTCGATGGCATCGCCACCGTACGCTTCACCGCCGCCGACGTCGTGCGTCACCCGCTCGTCGGACGCATCGTCGAGGCCTACGAGGGCCCCGGCCGATGAGCCTGTCCGTCATGATCGAGGCCGACGGGGAGTGGGAGAGTAGCGGCGCGTCGTTGGACGCGATCGCCGAGCCCGCGCTTGCCGCCGCCGTCGCGGAAAGTGCCTTCCCGCACCTGACCGAGGGCCGCCGCGAGGTGGAAGTCAGCCTCGCCTTCCTCGGCGATGACGCGATCCACGCGCTCAATCGCGAATGGCGGGGCAAGGACAAGCCCACCAACGTGCTGAGCTTTCCGATGGTCGATGCCGTCGAGTTGGCTGCCGAAGACGGCCCGCCGATGCTCTTGGGAGACATCGCGCTCGCTTACGGTGTCTGCACCCGCGAGGCGGCCGAAAAGCATATTTCGCTGGAGCAACATGCGCGTCACCTTGTTGTCCACGGCATGTTGCACCTACTCGGCTACGATCATCAGGATGATGGCAGCGCCACCGACATGGAAGCGCGCGAAACGCGAGCCATGGCGCGCCTCGGCCTACCCGACCCCTATGGAGACATGAACTGATGGCCACGCGGCCCGACGAAGGCTCACGGATCTGGCGCGGGATGCGCGCTCTTTTGTTCGGCGACGAGGCCGACCAGAGCCTGCGCGACCAGATCGAGGAAGCGATCGACGAGGCGGACGCAGAGCCCGCCAAGGTGGGCGACCTTTCGCAGCACGAGCGGATCATGCTTCGCAACCTGCTGCATTTCGGCGACCGGACGGCGGGCGACATCTGCGTGCCCCGCGCCGATATCATCTCGGTCAGCCAGAACAGCGATTTCGAAAGCATCGTCGCGGAATTCGCAGAGGCCGAGCATAGCCGCCTCCCGGTCGTGGGCGACGGGCTCGACCAGATCGTCGGGATGATCCACATAAAAGACCTGTTCGCAGCAAAGGTCGGCCAGAAACCGCGCACGATCGAGGCGATCATGCGCGACCCCCTGTTCGTGCCGACCAGCATGGGGGTCATCGATATTCTCGCCTCGATGCGTACCCAGCGCGTGCACCTCGCGGTCGTCGTCGACGAGTTCGGCGGGACCGAGGGAATCGTCACGATCGAGGATGTCGTCGAGGAGATCGTCGGCGAGATCGAGGACGAGCATGACGAGGAGCAGGTCGCACAGCTCGCGATGCTCGACGAGGGCGTCTGGGAAGCCGACGCGCGCGTCGAGATGGACGAGGTGCTCGACCGCGTCGATCCCGCGCTGGCGTGGGAGGAAGACGAGGTCGATACCTTGGGCGGGCTCGCGTTCCTGCTTGCCGGACGGATCATGGAACCCGGCCAGTCGGTCGAACATCCCTCGGGCTGGCGGATCGAATGTATCGAGGCCGATGCCAAACGCATGACGCGCCTGCGCCTCCACCGCCCCGAACCGACCGCGCCCGAGCCCGACGACGGCTGACATGGACAGGCTGAAGGCCCTCGCGGCAAATGCGAAAGTGGCGCCATGGATGGCGCTCGCGCTGGGCCTGGTCTCGGCGCTGGGCTTCAAACCGCTGGGGATCTGGCCGCTGACGTTGCTCGCGTTCACGGGCCTCCTGTTCCTGATCCAATCTGCGCGCACATGGCGGCTGGCGACCTTCAACGGCTGGATGTTCGGGGTCGGCCAGTTCGTTCTCGGGCTCAATTGGATCGCGACCGCTTTCACCTATCAGGCCAAGATGCCCGCATGGCTCGGCTGGGTCGCGGTGGTACTCTTGTCGCTCTACCTCGCCGTCTACCCCGCGATCGCGGCGCTGGTCGCCAAGCTGCTCGCGCGACGCGCTGCGGTGGCGCTGCCGCTGGGATTGGCGGCGGGCTGGATCCTCGGCGAATGGCTGCGCAGCTTCGTTTTCACCGGCTTTGCCTGGAATCCGGTCGGCGTCGTGCTGGTCGATACGCCACTCCGGCATCTGACCGTCTGGGTCGGGACCTATGCGCTTTCGGGCATTGCCGCGTTGCTGGGAGGCACCGTCTTCTGGCTCGCCCACTTGCGCTGGCGTCCGGCCTTCCTGACGGCAGCAGCGATCATCCTCGCCCTCCTTGTCCCGCGCCCCCAGGTCATCTTCAACGACGGGCTCACCACCTTCGACGTGCAAGCTGCTGGCCCTCCACCTGCAAATGGTCCGGTTGATGGCGACGGCAATCCGATCCCGACGCCGCCAACCTTGCCGCCGACCGAGCCCGAAACTGCGCCGGCGCCCTACCCGCCGCCGCCGCCGCCGGCGGCGTCACCGGCGCAATCCCGGTCCGTATCGCTCCCCGCGATCATCCGCATCGTCCAGCCCAATATCGATCAATCCGACAAGTGGCGCCCCGGGTTCGACCGAATCGCCGCCGACCGGCTCACGGCGCTCGGTTTCGGCCTCGAAGAAAGCGATATCCCCGCAACGATCGTCTTCTGGCCCGAGGCTGCGGTGACCAAGCCGCTCTACGACGAGCGCGCTCAATACGGCGGGAATACGGCAGTCGAGCGGGTGCGCGCCGCGCGTGGCATGGCGGACTTCCAGACGCTGGTGACCGGCGGTGTCGGCATCAAGAGCACCGATGGCCGAACGATCGACACGGCGATCAACAGCGTCTTCGTGCTGACGCCCGAAGCCAGCCTTGCGGCCCGCTACGACAAGGCGCATCTGGTCCCTTACGGCGAATATCTGCCGATGCGGTGGCTCCTCGAACCGCTCGGCCTCTCGCGTCTCGCGCCCGGAAATCTCGACTTCGACCCCGGCCCCGGCCCCGACACCATCCCGCTGCGCCGGACAGCCAAGCGGATGGGCGTGCAGATCTGTTACGAGATCATCTTCTCGGGCAGGGTCGTCGATGCGGACGACCGGCCCGATTTCATCTTCAATCCTTCGAACGATGCCTGGTTCGGCGCCTGGGGTCCGCCCCAGCATCTGGCACAGGCGCGGCTTCGTGCGACCGAGGAGGGGCTTCCCGTCATTCGCTCGACTCCGACCGGGATCAGCGCGCAGATCGCCGCCGATGGCAGCGTCACCGCGCGGATCGGCATGGGCGAGGCCGGGATCATCGACCAGCCGCTCCAGTCGCCGGTCGACGGCGGAACGCTGTTCTCGCGATTTGGGAATGTCCTCGCCCTTGCCATCGCCCTCATTCTGGCCGCGCTATCCGTTGCCCTATCGCGGCGCGAGCGTTAGACCTTCCCGCCAACCCGCCCTCCGGCGCGACGAACAATCGACAGGACCCCATGCGCAAAACCTATCTCTTCACCTCGGAAAGCGTCTCCGAGGGCCATCCCGACAAGGTTTCTGACCAGATTTCCGACGCCATCGTCGACCTGATGCTCGCCAAGGACCCCGAGGCGCGTGTCGCCTGCGAGACGATGACGACCACCCAGCGCGTCATCCTGTCGGGCGAGATCCGCTGCGCGTCGATGTATGACATGAACAATGCCGACTGGGCCGAGAATGGCGGATGGGCGCCCGGCGCTCGCGACGAGATCGAACAGGCGGTCCGCCGCACCGTGCGCGAGATCGGCTACGAGCAGGATGGCTTCCACTGGGAAAGCCTTACCTTCGAGAACCATCTGCACGGCCAGTCGGTGGAAATCGCGATGGGCGTCGATGCGGGAGCGGACGGCTCGAACAAGGACGAAGGCGCGGGCGACCAGGGCATCATGTTCGGCTTTGCCTGCGACGAGACGCCCGACTATATGCCCGCGACCCTCGACTACAGCCACAAGATCCTCGAGCGGCTCGCCGCGGATCGCAAGTCGGGCAAGGCGAGCTTCCTCGAGCCCGATGCCAAAAGCCAGCTGACGCTGCGCTACGAAGACGGAAAGCCCGTTGCCTGCACGGCCATCGTCGTCTCGACCCAGCACGCGAAGGGCTATCATGAGGGGGAGAAGGAAGCCGAGTTGAAGCGCTACGTGCGCGGGGTCGTGACCGACGTGCTGCCCGAAGGCTGGCTGTCGGACGAGACCGTCTGGCACATCAACCCGACCGGGGCCTTCGAGATCGGCGGCCCGGACGGGGACGCGGGCCTCACCGGTCGCAAGATCATCGTCGATACCTATGGCGGCGCGGCGCCGCACGGTGGCGGTGCGTTCAGCGGCAAGGATCCCACCAAGGTCGACCGCTCTGCCGCCTATATCGCGCGTTACCTGGCCAAGAATATCGTCGCGGGCGGCTTCGCCCGGCGCTGCACGATCCAGCTCGCCTATGCGATCGGTGTGAGCGAACCCTTGTCGCTCTACGTCGATACCGACGGAACGGGCACGGTTGCGGACGACAAGCTCGAGCAGGCGATCGGATCGATCAAACGACTGGGCGGGCTGACGCCGCGCGGCATTCGCACGGTCCTGGGGCTCAACAAGCCGATCTACGAGAAGAGCGCCGCCTATGGCCATTTCGGCCGCACCGCGGAGGGCGACCTGTTTCCGTGGGAGCGCACCGACCTCATCGAGGACCTGAAGGCCGCGCTCGACGGCTGAGACGTCAGCAGCCCGCGAGGGAGGCTTCGGTCATGACGCTGAGGCCCTTGGACAGGCGCATGCCGATCACGCGGTCGCGGCCGAGATCCTTGGCACGATAGAGTGCGCGATCGGCCAGCCGCATGGCTTCGGGCAAGGTGGCGCCATCGGTACGGACATAGAAGCCGACCGACGCGGTCGGGCGATAGCCTGCCAGTGGTCCGTCGAAGCCGATCGACCGGATGGCGTCCAGCGCGGTGCAGGCGAGCCGCTCGACCCGTTCCTTGTGCGCCTGATCGACGAACAGGACGAATTCCTCGCCGCCGACGCGAAAGAGATGACCCGATTGGCCCACCGCGTCGGAAAGCGCCCGTGCGACGGCCTCGAGCACGCGGTCGCCGCCCGCGTGACCATAGCTGTCGTTGACCTGTTTGAAATTATCCATGTCGAGCGCGACCACGCCGCCGCAGCGCCACTTCCGCTGCGCTTCGTCGTCGATGAGCCGGTCGAGACCCCGCCGGTTGCCGAGCGAGGTCAGCGGATCAATCACGCTTTGCCGCGCATGGAGAAGGACAGCGTCCATCCCGATCGACACCAGCAGCGCAAGCCCCGACAGGAACCCGAACACCGCCGAGGTGAGGTGGAAAACGACATTGTAGAAATCGTTGAAGAAGCGCCCGGCGCTGTCCTCCTGCACTGTAAGGCCGAAGAGGAAGAAGCGTACGAGATAGGATAAGGCCCCGAACGCGAGCACGATCATCGCCACGCGGTCGAAAACGGTCGGATGCCCCGCGCGTGCAAGCCGCACGACCGTCGCACCTGTCAGCAGGGTCGCGCCCATCTGGACGGACGACACCCGAACGCTTTCGGGCGGGTCGAATCCGAGCAGGGGGATGAACACCACGGGGATGATCAGGGTGAACAGGGCGATCCGCGGCAATTCCAGGTTCCGACGCGCGAGAAAGGCGTTGGAAAGCGCGAGGAGCGTGACGAAATGGAGCGCCAGCGCCAGCCACCGCATCCATTCCGCCTCGGGCTGGCGCAGCACGTCGACCGTGGCGCCGGTCGCCGCGGCGAGAAAGGCGGTCGCACCCCAGGCCGCGGTCGGATTGGGTCGGCGCACCACGGCAAGCCCGGCGAAGATCGCCGCGAGCATGACGAAGAGACCCGGCACGAGCAGCAGGAACACGAAGGAATCGACCATGGATCGCTCTCCTTATCGTGATTCGGCAGGAATGCCATTGCCATTGCGGTCCGAAACGGCGCAAGTGCGCCGCCCGATTGAAGATACCCGGAGGATCGCCTAGAGGCGCGCCCCATGACCTCGACAGGCAAAGGCGATCCGACCACGCTCAACCGGCTTTACGGCCGATCAAGCACACGCAAGTTGCGTCGCGCGCAGCAGGGACTGGTGGAAACCTTGTTGCCACAGATCGCGGTCCCCGAGGACGGCCCGCTGACCGCGACGCGGCTGTTCGGCGAGGATCGACCGCTTCATTTCGAGATCGGCTTCGGCGGCGGCGAGCATCTCGCCTATCGCGCGGACCTGTTGCCCGACCACGGCTTCATCGCCTGCGAGCCCTTTCTCAACGGGGTCGCGCAGGCGCTCACCCATGTGCGCGACAATGTGCTCGCCAACGTGCGCATCGAGATGGGCGATGCGCTGCCGGTGCTGGAGCGCGTGCCCGACGGTTCGTTGAGCTTCGTCTATCTGCTCCATCCCGATCCCTGGCCCAAGGCGCGCCACGCCAAGCGGCGGATGATGAACGACGGGCCGTTGGACATGATCGCGGCCAAGCTGAAGCCCGGTGGGGAATTCCGCCTCGCGACCGATCATCCGGTCTATCTCGCCTGGAGCCTCATGGTCATGCAGCGCGAGAGGCACCGCGCCGCGTTCGACTGGCTATGCGAGGATGCGAGCGGCTTTCTGGAAAAGCCCGGCGGGTGGATCGACACGCGCTATGCCGCCAAGGCTTTGCGCGAAGGGCGACGCCCCTATTATCTGCGGTATCGGCGGCGCTAACCGCGACAGCGGACCCAGCGTTTCGTCTCGCCCTGCGTGAGGGTACCGTCGAAGCTGTTGGTCGCATCGTTCCAGCGCGCCTCGATCCGCGCGAGCAACGTCGTGCGTTCGGCGTCGGTGAGATCGACCAGCAATTTCTCGCGATCCATCCACGACTGCGCCACTTCGACCTTCTGCCACGCGGTATCGCCCGTTTGCGCGCTCGCCCACATGCCGGTCGCAACCGGCGCATGGCCCAAGCCGAGGCTGATGCGAGTCGCCTCGCCCGAGGCGGTTTCGCAGACCAGCTCGCCCGTCGCATGGGCGGGAGCGGCGGCAAGGACGACCGGCGCGAGAAAAAGGAACCCTGTTTTCATCCGGATGCGATAGGCAGCGGGGAATGAACGGCGACTGACCCTTCCGCTCGGCGCGATGCGTGCCTAGCTTGGACGCCATGACCATCAGCGACAATGTCCTCGACGCCATCGGCAACACTCCGCTCATCAAGCTACAGCGCGCTTCGGAAGAAACCGGCTGCACCATCCTCGGCAAGGCCGAATGGATGAATCCGGGCCAGTCGGTGAAGGATCGCGCGGCCAAGAGCCTCGTACTCGACGCGATCGACAAGGGCCGGATCGCCAAAGGCGGCACGATCGTCGATGGCACGGCAGGCAATACCGGCATCGGCCTCACCATGGTCGGCAACGCACTCGGCATGAAGACGGTCATCGTCATCCCCGAAACGCAGACCGACGAGAAGAAGGACACGCTACGGATGCTCGGCGCGCAGCTCGTCGAAGTGCCGGCGGTGCCCTACAGGAATCCCAACAACTACGTGAAGATCGCGGGCCGGCTCGCCGAAAAACTGGCAGCGGAATTGGGCGAAGGCGCCATGTTTGCCGACCAGTTCGACAACAAGGCCAACCGGCAGGCGCATATCGACAGCACCGCGCCCGAAATCTGGGAGCAGACGGACGGCAAGGTCGACGGTTTCGTCTGCGCGGTCGGCACGGGCGGCACGCTCGCAGGGGTCGCAATGGCGCTGCGCGATCGCCGCCGCGACATCCAGATCGGTATCGTCGATCCGCCGGGCGCGGCGCTCTACAATTATTTCACCAGCGGCGAACTGTCGGCGGAAGGCTCGTCGATCACCGAAGGCATCGGCCAAGGCCGCATCACCGGCAATCTCGAGGGACTGGAAGTCGATCACGCCTTCCGCGTCGAGGATCAGGAGAGTCTCGATACCGCCTTCGCGATGCTCGAACATGAAGGTCTCAGCCTCGGCCTGTCATCGGGCATCAACGTCGCAGGCGCCATCCGCATGGCGAAGGAGATGGGTCCCGGCCACACGATCGTGACGATCCTGTGCGACCCGGCATCGCGCTACCAGTCGCGCATGTTCAACCCCGCCTTCCTGCGCGAGAAGGGCCTCCGCGTCCCCGCGTTCCTCGAGCGAACTCACGAAATCGACGTGCCCTTCGAACCGGTCACCGACTGACGCCTTGCGATGGGGCGAGCGCTCCCCATCTGTCTCCTCGAACGATCATCCAAAAGGAGACCCTCATGACGCTTTCGATCGGTAGCACCGCGCCCGACTTCACCGCCCAGACGACGCAGGGCGAACTGTCCTTCCACGACTGGATCGGCGAAGGCTATGCCGTGCTCTTCTCGCACCCCAAGGCCTTCACCCCCGTCTGCACGACCGAACTCGGCTATATGGCCGGCCTCGGCGAGGAATTCTCCAAGCGCAACACCAAGATCCTCGCACTGTCGGTCGATAGCGTCGAGGACAACAAGAACTGGTCGCCCGACATCGAGGAAGTCTCGGGCAACAGCGTCGACTATCCGATCATCGGCGATGAAAATCTCGAGGTCGCGAAGAAGTACAACATGCTTCCCGCCGACGAGAGCGGCACCGCCGAGGGGCGGACCGCGGCCAACAATGCCACCGTGCGCACGGTCTACATCATCGGCCCCGACAAAAAGATCCGCGCCATGCTGCTCTACCCGATGAGCTCGGGGCGCAACTTCGATGAAGTGCTGCGCCTGCTCGACTCGATCCAGCTGACCGAGAACAAGGGCGTTGTGACGCCGGTGAACTGGAAGCAGGGCGATGACTGCATCATCCCGCCGACGCTGTCGGACGAGGATGCGCGCGCCAAGTTCGGCGACTTCAAGACCGAAAAGCCCTATCTGCGCCGCATCCCGCAGCCGCAGTAGGTCTCGGTCCAGTTTCGCGAATAGGGGCGGCGCCATTGGCGCCGCCCTTTTTTTGTCAGCGCTTCGGCGTCAGCTTGAGGAGACGGCCCTGGCTGGCGTTGCGATCGTCCTCGAGCAGATAGACGGCACCGTCCGGGCCCTCGACCACTTCGCGGATGCGCGCGCCCATGTCGTAACTGACCATCGCCGTCGCACGCTCGCCGTCGATCGAGATGACGTTCAGCTCCTGCCCCGAAAGGCCCGGGACCAGCGCGTCGCCGGTCCAGTCACCGAACAGCGAGCCCGAGTAGATGAGCAGGCTGGCGGGGCTGGTGGCGGGGTCCCAGTAGGCGGCGGGCTGCGTGAAACCATCGCCCGGTTCATGGTCGGGGATCGGCACGCCGTTATAATTGTCGCCGTAGCTGCGTTCCGGCCAGCCGTAATTCTGGCCCTTGCGGATGAGGTTCAACTCGTCGCCGTGCTTGGGCCCCATCTCGATATGCCAGAGCTGCCCGTCGGGTGCGAAATCGAGGCCGAGACTGTTGCGATGGCCCCAGCTCCAGATCTGCGCGGCGCTGCCGCCTTCCGCGTAGAAGGGATTGCCCTCGGCCGCGCTGCCGTCGAGGTTAAGGCGCAGGACGTTGCCGAGATTGTTCGATCGATCCTGCGCGGGGTCCTGCTCCTGCCGGTCCCCGCTGGTGACGAACATATATTGTCCGTCGGGCGAGAAATGGATGCGGTGCGAATAATGGCCCCGCCCTTCCGTCTTGTCCTGTCGCCAGAGCACTTCGACCCCGGTCAGGCGACACGCGGTCTCGCTCTCGCAGATGAGCTTGCCCTTGCCGACGACGGCGCCGCGGCTGTTGCCCTCGCCCGCTTCGATCCAGCTCATGTAGAGGTCGCCGCCCTGCCCCATCGGGCTTTCCCAGTCAGGTCCGAAGGCGATGTCGCCAAAGCCGCCCTGCCCGCCATAATCGACCTCCGGCAGACCGCTGACCGTGCCTTCGGTGCCCGAGACCACGTCCTTGAACCAGAGCTGGCCCTTCTTGCCGCTAATGAAGATGAGGTTGGAGCCCGGCATGAACTCCGCGGCCCAGGGTTCGTCATACTGGCCCATCGCCTGAATGGCGAAGGGGCGGGCGTCGCCGGAAACTTTCTCGCCGCGAGTCACGGGCGAGGATTGGACGGCATCGCTGCCGCCGCCTGCCTGCGGTGCACCCCCCACATTCTCCGCGCCCGCATCGGACGTTCCGTTGCAGGCGGCGGTGGCGAACGCGAGGGCGAGGATCGAAAGGCGCATGGTCGGTCTCCTGAGGTTCTCCAACCACGCTAGGTCGCATCTCGGCTTGCGTGAAGGGGGCAATAGGCCTATATGCGCATCTATCCCTGACATCGTGAGATGATAGGGCCGCAGCCGGAGCCGGCCTGCGGCGGCAAAGGGATATGGAATTTTACTCAGGAGCTGTTTTGGCCGACACCGCGCGCATTGCCGAGATCATCGAACCCATCGTCGAAGACATGGGCTTCAAGCTCGTGCGCGTGAAGATGATCGGCGGCGCCGAGGAGCCGACGCTGCAGGTCATGGCCGAGCGTCCCGACACGCGCCAGCTGACGATCGACGATTGCGCCGACATCAGCCGCGCGCTGGACGAGCCGCTCGAAGAGGCCGATCCGATCGACCATGCCTATCGCCTCGAAGTCTCTTCGCCCGGCATCGACCGCCCGCTGACGCGCCTCAAGGATTATGCCGACTGGCAGGGTCATCTCGCGCGCATCACGCTGGAAGCGAAGAAGGACGGCCAGAAGAAGTTCAAGGGCACGATCGACGGCGTCGACGAGGCCTCGCGCATGATCGCGCTGACCGACGATCACAACAAGAGCCACGAAGTGCCCTTCGACATGATCGAGGACGCCAAGCTCCTGTTTACCGAAAAGCTCCTCCAGGAAACCCAGCCGCTCTCCGCCGAGGGCGCCGAAGAGATCAATGAAGAAGAGGGTCACGACAATGGCTAGCACGCCTCCCGCAGCAGCGACCGCCAACAAGGCAGAGCTCCTCGCCATCGCCGATGCGGTCGCGCGCGAGAAACTGATCGACAAGGCGATCGTCATCGAGGCGATGGAGGATGCGATCCAGCGCGCCGCCCGTGCCCGCTACGGCCAGGAAAACGACATCCGCGCCAAATTGGACGGCAACACCGGCGACCTTCGCCTGTGGCGTGTGCTCGAGGTCGTCGAGGAGCCCGAGGACCAGTTCAAGCAGATCGACCCCAAGGCCGCGCAGAAGCTGCAGGACGGCGCGTCGGTCGGCGACTTCATCGTCGATCCGCTGCCCCCGATCGAGTTCGGTCGTATCGCTGCGCAGGCTGCCAAGCAGGTCATCTTCCAGAAGGTCCGCGACGCCGAGCGTGAACGGCAGTACGAGGAATTCAAGGAACGCGGCGGCGAGGTCATCACCGGCGTCGTCAAGCGCGTCGAGTTCGGCCATGTGGTCGTCGATCTCGGACGTGCCGAAGGCGTCATCCGCCGCGACCAGCAGATTCCGCGCGAAATGGTTCGCGTCGGCGACCGCATCCGCTCGCTGATCATGCGCGTGAGCCGCGAGACCCGCGGGCCGCAGATCTTCCTGTCGCGCGCGCACCCCGATTTCATGCGCAAGCTGTTCGCGCAGGAAGTGCCGGAAATCTACGACGGCATCATCGAGATCAAGGCCGCCGCCCGCGATCCGGGTTCGCGCGCCAAGATCGGCGTCATCAGCTACGACAGCTCGATCGACCCCGTCGGCGCCTGCGTCGGCATGAAGGGGAGCCGCGTGCAGGCAGTCGTGCAGGAACTGCAGGGCGAGAAGATCGACATCATCCCGTGGAGCGAGGATCTTGCGACCTTCGTCGTCAACGCGCTTCAGCCTGCCACCGTCAGCCGCGTCGTGATCGACGAGGAAGAGGGCCGCATCGAGGTCGTGGTGCCCGATGACCAGCTCAGTCTCGCCATCGGTCGCCGCGGCCAGAACGTGCGCCTCGCAAGCCAGCTGACCGACAGCCAGATCGACATCCTGACCGAGGCCGACGCCAGCGAGAAGCGTCAGAAGGAATTCGTCGAGCGGACCGAGATGTTCCAGAACGAACTGGACGTCGACGAGACGCTCGCGCAGTTGCTGGTCGCCGAAGGCTTCACCAGCCTCGAGGAAGTCGCCTACGTCCCGCAGGACGAACTTTCGACCATCGAGGGTCTCGACGAGGAAATCGCCGAGGAACTCCAGAGCCGTGCCAAGGAAGCACTCGAGCGCGCCGAAGAGGCCGCGCGGGAGAAGCGCCGCGAGCTGGGCGTCGAGGACGACGTCGCCGAACTGCCGCACATCACCGAGGTGATGGCGGTTACGCTCGGCGAAGCGGGCCTCAAGACGCTGGACGATGTCGCCGATCTTGCGACCGACGAACTCATCCAGAAGAAGAACTCTGGGCCGCGCCGTCGCAACGACACGCGCAAGTCCGACGACAAGGGTGGCGTGCTCGGCGAGTATGGCTTGACCGAGGAGCAGGGCAACGAGATCATCATGGCCGCCCGCGCCCACTGGTTCGATGACGAAGACGAGGCTCCCGCTGCGGACGCCGCGCCCGAAAAGGAGGACGCGGCCGCGGATGGGAACCAATGATCGCCTTCTAGACGATAGCATCGCCGAGGCCGCCCCGCTCGACAAGGAGCGGGGCCCCGAGCGCATGTGCGTGCTCTCGCGCCAGCGGGCGTCGAAGGATGCGCTTGTGCGCCTCGCCCTCGGTCCCGACGGTCAGGTCGCGCCCGACATTCGCGCGCGCGCCACGGGTCGCGGTGCCTATGTCGGCACGACCCGCGCCGAGCTTGCCGACGCCCAGGCGAACGGCAAGCTGCGCGGCGCGCTTTCAAGGGCGTTCAAGACGGGCAAGCTCGATATCCCCGACGATCTTTCGGGCCTGATCGAGGAGCAACTGCGCCGCCATTTCCTCGACCGGCTGGGTCTGGAGGCACGCAGCGGCATGCTGATCACCGGTTCGGAGAAGATCGAAGCCGCCGCACGCAAGGGCGAGGTTCGCCTTTTGCTTCACGCATCCGACGCCGCCGACGACGGCAAATCCGGCCTCGCACAGGCGTGGCGAATGGGCGGCTCTGAAGACATCGGCCACAGGCGGGGCCTTGTTCTGCCGTTCGAACGCACCACATTGGCCATGGCGCTGGGCCGCGGAAACGCGGTTCATCTTGCATTGACCAATGCCGGTGCCGCCACTCGGGTGCTGTCCGCACTGCACCGGTGGCAAGCTTTCCAAGCAGACGATGCTGGGCTAAGTGGCGGTTCCTCCGCCGCTGAAGACACGCCCGGCCAAGAGATGAAGACGAAGGAATAAGATTTGAGCGACGAGAAGAAAAAGCTTGGAACCCGTGCCCCGCTTGGCGTCAAGAAGACGGTCGAGGCGGGACAGGTCAAGCAGAGCTTCAGCCACGGACGCTCGAACACGGTGGTGGTCGAGGTCAAGAAGCGGCGTATCCTGAAGCCGGGCGATGCCAAGCCGGAGGCGCAGGAAGAAGCCAAGGCGCCCGAGAAGAAGGAAGAGGCCAAGTCGGTCTCCCCCACCCCTGCGCGCAAGCCCGCTGCGGCCAAGCCCGCTCCCAAGCGCGAACTGACGCCGGCCGAGCGCCGCGCACAGGTCGAGGAATTCCAGCGCCAGGCCGAACAGCAGCGGATGGCTGCCGAGGCCGAAGCCCGCGCTCGCGACGAGCGTGCGAAGTCCGAAGCCGCGCAGGAAGAAGAGCGCCGCGCCGAGGAGAATCGCAAGGCCGAGGAAGAAGCCGCCAAGCGCGCCGAAGAGGAAGCCAAGCAGACGGCCGAAGACGCCAAGCGTGCCGCCGCGCAGCCGGCCCAGCCCGCTCCTGCCTCAAAAGCGCCCTCGGGCGATGATCGCCGCGCAAAGCCTGCGCGCAAGAAGGACGACAAGGGTCGCCCCACCCCCGATCGCCGGTCGGGCAAGCTCACGGTCAATCGCGCGCTGCGCGGCGACGGCGGTGGCCGTGCGCGCAGCCTTGCCGCGCTGAAGCGCGCCCGCGAGAAGGAAAAACGCGCGCAGATGGGTCATTCGGGCCCGCGCGAGAAGCAGTATCGCGACGTCCAGGTTCCCGACAGCATCACCGTCGGCGACCTTGCCAAGCGCATGGGCGAGAAGGCCGCCGACCTCGTCAAGAGCTTGTTCAACATGGGCATGATGGTCACGGTGAACCAGAATATCGACCAAGACACGGCCGAGCTTCTTGTCAACGAATTCGGCCACAACGTGAAACGCGTGTCGGAAGCCGATATCGACATCGACACCACCGAAGACGTGGATGCGGAAGAAACGCTGAAGTCGCGTCCGCCGATCGTGACGGTCATGGGCCATGTCGATCACGGCAAGACCTCGCTTCTCGATGCCATCCGCGGTGCGGACGTGCAGGCGGGCGAAGCGGGCGGCATCACCCAGCATATCGGCGCCTATCAGGTGACCCCCAAGAAATCGAAGGATCCCATCACCTTCCTCGATACGCCGGGTCACGAAGCCTTTACCGAAATGCGCGCGCGCGGTGCCAACATCACCGATCTCGCCATTCTCGTGGTGGCAGCCGACGACGGCATCAAGCCGCAGACGATCGAGGCGATCAACCACATCAAGGCGGCGAATGTCCCGATGATCGTGGCGATCAACAAGATCGACACCGCCGGCTCTAATCCGCAGAAGGTTCGTGAGGAACTCCTGCAGCACGAAGTCATGGTCGAGGCGATGAGCGGCGAGGTGCAGGACGTCGAAGTTTCCGCCAAGGAAAACACCAACATCGACGGGCTTCTGGAAGCCATCAATCTGCAGGCAGAATTGCTGGAACTCAAAGCCAATCCAGACCGCTCCGCGGACGGCACCGTCGTGGAGGCAAAGCTCGACAAGGGGCGTGGTCCGGTGGCGACGATCCTCGTCAATCGTGGCACGCTCAAGGTCGGCGACGTGTTCGTCGCGGGCGCTGCTGCGGGCAAGGTCCGTGCGCTGGTCGACGATCATGGCCGCCGCGTGAAGGAAGCCGGCCCCGCCTTCCCCGTCGAAGTCCTCGGTCTATCGAGCGTGCCCAGCGCGGGCGACGCCTTCACCGTGGTTGAGAACGAGACGCGGGCGCGCGAAGTGGCCGAATATCGTCAGGGCGTGCTCGACAAGAAGCGCACGACTACCGCGCCGATGAGCCTTGAATCGATGTTCGACAAGAAGGGTTCGGAAACGATCTCCTTCCCGCTCATCGTCAAGACCGACGTGCAGGGCACCGCCGAGGCCGTCGTCAACGCGGTCAACAAGATCTCGACCGACGATATCGAAGTGCGGGTCATCCATTCGGGTGTCGGGGCCATCACCGAAAGCGACGTGACGCTTGCGGCCTCCTCGGGCGCGCCGATCATCGGCTTCAACGTGCGTCCCAATGCCAAGGCGAAGGAAATCGCGAAGCGCGACCAGGTCGAGTTCCGCTATTACGACGTCATCTATCACCTCACCGACTGGGTGAAGGAAGCGATGGCTGGCGAACTGGGTCCGGAGCTGATCGAGCATGTCGTCGGCAAGGCCGAGGTCAAGCAGGTCTTCAAGTCGGGCAAGAAGGACAAGGCTGCGGGTCTTCTCGTGGTCGACGGGGTCATCAAGCTCGGCCTCCACGCCCGCCTGACGCGCGACGATGTCATCGTCTCCAAGACGACCATCGCCTCGCTCCGCCGCTTCAAGGACGACGTCAAGGAAGTCGAAGCCGGGACCGAATGCGGTGCCGTTCTCGAGGACACCAACGACATTGCCCCTGGCGACATGCTCGAGATCTTCGAGGTCGAAGAACGCGAGCGCGTCCTTTAATCGTCATCCCAGTAAACGCTGGGATCATGTGTGTTGACCATTTGCGCTGCGGGCCGCGACGGGTCCCAGCCTTTGCCGGGGCGACGATATGAAGAACCGAGCCACTTCCACCGACCCGAGCGTCCGGATGCTGCGCGTGGGCGAGCAGATCCGCCATGCGCTGGCCGAGGTCCTCACGCGCGGCGATGTTCACGACGAGGCGCTGTCGGCAACCACCGTTTCGGTCACCGAGGTGCGGATGAGCCCCGACCTGAAGCACGCCACCGTCTTCGTGAAACCGCTGCTCGGTCAGAACGAGGCGGCGGTAATGGAAGCCTTGAAGCGCAACGTGCGCTTTCTGCGTGGCGAGGTTTCCAAGCGCGTGGCGATGAAGTTCAGTGCCAGCCTGAAGTTCAAGCCCGACGAGAGCTTCGATACGGGGAGCCACATCGACAGTCTGCTGCGCTCCGACCATGTCGCGCGGGATCTCGGCGACGAGGAAGAATAAGGCCGCGGGACGCCGCCGAGGCTTGGCAAGCACTGCTAATCTGCTATTGCGAACTATTCTCAACAAAGGAACCGATATGCGTCTTCTTATCACCACCGCAATTGCTACCGCCGTCCTCGCCCTTTCGGCCTGTGCCGACAGCGACGAAGCGACGACCGACATGGATGCCACCAACGAAATGGCGAGCGACGACATGGCTGCCGATGCAACCCCCGCCGCCGCCGAGACGGGCGTGACGAACGCCAACGACGCGACCGAAGCGCAGCTTGCCGCGATGGACGGGATGACCCCCGAGCTCGCCGCCGCGATCGTTGCGGGCCAGCCCTATGCCGACGTCGTCGCCTTCAACGAGGTGCTCATGGGTTCGCTCGACGAAGCGCAGGCCGCTTCGGTGCGTGAACGGCTGTTCGTCCCGATCAACCTCAATGACGCCAGCGAAGAGGCGATCCGCCTCGTGCCCGGAATGACCGACAAGATGGTCCACGAATTCGAGGAATATCGCCCCTACGAGGACCTCGCCGAGTTCGATCGCGAGATCGGCAAATATGTCGACGAGGCAGAAGTCGCGCGCTTCCGCCAGTACGTCACGCTCTAGAACGCCTCTGGCTCCACTCGAGCCACAGGCGAACCGAGACGATCACCGCCATGATCCCGACGTGGATCCAGGCGGTGGTCGGATCGAACGCCGACCAGACCCAGTGCAGGAAGACGAGCAGCGTCGCCGGATAGACGAGCCGGTGCAGCCGCTTCCACCCGCGCTTGAGCCAGCGCATCGACGCGTCGTTCGACGTTACTGCCAGCGGCACGAACAGCGCCAGCGCTGCCCATCCCGCCCAGATGTAATCGGTGGATAGCTCCGCAAGCGCCTCGCCCGCACCCTTCTTCCACAGATAGGCGACCGTGTGGCTCGCCGCATAGACGAAGCTCGCCACGCCGAGATCGCGGCGATGGCGCACCAGCCATTTGGCGACCGCGCTCCTGCGCGCCGCGAGGCGGATTGGCGTCACCGCAAGCGTCAGCATCAACAGCCAGGCGGCCCAGTCGCCCGTGTCGCCGATCGCATGGCCATAACCATAGGCATCGGGCGTCAATAGCCAGCGTCCCCCGATCCACAGGCCCGGAAGCGCGAGGATCAGCCAGACGAGGGGACGAATGGCGGCGTGCGAAGCGGCGGTCATTGTCACGTCTTGCACCGCCACGCTATGAAGCGCCATGGCCAAGCTCTATTTCTATTATGCCGCCATGAATGCGGGAAAATCGACAACGCTCCTCCAGGCGGATTTCAACTATCGCGAGCGGGGCATGAACACGATGCTCTGGACGAGTGCGATGGACACGCGCGAGGGCCATGGTCGGATCGGTTCGCGGATCGGGCTGGAAGCGGAGGCTTTCGCTTTTTCGGATGACGCCTCGATCCTTGCCACGGTGATGCGCGAGTGCGGCAAGCGCACGGTCGACTGCCTGCTCGTCGACGAAGCCCAGTTCCTGACCCAGCGTCATGTGCTCGAACTGGTGGAGATCGTCGATGGGCTGGATATCCCGGTGCTCTGCTATGGGCTGCGCACCGATTTCCAGGGGCGCCTGTTTCCGGGAAGCGCGGCGCTGCTCGCGCTTGCGGACAAGCTCGTCGAATTGAAGGCCGTCTGCGAATGCGGCGCGAAAGCCATGATGAACCTGCGCGTCGATGCGGACGGCGTGGCGGTCCGCGACGGACCGCAGGCCGAAGTCGGCGGCAACGACCGCTATGTCGCGCTGTGTCGCAAGCATTTCTTCGCCGCGCTTCGGGAGGCCGAAGGCGTCGAACGCCAGCTGGGACTCGATATTCCGCGACCCGCCAGGGGAGAATGAGCGAGGCGAGATCGGCTCATCGGCGGTTCAGGGCGAAGCTGCTACAAGGCTCTGTAGACCTTGGAGAAACATGATGATCGCCGCCGCCCTCGCCTTGACGCTCGCCCAGCCCGAAATGCCGCTCGTCCCTCTGGCAGGCGTGTCGGACGAAGAGACGTCGATCCGCAGCGCGCTGAAGACCGTCGTACGCGGCAAGCGCGACGTGTTGTTCCTTCAGGACCGTACCTTGCGCTGGTATCGCGTGGCGCTCAGCAGCGGGTGTCTGCGCGCCACGTTCCAGAAGCGACCTGACGTCGCGCCGGCAACGCGCACGATCTGGCTGGACCGCGGCGACCTGCTCGCGATCGAGCCCGGCTTCACCTGTCGCATCACCAGCGTGCGCCGCTCCGAGACGCCGCCACAGTATGACAGCGACAGCATCGTGACCCTCGACTAGCCGCGTGGCGACCGCTAGCGCGGCGCCCATGCATGGCTGGATCATCCTCGACAAACCCGTCGGCATCGGCTCGACGCCCTGCGTGTCGCGCGTCAAGCGTGCGCTTCGCGATGCAGGACTGAAGAAGCCCAAGGTCGGCCATGGCGGCACGCTCGACCCGCTCGCCTCGGGCGCGCTCCCCATCGCGATCGGAGAGGCCACCAAGCTCGCAGGCCGCATGCTCGATGCGTCCAAGACCTACGATTTCACGCTTCATTTCGGCACCGAGACCGACACGCTGGACGCAGAAGGCGCGGTGGTCGCGACCAGCGACCATCGGCCGGACGAGCAGGACGTTATCGACGTGCTCGTTGGCTTCACCGGGACTATCGAACAGATGCCGCCGACATATTCGGCACTGAAGGTCGACGGGAAGCGCGCGTACGAACTGGCGCGGGCCGGCGAAGCGGTCGATCTCCAATCGCGTACCGTGACGGTTTTCGACCTTCGGCTCGTTGCGGCAAGCCGGGACAGTGCCACGTTCACCGCAACCGTCTCCAAGGGCACGTACATCCGATCGCTCGCACGGGACATCGCACTGGCGGTTGGATCGCGCGGGCACGTCACCATGTTGAGACGGACGCGTGCCGGCCCGTTCGGGCTGGAACAGGCGATTTCGCTGGACAAACTGGACGAAATCGCTAAGGCGCGCTCCCTGAACGAGGTGGTTCTCCCGCTAGTGGCGGGGCTGGACGACATCCCGGCCCTCCTCGTGACGCCCGAACAAGCGCAGGCCCTCAAACATGGCAAGCGACTGCAAGGGCACCCCGCACCGCCCGGGCAGCATCTGGCGATGGAGGGTGATACCCCCATCGCGCTGGTCACGGTGGACGATGGCGAAGTCGCCGTCGTGCGCGGGTTCAACCTGTAGAATTTTTTTGACGAAAGGATGACCCGATGTCGATCACTGTTGAGCGCAAGGCCGAACTGGCCAAGGAATATGGTCGCGGCGAAGGCGACACCGGTTCCCCCGAAGTGCAGGTCGCGATCCTGACCGACCGCATCCAGACGCTGACCGACCATTTCAAGGACCACAAGAAGGACAACCACTCGCGTCGTGGCCTTCTCATGATGGTCAACAAGCGCCGTTCGCTTCTCGACTATCTGAAGCGCAAGGACCATGACCGCTACGCCGAACTCATCAAGAGCCTCGGCCTGCGTAAATAACCAGTTTCTCAGGAAGGGCGCCCCACCGGCGCCCTTTCTTCTATTCAAGCGTCTCGCAATCCGGCGAGGCCATCCGTGGGGCACCAACGAAAACCGCCCCGAACCGCCGCAGGCCGGACAGCCTGCATCATGAAGAGGCCCCGCAGCGGCATCCGGCCGGCGGGTGACAACAATATATGTTCGATATCAAAACTGTTGAAACCAAGCTTGGCGATCAGACACTCAAGCTGGAAACGGGCCGTATCGCCCGCCAGGCCGACGGCGCGGTGCTCGCGACCCTCGGCGAAACCGTGGTGCTATGTGCCGTCACCGCCGCCAAGTCGGTGCGCGAGGGACAGGACTTCTTCCCGCTGACGGTCCACTATCAGGAAAAATTCTCGGCGGCCGGGCGCATTCCCGGCGGCTTCTTCAAGCGCGAAGGCCGCGCGACCGAAAAGGAAACGCTCACCTCGCGTCTCATCGATCGCCCCGTGCGCCCGCTCTTCCCCGAAGGTTTCTACAACGAGATCAACGTCATTTGCCAGGTGCTGAGCTATGACGGCGAGAACGAGCCCGACATTCTCGCGATGATCGCCGCTTCCGCCGCGCTCACCATCTCGGGCGTGCCCTTCATGGGCCCGATCGGCGCCGCGCGCGTCGGGTTCGTCGATGGCGAATATGTCCTCAATCCCAAGGTCGACGGCATTTTCGAAGACGGCCGCCTCGACCTCGTCGTCGCCGCCACGCACGACGCCGTGATGATGGTGGAATCGGAAGCCAAGGAGCTGACCGAAGAGGAAATGCTCGGCGCCGTCCAGTTCGCCCACGATGCCTCCAAGTCGGTCGTCAAGGCGATCATCGAACTGGCCGAGAAAGCCGCCAAGGATCCTTGGGAGATCGACATGGGCGACGACAAGTCGGCCATGAAGGAAGACATTCGCGGCATCGTCGGCGACGATATCGCCGCTGCCTACAAGCTCACCGACAAGTCGGCGCGTTCGGACGCACTCAACGCGGCGCGCGAGAAGATGAAGGAAAAATACGCCGAGGAAGATGGCCAGACCCAGATGACGGCCGGCAAGCTCGTCAAGAAACTGGAAGCCGAAATCGTCCGCGGCGCCATCCTCAAGGACGGTGCGCGGATCGACGGGCGCAAGACCAACGAGGTTCGTCCCATCGAGGCGATGGTCGGCCTGCTTCCCCGGACGCATGGCTCGGCGCTGTTCACGCGCGGCGAGACGCAGGCGATCTGCACGACCACGCTCGGCACCAAGGACGCCGAGCAGATGATCGATGGCCTCGAGGGCCTCAGCTACTCGCCCTTCATGCTGCACTACAACTTCCCGCCCTATTCGGTCGGCGAGGTGGGTCGCTTCGGTTTCACCAGCCGCCGCGAGACGGGTCACGGCAAACTTGCCTGGCGCGCGCTGCACCCGGTGCTGCCGTCGGCGGAAGACTTCCCCTACACGATCCGCATCCTGTCGGACATCACCGAGAGCAACGGCTCCTCCTCGATGGCGACCGTGTGCGGCGGCTGTCTGTCGATGATGGACGCGGGCGTTCCGATCGAGCGTCCGGTTTCGGGTATCGCGATGGGCCTCATCCTCGAGGGTGACGATTATACCGTGCTGTCGGACATCCTCGGCGACGAGGATCACCTTGGCGACATGGACTTCAAGGTGGCAGGGACCGAAGAGGGCATCACCTCGCTCCAGATGGATATCAAGGTCGCCGGCATCACCGAGGAAATCATGAAGACCGCGCTCGCGCAGGCGAAGGACGGTCGTCACCACATCCTCGGCGAAATGGCCAAGGCGCTCGACACCAGCCGTACCGAACTGTCGGCGCACGCGCCGCGGATCGAGACGATGCAGATCGCCAAGGACAAGATCCGCGACGTGATCGGCACGGGCGGCAAGGTCATCCGCGAGATCGTCGCGGAAACCGGCGCCAAGGTGGACATCGACGACGAGGGGATCATCAAGATCTCGTCGAGCGACGTCAGCGAGATCGAGGCTGCCAAGGCGTGGATCACCGGCATCGTGGCCGAGCCCGAAGTCGGCAAGATCTACACCGGCAAGGTCGCCAACATCGTCGACTTCGGTGCCTTCGTGACCTTCATGCCGGGCAAGGACGGTCTCGTCCATGTGTCCGAAATCAAGGACGAGCGCGTCGAAAAGGTCTCGGACGTGCTGAGCGAGGGCCAGGAAGTCCTCGTCAAGCTGCTCGAGGTCGACCAGCGCGGCAAGGTCCGCCTGTCGATGCGCGTCGTCGACCAGGAAACCGGCGAGGAGCTGGAAGACACGCGCCCGCCGCGCGAGAAGGGTCCGCGTCGTGAAGGCGGCGGCGGTCGTGATCGTGACGGCGGCCGTGGCGATCGCGGTCCGCGCGGCCGTGGTGGCCGTGACGGGGGTCGCGATGGCGGCGGACGTGGCCGCGGGCCGCGCCATGATCGCGGCGACGATGGCGAAGGCAAGCAGGACGGCAACCCCGACCACAAGCCCGCCTTCCTCATGGGCGACGACGAAGACTAAGCGAGGGCCTCAAAGGCTCCGTCAGGAGAGAGGAAGACCCCCGGTGCCCCAGCGGCGCCGGGGGTTTTTCATTCACGGTGCGGATAGGCTTGCGGCTATAGGTCGTCGTTGAATTTCATCCGGAGAGCCTCATGTTCCGCAAGATCGCCTTCGCTGCCGTGCTCGCCTTCTCGGCCACCGCCGCGCAGGCCGCCGACATCGTCATGCACCGTAGTGAAGGGTGCGGCTGCTGCCTCGAATGGGCGGCGCGCATGAAGGCGGCAGGCCATACGGTCAAGATCGTCAACGACCCCGACCTTGCCGCATTCAAGAAAAAGGCCGGCGTCCAGCAGGGTTTCGCCAGCTGCCACACCTCGCGCGTCGAGGGATATACCATCGAAGGGCACGTCCCCGCGGCCGACATCGCGCGGCTGCTCAAGGAGAAGCCCAAGAATGCCATCGGGCTGGCGGTGCCCGGCATGCCGATGGGCTCTCCCGGGATGGAGCATGGCAACCACGTCCAGCCCTACACGACGCTCCTTCTCATGAAGGACGGCACCACCAAGCTGTGGGCGCGCCACAGCTAGCCGTCAGCCGATCGCCTTGCGTTTGAAGGCGAACCCTGTATGAGCCTCGGATCGGTCGCGCGCTCGCGCACCGTTCTCATTTCCACGTCACGAAAGCTGTAGCGAGGCGCCTGCGCTTCGCCCGACCGATCCATGTTCGACCCCGCCCGCCTCCGCCGCACCTGGCTCGCCAATCCCCGCGCCGACATTCTTGCCGGGATCGTGGTCGCGCTGGCGCTCATCCCCGAGGCGATCGGCTTCTCGATCATCGCGGGCGTCGATCCGTCGGTCGGGCTGTACGCCAGCTTCATCATCGCGATCATCATTTCGCTTGTCGGCGGGCGCCCCGGCATGATCAGCGCGGCCACTGCCGCCGTCGCGGTGCTCGTGGTGCCGCTGGTGCGCGATCATGGCATCCAATATCTCTTCGCCGCGACGATCCTGATGGGCATTCTCCAGTTTGCGGGCGGCCTCCTGCGCCTCGACAGACTGATGCAGTTCGTCTCGCGCTCGGTCATTACCGGCTTCGTCAATGCGCTCGCGATCCTCATCTTCATGGCGCAGCTGCCGCAGCTCATCGACGTTTCGATCCATACCTACTGGATGGTCGCAGCGGGATTGGCCGTCATCTACCTCTTCCCCCGCCTCACCCGCGCCATCCCATCGCCGCTCGTCGCCATCGTCGTGCTGACCGCGATGGCGTTCTGGCTCGATCTTCCGGTGAATCGCATCAGCGACATGGGCGACCTGCCGAGCGAGCTGCCGCCCTTCGGAATTCCGCAGGTGCCCTTCACGATCCAGACGCTGCAGATCATCCTGCCCTATTCGCTCACCATGGCGGCGGTGGGCCTGCTGGAAAGCCTGCTCACCGCTCAGATCGTCGATGATCTTACCGACACGGGCAGCGACAAGGCGAAGGAAAGCCGCGGCCAGGGCATCGCCAATTTCGTGACTGGCTTCTTCGGCGGGATGGGCGGCTGCGCGATGATCGGGCAGTCGGTCATCAACGTGAAGTCGGGAGGCACCTCGCGCCTGTCGACTCTGACCGCCGGTCTCGTCCTTCTCGCATTGATGATGCTGCTCGGCCCGCTCGTGGCGCAAATCCCGATGCCAGCGCTCGTCGCGGTCATGATCATGGTCTCGATCGGCACCTTCAGCTGGTCGTCGATCCGCAACGTCGCGACCCATCCGTGGCACTCCAGCGTCGTCATGCTCGCCACCGTCGTCACCACCGTCGCGACGCACGATCTTGCGCAGGGCGTCCTGGTCGGCGTGCTGCTCTCGGGCATCTTCTTCGCGCACAAGGTCACCAGCCTGTCGCGCATGGAAAGCCGTCTCAGTGCCGACAAGCATACCCGCACCTACGATGTGCTGGGCGAAGTCTTCTTCGCCAGCGCGGACAGCTTCGTCGCCGCCTTCGACTATAAGGAAGTGCTCGAGACCGTCGTCATCGACGTCACCCGCGCCCATTTTTGGGATATCAGCGCGGTGGGCGCACTCGACAAGGTGGTCACGAAATTCCGCCGCGAAGGCACCGCCGTCCAGATCGTCGGCATGAACGAGGCGAGCGCGACGCTGGTCAAGAGCTTCGCCGCCCACGACAAGCCGGACGCCGACGCGGCGCCCGCCCACTAGGATATTTATCGATGCGCATCCTCGCCTGCCTCGACCTCTCGCAATATGCCACCAGCGTCACCGACCACGCCGCCTGGGTGGCCGGGCGCCTCGGCGAAGGGGTCGAGCTGCTGCACGTCATCCAGCACCGCGATGCCGTCGCCAAGCGCAAGGACCTGTCGGGCGCGCTGGGACTGGGCGCGAAATCCACCCTCATGGAAGAACTCGTCTCGATCGAGGAAACGCAGGCTCGACTTGCGCGCGAGCAGGGCGAACAGCTTCTCGCCAACGCCAAGGACCGGCTCGCCGAGAAAAACGTCGCCGAGGTCGAGGCGCATATGCTCCACGGCGACATCGTCGACACGATCATCGAGCGCGAAGCGGCCGCCGACCTCGTCGTCATCGGAAAGCGCGGGGCCAGCGCCGACTTTGCGCGTACGCATCTCGGCAGCAAGATCGAACGCGTCGTGCGCCAATCGGGTCGCCCGGTGCTCGTCGCCAATCGTGAATTCGCGGCCATCGAGAAGGTCCTCGTCGCGTTCGACAACAGCGCCGCCACGCGCAAGGCCGTCGCCATGGCTGCAACCTCGCCGCTCTTCGAAGGCGTTACCGCGCATCTCGTGATGGTCGGGGGCGACGAGCCCGCTGCGCAGTCTGGCTACGACTGGGCTTGCGAGATGCTCGGGGAACGGCTCGGCAGCCACGAGCGGATGACCGGCGAGGTCGAAGGCGCGCTGATCGCCGAGGCCGGGCGGCTCGATGCCGACATGATCCTGATGGGCGCCTACGGCCACAGCACCTGGCGTCAGCTGTTCATGGGTTCGACCACCGCCGCGATCCTGCGCGGTGTCGCGCTGCCGGTTCTGCTCTTCCGCTCGTAGGTTCCTGCTTCAAGACGAGACGGGGATCGTCGGGTCCTCTCGCACCGTTCTTCCGGAAACATCTGGGAGATTTGAGAATGCAGCGCTTCACCGGCAAAACCGTCATCGTCACCGGCTCATCTAGCGGGATCGGCCTCGGCTGCGCCAAACGGTTCAGCGAAGAAGGGGCGAACGTCGTCCTCAACTCGAACGACCCGTCGGAACTCGACGATGTGAAAGGCGACTTTCCCGAGGAGCGCACTCTTGTCGCTTGCGGTGACGTGTCCGATGCCGACGTTTGCGAGCGGATCGTTTCGGACACCGTCGAACGGTTCGGCGACCTTCACATCTTGCACAACAATGCCGGCATCGCTGCGATGGGGCCGCTCGAAGAGATGGACAAGGACGAGATCGACGGCGTGCTCGACGTCAATGTCAAAGGCGTCATCCACATGTGCCGCGCGGCCTTTCCCCACCTCAAGAAAGTGAGGGGCTGCATCGTCAACACCTCGAGCGTCTCGGGGATCGGCGGCGACTGGGGTCTCGCGATCTACGACACGTCGAAGGGCGCGGTCACCAACCTCACCCGGGCGCTCGCGCTGGACTGGGGCCGCCACGGCATCCGCGTGAATGCGGTGAATCCCAGCCTCATCCGCACGGACTTGTCCGAGGACATGTTCGACAACGAGGATCTCATCAGCGCCTTCAAGACGCGCATCCCCCTGGGCCGTACGGGCGTGCCGGAAGATGTCGCAGGCCCGGTCGCATTTCTCGCGTCGGACGACGCCAAGTTCGTCAACGGCATCCAGTTGCCTGTCGACGGGGGCTGTTCGGCTTCGAACGGCCAGCCGCCGATCGGCGAGATGCTATAGCGCACTAAACCGCGTTCACGGGAATCTTGATGTAGGAAACGCCATTGTCCTCGGGCTCGGGCAGTCGTCCGCCGCGGATGTTCACCTGCACGCTCGGCATGATCAGGCTCGGCATCGCCAGCGACTTGTCGCGCGTCGTTCGCATTTCGACGAATTCGTCCTCGCTCACCCCGTCGCGCACGTGAACATTGTCGCGGCGTTGTTGCCCGACCGTCGTCTCCCATGCATATTCGTCGCGGCCCGGCGCCTTGTAATCGTGACACAAGAACAAGCGGGTCTTCTCGGGAAGCGACAGCAGGTGACGGATGGAGCGGTAAAGCTGGCGGGCATCGCCGCCCGGGAAATCCGCACGCGCCGTCCCGAAATCTGGCATGAAGATGGTATCGCCCACGAATGCCGCATCGCCGAAGATGAAGGCCATGTCGGCGGGCGTATGTCCCGGGACATGAAGCGCGATGACCTCGATCTGGCCCAGCGAGAAGCGGTCGCCATCCTCGAACAGGCGGTCGAACTGCGACCCGTCGCGCTCGAAGTCCGAGCCGGCGTTGAAGAGTTTCCCGAACACGTCCTGGACGCGGATGATATCCTTGCCGATCGCCAGCTTTCCGCCGAGCTTTTCCTGAAGATACGGAGCGGCCGAGATATGATCGGCATGCGCGTGCGTTTCGATCAGCCAGGTGACGGTGAGATCCTGCTTCTCGACATATTCGATCATCCGGTCCGCCGACCCGTTCGACGTGCGGCCGGCGGCGGCGTCATAGTCGAGCACCGAGTCGATGATCGCCGCTTCGCGGGTCGCCGGATCATGGACGACATAGGATACGGTATTGGTCGCCTCGTCGAAGAAGCCGGCGATCGACGGGCGCTTGTCCTTGTCGGCGATGGCCGCCTCGATCTGTGCGCGCGCGGTTTCCAATGTCTCCTCAGCGGTCATCTGTCTCTCCCACAAGCTGCCTTCAGTCCATATGAGACGTGGGGCGGCCGCCGGCAAGCGACTGGGAACGATCGGAAAGATTGGGAGCGATACGAAGGGGCGAATGGTGGAGCTAGGGGGATTCGAACCCCCGACCTCTGCAGTGCGATTGCAGCGCTCTCCCAACTGAGCTACAGCCCCGCACCCTTCGTGGAAGCGGCTCTTTAGCCCCGCTCATCCCGCTTTGCAACAACTTGGCGAAGCTGCGGCTCGATTGATCGGATCGAGCCGCAAATGTCGGAACGGCACATCGCAATAACCCGTTGTCTTTCAAAGAGTTGGATAAGTGATTCAGCTCAAAAAATGACGAAAAAGGGAGATTTTTGATGGGCTACGACCGCTATGAAGGCCGCAGGATGAGGAACCGTGACATGGAAGGCCGCCGCAGCCGTCCGACGGGTTACGACCGCGATGACCGCGACTTCTTCGACCGTGCCGGCGACGAAGTTCGCAGCTGGTTCGGCGACGACCGTGCCGCTGCTCGCCGCGAACGCGACGAGCGCGAAGGCTATGCTGGCGACGGATACAAGAACCAGCATTTCGACTTCGAGCAAATCCGCAACACGAACGAAGGGTATCGCCGTCCCTATCGTGGTAGCGACCGCGACTTCTCGCAGGGCCGCTACGATCGCGACGATGATCGTTACGAAACGCGTTCCACCGGCCGCCGTTCGGCCCGCAGCAGCGACTACGACCGTGAAGACATGTACGATTATGATCGCGGCTATACGCAGAACCGGTTCGAACGGGCACAGACCCAGGACGAGTTTACGGGTGAACGCGACTATAACGAATGGCGTACCCGCCAGATCGACGCGCTCGACAACGACTATCGTGAGTGGCGCCAGGAAAATCAGGAGCGGTTCGACAGCGAATTCTCTCAGTGGCGCGAAACGCGTAGTGCCAAGCGTAAGCAGATGGGCGATCTGACGCCCGGCACGACCGTCGTCGGTTCGGATGGGGAAACCATCGGGACGCTGCAGAACATCCAGGGTGACCGGATGATCGTGAAGGGCGAAGGTGACGATGCCGTCATGAACGTCTTCTCGTGCCGCGAATTCGATCGGGCCGAAAATGATCACGTCATGCTGAACATCGACCAGAGCGAAGCGCGCCGCCGTGGCCGCTCGGACGATTTCGATACCGATCGCACCTACAGCGACGATCGTCAGGCTGCACGGATGACCAACCGCAGTCTCGCCGACAATTACTAAATCGCCGATGACACACGGTCGGGCGCCCGCCCGACCGCAAGAAAGGCCCGGTCGCTCGGCCGGGCCTTTTCTTTGTCTGAAGGGCCTCCTACTTCGGTAGCGAGACGAAACTTACAGGAGAGACGATCATGGCCAGAGCTTGGCACCTCATGCAACGACCGAAGGGCAAGCCCACGCAGGCCGATGTGGCGCTGAAAGAGATCGACCTCCCCGAACTCTCCGACGGGATGATCCACGTGAAGAACGACTGGCTGTCGGTCGACCCCTACATGCGGGTGCGAATGGACGACCAGGAAGGCTATTTCGAGAAATTCGCGCTCGACGCGCCGATGGACGGGGGGGCGGTAGGAACAATCGTCGCTTCGAAGGCCGACGGCTATAGCGAGGGCGACAAGGTCCTCCATTTCGGCGGCTGGCGCGACGAGGCCGTCGTCCCGGCGAAAAGCGCCAACAAATTGCCGGACCTCGGCGTCGATCCCTTCCACTTCCTCTCCACGCTCGGTCTGACCGGGGGCACGGCCTGGTTCGGCCTGATGGACGTCGCGCAGGCAAAGCAAGGCGACACGGTCTTCGTCTCCGCTGCAGCCGGCGCGGTCGGCTCGACCGTAGTGCAGATCGCCAAGGCGAAAGGCATGACCGTTATCGGCTCTGCGGGCGGTGCGGAGAAATGCGCGTGGGTCGAGAGCCTCGGTGCGGACAGATGCGTCGACTACAAGGCCGCGCCGATCCTCAAGGGCGTGCACGGTGCGCTAAAGGACTTGGGCAAGAAAGGCCTCGACGTCTATTTCGACAATGTCGGACGCGATCATCTCGATGCCGCGCTGGCGCTCGCCAATCAGAATGCCCGCTTCGCGCTCTGCGGCGCGATCGACGCGGTCAATCACGAGGACCCCTACCCCTTCAGATATCTCGCGCTGGCGATCGGGAAGCGGCTCCGGCTCGAAGGCTTCATCTTCACCGACTACCAGGACCGTATGCCCGAATTCTACCAGCAGATGGTTCCGATGATCCAGTCGGGTGAGGTGAAGAGCCGCGAGACGGTGCGCGAAGGTCTGGACAGCACGTTCTATGCGTTCCTGGGTCTGTTCGAAGGCGCCAATACGGGCAAGATGCTGGTGAAACTGTAGGCGGAGCCTTTGAAAGCCGTCGCGGTTGTCGTTGCGGAGAAGCGTGGACACGGCGTCTGCGCGAAGGCTGATCGGCCCACCCCATGACTGAACGCATCCTGCCCGTCGCGATTATCGGCGCTGGTTTTTCCGGACTGATGGTGGCGGCTCAGCTCGCAAGGCGCGGCGTCGACAGCACGCTCGTCGATCCGCGCCCCATCCACGGACAGGGGGTCGCCTATTCGACGAGCGAGCGCGCGATGCTGCTCAACGTGCCCGCCCGAGGGATGTCGGCGTGGCCCGACCACCCCGAAGATTTCGTAGCCGACGAGGACCCCGCGCGTTTCGCCGCCCGGCAAGAGTATGGCGCCTATCTTGCCGCAATCCATGCCGCGGCGGTGGAAACCGGGCATGTTCGCTCGCTCCATCGCCGTTCGCACCGCATCGAGTGGATCGCCGATCGTTGGCGGATCCATCTTTCCGATGGGAGCACGCTCGATGCGCAGCACGTCGTGCTCGCGACGGGAAATGAACCACCCGATACGCCTTCATGGGCGCATGGCCTTGGCGATGCATTCATCGCCAACCCCTGGTCGAAAGCCGCGCGGACGGTGCTTCGCGACAAGACGACTTGCGATCTGCTGGTTCTCGGCAGCGGCCTCACGATGGTCGATGCGGCGCTGCTCTACGATGCCAGCGGGAAGCGCGGCCGGATGACGGTGCTGTCGCGGCGCGGGCAGATACCACGTGCACATGGTGCATCGCCTCCTGCGCCCGTCGAATACGACGATATTCCGCTAGAACGGATCAGCACGACGCTGCGATGGCTACGCAATCGGGCCGAGGTCTATGGATGGCGCGCTACCATCGACGCCCTGCGCCCCCATAGCGCCAGGATCTGGCAGCGGCTCGATGGGCGTCAGCGGCGTCGTTTCCTGCGCCACGCACTGCCATGGTGGAATGTCCATCGCCACCGCCTCGCGCCCGAGATTGCGAAGCGAATCGACCACATGCGGCGCGACGGGCGGATCGAGCTGATGGCCGGCCGCGTCTTGAGCGCGAAAAAGGCGGACGCCGGAGGGATCGAACTCGTCATCTCGCCGAAAGGTGCGTCATCGCAACTGCTGACGTTACGCGTCGATGCCATTATCAATGCGATCGGACCCAACGGTTCGATGGCCAACCTCTCCAATCCCCTGCTTCAACAGCTCGTTCTCGACGGGATCGTACCCATCGACGATCAAGGGATCGGCATTGCCGTCGACGAGGATCTCTCGGTCGCTGGTCAGCAAGGTCTATGGGCCCTAGGGCCGCCCACGCGTGGCACTTTCTGGGAAGCGACTGCCGTTCCCGACATCCGAGGCCAGGCGGAACGAATGGCCGAGACGTTGACCCGAAAACTGGCGCACTGACGGCGCGGGCGGGCGCGCCCTAGCCGGCGTAATCGCAGTCCGCGGGATTTCCGTTCGACAGCCCGCGGCGCAGCGCGTCCATGCGCTGGGCGCTGGTGCCGTGGGTGAAATTGTCGGGGCTGACGCGGCCCTTCGTGAGCGCATCGTCACCGATCGCGCTCGCCGCGCGCATGCCCTCTTCAAGATCGCCCGGCTCCATCGCGCCCGTTTGCGCGGCCCAGACGCCCGCGTAGCAATCCGCCTGCAATTCGACACCGACCTGCAGCTGGTTGCCCTGACTGCGGCTGACGCGCTGTTGTTGGCGCTGGACGTTCTGAAGCGTGCCTTCGAGGTTCTGCACATGATGTCCCACCTCGTGGGCAATCACGTAGCGCGATGCGAAGTCGCCGGGCGCGCCGAACTGCCGGGCGAGTTGATCGAAGAAATCGGGATCGATGTAGATGCGCTGGTCGCCGGGACAGTAGAAGGGCCCCATGACTTCTTGGCCATAGCCGCAAGCGGTCTGCGTGCCGCCCTCGTACGCCACCAGCTCGGGCTCGCGATAGGATCCGCCGGCACGCTGGAACAGGTCGCCCCAAACGTCATCGGTGCTTTCCAGCGTCCCGCGGAGCAGCGCCTGCTCGCTTTCGGTCAGGGTCGATTCTCCCGAGGAACTGGCCTGTTGGGAGCCGCCGCCACCGGTCAATCCGCCAAGCCCCCCCGACAAGGCGCAATAGCCAAGGCCGAGGATGAGCACGCCGACGATGCCGAATTTGTTGAATACGAAGCGCGCCAGGAGCGCGAAGATACCGCTCGACATGCCGCCGCCAAGACCGCCCCTGCCGCCACGTTGTCCGGTGCGGTCGATGAAATTGTCGCTGTCGCGGTCGCCGATGCGCATGTGTCTCGTTCCCCTGTTCGTTGCAGACCCCAAACGGTCGTCGAGCCCCGACGGTTGCATTGCGTGCGCCTCCGCCGCATTCCTGTCTCCAAAGGAGAAACTGCAAACATGGATTTGAAGGGCAAACGCGCGCTCGTCACCGGATCGACCTCGGGTATCGGACGCGCCATCGCGGAGGCCTTCGCCGATGCGGGCGCGGCGGTGATGATCAACGGCTTCGGCGATGCCGACGAGATCGAGAAACTGCGCGCCGATCTGGCGAAGCGCTCGGGTGTCGATGCGGTCTATTCGGACGCCGACCTCATGGACGCCGAGGCCATCGATGCGATGGTCGCGCAGTGCGTCGATGCGATCGGAAGCCCGCACATCCTCGTCAACAATGCCGGCATGCAGCATGTCGCTCCGGTCGCCGAATTCCCGGTCGAGAAATGGGACGCGATCATGGCGCTCAATCTCTCGGCGGTCTTCCATACGACCCGGCTCGTCGTGCCGATGATGCGGCAGAAGGGCTTCGGGCGCATCATCAATACCGCGAGCGCGCACAGTCTCGTCGCCTCGCCCAACAAGAGCGCCTATGTCGCCGCCAAGCATGGCGTCGCGGGCTTTTCCAAGACGGTCGCGCTGGAGACCGCCGAGGACGGCATCACGGTCAACTGCATCTCGCCCGGCTATGTCTGGACACCGCTCGTCGAGAAGCAAATTCCCGACACGATGAAGAGCCGCGGCCTGACGCGCGAGGAGGTCATGAACGACGTGCTGCTCAAGGCGCAGCCAACCAAGAAGTTCGTCACCGTCGAGGAAGTCGCCGCGCTGGCGCTCTTCCTCTCGCGCGCGGAAGCCGCCTCGATCACGGGGGCGAACATCAGCATGGATGGCGGCTGGACCGCGCAGTAGGAGCGTTCTTTCGATGAAGCAGGCCATGATCGCACCCCTAGCCCTGGCACTGGCTGCCTGTTCGACACTGCCGGGCACGCCAGCCGCCGACACGACGGGGGAAGACGGCTGGCGCGCGGCGGTGATGCAGGCCGATGCCGATCGACTTCGCACGACGCGTTCGACCTTTCTCGCGGCGATCGAGGAAGCCAAAGCGGCGGGGTACGATGGCGAGATCTCGGCGCTCGGCACTGTCGGCAATCCCGACGCGGCGCTGCCGCTCGGCGATTTGCCGACCGGCACTTTTCGCTGCCGCACGATCAAGCTTGGCACCATGAGCGGGGCAGGCACGCTTGCCTATGTGGACTATCCCTTTTTCCAGTGCCGCATCCGGCCCGAGGGAGAAGTGCACGGCTTCGCCAAGCTCACCGGATCGCAGCGGCAGGTGGGTCTCCTGTTTCCCGACGACGCCTATCGCGCCGTCTTTCTCGGCACGCTCGTGCTCGGCGACGAGGACCGCGCGATGCTGTACGGAGCCGACCCCCAGCGCGACGTGGTGGGCGCGTTCGAACGGATCGGCGCCAACGAATATCGCCTGCTGATTCCCGAACCCCGCTACGAATCCAAGCTCGATATCATCCATCTCATTGCGGAGTGACCATCATGCGCCTTGCCCTGTCCGCCCTCGCCCTGATCGTAGCCGCCCCTGCCCCGGCCTCCGCCCAAGCGCAGGACCGGCTGCGCACCGCGATCGGCGAAGACATGCCAGCGCTGCTCGACCATTACCGTCACCTCCACGCAAATCCGGAATTGTCGGGGCAGGAGCATGAAACCGCTTCCTACCTGGCCGACATCGCACGCGAACTCGGCTTCGAGGTGACCGAGAAGGTTGGCGGCACGGGTGTCGTCGCGGTGCTTGAGAATGGTAGCGGCCCCACGGTCATGCTGCGCGCCGACATGGACGGACTTCCGGTCGTCGAGGACACGGGCCTGTCGTTTGCCAGCACCGTTCGCGCCATCGCGCCCCAGTCGGGCGTGGAGACGGGCGTCATGCATGCTTGCGGCCACGATACGCACATGGCGAGTTGGGTCGGCACCGCCATGCAACTGGTGGAACGGCGTGCCGACTGGTCGGGAACGCTGGTAATGATACTCCAGCCCGCCGAAGAGACGGGAGAAGGTGCACGCGCCATGCTGGAAGACGGATTGTTCGAGCGCTTTCCCAAGCCCGACACGGTCATCGCCTTCCACGATGCCGCCGCCGGGCCTGCGGGCTTCGTCGGTGTGTCGCCGGGCTATGCCCTCGCCAATGTCGACAGCGTCGATATCACGTTGCGCGGCGTCGGGGGTCACGGCGCCTGCCCGCACACGACCAAGGACCCGATCGTCATCGCCAGCCGGATCGTGACCACGTTGCAGAGCATCGTCGCGCGCGAGATCGACCCGCAGGCGCCGGCCGTCATCACGGTCGGAAGTTTCCACGCGGGGGCCAAGCACAACATCATTTCCGACGAGGCCGAACTGCTGCTGACCGTGCGCAGCTATTCGCCCGAAGTGCGCGCCCAGCTTCTGTCCGCGATCGAGCGGATCGCCAAGGCCGAGGCGATGGCTGCGGGGGTGCCCGAGGACCGGATGCCCACCGTCACCGTGCGCGAGGAGGAATATACGCCCTCGACCTACAACAGCCCCGAGCTTGCGACACGCGCGCTGGCGCTCTTCGGCGAGCGGTTCGGCGCGCAGCGTGTCGCCGAGGTCCCGCCCGTCATGGGGGGCGAGGATTTCTCGCGCTATCGGCTCGCCGACGAGAGCATCGACAGCCTCATCTTCTGGGTTGGCGGACAGCCGCTGGAGAAATGGCAGGCCGCCGGCGGCGATCCATCAAAGCTTCCGAGCCTGCACAGCCCCTTCTGGGCGCCCGATGCCGAGGCCGTCATCTCGACCGCCACCGAAGCCCTGACCGCACTCGCGCTCGATCGCTTCGCCGCCAACTAGGCGCTCGCCGCATCGAGACGCTCGGACTGCTCTGCGCTCAGTTCCAGTGTCAGGCTTGCGAGCAGTTCGTCCAACTGCGTCAATGAGGTCGCACTCGCGATCGGCGCGGTGACCGTCGGCTGTGCGGCAAGCCACGCAAGTGCGATGGTTGCGGGCGATGCGCCGGTTTCCGACGAGATGGAATCGAGCGCCGCCAGAACCTCGAGTCCCTTGCCTTCCAGATAGCCGATGTTGCGTAAGCCGCGCGGCGACTTGTCGAGGTCGTCCTTGGTTCGATACTTGCCCGCCAGAAACCCGTTTGCGATCGAATAGTACGTAAAGACGCCGAGGCCGTGCCGCTCCGCTGCGCCGCGCAGGTCGTCCTCGTAGCGCGCCCGTTCGACAAGATTGTACCACGGCTGGAGCGCGACCGGCTTCGAGAGTCCGTTGGCCTCGGCCACCCGCATTGCCTCGTCGATCCGGTCGGCGGTGAAATTCGACAGGCCGACGCCGCCGATCTTGCCCGCCTGCACCAAGGCATCGAAGGCGCCCAGGCTGTCGGCCAGCGGCACGTCGGCATCGTCCTTGTGCATGTAATACAAATCGATCCGGTCGGTCCCCAGTCGCTCGAGCGAGGCGTCACACGCGGCCGCGATGACGTCGGGCTCGAGGCCTTCCATGAAACCGACCTTGCTGGCGATCACTACTTCGTCGCGTTTTCCCGAACGTTCGAGCCATTGGCCGATGACCCGCTCGCTTTCGCCGCCTTCATGCCCCGGCACCCAGGCCGAATAGCTGTCGGCGGTGTCGATCATCGACCCGCCTGCGGCCACGAACCGGTCGATGAGATCGAAGCTCGTGGACGCATCGGCCGTCCACCCGAAGACGTTTCCGCCCAGCGCCAGCGGCGCCATTTCCATATCGCTCGACCCGATCGCCCGCCGCTCCATCATCTTTCCTTCCGTTCACCCAATCTTTGTAAATTTCTCCGACACTGCCTCCATGTCGGCAATCCTTACACGACCAGTCTTGCGACGATGAACGCCCAGATCGCCTCGTGGAGCCATGCGGGGGCGGCTGCGCTGTTCGCGCTGCTGGTCGTCTGGCAACTCGTTCGCGCGCCGCGATCATCAGGCCAGCGCACCCTCATCGCGGCCTTCGCCCTGACGAGCCTGTGGGCCTGGTTCGAGCTGGCCTATCCGGGCGATCTCATCACCGATCTGGCAGAAACCTGCCGCAATCTCGTCTGGATCGGCCTGCTCCACAGCCTCGCCACCAGCGCGGAGGAGCGCGACCGGATGCGCGGGCTGACCCTCGTCTACGGCGCGGTCGCGGCGGTGCTTGGCATGTCGCTCGTCGCTGCGACCGTCCATTCGCTGACCGGCTATTTCGAGGACAACCCCGCGAGCCTGGCGGCGATCGCGCAAACGCAGCTCCTGCTGCGTATCCTCGCGGCCGCCGGCGGTCTCGTCCTCGTCCACAATTTCTACGGTCAGGCCGCGCCCGGCAGCCGCCCGACGATTCGCTACGCGATGATCGCGCTCGCCGGCCTGTGGTTCTACGACCTCAATCTTTACACCGTCGCCTATCTCTCCGAACCTCTCGGCGCCGCATTGCACGACTGGCGGGGCGTCGCCGTTGCGCTGGTCGCACCCTTGTTCGCCATCGGGGCGCGTTCGGAGGATGGCTGGCGGATCAAATTGTCGCGGGCGGCGACGTTCCAGTCGCTGTCGCTGCTGGGAATCTGCGCGTATTTCACGGTGATGGCGATCCTCGCCACGGTCTTGAAACCCGCGTCGAGCGACTGGGTCCAGACGCTTGCCGTTCTGCTGCTGACCGTCCTGACCGTGGCGGCGATGGCGATCCTCCCCAATCCGCGCGCGCGCGCTTGGGCCAAGGTCAAGGTCGCGAAACATTTCTTCGAACACCGTTACGACTATCGTCTCGAATGGCTTCGCTTCACCGATACGGTCGGCGGTGTCGGGTCGGAGCGCACCCCGCTCGGGACCCGCATCGTCATGGCTTTCGCCGAGATGCTCGACGCTCCGGGCGGTTATCTCATCGTCCGCGACGAGCACGACATGCTGCGCGGCGAAGCGCAGTGGAACTGGACGGGCGCGATCATCGACAGTCCCGATGCAATCACGCACGATAGCCAATGCGACTTTTGGGAACGCGTCGAGAACGATGCGCACATCCTCGAATTCGACGGATTGAGAGGCGGTTGGAACCGTAGCGGCACCGGCCTGCAGCCGCCCCCCGCCTGGCTGCTCGCCATCAAGGGGGCATGGGTCGGCGTGCCGCTGCTCCACGACCGCCATCTCGTCGGGCTCGTCGTCCTCGCCGCCCCCGAAGCGCGCCGTGCCCTCGACTGGGAAGACTTTGATCTACTGCGCACGGCCGGCCGGCAGGCGGCGAGTGCCTTGTCGGAAAATCTCAGCCAGGACGCGCTCGCAAAGGCGCAGCGCTTCGAGGAGTTCAACCGCCGGTTCGCGTTCATCATGCACGACATCAAGAATCTCGTGAGCCAGCTGTCGCTGCTGTCCCGAAACGCCGAACGCCACGCCGACAATCCCGAGTTCCGCGCCGACATGGTCGCCACATTGAAGGGCTCGGTCGAGAAAATGAACGACCTGCTCGCCCGCCTCGCGCCACAGGCGCAGACGAGGGGCCAGAAGGCGGAGCCCGTCCCAGTCGGCGAAATCCTTTCGTTCGTGCTCGCCGCCCGCCGCGGCGATCACGACTTGCGCCTCCTCGGCAATACCGACCGCTGGGCGATCGGCGATGCGCAGGCGCTCGAACAGGCGCTTGCCCACCTCGTCCAGAACGCCATCGACGCCAGCCCGCGCTCGGCCCCTGTCACCGTTCGGGTCGAGGGCAATGCACATGAAGTCGCCATCCACGTCATCGACACCGGCACGGGGATGGATCCCGACTTTCTGCGCACCCGCCTGTTCGAGCCCTTCGCCTCCACGAAAACCGACGGCTTCGGGATCGGCGCGTTCGAAGCGCGTGCGCTGATCGTCGGCATGGGCGGCCGCCTCGCGGTCGACAGCCAGCCCGGCAAGGGCACCCGCTTCACCGTCACCCTCGCGGCCGCCGAGCCGCTCTCCTTGAGGAAAACCGCATGACCAGATCGACGCTTCCCATCCTGCTCGTCGTCGAGGATGACGAGGGCCTGCAGCGCCAGCTGAAATGGGCGTACGAGGATTACGAAGTCGTCGCGGCCACCACGCGCGTGCAGGCAATCGAGCTCTTGCGCTTGCACGAGCCGGCGGTCGTCACGCTCGACCTCGGGCTGCCACCCGATCCCGACGGCACTACCGAGGGCTTTGCGACGCTGGAGGAAATCCACGCGTTAAAACCCGATACGAAGGTCATCGTGGCTTCGGGACATGGCGCGCACGAGAGCGCGCTCAAGGCCATCGCGCTGGGCGCCTACGATTTCTACCGCAAACCGGTAGACATTGATGAGCTCGGCCATATCGTGAAGCGGGCTTTCCAGCTGCATGAACTGGAAGCCGAGAACCGTCGTCTCGAAAACGAAGCCGGGTCGAGCCGGACCGTGCTGGGATCGATCGTCTCCGCCGCCCCCGAGATGCTAAAGGTCGCGCACACGATCGAGCGCGTTGCATCGGCCGATGTCTCCGTCATGCTGCTCGGCGCCAGCGGGACGGGCAAGGAACTGCTCGCGCGCGCCGTTCACGACCAGAGCCCGCGCAAGGCCGGTGAATTCGTCGCGCTGAATTGCGCCGCCATTCCCGAGAATCTGCTCGAAGCCGAACTGTTCGGGTTCGAGCGCGGTGCCTTCACCGGCGCGGTCAAGACGACGCCCGGCAAGATCGAACTGGCACAAGGCGGAACGCTCTTCCTCGACGAGGTCGGCGACATTCCCCTGCCCCTCCAGGTCAAGCTGCTCCGCTTCCTGCAGGAGCGCGTCATCGAGCGGATCGGCGGGCGAAAGCCGATCAATGTCGACACGCGCATCGTCTGCGCTACCCACCGCGACCTCGACGCCATGACCGCCGACGGCAGCTTTCGCGAAGACCTCTATTACCGGCTGGCGGAAATCGTCGTCCCCATCCCGCCCCTGGCACAACGCACAGGAGACGCCGTCCTCCTCGCGCGTCACTTCGTCAATCGCTACGCCAAGAACCTTGGTCGCAACCTGTCCGGCCTGTCGCCCGATGCGGTCGAAGCGGTCGACTCATACGCTTGGCCCGGCAACGTGCGCGAGCTGGAAAACCGCGTCAAACGCGCGGTCATCATGGCCGACGGCAAGCTGGTTACGGCAGGTGACCTCGACCTTCAGGGCGGTGCCGATCCGGACAGCGAAGTCTCGTCCATCAACCTTCGCGCCGCGCGCGAAATCGCCGACCGCAAGGCCATCCACCAAGCGCTGACGCGCACCGAGAACAACATCTCGGGCGCCGCGAAGCTGCTCGGCATCAGCCGCCCGACGCTCTACGATTTGATGAAGGCGTACAAGCTTAGCGCCTAGTCGTCAGCGGATCCTCGAGGGCCTGCTTCGTCAGAATGACCGGCGTCCCACTTGTCGGTAACGGGGCCACTTACGATAAGGAGCAGCAGAACGATGACCGTCATCAGGGCGGCAAGCCAGATCTCTCCCAGACCACAGGTGAGCCCGATGGCACCGGCGGCCCAAATGGCGGCTGCAGAGCCTGCACCCTGAACGAAATTTCCCTGCCGGAACATCGCCCCCGCGCCCAGGAAACCGATGCCCGTTATAACGCCCTCGATGACCCTTGTGGGGTCAATCTGGGAATTGGGGTCGGATGCGGTTTGCAGCAATTCCATCGATGCGATGAGCAGTCCGCACGCACCCACCGAAATGATGACGAACGGGCGAAAATCGATCGGTTTGTCGCGGACGAACCGTTCGATGCCGATGAGCAGGGGAAGGAACGTTGCCGCGGCGATCCTGATGAGAACGTCGGACCAGTCCATCGTGTCGGGCGTGAAGAGCGAAGTCATACAACTGTAACAACGAAAGTTCGCGCGGGTTGCGTCCTACCCCAGCCCCTCGGCCATCTCCGCCACTTCGAGCCAGCGTTCCTCCGCTGCCTCCTTCTCGCCACGCCGTTGTTCGAGCAACGCGCTGAGCTTGGCGAAGCGGTCGGGGTCGCGCGTGAACAGGTCGGGGTCGGCCATCGCGGCTTCCGCCTTCTCGATCTCGCGCTCCAGCCGCTCGATCTCGGCGGGCAGGCGGTCGAAGTCGCGCTGGTCCTTGTAGCTGAGCTTCGTCGGCGCGGTGGAGGGTGCTTCTTCCTTGGCGGCCTCCGGCTTGGCCTTCTTCGCTCCCGATTTGCGATCCTTGCGCCGCTTTGCCCAGTCCTCATAGCCGCCCGCGACGACATCGACCGTCCCCGAGCCGTCGAGCCCCAGCGTGATCGTCACCGTGCGGTCGAGAAAGTCGCGGTCGTGGCTGACCAGGAGCACCGTTCCCTGATAGTCGGCGATCACTTCCTGCAGGAGGTCGAGCGTCTCCATGTCGAGATCGTTGGTCGGCTCGTCGAGGACCAGCAGGTTCGATTCCCGCGCAAACTCGCGCGCCAGCAGCAGTCGGTGCCGCTCGCCGCCCGAAAGCGTTCCGATCAGCGCCTCGCTCAATTCCGGATCGAACAGGAATTCCTTGAGATAGCCCTTGATGTGCCGCTTGTGCCCGCGCACCTCGATCCAGTCCCCGCCCTCGGCGAGAATGTCGCGCACCTTCTTCTGCGGATCGAGCAGTTTGCGCTGCTGGTCGACGATGATGCCCGACAACGTCTTGGCCTGATCGACCTTTCCCTCGTCGGGCTCGAGTTCTCCCGTCAGCAGCTTTAGCAGCGTCGTCTTCCCCGCGCCGTTCGCCCCCACGATGCCGATCCGGTCGCCGCGCTGGATGGTGAGCGTGAAATCCCTGATGATCGTGCGGTCCCCGAAGGACTTCGAAACGCCTTCGGCATCGATGACGACCTTGGATTTCACCTCGTCCTGGGCCAGCCCCAGCGCACTCGTGCCCTGCATCCCGATCATCGCCGCGCGCTGCGCGCGCAGTTCGAACAGCTGGCGGAGCCGACCCTGGTTGCGCTTGCGCCGTGCGGTCACACCCTTGTGCAGCCACTCGGTTTCCTGGCGCAATTTCTCGTCGAGCTTCTCGAGCCGCCGCCGGTCCTCCTCGAGCACTTCCTCGGTCCACTTGTCGAAACCGCCATAACCGATCTCGGCACGCCTGAGCGTTCGCCGGTCGAGCCAGATGCAGCTCGTCGTCAGCCGCTTCAGGAACGAGCGGTCGTGGCTGATCGCGATGAAGGCGCCGTTATAGCGCGACAGCCATTGCTCGAGCCATTCGATCGCGCCCAGATCGAGATGGTTGGTCGGCTCGTCGAGCAGCAGGAGATCGGGTTCGCTTGCCAGCGCCCGGCTCAGCGCCGCGCGGCGCCGTTCGCCCCCGCTCGCGGTCTTCGCCTCGCGTTCGAGATCGATCCCCATCTGGTCGGCGATAGCCTCGATCGCGTGCTGCGGGGGTGCATCGTCGCCCGACACCGCCCAATCGATGAGCCGTTCGTGACCCTTCATGTCGGGATCCTGCTCGAGCCAGACGATGTTCACGCCGGGCATGACCGTACGGCTTCCGCCGTCGAGTTCGACATCGCCGACCAGCGTGCGGAACAGAGTCGTCTTGCCCGCTCCGTTGCGCCCGATCAGCGCGAGACGGTCCTTCGGGCCGACATGGAGCGTGAGATCTTCGAACAGAACGCCGTCACCATGGTGCAGCTTGACGTCCTCGAGGCTGAGAATCGGTGGTGCCATATTGCCACAGCGCCTAGCCAAAGCGCGGCCATGCGTCACCTTTTCCTTTCTGAACCGCAATAGGGCTGCGCATTCATAGGCTATTCAAAGGTGCGGACGTAGAAAGCGGATACAGAAAAGAGATTGATTTCATGCGTTTGCGTCTTCGCCTTCTCGCCGTCATCGGTACGGCCACCCTCATCGCCGCCCCTGCGGCGGGGTTGCCGTCTTTCGCCCAGTTGCAGGACCAGGACGCCCAGCCGCGTCCCGATCCCGACGAGCGGCAAGGCCGCACTTCGCTCTCCCGCGACCAAGACCGCGCTTTCGACCGCGCCCGCTCCGGCCGCGCCCTCCCCCTGTCGATGATCGAGCGCCAGATCGTGCCGCGCATGCGCGGGTTCGAATATCTCGGACCCGAAGCGCGCGGAGACGTCTATCGCTTTAAGTTTCTGCGCGATGGCCGGTTGCACTGGATCGACGTCGACCAGCGCTCGGGCCGCGTCGTCGATACCTCCTCGCGCCGCTAGCGGACTGCAACCGTTCATGCCATGACGGGTTGATGGCGAAACGAACGGCCAGAAAGCTAGGAACCCGATGCGCATCCTGATTGTCGAAGACGAACCCAACCTCGGTCAGCAATTGCGCTCGACGCTGGAGGGGGCCGGCTATGCCGTCGATCTTTCCACCGACGGGATCGACGGCCATTTCCTCGGCGAAACCGAAAGTTACGACGCGGTCGTCCTCGACCTCGGACTGCCCGAGATGGACGGCCTCACCATCCTGAACAAATGGCGCAAGGCCGAGCGCGACATGCCCGTTCTCGTGCTGACCGCACGCGACAGCTGGTCCGACAAGGTCGCGGGGCTCGACGCTGGCGCCGACGACTATCTCGCCAAGCCCTTCCAGTCCGAAGAACTGATCGCCCGCCTGCGCGCGCTCATCCGTCGTTCCGCGGGCCACGCGTCGAGCGTCCTGGAAGCGGGCGACATTCGCCTCGACACCCGTTCGGGCAAGGTGACCAAGGAAGGCGAGCCGGTCAAACTCACCGCGCAGGAATACAAGCTCCTGTCCTACCTCATGCACCACAAGGGCAAGGTGGTCAGCCGTACCGAGTTGATCGAGCATATCTACGACCAGGACTTCGACCGCGATTCGAACACCATCGAGGTGTTCGTGACCCGGATCCGCAAGAAGCTGGGCGCCGAGACGATCACCACCATTCGCGGGCTTGGCTACAGCCTCGAGGACCCCGAGGACCGTGTCGAGGGATGACCCTGCCCCCTCGGTGACGCCTCCCGCGCTCAAGTCCGAGCAACGCCGCGAATCGCTGACCCGCCGCATGATCGGCATCGCGTTCCTGTGGATCGCGGTGCTGCTCGCGGGCGGCGGATTCGCGCTCGACCGCATCCTCACGCGCTCGATCGTCAACAATTTTGACTCGCAACTGGAGGACGTTCTCGACGCGCTTATCGCCTCGTCTGAGATCGACCCATTCGGCGACCTCGTCCTGTTGCGCGAACCCGCCGACCAGCGTTTTCTCGAGATTTACTCCGGTCGCTACTTCCAGATCGCGGCCAACGGCGAAGTGGATTTCCGTTCGCGCTCGCTTTGGGACCGCCAGCTCGATCCGAGCGTTCGCCACGACGATCTGGACATTCATTTCCGCAACAGTTTCGAGATCGAGGGCGAGCCGCTCCGTGTCGCCGAGCGCGACATCATCCTGCCCGAAAGCGAGACGCGCTGGCGCTACCAGGTCGCCGAGAGCCGCGACCAGCTCGACATGCAGATCGAGGAATTGCGCTCGACGCTCACCTGGTCCTTTGCGGTTCTCGGGCTTGGCTTGCTGGTCATGGCCGCCTTGCAAACCATCTACGGACTATGGCCGCTGCGCCGCGTCGCGCAGGAAGTCGTCGCCATCCGCACTGCGCGCCGTGAGCGTATCGACACCGATTTCCCGCGCGAGATCACGCCGCTGGTCGACGAGATCAACGAATTGCTCGCCCATAACGAGGCGCAGGCCGAGGAAGCGCGGCGACACGCCGGCAATCTTGCCCATGCCCTGAAGACCCCGCTGACCGTCATCACCAATGCCGCCACCGCCGAGGACGCGGAGCTCAACGACATCGTCTGCCGCGAAGCGAGCGTGATGCGCCGCCAGGTCGACCATCATCTCGCGCGTGCCCGCGCCATCGGTCGCCGTGCCAGCGCGCAGGCGCGCGCCAACGTGGCCGAAAGCCTCGACACGATCGAGCGCGCGGTCACCCGCCTCTATGACGGCGTCACGGTCGATGTGGCGGGAGACCGCGATGTCTGCGTCCGCGTCGAGCGGCAGGATCTCGACGAAATGCTCGGCAATCTCGTCGAGAATGCCGCAAAATACGGCGGCGGCCGCGTTTTCGTCACGATCGAACATTCGGCGCCCATGGTGGACATTCTCATCGAGGATGACGGCAGCGGAATTCCCGAGACGGAGCGCGATGCCATCTTCGCGCGTGGGGCGCGGCTCGATACCACCGGCAAACCCGGCACCGGCCTCGGCCTCGCGATCGTTCGCGACGTGGCGCAGATCTACGGCGGGGACGTCGCCCTGTCCGAAAGCGAGGACCTGGGCGGGTTGCTCGCGCGTCTGTCGCTCCCCGCCGCGGCCCTTTCCGTCTCGCCGGCGAACGGCTAGGGGATCGCTCCACGATGACCAGCAACGTCACCCCGATGCGCGAGCGCGCCGCCCCCTCGCTGCAAACCATGCTCAGCCTCGTTGCAGAGGAGATGAACGGCGTCAACGCAATCATCCTCGACCGGATGCAATCCAAGGTCGCGCTGATTCCCGAGCTAGCGGGCCACCTGATCGCAGGCGGCGGCAAGCGGCTGCGCCCGATGCTCACGTTGGCCGCCGCCCGGCTGCTCGACTATCCCGGCACGCGTCATCACAAACTCGCCGCCGCGGTCGAATTCATCCACACCGCGACCCTGCTCCACGACGATGTCGTCGACGGCTCGGCGATGCGCCGCGGCAAGACCGCCGCCAACCTCATCTACGGCAATCCCGCGAGCGTATTGGTTGGCGATTTTCTCTTCTCGCGCGCCTTCGAACTGATGGTCGAGGACGGCAGCCTCAAGGTCCTGAAGATCCTCAGCAACGCCAGTGCCGTCATCGCCGAGGGCGAGGTCGACCAGCTCACCGCCCAGCGTCAGATCGCGACCGGCGAGGACGAATATCTGCGGATCATCGGCGCCAAGACCGCAGCGCTCTTCGCCGCCGCCTGCCAGGTGTCGCCGGTCGTCGCCGAAGCGGGCGATGCGGCGGAATCGGCGCTTGAAGCCTATGGCCGCAACCTCGGCATAGCCTTCCAGCTCGTCGACGATGCGATCGACTATTCCTCCGACGGCGCGACGATGGGCAAGGATCTCGGCGATGACTTCCGCGACGGCAAGATGACGCTGCCCGTCATCCTCGCCCATGCGCGCGGGTCGGCCGACGATCGCGCCTTCTGGAAATCCGCCATGCAGGGCGATCGTTCGAGCGACGAGGATCTCGCCCATGCCGTGGCCCTGATGCGCCAGACCAATGCGCTCGACGACACGCTCGAGAGCGCTCGGGGCTATGCGCGCCGCGCGATCGACGCCTTGTCCATCTTCCCCGCCTCCGCTGCGCACCGCGCGATGGTCGAGGCCGCCGAATTCGCCGTCGCCCGCGCCTACTGATTTTTCGCTCCGTTTCGGATGATCGGTTTGCAAGCGGCGAACCCGTTGGCCGTTAGCGACGGACCCATGCATTTGCCTTCGCTCGCACGCGTCGCGTCCGGCGGTGCCGATCGCTCGCTTCGCCGATATCCTGATCGCCGAGGATCCTGTCGCCGCGACCGAAAAGCTTGGTATCGAGGAAGTGCGCCGCCGCCTGTTGCGCCGTCAGGCCGCGCTTGCTTCGTGCGCGCCGATGGGCGATCCGCGTGGGCGATGCTGCCCGTCGATGCCATTCTGCCCGAGCTGAAGGCCGCACTTGCGGACTCGGCAGAAGCGCTGCTGATCGCACCGCCCGGCGCGGGCAAGACGACCCGTGTTGCCCCCGCGCTGCTCGATGAACGCTGGTGCGAGGGCGAAATTCTTGTCCTCGTCCCCCGCCGCCTCGCCGCGCGTGCCGCTGCCGACTATATGGCGCGCGAACAAGACGAGCGCGCCGGCCAGACCGTCGGCTATGCCACCCGGCTCGACAGTCGGCCGGGCAAACGCATCACTGTCATGACCCACGGCGTCTTTCTCGCGCGCCTGCAGTCCACGCCCGATCTGCCCGGCGTCTCCGCCGTTCTTTTCGATGAAGTCCATGAGCGCAGCCTCGACAACGACCTGGCGCTCGCCCTCGCGCTCGAAGCCCGCGCGGCTCTTCGCGAGGATCTGCGCCTTTGCCTCATGTCGGCAACGCTCGACGTCTCGGCCTTGCGGCCACTACTTCCCGATGCACCGCTGCTCGAGAGCGAGGGCACGTCCTACCCGCTGGCGATCGAGCATATCGGCCGCGACCCCGCCCGGCCCATCGAGCCACAGGTCGCCGCCGCCGTCCGCGCCGCGCTCGCGCAGCACGAGGGCTCCCTTCTCGCCTTCCTCCCTGGCGTCCGCGAGATCGAGAGGACCGCCGATGCGCTCGGGCCCCTGCCCGACGACTGTATCCTTCATCGCCTCCACGGCAACATCGACCCCGCCGCCCAGCGCGCCGCGCTCGCGCCGCCGCCGCCGGGCAAACGGAAGGTCGTACTTTCCAGCGCCATCGCCGAGACCAGCGTTACCGTGAGCGACGTGCGGATCGTCGTCGATGGCGGCCTCGCCCGCCGGCCCCGGTTCGATCTCGGCGCCGGGCTTACCCGCCTCGTGACCGAGCGCGCCAGCCGCGCCGCCATCACGCAGCGCGCGGGCCGGGCGGCCCGGCAGGCGCCGGGCATAGCGATCAGGCTCTGGGAAGCGGCTGCCGAAGCCGCGCTCCCGGCGCACGACCCGCCCGAGATCGTCCAAGCCGATCTCGCGCCCTTGCTGCTCGCAAGTCATCAATGGGGCGAGCGCGACCCGACCCGTCTTCCCTTCGCGACGCCGCCGCCATCGGCTGCGCTCGACGCCGCGACCTCGCTTCTGACGGACCTCGGCGCGCTCGATGGCGGTCGTCTCACCGATCATGGCCGCGCCATCGCTGTCCTCCCGCTCGAACCACGCCTCGCGCACATGCTTCTCGCCGCGGCGGATGCAGGCTTTGCCGGCGATGCGGCGCTGGCCGCCATCCTGCTCGGCGAGCGCGGCCTCGGCGGTCGCGGCGAAGATCTCGAACAGCGCGCCGGTCGCGCCCTCGCCGACCGCAGCCCACGCGCAAAAAAGGCGCTCGACCTTGCCCGCTCCTGGGCGCGGCGCGTCGATCGCGCGTCGCCGCCGCTTGCCGCAAAACGCATCGCCCACGCCATCGCGCTCGCCTTTCCCGACCGTATCGCGCGCCGCCGCTCTGCCTCTGGCGAGCGCTGGCAGTCGGTCGGCGGACGAGGGTTCACGCTCGATCCCGCGAGCCCTCTTGCCGGTGCCGACTGGCTGGCCGTCGGCGAAGTCGCGGGCGCGGCGGCGGGGGCCCGCATCCTCTCCGCCGCCGCCATCGAGGAAGAGGATGTCATTACCCTGTTCGCCGATCGCATCGCGCAGACGAGCGATCTCGCCTTCGACCGCGACAGCCGCTCGGTCCGCGCTCGGCGCGTCCGCCGGCTCGGCGCGATCCAGCTTGCGAGCGCGCCCGATCCAGACCCCGATGCAGACGCCGTCGCCGCGGCCCTGCTGGCCGCCGTCCACACACACGGCCTGAACATTCTGGGGCCCGCCCCTGCGTTCGACGCGCTACGAAGACGCGCCGCCTACGCCCGCGCCGCCGACCCCTCGCTCCCCGATCTGACCGAACCCGCGCTCCTCGCCCGCGCCGAGGAATGGCTCGCGCCCCTACTCATCGGCAACCGGCGCTTCGCGGACGTCGATCTCGCTCCCGCGCTCGACCTGCTCGTCGACTATGCCGATCGCAAACGCATCGATGCCCTCGCACCCGCAAGCTTCACCAGCCCCGCCGGAACCAGCCACGCCATCGACTATGCCGCCGACGACGCGCCCTCGGTCGAGGTGCGCGCGCAGGCGCTCTACGGTCTCACCGCGCATCCGATGATCGGGACCACGCCGCTTCTCCTGAAGCTCACCAGTCCGGCAGGGCGCCCGATCCAGGCAACCCGCGACCTGCCGGGCTTCTGGCAAGGCAGTTGGGCCGAGGTCGTAAAGGACATGCGCGGGCGCTACCCCAAGCACGACTGGCCCGACGATCCCGCCACCGCCCGCGCGGACCTTCGCACCAAGCGCGCACGCGGGAATTGACACCGCCGCGCCCCCGCGCCAAATCGCGGACATGACCACCGCGCGCATCATCGAGGAAGTCCGCAAGACCACCCAGTCGGGCAAGGCGCAGGCCGGCCGCTGGCTTTTGATGTTCGAGCGCGAGCAGAAGATGGTCCCCGATCCGCTTACCGGATGGGCCGGCTCGGGCGATACGGATACGCAGGTGCGCCTCACCTTCCCGACGCTGGAAGCCGCGCAGCGCTATTGCGATGAAAAGGGTATCGCCCATCATGTCGTCAAGGCGCCGCCGCAGCGGCTCAAGCTCCAGGCCTACGCCGACAATTTCAGATAGGGACGCGGCCCACCGCATCCGTCCTTGACCCCCTGCCAGCTTCGTCCATGATGGAAGGCGCCGAAGCTAGGGGGACAACTGCTACCGCATCGGATCGAAATGGTTCTGGGCACCCGCCCCGAGGCCATCAAACTCGCCCCCGTCGCCCGCGCGCTCGACGCCGCCGGACTCAGCCTTCGGATCATCCACACGGGGCAGCATCCCGCCGCCGATTGGCAGCGCGAACTGTTTGGCGGGCTTCCCATCCATTCGCTCGGCGAACAACCGTGCGGCGACCCCTTTTCCTATGTCGGGCGCGTGGCCACCAAATTGCGTCACCGTCGCGACCGACGACCCGCGCTCGTCATGGTGCAGGGCGACACCGCCTAGGCTTATGCGGGCGCGCGCTACGCCGTCCACGGCGCTCTGCCGCTCGCCCACGTCGAAGCCGGCCTGAGGAGCTTCGACCGACGCAATCCCTGGCCGGAGGAAGATTTCCGTATCGCCATCGACCGGGCTTCGGCCCTGCTGTTCGCACCCACGCCCCTCGCCGCCGATCATCTGCGCGCGGAGCGCCTCGGCGGCGTCATTCACGTCACCGGCAACAGCGGCATCGATACACTGCTCGAGACGCTCCACACGCTCCCGCCCGTCCGCAGGCCGAGGCCTTGGACGCGCCGCGAGGGCCACATTCTCGTCACCTGCCATCGCCGCGAACATTGGGGCGAACCGCTCGATCATGTCATGGGGGCATTGCGCCGTCTCGCGGTCGACCACGGGCGCCAGATACAGGTGGTCATGCATCCCAACCCCGAGGTACAGCGACGATGGCGCGCATGTCTCGGCGATGAGAAACGCATCCGCCTTCTTGGACCATTGGAGCATCGCACGATGCTGATCGCGATGCGCGCCGCCGACCTCATTCTGTCCGACTCGGGCGGAATGCAGGAGGAAGCGCCGTATCTGCGGACCCCGCTATTCATTCTTCGCCAGGCCACCGAACGGCCCGAAGGGATCGCCACCGGCAATCTCAAGCTGGTCGGCACCGATGCCGACGCCATCGTCGCGGCAGTCGAACATTTCCATGCAAGTCCGCTCGCGCGATTCATGATGCGCCGACGCGCGGCGCCTTACGGTCGCGGCGACACCGGACAGCGCATCGCCGCCATCACAGCCGATTGGCTCACCGCACGGCTCCAGTCGGTCGCGACTGCGAATGATGACGAGCGCCGTTTGCGCGCACGCTTCGTCGCGCGCTTTCGGCATCATACCACGAAGCGTTTCTAGTGCGGATCCAGGGCCATTCGGGGGCTCCTCCCCGACAGCAGTGCCATCAGCACTCCGCTACGTGAATTCACCTGCAATCGGTCCAATACCGCCTCGCAATGCCGCCGGACGGTGTTCGGACTGATGTCGAGAACGCGTGCAATTTCCTTGTCCGACAGGCCCATGGCCAGATGCTCCGCGACCTCCGACTGGCGCTGCGAAAGCCCTGCCCGAGACCCTAGCTGCAGCAAATCGGCATCGCTGTCCGTAAGGTCGATCAGAAGCTCCGTGCCCCGAAGATCGGGGAGGTTCGGGCCCTGAAGCCGCAGACGTCGCCCACTGCTCGAGCCAACGTCGTCATCATCCCAGGCCTGCGCGGCAGCCGACGCACTTTGCGCGTAGATTTCGCCGTCATTGGCTCTGAGAATGGCCGGATAGGGAAACAGGCGCACGAGATCAAGGAAGGTCTCGCGGTCGAAACTCATCTCGTACAACCGTTCGAAAGCGGAGACGAAGACGGGATGCAGCAGATGAAATTTGGCAACCGTATGGTCGTTGCGATAATTGGGATCGTCCGGCCCATCGTAGCAGAAAACCATGATCGCCTCGCCCACGGGCAATCGCGCCGTCATGCCGATCACGTGGCTGGCGCCTGCCGGAGCGAAGATCTTTGTGAACCACGGCTCTTCGCGCTCCTTGTCTCCGTACAATTCCCAGTCCGGCGCGACATGACTTCCGATCGCGCGTCGATGGCGGTTGATCTGCTCGTACTCGGCGTCGCGCATCAGGAAGTATCCTTCTTCGTCGATACCAAGATAATTGTCGCGGATCTGCTGTTCGATCTGCGGACCAATTCGATGCGGAACGAACACGAGCTGACCATCGAACCAGTTCCCCGACCATGCTGCTTTGGCGCCGAAGAAGTCGGTGCAAAGCTCAAGGATGTGACGAATGGCAGCGATTGATCGATCGCGCGGCAGGTCCAGCAGGCGCGTCTGAATCGTCGTGAATAATTCGAGCTCGCGGTCCGCCAGTTCCATCGCGCCTACTCCTGTCCGCCCAAGCATAGGGCAAATGCCCTATTTCGCAAAATTCCGCGATTTTTCATCATGCTGCGTATCGAAACGGGGAGACAGACGATGCAATCCACCATCATTTATCTGGCCGGTGCGGCACTCACGCTTCCGACAGTCGCCAACGCACAGGACAAGGGACCCTACGTCGGCGTCGATATCGGATATGCGGTGTCGCCCGACCTCGACGTCGCCACCGACACGACCCGCGACGACCCGGGCCATATCTTCCTGACGGACGGAGAACAGCTCTCGGCAGTCGCCGGATACGATTTCGGAGGATTCAGGCTCGAGGCCGAGGCGGGCTGGTCGGATGTCGGTGTGGACGGTTCTCAAGCCCCCCAGAATGATCCGGTGGGATTGGGGACATACTGGGAAGCCGAAGGCTCTATCAAGACACGCCGCTTGATGATCAACGGTCTTGCCGATTTCGGCGGAGCGGGTGGTATCGGGGGCTTCGTGGGAGCCGGCATCGGCGTCGCCGACATGGACCTTTACGTCCGGAACCTGCCGTTCGATCAACCGATCTTCGACGATGGCAATGGCGGCCTTGCGTGGCAGGTGACTGGCGGCGTCGCGATACCGATCGCCAATCGCGTCGGGCTGGTCGCGCGCTATCGCTTCCTCAACGCACCCGACGCCGCTTTCACCAACTTCTTCGGTCGCGAGGAAAGCGACACCTACCGGATGCATAGCCTCTCGGCGGGCGTGCAATTCGGTTTCTGACCACTCGCCGACAAGGAGACGCTCGCATGAAATTGACCCTATTGATGGCGGCAATGGCAGGCCTTGCCTTCGTGCCGACCGGGGCCTTCGCACAGGAATATCCCACGCGCGAACCTGGCACCGGCGCCCCGCCGATCATCGAATTCTGCGATGCCGCGGAACCCGACAGCAATGCGCGTCGCGGCAAATGCATCGGATTCTTCAACATGGAGGAACGCTTCGCTCCATGTCGCTACCTCGCCGACTTCGGCCTTCTCGATCTCTACGGCTACGCAAGTTTCGGCGAATGCGTCGCCGACACGGCAACGCTCGACGATGTGATCGAAGACTGATGCAGAGCGGGCTCAGCCGCCGGCGGGGCCCGCCGACCCTTGCGGCATCGTCTTGATGTAGACATCGCGCTGCGGGAAGGGGATTTCGATCCCTTCTTCCTTAAAGCGCCACCAGATCGCCTTCAGAACGGCCGAACGCACGTTCCCGACGCCTTCTTCGGGGTCCATGATCCAGGCCTGGATCTCGAAATTGACGCTATTGTCGCCGAATTCCTTGAGCCACACATTGGGCTTCGGGCTTTCGAGCACGCGCCCGCAGGCGACGGTACATTCGATGAGAATGTCCTCGACCTGTTTCAAGTCGCTCGAATAGCTGACCCCGACGGGAATCTGGATGCGCACGTTGCGGCTCGAATAGGACCAGTTCTCGACCGGTTCGGTCATCAGCAGCTCGTTCGGGATGAGATGCTCCTTCCCGTCGCGCGTGATGACGCTCACCGCGCGCGTGCCGATCTTGCTGATCGCCCCGAAGCTCTCGCCCACCACGATGACATCGCCCGGTTTGACCGAGCGATCCATCAACAGGATGATCCCCGCGATCAGATTGCCGAAGGTCTTCTGAAGCCCGAAGCCGACCGCAAGCCCGACCGCGCCCGAGAAAATCGCCAGCGAGGACAGGTCGAAACCGACAAGATCGATCCCGATGAAGAAGGCGACCGCGAGGACGAAGATCGTCGCGAGCTTCTCCATCAACAGGCTTTGCGCCGGATCGAGGCGGTTGGCGCGGCGGATGACGCGCTTGAGCATCCACAAGACGAGCTTGGCGCCGATGAAGAGGAAAACGGCGATGACCACGATGGTCAGCACGTCGAGGACGCTGACGCGATAGGTGCCGACGACGAGCGCGATCTCGTCGAGACTTTGCCCGATACGGACGGTCGTATCGACCGCGCCTTCCGCGACGCCCTCGGCGAGATCTTCGGCTTGTTGCTGTGCCATTGCGGCGAACCCTAGCCCGATGTGGCGCGCAAAGTCGAACCCCCAGGCGCGCTATCTAGAGAATATAATTGACCCGCACGTGGTGGACGCTCTTGCCCGCAGGAAGGGTGAAGCGGACGTCTTCGGCGCGTGGTGGCCCCATGCGGATCGCGGGATTGTTCGAGAAACCGAATCCCTCGCGCGGCATGCCGAGCGACTTCTTCATCTTCCCGTCGCCATTTTCGTCATGCATCAGCAAGAGCGACCATTCGCCGGCGCTCAGTCCCGTGACCTCGACCTTTCCGGCGTCGCGAAACGCGGGAACCGACACTTTGACGGACTTGGGATCCTCACGGCAGTCGAGAAATTCATCGACGTTCCGCGTCATGCAGATGCGCAGTTTGCCATGGTCGTTCCGTACGTTGGAGACGTCGACCGTCAGGCTAGCGTTCCGAGCCGAGGCTGCAGACGGGGGCGCGCTCATGGCCGATGCCGGTGCGGCGAGCAGCAAGACGCTCGTCGCGATCGCGAAGCGGAACGGCGAAGTCCCCGAGACCCTTGTCGGTCCCGCAAAGGCGGTCCCAGAAGCGGAAGTATAAGCCATAATTGCACCGATATTTCTGATGATGAAGTTCGTGATGACTGGCGGTAATCAAGTGCCGCCCGAGCGGCCCGTGTACCCACCATTTCGGAAAGATTTCCCAGCCCATGTGATTGGTCACGCCCATGAAGGTCATGACGAAAAGCACGAAGCCCAGCGCGTAGAGGTGGATGGGAACGAGGAAGACGAGCAGCGGAATGACGATCGCGCCGGTCAATGCTTCCCACGGGTGGAAGCTCATCGCCGCCCAGGCGGTCGGTGGGCGGCTGGCATGGTGGACGGCGTGGGCGCGCTTGAACAACGGGGGCCAGTGCATGGCGCGATGGCTCCAGTAGAACCATGTATCATGCGCGAAGAGATAGACGAAGATGCTGACCGGCACCCACCACAAGGGCATCGCGCCCGCATCCTCGTAGATGCGCGTCCAGCCGTATTGGTCCCACCCCCAGGCGACGATGCCCGCCGGCACGCCGTAGATGGCGGCGCTGGCTAGCGACCAGAAAATCTCGGAGCGCACCTGCCGGCCCTGCCCGGCAAGCCGTCCCGGGAAGCGCCGCGCCGTCCACGCGGCGAAGAAGCCGCTGGTGGCGAAATAGCGCACCGCCACGATGAGCGTCATCGCGGCTGCGGACAGGATGATGGCACTCACCATGGCCGCCTCATGCCAGCCAAGTCCTTGCGATACAATGAAGAAGGCGGCATTTCATCGCGCCAGCGGGACCGGCGGAAGCTGAAAGGCGATCGATGCGATGCAGGCCTCGCCCACCGCGTCCGTCGCCACCTTGGCGCCGCCGTCGGTGACGACGCGGCGCGCGTCCTCTGCATCGAGAAGCTGGAAGGAAACGCTCGTTTGCGTGCCATCATCCGAAACCAGTCCCTCGGGGATGCTGGGGACGAAATCGTCAAGCGCCGAGACCCGTGCCGCAAAGGCCGTTTCGTCCATGTCCGAACACCAGTGCGTGCCGTCCGATGGAATCGCGCCGACCAACCACGCCTCGACCAGCGCCTGTGCCGCCTGCGGAGACGGGGCCGGCGCGTCCGGTCGTGACTGGACCGCTGGCGGGGACTGCCGCTCGTCTCCCACGTCCGCGGCTTGCTCGCCTGACGCGCCGCAGGCCGAGAGCATCATTGCCGACATGAGAGTCGCGACCTTCATCCGCGAAGCCTTTCCAACTCGGCGAGAAAATGCGCCGGATCGTCGAGGTGCAGTGCGACGCGTTCCACGCGCCGCTCGCTGCCGAAGACCCCTTCCGTCACTAGGGCCCGCTTCAACGTCAGCGCCACGTTTGGAGCCGAGAGGATCGCGAGATTCAGCGTCTCTTTCTCATCGAGCACGGCCTTTTCGAAGGTCGCTTCGACGATCGCGATGGCATCGAGAGGCACCATGAAATCCACCAGCATTCCGCTTCGCACCCGCACCCCGTCGGCGCCGAGCAGAACCGGATAGAGGCGGATCGCCTTGATCATCGCCACGAACCAGCCGATCCCCACCATCGTCAGCGCGAACACCACCCAGGCGACCGTCTCGTTCCACAGCATCAGCAGCAGGTGGACAACCCCGAGTTCGATCACCTGCAGCCCCAGCAGCACCCACAGGAGTGGCGCAAGCGCCCGATGATAATCGTGGCCGATCGAACCCGCCGGAACGTCCTGCGCGCCACCCCACGAGAAAAGCGCGATCCGCATCGTTGCCAGTTCGCGGCTCCCCGCGCGCACCAGCTTCGGCGGAAGGATGGCAGCGAAGGCCGTCTCCATCGATCGCTCGGCCCGGTAGGCCTGCGCGAAAATCCGACCGCTCCAGCCGACCCAAAGTATCCCTGCCCCTGCGAAAAGCGCCAAAAGCGCCGGCATCTCCAGCAGCGCCTCGCGCACCGGAGCCGACCCACCGAGCAGCACGACCGGTCCCGCAAGCGCGATCGCACCGACAAGAGACCGGAATCTTTGCACGCCCTTTGCGCACCTTGCCTTCGCCAGCGAAGCCAGGCCGATCGCGTCGGCAACGACCCACGCAAACATGAGCGCGGCCAGCGAAGAATGCGTCGCCGCCCAGTCGGAATGCGTTGCGATCCGCGCGCCGAGGATGACGAGCAGCGGAAGCAGGAACATCGGAAGGGCGAGTCGGGCATGTCCGGTCATGAGCCCATCCTAGCCGCCTGCCGCGCGCGCCACTATGACCGCCCGATCACAGTCGACCCGAAATCCGTCGACACGCAACCTGCACGACGGACCTGACGTTGCAGCGAAGTGAACGATCCCTTTTTCAGCATCGCGCCTTATCACGTCCTTCTGTTCGGGTCCGGACTGGCGATCATTGTCGCCTACTGGGTACCGCGTTTCTTTTCCGGGCGCGAGCCGGCCGCCTCGGGCTTGCTGATTCTTGGCGGCTTTCTCGTGTTCGGCCTGCTGCCCGGTGTCCCCGAGGCCTTCAGTCCGGTCGAGCGGCCCGTCTTCTGGGAACGCGCCGCCGAGATGGCGGTCATCATCGCACTGTTCGGAACGGGAATGCGGCTCGACCGGGTCGAGGGACTGCGAAAATGGTCGCCCACGATGCGGCTTCTCGTGGTCGCCATGCCGCTGTGCATCGCGGCCGTCGCGCTCGGCGGCCTGCTCGTGGGCATGACGCTCGCGGGAGCCGTCCTCCTCGCAGCCGTGCTCGCACCGACCGACCCCGTCCTGGCAGCCGACGTTCAGGTGGGTCCGCCGCTCGAAGGGGGCGAGCATCCGGTCCGCTATGCGCTGACGACCGAGGCGGGCCTCAACGATGGCCTCGCCTTTCCCTTCGTTTACCTGGGCATCTTCCTCGTCGTCGCGGACGGCGGCGTGGCAGAGTGGCTCCCCAAATGGTTCGGTCTCTATGTCGTCTACAAAATCGCGATCGGCACGCTCGCGGGGATCGCGGCCGGGTGGCTTCTCGGCAAAGTACTGTTCGGCATTCCGCGCAAGAACCCGCTCGCCGCAAGCAGTTCGGGCGTGATTGCCCTCGCGGGCGTTCTCGTCACCTATGGGGCCACGGAACTGATCGAGGGATATGGCTTCATCGCCGCTTTCGTCATGGGCGTCACGCTCCGCCGCGTCGAATCGGACCACGGCTACCATTCCCGTCTTCACAATTTTTCCGAAGCGCTCGAACATTCGATCACGGCCATCCTGCTGGTTCTCCTGGGCGGCGCGTTGCCCGCGCTTTTCCCGTTCCTGGACTGGCGCCACGCCGCGCTGGCGCTGGCGCTCATCTTCCTGATTCGGCCGCTGACGGGAATGTTGTCGCTGGTAAAAACGGACTTGAGCATGAAGCAGCGCGCGGTCGTCGCTTTTTACGGCGTGCGGGGGATCGGTTCGATCTACTATCTCGCCTATGCGGGCGCCCAGCTCGACCTCGTCGACGAAGGCGTTCTCTGGGCGACCGTCGGATTCACCATCCTGGTCTCCACCATCGTCCACGGTTTTACCGCCGGCATCGTCGTGTCCGCCGCGACGCACGAGAAATGATCGTCGCGTCGCCGGGGCTTGTGACCCGATAAGCGCTCGGCGATAGGTGCCACCAACTTATGGGACACGAACCCGATCTCCTTATCGTCGGCGGCGGCCTCTCTGGCGGACTGGCGGCGCTCGCGCTGGCGACACGCCGTCCCGAACTCGATATCCAACTGCTCGAGCGCGAACCTACGCTCGGTGGCAACCATGTCTGGTCCTTCTTCTCCGCCGATATCGACCCGGAAATGCAATCCGTCGTCGACCCGCTCGTAGTCAAGCGATGGGAGCGCAACAGCGTCCATTTTCCTGCACATGAACGGACGCTCGAGACCCCCTACAACAGCATTACCAGCGAGCGCTTCGACGAGGTGATCGGTGAAGCGCTCGGCGACAGACGCCTTGTCGGGACCGCCACCGAGCTTGGCCCTACCCACGCTACGCTCGCCGACGGCACCCGTCTCGAAGCACGTGCCGTCCTCGACACACGCGGCCTCACCGAACCGCCACGTGGCCTCGCCTGCGGCTGGCAGAAGTTCGTCGGCCAGATGCTCGACATTCCCGGCGGGCACGGCATCGAGCATCCCGTCATCATGGACGCGACCGTCGACCAGTCGGACGGTTACCGTTTCGTCTATCTCTTGCCCTTCGACGACACCCGCCTTTTCGTCGAAGATACCTACTATCAGGACGACCCGCGCCTCGACCGCGACCTGCTGGCGAGCCGCATCGCCGACTATGCGCGCGAGAACGGCTGGGGCGACCATCGCCCCAATCACGAGGAAACCGGTGTCCTCCCTGTCGTCATCGGCGGCGATTTCGATGCCTTCTGGCCGGCTGACGATCCCGTTGCCCGTGGCGGCGTGCGCGGCGGCCTGTTCCAGCCGCTCACCAGCTATTCGCTCCCCGAAGCCGCGCGCTTCGCGGACTGGCTCGTCGACGCGCTCCCGCTCGAGGGCCCCGCGCTTGCCATCGCCACGCGCGCCTACGCGAAGCGACGCTGGCGCTCGCAGCGCTTCTACCGCCTCCTCGGGAGAATGCTCTTCCGTGCCGCGCCGCCGCCGATGCGCGTCAACGTCTTCCAGCGCTTCTACCGTCTATCCGACGGGTTGATCGAACGCTTTTACGCAGGCACATCGACCGCCATCGACAAAGTCCGCATCCTCACCGGCAAACCGCCGGTTCCCATTCCCGCCGCGATCCGCGCGCTTCTCGGAAAGACCCGATGACCCATCAGCCCTACAAAAGCGCCATCGTCATCGGATCGGGCTTCGGCGGCCTCGCACTCGCCATCCGCCTTCAGTCGGCGGGTATCCAGACCACCATTATCGAGGCGCGCGACAAGCCGGGTGGGCGCGCCTATCATTGGGAGCGGGACGGCCATGTCTTCGACGCCGGCCCCACCGTCATCACCGATCCCAATTGCCTCAAAGCGCTCTGGGCCCTCACCGACCGTCGACTGGAAGACGATGTCACGCTCGTCCCCGTCGACCCTTTCTACGCGTTGGATTGGCCCGACGGCACGCGCTTCGACTATACGAACGACGACAAACGCCTGTTCGCGCAGATCGAGGCGCTCAATCCCGACGACGTCGCGGGCTACAAGCGCTTCCTCGCCTATTCCGAAGGCGTCTTCCATGAAGGCTATGAGAAGCTCGGTACCAAGGCCTTCGAGAATGTCGGCCAGATGCTGAAAGCCGCCCCCGCCCTGGCAAAATACCAGGCCTGGCGCAGCGTCTATTCGATCGTCTCCAACTACGTGAAGAACGAGAAACTCCGCCAGGCATTGAGCTTCCACACCTTGCTCGTCGGCGGCAACCCGATGACCTGCTCGTCGATCTACGCGCTCATCCACAAGCTGGAGCGCGACGGCGGGGTGTGGTTCGCGATGGGCGGCACCAACAAGCTCATCGCGGGCATGGTCACGCATTTCGAACGGATCGGCGGCACGATCCGGCTCGGCGATCCCGTCACCCGTATCGTGACGAACGGCGACCGCGTCACCGGGGTCGAAACCGCCAGTGGCGAGCGACTGGACGCCGATACCGTTGCCTCCAACGGCGATGTCGTCGCCACCTACGGCCTGCTCGACCACCCGCGCGGGAAGAAGCAGCACAAGGCGATGGCGAAAAAGCGCTTCAGCCCCTCGCTGTTCGTGATGCATTTCGGGCTGGAAGGCACCTTCCCCGAAATTCCGCATCACATGATCCTGTTCGGCCCGCGCTATGCCGGGCTCCTCAAGGACATCTACAATCGCGGTTCACTCGCGCCCGACCCCGCGCTCTATCTGCACCATCCGACCGTCACCGACCCGTCGATGGCGCCCGAGGGCTGCTCGACCTTCTATGCGCTCGCGCCCGTCCCCCACATGGGCAAGGCCGACGTCAATTGGGACACGGTCGGCGACCATTATGCCGAGACCGTCCTCGACACGCTCAAGGAGCGGCTCCTGCCCGACATCCGCGAGCGGATCCGCACCCGCTTCCACTACACCCCCGCCGACTTCAAGTCGGACCTGTTCGCACACCTCGGCAGCGCCTTCAGCCTCGAGCCCGTCCTGACCCAGTCGGCCTGGTTCCGCACCCACAACCGCGACGACAAAATCGACAATCTCTACTTTGTCGGCGCGGGCACGCATCCGGGCGCGGGTATTCCGGGTGTCGTCGGGTCCGCGGAAGCGACCGCGGGACTGATGATCGCGTGACGAGCCGCGCCGCCCTCGTCGCCAAAGCCGGCGACATGATTGCGGCGGGCTCCAAGAGCTTCCGCGTCGCCAGCCAGCTGTTCGACGAGCGGACCCGGGAGCGCTCGTGGCTGCTCTACAGTTGGTGCCGCGCGTGCGACGACATTACCGACGGTCAGACGCTGGGCCATGACGCCGCCACGCCCGAAGACCCCGCCACGCGCCTCGCCTTCGTGCGTGAGAAGACGACGGAGGCGCTCGCCGGCACGCCGACCGGCCTCGTCCCCTTCGACGCGCTCGGCGCCGTTGCTGCCGAATGCGCCATCGCCCCCGCACTCACGGATCACCATCTAGCGGGCTTCGCGCGCGACGCGGCCGGCTGGCAACCCGAGACCGAAGCCGATCTGCTCGCCTACTGCTACGAAGTCGCGGGCGCGGTCGGGGTGATGATGGCGCAGGTCATGGGCGTCCCCGCCGACGATGAGGACACGCTCGACCGCGCGAGCGACTTGGGTCTCGCCTTCCAGCTTGCCAATATCGCCCGCGACATTGTTGACGACGCGCGGGTCGGGCGGAATTATCTCCCGACCGACTGGCTCGCTGAACGCGGCATCGAGGCCATCGACCCGCAAGCGCCCGAGACCCCCGCCATCGTCGTCGCGATGCGCCGGCGGCTTGCCGCCATGGCCCGGCTCTACGGCATGAGCGCGCGCATCGGCGCCGCCCGCCTGCCCTTTCGTAGCCGCTGGGCGGTCCTCGCCGCCGCACGGATTTACGGGAGGATCGCGGAACAGGCCGACGCCGCCGACGAGCGGCATTTCGACCAGCGCATCACCGTCCCCAAGCGCAAGAAGATCAGGCTTGTGAGCGCGGCGCTTCGCGACACGCTTCGCACGCCCGAACCGATGGACCGCGACAATCTCTGGACGCGCCCTAGGTTCTAGCGCGGACTGCTAGTCTTCATCGTCCTGCTCGGACAGATAGGTCATGAGCTGTGCGAGCGTCTGCTCCATCTGGTCCTGCATCTGCGTGATCAGCTCGTTCTCGCGCATCCCCGCATGATCGAGCGGTTTGGAATAGCTGTCCGAAAAGGCCTGCAGATCCTCTTCGCCGAACACGCCGCGCGCCACCAGCCGGGCGAGGATGACCAGCAGCCCGTTGGTATTGGCGATCGAGGAGGCGACCAGCGCCTCGTCGACCATGCTCAATCGCTGATCCTTGCTCTCGGGCGCTTCGCCGTCCTCGCGGTTTTCTTCTTCACTCATACCGACAATGTGGCGTCTCGCCCGGCGCTAGGGAACCCCAAAATCGGGCCGCTTGGCGCACGGCTTTCGCTCGTCTAGAAGCACTGCCCTATGGAAGCCTCCGACATCCGCGTCGCCATGTTCTCGGGCAATTATAATTATGTCCGCGACGGCGCCAACCAGGCCCTCAACCGCCTCGCCGACTATCTTTTGCGCCAGGGGGTGAACCTTCGTGTCTACTCGCCGACGGTCGACGAGCCCGCCTTCGAGCCGACCGGCGATCTCGTGAGCGTCCCGAGCTTTCCCATCCCCGGCCGCGGCGAATATCGCTTCGCCTTCAACCTTTCCAAATCCGTGCGCGAGGACATGGCGGCCTTCAAGCCCAACATCGTCCATATTTCCTCGCCCGACCTCGTTTCGGTCAATGCCGTCAATTGGGCGCAGAAGCACGACATCCCTGCGGTCGCCAGCGTCCACACCCGCTTCGAGACCTATCTCCAATATTATCATCTGGAGATCCTCGAACCGTGGATGCGCGCGTGGCTCCGCCGTCTCTACAAGAAATGCGAAGCTTTGCTCGTTCCCGCTCCCTCGACCGCCCATGTCTTGCGCGAGCAGCGAATGAACGAGGCGATCACCATCTGGGCCCGCGGGGTCGACCGCGACCAGTTCAATCCCGGCCGGCGCGATCAGGACTGGCGGCGCGGGCTCGGCATCGCAGACGACGAGATGGCAATCGCCTTTTTGGGCCGCATCGTCATGGAAAAGGGCCTCGACGTATTCTCCGAAACCATTCGGATGCTCGAGAAGAAGGGCCTTCCCCATCGCGTCCTCGTGATCGGTGACGGCCCCGCGCGTGGCTGGTTCGAGGATCACCTTCCCGACAATGCCGTCTTCGTGGGCCATCAGGAAGGCCCCGACCTCGCCCGCGCGCTCGCCAGTGCCGACATCTTCCTCAATCCCTCGATTACCGAGACTTTCGGCAACGTGACGTTGGAAGCCATGGCCTGTGCGCTCCCCGTCGTCGCCATTTCGGCCACGGGTACCAACAGCCTCGTTGACCCCGGCACCACCGGCCTCGTGGCACCCCCGGGCGACATCGCGGGTCTCGCCGAGCATCTCGCCGCCTACCAGTCGGACGCTGCCATGCGCGAGGAACATGGCGCCGCCGGCCTCGCGAAGGCCAAGACGATGGACTGGGATTCGATCAACGACACGGTGCTGCAAACCTACAAGCGGGTAATCGCCGCCAACAATGGCTGACCTGTTTGGCAGCGAAGAGCCGTCTGCGCTTGAGACGCCCGCAGAAAACGCGCCTCTCGCCGACCGCCTGCGCCCGCAGTCGCTCGACGCCGTCGTCGGTCAGGACCATCTCACCGGCCCCGATGGCGCCATCGGTCGCATGGTCGCGGCGGGAAAATTGTCGAGCATGATTCTCTGGGGTCCTCCAGGCACCGGGAAAACCTCCATCGCCCGCCTGCTCGCCGACGCCGTGGGTCTTCGCTTCACCATGCTCAGTGCCGTCTTCTCGGGTGTGGCGGATCTCAAGAAAGCGTTCGCCGAGGCCAAGAAAATGGCGGGGTCAGGCCAGCGCACCCTCCTGTTCGTGGACGAGATCCACCGCTTCAACCGCGCCCAGCAGGACGGCTTCCTCCCCTTCGTGGAGGACGGCACGGTCACGCTCGTCGGCGCGACCACCGAGAACCCGAGCTTCGAACTCAACGCCGCGCTGCTCTCGCGCGCACAGGTGCTCATCCTTCACCGCCTCGACGAGCCTGCACTCTCGCGACTTCTCGAAAAAGCCGAGGACCTCGTCGAAGCGAAACTGCCGGTGAGCGACGACGCCCGCGCCGCCCTCGTCGCCAGCGCCGACGGCGACGGTCGCTTCCTGCTCAATCAGGCCGAGACGCTCTTCGACCTGGACCTCGAAGACCCGCTCGATCCCAAGGCACTCGCCGACCTCCTCCAGCGCCGCGTCGCCGTCTACGACAAGGATCGCGAGGGGCATTACAATCTCATTTCCGCGCTTCACAAAGCCGTCCGCGGCTCGGACCCCGATGCCGCGCTCTACTATCTCGCGCGCATGCTCGTCGCTGGCGAGGACCCGCTGTTCCTCTGCCGCCGCATGGTCCGGATGGCGTCGGAAGACATCGGCCTCTCCGATCCCAATGCGCTCGTGCAGGCGCTCGCTGCGAAGGAAGCCTACGACTTCCTCGGCAGCCCGGAGGGCGAACTCGCTCTCGTCCAATGCTGCCTCTACCTCGCCACCGCCCCCAAATCGAACGCTGCCTACACGGCCCAGAAGGCGGCCTTCCGCACCGCCAAGGACACCGGCAGTCTGATGCCGCCGCAGAATATCCTCAACGCTCCCACCAAGCTCATGAAAGAGATCGGTTACGGCAAGGGCTACACCTACGACCACGACGCCGAAGACGGATTTTCGGGGGACGACTACTGGCCGGAGGAAATGGACCGCCAGCGCTTCTACAAACCCGTCGACCGCGGGCTCGAAAGGAAGATCGCCGAACGCATGGCTTTCTGGAACGCCCGGCGTGGCGAGCGGTCCGACAACGGTTCGGTCAAAGGCTGAAATGGGTCCGTCCCATAGCCCTTCGCTTACCGGGGGATCGTCGCTCCTATACTCGGCCAGCGCGAGATATTCTCTACCCAATGCTCGGCTCTAGCCGCCGTCGCCGTCGCCCCGCGCCCCAGCCAACAACAGCTTCTCCACCTGCCGCGAGCGGCTCGAGGCCATCACATGCTCGATGCCTTCCACGGTGATCGCGAGTTCGCTCTGTTCGTTGACCTTCACCCAGCCCTTTTCCTTCAGGAACCAGCTGTGGAATTTGAAGAGTTCCTCGGAACAGTCGAGGTGCTGCTGGATGTAGAAACCGATCCTCCCCGGTTCGTCGGGATGATCGCGGCGCCGCTGATACAGGAATAGCAGGATACGCTGCTGCATCTCGGCATCGCGTAGCGCGGTCGTATCGTCGACCACGCTCGCAGGTGAAGCGGTCGCCCGGTTGCCGAGCCGCGCGCTATGCTCGGCGTCGTACCGCGCCCGACGCGCGGGGTCGCCGAGGACGCGATAGGCTTCGGTGATCGCGCTGAACTGCGCGACGTCGGCCGTCTCGTTATGGTCGGGGTGATACAACTGCGCAAAATAGCGATAGGCCTTTTGCAGCATGTCGGCGCTGCAGCCGGGATCGACTTCGAGCAATGCATAATAATCGACGAAATCGACGTTATCCGCCATGCGTCCTCCCGTCTGCGGACAGCACGACTTCTAGGCCGATCATGGGGTCGATGCCAGCTTCTGTGTGTCGCTGGCGCGGCATGGCGGGGGCGCTAGCCTTGCTGGGAGATCGCGCGCCGAAGATCGGCCTTGATCTGCCGACCCGAAAAATGGGCGTCGACATTGAAGTGACCTTCTTCCTTCAGCTGCTTGCGAATGTCCTCGATGCTGTCGCTGTCCTTGGCGAGCTCGAAGGCCCGACCGATCGTTCCGATACCGTTGTTCATGCAAATCCTTCTCTATCTGCAACGATCCTAGCACATCCGCAGGAAAATCGCAAAAAACTGCCAAAATGATTTTGCGACCCTTCCGATCCGGTCGCGACCCGCCTAGGCTTGGCGTTCGTCACAGCAGGGGACACCAAATGTATCGATCCGACGCGCCCGCCTATTGGCAGGAACAGCTGTACGAATGGGGCCCGCGCCTCCTCTTCGCGCTGCTGATCCTCATCGCCACCCATTTCATCGCCAAGGCGGTCGAATGGGCGATTTCCAAGGCGGTCAAGAAAATCCCCGCCCTGCAGAAAGACCCCGATCTCGACGGCACGTCGATCGGACAGGAACTGGGGCGTCTCGGATATTGGCTGGTCTGGCTCGTCGGCCTGGTTGCCGCGCTGCAACCGCTGGGGCTCAACGAAGTCCTCGAACCCGTCACGCGTCTCACCAACGAAGTGTTCGAGTTCCTGCCCCGTCTCATCGGCGCGGCGGTGATCTTCATCGTGGGACTGATCGTGGCGCGCGTCGTCAAGCATCTCGTCGAGGCGGCGCTCCGCGCGCTCAATGTCGAAGGTTGGGCGCAGAAGGCCGGTCTCAACATGGGCGATCGGACCGTCGCGGTCGACAGCGAAGGCGAGACGGTCGAGGGCGCCCCCACGCCCGCGCGCCACAGCATCGCCCGCGCGCTCGGCATGATCGTCTTCGCGCTCATCATCATCCCCGTTTCAATCGCTGCGATCGACACGCTGGGGATCGACGCATTGTCCGGCCCGCTGACGTCGATGCTCACGATGATGCTCGACGCCATTCCCCGCATCCTGCTCGCTGTTTTCTGGCTCGGCATCGCTTACGTTCTCGCCCGCGCGGCCAAGATGCTGGTCGAGACCGTGCTTCCGGCGCTGGGTTTCGACAATGCCGTGCGCGCGATGGGCGTCTTCGAAAATTCGGCCCAGCCCAGCCGCATCGCTGGGGCCATCGCCTTCATCGCGGTGATGCTATTCGGTGCGATCGAGGCGATGCGTGCCGTGGGCGGCGATCAGGTCGCGGCGCTCTTGTTCCAGATCACCGAGCTTGGCGGCAAGGTCATCTTCGGAACCGTGATCATCGTCGTCGGCATCTTCCTCTCGCGCCTCCTCGCCCGCCTCGTCGGGCAAGGCGCAGGTGAAGGCAGCTATGCGCAGACGATCGTGCGCTACGCCGTGATCGCCTTGTTCACGGCCATCGGCCTTACCTTCATGGGCCTTGCCAACGAGATCGTGATCCTCGCCTTCGGGCTGATCCTCGGCTCGGCGGCGGTGGCGACCGCGCTCGCCTTCGGGCTCGGCGGACGCGAGGCGGCGGCGCGCCAGCTCGAGCGCTGGCAGGCGGAAGGTGATATGCCCCGTCCCGCCAAGCCCGCACCCAAGCGCATCCGCAAGGCCGATCCCGAGGATGACGGCAACGACGGCCAGCCGCCGCTGGTCTGATGCAGTTCGCCGCGACCATCGCCATCGACTGGTCGGGCGCGAAGGGAACAAAGCACAAGGGCATCGCCGTGGCGCAAGCGCGTGGCGGCGATGCCCCGGCACTCGTCCGCCCCGGTCATGCCTGGTCGCGGCTCGAAGTGCTGGAGTGGCTGGGCGAACGGCTGGAGCGCGAGCCTGTGCTCGTCGGCTTCGACTTCAGTTTCGCGCCGCCCTTTATCGAGCGCGAAAGCTATCTGCCCGGCGAGGATGTGCCGGACGACGCAAAGGCCTTCTGGGCCTATGTCGATGCGCATTGCGACGACGAGGACCTTGGCGCCGCCAGCTTGCTCGAAGACCGTCACCGCGCGCATTTCTACTTCGGAAAAGCCGACGGGACCAAGGCCGACTATATGCATTTTCGCCAGTGCGAGCAGCGGCTCAACGCCGCAGGCGGCGGCAAGGCGGCGACGGTGTATGACGCGATCGGCGCGGCGCAGGTCGCCAAGGCGAGCTTCGCCGGGATGCGCCTGCTGCATCGCTTCGACGGCAAGGTGCCGATCTGGCCCTTCGATAAGGTCGTGGAAGACAGAAGCGCGATCGTCGAAATCTACGGTCGGCTCTACATCCGCCGCGCCGGGCGGCCCGGTCGCAAGCTGCGGACGGCAGATGAACTCAACGAGGCGCTGGCAGCGCTCGGCAGCCCACCGGTCACGACCGAGCGAACCCTGACCGATCATGACACCGACGCCCTCGTCACCGCCGCAGGAATGCGCGATGTGCTGCGTCATGCACCGGACCCCTTTGCGCCGCCGGGGCTCACCCCCAGAATTGCGCGAACCGAGGGCTGGACCTTCGGCGTGATCTAGCTAAGAGAAGCGGGCGCGGAGCCGGCTTAGCTCAGCTGGTAGAGCAGCGGTTTTGTAAACCGAAGGTCGCGGGTTCGACCCCTGCAGCCGGCACCGCGCAAACCTTTGGAAAACTGCAGATTATGCCGAACGCAGAACGCGCGAAAGCCGCGCTGGGCGTCGGTTCGTGCGGGCACACAAGGGGGCACAGCCTCGTTCTCGGTTTGGTCTTGCCGTCTTGAGGGGAGAGAATATGGAGGGAGAATACAGCGTCACGCTAATCGAGGACCGCCCGAAAAGTGGGCAGTGGCACTGCGGCCCGAACGCGGCTTGGGTTGAAGTGACGCACCTGCCTACGATGATTAGTGCTCGCGCCTTCGACATGACGCATCACAAGGCAAAACAGGCAGCGCAAGCCTGTTGCGAGATGATGGTCGAGCAATCGCGGCTCACGAAGTGCCAGTTCCCCGAACGCCTAACCGTCTAACGTATATAAGGGAGAGTGGATGGCCCCTGAGTATGGGCGTTCCCCCTTCGGGGTCGCGCTCTCGCCCTACGGGCTAAGCCCCTTCGGGTCTTATCGCTTCGCGCTTCGATCGACTAACGCGAATTGTCGAGAAATCCGCTTGACAGGGTGGACATTCCGCATTAGAAGCGTGACATAAGGAGAAACGCAATGGCTACCGAAAACCTCATCACCGTTCTCAAAAACACCGAAGACGCCACCGACGACGCTGGCATTCGGATGAACCAGATGGCTCGCCGCATTCTTCGCAAGCGCGGCATTTTCGCCATCTAATGGAACGGGAGTTTTGGGCCGCGCCGATTGGTGACAACCGATTGAGCGGCCTGCTCTCCGAATTGTGGGATGCCATTGAGGACTGCGACGACCCCGAACGCCTTTACAGGCTGCATCGTCGTCTAACTTTGGGAATTGTGAACCATGCCAAGCGCCGAGAAAGTGAACTGCGACAAGTGTAATGGGACCGGCTTCTTGGACTATCGCGGCTTTTCCATGGATGCCTGCGTGTGGTGCAGCGGCACGGGAACTATTGAGCAATCCTCAAAGGTTGACGATCTGGCCGATAGCGTCATTTCCGCCGCAAATGCCGCAGGCCCGACGCTACGCCTTGAGCAACACGACGCAATTAGAAATGCCGTTGCTTCGTCACACGGGCGCAGCGGCAAAAGCCTCGATAGCCTCGGAGCCGATGGGCAGGAGGTCGCAACTGTCATTAAATCCTTGACGGTTCAAACGGAAGACCGCCTCGAAGAGTTGCGGCAATGGGCGGATGATAACTGCCCCGAGGGCGTGGCGGGTGCGCCTGACAATGTGCGCTGGCTGCTGTCCTATGCCGAAGACGTTGCGACAACCGACCTTCGCAAGCGTATGAGCGATGCAGTAACGTTGTTATACACGCACGGTGTCATTACCGACAAAATGCGCGCCCACGCGCGGCGCAACCTGTAATCGATCGTTACAAGTTGGAGAGAATGGCAGACTGGCGCGACCACCTTACCGCCGAAGAAATAGCGCGTCTTGGCGAAATCGAAGCCGAGAACCGCGCTCTCTTTGCTGAGCGACGGCGTATCTATGATCGAGCCAGAAAGCGGGCCGAGCGAAACGAGTAGGCGGTGAGACACTGTGCCGAGCCGCACCGCCCGTTAGAACATTAGGGGAACATCGCTAGGCGGTCAAGCGCTGGGCAGCATTTCGGGGCAAATCGACACCCGCCCCACCTCACCGAACTTCGCGTGATAGGTGATCGCGTTCATGTAACGCTCCGAATGCCAGCCATGCCGCGCCGCGTAGGCGTCTCGGGCTGCGAGCGTCGGGTGCTGTATCACCTTGGCTCCCAGCTCGTCCTTCTCAAAAGAATGGTGCTTGTCGCCGGTGTGAATATACCGCTTCTTCGTCTGCCCCCATTCCGGCGCGAACTGCGCGGCAACGAAGCCTCTAAGCTGCTCTGCTCGCTTGAGATGGGAATGATGAAACACCATCATCGTGTCGCCGTGGACATGGCAGTAATAGGGCAGGTCGCTTTGATCGACCGTCACCCGAGGCTCGTCCTCGTATAGCGCGGCGAACATCACGCGAAGCCATACACTCGAGGCCATGTCGTGGTTGCCTTCAGCGAGGATCACATGGACGCGCTCATGTTTCTCCAATAGCAGGCCGATGACCTGGCGGAGAATGCGAACCGCCACCCCCACCATCTTTGGCAATCGCCCATCGGCGTCCAGTAGATGCCCGCTCGTCGGTGTCTCGGGCTTCCAGCTATCGTAATGGAGAAGGTCACCAAGCTGGTTGAAGATTGCCGTCTGTGCTGCGGGGGCCGATCGAATGGCCTCCGCAAAGCATCCGACGATTGTCCGCTCGGCAATCTCCAAATCCCAATCTGCCCCGCCTTCACGGTGCCAAGCAAGCATCCCGACGTGTGCGTCGGTAAGAGTATAGACGGTTGCCAATTCCTGCTCTGTAGATTGTTCAGGACGCGCAACAGGCGCAGCGCGGGGCAGCTTCGCCGCCAACGCCTCTAGCGCGGCTTCGCGGGCCTCCTGGGCCTTCTTCTCGTCACGGCATTCGGTTTCCCAATACCCAATGACACTATCATCATCGCCGCGCCGGAACGTGGAGCGACGGACGACGGAGAAGTTATCGTTCGCCTGTTCCTTGGCCAAGCGGCGGCGGATGGTTGCTTCGGACACGCCGATAGCGGCGGCCGCAGCGACGTTGGAGCCGTGTTCTTCGACTAGCTTTGCGTATTCCATCAGAAGATGCCCAGAACCTTCTTGCGGGGCGTGATGGCTTGACGCTCCAGCTCTTCGCACTTCTCGATGATGTGCATGGTGGCGGCCTGTCGGTCGTTGGCCTGGTCGAGCTTGCCCGTCTGCGCATCAGAAAATGCCACCCACTCGCCCACCGTATCGCCGTAGGGAAGCTCCGCCCCTTCGACCCCGGTCCGCCAGTTATCGGGAATGAGTGTCGCGCAGTTTGCAGCGCTCGCTGTCACGATAGGCGGCCCTCCGGCACAAGCTGTCGAGGCCAGCCCTAGCGACATGAGGATTGACCCTCTCATCAGCGCCTTGTGCATTGCGTATCTCCTTCGCATTGCGGGCGGTGAGGTCTTCACTTTCCGCAGCCTTGTCGTTGGTGGTGTCGATGGTTTCGATGGCCTCGGTCGCGCTTTCGCTACGGGCTTCGGCCTGCTTGCGGTCTAGCTTGGATTGCGCCTCTGCCGAGCGGCGGGCGTCCCATTGCGAGCAAGAGAAGAGGACGAGGATAAGCAGCACGATCGCCAGCCCGAGGATGGCGTAGAGCGGGTTTCTGTAGCTCATCGCTCGAACTCCTTTTGGATCGCGCCCACAAGGCACAGTTCGCGCTCCCCGATGCGCTTGCCTTCACCGTCGCGGCGATATTGCAGGCCAGCAAGGACACGGCCCCCGGCGTATTTATAGCGAGACATGAAGCGACACGCTGCGATCCGGTCGCCCTCGTTGAAGAGGCGGCGAACGCTGGACTTGCCATAGGCCCCGGTGCCGACATTGTAGGCGAAGCTGGTATGCGCCGCCCACTCGTAAGGGCTATCCTCGATCCCCGGCGAAAGCCTCGCGACCTTAGCGCCGAACTCTTCCAAGCCCTTGCGGAGAAGCGCGTTGCATTCGGCGTCGGTATAGCGACGCATCTCGACGCGGGTTTCCCCGAAGCATACGGTTTTCACGCCCACGCTATCGAAATAGGGTGTGTTGCTCTTGCCCTCCCATCCCGCGACGAACGGCGTAGCAATGGCGAGCATGGCTGCGATGGCAGCGGCCGCGCCGCCCTTCTTCACAGTAGACCTATCGACGCTCACAAGCCGCGAGCGCGGGCTATCGTTTGTGTTCTGCACGGGTGCGGCCCTCCAGCTTGGGTTGCGCCTGCCGACGTGACTTGATGCCGCCGAACAGCAGGAAGGCGAACATCAGCGCCCCCAGTCCCCAGCGGACGGGTTCCCACGGCACCAGGCGAATGAAGAATGAAGCGGTTTGCGGCTCGACCAGCAGGAACGACAATGCGCCCGAGATGGCAGTCATGAACTGGATGCTGCGGTGCTCCAGCCAATAGCCGAGATCGGTCATCGCATGGCGGCAACGGTTAATCATCTTGCGATCCTTTCGGGTCGAAGGCGGTGTGTAGATTGTCGGACAGGCGCTCTTCGTCGGAACTGCGCTGAAGCCCCACGCGCTCGGCGGATTGGCGAAGCTGCATGGCCTCGCGTTGGGCCACGTCGCGCTGGAGAATGGCTTCGTCGCGTTCCTTCAAGGCGTGGTCGCGCTCTTCCCGCGCCCTGTCGCCCTCTTGCCGCATGGCGTGAAGTTCGCGGGTCAGTTGCTCGACCTGCGCCTCCAGCGACTTGATGCGGACTTCCATGCTGTCGCGGAGCCACTTCTCGCTCTCGCTGGTGGTCTTGCGACTGGTGAGGACGACCGTGACGATGAGGCCGATGAGCGTTCCGGCAATCGTGAGATCGCCGACATTGCCGAGGCCGTCGAGAACACCCCCCAGCGTCATTTGGCTGCCTCGTCGAGCGCCCGCTTTGCCCGGATCATCGCCCACGCGATGACAAGGTGAAATGCGATACCCGTCAGGCGAAGGATGGCCTCGAACGGCGTTTGGGGTGTCGAGACGCCCGTCTTCAGGACGAACACGCCGACGTTGTAGGCAATATCCAGCGCGACGAAGAAGATCGGCAGGACTAGAATATCATAGACTTGATGCTTGCCTCGAATGGCCCGCACCAGCGCGCCGCGATAGCACCACGCCACCAGAAGAAAGGCGAGCGTTGGCGTGGCCTGAAGAACAGGCATGATGGTTTGCATGAGCGCCCCCGTGGGACGAACGCCCCGCTTTACTTGTGTTGGTTTCGTGGCAAGGTTGGCCGATGCGCTGGCAATGGATCGCGTCTGGCATCATTGCGTTGCAGTTGACCGCTGTTGCGGCGCTGGCGGCGCAGGCACCCCACCTGCCTCCCGTCTCGTCCTACCTCTTGATCGCTGGCGTTTTCGCGGTTGGCCTTGCCTATCTGACCGCGTGCCTCTCGCTGCTGGTTTTCAAGCGTCCTATCCCTTGGCAATGGATCGCACACGCAAGCGCGGGTTTCGCGCTGGTGGCCGTCGAATGGGCGCTTATCGCATGGTTCAAGGGCATGGTGCCGATCGTCGTTGGCTTCACGGCGGATCGATGGCTTGCCGACCTTGACCAAGTTCTGTTTTTCTCCGACCCGTGGACCCTGAGCCATGCCGCCTTGGGGTGGGCATCCCCTGCTATCGACCTCGCGTATGTCACTTGGTCGCCGCTGAAGATTGCCGCCTTGATGGCGCTGATACTACTTCCCCGCACCGCCGACCGGAATCGGCTGATGATCGTATATTTCTTGATCGTTTCAATCGGCACTGCGCTTCAGTATCTCGCCCCCTCTGCGGGTCCGGTTTTCTATGATCGAATAGGGTTGGGCGCACGTTTTTCCGACCTGCCGCTTTTGCCGTGGGTCGAGCGGGCAAGTGACTATCTGTGGAACGACTACCAAAACCCGCAGATGGGCTTCGGGACGGGCATCAGTGCGTTTCCGTCAATGCACGTCGCCATCGCCTGTTGGATCGCGCTTGTCGTTCGATCGCAAGCCCCGCGCTTTCAATGGTTCGCGTGGGTCTATCTGCTCGTGATAACAGTGGGGTCGGTCCATCTTGGCTGGCATTACGCCGTCGATGGCCTTGCAAGTCTTATTCTCGTCGCGGTCTGCTACGGCGCGGTGACGGTTTTTACCTCGCCAGTGGCCCAGCTAAGGCCCGCAGCGCTTTCAAACAGGGTTGTCCAAGTTGAAGCGTCATCGCTTCCCTGAACTACGATACGGGAAGGGCTTCCGCAAACTGCTGGCCAGCCCTGCCACGCTCGAATTTCCTGACAAGAAACTGGCGCTCCGATCGCTCCGACAAAGTCGTAGTATATCCATGCGCCCACCGCCCCGTTCGTATTAGAACACCAGCCATTCCCGTCAGTGAAACGGGCGTCAAAGGCATAGTGCCCTGCATACGAACCGCCTACGGAACTGCTCACTCCAACATTTACTGAATTTACTGCATTGTCGGTCGAACACTGGTCAGCGCCGCCCGGTGTAGCGGCGATTTCGATTTCTCGCAGACCCACGCGGCCGCTAACATTGGTGGCGGCACCATCGGGGAAGAATAGCCTGATGTAACGATACGCAGTGCCTCCGCCCCCACCCGCTGCCGGATAAGGCAAAACCTGAACAACGCTCACGCGGTGCGCTCCAGGTGAACCGCCACCGAGCCGGTGATCGCAGACGCCGACACCTTGAGCTTTGCGCCTGCCTGTAAAGTGATCGGGCTGGTGGTGCTGGCGAAAGTATCGGGGGCCGCCGAGGTGCTTTTTTCGTAGGCAATCGTGCCCGTTCCGGTCGTCGCTTGTTGAGTAACCGTCATCGCGACCGGCGCACGAATGTAGGCATCGGCGTCATCGGTAAAGTTGAAGTCCCACGTCGAAGCAGCGCGGACGGCAGTATCGACCTGCGTAGTCGAGTAAACACCAAGATTGGTGCGGGCGGCGGATGCCGAACTCGCTCCGGTTCCGCCGTTCTCGATAGCAAGGTCCGCGCCCGACCAGTCATCGTTATTCACGGACCCGCCAAGAGATGCCAGATAGTCCGCCGATGCAGTGACAAAGACGCGCTTTGACCCCGCGCCGAAGTTCACCGCACTGCCGCCACTGGAGCTGGCCTCCACGGACGAGCGGGTCAAAACCGAAGACGCGACCGAACCTTGACCAACCTCCCACTGACCCGAGGGGTTGCCGTTCTCATCCACGGCTTCGATGCAGTAGGTGAATGTGCCATCAGGGAAAGCGTCATAGCCCGTCACCGCGCCGCCCAGCGCGAAGGTGCCGGTGCCCGTCGAGGTCGATGTTTCGAGAACGCGATCTTGGATCATGTGCGCTTCCTCACGATATTGAAGAACACCCCGCCGCCCGTAATCCGTTCGCCGCCGGTGTCGCCCTCACCCGGTTCGAGGATGGCATACAGGTTGACCTTGGGAGCCTTGAGGCTGTTGTCCGCCGGAAGCCCGACGACGACGTAGGCGTTGGTTTTCGTGACCTGGATCTGATCTGCCATCAGGCGATGCTCTTCACGCCGAACTGGAGCGTTTGCGCGGCACTGTTGAGCCAACCGGCCGAAGTGGCGGGATCACTCTCCCAAACGTTCTGATAGGTCAGATACCCGAAGTCCTGCGCCTTGCTTGCGCTGAAATAGTTGGTTCCCGAGGACCGCAGGGCCAGTTGAAGGTTGGTCGGCCCCGACGTTCCCCGGTTCGACCGTGCGGACACGATCACCGCGTTGACGATATAGCCGTCGGGGATAGCGTTGGCATGGGTGAACAGCTCCACGTCGCCCGCTGTGTCGCTGTTTACAAAATCGGCATCGGAATAGGAGGGTTCGTCAACACGCGTATAATCGCCAACCCATGCCGTATCGGCCCCCACTCCCGCCGGGGGAATGGTGTTGAGCCGCTTCCCGATCGTGCTTTCGTCGGAAACGATAATCTGGCTCCAGTAGGTTTTGCCTGCGCTATAGAAACGAGCGTAGGCCCCGCCGGACAAACCCGAGAGATCGACCCCCGTTGCCGCCGTGCGTTGGGTGCCGGAGACATAGAAAGTCACACCCCCGCTGGCGCTAAACTCAAAATGAAAGTCGAAGGTGTAGCGGTTATCCTGCGTGGAACCGAGGCTGAACGTCTCGATGGTCGTGAAGCCGCCCATTAGGTTATTATAGGCGAAGCGGATGCCTTCGCGGGCAAAGGTGATGCGGAACGTTTCCTGATCCGAGGTATCGAAGATCGAGATGCTGCGATAATATTGCCCAGCGACGAAGATGGTGTCGTGATACACTTCGCAATGTAGCCAGAAGTCCGTCTCGTTGCCCCACTCCGACGTTGACCAGTAATCCGACGCATCTGCTGCACTAGCAGACGAGGCATCAACTCGCATCCCGACCCGCGCAAATGTCGTGTCGATATACGGAGAACCCCCGCTTTCGTAGGCGTCGGGACCGGAGGGTGTGAGGGCGTCGGCTTCACCGCCTGCAAACAGGATCGCCATTTATAGATCCCCCACCAGCAGGAAGGTGAAGTCTGCCGCCGTCCCCACCGAGGCCGGAGCTACCAGCTTCAGCACGTCGCCCGTGGTGAAGGCGACCGTTGCGCCCGACACAGAGGTGAACGAGGGCACCCCATCGGTATCAAACGTCACCGTTCCGGCACTCGCGCCGTTCTTCTGTATTTCGACGACGTAGGACGCGCCTGGATTGGTTGCGACCGACGCTTGGCTGCCCTCGAAGTCGGCGGGGAATGTCACGTCGCGGTCGAACTCGGCCAGTCGCATCGTTGCTTGGGCACCCGGCGTCCCGACGAAGTCCATCGCGACAAGCAGTTGCTCGCCAACGGTGCTATCCGCCGTGCCGACGATGACATTATCCGCCTCGTCGAGGGTAACGTCGTCGCTGTTCTTGAGAACGAGCTTGTAGGCCACCCCGTTGGAGAGGCGCACGGTTGCCGTCCCTGCGGCATCGAGGATGACGGGGTTGGTGTTCGGCGTGCTTCCCGACAAGTCCTGGTAGGTGGCGAGCGGGGTCGAGGTGCCCGCTTCGTAGGTGTAGAGCTTGCCGCCGTTAAGCACGGAGCCGTATTCGTTAAACCATCGGTCGATGACTTGGATAAAGGACGTTGCCATGCGGCCCTCCGCGATGTAGGTTGGTTATATGTCGGCTCTCGCCATCGCTGCCTTTTGCAAGGCGCTCATATTGGGCGGGTGGGAACTTATTCGGGAACGGAAGCGGCTGCGGTCAGGTGTCCCGCAACGGGCGCAGCGGCCCCTAGTCGTCGTGAAACCGCCTGTGCTTTAGGCCCACGCGGAGCAATCGACCCTTTCAGCGCCTTGCGAGCCGCAGGCGAATACAGCGCCCCGATCATTCCCAATAGGCCAAGGCTCGACGGCTCGACATAGGCCGCGCCACCCGCAAGCGAGCCGCCTACCGCAAGGCGTTCTGGTGTGCCCGAGTTCGGAATGCGATCGGTGAGGGATTTTCCCTGCTGGGCATAGTCCTGCATTAGGCCCTCGCCTTGGAGATACGCCTTCGAGCGCACACGGCTTCCGCTTTTCTGCACCGCACGATCGAACGCCGCAGGCGTAAACTGTCCGGCGTCACCACCGACCCGTCCTGCGGCCTCTTCGATGAGCGCATATTTCGCATAGCCCCGATCGGCGGCGTCCATGAGGTCAACCGCCTCCTTGGGAGAGTGCCGACGCGCTCCGTTGTCGATAGCGGCGCGAAGATCCGATAGCACCTCCGCCAGTTCGTCATCGCCCGTCTTGCTGCGACGGATGCGGTCGATCTGCTTGTTAAGGTCGGTGATGATCGTCTTGTAGGTGTTGCCGTCGATTTCGGCGTTGTTGGCACGGCGCATCACCACGTTCTTCACGATGCCCGCAAAGCGATTGAAGGACGGCTCTGCGAGGTTTGCTGCCTCCGCCCCCAATGCTTCCATGTCCTTCATCAACTGCTCGTCGGGACGCACCACCATGCCCGACCGCGCCTTGTCGTAAACGGCGTTGAACTTGGCTTGCGTGAACTTGTGCGGGCCCGTTCCAGGCGTCATGCCATTGGGCAGCTTTTCACCGATCTCTTCGAGCGCCTGATTGAAGGCCCCAATCTGGAACTGATCGACGCTCTCGGCACGCGCCCCACGAATGGCGGCGCCGACGATAGGAACCGACCCCAGCCCTTCTTCGGTGGCGTTGACAGCGCGGCCCAGCATTTCGCTCAGGCCCCCACGAGCCTCGCCAGCAGCCAAAGCGCGCTGCCCCGGCGTAGGACGCACCCCTTGCTCATAAAGACGCTCTGAGCCGCGTCCCGTAGGCGATATGGCCTTGCTAACACCTCGGATGACCGCTTGACCGCCGAGATTGCCAGCGCCCGCATACAACGCGCCTTCGAGCGCGCCACCCAAACGGCTGCCGTCGTCGGCGTTGCCCGAACCATATGCCGCACCGTAGCCTGCATCGGCAAGCAGCGAGCGAAGGCCGCCCGACTGCATCCCGCGAGCAGCTAGACCCGCTTCCGCGCCGAGCATCCCAAGCGTTGCACCCGTCACCTGTCCCGCCAAAGCGGAGCCGGGGTTGAGGTCGCTGGTAAGGCCGATCGCTTCGCGCACCTGCTCTGCATCGCCACCGAGCGCCCCGACCACATTATCACCGTATCCTGCGGTTAGCGCGTCCGCCGTGTTGGCGAGATACGTTCCGGTCGGGGACATGGCGGCGCTCGTGATGGCCTGATCGACAGGCGTATTGTTAACCAGGCGGTCGTCGATCTGTCCCGTCGAATACATGTCGAGGGGCTGGTCGGGATTGGCGCGGCGGTGACGGATCTGCTTCACTACCGAACGGAAGGTCGAGCCGTCCGTAACTCCGGCGTTGCGGAGATAGCGAATGATCGACGCCTCATCCTCGCCCTGCCCCACAAGGGCAAGGCGGCGGCGATACTCTGCCTCCACACCAGCAAGCGCGGGGTCATCCTCGCGGCGGGTTTCGCCCGTCGCCGCCACCTGCGGCTGCGAAGGTGTTACATCTTCCGCCTGCGGGACTACGAACTCCTCGTCGACGCCGACCACTTTGGCCTGGTCTAGCGCCATGGCTCGAAGCGCGGCGATCTTGCGCTCGATATTCTCGTCGGTGTCCCCCGCCTTCGGGAGCATCGGGCCAAACCGTGCCTCGATCTCGCCAAGGCTGTTCATTTCGCCCCCGGTCGCCCCGGTTGCGTCCTTGATGGCCCCAAGCAAGCGACCCGAGGTATCGTCGAACTCGGCAGGGAACGGGTTCCAAGGAAGGACGGACGCGATATTGCGCTCGCCACCTACGCCAAGGATGCCGCCTTTCGAGCCTTCGCGCTTGTCGCGGTAAAGCTGCTCCAGCTCGTCAACGCCACGCATGAAGGCTCGAACGGCCTGTGCCTGCTTGGCGGTGCCGCCGCCCTTCGCGGCATCCTGCTGCTGCTGATACTCGAACTTGCGCTCGGCAAGGTCCGCGCTCTGTGCGGCGGTAGCTTCGGCTCGATCCGCATTGCGCTGCTGGATCGCAAGACGCTGATCGTCCCGCGCCGCGTCCTGCTGGCGCTCAATGGCCCGAGGACTGTTCGGGTTCGGCGGGATGAAGGTCACGGCGGGCTGCTGCGCCTGTCCCACCGGCACCCAATTACTGCCGTCCCACTGCACCTTCTCTCCGGTTTGGGGGTTCGTTGCGGTGACGGGCTGCATCATCGGGTGCCTCGCTTGCCAAAGTAGGGGATCGAGCCGTGGGGCAAACCCTCGACGTGAACATGATCGTTTTCGATGAGGACTTCCGCCCCCGGATAATCGCGACGAAGCAGCGCGGCCAACTGACCGAACGACTGCCCGCCCTTCGGCACGGCGTCGAACGCCCGCCCGCTCAGATGATGACTGCCCGAGACGCCCCCGACAGCCCTGTTCCCTGCTGCCGTTCGGCGGCCCGAAGTGACGTTGTAACCAAGATCAAAAGGGCTGCGGAAAGCCCCCACCGCCGTTGCCAGCGGTGCCCTCCCCGTCGATCGAGAAGCCCGGAGGCGGGGGAGGCGGTGCGGACTGTTGCGGAGCCGGAGCCGCGCCAGGGCGGGTGTTGTAGACGTTCACGCCGTAGCCCTGATCCGCCACGTATTGCGGCTTGAAGATAAGCGCCATCATCGCTTCTTCGAACTCCGGCGTTCCCGGCTGCTTGCCCGCGTCGATGAGCTTTTGCGCTTCCGCCGACATTTTCTCGGGGCCTGCTTTGGAAAGCGCCGTCGCTACTGCGTTCAATTCACCAATGACGGCGGGGTCGAACGTCTGCGGCAGGCCCGACACGTCGAGGCCCATCTGCTGCGCGGTCCGCATCCGTTGCGCGTAGTTCTCAGCCGTCACGCCCTGCGTCAGCTTGGCGATGGTCGCCATGTTCTCGAACTGCTGCTTGCGGGCATTGGCTTCCGCCGCTTTCGCGTCCTGTTCGCGCTTGTAGGCAAGTTCTTCCTGCCGCTGTTGTGCCATCATGTCCGACAGCTTCATGCGTTGGACACGCTCGAATTGGCCCATCATGTCGGGCTGCTGGATGCCCAGCGGGATACGTGCGTCGATCATCTTATTTCGCCAGCATCATGGCGAGGCCGCCAAGGTTGGAAAACATGCCGTTCATGGCGTTGGCCTGCCCGACATAACCCGAGGCGCGAGCGTTCCCCATGCCCATCATCGTGTTACCGATGCTCTGCGAGGTCTGCGCGCCAAGTGCCCCAAGGCCCATGCCGACCTGCTGGCCGCCCGCCGCGACCGAGGCCGTGCGGTTGAACTGCTGGTTGAAGTCGTCGGCGGCAACGCCCTGCGCGTAGCGTTCAAGGCCCTTCAGGGTGCCGCCCGAGAGTAGGCCGCCGCGTGCCGCTGCGCTGCTCTCGATGGCGCGTTTGCCTTCGTCCATGCGGAATTGATAGCCGGGAGAGGTCGTGTGGTCGTAACCGGGCTGGAGCATCGCGCTGAGCGAGCCGATCGCCTGCCCGCCCGCTTCACGCCAGGGTGCCATGTCGCTGCGGGTCTGGTCATACTGGCGGCGCATTTCGCCAATCGCCATCTCGCCGGACTTCACCTGTGCGTCGGCGGCCTTCTTCGCCCCCTTGCCTCCGAAGATGCCGGACAGCAAACTGGTGCCGCCGATAATCCCTGCGCTTATCGGGTCCATTCGTCTCTCCCCAAAGAAAAACGGCGGACCATCACGCCCGCCGCATCCTCATATTCGTCGCCGGGGTTGAACCCGACCTTCTCATTGAACTTCAGCGCCGCCGGATGGTCGATCGGGGTCTGTCCCCAAATCTCGTTGGCTCCATCGGCAAACATATATTCCAGCATGTAGCGCGCCGATTGGACGCTCTTTCCCCGTGCTTCAGGCAGGGCCATCGTGTGCGCCTGCCACACTCCCGGCTCGCTCTGTTCCAGCACCACCGCGAACCCTTCACCATCCGACAGGAGGCGATACGTCTCGGGGTGGTCGAGCAAGGGGGTGAAATCGGTGTATCCGTCGTTATAGCCTAGCGTCGGCTTCACGGCGGAATGGTTGGCAATCATGTTGTGAACGGTGGCGGTCGTCTCGCGCCGGATCACGGGTTCTGCAAGGCCGCTATGTCGGCTTCGTTCTGCGCCACTCGCGCCTCTAGCGCCGCAATGTCGCTCGCGTTGGTCGAGATATTGCTCTCGGCCGTGGTCAGACGCGCATCGAGGTCTTCGATGGCATCCTCTGCCGCGTCAATGTTGGCCTGCTCCTGCACCACCACGAGGCTTAGCGTCGTCAAATCCGCATCGGCGGCATCAAGCTGCTGCTGTGTCTCGCGCTGCTCCAGTTCGAGCGCCACGAACTCTGTCAGCTTGCGAAGCGTGGCGATCATCGCAGGGTCGAACCCGATCGCCGCCAACCGCGCTTCGTTCAGATACAGGCGCTTGGTCATCGGTTGCCCATCCGCGCTCGAATATCGCCACCCCGAAGGATGACGGGCACTGGATCGGACACGCTCAGCCGGATCTTAAAATCCGTGCCCTTGCCCAGGCGATGGAAACGAACGCGGTTCTTATATTCACCGATGGCCCCGAGCGGTCGCATCAGTTCGCGCCCGTAACTCGCTCCATCAGGCGCCACTTCCAGCATGACTTGCGGGGCGCGGTCGGTCGCCTGCCCCACACCTGTCACGAAGTCGGCAAAGAGTTCGTCGAAAATGATCTGCCGCCCGTTGGCGTGGAAGCTGTCGATGCGGGTGCGGCGGATTTCCTGCCCTGCGTCGTCATGATAGTCGAGGCTCTGGCGATAGACCCGCCCGCTGGCGTAATCCGTCACCAGATGGCCGCCGAGGGCGTAAACATGGTGCTCGGGCCGTGCGCGTTCCTGGTCGCCCGTTGCGGGGTTTAGCCAAGCCTCTTCATGCCATAGCTGCGTGGCGAGGTTGAACACCCATGTCGCCCGGTCGGTGTTGACCCGGTAGAAGGTGTTGCCCTCTTCCTGATACGAGTGTGCAGAAACCGTCGTTGCCGCCTCGATGGCCCGCTCGACCGACGACGTGGAAACCCGCGCCCCGACCGTGCCGTTCATGCGATAGACGACGCCCGCGCCCTGTTCGTCCTTGCCCACCCAATAGACGCTGTTGTCGAGACGGAGTGCTGTATTAGGAAAGGCGCAGCCGTTGAAGCTGACACCCGAGGGGATCGGCTCGAACGGGTTGTCACTATCGCCCGAGTTGTAGAAAATCTCCACGCTCTCGCTGCCGAAGTGGTAGATCTCGTTTTCGGTCGAGACGAGCGCGACAATATCGTCGGGCAGGCTTTCCGCCGTGTAGAGGTTCAGTTCGGGAATGTTCGTGGGGTCGAGCAGTTCGGAATAATAGACCTGCCCGTTCTCGCCTTCGTAAAGAATGCGGTTCTTGTGGTAGACGCAGAAGCGACCACGCGGAGCCGATGTAACCGCCGACACCGTTCGCGTCGTGAGGTCGAGCGCATGATAGCCCGCCCCGTCGCCAATGATGATCGTGGTGTTGTTGCCCGCCGTGAGCGAGGCCAGCGTCACATCGCCGTATTGCGAGGGGATCGTGCCCCATTCGGTGTATCCCGAGACAGTCAGTTCGTAGATCGATCCGCCCGCCACCATGAAAGGCCGATCACCTACCGAGACGACGCCACGGATCGGGGTCTTCGGCAGGGTGGTCAGCAGCGATAGCCCCGGACGCCCACGCAGCGCCGGACGCGCATTGGCGCTTTCGGGGGCGATCGGAAAGAAGTTGATCGAACGCTCGTCGTCCTGCTTGGGAACGATGCCCTTCACCGAGCCGCCAACCAGCACTAGAAATACTCTGCCTTGCCGACACCGTGCCGGGGATCGTTGGTCAGACGGCGCAGTTCGCGCTCGTGATAGCGTTCTTTGATGAGGTCGGGGGTCTGCCCGAACGCGGATACCCGCGAGGCGACCATGCCCGTGAAATCTTCGATGGCATAACCCGGCACGTCGGTCACGGGCCACAGAGCCACGCCGAGGTGTTCGAGCTTATCCTGCACGTTGTCGATGATCGTCTCGATCAACGCGGCATCTTCAGCCGAGGCATTCTGTCCTGCACCGAGGACGCCTAGCTGCTGGAGGACGTGATCGCGAAGCTGTGCTTTGTTCATTCCGGCCTCCGATACATCGCGGCGCTAGCCTCGTAGTCCTTGTTCCGCCCCCTGTTGGGGATGAAACCGTGCCTTGCGTAGAACTCGCGGAGCCGCGCTAAGCTGGTCGCGTTGTCCATCGCCTCGGGCGTCAGCGTTAGTGTCATGCCCGCCTCGTCTGCCGCGCCGACAAGCTCACGCATCGCGGCGTCCGCTGACCCTTGGCCTCGCGCCTCGGGCGGCGTGTTAATCATGTTGAGCATGGCGTAACGCTCGCCATCGCTGGTCACTTCAAGCGAAGTCGGGCCTTCTTGAAACTTGGTATAGCCGGGACGCTGTAGCTCCCAGCCCCGAATGGCCCCATCCTCATTCGCCAACAGGTCCGACAGGCGTGGCCTTTCCATGTTGCGCCACGCCGCCCGTGCTTCGCTTCCAAGCGGAGCCATCGAGAGCAGCGCTGCCAGACCGCCACCAGCGGCCATTGCGTAATCACCCGACGCCAACCCCTCGCGAATGTCGCTTCCAGCATCAGCAACGCCCACAGCGTCACCAATTGGCGTCCAGTCGAGGAAGGACGCCACTCGGTCGCCAATGCGGTTGGCGTGATGCTCGCTAGCCGCCAACGGCGCGAACGTATCGCTCAGCAGGTCCGAAAGCCTGTCTCGAATGGTCGGCTCATAGGCCGTCATCTTCTCGGGGTTTTCCCATGCCGGAATGTCCAGCACGAGCTGCCCGCTTAAATCTGTATATCCGGCCTCGCGCATATCGGCAGCGAAGGCTTCGCGGATCTGGTCCTTGGTGTAGTTTTCGGGAAGGTCTTTCGAAATAACCCGCCCATCAGGCAGGGTGACGGACCAAGGCTCCATGTCGCCCCCCTCAGAAAGAGAGAAGGGGCCAGCCCGAAGACCAGCCCCTCCCCTGTTTACGCGTCCGCTGCGGTAGCAACGTAACCCGTGACAACACCGTGATCCTTGAGGTCGTCGGTATCGCCCGACCCCGTGCCGAACACGATCTTGCCGATGCCGTCGATCGTCTCGACCGCAACGCCCTTCTTGTCGCCATAGTCGAAGGTTTCCTCGACCGAGCGCCAACGCTTCACGCGGGCATGACCCAGCGCCTGAGCGCCACACAGGAAGACCGGCGAAACGTCCGCACCCGAGGCACCGACACCCGACAGGATCGGCATGTCGTCGCACTCGTGGATGAGGATGCCGTCGTAATCGACATCGCCGCCCTGGAAGATCTTCTCGTTCTGCGAGGTGATCTGCACTTCACGCTGCGCCTGCGTAAGCACGCTGTCCGCCTTGAGGTCGCGCATGGCGAGCGGGTGGACGAACGCGACGTAGTAGCGGCGATTGAGGTTCCCGAGACGCACAGGGCGGATCTTCGGGTTGGCCGTCAGCGCCATGCGCTTCATCAGCGAGAGGATGCCCGTGTCGAGCGTCATGCCCGCCGTGACCGTCGCAAGGTCGGTCGAGTGCGTGGTGTAGCCACCGTTGCCACGAGCGTCACCGAAGAGAACACGGTCGGCGTTATCGACGAGCCATGCGTTCTTCTGTGCAGCCGACGCCGAGCCATAGGCCACGCCGTTGATCGACTGGAGCGCCGCGACGATACGGTCGGTATCGAACTGCTTGGCCCATTCCATGAGGTTGGGCCGGGCGGCGTTCCGGAGAGAGATAGCCGAACGCTGCTCTTCCATCTCGGGGACGCGCACCGCATTGCGATACTTGTCCACGTTCAGGACGAACGAGCGGCTTTCCATGTCCTCTTCGTTGCCTTCGAGCGTAGCGGTGCCGGAGACACCCGCGCCAGTCAGCTTGTTGAGGAGTGCGAAGGTAACGGCGTCACCCTTCTTGCCGCCAAGCTGTTCGTTGATCTGGATGATCGACTGCTCGGAGGTGCCCATGTAGGGCTTGAACGGGTGGTTGCCCTGGTATTCGACAAAGAACTTGTCGTCCCACTGTTGGACCGTAAGGCCCGTTGCGGCGGTAGTATCTGCCATGATGAAAGGTCCTTCTGGCCTCCGAAGAGGCACGGGGCCGGGTCGTCATCTCGACGAGCCAAGCCGGTTTACGAGTTGAGAATGCTCTCCAGGCTGGTCGGGCCGGACCACTCGGGTCCTTTGCGAGTGCCGACAGAAGCATCCTGTGCGGTTGAAGTCGGAAGACGGGGCTGAGGCACCTGGGCCTTCAGTTCCGCTTCCAGTTCGGCGCGAATTTGCTGCTTGAGCGCGTCGATGCTGCCCACGCTTTGAAGCTCCAGCGCTGTCCGACCCCGTTCATAAGCGAACTGTGCGGGGTTTTCCGACGCGGCCATCTGCTGGATCAACTGCGGGGTGGCCTGCTGCTGGAACACGGCCAACTTCTCGTCGAAGTCGGGGTGTTCTGCGCGGAAAGCCTGTTCCGACTGGTCGACCTTTCGGATGGTCTGCTGTTGCTCCATCTGCTGCATGAGCGTGGGCGCGAGCTGCTGGAACCGTTGCTCGAGATAAGCATCGGGATCGTCCCAGAAGTCCGGCTTCTGCCCCTGCTGGGGTGCCTGCTGGCGAAAATGCTGCTGCATCCGTTCCAGCTCGGCTTCGAGTTGCTGTCGCTTTGCACGTTCGGCCTTGAGGGCTGCCATTTGTCCGCGTTCTTCGACGCTAAGCTCGGGCGAAGGCCCCGGCTCGGCAGGTTCTTCCTGCTCTTCTTTTACTTCCGTTTCCTGTTTGGCGAACCGTCCGTTTTCGTCGCGGGCACGGGCTTCGGCTTCCGTAGAAACTTCGGCTTCAGGCTGCTGCTCTTCAACTTCCGGCTCTTTGTCATTCAGGATATCGTCTAGGTTCGTTTCCATCTGTTGCCTCGTTCAATCGCCCGTAAAGTCGGCGTCACTTTCATCGCCCGTTGGTCGGCGGCACCTTCCACGTCATCTCGACGTTGAAACTTTATGCGGCGGGCCTTTGCATGACCTGCTCCCGCTTCGTCTCGGCATCGTATGCCTTGATCACATTTTCTTGCGCCCGAAGCTGCTGCTCGACGGGATCGTTGGTGCCCATCGTCGCGCTCGCGGCCATCGCGTTGTTCTTCACGGTTTCGCTTTCAGTCTTTGCGATATCGGCCTGCCCGGCCATGACCTGGAGCTGCGCCATGATCTGCGCGAGCTGCTGCTGCATCGGGTCGGCCTGCTGGCCTTCCTTGATCTTCTCGATGATGGCTTCCTTGTTGCGAAGCGCACTGTTCTCGAACAACGCCTCCCACAGGATGCCCTGCTTGTCGGGCGGTGCGGAGCCGAGCATCTTGGCGAGCGTGTCGAACTGCTCTGCCTGCATCGTCGGCGTATCCATGCCCTCGTCGATGACAATATCCACGTCCAACTCGTTGACCGCGTTGCGTGTCTCCACGACCGTCTCGCCGTGCTGCTGGATGAACATGCCGAGGATGGCCTGCGCCCGCTCGTCGCCCGCCTGGAATGCCTGCATCAGCTCCGGCCCGACGATCTGAGACGCCTTGGCGATCGCTTCCTCGTCGCCCTCGGCCACTTCCTGCGCCAGTTGGGCAATCGTGACCTGCTGGTTCAACCCGACGAAGCGCAGGCGGTTCTCATTATCCGTCACGCGGACCCACCGCTCCTGCTGCCAAAACTGGCGGATACGGTTCCACGTCGCACGATAGACGGCCATCGACAAATGACGCAGGCGGTCAAACAGACGCGCAACCTCGACCATGCCGCCCTGCTGCTGTGCAAGGATGGCGCGACCGCTCATGTCGTTCTCTTGCTTGCCCTGAAGCGCCGCATTGGCCCCGAGCATGTCGATCTCGGCCTTGGCCTCCTGAAGCATCTCGAAGTTACCACGGGCGAGGTCGCTGGTGGGCAGGATCTCGAAGTCTTCTGCCGAAGCCTCGATAATGCCGTCCGGCTTGGCAAGCTCGCGGCGGATTGTTTCTGCGTCCCGCTCCCCGCTCGGCTCATAACGCGCCTGCCGCATGGTGATGAGGTGCAAGCCCTTGGAACGGCGCTTGTTCACCTCGTCCTGCGGGCTGATGAGAACGCGCACCCCGCCGTAGCGGTTGTTGTCGCGGTCCACATACAGGCTCACGGCCTTGATGGGGTTCTCGGGCTGCCCATCCTCGTCGATGTAGGGCGACGGTGCTTCCTCTTCGAGGAACCCGCCCTTGGTCAGAACGGCGCGGGTCCAGCCTTCACCCGTCTTGCAATAGACCTCAATGACGCGGACGCGGCGGCGCTTGTAGTCGCTCCACAGCTTGTCCTTGGGCTTGTCGTCATAGGTTTCCGAATGGCGATCAGCTTCGAGCGTGGCCTGAAGCGCCTCTTTGCCCTCGGGCCACTTCCGCTCGGCTTCGCTTACGTCATACCATGTGACGATGCCCATATAGCTGGCATCGCTGAAGTCATGCTTTGCACTGTGCGGATCGTGAAAGAAGCGATCCCACGGCACGTTGAAGATCGTGGGGTCAATACCGTTGCGGGTTTCCTTGTGGCCGACGAACACCACACCGATGCCCTCAACCTGGAGATTGTCGAACGCTTCCGAGCGCACGTCATCCCAGTTGCTGTCATCGCAGACGTAGCGGATGGCGTCGGTTGCGGCCTCGGCGGCCTGCTCGTCATCGGGGTTGCGCGGGAACGCCTTGGGATCCTTGCGAACCTGCTTCTCCATGCCCGAGAGATAATCGACCTTGCGCTGGATACGGTTGAACGTGACGACAGGCTGCTTGCGCTTCTTGAGGGCCGCTACTTCGGCGTCGGTCCACTGCTTGCCGTCGTAATAGTCGCGGTCCCGCTCCGCCAGTTTGCGGGCGTCACGGGTTGCCTCTTCGGCCGCCTCGAACTTATCGACGAGGGCAGACAGGACCTCCGTCTTGTCCTTCTTCAAGAGGCTTACATCGTTTTCCAACTGCCCGCCTCCTCGCGTTGTCGCTCATACCGATCGCGCTTGGGCTTGGAGGGCTTCGTGCCGGGTTTGTAGCCCGACCGCCGCAGCTCTTCCAAAGCATAGCGTAGCGCGTCGATGGTGTGGTTGTTCTTGTCTTCCAGCGCGGGGAGAATGTCCCCCGTATGCTCGTCCACCTTGAAGGCGTAGAGCGTCAGTTCCTTGATGACCTTCTCGCAGCGCGGGTGGACGATGATGTCGAAGCTCCGAAGGAACTCCACCCCGTCCTCGATGCTGCCCTGTCCCTTGATGGCGGGCTTGATGCGAAAGCCTTGCCGCTTCATGTAGCTGACCGTTTCCGGTCGTGCGCTATCGGCGCGAATGATACTCTTGCGGCTGCCCTCGATCGTCTCGAACAAGGCTGGCGTGTGGTCGATCTCGCAACCGACCTTCCAAGCCTCCGCGTCAACGTAGAGCTTGCGCCCGTCGATGAAGCACCGAACCAGCACCGTGGGATCAACCGCAAAGCCCCAATCGGCCCCAAAACGATGGATCACGTCCTTGGGCGTGTCGAACGCCTCGATCTTCCAGTTGCGGAAGACACGGGCCTCGCTGTTGAGCGAATAGCCGCCGCCCCACACATGATGCCACTTGTCGGGATCGCGGGCCTTGTCGCCCTCCTGCTCTTCCTTCAGTTCCTCGGGCAGCCACGGATTGTCCTGCCAATTCGCCTCGACCACCGTTGCATTGGCAGGCGGACTTTCACCGCGTAGCAGCGTATCGACCGGATCGTCCGGCGCTTTCGGGTTCCACGAGAACCACAGTTCCGAGCCAGCCTTGCGGAAGGTCGGGCGCAGAAGGTCGAGCGAGCGTTGGCTCAGGCTTTGCGCTTCCTCGACCCACGCCACGTCGAAGCCTTCCAGCGACTTGATGCTGTCGGCGGTGTGGTTCTGCATCCCCTGGAAGATGATGACACCGCCACCCGGCGTCCCAATCTCCGCTTCCTTGATATTGAACAGGCTCGAAACACCGAGCGTCCGGATCTTGTCCTCGACCAATAGCTTGACCGAGTGCTTGAGGCTCTTCTGCACCTCGCGGACACAAGCCGCTCTGAAGCCAGCTTGCCCCAAGGCTCTTGCCACCAGCATGGTCGCGAAGTGATGCGACTTTCCCGAGCCGCGCCCGCCATGTGCGCCTTTGTAGCGCGACGGCTTCAACAGTGATGCAAAGACCGGGGCCGTCTCAATCCTTAGCTTGGACAATGGACCATTCGATGCCCGTAAAGGCTATCGGTGCATCGCCCTCATCTCCACCGACATGCTTTACCTTGTCGGAGTATTTGCCCTTGAGCTTGCCAGCCATCCATTTGCGTGTGTCCACCTGCAACCGGAGGAACTGAGCGTCTGTCTTCTGGGCCAGCGGGTGAACGCCATCGGCAAGCGCGAGGCAGTCGTCGAACAAAGCGTCGGCCTGCAATTCTCGCGCGTGCGCGTATCGTTCACGAAAAGCCTCATTAGCCTGTAGCCAGCGACATACGGCAGAAGTGCTTGGCATTGTGTCATCGCGACAGATTGAGCGAAGGCTTTCACCATCGGCTATGCGTTCACACAGAGTGTCGGCAATCTCTTCGTTGTAATCGCTGGGGCGTCCCATCACAGTGTCTCGGCTTCAGCGCCTAGAAAGAAATAAGCGGGGCGAACGCTGTGAAGCATTCTCTTTGCCGCCTGATCGGCACGCGAAAGGCGAACAAGCTTGCTATCGACAGCTTCAAGACCGTCGAACAGCGCCACATCAGCAAGGCCAAACGGAAGGTGCCGCACGCCAAGCCGATACCGATTGTCGGCGTATAGGCACGAGATTTTGGCCATCAGTAATCATCCCCCGAGCAATCGGTGAGGCTGTCCACGACCTTCACGCGGCAGGCGCCCTTTACGATCTCGTCCGAGGACAAGTCGGCGGTCAGGCGTGCCATGTGCGTTCCCGTGCGCTCTGCGGTCATTAAGACCGTGACGTTCGTGCCGTTGATCGCAGGCGTTCCGAACGAGAGGCCATCGCACTGCTCGAACGTGGCCGACGCAATGCTGTTGATGCCTACCGCGCCCGCCAGCTTGAACAGGATCGAACGCACCTCCCCCTTCTCCATGTCGGGAAGGTCGTCGGGCCTTAGTCGCATGTGAAGTCCAGGTTGCCCGCTTCGATCACGGGCGTCATGTTGTTCTGTAGCTGGATCTGTTCGGTCAGCTCGCCCGAGAGAAGCAGTGTCCCCGCGCCCGTCTCGCTCGTGCCAATCCCCACATGGGTTAGCGTCTGAAGCTCGCCCGTGCATTGCGGGAAGGTGATCTGCGAGACATTGGTGCCGCCGCTCGATACCGTGATAGCACTATCGCTGCGCTCGATCTCGATGCGAGTGTAGCCCGTGTAGTTGGTTTCGCTGGTGGCCTGCGTTCCCGTTTCACCGGGGTTGGCCGTGTGAAGGCTCAGCCAGAAGCTCGTCACCCCGCTCAGCGAGGGAATGGCCGTGCCGTTCAGGATAAGCGCGAGGATCTCGTCCTCGAAAGCATTGGTGGCGCTCATTCGGTCCCCCATAGCGTGTAGGTTTCAGGCAGCGCGGTCAGCGTGAACGCCTGCGGGCCTGCGAGTAGGTCGAAGCTCTCATGAACGGCGGCGACCTCGATCGACTTGCCCGCAACCGTAATTTTCGGAACGAGGTTCAACGCCACGCTGGGCGCGGACAGCATCCCCTGGATCGTTGAGGGAATGATCGAGGCTTGAAGCGCGAATGCCGCCGTTGCCCCCCGCACCGCGTAGGCGTTTGGGATGGCGCTCGCCGTAATCGAAATGCTGGTCGAGCCGCCGATCGCGTATTGCGTGAAGATGGTGCCCGACGCGGTAGGCGAAAGCGAAAGCGAGATTGCCGCCGCAAGGCTTGCCGTGACGACGGTGAACTGTTGGAGGCCCGACACGGGGGCCGAAGGGGTCAGTCCAAGCACTAGCGATACATGCTCAGCATTTGGGACAGGCCCATGATGTTGGGCTGGCTGCCGACACCGTTCGAGAAGCCGAGGCCCTGCTGCGGGGCGATCATCGCTTGGGGTGCCATTCCCGCTTGCGGCGCTCGAAGCATTCCCGAAAGCGCGTGCCCCGACATGCCAAGGCGCGGGCCTGTAAGTTGCGGCGCATCCTCATAGGGCGAAGGGTTGCTGATAGCGGCGGCGATCGGCTGCCCGTGACGCATCATCATTTGCCGTCTCCAAAGATCACGGTGCCGGTTTCCTTGTTCGTGTAGGCCTGGCGGGCCGTGTCTTTCAGCAGCTCAGGGTCGGCGCATCCTTGCGCCCAGATCACCCGGTCTTCCGCAATCTGGCGAAGGCAGGCTTCCCGCTCCTGGGGATCTTTGATCCCGTCCACGTCCTCGGCCATGCACATGGCGGCGTAGAGGTAGAGGAACGCCGGATCGTCGATCACACGCCGGAGTTGGTCTTGCCCGCGATGGCCACCAGCGTGGCGAGCTTGGCGTCCACCTGGTCGTTCACCGCTTCGGTCTTGGCCTCGATCGCTTCCGCATCGGCCTTCGCGTCACGACGAAGCGTGATGAGGCCCGTCGCCCCCGCAATCGCCAGCAAGGCAGCAACCATGCTCATCTGCGAGTTGGCAAAGGCAATCAGCACCCCGATGATGGTCGAGAGGCTGATGAGATACGTCTCGTTGCGCTTGAGGAAGCCACGCGCCTGCTCTTCACCGGGAAGGGTCGGGTCTGCCATGTTGCTCTCCTTGGATTTATGCCCCGCACCATCGCCTCAGCTACAGGCTAGCATCGCCGTAAGACGGTCCCTTGTTTCGGGTGCTTTGGGTGGTGGGGGCTTCTGCGCCTCTGTGGTCTTAAGATCCCCGGGTCCGGCGGCAGAAACGAGAAAGGGCCACCCGCGATGGGCAGGCCTTGGTGCGCTCTTAGCGCAACTTCTTCATCTTGTTGCCGACGGCATACCAAATTGTTTCGCCCGCGTCAACCCGTCGCGTAAATTATTTTTCGCGCAAGATCAAGCCGCCCGTTTCTTCTTCTGCGCTCCGGTCAGCTCGCACATGATCTGGAAGCACTGCCCGATATGGCCGAGCCTTACATGGTCGTTTGCTCCCGGCGTGTTGTGCCACTGTGTCGCCTGCCCCTCGAACTCGTTGAGGAATCGCTGCACCCAGTCGGGGATGCCGAGATCGTTGGGGCAGAAACGCCCATCGAACATCAGCCCCATCAGCGTGCGGTGGCGCGGCGATGCTACCCCGATCTCTTTCTCGATCGCATCGAACTTCTCGGCCATCCATTCGTGGCGCGGATGCTCTTCGCCCGTCGTGCGGATCTTCGGCTCCATGTCGGAACCGCCAACGGCCTTCGGTGCGCCCACAGCCGCGAGCCATGCCTGCCGGAACTTGTCATAGTCACGGAAGGCTTCGAGCATCTTCTGCGGCTCATAGTCGAAGTGGTCGAGGTTGCCCGTCAGAAACAGGATGCCTGCCGCGTCCACGCTTTCCTTCCCGTGGCCCCCGCCTTGGTATTTCATGGCGTTGAAACGGGCGATGCGCTTGGCCGTGCGCTCGCTTCCCGTGTCCCGCTTCTCGCGCTCTGCCGTGGTGGTGGCCTTCTTGAGCCGCCCACTCGGCGAGCGATTACCCTTGCGTTTCGGTCGTCCCATTGCTCCCCTCCCTCACCTTCCTCGTTTCCGCTTCCCACTCATCAATCCTTGCCGATACCCCGAAGGGATTGATCTGCGCTCCGGCTTCCCGAGCAAAGCAGGCTGCTTTCAGAACCGCTTCCCGCGCTTGCTCGAAGGGGTTCATGCGTCGTAATCCCTGATGCGGTTCTCGCGGACGTCGAACTTGACCTTCACCGCCCCGCACTCCCCCGGCAGACCCATTCGCACCTTCACGACCGCCAGTGTGGCCTCGTTGACCGTCTTATCGGGGCGGTGATACACCAGCCCATAATCGGCCTTGTTCGACCAGTTGGCGCTGTCTGAAACGTCGTAGAGCGACGGGATCGAGTTGACGCCCTTCATGGGCTTGGTCGGGTGCGCCACGATCCAGAACGCCACGTTGTAACGGCGGGCAAAAGCCTTGATGCGCCGGATGGCCCTGCCGATATACTCGGTCTGCGTCTCGTCCCGCTCGCGCTTGTGTTCCAGCTCGTTCCAGGGATCGAGGACGAAGAGCCGCGCCCCGTCCCGCACTGCCGCAATCCGGCAGGTGTCAAGATAGGTTTCGAGATCCATCTCCATTTCCTCGTCGAGCGCGTTGGTGATGATCCCCACGAAATCGTGAACGCGGCGGCGGGCCGTATCGCGGTGCGGGTGACGTTCGTAATCGAGGTTCGAGCAGCCAAGAAGCGCCTTTGCGATGCCATCGACGAGGATCGGCTTGGGCAACGTTTCAAACGCTGCCACGCAGCACGACACGCCCTTCGACACGGCGTTGGCGATGATGGTGTTTAGGACCGTGGACTTGCCCATGTTGGCATATCCGGTGAACACGGTGAGCGTGCCGAGAACGACCTGCATCTTGCCTTCGAGCGCATCGATCCCCGTCTCCATGCCCTGAACGGGTGGCGCTTCGGGAATGTCGTCGAGCGAGTAGAGGCCGCGAACGGGAAACGGCTTGGCCCCGTTCAACACCCGCGTCACCCCCTCCTGTCCGTCCCGCAGAAAGACCTCGTTTAGATCCTTGCAGCCCTCGGGGTAGGTGACGAACTTGCACCGTTCGGCCCCGAGGATATGTGCCAGGTCGTGTGCGAGCTGGATGCCCGGCCGATCGCCGTCCGTGGCGATGACGAACCCCGCCACTCTCTCAAGATCGCTCTCCGTCTCGTAGAGAAAGCGATAGCGGTTGGAGTTGGCCGGATCGTCCACGGCCTCGGCAGGTGCGCCGTTGGGAACGGACACGGTGTGATCGAACCCGCATTGCATCGCAATCAGCGCGTCGAACTCACCTTCCGTGATGACGACGGATGCCCCCTTTGCAACCGGGTCGGACCGCAGGCACTCCGCGTTCCACAGACACAGCTTCCCGCCGCTGTCCAAGCGATGGTCCTTCTCGCGGGTAAGCCGGAACTTGCGGTTCACCAGCTTGCCGTCGAGGCGATACGGGAAGACGAGCCAGTTGCCCCGCTTGTCCGATTGCGTGGTCACGTTCATCGCTTCGGCGGTATCGGATCGGATGCCGCGTTCGCTCAGCCATTCCGCGTGTTTCGGGTGCAGTGCCCCCGGAGTATCCGCAGTGGTGGCAGTGCCAGACATATCCATTCTCCGTTTCGCTTACCGACAAACACCGCTCCCGTTTTTTCTTCCGCTGGTGGGAGCATTCGGGGCAGGTAAACTTGCCCGCCCGTTGCGGTTGCCAGGTCATATCGGGATGCCGGAGTGACCCGGCCCGTATCCGTTCGCCGCCATGCGCTGGGTCTCGGCGTTGGCTTCGCGGTTGCGCCCAGCCAGATAATTGGAGGTGGGCACGAACCAATTCCGCCGCCGATCCTCGGACTGAGTTGCGAGCCAGTCGTCTCGGCTTTGGAGTTCTGCCCGAAGATCAAGATTGGAGTAGGCCGTGCGCCACGCATCGTAGTCGGACGGCTTCAGTCGAATAACCTTTCCAACGAAGGCGTAAGGCGCGTCTGCGCCCCCCTTCTTATCTTCTTTATCTTCTTTACTTTCTTCTTGTGTGTCCCGCCTTTGTCCCGTCTGTGTCCCGCTCTGCGTCCCGTTCACTGTCCCGTCGTCTTCGGGGCGTGACTGATATTTGTTGAAATTACAGATGGTTAGGATGCGCCCACCCTGTCCCGTTCGCTGGGTCACTGAGTGGGCCGTTTCCAGCACGGAAATGAAACGCTCAACTTTGCCCTTCGACCACCCCCAAACCTTGCCGAGTTGGCGCAAGGAAACGTGCAATTCGCCGCGCTTCACTTCGACCAGACCCTTCGATGTTCGGCGGTGCGTATCCTTCCAGGCAGCGTTCGACAGCAGCCATGCCCATGCGGCACGCTCGCAGTAGGCTTCCTTGCGAAAATGGGCGCTATCTTCCCAACCGCGATGCAGCTTGACGAAGCCCCGGCTCATGCCGCCCACTCCTCATAGGCTTGCACGAAGCGGCGATGCGCGCGTGCGACCTTGAGTTCGTCCATCTCGATCCCGGCGTCCTGAGCGCGTTTAAGGCGTGCGTAGCCATGGAAGGCCAATTCGGCTTCGACCTTGGCCCTAACGATGCTTAGATCGTCTCCTAGAGCCTTCAGGCGGCGTTGGGCGTGCATGACGGTGGTGTGGTCGCGGTCGAACGCTCGCCCGATCCGTGGGAGTGAGTAGCCCGTCAATTCAGCGGCAAGCGCCATCGCCACCTGGCGCGGATAGGCGAAGGCCCGTGTTCGGCGATCGGATAGAAGGTGCCGAAGGTCGATCTCGTAGTGATCGGCAACAACGCGCTGGATGATGGCGAGATCACTCATCGTGCGCCTCCTGCATTGGCAAGACGCTTGCGCCCGATGTTGTCGCGGCGGGTCATCCGCTCGCGGTATGTCCGTATGTCGAGCAGCTTTACCGTGCCTTGCAGCGCGGCATGGATCGCATCATCGTCGGTCATGCCCGAGGCGATCATCTTGCTCATCTGTTCGCGGGCGCGGATGGGAATGTGGTTCATTCGTCAACGACCTCCTTGGACACGCGCACGACAAGGCGATCCTCCGCCATCCAGCGGGCGATCGTTCCGATTGCCTGGTAGGTTTCGTGCTGTTGCTGCCACTCTTTGCGTAGGTCGGCGGCGGTCCAATAACCGTCATCGCCCGACGTGCGCCCGAGGGCTTCGTTCTGGTGATAGGCTATGCGCTCGACGTTGAGGGTTCCTAGCTCGTTGCCGTGGAGCATGAGGGTCGAGACGAGGTGCGGACGAGCAAAGGTCATGCGGCCTCCCGAAATGGCGCGCCACATTCCTTGAGGAACGTCAGCGCTTCATCCGAGCTGGTGACGACGGCAATCGGGCAATCGAGATCGCGCAGTTGCTCGTGAACTTCGGCCTGCGTTTCCGACACCTTGCCGCCTTTGGGGCGCTTTACTTCGAGATAGGCGAAACCACCCCGCCAGTGGCACACGAGGTCGGGCCATCCGGGCTTCATGCCGTCGCCCTTCAACGCGCCAATCTGCTTGCAACGGGCTGTGACGGAGCCGGATAGGTGCGCTCCGTTCGGGCTATGATGATACAGCACGTCGGGCATCGTCAGCCGGATCGCGGCGATGATGGAGCGTTGCACCTGGCGTTCGTTCATCGCGCATCCTCCGCCACGAACTCACAGCCCTCGATCCACAAAGGCGGCGCACTGCGCCCGATCTTCCAATTCATCCCCTTCCATTGAGCGGGGTCGAAGATGCGTTCGTCCAAGCCCGCGAGGTGCGGAAACATGGAGGACGCCCACTGGATGCGGAGCGCCTTGGTGGTGCGCGGGGGCTTGCCGGGGTTACGAGTCAAGATAGCGCTCCCACAAGTAGTTCGCGAGCGCGAAGCCGAAGGCGAATGCCGAGAAGCAAACCGCAAAGAAGGCGAAGGCTTGATCGAACGTCATGGTCGAGGCGCACAGATGATGCTGGTGATCGCCACGGTAAGGACGGCCAACAGAGGGTTGTTGAGGAAGAAGTTTAAGAGCCAGTTCACTTATGGCCGCCGATCCGCGCCACCTTGCTATCGAGCTGCTTGCGTTCGTTCGGCCCCAGCTCGCGCCCGTCCTCGCTGTCGGGATGATGCGCGGCGTCCTTCGCGTCGATATACTCGCGGCAGGCGGCGCTTAGGTCGTCATAGTCGACCCCGTCCGGCGCGTTCACCAGCGCCATGCTGTCCGGCAGAAGCACATTCAGAATGTCGGCGGGGATATGGCCGCACAGCTTGTAGAACTTGCCCATCGGAAGCTCGGCGGGGTCCCGTGGGGTCGATCCGCGCTCGTTGCCGGGAAAGTAGCTGCACAGCGTCGAATAGCTGATCTTGCTGTCGTGCGAGACTTGCTTGAGGCTGATACCCCGTTCGTCGAGCATTTCGCGGACGATGCGCTGCTTGGCGCGCATGATCGTGGAACCGTCACACATGATCTGATTGCGCTCCCGTCATATTGTCGGTGTCATGGAAAAGACGAAGTTTCGCCCCCTGCCCCGCCAGATCGGACCCATCGCGGCGCGATTGATCGACGAGGCCAGCGGCATCCGCACCAAGCGGGTGTTCGCCATCCTCAAGCGTCGGAGGAAGTAGGTGGGCGGAAGCGGCACATTGCTTTGCGCGACAATGGGTCACACCTCCGCCCTGCGCGGGGGAAAGGGATACCCCCGCGTAATCAGCAGCGCGTTCACCGCGCATGAGCCAATCGGTATATTCGGGACGCCAGTTCATGCGGCGCCCCGTTCAGGGAGCGACGTAGCCAGCTCCTCAAAAGTGGCGTCGCCTTGCTTCACAAGGTCAGCCCAATACTGGGCAGGAATGCGGTTTCGACCGATCCACGACCGCACGGTATGAACGGACACCTCGAAGCGATCCGCGAGCGCGGGGACGTTTCCGGCGTCGGTGATAATGTTGGAGTGGCTTCGCATTCGTCATATATGCATTATGCACGCACGGAACGCAAGTGCCTTTTGCACACAACTCAGTCTTATTTGCGCGGCATGGCAAACGAACCAAGCGACCGCCTCAAGAAAGCGCGGGAGAAAGCAGGCTATGACAGCGCCCGAGCGGCAGCCGAGGCAATGGGCGTGTCGGTCTCGACCTATTCGCAGCACGAGAATGGCATCCGAGGCTTCCCCGCAACCAAGGCCGAAAGATACGGCAAGTTCTTTCGAGTGGCCCCTGAGTGGCTGCTTTACGGGAAGGCCGATGGTGCCAAGCACGCACCGCTTGGCCCGCGTCTCTTCGTGAAGGGCACGGTTCAAGCTGGCGCGTGGCTAGAGGCGTGGGAGATCGATGAGGACGCCTGGGAGGTCTATACGGGCCGCGCCGACGTAAGCACTTCGCCCCAGCAGCGGTTCGGGCTGCGCGTAGCTGGCGACAGCATGGACGAGATATATCCGATCGGCACGATCCTCGACTGCATCGCCTACGATCACGATACAGTCATCCCGAATGGCAAGCGCGTCATAGCGCTACGCACTAAGGTCGATGGCACGGTTGAAGCGACGGTGAAGGAGTTCTGGCAGACCGACGACGGTGTGCCGTGGCTGCGCCCTCGATCAACGAACCCGATGTATCAAGCATTCCGCGCCGACGAGCCGGACAGCCCCGATATTGAGCGCATCGAGATTATCGGGCGCGTGGTAGCGTCGATCCGCCCTGAATAAAGCACCGCGTGCAAAAATAAATGCACCCGCGTGCAAAATGCACTTGACCGATGCGAGTGCATAATGCATACACTGTCTCCAACGAAGGAGGCAGTGATGCACAATTCAAACCCGTTCCCCCCGGCGACCCTCGCCACTCTCGAACACCTCACCACCAAGCTGAACGCGTATAACTACGCGGTCGGCCACCCGAACGAGGCCCGCGAGGAAAGCCGCCTGTTCAGCGCGGCGGTCGATGCGGGCATGGATCGCGATCACGACGACCTGCATGGCTGGGTCGCCGAGCGCGTTGCCGCCTTCCTCACCAGCGGAACCTATGACGACTTCGACGACGAGGACTACGGCCTCGGGCGCGATGAAAGCGGTCGGTGGGAGTATGCGGCATAATGTCTCAACATTCAGACATTAACGAGGGCACCGAATACACCCTCACCACCGACAAGCCCTATCGGGTCAACCCCGACGAGATCGACTACCCGCATTGGGTTTCGGGCGACCTTGTTCGCATCAACTATCCGCACGGCACGGAAGCCCTGTGGCTCAACACCGATCTCTGCACCGACTGTAACGAACCGCTTGAACGGGGCGTCTGCCACAACTGCGAGCTGATGTTCACGGAGTGCCACGGCGATCCGTTGAAGCCCGAGCAGGCTGGCTTGGGAGAGGCGGCATGAGCGATCGTCTCCCCGGCACCAGCTACGACAACCCTGTCTGGCACCGCAACTGGCGCATCTATCTCAACGATAATGGCCTGCGCGATCACCATTCGGAATGGTCCTACGTTCACGATGACTTCGACGGGGACGACGGGCGGTATGGCTACGCGGCGTCGGTAGAAGACGCCCGCGAGGCTATCGACGACCTCGAAGAGTTTCGCGCCGAAATCGTGAAGGCGGTGGCCAATGGGTAAGGCTGACACCTACCGAGGCTGGACCGTCTCTTACGATCCCCCGCCCATCCCCATTCGCCACCATGACTGGTGCGCCACCGGCCCCAACTTCGACGCCTCATACGAAGGCTCCGAGGATGGTTGGGTGAGCAATGGCGAGCAGGTCTTTGCTGGCACCCGTGATGAACTGATCGAGCTGATCGATGAGCATATCGAGGAGACGGACAATGGATAAGGGCGATACCGCTAACGCGGCCCGCGCTGCCAGCCTACGGCCTCAGCCTGCTGCGCAGTCTTCGCAAAGTGACATCGCTATCGCGGCGGCGGCTCTAGATGCGTGGCGCAAAGAATTGGCGGTCGACGCGGTGCTTGTTGCGTTCGGGTCATGCGCGCCAGAGCCAGGTGCGATGATAGATCACTACCGCTGCGAAGTTCGTGCGGATGGCAAAATCTTCTCCGCTCGGGCGAAGTATCCGCACGATGCCGCCGGTCTGGCGAAGGCATTGGTCAAAGACCACCGCGAGAAAAAGAAGAAGCGCAAGGTCGGCGAAGCAGATGGCCCTAACAACGGAGGGTCAAATGGCTAATCGTGAAGACCTGCTGCCAATAGCGCGGGAGATTGCTGGGCCGCTCTCACTCTACCCCCTGGGGGAGGTGCTAGCTGGAAAGCACGACGAGATGGGCCTCGTCCAAGCCGCCCTCGCCGCTCTCATGGAAGCTCACAAGCCCAATGAGGATGAGCGGTATCGGGAGGCGCTGGCGGCGGCTGTGGAGGCTTGGGGCTTCAATATCTCGGCCAAGCAAATTCGCGTTGGCGACCTTCATCAAAAAGACAAGGACGCCATCGCCAAGCTCAAAGAACTCTTCATCCTTCGGGAGGACGCAGAATGAGCGCCTCCATCATGGATATGGCTCGCCGGCTTGGCGATATGTCTGGTGCGAACTCCGTATGGACGGAGAAGCTGCCCGCCAAGTTCCCCACGCTTGAAAGTCCGCGATGCTTCACCCGCGAGGAGATGATCCCCGCGCCCGTCAAAGCTGACTGCCCGAAGCTCCAAGCTGCCCGCGAGGCCGCCGCTTCCGTCATGGCCCGCAATATCCGCCCGTCCGTGATGGCAGGCGCGTGGGACGATGAACCCGAAGTGCAATCGGCTCTCGCAGCCATCAACGCATGGGAGAAACGCGCATGACCGGCATGATCCACAAGCGAGGCCGCAACCACTGGTATAGCGATGGACGCCCTGTGGGGTTCGGTATGCCCCTGGAACGCCAGCACTGGCTTGATGACAGCAAGGCTTGGCGGTGGACCACCCTAGCCGCCCTCATCGCCACTTTCGCCATCTTCATTCTTCCGCACTTCGCCCGCTGAAAGGAGCGACACGATGAACAAGGAAACCACCATGGAAGCTGCCACCCTGTATAGCGCAATGGCAGCCGCATTCGCCAAGATCGGTGTGGCGGTCAAGGATGCAAAGAACCCGCATTTCAAATCGACCTATGCCGACCTCGCCAGCGTGGTCCAGGCCATCAAGCCCGCGCTGATCGAACACGACCTGTTCTTCACCCAGCCCGTTACCAATGACGAGCGTGGGGTGACGGTCGAGACGATCCTCTATCACGCCAACGGGGAAAGCCTGTCGTTCGGCAAGCTCACCATCCCCGTGGACGCCAACAAGGCGCAAGCGATGGGTTCGGCCATTACCTACGGCAAGCGATACTCGCTCCAGGCCGCGTTCGGTGTTCCTTCGGACGATGACGATGGCAACGCCGCGCAAGCTGCACCGCCTCCTGCCAAGCAGGCCGCGCCGATCACGGACGATCAACGCGACATGATCGTCACCTTGGCGGAAGGTGCGGGCAAGTCCCTTAAGGACATTTGCGATGCCTACAAGATCGGCAGTCTCAAGGAATTGTCGAGCCAGCAGGCCGAAGCCGCAATCGCCAAGCTGCAAAAGATGGCCCCCGCCAAGGAGCCTGTCGATGCATAGCTTTGACCAAGGCTCCGCCGAATGGTTCGCCTGCCGTCTTGGCAAGGTCACGGCCTCCAAACTGTCGGACGTGATGGCGACGGTCAAAAGCGGGGAAGCCGCCGGACGCCGCAACTACCGCGCTCAGCTCGTTGCCGAACGCCTGTCGGGCCAAGCCGCCGACACGTTCACCAATGCCGCGATGCAGTGGGGAACCGATACGGAAGCCGCCGCCCGCGAAGCCTATGAACGCGAGACACTGACCCCCGTGGTCGAGGTTGGGTTCGCAGATCACCCCACGATCCCGAACTCGGGCGCATCGCCGGACGGGCTGGTGGGCGACGACGGGCTGGTCGAAATCAAGTGTCCCAATACGGCAACGCATATCGACACGCTGGGCGGCAAGCCGATCGACAGGAAGTATCTCCTGCAAATCCAGTGGCAAATGGCCTGCACAGGCCGCGCCTGGTGCGACTTCGTGAGCTTCGATCCTCGGATGCCCGAGACGATGGCCTTGAGCATCCAGCGCGTCGAACGGGACGATACTCTCATTGCCGAAATGGAAGAGGCCGTGACCGCATTTCTTGGCGAGGTCGATACGACCGTGACCGAACTCCGCAACAGATACGAACAGAAGGAAGCAGCATGAGCCAGATTATTCACATCACCGGCAACATCGGCAAGGACGCCGAAACCCGCGATACCCGCAGTGGCTCCGTCACCGGCTTCAACGTCGCTGTGCGCCAGGGCTACGGCGAGAACGAGGAAACCATCTGGTATCGGTGCAGCCTGTGGGGTCAGCGTGGCGACAAGCTGCGCCAGTATCTCACCAAGGGCGCGAAGGTCTACGTGAGCGGTGAGCTTGTCCACGACGAATACGAGGGCAAGCCGCAGTTCAACGTCAACGTGTCGGGCATCGACCCCTTCATGGGCAATCGGAATGAAAGCCCCGCATCGGGCGGTGGCTATGGCAGCGGGGCGGGTCAAGGCTCGTCCCGTGCCACGGATATTGGCGGGGATATGGACGACGACGTTCCTTTTGCGAGCAACGATCCGGCTTGGGAAGGGCGTGTCGGCTGATGCCTCTCCCCGCTCGACTTCAACCCGACCACTACAAGCCCAAGGCACGGCTGCGTTCAACAGCGCACCGTGACTGGGTGCGGGGCCACTATTGCTCCGTCCCCGGCTGTGCGGAAATGCCGATCGAGGTCGCGCATATCAACCGCGCCAGCACGCGGGGCATGAGCCAGAAGTCGAGTGACGCGCAGACCGTTGCCTTGTGCCGAGCGCATCATGACGAAAGCCATCGCGGGGAAAAGTCGTTCGAGAAGAAATACGGCCTCGACCTGATGGCGATGGCGCGGGAGTTCTATCGCGCCTCGCCACACCGCCGAAAGCTGGACGATCCGTGGGGTGAACGATGACCGGACACACCATCATCCTGTCCACGCCCAGCAATCGGGAGCGGGCAAAACGGTTGATCGACAGCGCGCCCGATGGTGTCGTTGCGAACTTCCGTAAGGCCACCCGCACGACCGACCAGAACGCCCGTATGTGGGCGATGCTGGGCGATATAAGCCGCGCCAAGCCCGAAGGCAGAGAGTTGGCCCCCGAAGTGTGGAAGGCGCTCTTCATGCACTCCTTGGGCCACCAGGTGCGCTTCGAGCATGGGTTGGACGGCGAAGGGATGGTGCCGATCGGCTTTCGGTCCTCGCGCCTAACCAAGCAGCAGATGAGCGATCTGATGGAGCTGATCGCGGAATACGCCGCTCGGCATGAGGTGAGCTTGCAGGATGAAGCAGCATGACCCGGCCTAGTCGATCGAAGCCCGTAGGGCCGAGACGTGAAACAGGCTCGGTCGAAGACGAGAGCGCGGTCCCCGTAGGGGAAGGCCCCAAAGGAGGTCCGATGACACATAATAAACTGATCGAGGGGCTGCCCCGCGTGTGGCGCGGTCATTTGTGCGCGGCTTCGGATAACGAGTTTGTCGAAAGCCTGCGAACGCTTTGCGACGAGAAAAGCGTGCCGTCAGGGGGCGCTCGGACGGGTCGTTTCGAGGACGTGCATTGCAGCAAGTGCATCGCCGCACTCCGCGCAAAGGACACTACCCATGCCAACTGAACCCATCACCATGACGCCCGAACAGAAGCAGGCGAAGGCGGCCGAATACGCCGACAAGCGGGGCTGGGCCAAATACACGGATTCGTGGATGCGGAACAAGGCAGAAGCGTTCGACGTCCTCGACAAGCTATTCCCCGACCCCACCCCCGACAGCGAAACGCGACACGGCGATCTTATTTCTGACGCGCTGGAAGAAACCGGCCTTATGGTGTCGCACGGATGGTGGTCACATATGGGCGAACCGGAGCGAAAAGCCTTCCTCGCCGCCCACACCGAACGCTTCCTTGCCAAGACCGATCCGGTGCTGGTGGAGGTGATGGAGGCTTTGTCGGGCCTGTATCCCCCGAACTGTGGCGACCGATGCCCCTCCCACCCCCACCGAAAGGCACCGACGATGACCAATGAACGCGATGGCCTGGTGTTGGATCGGATGTTTCCCGAATGCCCCTACCCTCACGACCACCTTCTGCACGATGCTTGGTGCGAAGGATACTCGGCGGCGAACAAACGCGCAGTCGAGGCCTCGACAAAGATGCTCGACGCACTGGCAGACGCGAAGGTCGAACGGGATGAAGCCATAGCCCGTGCAGAGAAGGTGGAGGAATTGGTATGAACCAGTCTGTTGAAACGCGGATCGCGCAACGCGAAGGTGGCGTATCGGAAGATGCTGTGGAGCGGGGTGCTAAGGCTATGTGGCTTCACTACGTAGCGGAGAACACGGCATCTGTTCACGAGGCCGACTGGAACGCTGTCGAGAAAACGTCGAAAAATCTTTGGCGAGGTTATGTTCGCGCCGCCCTCGCTGCTAACCCACAGGTAGAGAGAATGAGAGAGGCGTTGGAGCGACTGGTTGCAAAAGTCGATGCGCTGCCAGTTGAGGACATGGTGCACGTCGAACCTGACGGCAGCCCCACGCTGCTAGGCTATGCCATGCAGGCGCAGGGCGAATGGGATGACGTAAAACGCGCTGCCAACGATGCCCGCACAGCTATCGAAGGAGGGTTAGATGAGTAATCCCGACAAGGGTGGGGCGATGCCTACAGGCCCGCGCTCTCGTAAACCGAGCCTGTTTCACGTCTCGGCCCTTCGGGCGTCGATCGCTATCGCGGAGAGAGGGTGATGAGCCTTCAGAGCGAAATCGAAAGACTACGCGAGATCTTAAAGCCCGCCTTCGACCGCCAGCACGCAATCGAAGAACGTGAGTGCCCGCAACGCGTAGAGCTTCTGCGGAAAATGCAGTGCAATATCAGTTATGCTGGCGGCAACTGCCCCGTTCAAATCGAAGGAACAGTAAAGGGGGAACCGTTCTACTTTCGGGCGCGTGGCGAGCATTGGTCGCTCGGCATCGGTGGCGATCCTGTGGGCGAACCCGAATGGTATCACGAAGAAGGATACGGGAATTGGCCAAATGCGGGATGGATGCCCCTACACGAAGCATATGACTTTCTGGCGAGCGCCATCGGTGCATGGGAAGCCGCTTCGGCAACGCCGATGGCCCCAACCCCAGCCATCCAGAAGGCACGCGACTAGCTATGGCGAGCCGAGCGTCTTTTCCTGCACCTGAGCGCGTTGGTAGCGCCGAGGCTGCGCGGATTGCGGGGATCCCACAGCGGACCCTGCAAGACGCGGCCTCGCGCGGCCTTGTGCCTGGTGCCGGTAAGCCGCTTGGCCGATGGACATTCGACGTTCGGCTATTGCGGCGGTGGGCGCGATCAGGCAACAAACCTTCCCCATGGCCAACCTCTACAAGCGCGGTGAAGTATGGTGGGCGCGTTTCAAGCTCAACGGCCATGAATATAGACGAAGCCTACGAACGCCTGTTCGAGCGGAAGCGGAGCGCAGGCTAAAGTCATGGCGCAGGGAAATCGAGCGAGAGTCTTACGGCGAAAAGACCGCAAAGACTTGGAACGACGCGATGATCCAGTGGAGCTTGCGGGGATGCGATGTGTCACCTCGCACTCGCGAGCGCTACATCACCAGCATCAAGCAATGCCGAGAATGGTTGGACGGGAAGCGCATCAGCCAAATCGACACTTCGCTTTTGCGCGAGATGATTGGAGAGCGAAGAAAGCAGGGGGTGACCGTTGCGACGATCCGGCGCGATCTTACGGCAATATCGAGCGTGTTGGCCTTTGCCATGGACGAGGACTGGATCGAAGAAAACCCAACGCTGACAGTGCGCCACAGACGCATGAAAGAGAAGCGCGATCCGATCGTCCTACCAGACAACGCCTCGATCGAAGCGGTGAAGGCTGCAGCCCCGCCACGGTTCGCCGATGCGATCGAGTGGGCGCGGCGGTCGGGGATGCGCCAGGGCGAGATATTCGGCCTGCAGCATTCCAACCTGAAACGATCGGCAATCGAGATCATCGGCAAGGGCAACAAGCTGCGCGTCATTCCCTATACGCCGGAGCTGCAGGCCATAGCCGATCGGCAGCCTCCCTATATCGGCAGCCCATTCGTCTTTTGGCACGGCGAAGGGCAGCGTTGGGCATCGCCCGAAAGCCGGTTCGGGAAAATCAGAAGGGTGGCACAGCGGCGGGCACAGCAGGAAGGGCAGGATTTCCGGCCGTTTCGCTTCCACGACCTACGCCACCTCTATGCGGTAGAGTTCCTACGCGATCGGCGTGGCAGCATCTACGAACTGCAGCAGCTTCTCGGTCATTCGAGCATCCGCACGACCGAGGTGTATCTTGCCCATTTGACGCCCGAACAGAAGCAAGCCGCTATGCATGGGGTGGCACGTTAGGGGGCACAGGAACAGCGGTTCGACATTGCGTTTGTCGCGGAATTGTGCCAGAAAAGACGGGACAAAATAAGAACGGCCTGCGGCTTTGTAAACCGAAGGTCGCGGGTTCGACTCCTGCAGCCGGCACCGCGCAGCTTTTCCAAGCGTTCCCGAGGTGCCCCATGTTCGCCGGTCTCGCACGCAATCCCGCCAGATTTGCATTCCCATGCGTTCCCGCGCACAACCTCGTCATGCGCGACAAATGGGGGCACAGTGGGGGCACGGACCCCAGATGGTTGGGGGCACGGCCTTGTTGACCGATACAGCCTGCCGAAACGCGAAGCCGCGTGAGAAGCCCTACAAGCTCTTCGATCAAGGGGGGCTCTTTCTCTACGTCGCGCCCTCGGGCCTGAAATCGTGGCGATGGAAATACCGGATCGGCGGCAAGGAAAAGCAGCTCGTCTTCGGTCGCTATCCTGGCATGGGCCTCAAGGATGCCCGCCGCCTGCGCGATGAGGCCGACGAGGTGCGCCGTGCCGGCCGCGATCCCAAGCACGAACAGGAGGCCGCGAAGGCCCGCGTGCAGATTGGGCAGGAAGCGACGTTCGAGGCGCTGGCCCGCCAATGGCACGATGGTATGTCCGCGCGCTGGCGCGATCGCCATGCAAAGGGCGTAATGCGGACGCTCGAGGCCGACGCCTTTCCGTTGATCGGCCCGCGTCCCATCGGCGATCTAAAAGCGCCCGACGTGCTTTCCGTGCTGCGGCGCATCGAGGACCGCGGCAGCGGCGACCAGGCGCACCGGATGCGTCAGCGCATCGACGCGATCTTCGCGATGGCGATCGGCATGGGGCTCGCGGAAACGAACCCCGCGGCGATGGTCGGCAAGGCATTGAAGCCGGTGACCTTCCGACGGCACCCTGCGCTCCGCACGATTGAGGAAGCACGCGAGCTTATCCTTGCGGTCGAAGCGGCACCCGCGCAGCCGCAGGTCAAACTGGCCTCGCGGCTTCTGGCGGTCAAGGCTGTGCGATCCGAGGCCGTTCGCTATTGTGAGCCGAACGAGCGCGAGTATGCGGGAACCGAGAAGGCGCGCTGGCGCATCCCCGCCGAGCATATGAAGGGTCGCAGGGCGCAGCGCGAGGATGACGACTTCGAGTTCGTGGTTCCCCTGCCCCCGCAGGCCGACGAGATATTCGACGCGGCAAGCAGGCTAGCGGGCAACGCCAAGCTGCTGTTCGGCAGTCCGCACGGCATCAATCGCCCGATGAGCGACAGCACGTTGAGCGCCCTCTATCGTCGCCTGCCGGAATGGGCGGGCAGGCATCGCCCCCACGGTTGGCGCTCGACCTTTTCCACGATCATGAACGAATGGGCGCTCGAGCATGGGCGGCCGGGCGACCGCGAGGTGATCGACCTGATGCTCGCGCACAAGCCGCAAGGGGTCGAGGGGATCTATAACCGAGCGGCCTACATGCCACGGCGGCGCGAACTGGCAGCGATCTGGGCGGATATGCTGCTCGACGGCCTGCCGCCAGCGTCGTCGCTGCTCGAGGGTCGGCGGTGTTAGCTGTCAGCTTTGCGCCCTACAATCCGCCATTCCGGGCATGACGCCTCGTTCCCGAAAGCTGCCTTTCGAAACCGGGATGTCCGACGGCAATTGTTCAACAGTTCTGTCGCCCACGAACTCTCGAGAAGATGAGCAACGCGAGCCCGGCGAACGCCCAACCGCCGATGACATCGGTCGGCCAGTGAACGCCGAGAACAATGCGGCTCAACCCAACGGCGGCTGCTAGCACCACTGCAATGATGATCGCTAGCCGCGACTTCTTCATGAGGATCGCGATTGCGAGAAATGTTACAGCCGAGTTGGCCGCATGTGCGCTCGGAAAACTGGCAGAATATTCTATCATCCACTGCTCAAAATCCGGACGGTCGCGATTGAATAGAATTTTTTGAAGCGCCACCAGGATACGAACCACAACGATCGTCGCGACCAAGGCAAATGCATCCAATCTTCGACCTTGCGAAAAAAGCAATCCCGTCGCCAGCCCCCCGATCGGAACGAGTACCAACCAGTCACCCAGCCAGGTGATCGCCCATGCCAACTTCACTAGCGAACTCTGCTCGCCGGGATGAAGTGCTAGGAATATTCGACGATCCAGATCGGATTCCGCGCCGCCGAGGAACAGCGCCAGAAGCCACAGTACTGTCAGGAAGCTCGCCAAGGCCCATGGATGCGCGCTTGTTGGAATCCGGACGCCCCTCTTGGTCATGGCACTCCCATTAAGGATCAGGCAGCCTCTTCACCTTGGACAGGCTGAATCACCTTAGCGATCCGCAACCATCGAACATGACCGGCCCTGTCCGGCCACTCGATCGCGGCGCCCTCCTGCATGCCGATCAATCCTGCTCCGACCAAAGTCATCACTGACAAGCGATTTTCTTCCAAGTTAGCCTCGCCCGGCCAGACCAGTTCGACGGTCCGACTTGCGCCGGAGCCTTCGTCGACAAATTCGACACGAGAACCCATGGTCACGATATGGGCAGGAAGCTCTTCACGCGTGTGAATTATGGCACGATCGATCTCTTCAAAAAGCTTTGTGGTCATTTCAGGGGAGCGAGCTTCGGCGGCCATCGCCAATTCTGACAAGGCATCGGCTTCGCTGTCTACAAGGTGGATTTCCGGCTTTTCGCCGCCAATTGAATTCGACATGGTAATATCTCGCAATAAGGGCCGGTTTGATAGCGCGGCCAGGGCTGATGAAGGTTCGGGAGCCTCGTCCCGAACTCGCCTATTGCGATCGAGACGAGGCGCGCGCCCGTGCGGGCAGCTGACCTGCATGAGCGAAGTGACGCTTCTGAGAACGCGGAAATACCATTCTCAGTATGTGCGCCGAAATCTCGGTTTCGTCAAATTATGGTAAGCTTTCGTCTGCCCGGATAAATCCCAGCGACATTCGCGTCTCAGAGGGCTATTATTCTGCAATGTTCAATTTTCATTCTTTCGCACGGCGGCAAAAGCCGGATCTGGCTATCGATCTGGGAACCGCCAATATGCGCATGGTGACCCGAGGCGAGGGGTGCGTGTTCGACGAACCGTCACTCTGCTATTTTCGAGATCTTGATGGGCGTTCTCGGTTCATTGCGGCTGGAAAAGCAGTCCTTGCGATGGTGGACCGGGTCCCCAGGACGTTCAGTGTTCGTCGTCCTCTGGCGAGGGGTGTCCTCCAGGATATCGAAGCAACCAGCGCGCTTCTGGCACACGGCCTCGCGTCAATCTCGGGAAGAACTCGTCGATCCCGTCCTCGCGCTCTAATCGGTCTTCCTGCCGACGCCACCAAGGCGGAAGCGAATGCTTTGCTCGCTGCCGCGGACGATGCCGGATTCGGTCGGATCGAATTGATCCGCGAACCCTTCGCTGCGGCGATCGGGGCCGGACTGCCCGTGGGCGAGGCTCGCGCATCGATGATTGTCGAATGCGGCGCGGGCACGACCGAGGTCGCAGTTTTCTCGATGGATGGGCAATGCAACCATCGTACGGTTCGCCTAGGTGGCGAGAGCTTGGACGAAGCTCTAACGGAATTTTTACAGACGAACCATCAATTTCTGATTGGGCGGCTAACGGCGGAAAACCTGAAGAGAGAACTCTCGTCCCGGAGTGGCGAGACTTCGCAGGATGAAGATGCTGTTTCAGTAAACGGTCGCGATCTACGGACCAGGCTGCCAGGGACGCTTACTTTGAAAGCATCGGCATTCGACCAAGTTTTCAAGAAGCATTTTGACCGGTTCGCCGAAGCTACCCGATTTGTGCTTAGCGAGCTGTCGCCAGACCTCGCCGCAGATTTGCTGAGCGAACGAATAGTCGCCACTGGCGGGGGGATATGCGCGCGTTTTCTAGCCGATGCGATCACGCGCGAATGCGGTGTTCCGGTGACGTTGGCCGAAGATGCTTCAGGTTGCGTTGCAAGAGGTCTTCAGCAGCTGATGGAAAACTGAGCGCGGCCTTACTAGCCCACTTCTCATAATCACAGGAGAAAGAACGTGGTTGCGCGAGCGCTCGGTGACCTATGGTCGCGCGCCTACGTTTTGCTGACCCTCACCGCTCTGTTCTGGGCCGGCAATGCGATCGTAGCGCGTGCCGCGCGCGATCTTGTCCCGCCTGTAGCACTGTCGTTCTGGCGATGGGGCATCGCGCTCCTCATCGTACTCCCTTTCGCTTGGCAGTATCTGAAGCGCGATTGGCCTCTCATTCGCGAAAACTGGAGGATTCTCACCGTCCTGGGGTCCCTGGGGATCGGTGCTTTCAACACGCTGCTTTACACCGGACTTCAGGAAACGACCGCGCTCAACGCGATGTTGCTGCAATCCGGTCAACCGGCGCTCATTCTGTTGGTGGGTTTGCTCGCCATGGGCGACAGGACCTCATGGCGCCAGATCGTCGGGGCGGTCGTTGCATTGGTTGGCGTTCTGTCGATTATCGCTCGCGGCAACGTTGGCGCGCTCGCCGACCTCCAATTCAACGCGGGCGATTTGATCATCGCTTCTGCCGTATTTCTGTGGTCGATTTACGCTGTCATGCTGCGACGCAGGCCCTCGATCCATCCGTTAAGCCTCTTTGCCGTGACGCTCGTTATTGGCATCGCTGTTATCGCTCCTTTCTATGCTGTCGAGATCCAGTCCGACAGGTTGATAAAAGGACAGCCGGACGCCTTTCTGGCGATAGGCTACGTGGGTATCTTCCCTTCTGTCGTCGCCTATCTGCTCTTCAACCGTGGAGTGGAACTGATCGGTTCGGCTGGAACAGGCATGTATATGAATATATTGCCGGTGCTTGGCGCCGGCCTGGCCGTTATCTTTCTGAGTGAGCGACTTTATGCCTTCCATGCAATCGGCTTCATCCTGATCATGGGGGGCATTCTGTTCGCCGGACGCGGACAACAGCCGCCCGCCGGGACCATCGCTCGAGGAAATCGGCGGAACCCTGCCTCAGAAGGTCGCGCCGAATGAATGGCGACCCAGCGACTGCGCGTCCCATCTTCTGGGTTTCTCGAACCGAACCCGACAACGCCAATACGGCGACCCGTCTACGCGAAATGGGTTTATGCGCCCTGACGGTCCCAGTGCTCAAACCGCGCGCAATTCGAACGGTCTGGCCCCATGACAACCCGGACGCTCTGGTTTTCACATCTGCTCACGGCGTCCGTTTCCATGATTTCAACAGGAAGATGCTCGAGCTTCCCGTGTTCACAGTAGGGGACCGCACCGCTCGCGCGGCAATTGCAGCGGGCTACCGCGATGTGCGATCCGCAAGTGGCGACGTTCGCGCTCTCGAGCATCTTGTCCGCCAAGAAATCCCGGTCGGTCGAACGGTCTTCCATTGTTCCGCTCGACAGCCTGCTGGCGACCTAGTCGGTAATCTGAAGAAGGCTGGCTATGCAGCCAGAAAGATCCTGGTCTACGAGACTCGGGCTGTTCCTATAGGCGAACTCACCGCCGCACTGGTGCCGCTGAAGAGCATTGACGGTATACTGGTTCACTCCCCGCGCGGCGGTCGAATTGTAAGGCATGTCATCGATGGCGTTCCGACCGATTTCGCAGGTTCCATTTATTGCATCTCGCGCGTCGCAGCTGCGCCGTTTGCGGGACTTCCAGACGCTCGCATTCGCATCGCAGACCGACCCGACGAGGATAGCATGCTGCGACTCTTCCAACATTTGAGCCAATGACTCAGCGCCGAGCGTCCGTGGAACGGACCTCATCCATCGCTCATTGGTCGGTTGACGCAAAAACGAAAGGAATTCGCGATGAAGACGTTCACTCCGATATTGCTGGGCTCCGCCATTTTGCTGTCCGCATGCGACAGTGCCGAGGAGCAGGCTGCAGATCGGACCGAGGACAGGATCGAGCAGGCCGCTGAAGAGAGCGCCCGCGAAGCAGGCGACACGCCGGTCGCATTGGGCCTGACCGAACGCCAGCTTCTTGATGCCGATCTGCTCGCATCGGATGGAACCGAACTCGGCGATATCGAATCGGTGACGAAAGACGCCGACGGCAATGCCACCGAACTGCTCATCGAGGTTGAGGACAGCGATCCTGATCGCTACGTGACCATTCCGATCGAAGGTCTCGAACTTGCGCGGCGCGGTAATGATACCGATCTCTCGTCCTCGATGACGATGGACGATATCGCTGCCCTGCCGGACGCGCAGTTGGAGTGAATTTTGACGCCTGACACTTCCGGTGTTCGAGAAGACGAGCTGGAAGGATTTCATGTCTGAACGATGCAGAACGCGAAGTCGGGGTCATACGCTCTCGGTGCGTGGCGCCCGAAACCAAAACGACAGTTTGCGTGAGCGTTTCGGTGCTAGGAGTTTGAGGAAATCTCCAACGAGTCAATTAGACCCGCGTTGACCGCGATCTCCATGGAGTCATGCCGTCTGGCGAATTGCTCGAGCGGGCCATTTAAACCTCGTCACCTGCACTATTGATGAGGGCACCAAAGCGGTTCCAACAGGTTACTAATAGAAGCCGCGTTCGGAGACAAAACGATGAAAATCACTAAAAGTGCTGTTGCCTTGGTGGCGCTATTGTCACTCAATGCCTGTGTGACCAGCGGTCATGATGAGAGCGCTTCAGATACTGCGCTTGCGGGGTCGGAATGGATCGTTGATGATATCGCCGGTCAGGGATTGATCGAAGACACGCAAGCCACCCTCTCGTTCGGAAATGATGGCCGCGTTTCAGGCGATACGAGCTGCAACCGATATTTTGCCGAATATACGGTCAGTGAAACCGAACTGCGGTTTCAAAATGCCGGCGTGACGAAGAGGGCGTGCGCGCCCGCGGTGATGGAGCAGGAAAGTCGCTTCCTGGCCATCTTTAATGCCGTCGACAGCTATCGAATCGATGATCGTGCCCACACTCTCGTTCTCTCGACCCCCACAGGGGCGACGATCACGGCGCGGCACCCCAATCGATAGCTTTACCGTTGCGCCAAGTTCCCTCCGTCGGCGTTCACCTGGGGTTTCCGCTCCGTTACGTTTGGTTGCCTGGATAGGTCACAGACCCGTCCGACTGCATGACGGCGCCACTGCTAAGCACCGCGTCCTGATTCTGTCCGGGTGCCATCAGATGAATGACCCGATGACTCGAGATTAGCCGCTGACCTAGCGAAAGAGGTCGTCGAGATAGGCGGCGAGCCTGACGCCCCCCTGCTGAAGGCGTCGTTCGACAGTCCCGAGATGCTGATACTGATATGACCACCCGAGATTTGGGGCGGTCTCGACGCCCGGGTAGAGGCGATCGCGAATTGCGGCGCTCTCCGCCACCCACATCAGGACGTCTGGCTGCCACCATTCCACCACGAGCTCCGGCGTGAGTTTCGCATCCAGCCAGTTGGCATATTCGCTATAGGAAAGGTTCTGACCTTCGATCATTTTGGTGTCCCAGACCGAGTGAAGATTCGTCTGCTCCCCGAACCAGCGGACATCGATATCATTGCCGCCACGGTCCTCGCCATTCCCAGCATGAAGCGGCTGATGAAGATCGCCAACGATATGGATGATGAACCGCAACGCGAGCGCCTTTTCCTCCGGCGATGCCGACGGATCGCGGACTGTCGCCGTGAAGCGCTTTAACGCTGATACCGCATCCCCCTCGCTAGGCGCGCCGACGTCGTCGTATTCCATGCCTTTGGGCACGGTGACGTAGTGATAGGGGCCGGCTTCTTTCTGCCAGAAGGTCGTTGGATTTGAGCGCTCGTCGTCTGCCCACGTCGAGGCTTCGGCCAACCCTTCGCTTCCTAGAGTCCGTGCGATCTCTGCGCGGGTTTTCCCGCTGATCTTGTCCTGCGCAATCGCTCCGATAATCCGATGGCCATTCTGCCCCCACGCATGAGCCGGTGGCGCACTTGCGCTAACGGCGATGGATACGCCGACAATCACTCCTATGGCACGCATTCGCGAAGACTCCTGTTCCCTGTATGTTCTCGTCGCGATATGCGGGAGCGATGAGCACCAAACACATTCGGACGACGGCCGACCTCGCACGATTCGGCGCCGGCTTGAAGATCCAATGCCGCGCGTGCGGCGCGGCCCGCACGCTCGACGGCTTCGAGGCGTCATCGCTGTTTGGCGTGACATCTCTGCAGAGCGTCGCGCGTCGCGCGCGATGTGGGCGTTGCGCGACGCGAGATGCGAGCGTTTCCATCCTGCCTCCCGTCTGAAGGTGGGCCGGAAGCGGTCGCTCCGCTATCGGTGACTAAGCGCAGAAAGCCGCCATCCGACTTGCGACGCGAAACCTGTTGCTCCTCGCCCGTTCGTTCGATGTCATATTCGGGGACAATCGCGGTAGGTCGGGATAGGGATATTAAAACCCCACTGCGGCGGTTTCGTGCAACTAAACCGATCTTCCGTTCCCGATCGCAGGATGCTTGTTCAAGGCTTCAATCTCCGACCGAAGTGCTCGGAGTTCACGAAGGATTTCCTCGCGCTCGTCGTGCGCTTCTTCGTCGGTCGCTTCGGACATGGCGTTGACGATCACACCGATGAACAGGTTGAGGACGATGAAGCTGGTTAGAAGGATGAAAGAGACGAAGAACGCCCAAGCATAGGGAAATTGCTCCATGACCGGACGAACGATCCCCATCGACCAGCTCTCGAGCGTCATGATCTGGAACAGCGAATAGATTGACGCACCCAAGCTCCCGAACCATTCGGGGAAAGCGGTGCCGAACATCTTCGTCGCCATCACCGCGCTGATGTAAAAGAGTAGCACGAGCATGACGATTACCGTGCCTATGCTCGGGATCGCGTTGAATAGACCAACGATGACGCGTCGCATGCTGGGAATGACCGAGACGAGGCGTAGCGCCCGCAAAATCCTCAAGGACCGGAGCACTGAAAACTGCTGGGACGCCGGAAACAGCGCCGCGGCAACGATAAGGAAGTCGAACACATTCCACCCACTGCGGAAAAACGACAGTCGGTATGCGAAAAGTTTTAGCGCGATCTCGATCGTAAAAATCGCGATGGCAATGCGGTCGACCAAGATGATCGCGTCCCCGAACCTCTCCATCGCCGCTGCCGACGTTTCTAACCCCAAACCGATGGCGTTGATGACAATAACCGTGATGATGAAACGCTCGAACCGGCGATCCTCGACGAAGGCCTGGATGCGGGAAGATGTTTCAGAACGGCGTGCTGATCGGTGCATCGACCGCATATAGGAAGCCGATTCCGTGACCAATAGAGCCCATCGGATCGACACCCGGATTTTCCGCTCCGCCTCGCAACCGAGTTCCTTCGCCAAGCTGGCACTGCGGTCTTGGGTTTGAGGGGCGCCGTTAGGAGATGCTGCGATCAAGACGCGCGCCGGACTTCGCGACGGCCTTCCATCCATTGCCATATCGTCTGCTCGCCCTGACCGAAATCGGCCAACAGGCGTGCCGCAAGACGCAGGCTTCCCTCTACCGTTTCAGGCACAGCGACATTTGCACCTGTATCGACGAGCTTTTTAGCATGTTCGGAATTGCGCGCTCTTGAGTAGATGCTGATGTTGGGCGCAGCGCGCCTTACCTGCTGGACTAGAGCTTCAGAAGCATCATGGTCTCCTAGCGTGATTACCAGGGCGCTCGCGCGATCTAGACCGGCCTCTTCGAGCATGTCCAGACGCGACGCATCGCCGAGCCTCACCATTGGCCGGTCTCTCAGCCCCCGGATCGACGCAGCATCTTTCTCGATGGCGATGTAGGTGATGTCGTGATGATCGAGGGTCTCGGCAATTTGCTGACCCACCCGGCCATATCCGGCGATGAGGACATGCCCCTCAAGGTCGTGCGCTCCGTCTTCGGGCATGGATAGCCAAGTTGAATTCTCTTGCTTCAGTCGATTGCCGAGATAGCGCGACAGCGAGGCTAGCCCCGGCGTCGTCAGCATGGTGATCCCGACGACAATCAACATGAACTGTCCAATGGCGGGCTCGAGCAGCCCGACCGTGGTTGACAGGCCGATTACAAGGAAGCCGAATTCTCCAGCCTGAGCCAGCAAAACTGCGACTTCGGTCGCCTTGGCCAAAGAAAGCTTCCAGAGTAGGCCAAGCGGCAGGATGATCGCGATCTTGAGCACGATAAGGCCGAGCGCCGATGCGCCGACCCAGAACGGATTGTCGAGGACGAGGCGCCAATCTATTCCCATCCCAACAGACATGAAAAACAAGCCGAGCATCAGGCCCTTGAAGGGCTCGATGTCGACTTTCACCTGATGACGAAATTCTGTCTCGGCGATCAATAATCCGGCGAGAAAAGCGCCCAATGCCATCGATAGTCCCGCCACGCCCGTCAGCGCCGCGGTCCCTACCACGATCAGCAAAACCACCGCGACAAATCCCTCGCGGCTTTTGGTGTCGGCGACGGCGCGCAGGACCCGCCGGATGGCAAGCCGACCGACAAGATAGATCGCCGCCAACGTGACCGCAGCCTCCCCTAGAGCAATGCCTAGGCCAAGCAGGATATTGTCAACCGCCAGTGCGCTGAACACGCTAACGGCGAATAGGATGGGGACGACCGCCAGATCCTGAATAAGGAGGATCGAAAATGCGGCGCGCCCCGATGTCGATCCCAACTGACCGCGACTGATGAGGATCTGGGTGACGATGGCTGTCGATGACAGCGCTAGGCAGGCACCGAGGATCACCGACGTAGCCATGGCATTCCCCCAGGCGATCGCAATGATGCCAATAATCGCTCCGGTAACGAGGATTTGCGCACCTCCCAGGCCGAAAACCAGTCGGCGCATCGACCATAGCCGCGCGAAAGACAGTTCAAGGCCGATGACAAACAAGAGAAAGATAACACCGAGCTCGGCCAGCGCGGTCACTCCATCGAGATCGTCAATGACCAACCATTCAAACGGCTCGTAACGCTGCGCCAGAAGACCTAGCCCGAAGGGCCCGATCAGGCCGCCCAGGATGAAATAACCCAGTACTGGACTGACACGACGCTGGAGGAGTGGCACGGCAATGCCAGCTGCGGCGAGAAAGAGCAGGACCTCTCTTAGATGCGGGATGTGGACCTGCGCTTCCATGGCTTGATGCGACCTCAGTCTTTCGAAAAGCGGACGAGTAGAACGTCGATGCTGGAATGGCGCATGATAGAATTGCTGTTCGACCCGATGAAGAGACGGCTGAAGTCCGATTGTTGCGCCCCCAAAATGATGAGATCGGCGCCGAGCCTTTCGCTCGCTGCGAGAACCTCGTCAGTCACCGATCCGGTCGGCGACAACAGCGCGGATTGCTCCACATCGATCTTGGCCTGCTCTGCCGCTTCGATGAGCTTCTGAACCACTTTGCTTTCTTCTATGACCTGAAAATCCTTGGGTACGATCATCATGTAGCGGCCCGGCAGGCTTGCTCGGACACAGATAAGCTGGAGATTGGTTCCAAATGCTATGTTGATGGCAGCAGCCTTTTTCAGGGTCTGTTTTGTCCCGACCTCGTCATAGACATCAACAGCTACTATCGCTCGCTTGTACATTCTGCCTCCAACAGTCAGTTTGACACACTTCCAGGCACAGGAAGTACCGGACTCCAAACCTGAGACCGGCAGACCGTACCCAAAAGAACGCAGCCAGTAATCTCCATGCGCCCATCTCGCAGCAGCTGTATGCGGCCCTCGACTTCCCTCTTAGCGTCGGGGATGTACAATCGCGCCTTCCACCGGTTTGCACCCTGTGGCCTCACATCCCAAAGAAGCCTGGTCCCCATGAGACGGCCTGAACCGCGGGCCGCATCAGCCTTGGCTTCATCGGAAGCCCATACCACTCGACCGCAATATGACCGTTCGCAGGGCTCCACCAAGATGACAACGCTATTGGCGGGATTGATCCAATGGCCTTCCAGCGGATTCGCCACCAATAGATATGCGGTGGTGGCACACAGGATATAGGATACTATCGACACCAGAGATGGAAGCGCGACATGTTCATTCACAGGACCAGCCGTGTGCTGTCATTCATTGGCACCCAGTGCTCTTACATAGTCTATCACGGCAGCCCGCTCCTCTGGGGTCAGTGCCGATAGATTACGCGACACGACCAACGCCATCAAACCGTGGGATTCGCCGTGACGGGTCACCCCTTCTACTAGCAGACGCTCCAATTCTGCGGTTGAATAGTTCAGCTTTGAAAAGGAAGGCGCGTACGTCCCGCCGCTTAGCAGATCGGGTCCGTGGCATTCGGCACAAGTTACACCAGCGACATAGCGGCCCAGCTCGAAGGAAGGACCCAAGTAGGATGGCAACTTCTCACTAAACTCTGCCACCGCGCTTGAGCTAGTATCGAGTATACCGAGATCCATGAGCTGATCGGTGGTTTCTCCTCCAGTAGGTAGAGGCCATTCCCGTCCCTCCTGTTCCAAGGAGCGAAGGTAGAAAATCAGCGCATCTAGATCGCTTTTCGCGATACGCTGGAGAGTTTTGGCAGGCATGTAGAAAAGCCGCTCGCGCCGCGGGTGGATCCCTTCCCGTATTAATCGTGTGAACTCGACATCGGTAAGGGTAGGCATTGTGCGCGTCAGGTTTGGTGCGAAAATAAACCCTTCTTCGGGATCATCGGCGTAGGAACCGCCTTGTAAGTCAACTCCGTGGCAGCTGGTGCAACCGACCACATCGGCAACTCGCCTGCCATGGGCTAATCGAGCAGCATCGTCAGGCGCGTGGGCGCCCACAAAGGCAGCGGACAATGAGGAAGTGGAGTCGCGATCTAGGGTCGATGCACAAGCCGCAACGAATATGGCCAAGCTTACGACGAGTAATGTTATCGCTTTCATCGCAAACTCCTACTCACGGGCCAAACATATCACGTCTTTTGAAGAACGAAAGAACACGGACCCTTGCGAGACAAGCCACTTTAAATCTTCCATTTACCGGCCTACCCTCGGGGATCGACCACGACCGTATCGAGTGGCAATGAGTCGACCAGTTCGGCGGCCACGCTCCCGATCGTAGCCGCTCGTATTCCGCTTGCACCATGCGAGCCGAGCAAAGCCAGGTGAGCGTTGTATTTTTCAGCCTCGCCCATAATACAATGATATAGTGGTTCCGCTACTACACGGCTCGTCATCGCCGATCGAACTTGGTCGGGTATATCAAGATCCTTGATCAGGCTGGCCATGCGGACACTGGCTTCTTGTTTGAGCTCCTCTTCAACGCGCGGATCATTCACCCAAGCCGACCATGGAAGGTGCAATGAATGGACAATGTGTAGGGTGGAACCTGGAAAGAGCCTTGCTCCAACTTCAATGGCCTGCCGGGACGCATCGGAAAAATCGGTTGGTACGATGATATCTGAATAGTGTTCGAAAGCGCGTTCTTTCACAATCAAGACTGGCCGGTGCGTATTGCGGATCACATATTCCACAGCCGTGCCCAGAAAGTAGTCGCCGATGGAGTTGTAGCGCGCCACGCCCATCACAATCATGGCAGCATGTCGTTGCTCCGCGCACGCAGCTATCGCTTTCGGCGCAATGCCTTCCGGAAAGATGAATTCGGAAAGTGTAGCATTAGGGGGGACGACCTTACCAACGAGTTTTTCTAGTTCTTCACGGCCAGACTCTTCTTTTTCGAGTTCGGGCACGTGAACAAGACAAACATCGCGTTTTAGCGCCGTCCCGAGTGCCAGACCTCGTTCTAGCGCCCGGTCGGAACGAGGGGTCAGATCGCTCGCAACAAGGATCGGGTCGCTCGACATAAGCAATTCTCCTTCGTCGAAACATGAAACCTTTATCCAGCGAACGCATCGCATGTTGATGGAGTTGCGGAAAGATTTTGAAGCTCGGTCATTCTCTCCAATCTCGCCTGTCCTCCGAACGACCGCAATCAGGAAGGGGGCTCACAGAATGGCCACTAAATTCTGGAGATTTATCGACGCCGCCAGACTGTCTGGCGATCGCGAATGTAGTCGAAGACACTTTTTCCTCCCTTGCCGATCAGTTCACCAAGGTCCGACGAAACATTCTCTGCCTGACCAAACCGCAAACCAACGTGCAGCGCGGTCTGAATCATAGCTTGACTCCACGGCTGCCCTGCGAAGCGAAGGTGTGCAAGATAACCGATTATCGACGCTGGCTCGTACGCAATCTGGTGACCTAACGTCGACGATAGGCAGTCGGCGACCTGCTTAAAGGAGACCGCCACCGGCCCTGTCAGTAAATAGGACTTGTTGTAATGAAGTTGGGGCTGCAAAAGACAGCGGGCTGCCGCCTCGCCGATAGCCCGAGCGTCCACGAAAGCGACTTTTCCTTTTCCCGCGGGAACGTATATTCGGTCGCGGCGTCTGATATCTTCGACGTATGCAGTTTCGATGTTCTGTGCGAAAAAACTCGGGCGCAGAATCGTCCAGCCGGATGCGGCTGTTAGATAGCGCTCGACGACCGCGTGAGGAAGTATCGGCAGTTTCTCGGCGCCTGCAACGGACAAAAATACAATGTGCCTCGCGCCCTTGTCTCGGGCTTTTCGAATGAAAGGTCCAAGCGTTGAATCAATGTCGGCAATTTGGGGGGGGCGGAAAGGAATAGCCGGGATACTCCGTCTAATGCCGCATCCCAAGTCGACCGATCATAAAAATCGAACCGGATTTCGTTTTGACCTTCGCCCCCGCGAGTAGCGAGAAGTGGTGTTGCGCCGGAAGCACGCAATGCCTACACAAGGGAACGGCCCACGATACCAGTGCCGCCTGTTACGAGAATGTTCTTAGCTTTGCTCATGCCGATGCGTCTCGATACGAAAAATCTCCAACGGTGCGAAGGCTAGCAACGATGGTTTTGAGATGCTGCATCGATAGAGTACGGTAGCGTCCAATGCCCCCCTATGGTCACTCGTGTGCGAACTTTTTTGCAGAAGTGTTGATCTCAGGATTGCCGGGTCACTTAAGCTTGAGGAACCGAGATCTTATCTGAGCGGCCCTTCAGCGGCTGCCACGTCGCGGGCAGGTTTCCGTGCACAAAATATGAAATCAATGCGCTGTGACGTGTCGAGCGGAGTTGCCTTCTGGTGGACGTGTCCCCGTCAACTGATGTACGATAGCCCATCCCTCAAACTGGATCCAAATCTTCTGCTTGATGACGAAAATTCATTACAACTCCCGAAAAGACTGAACCGGTCATGCAGCTTCCGCCAACTTCAGTTCCGGTCGGCTCCAGATTTCGACCAAGGCACCGACTAGCTCGTCCATCATTTCAGTCGTATGCATCGGGCCAGGGGTGAAACGCAGGCGTTCTGTACCGCGGGACACCGTGGGAAAGTTGATCGGCTGCACATAAACGCCGTATTCGGCGAGCAATATGTCGCTGATGGTTTTCGTGCGGACCGGATCGCCGACCATTAGTGGCACGATATGCGTGGCGTTAGCCATGACCGGTAGGCCGGCCTCACGCATCTTCCGCTTGAGCAGTTTAGCCGAGGCCTGCTGCGCCTCGCGTTCTTCGTTGCTTTCCTTCAGGTGTCGTACCGCCGCCAGCGCGCCCGCGACCACTACGGGGCTGAGTGATGTGGTGAAGATAAATCCGGGGGCATAAGAACGAAGGCAGTCGATGACCCGAGAATCTGCCGCGACATAGCCGCCCATTACGCCGAACGCCTTGCCCAAAGTCCCTTCGATAATATCGATCCGGTGCGCTACCTTGTCTCGCTCAGTGATGCCGCCCCCACGCGCCCCATACATGCCGACCGCGTGGACCTCGTCGATATAGGTCAGCGCGTGATATTCGTCGGCGAGGTCGCAAATGGCGTGAAGCGGGGCCACATCGCCGTCCATCGAATAGACGCTTTCGAATGCGATCAGCTTGGGCGTTCCAGAACCTTCGGCAGCGAGCAATTCCCGAAGATGCATCATATCATTGTGGCGAAAGACGCGCTTTTCGCAGCCTGAATTGCGGATGCCCGCGATCATGCTTGCGTGGTTTAACTCGTCGGAGAAAATCACGCAGCCGGGGAGCAGCTTGCCGAGAGTAGACAGCGTTGCATCGTTCGAAACATAGCCGCTGGTGAACAACAACGCGTTCTGCTTGCCGTGCAAATCGGCCAGTTCAGCCTCCAGCTCGACATGGTAGTGCGTGTTGCCACCGATATTGCGCGTGCCGCCCGCCCCAGCGCCGGCATCTTGCATCGCTTCTTCCATCGCGGTGATGACTTTGGGGTGCTGGCCCATGGCGAGATAATCGTTGGAACACCACACGGTAACCGGCTTGGATCCGTTATGTCCCGCGAAGCAGCGTGCGTTGGGGAAAGAGCCCTTGTCACGCAATATGTCGATGAAGACGCGATACCGGCCCTCCGAATGGAGCTGTTCAATCGCTTCGCCGAAAATCTGGTCGTAGTTCATGATCGCGCCATTGTGTCAGGCTGCCGCGTCAGTGACCGTATTCGCATCACCGCCCATCACAAATATCCAAATGAGCAATGAAACAATCCAGCCTGCGTTGAAGATGAAGAGGGCTAGCCAGACTTGTCGCCGGGACGCTTGTCGCTTGCCGGGACCGCGAACGATGTTGCTCGATCCATCTCCAACAAAGAGACGGGCAAGGTCGCGGAGGTGCAGCATTAGCCAGATTCCCGCTATCAGGCTCGAGGTCGCGAAAATTCCGATAAGGGCAGGGAAAAACCAAAGGGGCATATATTATCCTTTCGGCGGTGGTCTCAAACAGCTGAGCTGAACCGGCGGGGCGAGACTTGACGATAGGGATCGAATAAGGCGGCAATGGTCCGCGTATAAGGCAGCCCCCCGGCGGTGATCGTAAGACGGTCATCACATAGTGTCGCCAAGCCTTTGTCGAGGAAAGGGCGGAGGCCGGCGCGACAGTGCTCGATAAGATCGGATGACAACCGCGCGCTTCCTTTGCATAGCAGCGATTCGATGATATCTCCGCGCGCACGGTCATCCGCCGATCGCGATACCCCGCGGTTCGCAACCAAGTGTCCCGCGCTGGCTCGCATCCTGTAGCGACCACTGTTCTTCTCGTTCTGCGCGAGCAAATGGGGTAAGGAACTGATTGCGGATGCGCCTAGGCCGATCAGGTTCGGGGCCTTGTCATCCGTAAAACCTTGAAAGTTTCGTCGTAGCTCACCCGTCAGCGCGGCATGAGCCAAAGGATCCCCGCCCGACAGGGCAAAGTGATCGAATCCGACCGGGGTGTAGCCACGAGTTATGAAATAGTCGTGGCCCGCCTCTGCCATTGCAAACCGCTCCGATTGATCGGGCAGGCCGCGATCATCGATAGCTTTTTGACGCGGAACGATGTGCGGCACGTGTGCATATCCAAACAGAGCAATTCGGTCTGCACCGAGCAGGCACGTTCGCTCCATACTATCGGTCAAATCATCGCACGTTTGGCCCGGCAGCCCATACATCAGGTCAAAATTGAGCGAATCTATACCGGCGTTTCGCAGCCTATGCACCGTATCTACAATCAGCTCTCCCGATTGAATTCGGCCGATACGTTCTTGGCAATGGGGTGCGAACGTTTGCACGCCGAGGCTCGCCCGCCGGATCCGCACCGTGTTAATTGCCGATGCCCATTCGGAGGACATTGATCGTGGATCGAGTTCGATTGAATAGACTGGATCGACTAATCTGAAGCGGCGCGTCAGTGCTTCGACCAATCTGAGAAAATCAGTCGGCGAGATAGCATTCGGACTACCACCCCCGAAAGCTACACGGCCGATGGTGATGCCAGCTGGTAGCAAGGCGGCTACTGTATCGATTTCCCGGTGAAGCGCGTCCAGATAGGTTTCCAGCCTGCTACGGCGACCTGCTGCGCCCGTGTTGCAGCCGCAATAGAAACAGATCTTTTCACAAAACGGAATATGCACATAGATAGACGCTTCTCCGGAGATATTCTCGAGCGCATCGCGATAATGCGTCGGGTGAATATCACCGAACTCGGCAGCGGTCGGGAAGCTGGTGTAGCGCGGGACGGGGGTCGCGAGCAGATCGGGGTGATAGGGCCACATCGCCGTTCCCTTCGCGAAGATTGTTGAGCCAGTCATTGCGCTCAATCAAATTGCCAAAGTCCGCAAGCGCATGAGCGGATCATGAGTTGCATGGTCATTTCGATCTCCCTGGTCGCAGCGTTTTGCGACGATCGACCGACCCCAATGGATGGTAAAGCGATGGCGCTTTGACCGAAGGGTTCATCGGTCGTCCTCTTCGTCGTCGATCAGGATCCGGTTTGCCGCCCCGTCGAGATCCTCGAACTGTCCATTCCGCATCGCCCAGAAGAATAGCGCGAGACCCGCGCCACCCAAAGCCAGCGCAACCGGGATCAAATAGACCAAAACGCTCATGCCGAAGGGCCTCGCGCAGCGCCCGCCAAACGAAGTGAATTACCAACGACAATCAGCGAACTGAGCGACATCGCAATCGCCGCAATTAGTGGGGTAACCAAGCCCGCGAGCGCTAGGGGCACCGCCAATACATTGTAGCCGATAGCGAAAGCAAAGTTCTGGCGGACGATGCCCATGGTACGGCGTGCCACGGCGACCGCAAGCGCGACAGGCAACAGCGCCCGCCCCAAGAACACCGCATCGGCAGCTTGTTGGCTGACGTCGCTTGCACTTCCGGGTGCAATCGACGCATGGGCAGCGGCCAACGCGGGACCATCATTGATCCCGTCGCCGACCATTAGCGGATGCCGACCTTGCGCTTTCAAGTCGTCGAGCAGTGCCAGCTTGGTACTTGGACGCATCTCCGCGTCAGCTGCGATACCGAGTTTTTTTGCTAGCGCGGCCACAGGCGCCTGCCGATCGCCCGATATGATCCGGCTATCGATACCGCTGGAGCCAAGAGCGGCTAGGGTCTCGGCAACATCAGTCCGCATCGGATCCGCAAAAGGAATGGCGTAGCAGCTCTCCCCGATACGGAGCGCAGTGGATAACCCAACGTCGGGGAGTTCGTTGCGCTCCAGCGCAACACGGCAGCCGCCCCAATCACCGCTTATGCCCTCCCCTCCCGTTTCGCGAAGCAACTCGACCTTGGAGGGGGTGACGCCCTCATTCTCGAGGGCCATTGCAAGGCCTTTGCTCAACGGATGACGACTGGCCTGCGCTAGTGCGAGGGCGACAGACTTCTGTTCGCTCGACATAAGATCGATCTGCGGAACCGGCTCTCCCAGCGTCAAGGTGCCGGTTTTGTCGAACAGCGCGGTATCGACTTCAGCAAGCCGTTCCAGTGCGCTGCCGTCTTTGACGAGCAGGCCGCGCCTCGCAAGGGCGCCTGACGCCACCACCTGAGCGGCCGGGACCGCCAACCCCATCGCGCAGGGGCAGGTAATGATCAGCACGGCAATCGCAATCACCAGCGACTGATGAACTCCGGCCCCTGCAATCATCCACCCCACAAATGCCAGCAGAGCGAGGGTATGGACCGCCGGGGCATAGAGCCGCGAGGCGCGGTCGGCGATGCGAACATAATGGCTTCGCGATTGTCCGGCCTCATCCATCAAACGAGCGATTTCGGCGATGACCGTCTCGGAGGAGGCGGCCGTGACGCGCACGCGAATGGGATTGGCTAGGTTGATGGCCCCGGCATGGACCAGGTTGTCTTGGATCACGGCTTGAGGTTCGCTCTCGCCGGTTAGCATCGCATTATCGATCGAACTTCGGCCCACCTCAATGATTCCATCGGCTGCCAGGGCCTCGCCGGCCGCAACGAGCATGAGCATACCGGGCTCGAGCTCTTCTGCGGTAACCGTTCTAGTCGATCCGTCCGCAGTCAATATGCGCGCGGATTTGCCCATTCGGGATAGCAAAGCCCCAATTCCCGCGCGGGTCTTATTCCGCATCGTCGCATCAAGTGCACGACCGGCAAGTAGGAAAAACAGCAACATGACCGCGCTGTCGAAATAGGCATGGTCACCGCCAGTGACAGTCTCGTAAACGCTCAGCCCGGTCGCGAGCAGAACGCCGATAGAGATCGGCACATCCATGTTCGTACGCCGATGTCGCAGCGCCATCGCCGCACTGGCGAAAAACGGACGACCCGAATAGGCGACGACCGGCAGCGCGATCAGCGCAGAGAGCCAGTGAAACAGTTCGCGCGTAACGCCGCCTGCCCCCGACCAGACGCTAACCGACAACAGCATGATGTTCATCATGCCAAAGCCCGCGACGGCGAGCGAACGCAGGAGAGTGCGGCTCTCGGCGTCATCACGTCCTAATGGATTGGCCTCGACCGCTTGCGCTTCGAAACCAAGTTTTCTGAGCGCAGCCACCAATCCTTCCGAATCCAGCGCTATTTCATGCCGAACAGCGACCCGCTTCGCCGAGAAATTGACTCGCGCCGCTTCTACGCCCTCCAGTGCGTGAAGGCCTCGCTCGATCTTAGCGATGCAACCGGCGCAACGCATTCCAGGTACGGTAAAACGACTATCCGTGAGTTCGGGATGCTCAACCGTATCAAAGGCAGCCTGCGCAATCACTGCAAATGCTCTTCCATCGACCAGGTTTGACCGTCAGGTGAAGCGATGGTGAGCCGGATGATCCAGCGTCCCGGCGTTAAGGGCTCCAATGATACGTGATGGCCCGCTACGGCCTCGATGAACCGAAGCTGGGTCGTTTCCGGCTTTCCGAGCGGCCTGCGGGCGATCGCCTCCACGGAGGAGCCGTCAGGAACCGATTTGGTCTCGACACCGAGGTGGCGGTTGTCGCTCAGCGATAGATCGGCCGTCCATCCCAGGGCTTCCTGTCGCTCGGCAGCTTCGAGCCAGTCGTTAAATTCTTGGCTTGCAACGTAGGAGTTCTGGACGATGACTCCCCCGAAGCCGCGAACGGCCAGCGTGGCCATGAACAGGTTGACCGCGATGATGATTAAGAATCCGGTCACGATGATCACGGCCATGTGCTTGCCGGTGAATTCGCTCTTCATTCGCTGCCTCCCGGCGCGTCAAAGCGCGCTTCGGTTTCGGCGCTTTCGCGCTGCTCGTCGCGTGACGTTACGCGGAAACTGAATTCCTGCGTCCCGACCCCTTCAGGGGCCATGACGTAGGTACGGACCGCGAGTACCTGATCTGCTGGAACCGTCTTGATTTGCGTGCGGGCAGCTGCGTCGCTTCCGCTGGTGTCGGTCCACATGACCGCCCCGGGAAGGCCCTGAAGCGCGACTTCCATGTCGCGCGGACGGCTCTCCATGTTGCGCAATTTGAGCGTATAGGAATTGCGCACCGATCCATCGCTCATCAGGACAAAAGGTGGGTTGCGATCCGGCGAGACCGATAGCCCCACATGGTTGCGCACGCCGAGCGCAAACAGCATGGCAAGACCAATACCGCCCCATATTAGAAAGTAAGCGATGGTCCTGGGTCGCAGCGCGGCTTTCCACGGCGGAGGTGTCGCTTCCCCATTTGCCTCCTTTTCGCAATCCTCAAGAGTGGCATAGTCGATCAGACCGCGCGGTCGTCCTACTTCGGCCATCACTTTGTCGCAGGCATCAATGCAAAGCGCGCAGGTGATGCACCCGATCTGTGGTCCTTCGCGGATGTCGATCCCCGTTGGACAGACGGCAACGCACTGCAGGCAATCGATGCAGTCGCCGAACTTTTCTGGGTTCTTCTTTGCCTTCTTGACGCTGCCGCGCGGTTCGCCCCGCCAATCCTTATAGGTCACGAGAAGTGACTTCTCGTCCATCATTGCCGTCTGAATTCGTGGCCAAGGACACATGTAGATGCACACTTGTTCGCGCATAAAGCCACCAAGCGTGAAAGTCGTCAGCGTCAGGATCGCGACCGTAATATAGGCGGCGGGTGCGGCCTCGCCTGACCAGAAATCGCGCACTAGCGTGGGCGCGTCGGCGAAATACATGATCCACGCGCCACCGGTCCAGAAAGCAATAACAAGGTAAATTGTATATTTTAAAGTCCGCTTCGCAACCTTCTTTGGCCCGAGCGGCGCCGCGTCCAACTTGATGCGAGCGTTCCGGTCACCATCGACGAAGCGGTCGACATGCTGGAACAGGTCGGTCCAGACCGTCTGGGGACAAGCGTATCCGCACCATACCCTGCCCACTGCGCTCGTGACCAAGAAGAGGCCAAGCGCCGCCATGATAAGCAAGCCAGCGACATAGTAGAATTCGTGCGGCCAGATCTCTATGCCGAACATGTAGAATCTGCGATTGGCAAGATCGATCAGCACCGCTTGATCGGGCGCATACGGCCCGCGATCCCAGCGGATCCATGGCGTGCCGTAATATACCGCCAGCGTCACGAACATGACGAACCATTTGAAGCGGCGGAAAGGACCGTCGATCCGCTTGTTGTGAACCTTGGTCCGCTTCTCGAACAATTTGGTCGGCAGATGCTGGCGGGGCGGCTCGTGTGGTTCGTGGCGAAGAGTGGTGGCTTCTGGCTCGGCTACGGCGCCGGATACTGGTTTGTTGGTTTTCGCGCGCCCGTCTTCGACTACGACCGAGTGATCGTTGTTCTCACCTTCACGGCGAGGAGGTGCGCTCGATGCGCGTCCGGGATCACGGTTCTTCATCGACCTCCACCGCTGGATCCTCGGCGACGTCGACAAGTTCCTCGCCGCCGCCAAGCGACCAAACATAGGCCGAGAGCATTTTGATCGTGACCGGATCGAGGCGATCACCCCAATGTGGCATACGGCCCATCTTGGGATCCAGAATTTGCTCTCGGACCTCTTCGCGTGAACCTCCGTAAAGCCAGATGGCATCGTTCAGACGCGGAGCACCAAGGTCACGGCTTCCTTCGCCGGCGGGGCCGTGGCAGGCTGCGCAGAAGTCCTGATAAGTTTGCGCCCCCGCGGCATTGCGAGGCCCTTCGCCACTTAGCGAAAGCACGAAACCCACCAGCGCGTCGAGTTGAGCGGGTTCGAAAGCACCTTCAAATGGCGGCATGGTGCTGGTCCTGGTGTCCTCTACGCCAGGAGCGCGTATGCCATTGACCAACGTATATTCAATCGCCTTGAGATCGCCGCCCCACAGCCAGTCGTCGTCGTTGAGATTTGGGTAGCCCAGCGTCTGGCTTCCCGCGGCCCCTGAGCCGTGGCACTGTGAGCAGTGGACCTGGTATGCCGACCGGCCGCCCACCACCGCTTGGGCGAACAGCTCACTGTTCTCGGGTAAGCGTTCGATCGGAATTCGTGATAATTCCTCGCGCATCGTTACACGGGCCTGATCTACGACGCTCATCTCCTCGGCAAGTTCGCCGCGGCTGCTCCAACCAAGCAAGCCTTCAGTCGCCTTGTCGACCAGTGGCCAAGCTGGATAAAGAATGACGTAGATCACTCCCCACACGATTGTGAGATACAGCGTCCAGAGCCACCACCGCGGCATGGGCGTATCAAGTTCCTCGATGCCATCCCATTCGTGACCGACGGTTTCGGTACCCGTCGGCTCATCAATGCGTTTATTGGCCATCGTTGCGCCCCTCGGTCTCGCCGTCATCAAAAATGGAGCGCGCCGCTTCCCGGTTGCGTTGCTTGGCCCCGGGCCGGAACACCCACAGACACAGACTAAGAAAGAGAAGAAGAAGCGCGACCAGACCGTAGCTGTCGGCAAGATGGCGCAGCTGATCGTAGAAGCTCATCGACCCTTTTCCTCTGCCAACTGTGCTTGGGCGGCCGCTCTGTCTACATCGACCAACGTACCAAGCATCTGGAGATAAGCCACGAGGGCATCCATCTCCGTCACCTGGCTCGGGTCGCCGTCGAAGTCGCGCACCTGCGCTTTGGGATAGCGTTGTAGGAAGTCCTCGACATCACCGCCGCGATCGGGATTGGCCTGGAAAAAGAAGTCTGCCTTCGCCTGCTCGATGTCGCGGTCCGAGTAAGGAACGCCCACCCGGCGCAGCGCGATCAGCATGTCGGCAACGTTGTCACCCTCCAGCCGAGTATCACCAAGGAAAGAGTATTGGGGCATGATGCTCTCGGGCACCACGCTCTGCGGATCTTCGAGGTGCTGCACGTGCCACTCATCCGAATAACGACCACCGACGCGAGCTAAATCGGGGCCGGTGCGTTTCGAACCCCACTGGAACGGGTGGTCGTACATGCTTTCCGCGGCCAGGCTATAGTGGCCATACCGTTCGACCTCGTCGCGGAACGGTCGGATCATCTGCGAGTGACAGGAATAGCAACCTTCGCGCACATAGATGTTTCGCCCCGCCTGCTCCAGCGGGGTGTATGGTCGCATCCCTTCGACCTCCTCGATCGTATTATCGATCCAGAAGAGAGGGGCGATCTCGACAATGCCGCCAATCGTAACCGCGATGAATGCGCCGATCGCGAGGAGGTTGATGTTCTTTTCAAGCTTCTTGTGCTGTGAAGTGAGGCCCATAACACGCGATCCTATTCGGCTGGTTCGGGGGTGGAGGTGCGAACGATCGGGCGATCCGTTTCGGGATCGTAGGCAGGCATGGCGCCCATCGGAGCTTCCTCGCGAAGCCTGCCCGCGATGGTCATCCAGACATTGTAGCCCATGATGATAGCACCGCTGAGATACATGATGCCGCCGACTGCGCGGATGATGTACAGCTCGTGCAACGCAGCCACCGTCTCGGCAAAGCTGTTCACGAGATAGCCGTCGGGGCCATATTCACGCCACATCAGACCTTGGGTAATACCGGCTATCCACATGCTGGCGGCGTAAAAGACGATCCCGAGCGTCGCGAGCCAGAAGTGCCAGTTAATCATACGAAGTGAATACATCCGCTTGCGCTTCCACAGCCGGGGGACCAAGAAATAGACCGCAGCGAAGCTGATCAGTCCGTTCCATCCAAGCGCCCCCGAATGGACGTGGCCGACCGTCCAGTCAGTGTAGTGAGAAAGCGAGTTCACGGCTTTGATGCTCAGCATTGGCCCTTCGAACGTCGCCATGCCGTAGAAGGCGAGAGCCATGACCATCATGCGGATGATCGGATCGGTACGAACCTTGTCCCATGCTCCGTTCAACGTCATCAGTCCGTTGATCATCCCGCCCCAGCTGGGCATCCATAAAATGACCGAGAAAACCATTCCGAGCGTCTGGGCCCAGTCGGGCAGCGCGGTATAATGCAGGTGATGCGGTCCGGCCCAGATGTAGAGGAAGATCAACGACCAGAAGTGGATGATAGACAGGCGATAGCTGTAGACTGGTCGTTCGGCCTGCTTGGGAACGAAGTAGTACATCATCGCAAGGAAAGGTACGGTCAGGAAGAACGCGACCGCGTTATGACCATACCACCATTGCGTCAGCGCATCCTGCACTCCGGCAAATGCCGAGAAAGACAATGAGCCGTTTAACGCGACCGGGACGGCCAGGTTGTTTACGATGTGAAGCATCGCAATGGTGATGATGAAGGATAGGTAGAACCAGTTCGCCACATAGATGTGTGGCTCGGTCCGGCGCGCCAGCGTACCGACGAAGACGATCAAATAGGCGACCCAGACGATTGTCAGCCACAGGTCGACATACCATTCTGGCTCTGCATATTCGCGGCTTTGCGTGACACCGAACAGGTATCCCGAGGCGGCGAGGACAATAAATAGCTGGTACCCCCAAAAGACGAAGCGCGCCAACGAGGGAAAAGCAAGCTTCGCGCGGCAGGTGCGTTGCACCACGTAAAAGCTGCTGGCGATCAGGATATTGCCGCCAAACGCGAAGATCACCGCCGAGGTGTGAAGCGGACGAACGCGGCCAAAGTTAAAATAGGGTTCGAAATTGAGCTGGGGGAAAGCCAATTGAGACGCGATGAAAACGCCGGCGAGCAGTCCGACGAGAGCCCAGAACATCGTGGCCAGCACACCCCATCTGATCGGATCGTCGTCATATCGGGACAGGCCTTCAGGTATGCGGAAGAAGCCGCGAGCCTTTCCCATCGGATCGAAGCGAGTGACCGACATCCACAGGAGAACGAGGGCAACGATGGCAATAATCGTGGCGTGAGCTGCGAAACCGGTGTCGCGGGCCGTACCGGCGAAAATGATCGAGATGATAAAGACGCCGAACCATAGGCCCGCCCGTCCCAAGACTGCTTCCGCCTGCATCAGAGACTCCGAATGGCTTTCCTGCGCTTCTATGCAGCCCTTGGCGGATCTGCATTGATGCAGATCAAATGGCCGAAAGAATCAGCCCAGACAGTCCAATAAAGCGGCACGCTGGCCCAATTGGGCTGTATCCAGAATGCAGATCTCCGACCTTCCTTGGGTGCGAATTATACTGTGACTGCGCAGTACGGTGAGCTGCCGACTGACCGTTTCGATGGTAAGCCCCAGACTCTCGGCGATCTCTCGGCGAGTCATGGGAAGGTGCAGCGAGATCGTCTTGCCGCAAGACTTGCCGATCCTGTCCGCCATCGACAGAAGGAAGCTGGCCATTCTCTCGCTCGCCGTTTTCCTTCCCAAAAGAACCGACTTTTCCCGAGCTCGATCCAACGCCGCGAATGAACTTTCAAGGATGATCCTTGCCGCATCGCTATTCTCGGTCGCTGTCTGCGTCAGTTCGTCGGCTGGGAAAGCGACAAGATGACAGGCCGTCATAGCATGAAGGGAATATTGGGACTGTGAAGACCCCGATAGGGCGAGGAGCTCTCCGCCGAAGGCGAAACAGATGATTTGATCGCGGTCCGTTCCGACATGTGCGACGAGTTTGGCGGCCCCGGAAGAAAGAAAAACAACCCATCTTTCGCTCTGTCCGTTCAACTCGACTAATTCGCCTTTCTTCACGCAGTGAATTCGCGCCAACGTCTGCATTCGCGTCAGCGACGATACCGAGAGATCAGTGGGTAAGATTTCGTTCGCAAAATGCGCGAATGGATCGCTCTGCAACATGAAAAAGATCCTGACATCATCTGACGGGATCCCGATTGCAAGCAGAGGGTATCGGTTCATTGATTCAAGTCAAAGGGCGCGGCCGGGTTCGATGAACTCTTCGCAAATCAAGCCTTAGCAATGCGAACGTAAAACTAAGCTGCGAGGGTTTCCAGCACGTCACGATTGCAGATTGTAACATGCCTCCGGCCGTGCACCTTGATGAGGCCGTCCTCTCGCATTTTGGTAAACTGTCGGCTGACGGTCTCGATGGTAAGGCCCAGAATATCCGCGATCTGCTGACGCGACATCGGAAGTTCGAACTGGTTCGGGCTAGTCTTGCCAAAACCGTCGCAAGTTGCGGCGACAGAACGCTCACCGATTTCCAATAGCAGGGTTGCCAGTCTCTCGGTGGCGTTCAACCGACCTAGAAGCAGTATCCAACGCCGGGTTCGATCGAGTTCGCTTAATGTACGCTCAAGCAGCTTGTGCTCAAGTCTCGAATGCTCAACCGTGAAACGCTCGAAGTCCGAACGCTGGAACACGCACACGACCGTGTCGGAAAGGGCTTCCGCATTGTAGGGTGTCGTGTCGCCGAAAGGACGGCCGAGAAAGTCCGACGGATAGGCCAAGCCGAGAATCTGCTCGCGGCCGTCGATCGTCTGCGTAGAAAGCTTTAGGACTCCGGATACCACATTGGCAACGAACACCGCCTCATCGCCTTCCCACAGTAGAGACTCACCTGCCTTCAGATGCCTTCGCCGTCCGATTTTGTTGAGCGAGGCAATTTCAGCATCATCAAGATCGGCGCAAATCGCCCGATTTCGAACCGAGCAAGCTTGGCAGAAATTGATCTCGTCTTCGGGGGCGGACGCTTCCATCGGCCATACCTAGGCTTCGGGCCTCAGCTTTCCAAGGCATCGTTCGGTTGGTTCGACCGCAGACAAAGCAAGGCCCGACGAAGAACGAGGACATAGAGGCCAAGCCGTGCGATATCTAAAATGATCCACCAGTGATGCAGCGATGAGGGTTCCAGAATGTAACCCGCGATCCGGGCCAGCGTGCGCTCATCCAGTCGCGGCATGATGAGGACCCACTGGACAAACAGGATTGTCCCCGCTCCGGCCACACGCCAACGCGTCCTTCCGCACGCCGTCAGAAAGAGAATTGCAAGCAGCGCGCTTTCGATCACAAGCGAAGCCCAAAAAGTAACTCTCCCTACCGCGAGCAAATGTGCAATCGGCACATTCTCCGCCATAAATTTCACGGGAGTGGCCACGAACGAGAGCGAAAACAGGGTGGCGAAGGCTGAGGCGGCGAGTAGCGCAGTCCACAGGTTGCGTTGAGACGATGTCATGAAATCTCCCTTCGCGCCTCTTCGCATCTCGCAGAACAGAGGATCGGAATATGTCGGAGCAGGAAAAGGCTAAAGGCTCCGAACCACGCAAACCCTGCGATCGTAAGCATGGTCTGCTGTCCTACGGTTGCAAATCCAGCTGCGACCCGGACGATCGCTGCGATGCTCACCAGAAGATAAGAGGCCGAGGTGATGCGGCCTGCCGCGAGCGGTCGCCCGGTATGACCCAGACTGGCGCGGCTCATGACGGCAAGGATCATCGTTGCCATTGCACCGGTCGATAAAGCGTGAATGGCAGCAGATTCTGGAACGGACGCAAATTGGGCAAATCCGAGGAGGAACATACCGATAGGCAACCATAGATAGCCGACATGAAGGATAATCAGCAGCGCGTTGGTGCGGCTTCTCCAACCCTGCCATCTAAACAGCCGGATAAGATGTCCTAACCCTGCAAACGACAGAACCGTACCGGTCAAACATGTTGAAGGCGCGAGCAGCCACAATAGTAAAGCGATAAGAGTCAGACCGAGAACGAGTTTGTCCAGTAGCCCGGGCTGGGTCGGCAATGGTTCGCTAGTGCCTTGAGCCGCCAGCCAGTTTCGCGTGAAACTTGGGATGATACGCCCCCCGATCACCGATATTAGAAAAATCACGAGCGCTATGCCGCTTCGCCATCCGAACGAGCCAATATCGATGTAGCCCGCCATCGCCGTGCGATCGAGGAGATCAGCCAACCCAAACAACGCAATCACCGCAACAACAGGCAGGTTGCGACTAGAGCTCTTAAGAATCTCGCGAGCGAGCAAACTTGCCAGAAGGATATAGAAACCGCCGTCAAGCGCGATCACGAGAATGCTCTGATCCGTTGTGACAATGGGCAAAATTCTTCCAGCTGCCCAGATGCCGAACAACGCGGCTAGCGGTTTCCCGGCAATGGGGAGCCGACCGGTCCAATTGGGCACGGCGGTAAGCGCAAAACCTGCAATCGCAGCGCCGACGAAACCGAACAACATTTCGTGTCGATGCCAGGCCAGCGGATCTTCGATCGCTGTATGCGTGACGACTCCAAAGAGAGAAGCGAGCCAAACGGCCAAAGCGATGATAGCCCAGGAAGCAGCACCTATAAAAAAAGGTCGAAACCCTCCGCGTAAGACGGCGGCGCTTTTCGCCATACGCTTGCGACGATGTTCAAGGCGTTCCGTATTCGATGACATTGCGCGAGTGATCTCTGATGGGGTTGATCGATCCCCTGTACCTAGGGCCTGGGATCAGGAAACGTCCTTCGGCGTCGATCTGTTCGACTTCTTCGCGGACCACGATTTCTCAGCCGACCGCCGAGATGCGCGTGCCTTCAATCAACACGGACCGGCCCTCGCTGATTGTGTCTTCCACAGCATCCAGAAGTGTAACATTGGTCAGCAGTACGTCAGCCCTTGCTGGGATCGAAACGACGACGAAGAGCGTGATAATGGCTAGGATTGTCGTTCTTATTTCTCATTTACCCTCATTGTCAGTTTGTCTTGCATCTCGACTTCTATCGCTAGCGCGCTTCGTAGTGCGTTAGGCGTAGGTGACCGTAGGTGAATGGTCCCTCTGGTAAATGCCAGATCGCGCCACGCAAGGCGCTCCTCCTGAACACCCTTGAGGACATGGGGATTACCTGCGTCGACGTGGCCTTCATCTCGCATGCCGACAAAGACCATATCGCCGGCATCATCGGGCTTCTGTCGAGTGAAACGATCGAACTGCGAAAACTTTACGTCAATCCTGACTCTCAGAAGGACACGAAGATTTGGCGAAGCCTTCGCGCAGCTGTGCGGGCTGCCAAACGACAGGGCAGCTGTGAGGTCATTACGACACTCAGCACTGTAATGCCCGGCTCGGTCCGCATCGGCGAGATCGACGTGACCGTCCTTGCCCCTTCCTCGTCTTTCGTGCTCGGGGGGTCGGGATCTACCGACGATCATGGCCGCAAGGTAACCTCCAATTCAATATCTGCGATCATACGCGTTGGCGACGGAGGTTCGGGCCTCCTGCTGGCCGGCGACATCGATGAGATTGGTCTGGACGACGCACTCGCAAACGGAAGTGACTTGGGTGCGCAAACGCTCGTCTTCCCGCACCATGGTGGCCTGCCTGCTTCTTCCGATGCCGAAGCTTTTGTCGACACGATTATGGAGGCCGTGGAGCCATCCATGGTCATTTTCTCGAATGGCCGGGGTCAGCATGATAACCCCCGTCGCGAGATCGTAGACCCGGTGGCCAAGAGGGGCTGTGCTATAGCCTGCACGCAGCTGGCGAAGGCGTGCGGCAAACCGACTCACCCGGGAGTGGGGCACCTCGAGCCGCATCGTGCCCAGGGACAAGCAAAGAGTGCAAGTTGCGCGGGCTCCATGACAATCGAACTTTCGGGCGAAGGTTGCCGCCCCCAGCCCTTCCATTTGGCGCACCAGAAGTTCGTCGATGAGACTTTAGAAACGCCGATGTGCAGGCTGGTAGCGGCCGATGGGACAAAATCGATTCTTTGAGCATACCTGCCGTTTAGGCCGCACCGGACATTGAGAGTCGGCTCGGGAAAGTGGGCGGGGGCCACCGTGCAAAAGATATTGAGTGCACGGCTGCCGACTTCCTCAACGTGCGCCCATGACAGCTTTCGGGCACTCAGATGATCCGGTGGGATGACCGCTATTGGGGCGCAAAGCCGACGCCATTTTTACCCCCCCGTCAGCTGACCTTCGAAATCCTCTGACGTCATAGCGACCCAATCTCAAATTGCCCAAATAATCCGGTCCGACGAGGTGGCTGACGCGTTCCGACAAGTCGCCTTTTCCAAAGGGCAACGAACGGTAGAAATTTCGGCGATTTGTCGGAATAGCCTTGGAATCATCGGAAATACTACGGACTTCGCGTCAGGAGATAGTCTGTGATCAGGCGTCGATGACAGCGCCACCATACCGCTTCGGAACACATGAGTGCTATGGATTGCTCGGTTCCAATATCTTCCAATTCATTTAGGGCCGACTGGAATTCCTCGCCGAGCGCATAATCCGCATAATTGTGGAAGCTCCTCACCCGCCAGAACGCGTTCAATCCATCGTCGATGTCCGGTTGCTTCTTCCTTCGTCCCCCAAGACGATCGAAATGGCGATACGCGATCTTCTCCTTCTGCAAGAGGGTCGGGAAGCTATCGACATTGAATGCGGGATTGGATCGCGAGCGAGGAAAGGCCCGCACATCCGCGAGCATCGTGACCCCTGCATCCTTGAGCATCGTGACGACCACCTGTGGGTCACGGTTCGAATGTCCGATGGTGTAAAAGGTCGCCATCAGTCTTCGAGTTTTTTCAGCGCGCTTTCTTTATGGGCCGCGACATGGTCGGTCTTGTCGCTTTCGATTTCATACTGAGGTTCGTCCTCAGTCGCATGGTGCGTCCGGCCTTTGAACTCGAATTCCTTTTCGTGGACTTTCGAGATGTGTCCGCTGACCCTGCTCGCTTCGGAATTCCAGTGAACGTGGTCTCCGACCGAATATTTGGCCATGACATTGTCTCCTTTCTGGTTTCGAAGCTCGCGCTTTGCATCGCTAGCCAGCATACGAATGTTTCCGGTTGCGAATTGGTCCAGACAGACGCCTTCCCGCATGAATACCATACGCCTCGACATCATTACCGTTTCGATGGTTCGATCCATAGCAGTTCCAGAATCTAGCTGTCTGAGAGAGCATAACTCTAAAGGGAACAGCGTGAGCGCGGCTTGCTCTTCGAGGCTTGATCCGCCATCTCGTACTGCATGAATATCCAGCTTTCTCAATTGGTTGAACAGGTCCGTGGGTGTAACCACTGCGCAGCATCCCTCCCATTCGGGTCGAGACCAGTCGTTCAGGTTTCATCGACAGCGAAACTGCTAATCGCCAGTCAGGCGCCCGGTTCTAAAGTTCATGCTTCGGGCATTCCGTTCAACGATGCATCTGGTGATCGTTTGCGGGATTGGACCGGTTTGTCGAAAGACCAATTCTACGACATGGATCGAGTAGCAATCCTGCCGATGGCATTCTGTTATCCGGGCCGAGCGGCTGGGGGCGACGCTCCGCCGCGAACCGAATGTGCTCCACTTTGGCGAAAAAGATTGCTCGCCCTCATGCCGTCGATCCAACTGACCCTTCTTGTGGGAGGCTACGCGCATCAAGCGGAATTGGGGTCTGGAAAAGTGCACGACAGAGTAAGAGGCTATCGCAACTATCTCCCTCACTATTTTCCTCTGCCGCATCCGTCTTGGCGCTCTCAAATCTGGATGAACAACAATCCTTGGTTTGAACGGGAAGTGTTGCCTGAATTGCAGACGAGGGTCGCAGTTTTGGCGGAATAGAGCTTAGAATCAGAACTCAACGATCGAGCCAGATAAAACCGCGGCGGCGATAACCATATCGACAGCCGAAACGGAGGTGCGGACGCTTCGGTTGTCGAGGGTCACAAGCAACAATTGCCGACCATCAATTAATGTTCAACGTCGCAGAAAGCGTTGCTTATTTGTTGGAATGCACGTCAGAATTTTGGCTAGAAACATGAAAGGCGGAAATCCTAATGTTCGAGCAGTTTTTGGGACCAGACCATTTCGATATCATGCCCCATCTGGTGGCGATTGTTCTCGCTTACATCCTCGCGTTTCCAATTGGATGGAATCGAGAAAAGTCGGAGAGAAGTGCGGGTCTTCGAACCTTCCCGCTTGTCGCGGTAGCGAGCTGTGGCTTCATTCAGGCTGCAGAATCTATCACGGCAGATACACCTGAAGCCATGGCACGTATCGTCGAGGGCCTCATTACTGGAATGGGCTTTATCGGTGGCGGTGCGATCCTGCGCCTGAAAGATTCGGTTAAAGGAACAGCCACCGCTGCCAGTTTATGGATAACCGGCGCCATCGGAACTTCTGTCGCCCTCGGTAGTCTCGATGTGGCGATCATGCTTTCGATCATAACCGTCGCCACCTTGTGGATCATGGCGCCGTTGAAGCATTTTGGGCATTTCGAGGATGACGACATAACCGGATCGGACGACCACGTCGAACAGCGACCGAAATGAGCATGTTTGACTGCCACCCATCCGAGATGGACATGGTCTCCGTGATGGTTATCGCTCAGGCTATCCAAGGCGAACGCTGATACACGGTCGGTGTCAGGAGGCGCCGAAGATTGCCCAAACGCCCGCAATTGGGATCTCCTGCTGAATGGTAGCAATTGTCCCCCGTCAGGGCCTATGGCACAGATTTGAGGTTGTGATTTAAGGAGGATTTGGGTTTCTGAACCGCATCCGCAAAAGTGCGCGCACGAGCAATGCGATTTTAGTTGTGTTGCTGCACTGAAGGGTTCGTCGCCATGTTTCGGATCGCAACGTTGGCAGAGACCGACCTTCCTCCCACGCGGTCCCAATAGGAAAATGGGAACTTTCGGGGTTGGGCGCCGACTCCCGCAGGCTGTTTCGTTATTCGCTTGCTACGTGCGCGGGAACACCGGCCGTGTGTCTGATTGTGGGGTCGTTAGCCGAACGTCTGCTTCTCGCGTCCTTGAAGCCAAAAGCGGACAGTCCGCCTTCGGCCCAATTAAAGACGTAGACGGCCGCATCACGGCGACGGCTGCCATCACGGCCTATGAAGATACGGAATGAATGGCTGAAGGCCAGCATCGCCCCCAACGTCGTAGCGACCTATCGCGACGATTCGAGAAATGGGGGCACCGATGGGGGCATGAGCGAAGCCGCATAATGCGACTGTCCCTCTATTCCGCCAACGGTAAGCCCCTCTCCAATGCCTGCAGCCGGCACCGCGACCCTCGATCATCGCAAACTCAGAAACTGAGCCGCGCCGTCGCCCGGATATCGCGGCCCGCGAGCGGCGCGAAATCCTTGGTGAAGCTGGCGTGGCGCCGCGCTTCGACGTCGAACAGATTGTTGCCCTGAAGGATGAGCAGCATCTCGCTGTCCTCTCCGAGCGGCTTCCATGTCAGCGAGGCGTTCACCATCGTGAACCCGTCGGTCGGTGTCTCGAAGGTCGCCACCCGGTCCTGCTCGGCGACGAATTCGACTTCGCCCCGTGCCGTCAACGCACCCCAATCCGCTTCCACGCCACCGAGCAAGCGATACGGCGGGATACGCGGAACGGGCGAGCCGTCGGCGAGCTCGGCGCGGATCGCGTCGGCGACGACATCCACGCTGAGATCGAGGTCGCGCCCGCGATAGACGAATGCGGACGCTTCAAGTTCGATGCCCGTGTAGCGCGCGTCCTGCTGGCGGTATGCGAAGAGGGGAAGCTCGTCTTCCTCCAGCCCCGTATCGGCCTCGTAGATGAAATTGTCGAAATCGTTGACGAACGCGGTTACCGCAAAGGCGATGTCGTCGCCCTCGTAGCGCGCAAAGATTTCGCCGCCGATGCTGCTTTCGACCTCGAGGTCGGGATCGCCGAGTTCGTAGGCTTGCGTCGCGATATGCGGACCGTCCGAGAAGAGCTCCTCGGGCGAAGGCGCGCGTTCGGTGTAGCTCGCGTTGGCGCCCACCGTGATCCCGCCGTCGAGTTCGTAATTGACCCCCAGCGCGCCGCTCCACGTCGTGAAGTCGCGGCTCAGGCCGAGCGTCGGTGCCTCATGGTCGGTAAAATCGACCCGCAGCGCGCCTTCGATACCGAGACGGTCGGGCTGATATTCTTCCAGCGCGAACAGTCCGATCGACGTGCTGGTGTTGGGCGGCAGGAACGCTTCGGGGCCGATCGCTTCGAAATCGCGCGTGTAATATTGGGCGCCGAACGCACCGTGGAATCCGTTTCGATCGCGCTGCTTGGCCTGGATGCGGCCCTCGAAACCGTCGGAGTTGAAGATGGTGCCGACTTCGTCGCCCTCGAACTCGGTATGCGTATAGTCGGCATAGGCGCCGCGCACCGTCACGCTTCCGAAAAAGCCGTCGAGGTTGACCTGGAGGCGCGTGTCGAAGCGCTGCTGCCGAAGGTCGATGGTGACCGGCACGCCTTCTTCATGCTCCTCGTCTTCCATGCCCATGCCCTCGTCGTCGCCTTCATCCTCGTGATGATGACCGGCACCGGGGCGTGATGGAATGCCGTAATTGGTGTCGAACAGGCTGTAGGACGCACCGAACTCGATCCGGTCGCCGACATAGCCGGCCCCGAGCGCCGCGGAGAATTGTTCGGACTGGCTGTTGGGCAGTTCCCCGCGCAGGCCCGCAAACTCCTCCAGTTCCTCGGCTTCCTCGAAATGCCCCTCCTCGCGCTCCTCGGCCGCATCGGCGATCAGATCCGCGCGCAGGGTTTCGGAAAGGATGTATCCCCCGGTGCGGACATTCTCGCCCTTGTTCCAGTTGGCATCGGCGTGAACGACGATCTCGTCCGTAAGCGCGACGTCCACTGCGCCGCCGAGCGCCACGCCGTCGTCGGCGGAGCGAAGCTGTCCGAGCGCGTCGACATGAAGCGGGTTGTCGCCGATCGTGCGCGGCATGCGGCGGTCGATGACGTTGACGGCGCCGCCGATCGCCTGCCCGCCGAAGATCAGCACGGCAGGACCGCGAAGCACTTCGATGCGCTCGGTCGTGAGCGGGTCGATCGTCACCGCATGATCGACCGAGGTGTTGGAAACGTCGATCGAGCCGATCCCGTCGTTGAGGACGCGGACGCGTTCGCCCTGGAAGCCGCGCAGGACGGGCCGCGAGGAGCCCGGCGCGAAGCTGGTGGCGGACACGCCCGGTTGACGCACCAACGTATCGCCGATCTGCGTCTCCACATTGCGAACCAGTTCCTCGCCTTCCACGACGCTGGCACCGGCCAGAAGGTCGAGCCCTTCGATGACATGGCCGGTGATGACGATGGGATCGTTGCGCCGCTCGGCCTCCTGCCGCGTTTCGGCGGAGACCTCGGGTTGGGGTTGGACCTGCTGCGGAGCGGGCTGCGTGGTGACGGTGGCCAGCACGGTCGAAGCCAGAAGTTGGGTAAGCATGGACGGCCATTTATAGGTAACGTTGTATCATTTCAATGCACTCGAAGTCCCTTTCTCCGCCGTTGGTCGATAAAAAGGCCCCGACCAGCGATGGCGGGGCCTTCATTGGGCTCGGCTAAGGGCCGCGGCGCTCAAGGATCGATGCCGGCGGCGATGGCTTCCAGCTTGCGGACCCGCTCGCGAAGGTCGGCAATCTCGATCATGCCCCCCGCCGGAGCGAGGTCGCCTTCGAACTGGCAGTCGAGTTCGCGCTGCTTGTAGTCCATCCACCCGGTGAAGGCCTTGAGGCCGGCGACCGAGAGGAGTCCGGTGACGGCGAGAACCGAGGTGCCGATCGCCGCAATGCTGACAGGGTCGGTCATTGCTCATCTCCTTCGCTCTTGATCTTGGCGCCACTGGCCGCCTTGGCTTCATCTGCCTTCTTGGCGTCGACCTTGGCTCGCAGCGCCTCGATCTCGCGCGCGAGTTGGTCGCTGTTCTCGCTGGCGAGATGATGGTCGATCGCCATCATGCGCCGGTCTCGGCTGTCGAGCTTGGTGCGGGCATCATGGACCGATCCATGCTCGGCGCGGCCCAGCGGATTGCGGCGCTTGCGCGACCGCACGCGCCCCGCGTCGGGAATTTCCTTCCGATTGGCGAAATAGAAGGCCGCCGAAACGAGCGCATAGGCGATGAGGGTCGGCTCCCATTCCACCACCAGGAAGGCGAAGGCGAAGGCGAGACGGATGAAGACGACGTCCACGCCGATGACCCGTGCGCTCTCGCTGGCACCGCCGAGCAGCATCCGCTTGTTGGCGTTGAAGAGATTCTTGATGTCGCTCATTGATTGTCCCCTTGTTGGCGCTTGGCGCGCTCGTCCTTCAGTTTCGCCAGCTCGGAGTCGACCTTTTCGGCGGCCTTGAGCTCGGCGATTTCTTCTTCCAGCGACTTGCCACCAAGCGCTGCCGCGTCGGCCGCGCCTTCGGCAAGATCGGCCTGCCGCTCCATTTCTTCGAAACGCGAGAAGGCATCTTCGGTGCGATGACCGTAAAGCATCTCGCTGGTGCGCGTGCGGCTCATGGCGCGCTCGATGCGGGTGGCGATCGAGACCTGGCGTGCCCGGGCTTCGGACAATTTGGCCTGCAGCCGTTGGATATCGGCCTCGTAACCCTTGAGTGCTTCTTCGATGCCGGACATTTCGGCGGCGAGCCCATCGATCATGTCGGTGATCCGGCTCTTCTCCATGAGTGCCTGCCGCGCGAGGTCCTCACGATCCTTCTCGAGGGCGAGCATGGCGCGTCCGTCCCAGCTCGTCGCCATGTCGTCGAGACGGTCGTGGGTGGCGCGCATTTCCTTCAGGTCCGCGATGGCGCGGGCCGCGGTCGCGCGGGTCTCGCTCAGCACATCCTCCATCTCGAGGATCATCATGCGGATCATCTTGGCCGGGTCCTCGCTGCGGTCGAGCAGATCGTTGACATTGGCCGCAATGATATCGCGCGCCCGGCTGAAGATGGGACCGGAGAGAATGGCGCCGACCGCAACGCGGCTTTCGCCTTCACGCCGGGGTGCCCGCACGCTCACGATCGGCTCGAGGGTTCGCACCCTCTCTTTCGGCTTGGCTTCGATGGGAGTGAGATCAGGCATAGATCACCTTCGCGGCGGCCGGCTGCGCGAGATGGTCGGCGGGCGACGTCGCGGCACTAACGGCGATGGTGCTCATCATCAGCGCGGCCCCGAAGGCGATCGCGCGGCGCTTGAAGCTGGTGTCGTTCATTGATCCTGTTTCCCTTTTTTCGCGGGGCTGATCCCGCCTGCCATTCATTATGCAGACAGCGTGCCAAACGGAAAACTTCAACGTTTTCAATGTGGGATGGGCAAGAAGGTCAGAATGAGGTGTGAAATCCCACGCGATGGTGGTGCTTTTCCCCAACCGTGGCGTACGCGGGCCATTGGAGCCACGCCCGCCTTCGTGCGTTGACCGAAATGAAGACAGACAAGCCGCGATCCGCGGAACATTCGATTGGAGAAAAATATGCTCAGGAACATCATCACCGCTGTCGCGGGACGTAAGGTCGCACAGAAGGTTGGCGGAGGGGCTGTCGGGGCTGCCGCTGCCGCTGCCCTCCCGTTCATCGCAAAGCGCGGTCTTGGCCCGCTCGGTGCCGCGCTGACCGCTGGCTGGGCCGTCAACAAGGCGCTCGACTGGCGCCGCAAGGCGAAGGCGCGCCGCGCAGCCTATCCGCAGGGCGATGCCCCCGTCACAGCGCCCAACACGCAGACCGTCAGCCCGAGCTAAAACGGACCGACGGTAGGAATTCGAAAGGCGGCGTGTCCTTCTAGGACGCGTCGCCTTCCTGTTCGTCCTCGAGGTAGGGTTCGACCTTGCCTTTGAGCTTGATGGTCATCGGATTACCGAACCGGTCTCGGCTCTTGCCCGCGGCAATGCGAATCCAGCCTTCGGACAGACAATATTCCTCGACACCGATCTTCTCGACACCGTTGAATTTAATCCCGACCCCGCGCGACAGCAGGTCGCCGTCGAAATGAGGGCTTTTGGGATCCATCGAGAGCCGGTCGGGCAGCTCGGTCTTCTGCGGTTTCTTGTCCTCGCTCATGAGATGCTCCTTGCCGTGGGCATCGGCGCTCGTCAATCTCCACGGGCCCGCATTGCCAAGCGCGCTTCCCCTCGCCCATAACGCGCCGAACAGACTTCACAGGGGAGCCCACCGTCATGTCCATCCGTCTTGCGCTGTTGCTTGGCGCCGCCTTCGTCTCGTCGCCCGCCTACGCGCAGGACGAGGACGCGCCCGTTCCCAACCAGCCGCCGCCCGCCGAGCCGCTGATGAACGAGGGCGAGACCGGCGAACCTTCCACCGAAGCGCCCGAAAACGAGGAATGGGACGTGGCAACGCTCCACGGGCCGGGCGAGATGGTGCCCATCGAAGTGACCGAAGGCACCTGGATGAGCCTCGACGTCTCGCCCAGCGGTCGCGAGATCGTGTTCGACCTGCTGGGCGACCTCTATCTCCTTCCCATCGAGGGCGGGGATGCGGTGCCGATCGCGACGGGGCACCAGTGGGACATGCAGCCGGTCTTCTCCCCCGACGGCAGCGAGATCGCCTTCACGTCGGATCGCGGCGGCGGCGACAACCTTTGGGTCATGAACCGCGACGGCACCGAGCCGCGGCAGGTGTCGGACGAGAGCTTCCGGCTGTTGAACCAGCCCGCCTGGACGCCGGATGGCGATTATGTCGTCGGTCGCAAGCACTTCACCTCTGCGCGAAGCCTTGGTGCCGGCGAGATGTGGCTCTATGCCGCGAGCGGCACGGGAGACGGCGTGCAGATGACCAAGCGCCGCACCGATCAGAAGGACACGGGCGAACCTGCCTTCAGTCCCGACGGGCGTTACCTCTATTATTCCGACGACGCGACGCCCGGCGACACGTTCGAATATTCCAAGGACGTCAACGGGCAGATCTACGTCATCAGGCGGCTCGATCGCGAGACGGGCGATATCGAGACGATCGTCTCGGGCGCGGGTGGCGCCATCCGTCCCACGCCCTCACCCGATGGCAAAAGCCTCGCCTTCGTCCGACGCGTCCGCGCGCAATCGGTGTTGATGGTGATGGATCTGGACAGCGGGCGCATCGTCCCCGTCACCGACGTGCTCGACCGCGACATGCAGGAAACCTGGGCGGTGCACGGCGTCTATCCGCACATCGCCTGGACGCCCGACGGCGAGGACATCGTCTTCTGGGCCAAGGGCGGCATCCACCGTGTCAATGTCGCCAGCGGCGCGGTGCGAGAGATTCCCTTCCGCGTGTCGGGCCAGCGCTGGGTAGAGGATGCGGTGCGCTTCGAGCATCCGATCGGCCAGCCGAGCTTCCAGACCAGGGCGCTGCGCTTCACGCAGATGAGCCCGGCGCGCGACCGCATCGTCTTCGAGGCGCTGGGGCGTCTTTACCTGCGCGATATGGCCTCGGGCCGCAGCCGCCCGCTCACCGACGATGACGGTCGCATGCAGAGCTACCCGACCTTTTCGCGCGATGGACGGCAGCTCGCCTGGGTCGAATGGGACGACGAGGATCTCGCGCGGATTCGCGTCGCGCGCGCGGACGGCAGCAATGCCCGCACGCTGGCGACCGGAAAGGGCCATTTCGTCGAGCCCACATTCTCGCCCGACGGGCGTCATCTCGTCTATCGCAAGACCGGCGGTGGTTATGTCACCAGCCCGCTCTACAGCCGCGAGCCGGGCCTTTACCGCATCGCATTGTCCGGCGGCGAGCCGCAACTCATCAGCGAGGGTGGCACCAGTCCGCAATTCGGTGCCGACTCCAACCGGCTCTATTATCTCGCCGGACGCGACGACAAATTCCTGCTGCAATCGATCCTGCTCGACAGCCGCGAGCGGCAGGACCACCTGTCGAGCGAAAATGCGGGCGATTACAGGATTGCGCCCGACGACAGTTTCGTCGCCTGGACCGAGCGCTTCCAGACCTATGTCATCCCCTTCGCCAAAACCGGCCGCACGCTCGACGTGTCGCCCGGCGGCAGCGCGCTTCCGCAGGTCAAGGTGACGAAGGACGTCGGCGATTGGGTGCACTGGTCCCCCGACGGCGACACGCTCTATTGGTCCGAAGGGCCGACGCTCTATTCGCGCTCGATCGCGACGATCGCCGATCTCGAGGCGCCAGAAGGCGAAACGGAAGAAATCGAAGGCACCCGCGTCGCGGACCTCGCAATCGGCGCCGACACCGACCTCGGGCAGGGCCGCTACGTGCTGTCCGGAGCGCGGATCGTCACGATGCGCGGCGATGAAGTCATCGAGAATGGCGCGGTGATGGTCGAGGACGGCCGGATCGCAGCGGTCGGCGCGCTGGCGGCGATGAGCTGGCCTTCGGACATGCGGGTCATCGATGTGTCCGGCAAGACCATCATCCCCGGCCTCATCGACGCGCACTGGCACGGGCCGATGGGCGCGGGCCTCGTCATCCCGCAGCAGAACTGGGCGCACGCCGCCAGCCTCGCGCACGGCGTCACGACCGTGCAGGACCCGTCGAACAACAGCTACACCGTCTTCGCGGCAGGCGAATATCAACGCGCCGGCAAGATCGTGGCGCCGCGCATCTTCTCGACCGGCACGATCCTCTATGGGGCAACGACGCCTTTCACCGCAAAGATCGACAGCAAGGAGGATGCCGCCTCGCACCTTCGCCGGCTGAAGGCGATCGGCGCGTGGAGCGTGAAGAGCTACAACCAGCCGCGCCGCGACCAGCGGCAGATGGTCATCTCCGCTGCTCGCGATCTGGAAATGGACGTGATGCCCGAGGGGGGCAGCCTGTTCATGCATAACATGACGATGGTTGCCGACGGACACACCACCATCGAGCATGCGTTGCCCGTCCAGATCGTTTATGACGACGTCCTGCAGATGTGGGGCGGCAAGGAGCGTCCCGCGACGGCCTACACGCCGACATTGAACGTCGCCTACGGCGGCCCGTGGGGCGAGATGTGGTGGTATCAGACGACGAACGTCTGGGCCGATCCGATCCTGAACAAATGGATGCCACGCGGCTTCCTCGATGCCGCGGCGCGTCGGGGGACCTTCTTCCCCGAGGAAGAGAACAACCTCGAGCAGGTCGCCGAGCAGGCGAAGAAGCTCAGCGATCGGGGTATCCTCACCAACATCGGTGCCCATGGCCAGCGCGAAGGGCTCGGCGCGCACTGGGAAATCTGGTCCTACGCGCTGGGCGGGATGAGTGAATTGGAGGCGATCCGCACCGCGACGATGAACCCGGCAGTCACGCTCGGTCTCGCGCGCGACCTCGGCTCGATCGAAGCGGGAAAACTCGCCGACATGGTCATTCTCGATGCCAACCCGCTCGAGAATATCCGCAACACCGCAAGCGTCGCGATGGTGATGCAGAACGGCAAACTCTACGATGCGGACCTTCAGGTGATCGCCGGCGGCAGCGGCGGGGTCGAGCCCTTCTGGTTCCAAAGCGACGCGGGGGCGGCCTACACCGCCACGGCGGCCACCGACACCCATACGCATGGGGAACATTAGTCCCGGAAGGCGGCCAATACGAATAGCCTGCCCCCGCCTCCCTTGAGGCGGGGGCATTTGGCGTTTAGGGGAGCCTCCAAGGATCGTCGCCGGACCTTGGTTCGTTCGGCGACAGGAGAGGTTGAGACATGGCAAGAGATGAGCGCGCCAACCGCCCGGCGCTGAAACTGCACGTTCCCGAGCCGTCCTACCGGCCCGGCGAAACGCCCGATTATTCCCACCTCGTCGTACCCGCCGCGGGCGAGGCGCCGCGCCCCGACAGCGCGTGCGACGACAAGGAGACGATCCCGCTCGCCACGCATCTCGTGCGCGTGCTGGACGAAGACCACCGCGCGGTCGGTCCGTGGGACCCGAAGCTCGACCCCGAGGTCCTGCGCAAGATCCTCCGCGACATGGTCACCGTGCGCATCTTCGACGATCGCATGTATCGCGCCCAGCGGCAGGGGAAGACCAGCTTCTACATGAAGTGCACCGGCGAAGAGGCGATCGCGACCAGCGTGGCCGCTGCGATGGACGCCGAGGACATCCACTTCCCCACCTATCGTCAGCAGGGCCTGCTCGTCAGCCGCGGCTACCCGCTCGAGAAGATGATGTGCCAGATCTATTCGAACGCAGGCGACCATATGAAGGGCCGCCAGCTGCCGATCATGTATTCGGACAAGGAGAAGGGGTTCTTCTCCATCTCGGGCAACCTTGCGACGCAATTCCCGCAGGCGGTCGGCTGGGCGATGGCGTCCGCAATCAAGGGCGACAGCCGCATCGCGATGGGCTGGATCGGCGACGGCGCCACGGCGGAAGGCGACTTCCACGCCGCCATGACCTTCGCGAGCGTGTACCAGGCGCCCGTCATCCTCGCCTGCGTCAACAACCAGTGGGCGATCTCGAGCTTCTCCGGCATTGCAGGCGCCGAGCAGGCGACCTTCGCCAGCCGCGCGGTCGGCTACGGCATCGCGTCGCTGCGCGTCGACGGCAACGACGCGCTCGCCGTTTATGCCGCGACCCGCTGGGCCTCGGAGCGCGCCCGTGCCAACAACGGCCCGACCTTCATCGAATTCTTCACCTATCGCGCCGAGGGGCATTCCACGTCCGACGATCCGACGGGTTATCGCCCGAAGGAAGAGAGCGAGAACTGGCCGCTGGGCGACCCCATCGAGCGACTGAAGTCGCACCTTCTCGCCATCGGCGAATGGGACGAGGACCGCCACGCCGGACTAGAAGAGGAACTCTCCGCCACCGTCCGCGCCGCGCAGAAGGAAGCCGAGAAGCTCGGGGTCCTCTCCGACCAGGGCGACGAGGGCCGCGAGACCATGTTCGAGGACGTCTACGCCGAAATGCCCTGGCACATCGCCGAACAGCGCGACGCCGCGTTGAAGGAGGGCAACTGACATGGCGATCATGAACATGATCCAGGCCTTGAACGACGCTCACAAGGTCGCGATGCGCGATGACGAGGACGTCGTCGTCTTCGGCGAGGATGCCGGCTATTTCGGCGGCGTCTTCCGCGTCACCGCGGGCCTGCAGGAAGAGTTCGGCAAGACCCGCGCCTTCGACGCGCCGATCAGCGAGAATGGCATCGTCGCGACCGCCGTCGGCATGGCGGCCTATGGATTGAAGCCCTGCATCGAGATCCAGTTCGCCGACTATATCTACCCCGGCTACGACCAGATCGTCAGCGAAGTCGCCAAGATGCGCTATCGCACCGCGGGCGAATGGACGATGCCGATGGTCATCCGCTCGCCCTACGGCGGCGGCATCTACGGCGGCCAGACGCACTCGCAGTCGCCAGAGAGCCTTTTCACCCACATTGCGGGAATCAAGACGGTCATCCCGTCCGATCCCTATGACGCCAAGGGCCTGCTGCTTGCGGCGATCGCGGATCCCGACCCCGTGCTCTTCTTCGAGCCGAAGCGCATCTACAACGGACCCTTCTCCGGCCACCACGACCAGCCGGTCGCGCCCTGGAGCAAGCACCCGCACGCCGAGGTGCCAGAGGGTCATTATACCGTCGAAATCGGCAAGGCCCGCATCGCGCGCGAGGGCGCCGCTTTGACTGTCCTTGCCTATGGCACGATGGTCCATGTCGCACTCGCCGCCATGGAAGAGGCCGATGTGGATGCCGAGATCATCGATTTGCGCACGCTCGTCCCCTTGGACATCGAGACGATCGAGGCGAGCGTGAAGAAGACCGGCCGCTGCCTTATCGTCCACGAGGCACCGCGCACCTCGGGCTTCGGCGCTGAACTGTCCGCGCTCGTGACCGAGCGTTGCTTCTACCACCTCGAGGCCCCGGTCGAGCGCGTGACGGGATGGGACACGCCTTACCCGCACAGCTACGAATGGACCTATTTCCCCGGACCCGCGCGCATCAAGGCCGCGCTAGACAAGGTACTGGCAGACTGATGGCTATCTTCAATTTCAAGCTCCCCGATATTGGTGAAGGCATCGCCGAGGCCGAGATCGTCGAATGGCACGTCAGGGTCGGCGACATGATCCAGGAAGATGCCCACCTCGCCGACATGATGACCGACAAGGCCACCGTGGAGATGGAAAGCCCTGTCGCGGGTAAGGTCGTGAAGCTTGCGGGCGAGGTCGGCGACCAGATCGCGATCGGCTCGGTGCTGGTCGAAATCGAGGTCGAGGGCGATGCGCCCGAGCAGGAGGATGTCGCTGCCGCTGCCGAAGCTTCTCCCGACGTCGAGGAAGCTGCTGACGAGGAACCCATCGCCGACGGCGCCGAGCCGCTCAACGAGGAGCAGGAAGAAGCCCTTCCCGGTCTCGACACCGACGAGGATGCCGAGCCGCCGGTCCCGCAACCCCGCTCCGAGCCGCAGGGCGAACCGCAGGAGAAGGTTCTCGCCTCTCCCACGGTGCGCAAGCGCGCCGCCGATCTTGGCATCGATCTTGGGAAGGTCAAAACGACCTCCGACCGCATTCGCCACGGCGATCTCGACGCCTACCTGCTCTACAACGGCGGCAGCGTCTCGCACGGAGCCACCGCGCCCCGCGCGGACGAGCAGATCAAAGTCGTCGGCATGCGTCGCAAGATCGCGGAGAACATGCAGGCCGCCAAGCGCCGCATTCCGCACTTCACCTTGGTGGACGAGTTCGACGTCACCGCGCTCGAGGAAATGCGCGCGATGATGAACGACGATCGCGGCGACAAGCCTAAGCTCACGGTCCTGCCCTTCCTCATCGTCGCGATGGCCAAGGCGCTGCCGGACTTTCCGATGCTCAATGCCACCTATGACGACGAGGCCAATGTCGTTACGCGCCACGGCAAGATGCACCTTGGCATGGCCGCGCAGACCGACGCGGGGCTGATGGTCCCTGTCATCAAGGACGCGCACGGCAAATCGGTCTGGCAACTCGCCAGCGACATCAACCGCCTCGCCGACGAGGCCCGTTCCGGCAAGATCGCCCGCGACGACCTTCAGGGCGCGACGATCTCGCTGTCGAGCCTGGGGCCGATGGGCGGCATCACCTCGACCCCGGTCATCACGCCCCCGCAGGTCGCGATCATCGCGGTCAACAAGATGCAGGAACTGCCCGTCATCGAAGACGGTGAACTGGTCGCGAAGAAGAAGATGAACCTTTCGCTGTCGTGCGACCATCGCGTCGTCGACGGCTGGGATGCGGCAAGCTTCCTCCAGCATCTGCGCGGCTTTATCGAGAATCCGATCCGGCTGCTAAGCGCCTGATGGGTCGGACGGGGGCGACCTGAACATTCGCCCTCGTCGCCAGCGCTTGCGGCATTGCGCTCCGCATGGTGCAGGCCGCGTTGCGTCGCTGATGACGCAACTTCGGTTTCTGGCGGAGCGTGAGTGTGGAAATGCGAAAGCGCAGTGCAGCAAGGACTTGACGTCGACCCCTCGCAAAGATTTGGAAACAAGTGGATGGTAAACGCCGCGAGTTTTCGGGCGTGCCGCCCGTACCGAAGGTGAGCGATGGATTTCAGCGTCAATCTTTACGGCGTCATGGCGATGATGATCGTCATTCTGATGGGGGTGGCGCTCCTGCTGCGCGCGACCTTGCTGTCAGGACGTGCTCCCTTGTTTCTCGCCGTCGGTCTCGGGGTCGGCGCATTGAGCACCTGGATGTTCGTGGTCGTACCGCCCCATCCACTTTCCATCGCCTATTTCGCCGTCGCCGATCCGCTTGCAGTCTTCTGCGTTGCGCAGGCGACGCGAATTGCGTTCGGGAAAGCTGTCGCATCGCGCCGCCTCACGATGGCCATCGCGGGTATCGCGTCCCTGTCGATCATCGCCGCCTTCTTGCCGATCGCCCCGCCATTACAGACACTCCCGCTCGGGATCGCCACCTGTCTCGTGATCGCGGATGCGATGCTCGTCCTCTGGCGCTGCGGGCCGGGACTGGTTTCGCGCATCACATTCTTCGCCTGGTCGATCTTCATGGTGACATCGGTCGTCCGGATCCCGGGCTTCCCGGGCCTTCTGGGAGCAGGTGCCGCCTATCCTGATTACGCGAACCCCGCGATGCAGTGGTTCCTTCTGCTTGCGAACAGCGTGGTGGTTCCGGCCATCGTCTTTGCGATCATCGGTCGGCTGATTGCCAATCGGATCGCCGAGCTGCGCGCGATTTCGGCGCGGGATTCGATGACGGGCCTCCTCAACCGCAGCGCCTTTGAAGACGCAATGCGGTCGGCCGAGCGGCAGACGGGGACGCTCGTGCTCGCCGACCTCGACCATTTCAAGCAAGTCAACGATCGATACGGCCATGCCGTGGGGGACGAGGTGCTGTGCGAGTTTGCGCGGCGCTGCGCAGCGCAGGGCATCGCGGGCCGGCTTGGCGGCGAGGAATTTGCCATCGCGCTTCCGAGTGCGACTCTCTTCGAGGCACGCGCGATAGCCGAGCGTCTGCGCGAGGGTTTTGCTGCCTGGCGGCACCCCGCACTCGATGACGACCACCGCCTCTCCGCCAGCTTCGGTCTTGCCGCCTATCAGCGCGGCGAGGGATTCGCCGCGATCCTCCGGCGAGCTGACGATGCGCTTTACGCCGCCAAGAACAGGGGGCGGGACCGTGTCATCATCCACGGCCCCGCGATGACCCCGATGGGCGCAGTGCGCGCCTAGGCGGGCACCGGCTCTTCGGCGGCCACCAGCTGGTCGATTTCGGTCAGCGCCTTCTGAATGCCTTCCGCCCGCGCCTCGTCACCCATCGCAAGGCCGCGCGCCGATGCGAATTCGGGTTCGACACCGAGGAAGTTGAAGAAGGCCTTCACATAGCTGCGGTTATGTTCGAACGCGCTGCCATGCTCGTAATGGCCGCCCGAGGCGATGGCCACGATGACGCGCTTGTCCCCAAGCAGTCCTTCCGAGCCAGTGTCGGTGTAGCGGAACGTCTCGCCCGCGACGGCGACGCGATCGAACCATGCCTTGAGCTGGGTGGGCACGGTGAAATTGTAGGTCGGCGCACCGATCACGACGATGTCGGCCGACTGGAGTTGGCGCAGATGCTCGTTCGCGCTCGGAAAACCACCGGTGAGATGATCGAGCGGGGTCGAAACGAGGTCGAGCCGTTCGACCTCGGCGTCGGGAAATTCACTGCGCAGACGATCGATCGCATGGGCGGTAAGTTCGCGCGTGGCGCTCTGGTCGCCGAGGATCGAACTGTCGATGTGGAGGATCTTCATGACGGGAGACTCGCTTTCTTGGTTACTGTTTGATACCTAAGCGCATATTGATCCCGTCGGTTCCATCGGCAAGACGGCACATTCGTGGAGGATAGGCACATGGCTGTAACCGCTATCGACACATCGATCGAGGACGAGCCGCTCGAACATCTGCACCTCGCCGGGTGCAAGAATGTCGCGCCCGTGCTCAACCGTGTCGGCGACAAATGGTCGATGCTCATCGTCATGGTGCTCGCGACCGGCGACCGGCGCTTTTCCGAGTTGAAACGCGAGATCGACGGCATTTCGCAGCGGATGCTCACCCGCAGCCTGCGCGGCCTCGAGCGCGACGGGCTGGTGAGCCGGACCGTCACTCCGACCATTCCGCCGCGCGTCGACTATGCATTGACCGAGCTCGGCCAGTCGCTGACCGTCCCCGTCAAGGCGCTTGGCGACTGGGCGATCGCGCATATCGACTGCATTCGCGCCGCTCAGGCGCGCTACGACGATAGTGTGGACGATTAGGCGAGATTTTCGGGGGTCGCGCGGCTAACACCGCCTCATGAATACTGCGCTGCTCATCATTGCCGGCCTCGTCGCGCTTGCCTTGGGCGGCGAATTCCTCGTCCGCGGCACCGTCGGGCTCGCCCGCCGTCTCGGCGTTTCGCCCTTGCTCGCCGGGCTCGTCATCGTCGGCTTCGGCACTTCGGCGCCCGAATTGGTCACCAGCCTGCAGGCCGCCACCAGCGGGGTCCCCGACCTCGCCGTCGGCAACGTCGTCGGCTCGAATATCGCCAATATCCTGCTGATCCTCGGCGTCAGCGCGATCATCATCCCGCTGCCCATCGCCCCGCCGGCCTTCTACCGCGACGGTTTCGCGCTCAGCACGGCAACATTGGCCGCGCTCGCGGGTGTGCTGCTGGGCGGTTTCGACCGGCTGTCGGGTATCCTCCTCGCCATGATGCTCGTCACCTACATCATCGCCGCCTACCTCACCGACAAGGACCGGCACGATCCCGAGGCCGAGCGGCACGAGCGCAACCAAGCGCAGAAGCCCGATACCAAGCGCGCGCTGTTCCTGCTGATCGCCATGACCGCAGGCGGCATCGCGGGGGTCGTCTTCGGCGCACAATGGCTCATCGAGGGTTCGGTCACGCTCGCGCGCGGCTTCGGCATTTCCGAGGCAGTCATCGGGCTCACGATCGTCGCGGTCGGCACCAGCCTGCCCGAACTGGTCGCCTGCGTCGCCGCCGCGCTCAAGAAGGAGCCCGATGTCGCCTTGGGCAACATCGTCGGCTCGGGCATCTACAACATCTTCGGGATCCTGGGCATCACCGCCGCGATCGTTCCGCTCCCCGCGCCCGCCGAAATCGCCGCGTTCGACATCTTCGTGCTCACTGGCGTCACGGCGCTGCTGATGCTGTTCCTGCGCACCGGCTGGACAATCAACCGCAAGGAAGGTGCTGTCTTCGTCGTCGCCTACCTTTCCTACCTCGGCTGGCAGTTGGCGAGCGCGCTTTGAGGCCCTAGGGCAGTGACATGACAACGCCCGACATCGCCGCCCTCGAAGCCCTCGACGAACGCCTGCGCTGGCTCGCCAGCTGGACCATCCACCACGCCAACCACGTCCGCCCCAAGGCCGACGGCGTGAAGGTCGGCGGCCATCAGGCGAGTAGCGCGTCGATCAGCGCGATCATGACCGCGCTTTACTTCGACGCGCTGGGGCCGAACGATCGCGTCGCCGTGAAGCCCCACGCCGGCCCGATCCTCCACGCCATCCATTACCTCATGGGCTCGCAGACCCGAGAAAAGCTCGAGAATTTCCGCGGCCTCGGGGGGGCGCAGAGCTATCCCAGCCGCACCAAGGATGCGATCCCCGTCGACTTTTCGACCGGCAGCGTCGGGCTCGGCGTCGCGATCACGCTCTTCTCCTCGCTCATTCAGGATTATCTCACCGCGCGCGACAAGCTCGCCGACAAAGACCGCGGGCGTTTTGTCGCGCTGATCGGTGATGCCGAACTCGACGAGGGGAATATCTACGAAGCGATCATCGAGGGCGCCAAGCACGATGTCCGCAATCTCTGGTGGATCGTCGACTACAACCGCCAGAGCCTCGATGCGACCAGCCCCGACCGGATGTTCGAGCGGTTCGACGACATTTTCTCCGCTTGTGGCTGGCGCGTCGTCGAACTGCGCTATGGCAAAAAGCTGACCGCTGCGCTCGAAAGAAAGGACGGGGCGCCCGTTCGCGAATGGCTGGATACGCTCCCAAACGCCGACCTTTCGACATTGCATTATCAGGGCGGCGCCAAATGGCGCGAGCGGCTCGAGGCCGATCTTGGTAAAAAGGCCGATCCGTTTCTGAAGGCCCATGACGACGACCAGCTCGCCGATCTGATGCACGACCTTGGCGGCCATTGCCTCGAAACGCTCACCGCCGCTTTCGCCGAAGCCGCGAAGGACGACACGCCAACCTTCTTCATCGCCTGGACGATCAAGGGCTACGGACTGCCCTTCGCGGGCCACAAGGACAACCATGCGGGGCTGATGAACCCCACGCAGATCCACGAATGGCGGGGTCGCCTCGGCATCGCCGAGGGCGAGGAATGGGAACGTCTCGCGGGCCTTTCCGACAATATGGCGCCGAAGGTCGAGGCGCTCATCGAGGATGCCCGCATCGCCCGCGAGAAGCGCGCGCGCAGCTTCGGCAGTGTCCCCATCCCCGCGCTCCCCGCCCCCGAAGGCGAGGAGCAGTCGACGCAGGCCGCCTTCGGCCGCATCCTCATGGACCTGTCGAAAACGGGCGGCGAACTGGCCGACCGGCTGCTCACCACCTCGCCCGACGTCACCGTCTCGACCAACCTCGGCGGGTGGGTGAACCAGCGCGGCCTTTTCAAGCGCCGCGACATGGCCGACGTGTTCGCGCAGGCAAAGATACCGAGCGCGCAGAAATGGGCGGCCACGCAGGCGGGCCAGCATATCGAGCTCGGCATCGCCGAATCGAACCTCTTCCTCATGCTTGCTGCCGCGGGGCTGGCGGGCGACCATTTCGACCATCGCCTCTTCCCCGTCGGCACGCTCTACGATCCCTTCATCGCGCGCGGCCTCGATGCGCTCAATTACGGCTGCTACCAGGACGCCCGCTTCCTGCTCGTCGCCACTCCGTCGGGCCTGACACTCGGACCCGAAGGCGGCGCGCACCAGTCGATCAACCCGCCGTTGATTGCGCTCGGCCAGCCGGGTCTGCGCCACTACGAACCCGCCTTCGCCGACGAACTCGCCGCGATGATGGAGGAAGCCTTCCGCCTGATCGACGCCGAGGATGGCGAGAGCACCTATCTGCGTCTCTCGACCCGCCCCATCGAGCAGGTCGAGCGCGATAACGACGACTGGAAGGCCGGTGCGCTCGAGGGCGGCTACTGGCTGCGCGCGCCCGAACCGGGCGCCGATGCCGCCATCGTCGCGATGGGCGCGCTGGTGCCCGAAGCCATCGCCGCGCACGAGGATCTCAAGGACGAACTCCCCGGCCTCGGCCTGCTCGTCGTCACCTCGCCCAGCCTCTTGCACCGCGGCTGGAGCCAGGCGCAGAAAGCCCGCTGGCAGGGCCGCAACGAACCCAGCCACATCGCGCGCCTCCTCGAACCGCTGTCGCGGCGCGCCGGCCTCGTCACCCTGTGCGACGCCGCGCCCGCCAGCCTCTCCTGGCTCGGCGGGGTCGCGGGCCACCGCGTGGCGCCCTTGGGCGTCGATGCCTTCGGCCAGACCGGTAGCCTCGCCGATCTCTACGCCCGCTACCGCCTCGATCCTGCGGCCATTACCGAGAGCGTCGCGGAGCTACTCCTCACATCATCTTAACCCTTTGCGCTTACTTCCGATTCGCATGTCCCGCACACCCGACATGCTCGACCATTCGCTCGCCCACGAAATCGAGGAAGCCCGCAAGCTTCTCGAAATCATGGGCGACGAGCTCGCCGCCGATATTGACGTCATCACCAAGCACTGCACCAGCTTGCAGACGATCGACATCGTCATGCAGATCCTGGGGCATATCTCGAACGTGGTGCGCTCGGGCGACCGCTTCGAGGCGGTCGACGGGATCGGGATGCACGACCTCAAGATGAAGCTGCTTCCCGCCGCAATGGAGGCCGTGCGCACGAAGGCGGCTTGCGAGGAGGCGGCCTAGGGCGTAGCCACTGCCGCCATGTCCGGACGTTATTTCGATGAATGGAAGGTGGGCGACACCATCGCGCACCCCATTACCCGCACGGTCACCGAGACCGACAATCTGCTCATCACCACGCTGACGCACAATCCGCAGCCGCTCCATCTCGACCACGAGGTTGCGGCGCGGACCGAGTTCGGCAAACCGCTCGTCAACAGCTGCTTCACCTTTTCGCTCGCGGTCGGCATTTCCGTGGCTGAGACGACGCTAGGCACCCTGGTGGCCAATCTCGGCTACGATACGCTCAAATTCCCCGCTCCCGTCTTCGTCGGCGATACGCTGCGGATCGAGAGCGAGGTGACGGGCCTCCGCGAGAGCAAGTCACGCCCCAACGCGGGGATCGTCACCTGGGAGCATCGCGCCTACAACCAGAAGGACGAACTCGTGCTCTCCTTTTCGCGCTCGGCGCTTATCCAGAGGTCCGACGCATGAGCGAACAGACGCTTCCCCCGCCGCGCAGCTGGCTGTTCGTCCCCGCGGATAGCGAGAAAAAGATCGACAAGGCGCTCGCCGGCGAGGCTGATGCGATCATCTTCGACCTCGAAGACAGCGTCGCTCCCGCCAACAAGGCGTTCGCGCGCGATCTGCTGAAGTCGCTCGGCGATCGCAACAACGGCCCGCGCTGGTGGGTGCGGATCAATCCGCTCTTCGCGCCGGAACATCGCGAAGACCTCAAGCTGTTCGGCAAGGCCGCGTTCGAAGGGATCGTGGTTCCCAAAGCGGAAAGCGCCGATGATCTCGAACATCTCGCGCATTCCACCGGCAACATCCCCATCCACGCCATCGTCACCGAGACGCCCGCGAGCCTGTTCAACCTGGGCAGCTACGCCGGAACGCAGACGCCGCTCAAAGCGATGAGCTGGGGCGCGGAAGACCTGTCCGCCGCCTTGGGCGCGCGCAGCAAATATGATGCCGACGGCAATCTCGGCTTCACCTTCCGGCTCGCCCGCTCGCTCTGCCTTGCAGGCGCGGTTGCCGCGGGGGCGCAGCCCGTCGACGGCGTTTTCACCGACTTTCGGAACATGGACGGGCTCAAGGAAGAAGCGCGCGCCGCCGCGTCCGAAGGGTTTACCGGCAAGCTCGCGATCCATCCCGATCAGGTCCCGATCATCAACGCGGCGTTCACGCCGTCGGATACGGAGGTCGCCAAGGCGAAGGCCATCGTCGACGCGTTCGCCGCCGCGCCCGAGGCCGGGGTGCTCGACGTCGGGGGACGCATGGTCGATCGCCCGCACCTCGTGCAGGCACAGTCCCTCCTCACGCGGGCGAAGCGGTGAGGGCCTTTACGGCCGCCGCACTGGCACTCGCGCTCTGCGGTTGCCTCAATGCCGTCGATCTGCCCGATCACAGCGCGACGCCGGTGCTGGATCCGATCCAATTCTTCGAGGGGGAGACCTCGGGACGCGGCACCCTGTCGGTCATTACCGGAGAGCGACGCGACATCGCGGTGTCGAGTACGGGTACCGTCCTCGAGGACGGCTCTATCCGGCTCGTCCAGCGCATCGACGACGGCGACGGCTCTCCCGCCACGCGGGTCGTCACCATGCGCGCGCTCGGCGATGGCCGCTACGAAGGAACGGTCACCGACGCGGTCGAACCGCTGACGGCGCAGGTCGAGGGCAATCGCATGACGCTGCGCTACCGCACGCCGGACGAGCGCGTGCGGCAGATCCTGGTCCTTGAGGACGATCGCACGCTGCGCAACCGGCTCGACGCGTACAGATGGGGCTTGAATGTCGCGCGATTGGACGAAACAATCGTCAAGGATTGAGGCCTCCGCCGCGGGGCCGGGGGGAGGAATTTCAGATGACCGATACCGCGAACGCCACGCCCGAGAAGGGCTGGTCGATGGCCCGGGTCGTGACCGCCTCAAGCGCGGGGACGGCGTTCGAATGGTACGACTTCTTCATCTTCGGCGCGCTCGCCAGCACCATCGGGCAGGTCTTCTTCGCGGGCCTCGGCGAGACGGCGGGCGTCATTGCGGCATTGGGCCTGTTCGCCGCGGGCTTCGCCTTCCGTCCATTGGGCGCGATCATCTTCGGCGCGATGGGCGACCGCGTCGGGCGCAAGGCCACCTTTCTCACCACCGTCAGCCTGATGGGGGGCGCGACCTTCGCGATCGGCGTGCTGCCGACCTACGCGCAGGCGGGCATCATCGCGCCGATCCTGCTCATCATCCTGCGCATCTGCCAAGGCACCGCGCTGGGCGGCGAATATGGCGGCGCGGCCATCTATGTCGCCGAGCATGCCGACGACGACAAGCGCGGCGCCGCGACCGGCTGGATCCAGTCCTCGGCCGCCTTCGGCCTCATCGCCGCCTTGCTCGTCATCTATTTCACCCGCACCACCGTGGGCGAGGAAGCCTTCCTCGAATGGGGTTGGCGCATCCCCTTCCTCGTCTCGGTGCTATTGCTGCTCATCAGCGTTTGGATGCGTCTGAAGCTTTCCGAAAGCCCCGCCTTCCAGAAACTTCAGGCCGAGAATGCCGTCACCAAGACGCCGCTGCGCGAAGCCTTCGCCGAGAAGGAATCGCTCAAGAAGGTCCTCACCGCCTTCTTCGCCTTCATGGCCGCGCAGGGGGCGCTCTGGTATTGCGCCTTCTTCTACGTCCAGGTCTTCCTCGAGCGGAACCTGGGCGTGCCGGGCGCCGAGGTGAACTGGATCATCCTCATCGTCACGCTGGTTTCCGCACCGCTCTACGTTTTCTTCGGCTGGCTGTCCGACCGCGTCGGGCGCAAGCCCGTCATGGTCGGCGGAATGCTTCTGGGGCTCGTCTCCTTCTGGCCGGGTTTCCATGCCATCACCGAGGCGGTGAACCCGCGCCTCGCGCAAGCACTGGAGGAGACGCCTGTTGTGGTCGAGACCGACCTGTCCGGTTGCTCCTTCCAGTTCGACCTGCTCGGCAAGGCGACCTATTCCACCCCATGCGACCTCGCGAGCCGCGCGGTGGTGACGAGCGGCGTCAGCTACGAGCGCGTCGCCAGCGCCGACGGCCATACCCGCATCCGCATTGGCGAAGACGCCATCCTTCCCGACGAGGACGGATCGATCGACCCCGTCGAGCTCGAAAGCGCACTTGCCGCCGCCGGTTATCCCGACGGCGCCGATCCCGCCGAGATCGACCATGCAACGCTCTATTTCTGGCTGATCGTCTTCACGGTTGCCGCCACGGCCCTCTACGGCCCGCAGGCCGCCGCGCTCGTCGAGATGTTCCCCACGCGCACCCGGTACACCGCCATGAGCCTGCCCTACCATATCGGCACCGGCTGGGTCGGTGGCTTCCTCCCCGTCACCGCGTTCGCCATCGTCGCCGCGACGGGGAATATCTACGCAGGCCTGTGGTATCCCATCCTCTTTGTCGGCCTGTCGATCGTCTGCTCGCTGCTCTTCTGGCGCGAGCAGCACGGTCGGCCGCTGGACTAGTCGAAGACGGTATAAATCCGGCTCGACCAAGGTGCGAGTGAGACTTCAGTTCCCTTCTCGAGCGTCACTGGAGACGGCCTGACGGCAACGCCTTCCGGCAGATCGTGGTGAAATTCGATCCACCTGCCCGCTCCCGGGAAATCAGAGAGCGTCACCGTTACTTCCTCGTTCGAATAATTCTGGAGAACGAGGACGCCATCGTCGTCGGCACGTCGCACGAACGAAAACACTTTCGATTCTTCGGAGTTTTTGACGTGAACCATGGGGGCGCCCCACGGCGCATTGTGGAGGACCGGATTGGCGTCACGAAACTCGATCAACCTTTTAAAGATTCGCGCATTTTCATGCTCGCGCCACACGATGGGATCGCGTTCGAAAAACTCCAGCCGCTTATCGAGGCCCGCTTCCTGCCCGTTATAAAGAAGCGGAATGCCCTCGCTGGTAAAAAGCAGGACGAAGGCATTGGGCAGCGCTTCGCCCAGCCGTTCGTAGGCCGTCCCCGCCCAGCTATTCTCGTCATGGTTCGAGGTAAAGATCATCCGCTGCGCGCCCGAAGGCCACATCGAGGCATGTTCGGAATAGAAACCGTAAAGGCTGGTCGCATTACCCGTGCCCGCCGCAATCTGCCGCAACGCCTTCTCCCAATCCCACGCATAGGTGCTGTCGAAGCTCACCATATGCGCGTCGCGGTCGGGATATTCGGCCAGCATCCACACGGGCTTGATCGCTTCCAGATCGGCGCGCACATCTTCCCAGAAGTCGGGCGGGATATAGCCCGCCACATCGGCGCGGTAGCCGTCGATGTCCGCCTCGCGCACCCAGAACTTCAGCGCCTCGCGCATCTCGTTCCGCAGCGCGACCTGCGAATAATCGAGGTCGATGATGTCCGACCAATCCCAGTAGGGCGTCGATCGGAAATTGCCCTGCCAGTTGCGCTCGTACCATTCGGGATGCTCGCTCGCCCACGGATGATCCCAGGCCGTATGGTTCGCCACCCAGTCGAGGATGACCTTCATCCCCTGCGCATGCGCAGCATCGACGAAGCTCTTGAGGTCGTCCATCGTCCCCAGCTCTGCGCGGACCGCCTTGTAATCGGTCACCGAATAGGGCGAGCCGAGCGTGCCCTTGCGATTGACTTCGCCGATCGGGTGGATCGGCATCAGCCATAGGATATCGACCCCCAGCGCCTTCAGCCGCGGCAGCTCCGCTTCGGCCGCCGCCAACGTGCCTTCGGGCGTGAACTGGCGCGTGTTGATCTGATAGATGACCGCATCGCGCGACCATTCGACATGGTCGCGGCCGGTATAGGGTTCGACGGTCTGTGCAAGGGCGGGCAAGGGCGTCGTCAGCGCAGCAAGAGCGATCAAGAAACGCATGGGTCCTACTCCTTCAGTGCGGCGGCCTCGCGGGCCCGTTCGGCCACCTTCTCCAGATCTTTCTCTCCCGACGGCAGGATCCAGCTCCCGCCGACGCACAGGACGGCATCGTGCGCGAGCCATTCGGCAGCGGTGTCGGCCCTGACACCGCCCGTCGGGCAGAATTTCGCGGCGGCGAGCGGTGCGCTGATCGCCTTTAGCGCGGGCAACCCGCCGTTCGCCTCGGCGGGGAAGAATTTGAAATGGTCGAGCCCCATCTCCATGCCGCGCATGATCTCGCCGGCCGTCGCCACGCCGGGCAGGAGCGGCACGCGCTTGTCGTGCGCGGTCCGAACCAGCGTTTCGGTCAGCCCCGGCGACACGATGAACTGCGCGCCATAATCGCAGGCTTCGAGCAGCTGTGCGGGGCCGAGAACGGTTCCCGCCCCGACGATCGCGCCCTCGACGCTCGCCATCTTCTCCATCGCATCCAGGGCATTGTCGGTGCGAAGCGTGACTTCGATAACGGGCAGTCCGTTTTCGACCAGCGTCTCGGCCAGTGCCACCGGATCGGGTCCGTCATCGTCGAGGACGAGAACGGGGATCACCGGCGCGATCGTCATGATGTCGTGGATGTTCATGCCCCATGCTCCTTCACGAAGGCGACTGCTGCGCCGTAGAGACCCGGCTGCTCGTGCGTGACGAGCTTGACGGGGATCGTCTGCATCCGCCGCTCGAAGCGTCCCTTGGCGACGAACCGCCCTGCGAAACCCGAGCGCTCGAAGCGGTCGCGAATGCGATAGCCGAGGCCTCCCGCCAGCACGACCGCGTTGGAACCGTGCGCCAGCGCCAGATCGCCCGACACCGCGCCCAGCGTCAGGAAGAAGCGATCGAGCGCGGCGGCGGCAAGCGGGTCGCGTCCCTCCAGCGCTGCGGTCCACAGTTCGATATCGTCCATTTCGCGCACGGGCTTGCCCTCGAGAGCGCCCAGCGCCTCGTAGATGTTCACGAGGCCCGACCCGCAGGCGACACGCTCGATGGAAACCCGCACGTACCGCTTGCGAAGCCGCGCGAGCATCCGGTCTTCAAGACTGTCCAGAGGCGCGAAATCGACATGGCCACCCTCGGTGGCGATGACGTGCATATGCCCTTCGGGCGTCTTCAGAAGCTGCGCGACGCCGAGCCCAGTTCCCGGGCCCACGACGCTGGTCACCCCATGTTTGGGAAACGGCCCGTCCGGCCCGGTGATGTGCAGGAAGTCATCATCAGGAAGCGCACCCACCGCGTGGGCGATCGCGGCGAAGTCGTTGACGATGGTGAACTGCCGCACCCCCAATTTCTCGGTCGCGAGCGCGGGTCGGATGACCCAGGGGTTGTTGGTCAGCTTCAGCACTTCGCCGTCGACGGGCCCGGCAAAGGCGACCGACAGCGCATCGGGTTCCGGCCCGTCGTTGCGCTGGCAAAAATCCTGCCACGCGGTCTGGAAGCTGGCGTGATCGTTGGTCCCGAGCGTCACCGGCTCGGACAGGCTGACGACCTCATGACCGTCCATCTCGGCAATGGCGAAACGGGCGTGCGTGCCGCCGACATCGGCGACGGCAATCCGGCGGCTCACAAGGCATTCTCCATCGCATGCAGCATCGCCGAGCCGCCCTTTTCGGCTTCGTCGGCATGATCGCGCAGCAGCGCGAACAGTTCGCGCCCCGTCCCCACCGGCGGCGGTGGGACCTCTGCGGGTTCGCGCGCGGCAAGGTCCGCGTCGGTCGAGAGGCTGCCCGTCTCCGCGCATACCCGCACCACGTCCCCGTCGCGAAGGCGCGACAACGGCCCGCCACCCTTCGCTTCGGGCGAGCAATGGATCGCCGCGGGCACCTTGCCCGACGCGCCGCTCATCCGCCCGTCGGTGACGAGCGCGATGCGATGGCCGCGATCCTGCAGCACCCCCAGCGGCGGGGTCAGCTTGTGGAGTTCGGGCATCCCGTTGGCCCGAGGTCCCTGGAAGCGCACGACGACGACTGTGTCTTGGTCGAGCTCGCCCGCCTCGAAGGCGTCGACCACCGACTTCTGGTCGGCGAAGATCCGGCACGGCGCCTCGATGGTCCAGCGCTCCTTGTCGACCGCGCTGGTCTTGAAACAGGCACGCCCCAGATTGCCCGACAAAAGCCGCATCCCGCCATCGGGCTGGAAAGGGTCTGAAACAGGCTTGAGCATCGTATCGTCCGAACTCGTCGTAACGGCTTCCCACTCTATTTCCGTGGACGCCGTCTCGCCCCCGACATGGATCCGATCCGCCTCGCGCGCTTCGACAGGATTGGTCGCGTAGGCCGAAAAGTCATCGGCCCCCGCCGATTGATGGTCATGCACCAACCCCGCCTCGCGCAGCGTATGCGTGACGAAGGCCATCCCGCCCGCGGCATGGAAGTCGTTGGTGTCGCCCGACCCGTTGGGATAGACGCGCGCGATCAGCGGCACGGCATGGCTGATGTCCGCCAGATCCTGCCAATCGAACGTGATGCCCGCCGTCCGCGCGATCGCGGGCAGGTGGATCATGTGGTTGGTCGAACCGCCCGTCGCCATCAGTCCGACCGCGGCATTGACGATCGCGCGCTCGTCGACCGTGTCGCACAGCCGCGCCTTGTTCGTCGCCAATTCCGCCACCCGGTGGACCGCCGCACGCGTCAGTTCCTGCCGGAGCTTGGTGCCGGGATTGGCGAACGCCGCGCCCGGAATGTGCAGCCCCATCATCTCCATCATCATCTGGTTGGAGTTGGCGGTGCCGTAGAAGGTGCAGGTCCCCTGCCCGTGATAGCTCGCGCTTTCGGCGGCAAGCAGCTCCTCCTTGCTCGCCTTGCCTTCGGCGTAGAGCTGGCGAACCCGCTGCTTCTCCTTGTTGGCAAGCCCCGAGGGCATCGGCCCCGCGGGTACGAGCAGCACCGGAAGGTGCCCGAACCGCAGCGCGCCCATCAGCATTCCCGGCACGATCTTGTCGCAGATGCCGAGCATCGCCACGCCCTCGAACATGCCGTGGCTCAAGGCGATCGCGGTACCCATGGCGATATTGTCGCGGCTGAACAGAGACAGGTCCATGCCGGGCTGGCCCTGTGTCACCCCGTCGCACATCGCCGGCACACCGCCCGCGACCTGCGCGGTGGCCCCCACCTCGCGCGCCCAGACCTTCATCTGTTCGGGATAGCGATAATAAGGCGCGTGCGCGGACAGCATATCGTTGAATGCCGTCACGATCCCAATATTGGGCCCCGAAAAGGTGCGGATCGCCTTCTTGTCGTCTCCACTCGCGGCAAAGCCATGGGCGAAATTGCCGCACGAAAGGCGACTGCGGTCGATCCCCCGCTCCCCTTCCTCGTCCATCAGCTTCAGATAGGCCGCGCGGGCCGTCTTCGACTTCTCGATGATGCGGTCGGTAACCGCGGCGATGCGGGGGTCGAGGTTCGGCATCTCTTCCTTCAGGGCGCCCAGTGGATATCGACGGGAAGTTCGCTCTCTGCGAGGACGCGCACGATCGGCAGCTTGGAAGACTGTCCGTCCTCGAGCCCGGCTTCGAGAAGCTCGCGCTTCTCCTGCCCGGTGATCGATACGGTGATTGCCCGCGCCTGCAGGATCGCCGCGCGTGTCAGGCTGACGCGGTCGACGGGCGCCTCGGGGGGCATGGGGTCCGGGCGGATGCCCATGGCGAGCTTCGTCTTGGGCGCGTCCATCGCGGCCTCGAGGTCGGGACCGGGGAAGAGCGAGGCCGTATGACCATCGAGCCCCATTCCGAGCCAGACCACGTCGGGCGGCCACTTGAGACTCTTCAGCCGCGCGTCGGCGGCCTGGCCCGCCATGACATAATCGTCATTCTCCGCCGCAATCGGGTAGATGCGCGCGCCGGTCGAGATCATCGCCTGCGCGATGGAGCGGATATTGGACAAGTCGCTGTCGACCGGGACCAGCCGGTCATCGCCCGGAATGATGGTCACCCGCTTCCACGGCAGGTCCTTTTGCGCGAGCTTCTCGAACACCGGCTGCGGCGTGGAGCCGCCGGGAAAGGCGACGAGGCTCTCGCCGCGCGCATCAAGGGCGCTCTCGATGATGAAGCTGATGTCGCCCGCGACGGCAGCCGCCATCTCGTCGCGGTCGTCATATTCCCACCATTCGGCTTCAATCATTCCAGGCTCTCCCGTCGGTGTTCATCAGATCTGCGGAGGCCTTAGGACCCCAACTGCCCGATTCATAGGGGGCGGGCCGCATCCCCGCCTCGAGCCAGCTCGCGCGCAGCCGGTCGATGAACGCCCATTGCGCCTCCACCTCGTCGCGCCGCACGAACAGCGTCGGGTCGCCCTCGATGAGGTCGAGCAGCAGCCGTTCGTAAGCGATGCGCCGCCGGTAATCGCTGAACGCCTGGTCGAGCGTGACGTCCAGCGGCACTTCGCGAAGGCTCATGCCCCCACGGTCGAGCCCCGGCGTCTTGGTCATCAGCTTGAGGCGGATATTCTCCTCGGGCTGGATCGAGATGATCAACTCGTTGGGCTGCGGCACCGCGTTGACGTTGGAAAAGATCGAATGCGGCACGCACTTGAACTGGATGAAAATCTCGGTCTTGCGCTCGGCCATGGACTTGCCGTGCCGTAGCGTGAAGGGCACGCCCGACCAGCGCCAATTGTCGACGTGCGCCTTCAGCGCGATGAAGGTTTCGGTGTCGGTGTCCTTGCCGAGCTCGTCCGCGTAGCCGTCATACTGGCCAAGAACCACGTCCCGCTCGACCATGTCGGGCGTGATCGGCCGAAGCGCGCGCAGCACCTTGACCTTTTCCGCCCGCACCGCATCGGCGTCGTAATCCGCCGGCGGTTCCATGGCGACGAGCGCCAGCATCTGCAGCATATGGTTCTGCAGCATGTCGCGGCTCGCCCCGCTGTCATCATAATATTCCGCGCGCCCTTCCAATCCCACGGTTTCCGCCACACTGATCTGCACATGGTCGATATGGCTCGCGTTCCATACCGGCTCGAGCAACGAATTGGCGAAGCGGAAGGCGAGGAGGTTCTGCACCGTCTCCTTGCCGAGATAATGGTCGATGCGGAAAGTGCGCCGCTCGGGGAAAGCCGCTGCGACGGCGTCGTTGATCTTGCAGCTCGACGGCAGATCCTCGCCGATCGGTTTTTCCAGCGCGAGGCGCACCGTCTCGCCCGCGAGACCCACCCGTTCGAGATTTTCGATCACGGTGGTGAACAGGCTCGGCGCCGTCGACAGGAAGATCGACACGCCCTTGTTGATGGGGATGCGGGCAGCGAGCTCGTCATATCCCTCTGGCGTCGTCGCATCGACGCTTACGTAGGACAGACGCTTCACGAACTTGCGCGCGATGATCTCGTTGTAGAAATCCTTCGGGAGCCGCTCGCGCAGCGCCGCGATCGCGGTCTCGCGAAATTCCTCGTCGGACAGCGACGAGCGCGCGGTGCCGATGATCTGCACATCGTCAGGCAGCAGTTCGTCGGCGAACAGGCCGTAGAGCGAGGGCAACAACATCCGCCGCGACAAGTCGCCCGTGGCTCCGAACAGTAACAGCGTCGACGAGCGCATCAGGCCCCCTTTTCCAGTTCCGCCAGCATCTCGTCGTGCGAGCGATAGTGCGTTTCGCAGGCGTCGAGGAACCGCTCGATCCGGTCCATGTCGATCGTGGGATCGTTCACACCCGCTGCCCTCAATCGCCGATCTGCGGGAAAATTTCCATAGCCCGCGAAAAGACAGTGCCAGCTCACCGCATTGTAATAGTCCGCGATCTTGAGCTGGCGCACCGTGCCGTCAAGATCGCGACCGGTGAACCAGGCCGTCATCAATTGTTTGAGCGTGACCGAAAGTTCGTCGTGGCTCGCGCAGTCGCGCCAATATTGCGTGTCGCGCCGCGTCTGCAAGCGGTAGTGCGCCACGATATAATCGCGAATGCCTTCGTAGCGTTCGGCGATCTCGGTGTTGAACGCGGCGCGCGTCTCGCTTCGAAGCCCGCCTTCATCGACCCGTTCGATGAACCGCTCCACCGTCGCCAGAACGAGATGCAGCGCGGTGGCCTCCAGAGGTTCGAGAAAGCCCTGTGCGAGCCCGATCGCGAGGCAGTTGCCTGCCCAGCTTTTCGCCACCCGCCCGCAGCGCATCTCAAGGTGCCGCGCCTCGACATCGTCTCCGGCCCCGAGCGCCGCGCGCAGTTCCGCCTCGGCCGCCGCCGGCTCGAGGTAATGCGAGGAATAGACATAGCCGTTGCCGGTGCGATGCGTGAGCGGGATCGACCAGCGCCAACCCGCTTCCATCGCCACCGCCCGCGTCGCGCATCCCGGGCCGCCGTCGGCAACGTTCGTCGGCATCACCACCGCGCGGTCGTTGAACAGATTGTTGGCGAACGCCAGGTGCCCGACGCCCAGCGCCTGCTCGATGATCATGGCGCGAAAGCCCGATGCGTCGAGGAAGAAATCTGCCGTGTGCCGCTCGCCATCCTCGCCGACCAGCGCCGTCACCGCTCCGTCAGCAACCTCGACACGCCCGATCGTCGTATCGCGCCATTCGACGCCGCGGCCCGTCGCGACGCGCTTGAGTACCTGCCCCACTTCGTGCGCATCGAAATGATAGCCGTAGCTTGTCTCGAAGGGCCAGTCCGCATCGGACTCCGGCCCCCGCTTGGCATTCGCAAGCCAACCGGGAAGCAGGAAAGCATCGGGATGCGCCTGCACGTCCAGCCCTGACCGTCGCAATTGGGTCGCGCGGAAGAAGTCGTGCACAGTATGCACGTCGAGCGCCGACGGGAATGGGTGGAAATACCGGTCGTATCGCGGATCTGCCGACCAGCCCTCGAACGCAATGCCATGCTTGTAAGTCGCATGCGCGGCGGGCATCCATTCGGCCTCGCTCACCCCGATCGTTTCGAAGAAATGCTTGAGCTGCGGCGTCGACCCCTCGCCGACCCCGACGATCCCGATCGCCTTACTCTCGATCACGGTGACCCGGCAATCGGGCCAATGATGCTGGAGCAGACAGGCCGCCATCCAGCCGGCGGTCCCGCCGCCCAGAATCGTGATCGAGGCCGGATGCATGCCCGGCGGTCTAGCGCACCACCGGCGTGAAGCGAACCGCGAACCCACCGCCCGGCGCCATGTCGAGGCTCATTTCGCGGTCGCCCGGGCGGATCGTGCGTGACCATGTTTCCATCTTGAAGCGCGCATCGCCTTCGAGACTCGCTCCCTCGCCATCGACCCAGCCAAAAGCTGCGTAGGTCGTCTCATGGTCGAGAAAGTCGAGTGACACTTCCACCGTGCGCCCGTCCTCGTTCGTCCCGCCAGCCAGATACCAATCCTCGCTGTTCCGGTCCTGCCGCGCGGTAACGACATAATCGCCGATCTCGCCCTGAAGCACGCGGCTATCCTGCCAGTCGACCGGCACGGTACGGATGAACTCGAGCGCCAGTCCCGCTTCGGCATAATGTTCGGGCAGATCCGCGACCATCTGGATCGGCGAATAGACCAGCACATATTCGGCGATCGAGCGCGCCAACGTCATCGGTAGCGGCTGCCCGCGCCCCTCGAGGCTGACGATCCCCGGCGTATAGTCCATCGGCCCCGACAGCATCCGCGTGAACACCATCGTCGGCACATGAGCCGCGCCATTGTCGGGCACGCCCCAGGCGTTGAACTCCATCCCCCGCGCCCCCTCGCGGCTGACCCAGTTGGGGTAGGTACGCCGTAGCCCCGTATCCTTCACCGGCTCGTGCGGATTGATGACGATCCGCCGCTCGGCCGCCTCCTCGACGACCTTGAGATGGTGCCGCTGCATCACCTGGCTCTCGGTGCATTCGCGCGTTTCGCGTCCGTCCTCGTGGACGTAGCGCAGGTTGCAGGCGTCGGTGACATAGCCGGTCTTGATCGCCTTCACCCCGCGCGCAGCCATCAGGTCGAGCGCGTCCTCGAGCTGTGCCTCGTAGTTGCCGACATCGCCCGACGTCTCGTGATGCCCGATGATCGGCACGCCCTTCTCGGCGGCGTAGCGCGCCACTTCCTCGAAGTCGTAATCGGGATAGGCCTCGGTGAAGCTGAACTCGGAACCGTTGAAGAACCAGTTGCCGTCCCAACCGATATTCCACCCCTCGACCAGCACGCCCGAAAAGCCGTTTTCGGCGGCGAAATCGATGTAGCGCTTGGCGTTTTCGGTCGTCGCCCCGTGCCGCTCGCCCGAGCCCCATGTCTCCTCGTCGAGATGCAGGCTCCACCAGATGCCGACATATTTGTGCGGCGTGAACCAGTCGGAGATGTCCGCGATCTTGTTGGGTTCGTTCAAGTTGAGGATCAGGTCGCTGTTCGCCAGCCCCGCCGCATCTTCGCTCACCAGGATCGTGCGCCACGGGGTCGAGAAGCCGTTCGCGCGTTCCACCCGCGCCGCGCGCGATCCCGTCGGCGCCAGCGTGGCGCGAAGGTTCGTGCCGGTGGTGCGCTTCACCCACATGCCCGCGAAATCGGTGAGCGCCGCTTCGTGGATCGCGAGATGCGTGCCGTCCTCAAGCTTCATCGTGAAGGGGGTATGGACGAGGCTCACCTCGCGGATCGGGGTTTCCTCGTAGAGATATTCGTATCGGTTCCACTCGCCCGCCGGAATCCACCAGGCGGCGCCCTGCTGCGCGACGTTGAATTCTGTCAACTCGTCCGCGATGCGGATCGTGTCGCCCAGCGAGGGATGGTCGAACGTGTAGCGAAAGCCGATTCCGTCATCGAACACGCGGAACGTAACCCCGAATTGCCGCTTCTCGTCGCTGTCCTCGGTGAAGGTTACCGACAGTTCGTGATGACGATCGGTCACGAACCGCCGCTCGCCCCACGGCTGCTCCCAGCGGCTCTCGTGGCGTTGCGTTTCGGCGGCCGTCAGCGCCAGCCGCCGCTCGAGTTTGTCCTGGTCCGCCATCAGGAAGCCCAAACGGCTCTCCCCGATCAGCGCCACGCCATCGCGGCTGACCGTATAGAAAGGCCGTCCCTCATCATTGACGTCCACGCTCACCGACAGCCTGCCGTCGGGCGAGGTCACGACTTCCTGCGCGGCGGCGGGCATGGCGGTGGTCCCGAGCAAGGCGGCGGCGAACGCAAAACGGATCATCGGTCGATCTCCAGGATGATGGCGGAATGGGGGGGCATCATGTCCGCTTCCACTCCGCCGAATTCGACGAGGGGGCGGCCGCCAGCCAGGTCGCCGCGCGGAATGGTGCGATCGGTGAGGTTGAAGAGGCAATGCAGCCTCTGGCTGTCCGTCTCGCGCTCGAAAGCCAGCAGCGCGCCGTCTTCCTTCAACAGCCGGATCGAGCCTGTTCTGAGGGCCTCGTGCGCCTTGCGCAGGGCGATGACCGACTTGGTCCAGTTGAGAATGCTCGACGGGTCCTCGCGCTGCCCCGCTGCATGAAGCGGGCGATGGGCATCGGCAACCGGTAGCCAACCCTCGCTTCCGAAGCCCGCATTCGCGCTCGCGTCCCAGACCATCGGCGTGCGCGCGCCGTCGCGTCCCAGCGTCAGCGGCCAGTTGGCGATCGCCTCGGGGTCCTGCAAATGCTCGAACGCGACCTCGGCCTGCGGCAGCCCCAGTTCCTCGCCCTGGTAGACGATCGGATTGCCGCGCAGGCTCATGAGCAGCAGCATCGCGACCTTGACCATCGCCTCGCGCTCCTCGCCCGCCCACCAACGGGAGGCGAAGCGCGGCGCGTCATGGTTCGAAAAGGCCCAACTCGGCCACCCCTCGTTCGGCGCGCCCGACCAGCTACGGATCGCCGTGCGCACGACCTCGGCGGTCAACTCTTTCGCGTAGAGATAGTCGAAACCGTAGGCACTGTGCAGCCGCGCATTGCCCTGCGTGAAGTCCTTCATCTCCTGCGGCGCCTGCTCGCCGCCCACCTCGGCCATCGTGTAGATGCCGCCATGATCGTCGACGAGCTGGCGGATGCGCTTCAGAAAACCGATCAGCTCGGGTTGCGACTGGTTGTGATAATGGTGCTGGAAATCGAAGCTCCGGGTCGGATTGACCGGATTCTCGACCGGCGGATTGTCGGTCAGTGCGCGGTCGTGCATCGCGAAGTTGAGCGCATCCAGCCGGAAGCCGTCGACGCCCCGTTCGAGCCAGAAGCGCGCCACGTCGAGGATTGCCTGCTGAACGTCGGGACTGTGGAGATTGAGGTCGGGCTGCTCTTTCAGGAAATTGTGCAGGTAATATTGCCGCCGTCGCGCGTCCCACGTCCAGCTCGGACCGCCGAACACGCTCTGCCAATTGTTGGGCGGTGAGCCGTCGGGCTTGGGGTCGGCCCATACGTACCAGTCGGCCTTCGAATTGGTCCGATCCTTCCGGCTCTCTTCGAACCATTCATGCTTGTCCGACGTATGCGAATAGACTTGGTCGATCAGTACCTTCAGCCCCAGCGCATGCGCACGCGCAACCAGTGCATCGAAATCTTCGAGGGTGCCGAAGATAGGATCCACGCCGCGATAATCGGCGACGTCATAACCGAAGTCGACCATCGGCGAGGTGAAGAAGGGACTGATCCAGACGCAGTCGCATCCGAGCTCGGCGACATGGTCGAGCTTCTCGGTGATGCCCTTGAGGTCGCCGATCCCGTCACCATTGCTGTCACGGAAGGAGCGGGGATAGATCTGGTAGATGACCGCTCCCTTCCACCAAGGAGCGCTCTTATCGGCCTCGGCCTGACCCAGCATCGAAGGATCGCGCTCGCTCATCGTGCCTCGCAGATCGCGTAGGACAGGGGGGCGAGCGCGTAGGAGAGGCTGCCGGGCGCCGACACCTGCGCGGCGCAGTCGCCGCGAAGTGCAGCGAAGGAGGTGCTCGTCATGTCGACTTCGACCTGCCCCTCGATCGCTTCGGTCGAGGTGTTGAACAAGAGGAGTGTTTCCGTCCCGCTCTCCGGATCGAAGCGCGAGACGGCGAACAGGCCGGGCGTGTCCTGATAGAAGCGCGTCATCTGGTCCCCGCGCCGGAGCGCCGCGCTCGCCGTGCGGATCGACGCCAGCGCCTTCAGCTCGGCATAGAGCGGATGGGCCGGGTCGAAATTGTCGTCCGCAACGCTCGCGTCGCTGCCGATCAGGTCGTTGTCGTTATATTCCGCGACCCGGCTCGGGAACAGCGTCTCGCGCGCCAACTGGTCGTTCCCGTCCGACACGAATCCCTGCTCGTCGCCATAATAGATGGTCGGGCTGCCTCGCAGCGTCATCAGCATCGCATGGCCGAGCATCACCCGCGCAAGCAGCTCGTCCTGCGAAATGTCGGGCATGTCTTCCTTCATGAGACCCGAGAAGCGACCCATGTCATGATTCCCAAGGAAGGTCGGCAGCGCCTTGGCCGCCTCCGTGCCGCCGCGATAGAGCGTGTCGCCCGCAAACAGCCGCGCCATCACGCCCGTCCCCTTTCCGCGTCCCAGTACCTCGCGCACGGCTGCCTGGAATGCGAAGTCGAGCACGGCGGGAAAGCCGTCGCGGCGCGTATATTGCGCGATGTAGCCGTTGTCGGGAACGTCTGCGTAAACCTCGCCGAACATATGGAAGTTCGGGATGCCCGCCGCTTCGGAACGCGCTTCCATCGCGGGCACGAACTGCTGCCAGAATTCTGGGTTTACGTGCCGCGCCGTGTCGATGCGAAATCCGTCGATCCCGAAGCGGTCGATCCATGAGCCGAAGATGTCAATCATCCCGCCGACCACGAGCGGATTCTCGGTGAACAGATCGTCGAGCCCCACGAAATCGCCGTAAAGGCTGTCCTCGCCGTAGAAGACCGTGTCGCCGCGGTTGTGATAGTAGATGGGGTCGTTGAGCCAGGCGGGGACCTTCACGCCCTCCTCCCCCGGTGGCACCATCACGTCATAGGCGTAATCGGGATCCGTCAGCTTCGCGAAATTCTCGATCGTCTGGACATTGTCGCCGAGGAATCCTTCGTTGATCCGCGCGCCTTCCACGCCGCCGCGCGTCGAATAGGGATAGTCCGCCTTCGAGCGATACGAATAGTCGCCCCCGTCGCGATACTTGATCACGTCGGCCGTATGGTTGGTGATGATGTCCATATAGACCTTCATGCCGCGTCCGTGCGCCGCATCGACGAAGGCCTTGAATTCTTCGTTGGTCCCGAAATGCGGGTCGATCGAAGTGAAGTCCGTGACCCAATAGCCGTGATAGCCCGCACTTTCCTGTCCCGGCGGCCCCTGTACGGGCTTGTTCTTGAAAATGGGCGCAAACCAGATGGCGGTGATGCCCATGTCCTGAAGATAATCCAGCCGCGAGGTGAGCCCTGCAAGGTCGCCGCCATTGTAGAAGCCGCGCGCGGTCGGGTCGTAGCCATGCTCGAGCCGCGAGCCTGCGATGCCGCCACGATCGTTCGACGGATCGCCATTGTCGAACCGGTCGGGCAGCACGAAATAGATGATCTCGTCCTGCGGCAGCCGCTCGCGATACTCCTGCGCGGCGACGGGGCTGGCGCACAGCATCGATGCTGCAAGGAGGAACGGGAACTTCATGCAGCTTCTCCTGTCGTGGCGAGCATTTCCTGCAGCGCTTCGAGATGACGCGGCAGGCGTTTGACATGGTCGATGCAGCCGCGCTCGATGTCTTCCAGTTGCCGCCCCAGATCGTCGGTCGCGAGGCTGTCGGCGATCTGATTGTAGCGCGTCGCCTCGACGCCCTGCCCCGCAAACACCTGGAACCAGCCGACCTCTGTGAACAATTCCTCATGCTCGCGGTGGATGTGCCCCGCCCCGCGCCACAGCGCGAGCTTTTCGGCGAGGCTGTCCGGCACGTCCATCGTCCGCAGCGCATCCCAGAACGGCTGCCCCTCGCGCCCGTTGGCATGATAGTGAAGGATGAGAAAATCGCGGATGCGGCTCCATTCGAAATCGGCCTGCGCGTTGAAATGGTCCGCCGCCGCCGAAGCGCGCGTCTCGCCCGGCAGCAGAGCGAGTAACCGGCTGATCGCGCTCTGGATCAGGTGGATCGAGGTCGATTCCATCGGTTCGAGGAATCCCGCCGACAGGCCGATCGCGAGGCAATTTCCGACCCACTGTTTCTTGCGCTTGCCTGTAGTGAAGCGAATAGGGCGCGGATCGGCCTGCGCCTTACCGTCGAGGTTGGCAAGCAGGGTCGCCGCCGCTTCGTCGTCCGACAGATGCGCGCTCGAATAGACATAGCCGTTACCGATGCGGTGCTGGAGCGGAATGCGCCATTGCCACCCCGCCTCCCGCGCGATCGCCTTGGTATAAGGCGTAAAGTCGCCGCCGCTCGAACATGGCACCGCAATCGCGCGGTCACAGGGCAGCCAACGCGTCCAGTCCTCGAACCCGGCCTCGAGCGCGCCCTCGATGAGCAGCGCGCGAAAGCCCGTGCAATCGATAAAGAAATCAGCTTCCAGCGATCGCCCGTCCTCGAGCGTCAGCGCGGCAATGTCGCCCGTTTCGCCGTGGCGGCCGACCGATGCGATCCGGCCCTCGTGTCGGATCACGCCACGGGCTTCGGCATAGCGCCGCAGATAAGCCGCATAGAGGCCGGCATCGAAGTGATAGGCATAAGGCAATTCGGGCCCATTCGCCGCCATCCCCCCCGGCTGCACCCGCATCGTGCGCGCCGCCAGTTCGTTCATCGAATAGCGCTGGAGCGGCTTGGCGATCCCTTCAGCCTTCGCGCGGAGCCAGTAATGATGGAAAGGGACGACGCCCATGCCCCGCCCGATCGCGCCGAAGGCGTGCATATAAGCGCTGTCCGGAGCGCCCCAACCGTCGAACTCGATGCCGAGCTTGAAGCTGCCCTTGGTCGCGGCGAGGAACTCGGCCTCGTCGAACCCCAGCGCGGCATTGAACAGGTGGATTTGCGGGATGGTCGCCTCGCCCACCCCGACGGTGCCGATCGCCTCGCTTTCCACCAGTGAGATGCGATATCCTGGCGGTGCGAAGCGTGCGAGGGCAGCCGCGCTCATCCAGCCCGCGGTTCCCCCGCCAGCGATCAGGATGTGCATGCTGCCCTCACGCGCCATGTTCGACCCCCTGGATCGTCTCGCGTCGCAAATGGTCCGATGACGAGCGGGGTGCCGACGCTGCGGCACCCCGCTCATCGATCAGAAGCGGTAAGAAGCACCCAGAAGGTAGGTGCGCCCGTAGCTTTCGTAATCGATGACCTGCAGCTCGTCACCATTCTGATAGCTGATGAACGGCTCGTCGGTGATGTTCAACGCCTGGAAGGTGAGCGACAGCCCTTCGACCGCCGTGCCCTCGCCGAAACGATAGCCGATCTGCGCGTCGAAGATCGATTCCGCCTTCGTGGTGCGGAAGGTGCGGCTGGCCGAGATGCCGATGAATTCCGCGAGGAACTCGGTGCGGTAGCGATGGCTGACGCGCGCCTCGAATCCGCCGCGCTCGAAGAAGGCGGTGGAGTTCACGACCCAGTCCGACAGGCCCGGCACGTCGATCGTGTCCTCGGTGCCGTCGATCGTCAATTCGCTCTCGGTGTAGGAGACGCTGGTCTGGAAGCCGAACCCTTCGAGCGCCGGGGCCATCAGTCCGAACGGCACCGCAACGCTCGCCTCGACGCCGAAGATATGGCCCGAGGCACCATTGTCCGGCCCGCTCACGAGACCGAGGGTCGTGGTGCTGTTGGCGATCGCCAGTTGTTCGGGCGACAGAACCGGAAGCAAATAGGCGAAATCGCGAACGACCGACGCATTGGGGTTCACGAAATCGTCGAGCCACTTGTAGTAGGTGGCCGCCGCAAAATAGCCCTCGCCGCCGCCGAAATAATATTCGTACGAAGCATCCACGCTGTCGGCGATATAGGGCCGCAGCTGCGGGTTGCCGCCGCCGCCGCCGAAGATCGAGGTGAGCGGGCCCTGCGGCAGCTCCGAGACGCTGGCATTGGACGAGGCGTTGAGCTGGTCCATGCGCGGACGGGCCAACGTGCGCGCGGCGCCGAAGCGCAGCTTGCTGTCCTCGCTCAGTTCGAAGTTGAGCGAAACGCTGGGCAGGAGATGCGAATATTCATCGCCATCGGTGACCGGCGTCGCGACCGCACCGATCCCGCCCGGCGAGTTGAAGCCCGAGCTTTCCTGGTCGGTGAGCACGTACTGGAGCCCGAAGTTGCCGGTCAGCGGCACGCTTCCGAGCATGGTGTCGATGTCGGCGCGCGCATGGAGCGTCCAGACCTGCTCGTTGACGGTCCAGTCACCCGGATAGGGAAGATCCGAGCTCTGGATGTCGGTGAGCGTGTAGAAGCCGCTGTCGAGCAGCGCGAACGGGTCGTAGATGACTTGGTTGCCCAAGCCCAGGAACCCGAGCGAGTCGGTCGGTTCGAGCAGGGCCTCGGTGGGGATGGCGACCTGCCGGATCGCGCCCTGATCGAGATAGGGCGATGCGCCGCCGATGCTCAGGAAGTTCTGGAGGATATCGCGCGACTTGTTGCGATCCGACCAGGCGACGCCCGCGACGAACTTCTCGAGGAAGGTGCCGGGCAGCTTGTAGCCCGCTTCGGCGCGCAGCGTCGTGAGATCGTCCTTGGTGCGGGTGTCGTTGATGAAGCCCGCCTGCACCAGTCCGCGACCACCGCCCCAACCGCGCGGATCGGTGATGAAGATCGTGCTCGTATCCGCATAGTTGGCGGTGTTGGAGAAGATGAACGGGAAGCCGTCGTCGCTCAGCTGATAGCTGACCGTATCCTGCACCGCACCGTCCGGCGCTCCGTATCCGAAGCCCGAATAGCTCTCGATCTGCTCGAGGCGCCGGTCCGAGTTGGAATAGGACGCGTCGAGATTGAGCAACACGTCCTCGCCGTCGTAGGCGACGTTCCAGCCCGCCGCGAACGTCTGGGTGTCCTTGCGATCGTAGTCGTTGCGGATGACCGGCTGAACGCCAGTGAAGGTCGCGCCCTGCGCGATCGTTCCCGGTCCGCTGACGACCTCGCTGACGGCGCGGGCGCCGCCCCATCCGGGGTTCAGCGGGAATTCGATGCCGCGCTGGGGAATGTTCTCCTTATAGTCGGCGAAGAAGACGTCGAGGGCAGTATTCCAGTTGTTGCCCGCGTCATATTCGAGCGTCCCGAACAGGCCGAGACGGTCAAGGTCGACCGACCGCGCGAACGGCTTCATACCGCCGAGGATGAGCTCGCCCGCCGAATCGTCAGGATAATTGGGTCCGGCCGCGTCGCCCTCGCCGATTCCGGGATAACCCCAGGCGTTGAAGCGCTTGACCTGGCTCGGGCTCGACTGGAGCGCCGCGCCGACCGCAAGGCCGACCGTGTCGTCGGCGAACTGGTCGACATAGGTCGCCGTCGCGCGATACCCCCATGCCTCGATGTCGGGGTTGAGCGAGCCTTCCTCGTTCCACTCGATGCGGCCGCTCACGCTGACCACGGTATCGATCGCGTCGAGCGGACGGATCGTCCGCAGATCGACCGTGCCCGCGAGACCCTGGCCGATGAGGCCGGCATAGGGAATCTTGTAGACGATCCCGTTATTGATGAGCTCGGCCGGATACTGGTCATATTCCACCGCGCGGTTGTCGCCCGAGGATACCAGCTCGCGCCCATTGAGAAGCGAGGTCGAATAGTCGGGGCCGAGGCCGCGAACCGACAGGCTCTGCGCGCGTCCGTCGATACGCTGCACCGCGAGGCCCGGAAGACGACCGAGAGTCTCGGCGATCGACACGTCGGGCAGCTTGCCGATGTCTTCGGCCGAGAAGGCTTCCGCGATCACCGGGCTGTCGCGCTTCATATCGATCGAGTTCTCGAGCGCCTGGCGGAAGCCGGTGATGACGATGGCCGAATTGGGCTGCTCGGCCTCCTGCTCCTGTTCGGGCGTCGTGTCGCTTTCATCGACCGTCTGGGCGAGCGCCGGGCTGGCGGCGAGCGCCATCGCGATCGTGCTGGCGGTGGCGACGAAGCGCGTGTTGAGCGGCAATTTCATGATGAGTGTCCCCTTGTATCCTCTCCCCGCCGTCACTGCGCGCAAGCGCACGCCATGACGAAACCATGACAGGCTGCAACGCGCTTTTCCAAAAGTCGCTATACATACGTATGCAGCCCGCTTAGCCTCTTCGCGGAGCCAAAGGAGAGTGGCTTCGCTGCAACGCACGGGGTCCATGACCGGCAGGAAACCGACCAGTTTCGATATTGCGGCACTCGCGGGTGTTTCGCAGCCGACCGTCAGCCGCGCGCTGTCGGGCAACAAGGCGGTGTCCGAGGAGACCCGCGCCCGCGTCGTGGCCGCTGCCGAAAAGCTGAACTACAAGGTCGATCGGCATGCTTCGAGCCTTCGCTCGGGCGGGGCCTCCAAGACGATCGCGCTGCTGTTTTTCGAGGATCCCACTCCCGACGACAGCCGCATCAATCCTTTTTACCTCTCGATGGTGGGCGCGCTCACGCGGGCCTGCGCGAAGGCGGGGTACGATCTCCTCATCAGCTTCCAGCAGCTTTCCGCCGACTGGCACACCGATTTCGAGGACAGCCGCAAGGCCGACGGCATCATCCTTCTTGGCTACGGCAACTATCTCAAGGCCAAGCCGCGCCTCGCCCAGCTGATCGAGCAGGGAACGCATTTCGTACGCTGGGGTGCGACCGAGGAAGGGCAGATCGGCACCACCGTCGGCAGCGACAATCGCGACGGGGGCCTCCAATCGGGTCGCCACCTCGTTGCCCGAGGCGCCACGCGTATCGCCTTCCTGGGCAATGCCGACAAGGGCGCTCCCGAATTTCTCGAACGCTACGAAGGACTTTGCGCTGCGCTCGGCGAAGCGGGACTCGAACCGGCGGGCCAATATGATGCGATCGCCACCGAGGAAGCGGGGCGCGCCGCCATGGCCGAATTGCTCCTCGACGGACTTGAAGTCGACGCCATCTTCGCGGCCTCCGATCTTATCGCTATCGGCGCCATGGGACTGCTGGAGGAACGGGGAATGCGCGTGCCCGATGACATCGCCCTCGTTGGGTTCGACGACAGCCCCGCCGCCCATTTCCTCAATCTCACCTCGGTCAATCAGGACACCCGGGCGGCCGCCGAAACGCTCGTCGATACGTTGCTCGCCAAACTCGAGGACCGCGCCCCCGACAGCGTCGTCCTTCCCGTCGAACTGGTCGTCCGCGACAGCGCCTGAGCGCGCGATCCTGCATTCGTATGCAGTGCCAAGTGCGATTGTCATCGCCCCACCAACCTGCCAGCGTTCGTCCCATCGTCAGGGGAGAGGCGTCATGAACGATACTGCGGTGCAGACACAAAAACCTCGCCAGAACTGGCGCGGGCTCGTCAATATCAGCTTCGGTTTCTTCGGTATACAGATCGGCTTCGCACTCCAGAATGCGAACATGAGCCGTATCTTCCAGACGCTGGGCTCATCGCTCGACGACCTGCCCGCACTGTGGGTCGCGGCGCCGCTCACCGGACTGCTCGTCCAGCCGATCATCGGCTACATGTCCGACCGCACCTGGCTTGGACGCCTCGGCCGACGTCGTCCCTATTTCCTCGCGGGGGCGATCCTCGCCGCGCTGTCGCTTTTCCTGATGCCGTTGGCGCACGTCCTAATCATGGCGGCGATCCTGTTGTGGGTGCTGGACGCCAGCCTGAATATCTCAATGGAGCCGTTCCGCGCCTTCGTCGGCGACATGCTGAACAAGAATCAGCACACCGCGGGCTATGCCGTGCAGACCGCCTTCATCGGCGTCGGCGCAGTCGTCGGCTCGCTGTTTCCCTCGCTGCTCGATGCGTGGGGCGTGGCCAACACCGCGCCCGACGGCACCATCCCCGACACGGTCCGATACAGCTTCTGGTTTGGCGGGGCGGCCCTTTTCCTCGCGGTGCTCTGGACCGTCATATCGACCGACGAATATTCGCCCGCGCAGATGGCCGCGTTCGACGGCGCGCCTGACGAAGACTCGGCCAGCGGCACCATCCGCGCACTGGCGGCAAAGAATCAGTCGGGCGCCTTCGGCTGGATCGGGGCGGGCGCGCTCCTCAGCCTCGTCGTGATGAGTTTCGATCTGGAGAAGGAAGTCTATCTCCTCGCCGCATTGCTCGCGGCCTACGGCGTCGCCTCGCTCATCGCCATCGCGATGGCGCGCAAGGGCGAGAAGTCGAACATGCTCAGCCAGATCGTCGGCGACTTCTCAGGCATGCCGAGCCTCATGAAGAAGCTCGCGTTGGCACAATTCTTCAGCTGGTCCGCGCTCTTCATCATGTGGATCTACACGACGCCAGTAGTCGCGCAGCGCTATTACGGTACGCTCGACAGCGCGTCCGCCGCCTTCCAGAATGCGGGCAACTTCGTCGGCAACCTGTTCGCGGTCTATAACGGCGTCGCCGCCATCGCCGCGCTCGCGCTCCTGCCCGCCATGTCTAGATCCATCGGCAAAGTAAAGACCCACATGGTCTGCCTGCTCTGCGGCGCGATCGGATACCTCACCTTCCTGCTCTTTCCCAACCGCTTGTGGCTCTACGTTTCCGAGATCGGCGTCGGCATCGCCTGGGCCTCGATCCTCGCCATGCCCTATGCGATCCTCGCGTCGAGCCTGCCGCAGCGCAAACTCGGCATCTACATGGGGCTGTTCAACGTCTTCATCGTCGTCCCCCAGCTGATCGTCGCGACGCTGATGGGAACGGTATTGAAGGCGTTCTTCCCCAACGACCCCATCTGGACGATGCTCTTCGCCGCAGCCGTCATGTCGCTCGCGGCGCTGTCGATGTTGCGGATCAGCGAAAGCGAGACGACGGGGGACGCGGTTGTCTAGCCGCCCGTATTGCGCTGCATGTAACCGTACCAATCGACGTAAGGTCGGCCTTGAGCATCGCGCGCGGGCTCGAAGCGGACGCGCTGCTCGACTAGCCGACAGGTCATCGCATCGATCTCCGGATCGCCAAACCCGCGGTTGACTTTGCAGTCGGTCGCCCTCCCGTCGATCTGCACCCGCACCGCGACCATCACCGCGCCGCCGCGCGGCCAGCGCTTGCTCATTTCTCGCGGATAATCATCCTTCGTTAGTGTCGTGCGCGGGATGACGCTCGGCCGCGACCCCTGCCCTCCGCCGCCCGTTCCGTCGCCCGAACGCCCCGAGCCGGTGCCGTTTCCGACACCGCCCGCACCCGTCCCGCCGTCATCGACCTCGCCCGCGCCCTGCGTGGAATCGCTGCCGTCGCCCGCCTCGGTCGCGCTGGTGATCGTCGGCGGCACGGGAATGGGCGGCGTGTTCTCGGGCCGCACGACAGGCGTCGCCTGACTGCGCACCTGTTCGGGTGCCGCCTCGCCTTCCTCTTCGGGTGTCGCTTCCTCGGGCTCCTCGATCTCGACGACCGGCGGTGGAGGCGGCTCGGGCGGCGGGGGAATGTCGACGTCAAACGTCTCCAGCGCGTCCTCGGTAAGGCCCGGCACCTCGATTCCCCCGAAACTCAGCGCAAGCGCCGCCACGCCGACGTGCAGCAGCACGACGACCGCAATGCTGCCCCAGCGCTCCGACGGCTTCTGTTCGACCCGATACATGCGGCGACCAACGCGAATGTCGGGCTAAGGGTTCGCCCCATCCGCGTGCCGCATCAACGCGTCCACGACCGCGTCCGCGGCTTCGTCCGCGCTCATCGCCGTCGTGTCGATGCGCAATTCGGGCGCTTCGGGCGGTTCGTAGGGGCTGTCGATGCCGGTGAAATTGGCGATCTTCCCGGCGCGCGCTTTCGCGTAGAGCCCCTTTTCATCGCGTTCCTCCGCGACCGACAGGGGCGTGTCGATGAAAACTTCAAAAAACATGCCCTCGTCCACCATCTCGCGCACCATCGCCCGCTCGGCGCGGAAGGGGCTGATGAAGGCTGTCAGCACGATCAGCCCCGCCTCGGTCATCAGCCTGGCGACCTCACCAATGCGTCTGATATTCTCGATCCGATCGGCGTCGGTGAACCCGAGATCGCGGTTCAGCCCCAGTCGCACATTATCGCCGTCGAGCAGGAAAGTATGCCGCCCCCGCGCGCTCAGTTTCTGCTCGACGAGATTGGCGATGGTGGACTTGCCCGCCCCCGACAGCCCCGTGAACCACAGGATCGCGGGACGTTGCCCCTTCAACTCCGACCGCATCGCACGATCCACGTCGAGCGCCTGGCGCTGGACATTGGTCGCGCGCCGAAGGGCAAAGCGGATCATTCCGACGGCCGCCGTCGCGCGGCTTTCCTTGTCGATGAGGATGAAGCGCCCCAGCGTGCGCCGCACCGCGCCATCCTCATCCTCGAACGGCTCGAACACGAGGTCCCGATCGGTGGCGAACTGCACCCGCCCGATATCATTGAGCTCCAGCGTCTTTGCCGCCAGCTCAGACAGGTCGCCGAGATCGAGCTTGTATTTTGGCGGCTGCACGCGCGCGGACACGGTCTGCGTGCCGAGCTTCAGCCAATAGGCGCGCCCCGGCAGCAGCGGCGCATCGTCCAACCACACGAGATCGGCTTCGAACTGATCGGAAGCCTCGGGCGGATCGAGCGCATCGGCGATCACCTCCCCGCGCGAACAGTCGGTTTCGTTCGCAAAGGTCAGCGTGACCGACTGCCCCGCAACCGCCTCTTCCATGTCGCCCTCATAGGCGACGATCCGCTCGACGTGCGCGCTGCGCCCCGACGGCAGCAACCGTACCCGATCGCCCGGCCGGACCGCGCCGCTGGCGATCTGCCCCTGAACGCCCCGAAAATCTGCCGAGGGACGATGCGCTCGCTGCACCGGCATGCGAAATGCGCCGTTCGCATGCGCCGACACGTCCGCCGCATCGAGCGCCTTCAGCAGGGTCGGCCCCCCATACCACCCCATGCGCTCGGCATCGCGCGAGACGACATTGCTCCCCAATGCTCCCGACACCGGCACCGCCACCACGTGCCCAAGCTCGATCCTTGCCGCATACTCTCGAAAGTCCGCCACGAGGTCGGCAAAGCGCGCCTCATCGAACCCGGCCAGATCCATCTTCGTGATCGCCAGAACGAAATGCCGAACCCCCGCGAGCTTGGCCAGCAGCGCATGCCGCCGCGTCTGTTCGAGCAGGCCCTTGCGCGCATCCATGAGAATTACCGCCGCGTCCGCCCGCGAGGCGCCCGTCACCATGTTGCGGGTATATTGTTCGTGTCCCGGCGTGTCGGCGACGATGAAACGGCGGCTGGGTGTGGAAAAGCTGCGATAGGCGACGTCGATGGTGATGCCCTGCTCGCGTTCCGCCGACAGTCCATCGACCAGCAGCGCCGGATCGACTTCGCTGCCCAACGCCTCGATTTCGTCCAGCGGCACATTGCCCGTGTCGAGCAGCAGGCGTCCGATCAGCGTCGACTTGCCGTCGTCGACACTGCCGCAGGTGATGAAGCGCAGGAGGTCCTTCGCCATCGGGCTAGAAATATCCTTCCTGCTTCTTGCGCTCCATCGCGCTGGCGCCCTGCCGGTCGATCATCCGCCCCGCCCGTTCGCTGCGCCGATCCTCGCGCATTTCCGCAAGCAGCTTGTCGAGCGTGTCCGCGTCGCTTTCGATTGCACCCGACAAAGGATAGCAGCCGAGCGTGCGGAAGCGCACACGACGCATCTGTGGCACCTCGCCTTCCAGCAGCCTCATGCGCTCGTCGTCCACCATGATGAGTTGCCCGTCCCGCTCGACCACCGGTCGCTCGGCGGCAAGGTAGAGGTCCACGATCTCGATGCCTTGCGCGCGGATATACTCCCAGACGTCCGCCTCGGTCCAATCGCTGATGGGGAAGACGCGAACGCTTTCTCCCTCCTGCCGCATCACGTTGAAGGTCGTGCCGATCTCGGGTCGTTGGCGCTTGGGATCCCAACGATGGTGCGCGTTGCGGAACGAGAAGATCCGCTCCTTCGCCCGCGATTTCTCCTCGTCACGGCGTGCGCCGCCGAAGGCTGCATCGAACCCGTGCGTATCCAGCGCCTGGCGCAGTCCTTCGGTTTTCCACAGATCGGTATGCGCCGCGCCATGCTCGAACGGATTGATCCCCCGCGCCTCGGCATCCGCATTCTTGTGAACGATCAGTTCGACATCATCCGCGGCCGCGATCCGGTCGCGCATGTCGTACATGGCGCGGAATTTCCAGGTCGTATCGACGTGCAGCAGCGGAAAGGGCAGCGGTCCCGGATGGAACGCCTTGCGCGCGAGGTGCAGCAGGACCGCGCTATCCTTGCCGATCGAGGTGAGCAGCACGGGCCGCTCGCACTCGGCTACGGTCTCGCGGAAGATGTGGATCGCGTCGGCTTCGAGCCGTTCGAGGTGGGACAGGGCGCGCATCACCCGCACCTCTAGGTCGCCCGCCCTCGCCGGACAAGCATCCGGAGCCCGTATGGAAAAAGCCCCCGCTTCCGAGATGAAAGCGAGGGCCCTTCAAACTTGCGTTTAGCCGCGTTCGGGTTCGACCGACGGCGGCGGCGGCGTGGGTGCCGGCGGGGGCGGCGGGCATTGTTCGCTTGCCAGGATCACCGTGCCATCAGGACAGGTGACCGTCGGCGGGGGCGGCGGCGCGGGCGGCGGCGGCGGCACCACTGCGGGCGCCTCCATCACTTCGCCGCGATCTCCGAGCGGCAGCTTCAGCGTCAGGCGGCCCGCATGATGATCGCGCACGCCCGAGAATTCGCCATTGTAGGACCCCATGATTGCGAGGCGCCCCAGACGGCCGCCGAAGCCGCCACCAAGGATCACACTTGCCTGATCATCGTCGAGCGATGTGAGATTGGTCGCACAATTGACTGCGGGAACGAGCGCGCAGCTCGTCGGGCGCAGCGTCACGAAATCGTCGCCCGACTGCATCCGGTAGCCGACGCGAAGGTCCGCTGCATAACTGCCGATGTCGAACAGCAGTTCGGCGCCCACCGTGCCGGCAAGCAGGTCGGCGCCGGCATCGGGAATGAGATAGACCCCGTCATCGATCGTGTCCTGGTCGACATTGCTGTAGTCGAGGTGGAGATACGGCACGACCTGCGTCACCGGGCTGACGTCGATCCGGTACCCGAAGTGCGCGCCCGCGGTCCACTGGTTGGCATCGTAGACTGCGACACCCGGGACGCCGGCTCGGAAACTCTCGTTCTCGAGAAACGACATGGTGCCCAAGAGCCGCGCGTAGAGGCCCGAATGCTGCTGGAAGTCGGCGAACGCGGCCAGCTGCAGCCCCTCCAGTTCGTTGTTCGACAGGTCGTCGAAGTCGAACTGGTGTTTGAGATAGCCGGCCAGCACGCCGATCTGGCTATAGTTGCCGATATCGAACGCCAGCCCCGCAAGTCCGATGCCATGGTCGCTGTCATAGCCTGCCGCGAGGAGGTCGCCGTCGAGCTTGGACGCACGAAAATCGCCGCCGGCGAGGATCCGCAGATTGCCCGCGCAGCCCGCGATGTCATCGACGAGCAGACGGTCGCAGTCGGCGATCTCGGAAACGAGGTTGTTGAGGTGCGGCCCGTAGGTGTTGAGCGACTGCAGCGTCGTCGGATAATTGGCGCCGTCGACGGTCTCGATCGTCTGGGCATGTGCCGAGGCCGCAATGGTCATCGTTGCGGCTGCGGTCAGGAACAGTGCGGTCGACCGTTGGCGGAAACATTTCGTCATGATCATTCACCCTTTCGATTTCGGGGCGCGCGATACGCTCGGAAAGCTTGATTTGCAATTATTGCGTAAACGAAATTTTACCATCCGGCCAATCATGGGCGTCTGCGCCCCGGCAGCAGACCGATCTGCCCGCCGCCTCTTTCCTCCCTTCACGATGGGGAGGCGACCCGAAAGTTTGCCTTCCGCAATCCGCCGCCCTGCGGGGCGCCGAGACACGATTGACAGATAAGTCTACATATGTTGATTGTAACCGATGACCCGGTCGAGACGCCCTTCCCCGCAGCAGCGCAAACTGCTCGCCGCTTTGTCTGAAAACGCTTCGGGCTGGATGCACGGATATGAGCTGATGAAGGCGACCGACCTTTTGTCGGGAACGCTCTATCCGCTGCTCATGCGGATGGAAGACCGCGGCCTGCTCGAATCGCGTTGGCTCGAGCCGGCGGAACCCGGCCGCCCTCCTCGACACGCCTATCGGTTGACCGCCGACGGTCTGACGTTCGCGTTGGCGCAGCGCGGATCGTCCGACACTTCCGACAGCAGGATGCGACCGGCGTGAGCCCTGTTGTCGGGACCTTTCTCTGCAGGCTGATCCTGCGCTGCGCCTCGCGCGAGGATCGCGACTGGGCGCTCGCGATGTGCTGCGAATATGAAGAGGTTCGGCGAACCGGTGGCGGTGTGGATTTTCTGGCCGGATGTCTTCTCGCCATCGCGGGCCGCCTTTTACGGCATGCCGAGGGGCGCCATGCCCTCGCCCGGCACATGGTCGTGCTGGGGATGATCCTACCGGTCGCAATCTTCCAATTTGGCTGCGCGCTTTCCGGCATCCTCCTGATGCGCAACGGCACCGACGCCTATCATGCGGGTCTGGCGCACCAAGGCCTCGGCCAGGCCGCCCGCCTCTATCTGGAATCCGCACCGATCATGACGCTGCTGTTGCTCATCCTCGCACTTGCGCACGCGGCGACCGGCTGGCTCCTGCTCGACAGGAATTGGCGGGGGGTCGCCGTGACTGGGACGGTGACCGCGCTCGTCACCGTCGCCCTCGTCGCAAACATCGCCGCCATCTCGGCAGAGACTTCGGGGATGACGCTGCATGGCGCGCTTCTGGGAGTCGAGATCGTCGTGCTCGCGGCTCTGTACCTTTGGAAGCGGCCCGGCCGACAGCGATGAGAAGCGGCTCCGCGTCCGCCTGCCCACGACCGGAATGAGAGGTAAGATGATGATACTTCAAATGCTGCTCGCCGCCCAAGCGTTGGCCGCCCAGCCAACCCTCCCCGTTGTCGACGGTATGCGTCTTCGGGAAGGCGAGGTCTGCTACGGCATCTTCTCGGGCGACAGAAGGGTCGGAACCACGCGGCAACGCGTCGTTCCCGTGACCTTCTCCGGCGCGCCGGCGTGGCAGATCGTCGTGCATCAAAGGCTGTCCGAAAGTTCCTTCGAGATGCGGGACGTCTTTCTGGTCGATCGCGCAACCCTGCGCCCGATGTCGCTCCTGAGCCGCCGCGGTGCCGACCGCCAGACGCCGGGATGGCAGCAGGTCGCCGTCGATTATCGTGGGGACACGATCGTCGGCATGCGCGAGACGGGCGAAGGACGCGAGCCACTGGCCTTCGAACCGGCGCGACGGGTCTGGGACGGCAACCTTTGGGGACTATTGTTCGCCTCGCTGCCGCTAGCCGACAATGCGTCCTTCGCCGTCCCGATGTGGCAATACGACAAAGGCGCTGGCGAATTCGTGGTGCGGGTGTCGGGTAGCGAGACGGTCCAAACGCGAGATGGTCCGGTCGATGCCTGGATCGTGGAAGCGGGCACCGACCCGGAGCGCCTTGCGCGCTACGAGATCGCGAAGAAAACGCGGATGGAACTTGGCTATTCGGCTGGGCCGATGAGGCAATCGCTCGAAGGAACGTGTGTCTAGCGGATGGCGGAGAGGGTGGGATTCGAACCCACGGTACCCGTGAAGGCACAACGGTTTTCGAGACCGCCCCGTTCGACCACTCCGGCACCTCTCCAGCATCTGCTTGGACATGGGGCGGCGGGTCGCCGGCCCCGGTCGAGGCGCGCCTCTAGCAAGGCATCGCCCGAAATAAAAGAGGCAATCCGCGCGCCCCGCAGATTGCCTCTTCGCAGCCGTTTATCATGAGGTCGGCGCCATGCCACAGGTCGCCCCCTGCCTCCGCGTTTCCAGTTCCATCCTTGGCTTGGTGATCATCGGCGTTCCGAAGCATGAGCAATCTCCCCTGTCTGAGCGATCAAGCGCGCATGCCGAAACGGCGCGCGCATCCAATTCCGAGCAGAAGGAGCGTAGGTCCGCGAGGCGGGATTGGCCCGAGTTATCCATTCCGGATCGGAGCTTTTTCTGCCGTTTCCCTTGGGTTTCTGGGCGGTGGCGTACTGTCGACGGGAAGGGAGCTGAACTTCTCGGGTCGCGGCGGATTGTTCGGGAATGGCTGCAATTCGCAACATGATCGTCGTCGGCGCGGGCGGCGGCATCGGCGGCGCGCTCGCAGACGGGCTCGAGGCCCGCGGCGGCTCCGTCACCCGCCTTGGCCGCGCGAGCGATCCTGCTATCGACTTCGCGCGTCCGGAGACCATCGCCGTCGCAGCCGAGGCGTTGACTGACCACGCCCCCTTCGACGCCGTCATCGTCGCCAGCGGCGTGCTTCACGGCACGGACTTCGGGCCCGAAAAAACCTATCGTGATCTCGACGCGGCGACCCTCGCGCACGTCATGGCGGTCAACACGATCGGCCCCGCGCTCGTCGCGCGCCATTTCATCCCGCTCCTGCCGCGCAAGGCGCGCTTCCACTTCGCCTTCCTCTCGGCGCGCGTCGGTTCGATCTCGGACAATCGGCTGGGCGGCTGGTATGGCTACCGGATGAGCAAGGCCGCGCTCAACCAATTCGTCCGCACGCTCTCCATCGAGCTCGCCCGTACCCACCCCGAAGGCGTGGTCGCTGCGCTTCATCCCGGCACCGTCGATACGCGCTTGTCCGAGCCCTTTCAGGCCAATGTGCCAGAGGACAAGCTCTTCTCGCCAGCGCAGAGCGCCGCCCACCTCCTCGACGTCCTTCAAGGCCTTGGCCCACAAGACAGCGGCGGGCACTTCGACTGGCAAGGCGCGTCCGTCCCCGCCTGATGTCTGCGACATCTTGCGACAAAGGCGTCGGATCCTGCCATCATCGTGCGACACGAGACGCCTAGAAGGGCATCATCGAAAACAAGATTTTCCGAGGAGAGGATCACCATGAAGACATTGACGATGATGCTGGCCGCCACCGCACTCGCCCTTCCTGCCGCCGCTGGCGCACAGCCGCAGATGCGCGGCCCGCAGGGCGACGTGACACTGACCCAGATGCAGCAGCGTAGCGCGGAGCGCTTCGCGGCGCTGGATGGGAACAACGACGGGCGCGTGACCAAGGCCGAGATGGAAGCCCGGCGCGATGCCCGGCGCGACGCCCGCTTCGATCGCCTCGACACCAACAACGACGGCGCGATCAGCAAGGCGGAGATGGACGCCGCCCGCGAGCAGCGCGCCGCCAAGCGCGCGGAACGAATGGCGAATCGCGAGGGCGAAACCTCCAAGATGCGTGGCAAGCGCGGGGCCCGCATGGGCAAGGGCATGCGCGGCGGCGGCTTCGACCGTCTCGATGCCAACAATGACGGTGCCGTCACACTGGCCGAGTTCCAGGCTCCGCAGATCGAGCGGTTCCAGCGCGCGGACGCGAATCGCGACGGCGTCCTGACGCAGGCCGAGCGCCAGTCCGCACGGCAGGCAATGCGCGACCAACGCCGCGCGAATCGCGCCAACCGCTAGGCAGTCGAGGACGACGCGCGGCGGACGGGGACTGGTCAGACCGGCCCCCGCCCGTCATGCGTTTTAACCAGCATCATGCCGCAGCGCCCCCACCTCCTGCTCGTCGAGGACGAACCCGCGATCCGCACGCCCCTCGTGCGCTATCTCGAACGCGACGGTTTCCGGGTGACGCCCTGCGCCGATGCAGCCGCGGCGCGCGAAGCCTTGGGCGCCTACGCTTTCCGCGTTGCCGTGCTCGATATCATGTTGCCGGGCGAAGACGGCCTCAGTCTCGCCCGTTCGATCCGCGAGAAGGGCGATCTCCCCATTCTCTTCCTCTCTGCCAAGGCGGAAGACGTCGACCGCATCGTCGGCCTCGAAATGGGCGCTGACGATTATCTGACCAAACCTTTCAATCCTCGCGAACTGACCGCGCCGTTGAAGGCCATTCTCCGGCGCGCCGAACCGAAGGATCCAGAAGCACCCGGCGCGGTCGTTTATCGGTTCGACGATTTCACGCTCGACACGGTACGCCAGCAGCTGCTTGCTGGCGACGAACCCGTCGATCTCACGAGCGGCGACTATCGCCTGCTTCTGACCCTCGTCGAACGGGCCGGGCGACCGCTGTCCCGCGATCAGTTGCTCGACCTCACGAAGGGGCGCGAAGCCGACCCCTTCGATCGTTCGATCGATAACGCCGTCATGCGGCTGCGCAAGAAACTGGGCGAACGCGGGCCCAACATCGTGCGCACGGTCCACGGCGTGGGGTACAGCCTCGCCGTCCCGGTGGAGCGCGCGTGAACCGCCTGTCGCTCCGCGCACAGATAACGCTCGTCGTCCTGCTCGCGCTGCTCGTCAGTCAGGCGGTCTCGCTGAGCCTCGCCCTCGATAACCGCCGCGACCAGATGATGGAGCGGGCCGTGCGCCCGGCCGCCGAACGCATCGCCATCCTCCTCGCCGACCCCGAACGTCTCGAGCGCCGTGCCGCGATCAGCGACCGACTGGATCGCGTCGGTCCGCTCGGGGAGCGGCGGGCTGCGCGCGGCTTCGAGGGTGAGGGTCGCCGTGGCGGTCGGCGCGCCATGCTCAGCGTCGCTCCGCAAAATCCCCTGCCCGCCAATCCCGTTACGCTCGCGCAGGCCGAGATGGCCTTCCGTACCGCGCTCGCCGAAGCCGGTGTCGACGGCACCGATGCGCGCGCCGTGCGACTTCCCCCGCGTCCGCGCGGTCGGGGCGATGGCGAGGGCCGCATGCTTCTCGCATTGCCGATTGCCGATGGGCGCTGGGTCAGCGTTCCCGCCCGCGCGCCCGCTCCAATCGCCCCCGTGTTCGCGCGACTGCTCGGACTTCACCTCCTCATCGGCCTACTCATCATCGTGCCGACGCTCTTCCTGCTTGCGCGCGTGTCCGGATCCTTGAAGGCGCTTGTCCACGCTGCCGAGCGATTTTCGGGCCAGCCCGATCCGCAACCGGTCCCCGAGAAGGGGCCGCGCGACATCGCCCAGCTGATCGCCGCGATGAATGCCATGCAGGCGCGTATCGCCACCATGATCAGCGAGAAAGACGTCATGCTTGGCGCGATCGGCCATGACCTGCGGACGCCGCTCACCGCGCTTCGTCTCGAAGCCGAAGCCGTCGATGACGCCGAGCGTCGGGCCGCGCTGGTCGACCAGATCGAGCGGCTCCACGCCCAGTTCGAAGCGATCCTCGACCTCGCCCGTGCCTCGCGGAGCATCGCTCCCGACGCCCGCATCGATCCGCATCGCCTTCTCTCCCGCGCCGCCCTGCGCGACGACGTGACCCTCGCCGACCTCCCCCCTCTCCCACCGATCGCGGGTGACGAAGCCTCGCTCGACCGCGCGCTCGCCAATCTCATCGACAACGGTCTTCGGCATGGTACCGGCGTCGCGCTCGACGCCGCCGCTTCCATCGAGGGCCTCGTCATCACGGTCCGCGACGACGGCCCCGGCATTCCAGCCTCGGAGCGCGACCGGTTGCGCCAACCCTTCGAACGCGCCGAGGCCTCGCGCAATCGCGTCACCGGCGGCCACGGCCTCGGGCTCGCCATCGTCGATGCGATCATGCGCCGACACGGCGGCCGCCTCGAACTCGCCGATCGCGCCGACGGCCAGCCGGGCCTCGAGGCGCGGATGATCTTTCCAAGCCGCTTGTAGCGCCCCCGCAAACGCCTACATTGGGCATATGAAGTTTCAGTTCCCCCAGGCGACATTCGGCATCGGCGACGTCGTGCGCCACCGCCTTCTCGACTTTCGCGGCGTCATCTTCGACGTCGATCCCGAGTTCGACAATTCGGACGAATGGTACGAAGCCATTCCCGAGACGATGCGTCCCGCCAAGAACCAGCCTTTCTATCATCTGCTCGCCGAGAACGAGGAGACGAGCTACATCGCCTACGTCAGCCAGCAGAACCTCGTGCCCGACGCCGAGGACGAGCCGATCGAGCACCCCGCCATTCCGGCGATCTTCTCGCGCTTCGAACCCGGTCATTATCACCTGCGCCCCGAACGGCGCCACTAGGGCCGCTTGCGCCCGCTTTTTCGGGCCAAATCGGTTGACAGGCTGGCCACGTTTCCATAGTTGGCCCCATCCCCTCGTGCCGACCGTTCTTCACCGATCGCTTGAGCGCGCGGAAAAACGCTAATTATTGAAGAGAAGAGCCAATGTTCGCAGTCGTGCGCACGGGCGGCAAACAATATCGGGTTGCTGCCGGAGACAAGATCGTCGTCGAAAAGATCGACGGCGAAGCCGGTGACGATGTCACCCTCGATGACGTCCTTCTGGCCGGCGAAGGCTCGGATCTGAAGTTGACCGACGGCCTGACCGTCGCGGCCAAGGTGGTCGCTCAGGCCAAGGGCGAGAAGGTGACCGTTTTCAAGAAGCGTCGTCGCCACAACTATCGCCGCAAGCGCGGCCATCGCCAGCAGCACACGATCCTCGAGATCGTGTCGATCGGTGGCGAGAAGAAGAAGGCCGCACCCAAGAAGGCGGAAGCCAAGAAGGCCGACGACAAGCCCGCGACCGAGAAGAAGGCTGCGCCCAAGAAGGCGGAAGCGAAAAAATCGACAAAGGATGCTGCGCCTGCTAAGAAGGCCGCAGAATCGAAGAAACCTGCCGCGAAGAAGGCTCCTGCGAAGAAGCCCGCGGCCAAGAAGACCGAGAAGAAGTAATGGCACATAAGAAGGCAGGCGGCTCGTCGCGTAACGGCCGCGATTCCAATCCGAAGTATCTCGGCGTCAAGAAGTTTGGCGGCGAACGCGTCGTCGCGGGCAACATCATCGTGCGCCAGCGCGGTACCAAATGGTATCCGGGCACGAACGTCGGCCTCGGCCGCGACCACACCATTTTTGCGCTTATCGACGGCCAAGTCACGTTTCGTGACGGCAAGCTTGGCCGCAAATATGTCCACGTCGAAACGATGGGCGAGGCAGCCGAATAAGACAGGACCCGTCGATAAAGGACCGGTCCACACCAGGACGGTCCGGACAATAAGACACAAGGGAGAAGGGACCGTCCAGCGGTCCCTTCTTTTTTTTGGACCGTCACAAGAGCGTCCGAAACTTCTCCCGGACTAGTCACGAACCCCGTCTACGGGGCGCGCGAGGGAGAAGACATGATGTTCGCGGTGACGGATCGATTGCTGTTACGCCCCGGCTGGGCTGAAGATGCGGAGAAACTCGCGGCGCGGATCGCCGACGAGGGCATCGTCCGCAATCTCGCCAAGGCCCCCTGGCCCTATTCGCTCGATGACGCGCGTGCCCACCTCGCGCGCATGAACGAGGGCCCGCTCCCCACCTTCCTCATCACGCGCCGCGACACGGCGGAGATCGTCGGTGCCTGCGGTTTCGGATACGAGTCTTCCGGCGAGATCGAATTCGGCTACTGGATCGCCCGCCCGCACTGGGGCCAGGGCTATGCGACCGAAGCCGGCCGCGCCGCGCTCGATATCGCCAAGACACTAGGCTGGCCTCGCGTCCTCGGCGGTCATTTCATCGACAATCCCGCTAGCGGGCGCGTTCTTGAAAAGCTGCGCTTCGTCCCCACCGGCCAGCGCGCCATGCGCCACAGCTGCGGCCGTGGCCGCGAAGACCTGTGCGAACTCTACGCGCTGGAACTGGCGGGAGACGGCGAAGTCACGAACGTCGCGGCCTAGTCGTTACCCCGGCGCAGGCTGGAATGACGCTCCTTCAAGCCGCCGACGCGCGTCGCACCTTGCGGCCGTTGCGCTCGAACTTGTGGGCACCGCTCTCCTCATATTCTGCGATGAGGTGGCGGTCGTCCTCGTTCCACGGGTGAAATCCGGGCAGGAAAAAGGCCAACCATGGCCCGATGATCTTGCGAACCATCCCGGGCTTGAGAAACGCATAGTGGAACAAACCCCAGCGCGCCCGCGCGCCGGTGATGCCGTCCTGCGCCAAGAGGTCGAGCATTCCCTTGGTGCGATATTTGAAGAAGGTCCCGGTGACGTTGACCATCAGCGCCGACTTGATCTTCCACCGCTTGAAGCGCGACCAGTCGCGCGTCGCGTGAAGCCACGTGTCATAGGCCACGCCCTTGTGCTCGATCTCTTCGGCGGCGTGCCACTTCCACAATTCGCGGGACGCCTCGTCCGCTCCTTCGAGATGCCGCGGGTCCTCGAGCAACGCCTGCGCGAGGATCGCGGTGAAATGTTCAAGGATCATCGTTACCGCGAGGCTTGCGATCGGGGGCTTGTCCTTCAGGAGGGCAAGCCGATCGTGCACATTCTCCTCCAGCGGTGCGATATTGTAGCCCGCCTCGATCGCGCGCTTGTTGAATGCGTCATGCTCGCGGCTGTGGATCGCTTCCTGCGTCGTGAATGCCTTGATGTCCGCCGCCAGCCGGTCGGGCACGCCGTCCTTGAACGCCCGCACCGAGCGCACGAAGAACGCCTCGCCATCGGGAAAGGTCGCCGACAGCGCATTGTAGAAGGCCGTCGCGAACGGGTCGTTCGAATGCCACCAGCGCGGCGTTGCCTCATCCCGCCCGAACTGGCGGTCGCGCGGCGTGATGGTAAGGTCGGCGGGGGTAAGTGTTGCGGTCGTCACGACAAGGCTCCAAAGACTTCGTTCGACATTGATATGGGTATTACTGACATTTATGTCAATTAGATTGCCGAACCGTAAACGCATGACGCCTGAGGAAAGCCGCGCCGCCGCTGTCGCTGCTGCCCGCGAATTGCTCCGGAACGAAGGCGCCGCCGCGATCACGCTGAAGGCCGTCGCCACCAGGATGGGCCGCACTCATGCCGCTCTCCTCCATCATTTCGGTTCGGTCGACGAGCTGCACGCCGCGCTCGCCGACGAGATCGCGCGCGAGGTCGCCGACAGTATCGCCAGCTCGATCGGTCGCTATCAGGCAGGCCAGACCAAGTTGCGCAGCGTGGTCGAGAACATGTTTTCGGAGTTTCGCGAGCAAAAGTTCGGCGAACTCATCGCGTGGGTCGTCCTCTCGCGGCGACGCGAGGCGTTGGAGCCCGTCGAACGCGCCATTGCGGGCGTCATCGAGCAAATCACGCAGGAGGGCGAAACACGGCCCCTCGATCGTGCGACGCTCGGTCTCGTCTTGTTCGCGGTGGGGGACGCGCTGGTCGGAGACGAAGTCGCCCGCGCCTGCGATCTGCCGCCAAGCGCGGCACATGAAATCGCGATTCGTCAGATTCTTGCCGTGTTGCGCGAGCGGATCTGATCGGACGGCGTCGGTGCCGCGTCTGCACCGACCGCATCCTCCACCGGCTTGCCCTCTCGCCCCCGCCGGCAAACTGGGCTAGGGGCCGCGCATGGCGCATTTCCTCGACCAGGCAAAAATTTTCGTCGCTTCCGGCGCGGGCGGTCCCGGCGCGGTCAGCTTCCGGCGCGAGAAGTATCTCGAGTTCGGCGGCCCCGACGGCGGCAACGGCGGCAAGGGCGGTGACATCATCTTCCGCGCCGTACCCGCGTTGAATACGCTCATCGACTTTCGCTACACCCAGCATTTCAAGGCCCCGCGCGGCAAGGGCGGCGCGGGCCGCAACCAGACGGGCGCGGGCGGGCGCGACCTCTATATCGACGTCCCCGTCGGCACACAGGTGCTTGCCGACGACGAAGAGCGCAGCCTCATCGCCGACCTCGAGAAGGAGGGGCAGGAAGTGCGCCTCCTAAAGGGCGGCCTGGGAGGGCGGGGCAACCTGTCCTACAAGACGAGCACGAACCGCGCGCCGCGCCAGCATCAGCCGGGCGAAGCGGGCGAGGAAGCCTGGGTGTGGCTCCGCCTGAAGCTCCTCGCGGACGTCGGTCTCGTCGGCCTTCCCAATGCGGGCAAGTCGACGCTCATCAATTCCGTCTCCAACGCCAAGGCCAAGACCGGCGCCTACCCCTTCACCACCATCCACCCCAAGCTGGGCGTGGTCGAGCATAAGGGCCGCGCCTTCGTCATGGCCGACATCCCCGGCCTCATCGAAGGCGCCGCCGAGGGCGCGGGGATCGGCGATCGCTTCCTCGGCCATGTCGAGCGCACCAAATTGCTCGTCCATCTCGTCGATGCCGACGGCGGCGATCCTGCCGCTGCCTACCGTACCGTGCAGGGCGAACTCGAAGCCTATGGCGAGGAACTGGAGGACAAACCCCAGATCGTCTGTCTCTCGCGCACCGATACGGTCGACGACGATGTCATCGCCATCGCGCACGAGGAACTGGCGAATATCGGCGTCGAGAAGGTTCTCGAGGTCAGCGCCATGACGGGCACCGGCATGGACGCGCTGCTCGACAGGATCATCGAGCTGCTGCCCGAGAAAAAGGCCGCCACGGACGGCGACGAAAGTGGCTACGGCGACGAGCCCGAGGAGCCGGAATGGTCGCCGGTATAAGGAGCAAATCGTGACACTGGCCGTCACCGGCGCCACGGGCTTCGTCGGCGGTCGTCTGCTCGAACGCGCTGCCGAGCGAGGCCGCGACCTCACCTGCCTCACCCGCCGCCCGCAGGAAGAGCGCGCAGGCGTCACCTGGATTGAAGGCGATCTCCATGACAGCGCCGCGCTCGAACAACTCTGCGAGGGCGCCGAGGCCGTCATTCATATCGCGGGTGTCATCAACGCGCCCGATGCAGAGGGCTTCGAGAAAGGCAATGTCGAGGGCACCAGAAACCTTCTCGCCGCCGCCAAGGTAAAGCGCGTCCCCCGGTTCGTCCACGTCTCCAGTCTCGCCGCGCGCGAGCCCTCCCTCTCGCTCTACGGCGCTTCCAAGGCGCGCAGCGAAACCGCCGTGCGCACGTCGGCCCTAGATCAGGTCATCGTCCGCCCGCCCGCCGTCTACGGCCCCGGCGACCGCGAAACGCTCGAGCTGTTCAAGATGGCCGGCCGTGGTGTCGTCCTGCTTCCGCCCAAGGGGAAATTGAGCCTAATCCACGCCGACGACCTCGCCGACCTCCTCCTCACGCTCGCGGATGGCAAGGGCCGCAGCGGCCTCATTCTGGAACCCGACGACGGCACCGCCGATGGTTGGACCCATGTCGAATTTGCCAAGGCACTGGGGCGCGCGGTCGGCCGCGGCAACGTCACGCTATCGATGCCGCGCCAGGTCCTTGAAGTCGGCGCCCGCCTCGACCGCATGTTCCGCGGCGACAAGGCCAAACTCACTCCCGACCGCGCCGCCTATTTCTGCCACCCCGACTGGGCCGTGAATCCGCTGAAGCGCCCCGACCCGGAACTCTGGCAACCGAGCATCTCCACCGAAAAAGGCCTTGCCGACACCGCCGCCTGGTACCGCGAGCAGGGCTGGCTCTAACCGCAGACCCGCCCGCGTTTCGCCGCATTCCATTGCCATTCGTCCCGCCGAACCTTAGGGATTTTTGCCATGACAGACCGCAACGATGTGAAGACCCGTGTCTTCAAGCTGATCGACGACTTCAACAAGAAGGGCGTCGAAGTGACCGAGGAAACCCGTTTCGCGCAGGACCTCGAATGGGACAGCCTCACCGTGCTCGACTTCGTCGCCGAGGTGGAGGACGAGTTCGACATCCTCATCACGATGAACCAGCAGGCCGAGATCGAGAAGGTCGGCCAGCTCGTCGATGCCGTCACGAAGATGGCCGACTGACGTGAGCGGCACGGGTAGCGACCTTCCGGTCACCGACGCGCCGGCGGGCGGCGATCTCTTCTCCAAGTTCGACCCGCTGATCCAGCAGCGCGAGGAACTGCTCTCGACCGGGGTCACCGATCCCTTCAGCCTCGTCATGGAAGAGGTCGTCTCGCCCACCGTCGCCATGTGCAACGGGCGCGAGACCATCCTGCTCGGCACGTACAACTACATGGGCATGACCTTCGACCCCGACGTCATCGCGGCGGGCAAGAAGGCACTCGACGATTTCGGATCGGGCACCACGGGCAGCCGCGTCCTCAACGGCACTTACGCTCCGCACAAGGATTGCGAGGCCGCGCTCAAGGAATTCTTCGGCACCGAGCACGCCATGGTCTTCTCGACCGGCTATCTCGCCAATACCGGCATCATCTCGACGATCGCGGGCAAGGACGACTATATCATCCTCGACATGGACAGCCATGCGTCGATCTACGACGGCTGCGCCATGGGCAATGCCAACGTCGTGCCCTTCCGCCACAACGACATCGAGGCACTCGAAAAGCGATTGAAGCGCCTGCCGCCCGAGGCAGGCAAGCTCGTCATCCTCGAGGGCGTCTACTCGATGCTCGGCGATGCCGCACCGCTCGCCGAAATGGTCCCCCTCGCCAAGAAATATGGCGCGATGGTGCTGATCGACGAAGCGCATTCGATGGGTTTCATCGGCGAGAATGGCCGCGGCGTTGCCGAGGAACAGGGCGTCTTCGACCAGTGCGACTTCATCATCGGGACCTTTTCGAAGTCGGTCGGCACGGTCGGCGGCTATTGCGTGTCGAACCATCCCAAATTCGAGATCATGCGGCTCGTCTCGCGCGGCTATGTCTTCACGGCATCGCTACCGCCTTCGGTCATGGCTACCGCGGCCACCTCGATCCGCAAGATCATGTCCGCTTCGGACAAACGCGCGCATCTGTGGAAGAACAGCCGTCGGCTTCACGGCGGGCTCAAGCAGCTGAGCTTCACGCTCGGCACCGAGACCCCCCAGTCCGCTATCATCAGCGTCATCATGCCCGATCTCGAGAAGGGCGCGCGTATGTGGGAAGCGTTGCTGCGCGAGGGATTGTACGTCAATCTCGCCCGCCCGCCCGCCACGCCCGCGGGCATGACGCTGCTTCGCTGTTCGCTCTGCGCTCTCCATTCGGACGAACAGGTCGAGGAAATTCTCGGGATGTTCGAACGCGCCGGCAAGGCAGTCGGAGCGATCTAGCTCTTGGAGCCGCGCCAGCCTTGGCGTAAGACGGACGGGCCTATGTCCGATGGTGAACATACAGGAGCTGCAGACTGGCGGCGCGTCAGCTTCGTCTCGGTTGCCTTGCTGGCGATCGTCGCGCTGATCGTCACGATCTGGCTCGTCGCGACCTCGTCGGAAATGCGCGACAGCGCGATGCAGCGCGAGCGCGACGCCTATGATGTCACATTGCTCACCCGAACGCTCGACGCCTCTATCTCGCGCTCCGAAGCCGCGCTCGGCCGCTTCGTCCTCGACGAGGAAACCGAAAGCGGAAACCTCTATTACGACAATTGGCGTCTCGCCCGTCAACAACTCAACCAGCTCTATCGCCTGACCCTGAGCGACGAGGAGCAGTCGCAGCGCGTGAAAGTGCTGGTCGATCTGTTCAACCAGCGCGACACCGAACTTTCCGCCGCAGCCCGCGCCGCTGCCGCCAAGCAGCGCGAAGGTGGAATCAATCTCTATTATGCCGCGGGGCGCGCCGATACGGGACCATTGCTGCGCCGCCAGATCCAGGACATCGCCTCCGCCGAACGCGATGCCCTCGTCACGTCGATCGACCAGACTCGGCTGTTCTCGGCCCGCGCCAATCGTCTCAGCGACTATCTCATCGTCCTGGGAATCATTACCGGGCTGATGGCCGTGTTCCTCGGCGGTTTCGCATTCGAGGTGTTCCGCCAATATGCGACAACCCGGCGCCAGGCCGAAACCGAGACCGAACGCGCTCGCCTGCTCGAGGATGCGGTCGCCGAGCGTACCGCCGAACTGAGCCATGCCAACGAAGCGCTGCGGGCAGAAGCCGAGGAGCGGGCCAGTGCCGAAGCGCAACTGCGCCAGATCCAGAAAATGGAAGCCGTCGGCCAGCTGACAGGCGGTATCGCGCACGATTTCAACAACATGCTCGCCGTCGTCGTCGGCGGCATCGATCTCGCCAAGCGCCGGATCGACGGGCCCCGCGCCGAACTGCTGAACCATCTCGGCAACGCCATGGACGGCGCCACCCGGGCCGCCGCACTGACCCGGCGGCTCTTGTCCTTCGCCCGTTCGGAACCGCTTCTTCCCGAGCGTGTCGATGCGGGCCAGATGATCGAGGACATGCGCGAACTGCTCGATCGCACTCTCGGCGAACGCATCACCATTCGCTACGAGCTCGTCGAGGATCCGCACCCCGTCTTCGTCGATCCGCATCAGCTCGAGAACGCCCTTCTCAACCTCGCGCTCAATGCCCGCGACGCGATGGACGGCGAAGGCGATCTCTTCATCCGTTCCTCCAACGTCACGCTCGAGGACAGCGCGGTCGGCGCGCTCGCGGCGGGCGAGTATCTGCGCATCGCGGTCGAAGACACCGGCGTCGGCATGACCGACGAGGTGCGCGAACGCGCCTTCGAACCCTTCTTCACCACGAAGGCGGTCGGAAAGGGCACCGGCCTCGGCCTCAGCCAGATCTTCGGCTTCGCCCACCAGTCGGGCGGCGAGATCGGGATCGAAAGTGTCGTCGGAGAAGGGACCACGGTCGCCATCTATCTGCCGCGCACCCGGCAGCAAGCCAGCAATGTCCACCTTCATCCGGCCGCACAGGCGCTCTCGGAGGACAGCGACACCGTCTGCATCAATGCCCGCATTCTCGTTGTCGAAGACGACGTGCGCGTGCGAAACGCGACGATGGGCGCGCTGGAGGATCTCGGCTACGAACCCGTCAGCTGCGACAGCGGTGCCGCCGCGCTCGACCTGTTCGAACCGGGCAAGTTCGACCTCGTTATTTCCGACGTGATCATGCCCGAGATGACGGGTCCTGAAATGGTCCGCGAACTCAAGAAGCTCGAACCCGATCTTGCCGTGCTCTTCGTCACCGGTTTCGTCGGCGACGGAGACAATAATGAGGATCTCAAGGGGTACGAACTGCTGCGCAAGCCCTTCACCGTGGGCGGCCTGTCGAAGGCGGTCGCAGACACGCTGCGACGCTCGAACAGCGTGGATGCCCACGGGAATGTCAGCTCGATCGCCTGATCGGATCGGCCCGCCGTTGACACCGCGCGCACGCCGGGGGCAGAGCGACGCCACGTATTGCAGCTTCTCGCACTGGACCCGGAGCCGATGGGCCTGATCGACCGCTATCTGGCCAGAGCCATTTTCGTGCCGTTACTCGGCACGCTGATGCTTGCCGCCATGCTCTTGGTCCTCGACAAGATCCTTCGCCTGTTCGACTTCGTCATCGACGCCGGCGGCCCCGTCAGCGTGGTGTTCGAACTGCTCGCCAACAGCCTGCCCGAATATTTCGCCTTGGGGATCCCCATCGGGCTGCTGCTCGGCGTGCTGCTCGCTTTTCGCGGCCTCGCCTTGTCGAGCGAACTGGACGCGCTTCGCGGCATCGGCGTCGGCTACGGGCGGATGCTGCGGGTCCCGTACCTCTATGCGATCGCCTTGCTGGCGCTCAATCTCTTCATCGTCGGCTTCGTCGAGCCCTATGCGCGCTATAATTATGAGGGGCTACGGTTCGACCTGCGGTCAGGAACGCTCGGCGCATCGATCAAGGTCGGCGAGTTCAATCGGCTGGGCGATCTTACGCTCCGCATCGACCGCTCGGAAGAGGAAGGCCGGAAACTGGGCGGCATCTTCGTCAATCTCGACAGCGACGACATGAACGTGGCGGCGACGGCGGCGCGCGGCGAATTTCTTGCGACCGACGATCCCGACACCATCATCTTCCGCCTGCGCGAGGGACGTCTCATCCAGGACGCGAGCGATTTCGCCAGCCCCCGGACGCTTTCGTTCGAAAGCTACGACTTGCCGATCAGCCTGCCGCGCGTCGGGGCCTTCCGATCCCGCGGGAACGAGACGATCCGCGAACTTTACCTGCCCGAGTTGACCCGCCTCGCCTATTTCACGCCCGGCGCCGATCCCGAGCGACAACTCGCCGCCCGCGCGAATCTGCATTTCCGGCTCGTCGAAGTGCTGATGATGCTGATGCTTCCGCTGCTCGCCATCGCGCTCGCGGTGCCGCCGAAGCGCAGCAGTTCCTCGCTCGGCATCTTCATCGCGATCGTGATGGTGGTGACGTATCACAAGATCAACCAATGGGCGGAGGGCGCGGGCGCGCAGGGGCGCGTCATCCCCGAAGTGGCGCTCTATCTTCCCTTTATCGCGCTCGTCCTGCTGATCGGCTGGATGTACCATGTCATCGCGCACCGCCCCGGTGGACAGCCAATCGGTGCGCTCGAGGCAGCCTTCGCCAAGGTCGGCAAGACCATTCGCAAGCTGTTGCCCGACCCGCGCCGCCGTGCGCTTGCCCGTCGCGCGGAGGGGCGAGAATGATCAATATCGACTTTCTCCCCTCGCGGCGGATCGCCGCTTACATGATCAAGCTGTTCGTCACCCGCAGCCTCGCGGTTCTGATGGCCCTCGTCCTCGTCCTGCTGATGCTCGATCTTCTGGGTGAATCGAGCAAGATTCTCGGGGTCGAAGGCAATAGCGAGGCGGATCTGTGGCGCTATGCGGCGCTCCGGCTTCCCATGCTCGTGACGCGCTTCCTGCCCTTCTCGGTCCTCCTCGGCTGCCTGATTGCCTTCGCCGGGCTCAATGCCAACAGCGAGGTGACCTCGATGAAGGCGGCAGGTCTTTCCGCGCACCAGATCCTCGCGCCGATGATCCTCGCCGCAAGCCTGTTGGCGGGCGCGCTGTTCGCGTTCAACGAGACGGTCACGGTCGACAGTGCACGCGTCATCAACGCCTGGAAGGACAGCGACTACGAGCCGATCGAGCCCGAGACGGGGGTCTTCGCCGACATCTGGCTCAGTCAGGGCGAAACACTCGTCCACGCGCGACAGGCAGCCGGACGCGGCGCGAACTTCCGCCTTACCGATGTCACCTTGTTCGAGCGCGACGACGGGCGGATCGAGCGGATTACCGAAATCGACAATGCGCGGCCCGCAGGCGGAGAATGGCGCTTCGAGGGAATCGCCCGCTACGATGCCGAGATGAACCTCGTCACCGAAGCGAACGAAGGCACCGGGCTTGCCGGCATCGAGCCCGCGCAATTCCGGCTCGCCAAGGTCGACCCCGAAGCGCTCGACATCGTCGCGCTGCGTGACACGATCGATGATCTGAAGGCCGCCGAACTGCCCACCACGGTGGCCGAAGCGGGCTGGTGGCACAAGATCACCGGACCCTTGTCGACGATCCTCATGCCGCTGCTCGCGGCAGTTGCCGCCTTCGGGCTCGCGCGTTCGGGACACCTGCTCGTCCGCGCGGTGATCGGGATGGCGCTGGGATTCGCCTATTTCGTCGCCGACAATTTCGCGCTCGCGATGGGCAATGCGGGGGTCTATCCGCCGCTGCTCGCCACCTGGGGACCCGTCGCCCTATTCGCCGCGCTCGGCGAGGCGATCCTTATCCGTTCCGAGGAGTAGCGCTGCGCCGCGCGAACGACTGGCGCGTCAGGTTCGCGACCAACGGCCATAGGCCCGACGCGCTCGTCTTATGGTACGAGGACGCCTCTTCGAGCTCGACCGACAACAGGCGGTGCGCCTTGCCAAGATTGTGATACGGGACGCCCGGCAGCAAATGGTGCAACGCATGGTAGCGCAGTCCCACCGGTGCCCAAAGCGCGGGCAGCGTCGAGGGCGGCGGTACGTTGACGCTGTCGAGATACTGCTGCGTCACGCTCATCGGTTGCCGCTCGTCATTCTCCCAAAGATGCGCGACCAACGTGCGCAGCTGGTTCATCGCCATCATCCCGCAGGCCGCCCCCATGAAGGTGAGGAACGCGGACAGCGGCAGGATGCCCGTCGCGGTCATTCCGATCAGCGCCCAGGCCCACAGGGTCGCCCCCACTTCCTGCAGCGTGAAGCGCCGTGCCGCGTCGCCCTCCGGCCACGCGCGGCGGAAGTCGGGATTGATCTGCAGGCCGGAATATTTCTCGACCACCAGCGTTCGCAGACGCTTGGAGAAGAAGCTCAACGGCGCGAGCAACGCAAAGCGGAGAAGCAGGAGAACGGGCGCGAAGGCGCCGTAGATCATGAACAGGGGCAGCGTCCACGGGCGCATCGAGGCGAGCGGCAGATATTCCGGATCGTCGATGGTGCCATATTTGGTCTTCGCATGATGCTGGTTGTGAACGCCCTCGTACATGAAGGACGGCGCGAACAGCGGGATGCCGACCAGCAGGTTCCAGGCAGTGCGGAAATGGGGAAGGTCGCCCTTCTTAATATGGGCGATCTCGTGGATGAAGCTGCCCGCGCGGTAGATGGCGAGGATCGCCACCGCCAGCAGGGCGGCCTTGGGCGCAACTGCCGCGGTAAACATCGCGCCGATCAGCGCGCCGTAGCCGACAAGGACAGAAGCGATCAGGTCGAACCAGAAGATCTTCGCATCGGGACGGTTGAGATCGCGGGTGAGGGTCGCGGCCGCCTTGAGCATGGCCTTGTCGTCGGCGATCGGCGCACGCATCGATGGCGCCAGAGGCGCATCCTCGATCATCTCCCCGTCGGCGGGGACAAGAGTTTTCGCTTCGAACATGGTCTTGCTTCCCAAAACAGTGGCGCAAGTGCGCGCCAAATGCGGCACGATCATGGCGCTCCACGACTTGGGAGTTACTTTAGCGAATTCAAGATGAAGCGCGGATGACAAAGTCGTTGTCGCACGCTAGCGCTCGTCATCATGAGCGCCGCCATCGTTATCGAACCTGTTCGCACGTCCGCGCAGCGTCGCGCTTTCATCGACCTGCCTTACCGGCTCTACGCGGACGATCCCTATTGGGTGCCCCCGCTCAAGGACGAGGCGCGCGCCCTGCTCGATCCGCGCAAGAACCCCTGGTTCGGGCACGGGCGGCTCGAACTTCTTCTTGCGACACGGGACGGCAAGACCGTTGGACGCATCAGCGCGCAGATCGACGATCTGTGGACCGAGCGCTATCCGGGTGAAGGGCACTGGGGCCTCTTCGAAGCCGAGGACGAAGAGACGGCGGCTGCTCTCCTCGAGGCAGCACAGGACTGGCTGCGCGGCAAAGGGATGACCCGCTCGCTCGGCCCCTTCAGCATCTCCATCTGGGACGAGCCGGGGCTCCTGGTCGAGGGTTTCAGGGAGAGTCCGCTCGTGATGATGGGTCATCACAAGCCCGACTATGCCGGATGGATCGAAGCCGCCGGCTACCAGAAGATCCGCGATCTCTACACATTCGCGCTCGATATCCGCATCGACATGATCCCGGTCGTCGCCCGGCTCATCAAGGCGGGAGAGAAATCGGACCGCATCCGCGTCCGCAACGCCGACAAGTCGCGCTTCGACGAGGAAGCCGCGCTCATTCTCGACATCCTCAACGACGCCTGGTCGGACAATTGGGGATTCGTGCCGCTGACCGACGCGGAAATCGCCTATGCGGGCAAAAAGCTGAAGCCGATCATCGTGGAGGATCTCGTCAAGATTGCCGAGGTCGAGGGCGAGCCGGTCGCCTTCATGCTGACCATCCCCGACGTCAACGAGCATCTCAAGGATTTGGGCGGACGGCTATTTCCGTTCAACTGGGCGAAGCTGCTCTGGCGGCTGCGTGATCCCTCACGCGTCAGCCGGGTGCGCGTGCCGCTGATGGGGGTGCGCAAGTCGCACCAGCGCGGGCGGCTTGCCAGCCAGCTCGCTTTCATGATGATCGAATATACGCGGCGCACCTGCGTCGAGAAATATGGCGTGCATTTCGGCGAGTTCGGCTGGGTGCTCGAGGACAATGCGGGGATGATGTCGATCGCACAGCTCCCCGGCGCGGGCATCAACCACGTCTACCGCGTCTACAGCAAGCCGCTCTGAGGGCGCGGCCCGTCGCGCGGGATGGCACGCGGCGCAGTCTCCTTTGTTGGTGAAACCAAAGGAGAATGACATGAGCACCATTGAAACCATCGACGCCAAGCCCGCTTTCCCGCGGCTGCACGAGGCCGACCTGCCGGGTTCCGAGGCGAAGCTCGAACCCACCCCCGACTATATGCCCCGCTACCCCGGATCGGGGCGCTTGAAAGGCAAGCGGGCGCTGATCACCGGCGCCGACAGCGGAATCGGGCGGGCGGTCGCCATCCTGTTCGCGCGCGAGGGCGCCGATGTGGCGCTCGTCTATCTCAACGAAGACGAGGACGCGACGAAGACGATCGAACTATGCGAAAAAGAAGGTGCAAAGGCCTTCGGCATGGCGACCGATCTCGGAGACGAGGCAGCTTGCAAGAAGGTCGTGGAACGCGCGGTCGAGGAACTTGGCGGGATCGACATCCTCGTCAACAACGCCGGGGAACAGCATCCCGACCGCTCCATCACCGATATCGACGAGCAGCAACTGCGCCGCACCTTCCAGTCGAACATCTTCTCGATGTTCTTCCTGACCAAGGCCGCACGCCCGCACCTGAAGAAGGGCGATGCCATCATCAACACGACGTCGATCACGATGTACAAGGGTCAGCCGGTGCTGCTCGACTATTCGGCCACCAAGGGCGCGATTACCGCCTTTACCCGTTCGCTCAGCGAGAATTTGATCGAGGACGGCATCCGCGTAAATGCCGTCGCGCCGGGCCCGATCTGGACCCCGCTCAACCCGTCGGGCGGCATGCTGCCCGAAAAGATGGATGATTTCGGCAAGGACACGCCGATGGGGCGTCCCGGGCAGCCCAACGAGGTTGCGCCGTCCTACCTGTTCCTCGCGTGCGAGGATTCAAGCTATATCAGCGGACAGATTCTTCACCCGAACGGCGGAACCATCGTCAACGGATAGGGCTCAGGCGAAATTTGCCCAGACGGGCGCGTGGTCGGAGGCCTTTTCCTCCCCGCGCGCCCATTTGTGGACGCCTGCACCCGTCAGGCGGTCGGCTGCGGAAGGCGAACAGAGCAGATGATCGATCCTGAAGCCTGCATCGCGCGGCCACGCCCCGCGTTGATAGTCCCAGAAGGTGTAGAGCTTGGGTTCGTCGGGATGGAAGGTGCGTAACGCATCGGTCCAGCCCTGCGCCACGATCCGCCGCAGCGCCTGCTGGCTTTCGGGCTGGAACAGCGCGTCGTTCGCCATCGCCGATCGCGAGAAGGTGTCGCGGTCTTCGGGGATGACATTATAGTCGCCCGCCAGAACCGTAGGCCGCTCGCGCGTAAGAAGATCGGCAGCGTGCAGGCGCAGCTGCTCCATCCATGCAAGCTTGTAGGTGAATTTCTCGGTGCCGATCGGGTTGCCGTTCGGAAGATAGATGCTGGCGACGCGCAGGCCTTTGACGTCGGCCTCGATATAGCGCGACTGGTCGGGGTTGGGATCGTCGGGCAGGCCCGTGCGCACCAATTCAGGCATCTCCCCCTTGGCGAGGATCGCGACACCGTTGAAGCTCTTCTGTCCGTGCCAGACCCCCGGGTAGCCCGCATCCTCGAACTCTTTCTTGGGGATGCTGTCGTCCATCGCCTTCAATTCCTGAAGACAGACGATGTCGGGCTGTTCCTTGGCGAGATATTCGGTCAACCGCTCGAGCCGGGCGCGGATCCCGTTGATGTTAAAGCTGACGACGCTGGGCATCAGATCGAGAAGCTCGATCCGCAGCCGCAGCCCGACTGGGCGTTGGGATTGGTCACCTGGAAACTCGCCCCGCCGAGATTCTCGACGAAATCGACCGCCGATCCCTTGAGGAAATCCAAGCTCACCGAGTCGACCAGCAGCGTCACGCCATCGGTCTGGGTGGTGATGTCGCCGTCCTCGGGCGTTCCCAATTCGAATCGATAGGTGAAGCCGGCGCAGCCGCCGCCGTCCACGCCGAGGCGCAGCATGGCGGGCGCACCCTGCTTGTCGGCGATAAGGCGCACACGATGCGCGGCGGCGGGGGTCAGGACGGGATCGCTCATGGTCTCGACGATGTAAGAAGGGCGGGCCGCGCTAACAACCCGCCCTTCAATGGCACGTCCGTTGGGGACGAACTCTTATTCGCTGCCACCGAGCCCGTGCATGGCGTCGGAGGCGTCGGCGTCGCGCAGCGCGACGAGGTAATCGGTCGATTCCATGAAGGGGATGGGGTTCACCGAGCGACCGTCGATGCGCACTTCGTAATGAAGGTGGCTACCCGTCGAACGGCCGGTCGAGCCCATCTTGCCGACCGGCTGGCCGCGGCTCACACGGTCGCCGGCACGAACGTCGATCTTCGACATGTGGGCGTAGCGGGTGATGATGCCGTTGCCGTGATCGACCTCGACGAGGTTGCCGTAGCCGCCCGAATTCCGGCCCGCGCGCTTCACCACGCCGTCGGCGGTGGCAAGGATGGGCGTGCCGATCGGACCGGCAAGGTCGATGCCGGCATGGCGTGCGCGGCGATTCTTGAAGGGGTCGTTACGCGTACCGTAGCTCGACGTCAGGCGCGCGGCTTCCACCGGCTTGGCCGAGGGAACCGCGATGGCGCCGTCGGCGAGGTTGTCGAGGCGCTTCCAGTTCTTGAAGAGCTTGGCGAAGGTCTTGTCACCGCTGTCGGCGGCTTCGAAGGGACCGCCCTGTCCGGTTTCGACCCGGTCGGCGACGCCCAAGGCTTCGAGTTCCTTGACCTGCTCGGCATAACGCTCGTCGAGAAGGCGATTGGCCAGCGTCGCGAGGACGACCTGGCGCTCCTCGATCTGCTTGTGCCAGGCGATCTCGGCTTCGAGCGACAAGGAGGCTTCACGCTCGTTCATCAGCTGGGCCGTGGCGAACCCCGCCCAGCCCGTCAGGCCGAAGAACATGGCAACGGCAAAGATTTGAGAAAACACGGAAACTTTCAGTCGCGTCACGCGCTCACCCTCCCTGAGGAACAGCTCGCGCGTTCGAAGAAGGCCCGTGCCCCGGTTACTCGTTGCTGCCATGTGTCCGCCCACTCCCGCTCTATCTTACCGGCCTGAATACGCAGGCCTTTTTCCCTATCCGGCGGTCCCCACCACCGTTTCCCCGGCAACGTCGAACGTGACGTCGCCCTGATTACGAACCGAACGTGTCGGCCAATCGTTAAAATTTACAAGCGGATGTTCCGGGTTGCGGGACGACATGTTGAGACGAAGCGATGAGTTGAGTTGATGACTGATTTATTTTAAGATGTTGAATGCCGTTAACGCTGAATCACCTTATTTCCGGGTAATTTTCGATCCCGACCTTTCGGACCCTTTCTAAGCGTGCCGCGTCCTCCTAAAAGGAACTCGGGCCACGCCGCCCCAACGCGGCGCGCCTCTCTGAAAGGGAGAGACTGTTCAATGTCGCGACCCAAAGTGCGCCCCGCGCGCCCCTATTTCTCGTCCGGGCCCTGCGCCAAACCGCCGGGCTGGACCCCCGACAAGCTGAACTTGGAAGGCCTCGGCCGGTCGCATCGCGGTGCCTATAACAAGGCTCGCTTGGCGCACTGCATCGCGCTGATGCGCGAAGTGCTCGAGCTTCCCGACAGTCACAGGATCGGCATCGTCCCCGGTTCCGACACCGGTGCGTTCGAGATGGCGATGTGGTCGATGCTCGGGGAGCGTCCCGTCACCGCCATGGGGTGGGAGAGCTTCGGCAAGGACTGGGTCAAGGATGTCGGCGACCAGCTGAAGCTCGACAGCAATCTCGTCACCGCCGACTATGGCGAGTTGCCCGATCTGGCCGCCGTCGACTGGAGCCATGACGTGCTCTTCACCTGGAACGGTACGACCTCGGGCGTCCGCGTTCCCGACGGCAAGTGGATCGCCGAGGACCGCGCAGGCCTGTCCTTTGCCGATTCGACCAGTGCGGTGTTCGCGATGCGGATCCCGTGGGACAAGGTCGATGTCGCCACCTTCAGCTGGCAGAAGGTGCTGGGCGGCGAGGCGGCGCACGGCGTACTCATCCTCGGTCCCCGCGCGGTCGAACGCCTCGAAAGCTATACGCCCGATCGCCCGCTCCCCAAGCTCTTCCGGATGACGAAGGGGGGCAAGATCAACGAGGGCATCTTCACCGGCGCGACCATCAATACCCCGTCGATGCTGTGCGTCGAGGATGCGATCCACAGCCTCGAATGGGCCAAGTCGATCGGCGGGCTCGAGGGCATGATCGCCCGCGCGAACGCCAATGCCGCCGCCGTCGATGCGCTCGTGGAAGATCGGAGCTGGCTGCATCATCTCTGCACCAACCCTGCCCTGCGCAGTGTGACAGGGGTCTGCCTCACTGCAGATGCCGAGCCCGACCGCATCAAGGCGATGGTGAAGCTGCTCGAGGACGAGGATGTGGCGTACGACTTCGGCGCCTATCGCGATGCGCCACCGGGTTTTCGCATCTGGTGCGGGGCGACGGTCGACACCGCAGACGTGGAAGCGCTGGGCCCTTGGCTCGACTGGGCATGGGAGCAGACGCAATGACCGTAAAAGTGTTGATCGCCGACAAGATGGACCCGCGCGCCGCCGAGATTTTCCGCGAGCGCGGCATTACGGTGGACGAGAAGACGGGTCTCTCGCCCGACGAACTCAAGGCCATCATCGGCGAGTATGACGGGCTGGCCGTCCGCTCGGCCACCAAGCCCAATGCCGAGATCCTCGAAGCAGCCGACAAGCTCAAGGTCATCGGCCGGGCAGGCATCGGGGTCGACAATATCGACATTGCCGCCGCCACCGGCCTAGGGATCGTGGTGATGAACACGCCGTTCGGCAACTCCATCACCACCGCCGAGCATGCGATCGCGCTGATGTTCGCGCTGGCTCGCGACCTGCCTGCCGCCGACGCCTCGACGCAGGCCGGCAAGTGGGAAAAGTCGCGCTTCATGGGCGTGGAACTGACCGGCAAGACGCTGGGGCTGATCGGCGCGGGCAATATCGGCTCGATCGTCGCCTCGAGGGCGCTCGGGCTGCGCATGAAGGTCATCGCCTACGACCCCTTCCTGACCGATGAACGGGCGCTCGACATGGGCGTCGAGAAAGTGTCGCTCGACGACCTGCTGCGCCGCGCCGACTTCATCACGCTGCACACCCCGCTGACCGACGAGACGCGCGGAATCCTGTCCGCCGACGCGCTGGCGAAAACCAAGAAGGGCGTCCGTATCGTCAATTGCGCGCGCGGCGGCCTGATCGACGAAGCGGCATTGAAGGAGGCGCTCGACAGCGGGCAGGTCGCAGGCGCGGCGCTCGACGTGTTCGAGACCGAACCCGCGCACGAAAGCCCGCTCTTCGGCACGCCCGGTTTCGTGTCCACGCCGCACCTCGGCGCATCGACGACCGAAGCGCAGGTCAACGTGGCCATCCAGGTCGCCGAGCAGATGAGCGACTTCCTGCTTCTGGGCGGCGTGACCAACGCCATCAATTCGCCCTCGATCAGCGCCGAGGAAGCGCCGCGCGTGAAGCCCTACATGGGACTGGCGACCAACCTCGGGAAGCTGGTCGGGCAGGTGCTCGGCGAAGACGTGACCGCGATCGCGGTCGAGGTCGAGGGCGCGGCGGCCGAGCTCAACATCACGCCGATTTCGGGTGCGGTGCTGGCAGGGCTGATGGGCAGCTATTCTTCCTCCGTGAACATGGTCAATGCGCCGGTGCTCGCCAAGGATCGCGGGCTCGATGTCAGCGAGGTGCGGCACAATCACGAAGGCGCCTATCATACGCTCGTTCGAGTGCGGACGACGCTCAAGGACGGGAGCAAATGCTCGGTCGCGGGCACCTTGTTCGGTGCCGACAATCCCCGGCTGGTGGAAATGTTCGACGTGCCGATCGAGGCCGAACTCGCGGGGCCGATGCTCTACATCGTCAACGAGGATGCGCCGGGATTCATCGGGTCGCTCGGCTCGACGCTGGGCGATGCCGGGGTCAACATCGCGACCTTCGCGCTCGGGCGACGCAGCATCGGCGGCGAAGCCCTGGCGCTGATCGCGATCGACAGCCCGCCTGCTCCCGGCCTGCTCGACGCGCTCCGGCAACTGGATGGCGTGCGCAAAGTCGTGGGACTTCGGTTCGGCTAGCGGACCTGCGCTTCGGCGGGATCGGTGATCGTCGCCATCAGCACGCCGCCGCATTCGAGCCGCAGGATCCCGAGGTCGCCCGAATAGGGCAGCCTGGCCTCGAGATCATAACGGTCGAGCCGGTCGATATTGGCCCCCTCGGGATGGGTGACGATCATGCGCGCGCGTCGCTGGACGGGGTTGCTCTCCATGATGTCGGAATCGAGGACGAAGTCGAACTCGACGCTGGGATTGGTGCCTGCGACGCCCTCGATCCGCACGGCCTTGTCGCGGGCGCCGGGGGCCTCTTCGATCCGTGCCGTCCAGCTGCCGGCCTGCACCACCCCGCACTCGCGCAGCGCCGGATAGTCGAGCTCACGGCTATCGACCGATGCCGCTCGTAGCGTGACCGCCCCCGGCGTATCGGCGAAGCTCGATGGGGGCTCGTCGGGTGCGGCGGCTCCGCTCGGCCCGCCCGTGTCCGTCCCGCAGGCGGCAAGGGCGCACCCGCAAAGAAGGATGAACCCTGCGCCGCGCATCAGCAAAAATCCGACGGGTCGGGCCCGATGCGCCCGCCGGGATCGTCCATGGCGTCGATGTTGGCCATCTGCGCGTCGGTCAGTTCGATCCGCACCGCCTCGAAATTGGCTTCGATATGATTGCGGCTGGAAGCCTTGGGGATCGTGAGCAGGCCGCTCTGGAGATGCCAGCGGATCACGACCGCGGCGGGCGACACGTCGAGATCGCGCGCGATGGCCTTGATACAGGCTTTTTCGAGCGCCTGTGCCTGGCCGAGCGGCGACCAGCTTTGCGTGGCGATCCCGAGTTCGCGGTGCAGCTTCACGAGCTCGCGCTGCTGGAAGCTCGGATGCAGCTCGATCTGGTTCACGGCGGGCGCGAAGCCCGTCTCGTCGATCAATCGGCGCAGGTCCTCCGCGCGGAAGTTCGAGACGCCGATCGACTTGGCGCGGCCGTCTTCGCGCAGCTCCATGAAGGCCTTCCACGTGTCGAGAAACTTGCCCTTGTCGGGGCAGGGCCAGTGGATCAGCACAAGGTCGACATCCTCGCGCCCCAATCGGTTGAGGCTGTGGCCGAACGCCCTCTTCGCCTCCTCGTAGCCCTGGTCATCGTTCCAGATCTTGGTGGTGAGCCAGATATCGTCATGGCCTTCCAGCCCTTTGCCCACGCCCTTCTCGTTGCCGTAGATGGCCGCGGTGTCGACGAGCTTGTAGCCGACGTCGAGGGCCGTCTTCACCGCATCGGCGGCGTCGCGGTCGTCGATCTTGTAGGTGCCGAATCCCAGTTGCGGGATCTGGCGGTCGTCGTTCAGCGTCAGCATTGGCTGGTCGGTCATTGTCGCTCCAATATGTCGGTGTTCAGGAGGGATAGCGCATCTGCCCCCTCCCCCGTTCCCGCAAAGGCCCCGTTCCCGCAAAGGCGCCTTTCCCGCAAAGGCCCCGTTCCCGCAAAGGGTGGACGCCGCCCCACGCTTCGCCTAGCGAGCGGACGAACTGAAAGCGGGAATCTGAGATCGCATGGCCAACGTCACCGTGATCGGCGCCCAGTGGGGCGACGAGGGCAAGGGCAAGATCGTCGACTGGCTGGCCGCACGCGCCGACCTCGTCGTTCGTTTCCAGGGGGGCCACAACGCCGGCCATACACTCGTGGTGGGCGGCACCACCTACAAATTGTCGCTGCTGCCCTCGGGCATCGTGCGCGGCACGCCGAGCGTCATCGGCAACGGCGTCGTGCTCGATCCGTGGGCGCTGAAGCAGGAAATCGAGAAGGTCGAGGCGCAGGGTGTGTCGATCACGCCCGAGACGCTCTGGATCGCCGAGAATACGCCGCTCATCCTGCCCATTCACCGCGATCTCGATGCCCTGCGCGAGGATGCGCTGGAAAAGGGCAAGATCGGGACCACGCGCCGCGGCATCGGCCCCGCCTACGAGGACAAGGTCGGCCGCCGCGCCATTCGCGTGTGCGATCTTGCCAACCTCGACGAAATCGCCCCGATCTTCGAGCGCCTTTGCGCGCACCACGACCATTTGCGCGCGGGCTTCGGGCAGGACCCCATCGACCGCAACGCGCTGATGACGGACCTCCGCGAGATCGCCGGGTTCGTCGCCCCTTATGCGCGCCCCGTCTGGCGCGACCTCGACGAGGCCCGGCGCGCGGGCAAGCGCATCCTGTTCGAAGGCGCGCAGGGTACGCATCTCGACGTCGATCACGGCACCTATCCCTTCGTCACCTCGTCCAACACCGTTTCCGGAACGGTGGGCGCAGGCAGCGGCATGGGGCCCAGTGCGGCAGGAACGGTGCTCGGTATCACCAAGGCCTATACCACGCGCGTCGGCAGCGGCCCCTTCCCGACCGAGCTGGAAGACGAGATCGGCCAGCGTCTGGGCGAGCGCGGACACGAGTTCGGAACGGTGACGAGCCGCCAGCGGCGCTGCGGCTGGTTCGACGCGGTGCTGGTGCGCAAGAGCGTCGCGGTCACCGGCATCAACGGTATCGCATTGACCAAGATCGACGTTCTCGACGGCCTCGACACGGTCAAGATCTGCACGGGGTACCGGATCGACGGCGAGACCTATGACTATCTTCCCGCCAATGCGGGCCTCCAGTCGCGGATCGAACCCATTTACGAGGAAATGCCCGGCTGGAGCGAGACCAGCGCGGGCGCGCGCAGCTGGGCCGACATGCCGGCGGCGGCGATCAAATATGTCCGCCGGATCGAGGAGCTGGTGCGCTGCCCTGTAACCCTGCTTTCGACCAGCCCCGAGCGCGACGACACCATTCTCGTCTCGGACCCCTTCAGTCAATGACGAGCCGCGAGACGACGGGCTTCCTGCCCAAGGATCATGCCGCCGATGCCCATGTCGGCTGGCGCGACAAAGCCTTCGTGGGTCTGCTTGCGCCTTTCCAGGCGCCCTTCCTGCTCAAGTCGCTGCGGGGCGGATCGAAGCGCGAGAAGGCCCGCCTGCTACGACGCCTCGACCTATCCGAGGACGCGCTTCCCAATCTTGGCTCGTGGAAGGCGGATACCGGCTTCCTGCATCTCATCTGCGATATCATCGCCGAGAAGAGGTCCCAGCGCGTCGTCGAGTTCGGATGCGGCGCGTCCAGCCTCGTCATCGCCAAGGCGCTCAAGCAAGCAGGGTGTCCGCCGCACATCAGCTTCGACCAGCACGCCGATTTCGTCGACTCGACCAGTCAATGGCTCGCCGACCAGGATCTCGACGCCGACATCCGTCACGCGCCCCTGCAACCGATCGACGAGGACTGGCCCGGCCTCTTCTACGACACCGGCCCGCTCGAGAACGGCATCGACCTCATGATCATCGATGGCCCGCCCTGGACGATCAATCCCATGACGCGCGGCGGTGCGGCCCGGCTCTTCCGCCACCTGGCGCCCGGCGCGACCGTCCTGCTCGACGATGCCGCACGCCCCGGCGAACGGCTCGTCGCGCGGCGCTGGCGCAGCGAATTTCCCGACATGGACTTCCATCTGTGGAAGGGCGGCGAGAAGGGTACGCTGATCGGTCGCAAACGCGCCTAGGCGGCCCACCGCCAGAGAAGCGCAGCCGCGACGACCCAGAGCGCGATGACGACCGCCGCGCCGGTCCTGCTGACCGGACGCTGCGCGAGATTTACCGCCTCTTTCCGGAGACGCGCGCGCGTTCGAGGGTCGATCATCCGCATGGCCAGCCACACGCCCGCGGGCACGATCAAGAGATCGTCGAGCAGGCCGAGGACGGGAATGAAATCGGGAATAAGGTCGATCGGGCTGAGCGCATAGGCCGCCGTCATCGCCGCGATCGCCTTTGCGCCCCACGACACATCCGGATCGCGTGCCGCCAGCCAGAGCATGACCGCATCCGTCTTGAGCCGCTGCGCCCAGCCGCGCCAGCGCTCAATGACGGACGGCGAACCCGTCATGGCCTTCCGGCTCCCCATCGAGGACGTCGATCGCGTCGACGCGTGCATTTGGCGGTCCGATGCGCAGCCGCTCGATCAGCGCCTGCACGGCGCCGTGCTCGCCTTCGAGGTGCGCTTCCACGCTGCCGTCTTCGCAGTTGCGCACCCATCCCGATACGCCCAGCGCCCGTGCCTCTTCCTGCGTGGTCTTGCGGAAGAAGACGCCCTGCACGTGGCCCGTGATCGAGAGGCGCCGCGCGATCATCCGGCGGTGGCGATGTCAGGCGCGTCCTCGGCCTTCATGCCGACGACATGATAGCCAGCATCGACGTGCAGCACCTCGCCCGTCACGCCGCTGGCGAGATCGCTGAGCAGATAGAGACCCGAGCCGCCGACATCCTCGATCGTGACATTGCGGCGGAGCGGCGAATTATATTCGTTCCATTTCAGGATGTAGCGGAAGTCGCCGATCCCGCTCGCCGCGAGGGTCTTGATCGGGCCGGCACTGATCGCGTTGACGCGGATGCCCTCGGGACCGAGATCGGCGGCGAGGTACTGGGTGCTCGTCTCGAGCGCGGCCTTGGCGACGCCCATGACGTTGTAGTGCGGAATGACCTTTTCCGCGCCGTAATAGGTCAGCGTCAGGATCGAGCCGCCTTCGCTCATCATCTCGCGCGCACGTCTTGCCACCGCGACGAGGCTGTAGGCGGAGATGTTCATCGTCATCAGGAAATTATCGAGGCTGGTGTCGACATATTTGCCGCGCAGCTCGTTCTTGTCGGAAAAGCCGATGGCATGGACGACGAAGTCGAGGTTGTCCCAGCGCTCCTTGAGGGTCGCGAAGGCCGCGTCGAGATTGTCCATGTCGGCGACGTCGCATTCGATGAGGAAATCGCTGCCGAGTTCGTCCGCCAGCGGCCGGACGCGCTTTTCGAGTGCCTCACCCTGATAGCTGAATGCCAGCTCGGCACCTTCGTCGGCGAGCTTCTTCGCGATGCCCCAGGCCAGCGACTTGTTGTTCGCCAATCCCATGACGAGCCCGCGTTTGCCCTTCATGATTCCGCTCATCTAACCATCTTCCCTTTTCTTGGGCGCTTCGTCCTCGCCCGGCTCCTCGACTTCGAGTTCGTGCGCGTGCGGCCCTTCGTAATGCTCGCCCTTTAGCGCCTTGTCGCCCGAGGATGCCAGCGCCGCGTTCAACTCCGCTCCCATCACCACTCCCAGCCCGACGATGTAGAAGAAGATGAGCGCCACCATCGCTCCTGCAAGGCTGCCATAGGTGCGACCGTAGCCGCCGAAAAGCCCGACAGCCTGCGGGAGGATCGCGACGGTCACCAGCCACCACAGGGTAATCGCGAGCGCTCCCGGCCACACCTTGCAATGCTTGCCGCGATAGCGTGTCGGCGTCAGCGCCCAGATGAGGGTGTAGACCGTAACGTAGAGCGTGATCGCAGGGATGATCCGCAACACCGCCACCAGCCCGGCGCCTTCCTGGCTGATCGGCAGCCAGGCGGTGATGAGGGCCTGGATGCTCGACAGCGTGAGGCTGGTCGCGAAAGCGATCATCAAGAGAAGCACCGAGCCCACGATCAGGCCGATCGAGGCCAGCCGATACTCCCAGAAGGGCGCGACCATGCGCACGCCATAGGCGCGGCGCAGCACGTCGCGGATCGTCTCGATATAGCTGCCCGTCGTCCACAGACCCACCAGCGCGCCCAGCCACAGAAGGGGGCCCGGGCGCCGCTCGGCCACTTCGAACAAGGGGTCGGCGAGCGCTTCGGCGACATTGGGCGGGAGACGCGACAGGATCGTCAGGATTGCGCTCTCGCTCGCCCCGCCCTCGCCGAGCAGTACCGCGATCGCGGTGGCGAGGATGATGAAGGGAAAGATCGCGAGCATCGAGATGTAGGCGAGGTTGCCGGCATGGATGAAGCCGTCCGAATAGACCCCGATCGCGACGCGCTTGGTGACGTCCCAAGGTCGATCGCTTTCGCGGAACCGCCGGATGGCGTCAGGCCCGAACTTGGCCTTGAGCGCGGCAAGGCGACGCCGACGCGCTTCGGGCGACTGGGGCGAGCGCTGGCTCAGCCTGAAAGCCCCGCGCGCACGTCGCCCGGGTGCGACCAGTTCTTCACGAAGGCCTTGAGGGCCGCATCGTCCTTGGGAATCGCGATCTCGAGCGTGACCAGCTGATCGCCGCGACCGCCGGTGCGTTTGGAAAATCCCTTGCCTTTGAGGCGCATGACGGTGCCGCCACTGGTGCCGGCGGGAACCGTCATCGTGACCGTGCCATCGACGGTCGGGACCTTGACCTTCGCCCCTTCCACGGCCTCCTTGAGGCTGATCGGCAAGTCGAGGCGGATGTCGTTGCCGTCGCGGCGGAAATGCTTGTGCGCCTGGATCTTCACCGTCACGATCGCATCGCCGGCGCCCGCCGGACCGGGGTCGCCCCGCCCCGCGAGCCGCACCTTCGTCCCGTCCTCGACGCCTGCGGGCAATTTCATGTCGAGGATCTTGCCGTCCGACAGCTTGACCCGTTGCGGCTCGAGCGTGGCAGCGTCGATGAAGGGGACCGTCAGCCGGTAGTTGGTGTCTTCGCCCTTGCGCGGCGGCTCGGCGCGGCGCCCGAACGGGCTGCGACGCTGTTGCTGCTGTTGCTGTTGCTGCTGGCCGCGGAAGAGACCTTCAAACAGGTCGGACAGATCGGCTTCCTCGAAGCCCTGCTGCCCACCACCGGGAAAACCCTGCGCGCGTCCGCCGGGCCCACCGAAGGGGCTGCCGCCGCCACCGCCACCGAACCCGCCGAAGGGAGACTTCTGATTTCCCTCTTCGTCGATCTCGCCACGGTCGTACTGGGCGCGCTTGTCCTTGTCCGAGAGGATGTCATAGGCCTGCGTCACCTTGCCGAACCGTTCGGCGGCCTTGGGATTGTCCGTATTGCGATCGGGGTGGAGTTGCTTGGCGAGGCTGCGATACGCCTTCTTGATCTCGGCTTCGGACGCGCCGCGCTTCAAGCCCAGTTGCTGATATAGGTCCATAAGACAGCTCTAAGCGCAATCCGGCCCGAAATGCCAGCCTTGCGTCACCTCCATCTGCCCCCTACGCGAGGGGCATGGATCCGTTCCCCCTCTTCGACGAATGGTTCGCCGAGGCGAAGGCGAACGAACCGTCAGATCCCAACGCAATGGCGCTCGGCACCGCGTCGCCGGACGGGCTACCGTCGGTCCGCATCGTGCTGATGAAAGCGCATGGCCCGGACGGCTTCGACTTCTACACGAACAAGCACAGCCGCAAGGGCGAGGATCTCAGCGCCAACCCCCATGCCGCCGCGACCTTCCACTGGAAATCGACCTACAAGCAGGTCCGGATCGAGGGGCGGATCGAGGAATTGCCGGCGTCGGCGAACGACGCCTACTTCCATAGCCGGGAACGCGACAAGCAGCTCGCCGCCGCGGCTTCCGACCAGAGCCGCCCGCTGCCGGATCGCGAGACATTTCTGAAGCGCGTCGCCACGCTCGAACAACGCTATCCGACTGGCGACCTTCCGCGACCTGATCATTGGGGCGGCTATCGCATCGTGCCCGAACGCATCGAATTCTGGGAAGGCACGCAGACCCGGATGCATCATCGCCGCCTCTTCGTCCGTGATGGTGACGCGTGGCAGGAAGGACTTCTCTACCCATGAGCGGATTTCACGGACACGAACATGCGCACGACCATCATGGGGAACGCGCCAGCCTGACGAGCCGTGCGGCGTTGTTCTCGGTGTCGGTCGCGCTCTTTCTTGTGGCGCTCAAGCTGTGGGCGAGCTGGTCGACCGACAGCGTCGCGATGCTCGGCAGCCTCGCCGATACCGCGCTCGACCTCATCGCCAGTCTCGTGACCTTTTTCGGGGTGCGCTACGCTGCCATGCCCGCCGACGAGGAACATCGCTTCGGGCATGGCAAGGCCGAGGGAATCGCAGCGCTCTTCCAGGTGATTCTCATTTCGGTGAGCGCGATCGGGATCGCCTGGCGGGCGATCGATCGCTTCGGATCGGGCGAACGGACGCAGGAGCTCGAACTGGGCGTCGGCGTCAGCGCGGTCGCCATCGCGGTGACGCTCGGATTGCTCGCCTACCAGCGCTACGTGATCCGCAAGACCGGGTCGGTCGCGATCCAGACCGATCATGTCCACTACCAGTCGGATCTGCTCCTCAACATTGCGGTGATAGCCGCGTTGCTGCTCGACCAGATCGGGAATTTCCCGCTTGCCGACCCCCTGTTCGGTGTCGCCATCGCGGCATGGCTGTTGTGGGGCGCCTGGCGCGGTGCCAGCGCCGCCATCGACCAGCTGATGGACCGCGAATGGGACGAGGAGAAGCGCGACCGTTTCGTGGCGATGATCAACAAGCATCCAGAGATGCACGGCATTCACGAACTGCGCACGCGCACCTCGGGCGGAGTGGACTTCGCCCAGTTCCACATCTGGCTCGACCCCTCGATGACGGTGTCGCAGGCGCACGACGTCATGGACGAGATCGAGGCGCGCATCCACGCCGAGTTCCCGGGCGTCGACCTCCTCATCCACCCCGACCCCAAGGGGTTGGAAGAACCCGGACAGGACACGACCCCCGAATGATCCTCCCCTTCACGCAGGTCGACGCCTTCGTCGTCGACGGCAAGCCGCTGACGGGCAATCCGGCTGCGGTGATGGTCCTTGAAGACTGGCTGCCCGACCGAATGCTGCAGGCGATCGCGATCGAGAACAATCTCTCGGAAACGGCCTTCCTCAAGCGTTCGGGCGGAGAGGCGGATTGGGACCTTCGCTGGTTCACCCCCGGCTGCGAGGTCGACATGTGCGGCCACGCCACCATCGCCAGCGGACACGCGCTCATCGGCGATGCGGACCGAGTGACGTTCGCCAGCCGTGCCGGGCTGCTTGCCGTCGAGCGATCCCCGGATGGGCTGCGGCTCGATCTTCCGGCGGCGACGGGCATGGAGACTGTCGAGGACGATGGAATTATCGAGGCCTTGCGCGTCCTGCCCCGCGCAGTCCTGCGCGCCAAAGGCGCAGAGGATACGCTTTTCGTGCTGCTCGACGACGAGGCGGCGGTGCGCGCGTGCGCACCCGACTTCGCCGCCCTGGCGCCTTACGAGGAAATGGTCGTGGTGACGGCCCCCGGCGAGACGGCCGACATTGCGAGCCGCGTCTTCGCGGTTGCCTTCGGCATCGACGAGGATCCCGTCACCGGCTCCGCCCATGCCGCGATTGCTCCCTGGTGGGCCGAGCAGCTGGGAACGACGCATTTCACCGCGCTGCAGGCGAGCGCGCGGGGCGGGCAACTCGCATGCGAGGTTGCGGACCACCGCGTCTGCCTGACGGGGCGCTGCGTTACGGTGATTGAGGGCGCGTTCCGACTCTAGGCCGCGGCGACCGCTTCGGCAGCTTGCGTAGCCGAAATCGTCCCGCCGCCCAGCAAGCGTTCGCCCTCGTAGAACACCGCCGACTGGCCGGGTGCCACGCCGAATTGCGGCGCCTCGAACGTTACGCCACCATCCGTGCGGATCGCCGGTACGGGCGGCGCTAGGCTGCGCACCTTGGCCTCCACGCGCGTCTGCTCCTCGCCGATCCAGTTGACGTCCTCGATCCTTGCCGAGGTTACGGCCAGGGCCTCCTTGGGGCCCACCACCACCTCGCGCGCGTCGGGGTCGATGCGCACGACGTAGAGCGGTTCGGGCTGGCCGCCGATTTCAAGACCGCGCCGCTGACCGATCGTATAATGGACCACGCCCGGATGCTCGCCGAGCCGATTGCCTTCAAGATCGACGATCGCTCCGGGCGCCGCCGTCTCGGGGCGCAGCTTTTTCACGAGGCTCGCATAATCGCCGTCGGGCACGAAGCAGATGTCCTGGCTGTCGGGCTTGTCGGCAACCTCCAGCCCCGCCTTCTGCGCGAGCGCGCGCACTTGCGGCTTGGGAAGGTCGCCTAGCGGGAAGCGCAGGAAGTCGAGTTGCTCGAGCGTGGTGCCGTAGAGAAAATAGCTCTGGTCACGGCGCGGATCGCGGCCTTTCCAGAGCTGCGGCTTTCCGTCCGCGCCCACCACGCGGCGCACGTAGTGGCCCGTCGCGAGGCATGTCGCGCCCAGTTCCTTCGCGAATGCGAGAAGATCGACGAACTTGACGCCCTGGTTGCACTGCGAACAGGGAATGGGCGTACGCCCCAACGCATATTGGTCCGCGAACTGGTCGATCACCCCCTCGCGGAATCGCGATTCGTAATCGAGGACGTAATGGGCGATGCCAAGCGTGTCGCAGACGGTCTTGGCGTCGTAGATGTCCTGCCCCGCACAGCAACTTCCCGAGCGCGCCACCGCCTCGCCATGGTCGTAGAGCTGAAGCGTCACGCCGATGACTTCGGCGCCGGTCTCGTGCGCGAGATGGGCGACAACGCTCGAGTCGACGCCGCCGGACATGGCGACGACGATCCGCGCGTCCTGCGCGGCGCAGGGAAGATCGAAGGGGAGAGACATTTCGTCGGCGTCTTTACCGGAAATTCACCCTGTTCGCATAGGCCTTGCGAACCATGACCGAAAAATGAGGACCGCGAGGTTTGGCAAAGCACGACCCCGATTTCGAAAAAGCGGAACAGCTCAAGCTGATCCTGAACCCTGCAGGCGTCGCGGATGCCTACAGCGACAGGCCGCGGACGGACCTCCTCATTCGATTCCTCTCGGGAGAGGAGATCGACGAGGAACTGGACGGGGCGTTCGCGTCCATCTCGCGCGAGTTTTGCGCAGGGAAAGAATGAAGGCGGCATTAACCTACGCCCGAGAGGATTTGTTCAAAGCCCGAAGTTAAACGTGGGGCCGTAACGAGATTGAAGATCAGTTGAGGATGCGAATGCTCGAAAATCAAAACATCAAGCCCGCGCAGGTGATCGGCCCCTTGGGTGAACCTCTGACGCTCGACTCGCTGCCCCCGGCCAGCACCACGCGCTGGGTCGTGCGCCGGAAAGCGGAAGTCGTCGCGGCGGTCAACGGCGGGCTCCTCAGCGTCGACGAGGCCTGCGAACGCTACGATCTCAGCCTCGAGGAATTCACCAGCTGGCAGCGTGCGGTCGATCGCTCGGGGATGCCCGGCCTCAGGGTCACGCGCCTTAAGCATTACCGCGACCAGTACGAACGCCAGCAGCGGCTCTAGGTCTTTAAACGAAGTAGCTCGGGTCCCTTCCCAAAAGGTCCCTTCCCAGGACATCCACCCGGCCTACACTTCGCGCGGCCCCGTCTTCTCCCGGACGGGGCCGCTTTTTTTGCGGTCGTGTCATCATTTTATTGGTGTCGCGACCGGAACAATCGACCCCCAAGCTGTTTTGATCTCCCAGACTGCCGCGTTAGACGGCAGGAATTAAGACAGGGAGAACATCATGGGCTTCATTCTTTTGATCATCGTCGGCGGCATCCTAGGCTGGCTTGCCAGCATGGTAATGCGCACCGACGCCCAGCAGGGTATCCTGCTCAACATCATCGTCGGGATCATCGGCGCGTTCCTGGGCGGCCTGCTGCTCTCGCCGCTGCTCGGCGCCGGCACCATCACCGGTGGCGACTATTCGATCGGCAGCCTGCTGGTCTCGCTTCTCGGCGCGATCGTGCTGCTCGCCATCGTCAATCTCGTGCGTCGCGGCCGCGTTCGCTAAGCACGGATCGATTGCAAAAAATTGGCCGGGTCGCTCGCAGGAGCGGCCCGGCCTTTTTTATGCCCTGCCCAATCTAGCGCAGTTCGAAGCGCATCGAGAGCGTCATGGCGATTTCCTGCTCGCCCGGACGAATGGGTACCGAGCGCGAGCCAGTCGCGACGATCTGGTCGGACATGGCCATCGTTTCCGGCGGCGGCGGCATGTTCCCGCCCCCCTCGGACACGTGCGCGAGCCGCACGACGCGCATCCCCAGCGCATTGGCATATGCCTCGGCACGTTGCCGCCCGACGGTCAGTGCATTGAGCCGCGCGCGATCCTGCAGGGGCTTGGCATCCGCAAAGGTTAGCGACGGCCCGTTGATCTGGTTAGCACCGGCCTTGACGAGCGCATCGACGATTTCGCCCGCCTGCTCGATGTCGCGAAACCGCACGGTGACGCTATTGCCTGCACGATACCCCGTCAGTCTCGGTTCGCGATCGTTCTGATAGTCGAACTGGGGATAGAGGTTGATGCGGCTGGTCTGGATATCGCGCTCGGCCACGCCTGCCCGATCGAGGGCCGCGAGGATCGCCTCGACGCGCGCGCTGGCCTCGCTGAGGGCCGCATCGGCGGTCGCACCGCGCGTCTCGACGCCGGTGTTGATGATCGCGAGGTCGGGCACGGCGTCGACGGTGCCGGTCGCGGCGATGTCGAGATAGGTGGGCGCGGTCGCCATGTTCTGCGCAGCCGCCGGAGCCGCCGCAAGCGACAGCGGAGCGACGGCGCACAAGGCAAGTGCGGTTTTCAGATGACGCATTCGTAAAGTCTCCCGAAATGAAGAAAGGCCGGTTTGTGCAGAGACGCACGACCGGCCTTTCCTGGTGCTGAATATGGTGAGGACTAGCGGCGTTTCATCACCAGTCGATACAAGACCAGAAGGATCAGCGCGCCGACGATGGCAGCGATGAAGCCCGCACCCTCGCCCGCTTCGTACCACCCGACCATCTGACCGAGGAAGCCCGCCAGCAATGCCCCTGCGATTCCGAGCAGGATGGTCACGATGCATCCGCCCGGGTCCTTACCCGGCATGATAAGCTTCGCGATCGCACCGGCGATCAGGCCGATGACGATCCAGGCAATCACTCCATAATCTGCAAGCATCTCGGTCTCCCTGTCATTTCTCGTAATTCGGCGGGCAAGACGCGCATCGCCTCCCGCTGTGAAATCGGTTTGCCTAGAATGACCACAATGCATGACAGAGGCAATGGCTTCTGCCATTCGTCGAAAGGTTGCTGCGATGGCTTGCGGAATCGTCTTTTTAGGCGGTGCAACTGTGCTACTGATGTGATACGCCTCCAGCGAAGATGGCGGAATTCTCCGAACAAGACGGACATGAAATGGATACGATGACCCGCGAGACCACGATGGAATGGCCCATGCTGACCGACGAAGCCGCAAAGACGCGCAAGCGGCGGCGTATCGCGCTGATCGCCGGGATCATCATCGTCGTCGCAGCACTCGTGTTCGCCTTCACATTGATGCGCGGCGAGGAAGAGGGCGCCAGCGGCCCTGCCGCCGCCGGCGCGCAGAGTGATGGCCGCGCACCGACCGTGACCGTCATCGTGCCGGGCCAGAGCGAGGTCGGACAGACGATCGTGGCCTCGGGCACGATGGGTGCGCGGCGCGACCAGTCGATCGGCGTTTCGGGCCAGGGCGGCCGCGTGACCCGAGTGCTTGTCGAGCAGGGCGATTTCGTGCGCCAAGGCCAGCTTCTCGCCTCGATCGAGCGCGACGTGCAGACGCAGCAGGCCGCACAGCAGCGCGCCTCGATCGCCGCCGCGCAGGCGGATGCCGAGCTCGCGCGCAACAATCTCGAACGCGCCCGCCAGCTCGTCGAACGCGGGTTCGTGAGCCAGGCCGACATCGACCAGCGCCAGGCGACCTACGATGCCGCTGTCGCGCGGGTCGAAGTCGCCCGCGCCCAACTTCGGCAGACGCAGGCCTCGATCGGGCAGCTCGACATTCGCGCCCCCAATTCGGGGCTCATTCTCGAGCGAAACATCGAAGTGGGACAGGTCGTCGGGGGCGGCACGCCCGTCTTCCGCATGGCGCGCGGCGGCGAGATGGAGATGCGCGCCGAGGTCTCGCAGCAGGATCTCGCCAGCATCAATGTGGGCATGAACGCCATCGTGAAGCCGACGGGTACCGAAAGCGAGTTCCAGGGCCGTGTCTGGCAGGTGGAGCCGACCATCGACCCGCAGAGCCGCCAGGGTGAAGTGCGCATCGCCATTCCCTACGATCCCGTGATCCGGCCCGGCGGGTTCGCCGAGGCGCGGATCGGCGCGGGCGCCACCACCGCTCCGCTGCTTCCCCAGTCCGCCGTCCTCGCCGATGCGCGCGGCAACTACGTGATGATCGTCAACGACGAGAACAAGGTCGAGCGGCTCGACGTGGTCATCGGCGCGGTCGACGACCGCGGCGTGACCATCGCCTCGGGCCTCTCGGGCAACGAGCGGATCATCAGCCGCGCGGGCAGCTTCGTCACGGTCGGCCGCGAAGTCTCACCGGTGCGCGCCGCCGCACGACCCGCCGCGAACGGAGCGCAATAGTGAACTTTCGCAACATTTCCGCATGGAGCGTGCGCAACCCGGTGCCACCCATCGTGCTGTTCGCGATCCTGCTCCTCGCAGGCATCGTGTCGTTCAGCCGGATGGAGATCACCAACAACCCCGACATCGATTTTCCCGCCGCCACCGTGACGGTCGTCCAGCCCGGCGCGGCGCCCGAGGAGCTCGAGAACCAGGTCGCCCAGCGCGTCGAGGCGGCGATCCGCTCGATCGAAGGCGTCGACGAGATGGAAACCACCATCAACCAGGGCAGTTCGAACACGTTCGTCCAGTTCGAGATCGGCACCGATACCGATCGCGCGGTCAACGACGTGCGCAACGCCATCTCGCAGATCCGCGGCGATCTGCCCGCCGGCATTCTCGAGCCGCGTGTCGGTCGCGTCGATATTTCCAACGATTCGCTGAGCTTCATCGCGGCGCGCACCACCGACATGACCCTCGAGGAACTGTCCTGGTTCATCGATAACGAGGTCTCGCGTCGCCTGCTCGGCGCCGAGGGCATTGCCGAGGTCAGCCGTTTCGGCGGTGTCGACCGCGAGATCAAGGTGACGTTGCGGCCCGAAGCCATCCAAGCGCGCGGCCTCACCGCTGCCGACGTCAACAACCAGCTGCGCCAGCTCAACATCAACGCGGCGGGCGGGCAGACCGAACTTGCGGGCTCGAGCCAGTCGGTTCGCGTGCTCGGCAATGCCGATACTGCCGCCGAACTCGCCGAGACCGTGCTCTCGACCCGGCAGGGCACGGTGCGCCTTCGCGACATCGCCGACGTGCGCGATGCCGCCAGCGAACAGACCAGCTTCGCGCGGATGAACGGCGCCGAAGTCGTCGTCTTCAACTTCAGCCGGGCCAAGGGCCAGTCCGACATCACCGCCTATGATGCGGCGTGGGAAGTGCTCAACCAGATCGAGCAGGACGATCCGCGGATCGATTTCATCGAGATTTCCAACAGCGTCGATTACACCCGGACGCAGTACGAAAGCTCGATGCAGGCGCTCATCGAGGGCGCGGTGCTCGCCGTGCTCGTCGTCTTCCTGTTCCTGCGCGATTTTCGCGCCACCATCATCGCTGCCGTCGCGATCCCGCTGTCGGCGATCCCGGCCTTCTTCTTCATGGACCTGATGGGGATCAACCTCAATTTCCTCAGCCTGCTGGCGCTCGCGCTGGTGGCGGGGGTGCTGGTCGACGATGCGATCGTGGAGATCGAGAATATCGTGCGCCACATGCGCATGGGGAAGACCCCGTATCAGGCCAGTATCGACGCCGCCGACGAGATCGCGTTGGCCGTGCTCGCCACCACGACCACGATCATCGCGGTCTTCCTGCCCGTCGCGCTGATGCCGGGCATTTCGGGACAGTTTTTCCAGAATTTCGGCTTCACGGTCGTTCTCGCCGTGCTCGTCTCGCTGTTCGTCGCGCGCATGATCACGCCGCTGATGGCTGCCTATTTCCTGCGCGACGAAGGGCATGAACAAACCGCCGACGGCTATTTCATGCGCAAGTATCTCAACGTGCTGCGCTGGACGATTTCGAGCCGCAACTCCAAGGCGCGGCTTGCGCGCCTCGAGGCACCGGACGGCCGCACGTCGTACAAGCGCGTGCCGCTGATCATTGCGGCGATCCTCGCCTTTGCGGGCGCGCTCATGCCCTATCTGTCCGGCCGTCCGGGCCCGGACGGCGAAATGATACCGCCCAAGGCCTTCGAAGGTCTTTCGAGCATCTTCGAATTCCTCCTGATGTTCGGGCTCTATTTCCTCGTCGCCGCGGTTCTCGTGAGCCTCGTCACCATCCTCATCGGAAGCCTTTTCGGCGCGATGAACGGGCACAGCGGCTGGGGACAGCGCGCGCGCTATCGCCTCAAGCGGATCTGGGCGCGCCTGCACGACCACCGCCTCTCCGCAGTCGTCGCGGGCATCGCGATCCTCGCGCTGACCGGTGTCCTGTTCGGGATGCTTTTCCAGACCTTCCGCTTCAGTCCCGAAGAGAACCGCGACACGTCCTCGGTCTCGATCAGCCTGCCTCCGGGGGCGACCATCGAAGCGACCGCCGACGTCGTCGAGGATGTCGCCACCATCGTCCAGCAGCATCCGCAGGTCGAGACGGTCTTCCAGCGCATCTTCGCCGGCAGCGGCTACGTCAACGTCATCTGGAACGAGGATCGTCCGCGGCCCTCGCCCGAATATGAGCGCGAACTCGCCCCCGAACTTGCCGCCGTCCCCGATGCCCGCGTCAACTTCCAGTCGCAGGGCCAGGGCGGCGGTGGCGGGCAGGCCATTACGGTCAACCTCGGCTCGAGCGATCCGCAGCTGCTCGAGGAGACGGCCTACAAGCTGGTCGAGGAAATGTCCGGGCGCCCCGAACTGGTTGGCGCGCGCGTGACGGGCGACGACATCCGTCCCGAGATCAACATCATCCCCCGCTTCGACCTTGCGGCCGATCTCGGCGTCACCACGACCTCGCTGAGCCAGACGATCCGCATCGCCACGCAGGGCGAGATCGACCAGAACAGCGCGCGCTTCAGCCTGTCCGACCGGCAGGTGCCGATCCGCGTCGCGCTGTCCGAAGCCGAGCGCGAGAATTTCGACACGCTGTTGAACCTTCCCGTTCCCACCGCGAATGGCGGCTCGGTTCCGCTTCGCGCGGTCGCCGAGATCGGCTTCGGCGCGGGTCCGACGTCGATCCGTCGCTACGACCAGCAGCGCACGCTGGCGGTCGGCACCGACCTTGCGCAAGGCGTCGAGCAGGGCGTGGCCCGCAAGATCATCGACGAACTGCCGACGATGCAGAACCTTCCGCGCGGCGTGCAGAAGGTCGAGCGAGGAGAGGAGAAGTGGCAGGGCGAGCTTCTCAATAACTTCTTCGTCGCGCTGGGCTCTGGCGTCCTGCTCATGTTCGCGGTGCTGGTGCTGCTCTACCGCCGGTTCCTCGCGCCGCTCGTCAACATGGGGTCGCTGCTGCTCGCGCCATTGGGCGCCGCGATCGCGCTGCTCCTGTCGGGCCTCGTGCTGTCGCTCCCCGTCTTCATCGGCGTGCTGCTCCTCTTCGGCATCGTCGCCAAGAACTCGATCCTGCTGGTCGATTTCGCGCTCGATATGATGGACCAGGGAATGACCAAGGACGAAGCTATCGTGGAAGCGGGACACAAGCGCGCCCAGCCGATCGTCATGACCACGGTCGCGATGGTGGCGGGGATGATCCCGATCGCTCTGTCGCTGCACGGCGATTCCAGCTGGCGCGCGCCGATGGGCGCGGCGGTGATCGGCGGTCTCATCTTCTCGACCGCGCTGACGCTGCTTCTGGTTCCTGCCTTCTTCAGCCTCGCGCTCGACGTCGAGAAGAAGCTGGCCGGACGTCTCGGAGGCCTCGTCAACGAGAATGAGCAGGATCCGCATCGCATCACGCAGGGCGAGCCGACGCGCGCCTTGCCCGCGGAGTGACTTTCGCAACCCTGATGCGTTAGGCGGGGACGATGACCGGCCCCGCCTCCCTCTCGCGATTTTCGCCCGACCAGCCAGGCGCCGGGGGCATGAAGCGGCTCGCCACGGGACTTCTGCTCCTGATGGCGGTCCTCTACTTCGGTTCGCGCCAGCTCGAGCCCGCGTATCCCTGGCTCGAATGGGTCGAAGCCTTCGCCGAGGCCGCGATGGTCGGCGCACTCGCCGACTGGTTCGCGGTGACCGCGCTCTTCCGCCATCCGCTCGGCCTCCCCATCCCGCACACTGCCATCATTCCGCGCAACAAGGAGCGGATCGGGAACGCCCTGTCGCGCTTCCTCAAGGAGAATTTCCTCACGCCCCCCGTCATCGCGCGCCGGATGCGCCGGACCGACGTGGCGGGAGCGCTGGGTCGCTTCCTCGCTCGCCCCTCGGGCGCGGAAAGCCGGATGCGCGCGGGCGCCAGCCGTCTCATCGCCGATGCCTTCGAAAGCCTCGACGACGAACGCCTGGGCGGGATCGCCAAGCAGGCGCTCGCCACGCGTCTCAAGCGGATGCAGGTCGCGCCCGTCCTCGGCCGCGCACTCGCGGTCGCCATCAACGAGGACCGCCACCTGCCCGTCATCGACAAGGCCGTTGCCTATCTCGCCGACGCGCTCGACGACAATGAGCATATGATCCGCGACATGGTGCATAAGCGCACCAGCTGGCTGCTGCGCATGGCGACGGTCGATGAAAAGATCGCCGACCAGATCGTGGAAGGGCTACGGAAGCTTTTCCGCGACATGGAGGGTGATCCCGCGCACCCTGTCCGCATCCAGATCGAGCATCGCCTCGCCGACTTCGCCAACGACCTCCAGACCGACCCCGCGCTGCAGACCAAGGTCGAGGCGTGGAAAATCCGCGCGCTCGAGAACAACAGCTTCACGCTCTGGCTCGACGATCTGTGGCAACGCTTCCGCAAGGGCATCGTCGACACCGCCCATGCCCCCGATACCGCCATGGCGGGGCAATTGGGCGACGTGCTCCAGTCGATGGGGACCAGCCTTCAGGAAGACGAGCGCCTCAAAACCGCGATCAACCGCTTCACCCGCCGAACCGTCGTCGGCATGGCGGCGAGCTACGGCGACAGCATCGTCACCCTCGTCAGCGACACGATCCGCTCGTGGGACACGTCCACGGTTACCGACCGGCTCGAGGGCGCGGTCGGGCGCGATCTTCAATATATCCGCATCAACGGAACGCTGGTGGGCGGGCTCGTCGGTGCGAGCCTGCATGCGCTGGGGAAGCTTGGGATTTAATTTACCGCCCACTCGAGGCCTTCGCCGGGATGACCTATCGCGAAATCAATCTGCAAAACGCGGCGGCGTCGATGAGTAACGGAAGGAGCGGATCGATGGACGATCAAGGTCCGATAAGCCCACAGGTCGCCAGCGGCCGCAAAGCATCGGTACACGTCGTCCGCTTGGTTCGCCCGCGCCTCCAACTTGCTTTTTAAGATGCGGCCTTCACGATGTGATCCGGGAAGAACTTCCAACGCGCCATTGTCGCGATCGACTGGATCGAGATGCGCCCTCAGGGTGATCATTTCCTGCAGCAAGGCGACGGGCGGCTCGGCATGCGGAATCCCGTCCTTAACTGTCCAAGGCCCAAATCCGATAGCATCGGTCCGCTTTGCCAACGCCACCGTGCGGTCCTGATGCCATCCGACGCCCCAATTGGTCTGCAACTCTTTATCGAAGAGCGTAATACGAACTGGCCGCGCTGTGCCCTGCAAAAGTCGGCTCGCGGCGCGGACAAGGCTGGACTGCTCGGCCAATAGCGGTCCGGCCTCCTTTCGATTGTGCAGTCGGAGGCCGGGGCGCCCGGCCAAGCGCTCGAACAAATTCTTGCCGAATGAAAGCTCATCGCAGGACATAGCGCCTGCTAGATGAAGGTAACCCAACCGCTCGAAGTCGGTCGTCACCCGCTACTCCGAGCGCCGCTCGATCGTCGCGCCGACCGCCGCCAGCTTTTCTTCCAGCCGCTCGTAGCCGCGGTCGAGGTGGTAGACGCGAAGGACTTCGGTCTCGCCCTTCGCCGCCAGCCCCGCGATCACGAGGCTCATCGAGGCGCGCAGGTCGGTCGCCATCACCTTGGCGCCCGTCAGCCCCTCGACGCCGCGCACGATCGCGCTGCGCCCGCGCGTCTCGATCTCGGCGCCCATGCGGCGGAGTTCGGGAACGTGCATATAGCGGTTCTCGAAGATCGTCTCTTCCATGAAGCTGTCGCCGTCCGCGAGCGTCATCATCGCCATGAACTGCGCCTGCATGTCGGTCGCGAAGCCCGGATAGGGTGCGGTCGAGATGGCGAGCGGACGCAGCTTGTCGGTGGCGGAGACCTTGATGCCTTCGTCGGTGAACTCGGTGAGCAACCCAGCCGCCGCCAGCGCATTGGTGGTCGCCAACATGTCGCCCGAACGCGCGCCGACCAGCTCGATCGACCCGCCGGTGATTCCCGCCGCACAGGCGTAGCTGCCCGCCTCGATCCGGTCCGGCATGACCTCGTACTCGGCCCCGTGCAGCGCTTCGACGCCCGTGATGATGAGGTGTCCCGATCCGATCCCGTCGATCTTGGCGCCCATCGCGACGAGGCAATTGCACAGGTCGATGATTTCGGGTTCGCGCGCGGCGTTGAACAGCTGGGTCTGACCCGTCGCCAGCGTCGCCGCCATCACCGCATTTTCGGTCGCGCCGACTGAAACAACCGGAAACGTATATTCGCCCCCAGGCAGCTTCCCGCCCGGTGCGCTCGCCTTCACATAACCCTCGGCCAGCTCGATATCGGCGCCCATCGCTTCCAGCGCGCGCAGATGCAGTTCGATGGGCCGATCGCCGATCGCGCAGCCGCCGGGGAGCGAGACGGTGCTCTCGCCCATCCGCGCGAGCATCGGCCCCAGCACGAGGATCGAGGCGCGCATCTTGCGGACGAGCTCGTAGGGCGCGACGGTCGAATCGATATGGCTGGCATCGAGCGTGATCGCGCGGTTGGTGCGTCCGCCCTTCTTGCCCGCAAAGGCGGTGCCGACGCCAAGCTCGTTCATCAGGTGCGAAAAACTGTCGACGTCCGCAAGACGCGGCAGGTTCGACAGCGTCAGCTTCTCTTCGGTGAGCAGCGCGCAGGGGATGAGCGTGAGCACGGCATTCTTCGCGCCCGAAATGGGGATCTTCCCCTCGAGCCGCTTGCCGCCTTCGATCCAGATCGTATCCATGGGGAAAAGGGCTTAGCGCCGCCGACGCTCAGCGCAAGGGCAGGCTCACGCCTTCTCGAGCGTGCACTGTAACGGGTGCTGGTTCTCGCGCGCGAAATCCATCACCTGGCTGACCTTGGTCTCGGCCACCTCGTAGGGAAAGACGCCGCAGATCGCGACGCCCTGCTGGTGGACCTGCAGCATCACGCGGGTCGCATCCTCGATGCCCATATTGAAATAGCGCTGGAGGACGAGAACGACGAATTCCATCGGCGTATAATCGTCGTTGAGCATCAGCACCTTGTAGTTGCTGGGCTTCTTGGTCTTGGGGCGCGTGCGGACCGCGACGCCGGTATCGGTATCGTCGTCCTCGTCGGCAGGACCCGCCATCATCGGCTGATTCGTCAGTTCAAGCATCACGGCACCTGATATGGGATGGCGCACGCGCATCGCAACAGGGCGATACGTCCACACCGGCTTCCAAAAGAAAAGGGCCGCCGTCCCGCAATGGGAAGGCGGCCCTTCTTCTCGATCGGTCTTTACCGAGGCTTACGCCATCAGGCTCTTGACCTTTTCGGCGTTGACGCTGGCGCGGTTCGAAACCGGCTGCATCGCGTCACCGGCGAGCTTGACCATGCGTTCGGTCAGCTTGCTCGATTCCGAAATCATGCGATCGAAGCTCGACTTGGCGAGTTCGGCCTGGAGGCTCATGAACTCGGCCGGGGTCTTGGCTTCGGCGAGGAGGCGCAGATTGTCCGAGCCACGCTCGAACTGGCTGCGGCTGTCCTCGATCATCTCGGTGCCGAGATCCTTGGCACCCGAGGCGGCAATGCGCGTGGCTTCGATCACGGCTTCGACGTTGGCCTTGGCCATCTCGGCCAGTTCCTCGGTCGCGGCGCGCGACTTGGCCATCAGCTCTTCGCCCTGCTTGCCGGCGTTCGCCATCAGTTCCTCGACCTTGTCGGCGTTCGGCATGTCGTAGCCACCAAACCAGCTGTTCATGTCAAAATTGGTCATTTTCTTTCCCTTATTCTTGTTCGGCGCGACCTTGGCAGCGGCGTCGATGTTGTTCTTGGCGGCCTTGGCGACCTTGCGGTTGGCAGCGGTGGTGGCCTTGGCGGATTTCTTCACCGTCTTCTTCGCAGCAGCAGCAGTCTTTTCGACCGCCTTCGTCTGCGTCTCGGCGACCTTCGCGGTCACGTCGGCAACGGCTTTTTCGTTATTCTCGACCGCTTTCTTCGCGGTTTCGTCAAGTTTCTTCTGATCGGTCATCGTCTCGTTCTTCCTATCTCTTTGTTGCACCCATTTTATGGTGCAGCGCACAATATGTCAAGGTCTATGCTGCGATGCACAATGGTTCGTCGCGGCTGGGCAACGACTTGACGCGCGGCCCCGCGCTCGCCATCCATTCGCGATGGAACGGCTCTCCAAAGATCGCCGCGGTCTGCTGATCGTATTGTCCAGTCCCTCGGGGGCCGGAAAGACCACGATCAGCCGCGCGCTGATGGCCGCCGACCCGACGATTTCCATGTCGGTCAGCGCCACTACGCGTCCGCCTCGTCCCGGCGAGGAAGACGGCGTGCATTATCACTTCGTATCGGACGCGAAGTTCGACGAGATGGTCGAAGCCGGCGAATTCGCCGAATGGGCCTATGTCTTCGACCATCGCTACGGCAGCCCCAAGGAGCCGATCAAGCAGTCCTTGAAAGACGGCCGCGACATCCTCTTCGACATCGACTGGCAGGGGACGCAGAGCCTCGAATATGCCTTCGGCAACGAGTTGGTGCCGATCTTCATCCTGCCCCCTTCGATGGCCGAGCTCGAACGGCGCCTGCGCAGCCGCGCGACCGACAGCGAGGAAGTGATCAAGTCTCGAATGAAGCGCGCCGCCAGCGAGATCGGCCACTGGGACAGCTACGATTACGTCCTCATCAACGATGATGTCGAAATGTGCCTCGCGCAGGTCAAATCGATCGTCGAGGCCGAGCGGCTTCGCAAGATCCGCCATCCCGATCTGCCCAATGTCGTTCGCGCGATGGTCGAGCGCCCCAACTAGAGAAGTTCAAGAAAGCGCGCGCCCGCGAGGAAATCCGCGCGCCGTGCGGCGGCGGCCTTTTCGGCTTCCTCGTCCGCGCCCCATTGCTCGTTCTGGTACAGCCGATCGACCTCGACCGCGTCCCACGCCGCCTCGGGCGCCACCGCCCCGTGCCGCACGGCGAGCGCCGCCACGAGCGAGCCCCCAATCCGCACCAGCGGCGTCAACCCCGCGAGAGCGAACGCATCCTCGCTTCTGACGGCTCCTGCCAGCCGCTCGAGCGTCGTCTCGGGCTGGTCGACCGGCGCGATGCCGGAGGTGCGCTCGAACGCGACATCGTAGCGCTGCGCCGCCCAGTCGAGGAGCGGGTCCCACGCTTCTGCTTCGCGCTCGGCCAGCGCGTCCGGATGGTCGGCGCGGTAGCAGCACAATTCGCTCGTCGCGAAACCTGCAAGCTCGTCGGCAAAGGCGTCGCGGCCGTTCTCGATGCGATCGATCGCGGCATTGGCCAGCCCCGTCAGCGGCATGTCGCGCGGGTCGATGTCGCCCTCGCCGACAGTGTTCCATTCATCCGCGATCGCGTTCGCCAGTGCCTCGCTCGGCACCACGAGCGCCTTGCGCGCCGGCGTCTGGACGTCGCGCCCGTCCAGCACGACGCCCCAGCCGTCTTCGCGTTCGACGACGGCGGCCTCTTTCCAGAACCGTTTCACGCGCGGTCGGCCATTTCCCACCGACGGCGTAACAGCCGCGGCCCGCCAAAGCCGGTGGCGACGCCGGCGAGCGCCAGCAAGACGCCCAGCACCGGCTGATCCTCTCCCAGCGGATTGCGTGCGCCCAGCAGCGCTCCGGCGAGCACCAGCACGACGCCCGTCATCCGCACCAGCGCGAACGCCTCGAACCGGCGCTTCCACTCCGCATCGCTGACGCTCACTGCCCGTCTTCCCACCACGCGCCCGCGCGCCAGGCCTGCGACAGCGTCAGCACGTCCTCGGGCTTGGCGGCGATCGCATGCGCGCCGCCTTCGTCCAGTTCCTGTGTCGAGTGATAGCCCCAGGTGACTCCGATCGCCCCCACGCCGGCATTGCGCGCCATGCGCATGTCGTGCGCGGTATCGCCGATGAGCACGGTGTCCTTGGCCTCGGCATAACAATCGCTCATCGCCGAATAGATCATCGACGGGTTGGGCTTGGAGGGATGACGGTCTGCGGTGTGGAGACATTTAAAGAGATCGTGCCAGCCGTGCAGGTCGAGCACGTGGTGCAGCCCCTTTTCGGACTTCCCCGTCGCGACCGCCAGCGTCCAGCCCTCGATACGGAAGGCTTTCAGGAGATCATCGATGCCATCGTAAGGCGTCTCGACGGCTTCGCCCCGCTGCCGCAGATCGACGAAGGCTTCCTTGTAGGTCTCTGCCAGCGCGGCATGATCGGCGTCGGGAATGAGTGCCTGCATCGCTTCCACCAGCGACAGGCCGATGACCTTTTGGGCCTCCTCGCGCGGCGGACAGTCGTGCCCGTGGCGCCTGAGCGACTGATCCAGCGCCTGGTGGATGGTCGCACCGCTATCGACGAGCGTGCCGTCGCAATCGAAGATCGCGAGTTTGGTCACGGCATCGTTCACCGCCCACGCCCCTTCGGCGGCCCCTTGCGCCCCGGCTTGCCGCGTGCGGGATTGGCCCGCCCTCTTGCGCCGCGACTGCGACGCTCGGTCTTGCGGACCTTCTTGAGATCCTTCTGGATGTTCTTCTTCCGCCGGATCTTCGCCTCGAGACTCTGCCCAGGATCGGGGGCGGTCAGCGGCAGGTTGTCGCCATCGCGCGCCTCGAAGCCGAGGTTGGCGAGGCTGTCGGAAAAATGCGGCGGCAGATCGGCTTGTCGATCGATGGTCTTGCCGCCGGGCGCATCGATCCGCAGACGCCGTGCGTGGAGGTGCAACTTGCGACTGATACCCCCCGTCAGCATCGCGTCGGCACCGCCATATTTGGCATCGCCCACGATCGGATGTCCCACCGCCGCCATATGCGCGCGCAGTTGGTGGGTGCGGCCCGTAAGCGGCTGCAGCTCGACGAAGGCGGCACGATGGCCGGCGCGGTCGATGACGCGGATCTTGGTGCGCGCCGACTGGCCGCCTTCCATGTCGACGTGCATCTTCTCGCCGCCCGAACCCGGCTGCTTGGCGAGCGGCAGGTCGATGATCCCGTCCGAGACCTCGGGCACGCCCGCCACGATCGCCCAATAGACCTTCTTCGCCGTCCGCCCCGCGAAGGCTTTCGAGAAATGCGCCGCCGCCCGCGGCCCGCGCGCCACGAGGATGACGCCCGACGTATCCTTGTCGAGCCGGTGGGCCAGCTTGGGCTTGCCCTTTTCGTCCTCGTCGAGTCCGTTCAGGAGGCGGTCGAGATGCTGATTGGTCTTGGTCCCGCCCTGCGTCGCGAGGCCCGGCGGCTTGTTGAGCACAAAGGCATCGGGCGTTTTGGCGATCACCATCGCCTGCACCGCGTCCAGTTCATCGTCGGTCAGTTCGACCTTCGGCTTTTCGCGCTTCTCGACCTGCGGTTCGTGATCGGGCGGCACGCGGATCTGCATGCCCGTGCCGATGCGGTCGCCGGGGTTGGTGCGCCCGCCATCGAGGCGCAACTGCCCGGTACGCGCCCATTTGGCGATCGTGCCGAAGCTCGTCTCGGGCTGGTGGCGCTTGAACCATCGGTCGAGGCGGATGCCGTCATCCTCCTCGTCCACGGTATAGGTGCGGACATCGTCGCTCATGCGCCGCTCCCTAGCGCCTCGCCGCCCAATAGTCGAAGACCTTCTGCTGGCACGCTGCGATATAGCGCGCGGCCTCGGGCCCTTCCCACGGGCCTCTATAGTCGCCCGTGTCAAGTCCGATCCACCAGCCCTGCCCGGGCAGCCCGTCCGACTGGCGAACGACCAGCACCGCAAGCTCGGGCTCGCCACGCCCCCGCGCATCGGCATCGACGTCGGCGAGCGTGGCGCACAGGGCGCGCATCTTGGGGCGCGAGAAGCGATAGCCGAGATGTTCGAGAATTTCCGAATAGGTCAGCGCGGTGCCGGCCTGCGCCGCGCCGACCAGATGCGCGCGCACTTCTTCTGGGTCGTCGATTGCCATGGTGCCAGACGTTAAGGCTGGTCGGGCGTCGGCACCAGTTCGAAGACGTCGAGGATGCCGCCGTTGCGCGGATAGGGGATCGAGAGCCGCCAGCGGAACGGGCCGACCCGTTCCCACACCCCTGCCATGTCGCGCTCGGGATCCTCGCCATAGGCCAAGGGTTCGCGTTCGTTTCCGAGCGCCAGACTGCCGAGGAAGATATAGCGCGAGCCTGCATCGTACAGCCGCCCCGTCGGGCGCTGGCTGCCGGTCTGCTTCACGATCGTGAAATTCTCGTCCTCGATCTCGACGTAACAGAAGAAGGGATTGTAGGCGATGAAAGCGGGGTCGCCGGACTTTGCAGCGCCGAGCTTGACGAGGCGACACTGGTAGCTGCCCGGCGTCGGATCGGGGCGTTCGAGGGCGCCGTCGGGATCGAGGAGCGCGCCTTCGTCCTCGATCGCGCTCACGAACCCTTTGCCTCGCGCGGTTTCCAGTCCTTCGGTCCAGGCATCGCCGAGCGTATCGATCCGGTCGGCATCCGCGGGTGCCGCATAGCCGCGCCAGTCGGCATCGGGGTCGACGCCCGCCGCGCTGACGGGTTCGCTCGGGACGACCATTCCCTGCCGTTCAGGCTCCAGCGCCGCGCAGCCCGAAAGCGCCACCGTCGCGGCGCAGGACAAAGCAAGGCGAAGAAGGGCGGTCATGCCGGCTCAACGTGACGTGCGGCGATGGGTTGCGCAAGGCGATTGACATTCCCGCAGCGGGACAGCAGCGGCACGATCATGTCCGATGATGCCCGAACCCGGAGCGGCTATGCCTACGCCATCACCGCCTTCGGGCTGTGGGGCGTCATCCCCCTCTTCTTCAAGGCGATGTTACCCATTGATTCGATGGACATCGTCTCGTGGCGCGTCGTGCTCGGCGTTCCGACGCTCGCCCTGTTCATCGCCGCGGTTCGCAAATGGGACGCGGTTCGCACGGCGCTCGCCAACCGGCGCGTCATGTGGACGTTGCTCGCCAGCGCGGTGCTGATCGCGATCAACTGGGTCGTCTATGTCGTCGGGGTCAATTCGGGCCGCGTGCTCGCCACCAGCCTTGGCTATTATCTCAATCCGTTGCTCAACATCCTGCTCGGCCACTTCATCCTCAAGGAGAAGCTCGGCCCCTTTCGCTGGGCGGCGCTCGGCGTCGCGAGCATCGGGGTCGGCGTGCTGGCCTTCGGCGCGCTCGGCGACCTGTGGATCACGCTCACGCTCGCCTTCTCCTTCGCGCTCTACGGCCTTCTGCGCAAACAGGTCGACGTCGGCGCCGCCCCCGGTCTGTTCGTCGAGACGCTGCTGCTCGCACCTTTGTTCGCCGCCTGGCTGATCTTCTTTCGCGACATGGGCGATCCGCTCTTCGGCCCCGAACCCTACCATCTCTGGTTGATCCTCGCTTCGGGCGCGGTCACCTGCGTGCCGCTGCTGCTCTTCACCGAGGGCGCCCGGCGCCTGCCCTATTCGACCGTCGGCATCCTGCAATTTTCCGCGCCCACGGTGCAGTTCCTGCTCGGCGTTCTCCTGTTCGGGGAAGCGTTCACGCCCACACGCATGATCGCGTTCGCAGCCATCTGGATCGCCGTCATCCTCTACACGATCTCGCTGGTGCGCGATGCGCGGCGGTCCAAGCGTGTTAGCCTTGTAGAACAGTCGATCTGATCCTATATCAAGATCATGCTCAATATCGTCTCGATCCTCATCGGCATCATCGCCATCCCGTTCCTGATCATCGGGCAGGTTCCGCTGTTCGGCTGGACCAACCTGTTCTGGGTGATCATCCCTATCATCGGTGTGATCGTGGGCGCGCTGTCGTCCAAGACCTCGGGCCGCAACTTCAACGCGATCATCCTCGTGCTGATGGTGCTTCGTCTCGTCCTTCTCGGCGGGATCTAGCGCGTCTTCACGTAGCGCCCCGGCGCGTCCTCGATGGGCTCGAGCTTCCCTTCGCCCGGGATCCGTGCGCCGGTCGCGTCGACTTCGGCGCTGTCGATGCCCTTCAGCCAGTCGATCCAGTCGGGCCACCAGCTGCCCTCGCTTCGCTTCGCCTGCGACTGGAACGCCTCGAGGCTGTCTGCGCTCGCCCCCGCGTCCAGGACCGAATAATGATATTTGTTCGCATTGGGCGGATTGACGACTCCCGCGATATGCCCCGACCCCGCGAGCAGGAACCGCACGGGTCCCTGCACATGATCCTGGATCTTCCAGACGCTCGCCGCCGGCGCGATATGGTCCTGCTCACCAGCCTGCACGTACATCGGCGTCTCGATCATCGTGAGGTCGATGGGATGGCCGCCGATCTGGATCGCGCCGGGCTGCACCAGTAAGTTGTCGCGATAGAGCCGCGCCAGATAATCGCGATGCCAAGCGGCCGGCAGGTTCGTCACATCGCCGTTCCAGTGCAGCAGGTCGAAGGGTCGCGGCTCCTTGCCCATGAGGTAGTTGTTGACGACATAATTCCAGACGAGGTCGCGCCCGCGGAGCAGGTTGAAGGTCGCCGCCAGCACCCGCCCGTCGGTCACCCCCGTCTCGGCCGAAAGCTGTCCCAGCGTCGCCAGCGTCTCGTCGGAGACGAACATGGTAAGATCGCCCGCATCCTCGAAATCGACCTGAGCGGTGAAGAAAGTGGCGCTCGCGACCTTGTCCGCCTCGCCGCGCGCCGCCAGCTGCGCGAGCGTCATGCTGAGCACCGTGCCTGCCACGCAATAGCCGATCGTGTGGACAGCCTCGACGTCCAGCAGGTCGCGCACCGTGTCGATCGCCTGTTCCTGCGCGGCGACATAATCGTCCATCTGGATATGCGCGATACTCTCGTCGGCCGACTTCCAGCTGACCATGAACAGCGACACGCCCTGGTCCACCGCCCATTTCACGAAGCTTTTTTCGGGCGTGAGATCGAGAATGTAGAAGCGGTTGATCCACGGCGGGAAGATCACCAGCGGCGTCGCCAACACCATGTCGGTCGTCGGTGCGTAGTGGATCAGCTGGAAGAGCTCGGTCTCGAGGATCACCTTCCCCGGCGTCGTCGCCAGATCCTTGCCCAATTCGAACGCCCCTTCGGGCGACTGCGTCACCTGCCCGCTCGCGAGGTCCGCGAGGAAATTACTCATGCCCTGCGCCAGGCTGTCGCCCTTGGTCTCCGCCGCGCGCGCCAGCACTTCGGGATTGGTCAGGGCGAAGTTGGCGGGGCTCATCGCGTCGACGAACTCGCGCGTCGCGAAACGCAGCGTCTCGCGCGCGTCTTCATCGAGGCCGTCGAGTACATCCACCGTCCCCATCATCTTCTCGCTCCAGGCGAGATAATTCTGCTTCATCGCGGCGAACAGCGGATGGGCCGACCATTCCTCCGCCGAAAAACGGCGGTCGGGCTTGGAGCCGGCCGCCTGCATGTCGGCCATCATCTGGCCCCACGCCTGCATTCCGTCGGTCCACGCCTTGGCCCCCGCGTTCATCAGTTCCATGGGGTCCGCGCCCATCGGATTGCCCGGTGGCGGTGCAAAGCCGAGGCCGGGTTTCTGCGCACTCGCGCCGAAACTGTCCGCCCAGGCGTCCATCCACATCTTCTGCGTCGTCGCCATCATCGCGGCCCAGTCCTCGGGCCCTGCCTGCTTGTCGTCGCTCATGCGCCTCTCCTTGCACCTCGCCATAGCCTAAATGGATTGCACCGTCGCTTGGCTCCGTTATGGGCGAGGAAATGGAGCCCGACATCATTCCTTCCGGCCCGTTGGTACTGCTCGACTTCGTCGGGATCGGCGTTTTCGCCGTTTCCGGCGCTCTCCTCGCAGCGAAAAAGGGCCAGACGCTCGTCACCTTCTTCTTCTTCGCGCTCGTCACGGGCGTTGGTGGCGGCACGCTGCGCGACCTGTTGATCGGCGCACCCGTCTTCTGGGTCCAGCACAACGAAACCCTGTTCGTCATCACCGCCGCCGCGCTGGCCGTCTGGTTCATCAAAGGCCTGCAGAAGTCCGAAAAGCCGCTGCTCTGGTTCGACGCCATCGGGCTCGCCGCCTATTCGGTATACGGAGCCTCCAAGGCCCTGCGCTACGATATCGCGCCACTGCCCGCGATCGTCATGGGCGTGATGACCGCCTGCGTGGGCGGCATCATCCGCGACGTGCTGGCCAATGAACCCTCGATCCTCATGCGCCCCGAACTTTATGTCACCGCCGCCGCGCTGACCTCGGGGAGTTTCGTCGTCATGACACTTCTCGGCTTTCCGATCCTCATCGCCGGCAGCATCGCCGCGCTGCTCGGCTTCGCCCTTCGCGGCGCGGCGATCGCGCGCGGTCTCTCCCTGCCCTCCTACGCCAACGCCAATCCCTATCCGACCGAGGACTAGAATGAGCGACTATTATCGCATCGAGCGTCTCCCGCCCTACGTCTTTGCCGAAGTGAATGCGATGAAGGCCGCCGAGCGTGCCAAGGGCCGCGACATCGTCGATCTGGGCATGGGCAACCCCGACGGCGCGCCGCCCGCGCACGTGATCGCAAAGCTCGCCGAGGTTGCCGCCAAGCCGACCGCGCACCGCTACAGCGCGAGCGCGGGCATCAAGGGTCTGCGCAAGGCCCAAGCCGATTATTATGCCCGTCGCTTCGGCGTGTCGCTCGATCCCGATGCCGAGGTGTGCGTGACATTGGGGTCGAAAGAAGGCTTCGCCAACCTCGCGCAAGCGATCACGGCACCGGGCGACGTCGTGCTGACGCCCAACCCCAGCTACCCCATCCATCATTTCGGCTTCATCATCGCGGGTGCCGCCATCCGCTCGATCCCCGCCGCGCCCGGGCCCGACTTCTTCGACAAACTTCAGAAAGCGATGCGCTACTCGGTGCCGCGCCCCAAGGTGCTGGTGCTGGGCTATCCGAGCAATCCTACCGCGCAGACCGTGGGGCTCGATTTCTACGCGGGCGTCGTCGCCTTCGCGAAGGAGGAACGGCTCAAGATCATCTCCGATCTCGCCTATGCCGAAATCTATTTCGGCGACACGCCGACACCCTCCATCCTCGAGGTCCCCGGCGCGCATGACGTCGCGGTCGAATTCACGTCGATGAGCAAGACCTATTCGATGGCGGGCTGGCGGATCGGGTTCGCGGTCGGCAATGCCGAGATGATCGCGGCCTTGAAGCGCGTCAAATCCTACCTCGATTATGGGGCCTTCACGCCCATCCAGGCCGCCGCCGTCGCCGCGCTCAACGGCCCACAGGACATTATCGCCGAGAACCGCACCCTCTATCGGCGGCGGCGCGACGTGATGGTCGACAGTTTCGCCCGTGCGGGCTGGAATGTTCCGCCGCCCGAAGCGACAATGTTCGCCTGGGCGCCTATTCCCGAACGTTTCCGCGGCATGGGAAGCATGGAATTCTCGAAGAAACTGATCGCCGAGGCGGGGGTCGCGGTCGCGCCCGGCATCGGCTTTGGCGAAGAGGGCGAAGGCCATGTTCGCCTTGCACTGGTCGAGAACGAGCAACGCATTCGGCAGGCTGCGCGCGGCATCAAGAAAATGTTCGGCTGAAATTCGGTAACGCGGTTTACGACCGAAGGCCGCGCGTGGCCGACGAACGGTCGGTCGCCTTGGCCCATGTCGCGGCGAAAACGTCTAAAGACCGGCACATGAACGCTTTTTTCCGCATTGCCCTCCTCGCACCCGTCGCGCTGCTCGCGGCCTGCTCCGCTACGCCCGAACCGATCGTCTCGGCCCCCGTTGCCGAAGAGCCGGTGGGCTTCGTGATGCCCGAAGGCTATCGCTGGAGCCACGGCCATGGCCCCCGCAGCCATGCCGCGATGGCCGACACGTTCGGGAAAAAGGCGCTCGCACCCAACCAGTTCGTCTGGGCCGAGACCATTCCCGAGGACGGCGAGGTCAAGGTGGTCGTCGACCTCAAAACGCAGATGACCTACGCCTGGAAGGGCGAGACGCTCGTCGGCGCTTCGTCGGTATCGACCGGCAAGGAAGGCCATGAGACGCAGTTGGGCTTCTGGCCGATCCTCTCCAAGCACCGTCACTACAAGAGCCGCAAGTACGACAATGCGCCGATGCCTTATTATCAGCGGATGGATCGCTTCGGCATCGGGCTGCACGGCGGCCACAACCCCGGCACGCCCGCCAGCCACGGCTGCATCCGCCTCCCCGACGCCTTTGCCGCCAAGCTCTTCGCGTTGACCCAGACCGGTGACGAAGTAATCGTCGAGGGCTAGGCCGTGCGCCCCGCCTCTGGCAAAGGCGCGGCATGATCGATTCCACCGACCTCAACCAGCTCGGCCATACCATCGAGCTCGCGATCGCGCCTGTCTTCCTCCTGGTCGCGGCGGGCGGCTTTCTCAACGTGCTGTCGGGCCGCCTCAGCCGCGTCGTCGATCGCGCCCGAACCCGCGCGACCGACCTGCTCGGCGCGCGCGGCGAAGAGCATGACCGGATCCGCGCCGAGTTGCGCGTGGTCGACCGGCGGATCACGCTCGTCAACGCCGCGATCGGCCTCGTCGTCCTTGCCGCCGTTCTGGTGTGCTGCGTCGTCATTCTGATCTTCATCGGCAAGACCAGCGGATTTATTCTCAACCATGTCATCACCTGGCTGTTCGGGCTCGCCATGCTGCTGATTGCGGCGAGTTTCACCGCTTTCCTGATAGAAACCCGCATCGCGAGCCGCTGGCTGCGCGTCTCCGCCGACCTGCTCGACCACCAGGAGGAGCGCGACTGACCTCGACAGCGTCGCCATCGCTTGTCAAAGCGGAGAACGTCAGGAGAGAAGATTTCATGCCCAAAGCCTCGTCCGTGCTCGACCGCGTCCTCGTCCTCGAGATGGTGCGCGTTACCGAAGCCGCCGCCATCGCCGCCGCGAAGCTCATCGGCCGCGGCGATGAAAAAGCCGCCGATGCCGCCGCCGTCGAAGCGATGCGCGAGGCGCTCAACCGCCTCCCCATGAAGGGCACCGTCGTCATCGGCGAGGGGGAACGCGACGAGGCGCCCATGCTCTACATCGGCGAAAAGGTCGGTTGCGCGAGCGACGAGGATGCGCCGGTCATCGACATTGCGCTCGACCCCTTGGAAGGCACGACCATCACCGCCAAGGCCGGTCCGAACGCCCTCGCAGTGCTGGCCATCGCCGAGCAGGGAAACCTGTTGAATGCTCCCGACACCTATATGGAAAAGATCGCCGTCGGCCCCGGCTATCCCAAGAATGTCGTACGCCTCGAAGACGATGTGGAGACCAACATCAGGAGGCTCGCCGACGCCAAGGGATGCAACACGGGCGACATCATCGCCTGCGTCCTCGATCGTCCGCGCCACCGCGAGATCATCGCCGAACTGCGCCGCCTCGGCTGCGGGGTAAAGCTCATTCCCGACGGCGACGTGGCGGGCGTCATCGCCACCACCGACGAAGCGACCGGCGTCGACGTCTACCTGGGGACGGGGGGCGCGCCGGAAGGCGTGCTCGCTGCAGCCGCGCTTCGTTGTGTCGGCGGGCAGATGCAGGGCCGCCTCGTTTTCCGGAACGAGGACGAGAAAGCCCGCGCGCGTCGCTGGGGTATCGAGGACCTGGACCGTATCTATAAGCTGAAGGACATGGCGCGCGGCGACTGCATCTTCGCCGCGACCGGCGTCACCGACGGATCGCTGCTGGCCGGGGTTCGCCGCCGCAAGTCCGGAAGCATCGAAACCGAGACCATCGTCATGCGCGCCTCCTCGGGAACCGTCCGCACGGTGAGGACCGAACATCGCAAGGGCGTTGCCTGACGGGCGCACCCGCGGCCTTTTCCGCTGTCCTTCGGTCGTGCCGCCTTTCCCCTTGGCGCGGGACGACTTACATTGGGCGCGATGACCGACACCATCTATGACGACGCGGCCGGCGGCCCGCTCCCCGAGGCGCTCGACGCCGATCGACCGCACTTGCCTGCCGGTCTGCACCCGGTCGAGCCCGCCTATCGCGCGGTCCTGCGCACCAAGTTCGCGCTTTTCTGGCTTCCCTTCCTGGTCGGCGCGCTCGTCCTCGACAATTTCGCCTTCGACGGCCAGAGCTTCCGCGGCATCGCCAGCCTCGTCGTATTCGTCCTCATGGCCTCGATCGTCAGTCTGGCGCCCAATCGCATCTGGCGGCGTCTCGGCTATGCCTTGGGTGAGAAGGAATTGCGCATCGTGCGCGGCTGGCTGTTTCATGCCGACACGATCGTCCCCTTCGTGCGCGTCCAGCATCTCGACGTCGCACGCGGGCCGCTCGACAAGCTGTTCGGCACCGCGAGCCTCATCGTGCACACCGCGGGCACCCACAATAGTGTCGTGACCCTTCCCGGCCTCGATCCCGAGCGCGCGATCGCGCTGCGCGACACCATCCGCGCGCAGATCAAGACCGATTGGCAATGAGCGAGGCGGGGGCAGCACTGGCTATCGAGAACGAGGATATCGCGCCCGAGCGCGAACGGCTCCATCCGCTCACCCTCTTTACCGGCCTCGGCGCGGCGCTGAAGGGGGCCTGGGGCGCGGTGCTGGGCGGCCTCTTCTTCGTTGCGCAGGGGCGGGCGTGGATCGCCGCGCTCCTGTTCGGCGGGGTCCTCTTCCTCTCGCTCGCATCGATCGTGGCGCGCTACCTCAGCTTTTCCTTCCGCGTCGAAGACGACGAGATCGACCTCGCCAGCGGTATCCTCAGTCGCAACCAGCGCTCGATTCCCTTCGACCGGATCCAGGACGTCAATATCGAGCAGGGCATCTTGCACCGCATCGTGGGACTCGCGCGAGTCAAGCTCGAGACGGGCGCATCGGCCGCCTCCAACGAAGAGGATGGCGTGATCGACTCGATCGCGCTCACCCGCGCGGACGACCTGCGCGACCGCATCCGCGCGCATCGCAGCGGCGTTATCGCCCCCTCCCCCGACGCGCCCGTCGAGGAGCAGGCCGATCGGCCCGCCCTCTTCGCGATGGACGTCAAACGTCTCGTCCAGCTTGCGCTGTTCAGCTTCTCGCTCGCCATCGTCGGCGCGCTGTTCGGTGTGTTGCAGACGTACGGTGAAGCGCTCGGCATCGACATGTTCGAGGCCCAATTCTGGGAAGGCGCGCTCGCGCGCACCGGCCCCCTGCAGGATTTCGTCCTCGCCAACCGTATCACCACCGCCGCCTTCGGCGTCTTCACCTTGCTCCTTGCGGGCGTCCTCACCGGTTTCGTGCGCGTCATCCCGCGCGACTGGGGCTTTCGCCTCGACCGTACCGAAACCGGCCTTCGCCGTCGCCGCGGCCTCTTCACGCTCACCGACGTCGTCGTGCCGCTGAAGCGCGTGCAGGCGGCGATCATCGCAACGGGCCCCGTCCGCCGCCGGTTCGGTTTCGCCGAGTTGAAGCTCCAGAGCCTCGGGCGCGATACCGCCAAGGCAGGCGACCATGTCGTCGTCCCGCTCGGGACCGACGCCGAGATCGACGATGTGCTGGGGGAAATCGACACGATCCACCGCGACGCCGGCAACGCGCCATGGCACCAGCCAGCGCGCGGCTTCATCACCAGCTATCTCGTCTCGGCGTCGCTGTGGCTCGTTCCGATCAGTGTCGGTATCGCCGCGGCGGTTGCCGGTATCCGCTTCTCGGGCCAGCGCGACCTTGCCGATCCCTTCGACGGCGCGCTCCTGACCGTTGCCATCGCCTTCGCCGGCCTGCTCGTCCTGACCGCGCTCTTCCGTCTCCTCGACTATCGCCACCGCCGCCACACCATCGCCGACGGGCGACTGCTCGCCCATCGCGGCTGGTGGCGTCGACGCCTCGTCATCCTGCCGCTCGGTCGCATCCAGAGCGCCGACATCCACTCCAGCTTCTTCAAGCGTTGGTTCGGCATCGCCGACGTGCGGCTCGGGGTCGCGGGCGGCTCGGGGTTTTCGGCGCACGGCGTCGAAGGCATCGCGCTTGCCGAGGCCTATGCGCTGCGCGACGCGTTGCTGGAGCCCGTCCGATGAGCCTCGACATCAAGGAGAGCCTGTCGGGCCAGCCGTGGCGCTGGCGCTACAAGGGCGGTGACGACCTCACCCGCGACCTCACCGACCAACTGCTTCTCGCGCGCGGCGTCACCGAGGACGACCTGCCCCGCCAGCGCGAACCCAAGCTGCGCGACTTCCTTCCCGACCCCTCGGTCTTCAAGGACATGGACAAGGCTGCCGCGCGGCTCGCCGATGCGGTGGAGGCGGGCGAGCGCGTCGCGGTGTTCGGCGATTATGACGTCGATGGCGCGACGTCCGCCGCGCTCCTCGCGCGCCTGCTGCGCCCGTTGGGACTGGACCCCATTCTCTACATCCCCGATCGGTTGATGGAGGGCTACGGCCCTTCCGGCCCCGCCCTCGTCAAGCTGAAGGAGCAGGGCGCCACGCTCTGTATCACCGTCGATTGCGGCGCGCAGGCCTTCGAGGCGCTCGACGAAGCCGCGGCGGCAGGGCTCGAGGTGATCGTCTGCGACCACCACCAGTGCGACACGCGGCTCCCCATCGCGCACGCCCTCATCAACCCCAATCGGCTCGACGAGAGCGAGGACGGGGCAGCGCACGGCCATCTCGCTGCCGTCGGCATGGCGTTCCTTCTAGGCGTCGCGTTGCTGCGCGAACTGCGCAGGCGCGGTCGCTTCGTCAACGGAACGCCCGAGCCCGACCTGATGCCGCTGCTCGACCTCGTCGCGCTCGGCACCGTCGCCGACGTCGCCAAGCTGAAGATGCTGAACCGCGCGTTCGTCACGCAAGGTCTCAAGATCATGGCGCGCCAGCGCAATATCGGCCTTACCGCGCTCGCGCGCGTGGCGGGCCTCAAAAAAGCCGCCGCCTCGCGCGACCTCGGATTCGCGCTCGGGCCGCGCATCAACGCGGGCGGGCGCGTCGGCGAGGCCGATCTGGGCGTGCGCCTCCTCACCACCGAGGACGAGGCCGAAGCGCAGGAGATCGCCGAGCGGCTCGACCGCTACAACGAAGAGCGGCGCGCCATCGAGGCCGCCGTCACCGAAGCCGCGCTCGCCGCCGCCGAAGCGCAGGCCGACCGACCCGTCATCCTCGTCTCGGGGGCGGGCTGGCACCCGGGCGTCGTCGGTATCGTCGCCAGCCGCTTGAAAGAACGCTTCGGCCGCCCCGCCTTCGTCATCGGCGAGGACGAGGACGGCATCGGGAAGGGATCGGGTCGCTCCATCTCGGGCGTCGATCTCGGCGCCGCGGTGCTGGCCGCGAAGGCGAAAGGCCTGGTCCTCGCCGGCGGCGGCCATGCGATGGCGGCAGGCGTTACCGTGCCGCCAGGGGGCGTGGAGGCGCTCGCCGAGGAACTCTGCGCCCGCCTCGAGAAAACCGTCGAGGAAGCGCGCGCGGGCCGGGCGCTGATCATCGATGCGATGCTGACCCCCGGCGGGGTCGCGGCAAGCTTGTGCGATCGGATCGATCTTGCGGGCCCCTATGGCGCCGGATGGCCCGCCCCGCGCATCGCGGTCGGCCCCGCGCGGCTTCTGCGCCCATCGGTCGTTGGGAACGGCCACGTCCGATTCCAGGCGCTGGGCGATGACCGTCGCAGCTTCAAGGCGATCGCCTTCCGCGCCGCAGATACGCCCTTCGGCCAGGCGTTGCTCGCCGCTCGCCCCGACCAGTATTTCTGGCTGGCGGGCGTCATGAAACGGGACGACTGGACCGGCGGCGACGCGGCGGAGTTGCACGTGGAAGACGCGGCCCGCGCATAATTTCGCATCACTCGCTTGACGAACCCATCCGCATCTTTTAGTCGCGCCCCACACCACCGAGTGGCCCCTTCGTCTAGCGGTCTAGGACGTCGCCCTTTCACGGCGAAAACACGGGTTCGAGTCCCGTAGGGGTCACCACCTTTTCCATCGGCGAAAAGATCGTGCGCGCCGCTCGTGTGCAGGTTCAAGCATAACGCCGTCCCCGCAGGGTTTCGCCGAGCCGAGGCGCGCATGCGCGCGGCGCCCTAGTGGGCCATCAGAAGCGCGACCGGACACCCCTTCAGCATCGTGCGCGTCAGTCCCCCGAAAATGCGCTGGCCGAGGCGACTTTGCGTATAGCCGCCCATCGCGATCAGGCCCGCCTGCTTCTGTTCGGCAAAGTCGAGCAGCGCGGTCGATGTCTTGCCGTCGATTTCGGCGATTCGCGAATATTCGGCATGGACGCCGTTGCGCGAGAGATACTGCATCACGCGCGTCAGCGGATACATGCCCGGCTCGACCTCGCGCGCGCCTTCCGACACCCGCACGACATGCACCGCGCGCGTCTTCTGCAGGAAAAAGATCCCGTCCCGCACCGCATTGGCGGCCTCGAAACTGCCGTCCCAGGCGATGATGGCGGGGGCGGTCGGGTCGAACTCGCTCTGCTCGTCGCCGCGGATGAAGATCGGCACCTGAAGCGAGATCAGGAGGTCGCCCAGCATGGTGATGGCGCTGCTGTCGCTCGCACCGAGGCGGCTCTTGCGCCCCGCCACGATCATGTCGGCAAAGGCCGCATACCGGGCCAGCGCCGAGGTGCTCGAGCCCGTGACCCGCTCGAAATCATAGTCGACGCCGCTCTTGCGCAGCATCTCGCGAACGCGCGTTTCGAGCTGGTCCTCCGACGCGGCGAATTCGCGCGCTCCCGAGCGATCGGCGTCGATCCCGCCGAAACTCTCGAACGAGGCGAGCGTCTCTTCGGCGGTGACGTGAAGCGCGTCGATGTGCGCGTTGCACGCCCGCGCGATCGAAATCGCATTGTCGACACGGGCCTCGACGCGCGGGTCGGCCTGAACGTGGAGAAGCAGCGTTTTCATCTAGTCGCCTTTCAGTCGCTCGGCGTGCCAGTCGACATGGTCGCCGAGGAAGCTCGATATGAAATAATAGCTATGGTCATAGCCGGGTTGCCGCCGAAGGTTTAGCGCGATCGACGAACCGCCACACGCCGCCTCCAATGCCTCGGGCTTGAGCTGCTCGTGCAGGAACGGATCCTCGGTGCCGACATCGACGAGAATTTCCGACCGCTTTGCCCCGTCCTCGATGAGCGCGACCGCATCGTAGGCCCGCCAGTCGGCCTCGTCCTCGCCCAGGTAGAGCTCGAACGCCTTTTTCCCCCACGGCACCGCCGCAGGGTTGGCGATCGGAGCAAGCGCGGAGACGCTGCGATACCGACCCGGGTGCCGCAACCCCGCGACCAGCGCACCATGCCCACCCATCGAATGCCCCGTGATTGCCTGCCGCTTCATGTCGAGCGGGAACTGCTCGGCGACCAGCGCGGGGAGTTCCTCGGTGACATAGGACCACATCTTGTAGTTGGCGGCGTAGGGTTTCTCCGTCGCATCGACATAGAATCCTGCGCCCAGGCCGAAATCATAATCGCCGTTGCTATCGTCGGGCACGCCCTCGCCGCGCGGGCTGGTGTCGGGCGCGATGAAGGCGATGCCGTGCCGGGCGCAGGCTTCGCGAAATTCGCCTTTTTCGGTGACGTTGGCGTGGGTGCAGGTCAGCCCCGACAGATACCACAGCACCGGTAACCGCGTGCCGTCATGGTGCGGCGGAAGATAAACCGAGAAGGTCATCTCGGTCCCGGTGACGGCGCTGTCGTGCTTGTAGACGCCTTGCCAGCCACCGTGGCTCTTCCAGCAGTCGATCCGCTCGAAACTCATTGCTTGGGCACGCGGTAAAGACCGCACAGCTTGTTGCCCGCAGGATCGCGCATATAGGCGAGATAGAGTTCGCCGAACGGGTTTTGACGGATACCCGGCGGATCCTCGATCGCCTTCCCGCCCGCGCCGATGCCGGCCTCGTGCCAGGCATCGACCATCTGGGGGCTGTCGCACGCGAAGCCGATCGTCATGCCGTTGCCGCAACTGGCCGCCTCTCCGTCGATCGGCTTGGTCAGCATGAAAACGGCACCCTTGTGGATCCAGCTCGTGCGCCCCTTGTCGTCGGTCATCCCGGGTTTGCCGCCGATCGCACCGAACAATGCATCGTAGAAGAAACGGGACGTATCGAGGTCGTCGGCGCCGACCATCACATGACTGAACATAGTGCTTCTCCTGAACTAGTAGACGACGACGCTGCGGATCGACTTGCCCTCGTGCATGAGGTCGAAGCCCTTGTTGATTTCCTCGAGCGTGAGCTTGTGGGTGATCATCGGGTCGATGGCGATCTTGCCGTCCATGTACCAGTTGACGATCTTGGGAACGTCGGTCCGTCCTTTCGCGCCGCCAAACGCGGTGCCGCGCCAGTTGCGTCCCGTGACGAGCTGGAAGGGCCGCGTCTCGATGGTCTTGCCGGCTTCCGCGACGCCGATGATGATGCTGGTGCCCCAACCCTTGTGGCAGCATTCGAGCGCCTGCCGCATGACGTCGGTGTTGCCGGTGCAGTCGAAGCTGAAGTCCGCCCCGCCATCGAGCATGTTGACGATCTTCTCGACGACGTCGCCGTCGCGTGCGTCGATGAAATCGGTCATGCCGAACTTTTCGCCCCATTCGGCCTTGTCGGCATTGAGGTCGACACCGACGATGCGGTCGGCGCCTGCCATCCGCGCGCCCTGGATGACGTTCAGCCCGATCCCGCCTAGTCCGAAGACGACGACATTGTCTCCCGGTCGCACGTCGGCGGTATTGACGACCGCGCCGACTCCGGTGGTGACCCCGCATCCGATGTAGCAACTCGTCTCGAACGGCGCGTCCTCACGGATCTTCGCGACCGCGATCTCGGGCAGCACGGTGAAGTTCGAAAAGGTCGAACAGCCCATGTAGTGGTAGAGCGTCTCGCCCTTGTAGCGAAAACGGCTGGTTCCGTCGGGCATCAGCCCCTTGCCCTGCGTGTCGCGGATCGCGCTGCACAGGTTGGTCTTGCCCGACAGGCACATTTTGCACTGGCGACACTCGGGCGTGTAGAGCGGGATGACATGGTCGTCGGGTTTCACCGACGTCACGCCCGTGCCCACCTCGCGCACGATTCCGCACCCTTCGTGGCCGAGGATCGAGGGGAAGATGCCCTCGCTGTCATGCCCCTCGAGCGTATAGGCGTCGGTATGGCAGATGCCCGTCGCCATGATCTCGACGAGCACTTCACCCGCCTTTGGCCCCTCGACGTCGATCTCGACGATCTCCAACGGCTTGTTCACCTCGAACGCAACGGCGGCGCGGCTTTTCACGATGCATGGACTCCTTCGTCTGCGGTGTTTGGAATGCTCGAGGCGGTCGCCTTGCTGACCAGCCAGATGGCGGCCCAGGCGGCGGCGAACCCCGGAACGATCTCGTAAAGCGCGCTTCCCAGCCCCGCTGCGATCCAGACGATGACGACGAGCGCGCCGGTCACCAGTCCCGCCAGGGCACCCGCGCCCGTCATATTCTTCCACGTCAGCGAAAGGATGATCAGCGGCCCGAAGGCGGCACCGAAGCCCGCCCAGGCGTTGGACACCAGCCCCAGCACTTCGCTGTCGGGATCGGACGCGATCAGGATCGCGGCCACTGCCACCAGCGCCACGCACACCCGCCCGACGTTCACGCTCTCGCGCTCGGACGCATTCTTGCGGAAGAACAATTTGTAGAAATCCTCGGTCAGCGAGGAGGACGCCACCAGCAGTTGCGAGGAGATGGTCGACATGATCGCTGCCAGCAAGGCGGCCAGCAGAAATCCCGTCACCAACGGGTGGAACAGGAGGTTGGCAAGCACGATGAAGATCGTCTCGGGATCGTCCACCACAAGGCCGTTCCGCTCGACGAAGGCGCGCCCCGCGATGCCGATTCCGATCGACCCCAGGAGCGCGACCCCCATCCAGATCATGCCGATATTGCGTGCCGGCCGGACCTTCTCGACCGTATCGATCGCCATGAAGCGCACGATGATGTGCGGCTGGCCGAAATAGCCCAGTCCCCATGCCATCAGGCTGATGAAGCCCACCAGCGTCAACCCGTTGGTGACGTCGAGGAAGCCCTCGACCGGCACCTCGCTCAAGGAACCGCCCGCGCTTCCGCCGGGCCCGAACAGCACCACCAGCGGCATGACGACCAGCGCCGTGACCATGATCAGACCCTGCACGAAGTCGGTCAGGCTCACCGCGAGAAAGCCGCCGACCATGGTATAGGCCAGCACGACCAGCGCCGTGATCCAGATGCCGGTCATATAGTCGGAAAGACCGAGGCCCGGGAGCAGCCCGGCGAAGCTCGTTTCGAACAACTTGCCGCCACCGACCAGCCCCGCCGCGGTATAGACCGCGAAGAAGACGACAATGATAAAGGCGCTGACGACCCGCAGCGCGACCGCCTTGTCGGGAAAGCGGTTGGCGAGATATTCGGGAATGGTGAGCGCATTGCCCAATCGCTCGGTCTGCGCGCGCAGCCTCGGCGCCACGATGATCCAGTTGGCGAGCGCGCCCAGGAACAGACCGATGCCGATCCACGCCTCCACGAGCCCCGCCGCATAGAGCGCGCCCGGAAGCCCCAAGAGCAGCCAGCCCGACATGTCCGACGCCCCCGCCGACAGCGCCGCGACCGCAGGCGGAAGGTTGCGCCCCGCGAGCAGATAGCCCTCGCTCGTATCGGTCGATTTCTTCCATGCCCAAAGCCCGATGCCGATCATCAGGACGAAATAGGCGGCGAGCGAAATATAAGTGCCTGTCTCCATGCGCGCGGAAGCTAGGGATGATGATGCGGCGCGTAAACCCGATGCGGTTTACATGAGGTGAGGTGCGGTCGCGGAAACTCGCCAGCCGCTGGCAACGAAGGGCCCGACGACGAAGGTCGCCCGCTCGTCAATACCGCGACTAGCGCGGCAGCGGCATGTGCATGGTGGCCCGGTACCAGTCCGCCCCCTGTTCGGTCTCGAACGAGCCGCGGAACAGGCGAAGCACCTGGGTCATCAGGTCGCGCCCGCGCCCACCCGAAGGCAATCCCAGCGAGGGTGCGGCGATGGCGGCATCGAAATCGTCCCGCCATACGAGGTCGAGCGCGCCGTCCTGAAGCGCACAATCGAGCGTCACCTTGCCGCCGCGTCCCAACGATCCATGCTTGAAACTGTTGTTCGCCAGTTCTCCGATTACGAGCGTGAAGGCACGGGCGCGCTGTTCGTCGAGTTCGACCGCGCGACACTCGACCGTGAGATCGATCTCGTGCTCGTCGCTGTAGGTATGTAGCGTATGGTCGATCAGCTCGCCAAGCGTCATCGCGCCCGCCGATTCCACCAGCTTGCCTTGCAATTGAGCGAGCGCCCCCAGCCGTTCCGCCGCCGATCGGGCAAAGTCGGCATGTTCCGGCGCGCCCCGCGCCAGCGTCAGCAACAAGGACGACGCGATCGTATAGGCATTCATCAGCCGGTGCCGCATCTCGCCCGAGATCGCCTCGAGGACCTCTTCGCGCTGCTTGCGCTCGGAAATGTCCTGACTGGTCGAAAGAAGAGCGCGAACCTTGCCGTCGGGGTCGCGGATCGGCGAGACGGTCACCTGCCACCAGCGATCCTCGCCCTTGGCGGTCGGGCATTCGGCCTCGAACCGCGCAAGGTTGCCACCCATCGCGGTCTCGACCGCCGAATCGATCGCCCCGCGCGAGGCTTCCGGCCAGAGCTCCGACCAAGCCATGCCCTTGACCGTCTCGAAATCGTCGATCTGCATCGCCTGGCGGCCGTTGCAGCTCATGAACTGGAGGCGACCCTCCTCGTCGATGATCTTGATGCAATCGTCACTCTGGTCGAGCAGCCCCATCAGCATCGCCGAGAGAGGCAGCCCGCTCTTGTGCAGGGTATCCGCGTCCTGCCCGCGTCCCGGAGCGGAGAGGTCGGGCATGCCAAGGTCGCAGACCGTCCCGCTTTGCTCGTTTTCTGACAATTGATTCATCACCGGCCCCTCGCAGCGCCCCGAACGGAATTGATCAATTATGGACGAGACCCAGCTACGTCAATGAAATGCGGTCATTTTTTATCGACCCGCCGTGCCGCCTCACTCGAACTCGACGATGACCTCGTCGACTGCAAGGCTCGCGCCTTCCTCGACCGGCGTCAGCTTGATCGTCGCGGCTTTCTCGGCGCGCAGGATGTTCTCCATCTTCATCGCCTCGACCACTGCCAAAGGCTGACCCGCCTCCACTTTCTCGCCGACCGCAACGTGCAGCTTGGTGAGCAGCCCCGGCATCGGCGCCATCAGGAAACGCGACAGGTCAGGCGCGACCTTTTCGGGCATGTGGCGCATGAGTTCTGCGACCGTTCGCGTCACCATGCGCGCATGATGGCTCTTGCCGCGCGTCGTCAGCTTGAACCCGCGCCCGTTGTGCGCGATCCGCACCACGCGGTGCCGCCCGTCGCAGTCCGCCGCCAGCAACGTCTGCCCCGGCGCATAGTCCGCGATCACGTCGACCGCATCGCCTGTCCCGAGCTCCGTCGAGGGGTCCCCGACATGCACCAGCGTCCCGCCCTCGTAGGGCTCGACCGTGATGTCGTGGCGCTCCTCGCCGAGAAAGAGGACCTGTTCTGCCGACGGCAGCGCCGGGTCGCCCAATTGCCCGTCGATGAGGCTCATCCGCGTTTCGTGCACCATTGCCACGACCGCCGCCACCGCGACCAGATCGCGCTTCAGTTCCTCATCCGCCGGCGCGCCTTCGAAGCCCTCGGGGTATTCCTCCTCGATGAACTTGGTCGTCAGTTCGCCAGAACGGAACCGCTCGTGCTGCAACAGCGCCGAGAGAAAATCGACATTGTCCGCCAGCCCTTCAAGTTCGAACGCGTCGAGCGCGCCTACCGCCAAGTCGATCGCGCCCTCGCGCGTGTCCGCATGGGTGATGAGCTTGGCGATCATCGGGTCGTAGAACATCGACACTTCGCCGCCCTCGCGCACACCGTCGTCGACGCGCACCACCCCATGCTCTTCGTCGCGCATTTCTGCTGGGGGCGAATAGGTCGTCAGCCGGCCCGTCGAGGGCAGGAAGCCGCGATAGGGATCCTCGGCATAGACGCGCGCCTCGATCGCCCAGCCGTCGTAGGTGATATCCTCCTGCGCAAACGGCAGCTTCTCGCCATAGGCCACGCGGATCATCTGCTCGACAAGGTCGATCCCGGTGATCTCCTCGGTCACCGGATGCTCGACCTGGAGGCGGGTGTTCATTTCGAGGAAGTAGAAACTCTCGCCCGTCTTGTCGGCGCCCGACACGATCAACTCGACGGTGCCTGCCGAATGATAATCCACCGCCCGCGCCAGCGCGACCGCCTGCTCGCCCATCGCCTTGCGCATTTCGGGCGTGACGAAGGGCGAGGGCGCCTCCTCGATCACCTTCTGGTGACGCCGCTGGATCGAGCATTCGCGCTCGCCCAGATAGACGATATTGCCGTGCTTATCGCCCAGCACCTGGATTTCGATGTGGCGCGGATCCTCGATGAATTTCTCGATGAACACACGGTCGTCGCCGAAGCTCGAGAGCCCCTCGCGCTTGGTCGCCTCGAACCCGTCGCGCACGTCCTGCTCGCTATAGGCCAGCCGCATCCCCTTGCCGCCGCCCCCCGCCGACGCCTTCATCATGACGGGATAGCCGATGTCGCCGGCGATCTTCACCGCTTCCTCGGTATCGGCGATCTCGCCGAGATAGCCCGGCACCACGTTGACGCCCGCGTCCCGCGCGAGCTTCTTGGATTCGATCTTGTCGCCCATCGCCGCGATCGCAGGCCCCGGCGGCCCGATAAAGGCGATCCCCGCTTCATCGAGCGCATTGGCGAAGCTCTCGCGCTCGGACAGGAAGCCGTACCCCGGATGCACCGCCTCGGCGCCCGTATCCTTGCACGCCTGAATGATCTTCTCGGCGACGAGATAGCTTTCCGCCGCCGCCGCCGGTCCGATGTTCACCGCTTCGTCCGCCATGGCGACATGCGGCGCATGCGCGTCAGCGTCCGAATAGACCGCGACCGTCGCGATCCCCATGCGCTTGGCGGTCCGCATCACACGGCAGGCGATTTCGCCGCGATTGGCGATCAGGATTTTCTTGAACATCTATCCATCCGTTTCTTGATTTCTCGCTCGCCGAAAGACCTTCCAGCTCAGCCAGTAGATCAGCCCAGCGATGAGAATGACCCCGAGGGGAGTAAGCGCAGCCAGGATAGCTCCGAATAAGTTGGGGCCCTCCGTGTCGCAACTGATGTCGGGCGCAAAGCCGCACGGCGCTCCTAGCGAGGCGACGAAGAAAAACAACGTCAGAAGGACGAAGACGATGGTCCAACAGACGAAGATCGCGTCACGAATCATGCGGTGTTCGATTCCGTAGCGTCATCGCACCTTACTCCGCCGCTTCCTCATCACTCGTTGGCGGCATATTGTGTCCCAGCAGGCTCAGCACCTGCCCCGCCGCATCGGCGAGGTTAGTGCCGGGCCCAAAGATCGCCTGCACGCCCTTATCACGTAGAAAAGCATAATCCTGTTGCGGAATGACACCGCCCGCGATGACCTTGATGTCGCCGCGGCCTTCGTCCTTTAGATGCTGGATGAGTTCGGGAATGAGGCTCTTGTGTCCCGCCGCCAGGCTGCTCGCGCCGACCACATCGACATTTTCGTCGATCGCCATGCGCGCCGCCTCCTTGGGCGTCTGGAACAGCGGCCCCGCGACGATATCGAAACCCAGATCGCCGAACGCCGAACTGACGAGATTCGCGCCGCGATCATGCCCGTCCTGTCCCATCTTGGCGACGAACATCTTGGGCTTGCGGCCCAGCCGCGAGGTCACCGCGCCCGTCCCCTCGACGGCCGCCGCCCACGCCGCATCGCTGCGCTGCCCATAGATGCCACTGACGGGGGTGGGACTGGTATCGTAGCGCCCGAAGACATTCTCGAGCGCGAGGCTGATTTCGCCCAAGGTCGCGCGCGCCCGGGCTGCCTCGACCGACAGGCGCAAGAGGTTGCCACCACCCCGCGCACCTTCCTCCAGCGCTTTCAGCGCCTTCGTCACCGCAGCATCGTCGCGCTTCGCCCGCACCTCGTTGATCCGCTCGATCTGCGAGCGTCGCACCTTGGCATTGTCGATATCGAGAATGTCGATCTCGGGTTCTTCGTCGAGCTTGTAGCGGTTCACCCCGACGATCACGGTCTCGCCCGTGTCGACGCTCGCCGCGCGCTGCGCCGCCGCTTCCTCGATCCGCCGCTTTGGCAAACCCTCGGCGACCGCCTTGGTCATCCCGCCCGCAGCCTCGACCTCGTCGATCAGCGCCTTGGCCTTGTCGACCAGTTCGGCCGTCAGTGCCTCGATATAGTAGGACCCGCCAAGCGGGTCGGCGACCGAGGTGATCCCGCTTTCCTCGGCGAGGATCAGCTGCGTGTTACGCGCGATACGGGCCGAGAAATCGGTCGGCAGTGCGATCGCCTCGTCGAAGCTGTTGGTGTGCAGGCTCTGCGTCCCGCCGAGTGTCGCCGCCATCGCCTCGATCGTGGTGCGCACGATATTGTTGTAGGGGTCCTGCTCGGTCAGCGACACGCCCGACGTCTGGCAGTGCGTCCGCAGCAGCTTGGACTTTTCGTTCGTCGCCCCAAGCCCCTCCATCAGCTCGGCCCACAAGGTCCGCGCCGCCCGCAGCTTCGCGATTTCCATGAAGAAGTTCATGCCGATGCCGAAGAAGAAGCTCAGCCGCGGCGCGAAGCTGTCGAGGTCGAGCCCCGTTTCCATCGCGGTGCGCGCATATTCGACCCCGTCGGCGAGCGTATAGGCCAGTTCCTGCACCGCCGTCGCGCCCGCCTCGTGCATATGATAGCCCGAGATGGAAATGCTGTTGAAGCGCGGCATTTCCTCGCTGGTGTAGGCGATGATGTCCGACACGATCCGCATGCTGGGCGCCGGCGGATAAATGTAGGTGTTGCGGACCATGAACTCCTTGAGAATGTCGTTCTGGATGGTCCCAGAAAGCTGGGCGTGCTCGACCCCCTGCTCCTCGCCCGCGACGATGTAGAAGGCCATGATCGGCAGCACCGCGCCGTTCATCGTCATGCTAACCGACATTTCGTCCAGCGGAATGCCGTCGAACAGCAGCTTCATGTCCTCGACCGTATCGATCGCGACCCCCGCCTTGCCGACATCACCGATCACGCGCTCGTGATCGCTATCGTAGCCGCGATGGGTGGCCAGATCGAAGGCGACCGACAGCCCTTTCTGCCCCGCCTTCAGGTTGCGGCGATAAAAAGCGTTCGATTCCTCCGCGGTCGAGAAGCCCGCATATTGGCGGATCGTCCACGGCCGCCCCGCATACATGGTGGCATAGGGCCCGCGCGTATAGGGCGCGACGCCCGGAAAGCCGGGGTCGTCCTGAGGCGCATCCTCCGGCCCATAAACGGTCTTGAGCCTGATCCCCTCGGGCGTCTCGACCGTAAGGTCCTTGCCCCGGGCTTCCTTGGCGGCCTTCTCGGCCCATTCCTCTTGGCTGGTCATGGCCGCCGTCCTAGCCGGAGCGGCGGGCGATTGCCAATCGTTCAGCTTTCCGTGTCCGGCATACCGAGCGTGACCTCTACCGGTTCACGACGCTCTTGTTGACGATAGGGGAAGACGAAGGTCCATTTCGTCCCTTCCTCGTCGCTGTGACGATCGAGCTTTCCGCCGATCTGTTTGGCCAGCGCCTGAATGATTTGGCTGCCCGATCCCGTCTGCCCGCCGTCGACGATCCCGCGCCCGTTGTCGGCGACGCGTACTTCGAGCTTGTCTTCGCCATTCTTCTGGAGCGCGACATGCACGCGTCCGTCGCGATCGTCGGGGAAAGCATGTTTGAGCGTGTTGGTGATCAGTTCGTTGATCATCAGCGAGAGCGGTGTCGCATCGCGCACGTGCAGCTTCACGTCGAGCAGCTCGTTTTCGATCCTGATGTTGTCGCGCGTCAACGATCCGTCGAGCTGCGTACACAACTCCTCGATCAGCGCGCCAGCCTGCACCCAGTCGATCTCCCCCGCCCGATCAAGCAGCTCATGCACTGCGCGAATGGCGTGGATCCGGCCTTCGAGCATCTCGAGCGCCTCGATCGTTTCCTCGCCCTTGGCCGACCGGCGACGCAGGTGGACGAGCGAGTTGAGCAAGGCGAGATTGTTCTTCACGCGATGAATGAGTTCGCTGTGGAGGCTGCTCGCTCTCCAGCGCGTCTTCCAGTTTGCCCTGAAGCGTCTTGCGCTGGGCGAGTTCGGCATTGAGGTCGCGGACCAGTTTGCGCAGCTGTGTGAACCCTGCGTCGCGCTCCCGGTCGGCGATCAGCATCAGCAATGTCGTCCCGTCGTCCGAGGACCGCAGCCCGCGCGCGCGAAACTTCATTTCCATGCCGGCATATTGCCCGCCGCGCGACGTCAGGTTCATGGGGACCAGGGTGGAGCTCTGGGCTGCATTGCGCATCCGTCCCTGCCACAATCCGTCGGGCGGTTTCAGGATGTCGTCCAAAGCCCCATGCTCGTCGACGTCCAGGCCGAATGTCTCGATCGCCGCCCGGTTGGCGTAGCGTATCTTTCCGGCCGGGCCGACGAGCAGAATCTCCTGCGCCATCGCCGCGAGGACGTCCCCGCAGAAATTCTGAGATTGGCCCCCGTCGCGCATGTCAGCTCCCGGGTTCTTCGATCCGATAGAATTCCTGCGCCACATCTTCCTTCCCGTCGGCGGGAAGGAGGTGGATGACAATGTGACACCCATCGTCGCCCTTGGCGATCGTGTCGACGAGATCGACCCGTGCATAGCCAAGCTGGTTCGCGGTGATCCGCCCGAACACGTTCGAGGTCATTTGACACAGTGATTCGCGTCCCGCCGCGAGCTTGCCGAAGGGACAGTCGTTATTGCCAAGGACGATCCGCTCCTCGGACACTTCCTTGACGAAGAAGTCGCCGCCAATGCGCCGCTTGAGGTCGACGAGCAGGTTGGCCAGCCCTTCGGGCGAGAAATCCTTTTTCTCGGCGGCGTCCTTATATTGCTCTTCGATCCAGTTCCCGATGTCGGACCCGACGAGCGAGACATAGCCCTCGGCCTCTTCCATGCCGATGGTTTCCTCGGGTGATCTCGCGAAGCTCCGGATCATCTGGCGGAAGAACAGGTCCCGATCCAACGGCACCTCCAGTTCACGCATCGCCACGATTGATCCCCTACTTACAAGTGCCCGGCGTTCGACCACCCCGTTGGAAATCAGTATGTTAAGCAGGCCTCGCGATCAGCGAACGCGGAGAACGAGGATGAGGTCGATCGCGATGAAGGCCAGCAGGATCGCAAGAGCAGCGTGCACCGCGACCAGCGCCGCGAACTTCGGCGACCCCAATTCCTCACGTGTCTTGCGGGTCTTGTAGAGCGGCACCACGCCGTCGCGCAGCGCGGCGCGGACTCGCCACAGCGAGACGATCGCCAGCACGCCCGCGATGATGCCGACCAGCATTTCCTCGGGCCGCCCCTCGCCGAAGCTCATGCCACGTCCACGAGGATCGCGATCGTCGCGACGACGAAGAAGGCCGCCATCGCCAGATCGACGCCGAGCGCCAGCGCGAAGCCGCGCTCGCCCCGCGCCACCGCCGCGTCCGGCCATACGGTCAGCGGAAAGCGCGCCACGCCCTCGCGCAGCGCCACGATCGAGGCGCGCACGAACAGGGTCGCCAGCAAGGCGCAGACCATCGCCGCCAACGGCTCCATGCCTTCGGGGATTGTCGCCCAGTCCATCGCGCTAGTGCGCCTGCTTTGGCGATTCCATGATCTCGGTCAGCACGCCCTCCATGTCCTTTGGATGGAGGAAAAAGATCGGCGTGCCGTGCGCCCCCGTCCGCGTCGGCCCGGGGATTCGCTTGCCGATGCCTTCGAAATGCGCCCGCGCTTCCTCGATATCGGGCACCTCGAAACAGACATGATGCTGCCCGCCCAGCGGGTTCTTCTCCAAAAACCGCATCACCGGCGAATTATCGCCCAGCGGCTCGATCAACTCGATCTGGCTGTTGGGCGTATCGACGAAACAGACCTTCACCCCCTGCGCGGGCAGGTCGAACGGTTCGACGGTGACGGTGGCGCCCATGACGCTCTCGTAATGCGCGATGCTGTCCGCGATCGAGCGCGTCGCGATCCCGACATGGTTGAGGCGGCCTAATTTCAAATTTCCATCTCCTGCTCGATCCTGACTTCAGCCCGCTCGGCCGCGACGAAGGTCGCTCCACCAAAAGCCATCATGACCGAGGCTAGATAGACCATGAGGGCCAGGTGGCGCCACCCAATCCGCTTTCGCACGAAGGCGACGACGGGATCGATAAAAAGCAAGGCGGCAACCGCGACGAAGACCCAGCCGACAATCCGCATGTCGGAGGGCATTTCGGGCGAAGGTTCCACGTAGGTCTTCGTCAGAAAGGCGTCGCTATATGGATCGAAGCCGAGCGCTTTTCGCCACGCAAGGATCACAAGTATCATGAGCGCAACGGCGAATAGGAACCGCATGACTCTCAGCATAGATCGCGCGGCTTTATTCACGTGAAGAACCCAAACTCAAAATGCGAGAGTGAGCCGTCGCGACAAGTCCAGACGACCAGGATGAACCCTACAGCGGAATATTGTCGTGCTTCTTCCACGGATTTTCCAGCGCCTTGTCGCGGAGCTTTCGAAGGCTCACCGCCACCCGCCGACGCGTCGAATGCGGCATGATCACGTCGTCGATGAAGCCCTTGCTCGCAGCCACGAAGGGGTTGGCGAAGCGGTCTTCATATTCCTTCGTTTTCTCCGCGATCTTCTCGGGGTCGTCGCGGTCCTTGCGGAAGATGATCTCGACCGCGCCCTTGGCGCCCATCACGGCGATTTCGGCGCTCGGCCAGGCATAGTTGACGTCGCCGCGCAGATGCTTGGAGGCCATTACGTCATAGGCGCCGCCATAGGCCTTGCGCGTGATGACGGTGATCTTGGGAACGGTCGCCTCGGCATAGGCGAACAGCAGCTTTGCGCCATGCTTGATGATGCCGTTTTGCTCCTGCCCCACGCCCGGAAGGAAGCCCGGCACGTCGACGAAGGTCAGGATCGGGATCTCGAATGCATCGCAGAAGCGCACGAAGCGCGCGGCCTTCTTCGATGAATTGATGTCGAGCACGCCCGCGAGCACCATCGGCTGGTTGGCGACAACGCCGACGGTCCGCCCCTCGATGCGGATGAAACCGATGAGGATATTGCCCGCATGCTTGGGTTGCAGCTCGAAGAAACGCCCCTCGTCGGCGACCTTCCTGATCACCTCGTGCATGTCGTAGGGCTGATTGGCGTTGGCGGGGATGATCTGGTCGAGCAGCGGTTCCTCGCGGTCCCACGGATCCTCCGTCGGCACTTCCGGTACGTCGTCGCGATTGGAAGCCGGCAGGTAGGAGAAGAATTCCCGCGTCGCGAGCAACGTGTCGATGTCGTTCTCGAACGCCGCATCAGCCACGCCCGATTTTTGCGTATGCGTGATCGCGCCGCCCAGCTCTTCCTGCGTGACTTCCTCGTTGGTCACCGTCTTCACGACTTCCGGCCCGGTCACGAACATGTAGCTGGTGTCCTCCACCATGAAGATGAAGTCGGTCATCGCGGGGGAATAGACCGCGCCGCCCGCGCACGGCCCCATTATGACGCTGATCTGCGGTACGACCCCGCTGGCGAGCACATTGCGCTGGAACACCTCGGCATAGCCCCCGAGGCTGGCGACGCCTTCCTGGATGCGCGCGCCGCCGGAATCATTGAGCCCGATCACCGGCGCACCGACCTTCAGCGCCGCGTCCATGATCTTGCAGATCTTCTCCGCGTGCCGCTCCGATAGCGAACCGCCCAAAACGGTGAAGTCTTGTGCGAAGACATAGGTCAGGCGGCCGTTGATGGTGCCCGATCCGGTGACGACGCCGTCGCCGGGGAAATGCACCTTGTCCATACCGAAGTCGGTGGCGTTATGCTCGACGAACATGTCGACTTCTTCGAAGCTTCCTTCGTCGAGGAGGACGCTCAACCGTTCGCGCGCGGTCAGCCGGCCCTTGGCGTGCTGCGCGTCGATGCGCTTTTGCCCGCCGCCCATGCGCGCGGCCTCGCGCCGGTCTTCCAGTTCTTCGATCGTCGTACCCAAGTCAGCCCTCCTGTGCTTGGGCGATGCGGTGGCACAGGCCGCGCGGCTCCGTCAATCGCTCCGCGGCGGCGGGGGCGGCGGGGGCGGGGGTGGCGCGGGTGGGGGCACCGTCCCGACACCGGTGCCGGGATTGCGCCCATTGAATCGCGCGAGGCTTTCGGGATTGCCGATGTTGAGCACTTCGCCCGGACAGGCCGCGCGCAACGCCTCGATCCCCACCATGCCCTTCTCGGGAATGGCATTGGGCGCCCCCCACGCCATCTCCTCGCCGATCCGCCCGCGGACGCTTCCGTCCATCCGATCAATGAGGACGAGATAGCCGTGTTGGTCGAGCGAAATGCCGGTCTCGTAATGGAAGGCCGCAACCTTCTTCGCGCCATCGCCCTGCGCCACCATCAGGCAACCGTTCTCCAGCGTCAGCCGCCCGATCCCGAGCGCTTGAAGCTGCATGAGCGTGTGCCGCTTTTCGTGCGCAAAGCCCGTGAGAAACGACGCGACGCGCGGGTCGACCGCTGGGCGCTTGGGCTCGTCGGCGAACTTAAGCACGATCGGTGGCGGCGGCGTCCCCCAACCCCGCTGCTTCGCCAGCGCGCGATAGTCGGCGGCGGTGATGCCGAGTTCGATGTCCATGGTCGGATAGACCGCGTCGAGCCCGTAGCCGAAGGGGATGCCTTCCGCGCTCCACCGCTTATTCCACGGAGCGATCAGCGCTTTGCGCTCTTCCTGACTGAACGCTCCCGACCGGGCGGAAAAACGCGTTTCGCTCGTATATTTGGCCAGCGTCTTTGCGGGGTCGCGCTTGAAGAAATAGACGTATGACCAGTCGGGATCATGCTCGAGCATCCAGTCGAGGAAATTGCCTTTCTCCTCGCGCCGCAGCCGTTCGGCGAGCGCGGCGGCCTTCCCCGACATCGCATTCTGGGCCTCCAGCCGCGCAGCCGCCTCTTCGACGGAGAGCCCGTGCGCGCGCCCGTACCAATGCTCCTCGGCTCCCCCGACCGGCGGGGCGGCGACTGCCGAGACCAGTTCGGGGTCGAAGGGGGCTTCCATGATCGTCGCATGACCCGTCGCCGAGAGAGTCGCTCCCACGGGCGCTTCGGGCATCGGCAAAAGAGCCTCCCCCGGCGGCGGACTGACGACCGGTGGCACCGCGCCTTCCGAGGGCGCGCAGGCGGCGATGGACAAGGTAAGCAGGTGAGCTAGGCGCATCGATCGGTCCTCGAAAAGTTCGCGCGCCACCAGGCACATAATGCGCTTTCGGAGGGCTGAACCGGTCTACAGCTCCAGCGAGCGCTGGTAGGTGTTCAATTCGTCGCCCGTCAGCCGCACGACATGCACGACGTTGGTGCTCCCCGATACGCCGAACGGCACGCCTGCCATCAGGACGATGCGATCGCCGCCACTCGCAATCTCGTGCCGCAGCACCATGCGCTTGGCCTTGCCGACCATCTCCTCGAAGCTCTCGACATCGCGGGTGCGAACGGCATGGGTGCCCCAGAGCAGGCCAAGCCGCCGGGCGACGTGCATCGAGGCGGTCATGACGAGGATGGGCACTGCGGGCCGCTCGCGCGCGATCCGCCGCGCGGTCGAACCCGAGGAGGTATAACAGGCCATCGCCTTGGCATCGATCGTGCGGGCGATGACGCGCGCGCTTTCGGAGAGCGCGTCGGCGGTGGTTGCATCGGGCAGCGTCTCGGTGAAGTGGACGCGGTCGCCGTAGCGCTCATCGGCCTCGACCGATTTGCCGATCCGGTCCATCATCGTCACCGCCTCGACGGGATAGTCGCCCGCCGCGCTCTCGGCCGACAGCATTACCGCATCGGCCCCGTCGTAGATGGCGTCCGCGACATCGTTCACTTCGGCGCGCGTCGGGGTCGGCGAATTGATCATGCTCTCGAGCATCTGCGTCGCGACGACCACCGGCTTGCCGTGCTGGCGCGCGGTCGCGACGATACGGTTCTGCACCGGCGGCACCGCCTCGGGCGGCAATTCGACGCCGAGGTCGCCACGTGCGACCATGACCCCGTCGGCCTCCTTGAGGATCGTATCGAGACTGTCGACCGCCTGCGGCTTCTCGATTTTGGCCATGATGGCGGTTCCGCGGTCCCCGACGAGTTCGCGCGCCTCGATCACGTCCTCGGGCCGCTGCACGAACGACAGTGCGATCCAGTCCGCCCCCTGCTCGAGCGCGAATTCGAGGTCGCTGCGATCCTTTTCGGTCAAGGCGGGAATGGGGATGAGCACGTCGGGAACGTTGACGCCCTTGCGGTCGCGGATCGTCCCGCCGACCATCACCTCGGTCACGATCCTGCCGTCCGAGACTTCGATCGCCCTCAGCCGGATCTTTCCGTCATCGACCAGTAGCGTCGAACCGTCGGTAATCGCCTCGAATAGTTCGGGATGCGGCAGGTTGACGCGATCGGCATCGCCCGCCGCCTCGTCGCGGTCCAGCGTGAACCGCGCGCCTTCCTCGAGTTCGGCCGACCCGCCGGCGAACGGCCCGACCCTGAGCTTGGGACCCTGCAGATCGAAGACGATCGTCGTCGGACGTCCGAGCTTGTCCTCCAGCCCGCGGATATGGTCGACCAGCGCTTTCTTGTCGGCCTGCTTGCCGTGGCTCATGTTGATGCGGAACGCGTCTACGCCGGAGCGCATCAGCGTCTCGATCATTTCGGGCGTGTCTGAAGCAGGTCCCAATGTCGCGAGAATTTTCACCTTGCGCCCGCGCGGTTTCATTTTCTCACTCATGCCCTTGCTCCGTAACGTTCGTTCTTCCTGCGTGGCCATAGCGCGGGGGACATTTATCGCAACCGGCTTGAGCCTTTCCGCCGCCCCCTCTATCGCACCCGCCGACCCTTTCATCCATCAGGAGAATCACCATGGCCGACGGCGCCATCGCAGCCGACCAGCTGCGCCTGTTCATCGAACGCATCGAACGTCTGGAAGAAGAGAAGAAAGCGATCGCCGACGACGTCACCGACGTCTACAAGGAAGCCAAGGCGAACGGCTACTAACCGACCCCTCCATCCGTAATTAGACAATGATTTCAGTATTTTGGCTCAGGAACGCGCGTTCTGAGCGTGTAAGGCGAAAGGATTACATGGTGCCACTGCAATTTGAAGGTGACCAAGGTAACAATACGGCGGAGGAACTTCGCCTGCTTATAGAGCGGACCGAACGCCTCGAAGAGGAGAAAAAGGCAATCGCTGATGACATCAAGGATGTCATGGCTGAAGCAAAGGCTCGTGGTTTCGATACGAAGGCTATCCGCAAGATCTTGCAAATTCGAAAGAAAGATGCGGCAGACTTTCAGCAGGAAGAGGCTGTGCTAGAGACCTACATGTCAGCGCTCGGCATGATCTAGAGGCTGGCTTGATCAACCACTTTCAAAAGCGTCTCTAATTCTTGGCGGTTCAGAAGTGGCGCTCCTAATGCTGCTGACTTCAGACGCTTGTTTTCGTATACAAGTCCGATTGGCTTCAATTGGTCGTTGTCTACAAGTCGGGATCGTATACTTCGTAGGGACTTTTTTTCGTCGGCCGAGAGATCCGACGAGAGAGCGGCTCGCTCCGAGGGATTTCCGAAAAGGATCGCTTCGAGAACATCTTCTGGGAAATGCTTTTCGATAGCCTTTTTGAGTAGCTCGTATTGCTTCGCTTTCTTCCCCGCTTCTTCGAGAGCAAATCGCAGTTCTTGCTGGTCTTCCATCGGCGTTATATTATTTACTATTTCTCGGAGACGTTTGGCACTGTTTGACGGTCGCGGACGGCGCCCCTCGCGGCGAGAGTCACGTCGGGCAGTCCAATAGTCGTAAACTGGCCCCGACTTCCGTAGGGTTGCGGCCCTTGGACCCGCCCATTCGCGTTTGCCGTCCTGGCCCTTTTCACTGTCTGATCGCAGACGAATGTAGGCTTCGATTGTCGTAGAGTGAATCTCCGTATATCTGCTTTTGAACGGATGATCCTTCGGGCCTAATCGTTGCGCAAGCTCGAAAGCTTCGCCGGTCTCAATCGCATCACAGGCCATCACCGTGTTGACTAAAGTGCGCAACATAGTCTCGCTGCGATCGAACTGATTAGCACGCCCAAATGCGGTTGCGAGCAACTCTTTCAATCTATCGTTTTTTTCGTGTTCGACCCTCGCTTGCAAGAATGCGCGGAGTTCCGAACGCTTCCGCCTAACCATTTGTCGCTATTCCGAGGGAGATTTCCGCATTTCGGTTCGTTTTCGCACGAAGCAAGTTTTGGACTACGGCGCGAAGGCCTTCGATAACGTCAAATCTGACTTTGCCGGAAATGAGATCTTCCACTTCATCCGAGCTAGTGAAATTCTCTGAAAGGAGATTCCCAAATTCGTCTAGCGCTGCCTCTTTTGCCGCATCATCCAGTGAATAAAACAGATCGGCCACGTCATTGGAAGCGGCTATCTCGAGAAGTTTTTGATCCCGATATAGTTTTACATCAGCTGGAAGATCCAAGTTTGCGCTCTGTCTCGCCGCCTCTTGCACAAGTGTATGCGCCATTTCGAGCTCATGGACCTCCTTCAACTCGACGTGCGAGCCCTCTTTGAGATCGACTACGGCGTTTTTTGTCCTGTCGACCTCGCTTGATACGTTTATCATCCTCTCGCACTCATGAACTGTCTTTTGCTCGACGCACCACTCGTCCAAGAGGTGGTCACGAATATACTCTTCTTGCCGAGCCTGAGATCGCAGAGCTGACACTGACCTCCCCTCGTCCTCAAGCGCTTCGACCTCTTCGTAAAGGGCGCGGATCTTATTCGTGGACGATTTGATCTCCCACATGAGTAAATTGGCACGCTGTACCAGTCCGTTGAGAAAGGCGGGACCAGTAACTCGATATCTGCAGCTCGAACAGGCTCTTGGTCGCCAGGTGGGACCGTAACGTCCCGGCATGATCCTTTTGCCTCCAGTCTCGCACTTTCCTCCAGGACAGATGCCGTGGGCGAAGATGTCTACAGGCAGCCGCGCGCTTTTGTGCGACGCCAAAAGTTCGGCGCCTGCGAAATCTTTCTTGGTTCTGAGAGTTACGAGGTCACCACCCAAGTTTGCAGACCAATCGCCCTCCTCATCTGAGCTTTCTAGCATCCTAAGCTTTCGTCTCTGCAAGGCCTCAGAAAGCGCTGAGTGAATTTTGTGATTAGAGACATCCTGATAATAGAAGGTCATGAGCGGGGTCTTGTGACCCGCGAGCATCTGCACAACGGACACCGGGACGCCGTTCTCTAGTAGGGTAGTAATCATTGAGACGCGGAGAGAGTGTATGTCGAACCGCGCTTTGCCCGATGAGTCAAATAGAGGATACTTATGTCCAAGCCTTGCCTCGAAAATCGGCTCACAGTGCCTTAGCAACCCCTTCCAGTAATCGAGCAGGATGGACGCGGAGATCGGCTGTCCCATTTTATTGTTTGGATCTCGAGCAATCGGAAATGCGGCACCCTTTGAAACTCTAAATTCATCATGCAAATTAGGATTTAGTATTATTGGGATTGGCTTCGAGAGATTTCCGTATTTCTTTTGAAATTGTTGTAGCTTCTCAATGACGGGGGGAATGCTCTGATCGACCCACGGCACCTGGTAAGGGCCAAATTTTGCGCTGTTGATCCACATGCCTAGGACGCGGGTTCTCTTAAACCCACTCACCTCGCATACGCGAAGAAATCCTTCGTTTCGGCCTTCGATTGCTATATCGGAGACGTTTCTCACAGGGGATAGATCCTCTGGATCGTAAGTCCATTCGTCCCCTTCGCCGCTGTCGAGCCATCGCGCGGAAGCGCCGCGCATACCAGATGTCAGAATGATGTGTATCAATACCGGGGCAGCGGGAAAGAACATCTCGCACATTCTGCCAGTATCGGGATCGATGACCTTTCGCCAGTTTGTTTTTTTCCGTTTTCCAAAGTCCCGCGCAAATGCAAAATCATCGCGGAGGTTTTCTTCAATCAGAATTTCCGCAATTTCCATCGGCAATGCAGATCGAGACGAGGTTGACCGGGCACGACGGGCTTTGACTGGGGTGTCCGAATGATCGATTGGGTTTGCGAGATCATTGTAAGCGCCAGCGAGTGAAGCTAAATCCCACGCCCTTCTGAGTGTAGGCATAGCATTTATAGAAGCTCGATAATTGGTCGTGGCACACTTTGCTACAAAATCATGAAATTGCAAATCGTCGGTTCTTCGGTCGTTCCGGATGTGTTTCAAGCGAGTGATCTCGCGGAAATTTTTGGGCGGGTCTTTCAAGGTTGTAATAAATAGGAGCCAAAGGTTCAGGGCATCTATTTTTGCCTGGGGATGCTCCACGTTGAATAGTGGCAGCACCGCCTCCAGTTCATCTGCCCAGCCAATGATCTCTTGCGAGAAGGACGCCGGTGCATCGCAGCCGAAAACTTTTCGAAAGAGTCTTGTGTTCTTTCTCGTGGGTCTCCTCACCCAATCGAAGGGTCTCAGTCCAGTCGATACTAAACTCTTGGCCAGATAAAAGGCATGGGCGTCCGGATGCTTATTTGGCTCAAACTCATATTGCCGCAGCTGCACGTCCCAGATCCGATTTGCGGCCCAGGAGCGGTGAGAATTCCCCTGCTGATTCTCGAGGCGCACCCGCTTGTAGGCGAGCAGTGGGCCGGCGATCGGTTTCGCAGCCAGAAAAAAGTTAGACGCGAGTGCCAATTCCAGCGCTGCGTGAATTACCATGGGATCGCTCGAGGATGGTGCATCTCCTCCATTATGAAGGGAGAAAATTTCCTCAACGAAGACCCACGACTTTCGGGGAACTGTCATCCACGCCTGTACAGGTCGTAGCCAACGCGGATAAATGTTTCCAGAATTCCGAGCGACTGCGTCTGGCAGAATCCACACGCCTTCCCTGACAAGAAATGCGGAGAACCACATCGGAGCGAGCCATTTGAGATTGTCGCACCGCTTGCCAGCTTCGCTATTCCCAGTCATCGCATTTTGGCTCGCGAGCCTCGCAAAATTATTCAGAAGGCCATGGACGTCGGAGGTATTCTCGACAGCCTCTCGCGCTTCAGCCAACCCAAGTCTCGTTCCCTGCGGGCAGACCAGAATCTCGTCTAAATTGGCGCCCATTGCCAGGAGCTTCTGCACAAAAACAAGCTGCTTCTCTTTGCTCGATGCCCGCACGATTTCTGGAAGCGTCGCGTCGCCTCGATACCGCTTCTGCGAGGCAAATTTGAGTGGGATGATGTTTGCTCTTGCGGCCGCGATCACTGCTGGCCGTTGCGCTATTCTTTGGAAAGTCGGCATCTCGCTGAAATTTTTGGGGCTCACGCCCCATATGGTTCCAACCTGTTGATCGTAATGTCGTTTATTGCTGCCCAGCCATCCGAATTGCTGCACCACATCGACGTAGTCCATCGTCCAAAGTCTAGCGATGCATTGAAGCAGTTCGTCTTCGAATAGCTCCCAATACCTCAGAATTTCCTTTCGGGAAGGAAGCCGCAAGACTGCGGTGAACTCACTATCATTGTAAAAGTGACCGGGATCGTTCGGAAACTCGGTCAAGCCGCAATTCTCGATCGGCTCGAGGCGCGTCATGCCGCGCGATGCCCATTCGCAATCGACGATCGTATTTCGGCGCTGATTTTGCCGTAGGCTTCTTGGCTGACAATCGAACGATGCCGAAGTGCGATCTGCAACTGCTTATCGCTCAAGCCGAGATCGCGCAGCTGAGAAACGTATAGGTGCCGCAAGCCATGAAGACGCCGGCCTGCTTGTGACGGACGGAGTCCGGCGCGCTCGCAAGCTCGGTAGAAGGCCTTCTTAGCCATTGCATATGCAATGGGTTCGCCCTGTCCAGCGCCTTTGGCCATATTCACCCACAGATATGGATGCATTTCGCTTGTGCGATTTCTTGAATGCAAGCTTCGGACTTCAGCATAGTCGCGAGCGAACGACGCCGCTTCGGCAGGATCGGACCAGAACATTTCGGAGATATGTAGGTCACCATCTATCTCTAGCATTCCCTTCCATCCGAGATGTCGATATCCGCTTATTTGCGTCCGCGGTGCTAATCCGTAGCGCTTTCTGAGATGCTGTTCCCGATCCACACGCGTGCGGGTGAAATTGCCCAAGTATTTCGATTGTTCTGGATGCGCGAGGATGGGCACGATCAGTTCTCGGTATCCGCCCGGCATTTCGGAAGGGGGCAACACGTCACATTGCCACATGTGCAAGGCTTCCGAAATTCGGCATCCGCCAAAAGCCAGCAAGCGCCAAAGGGCGCGGTAAGCTGGATTTGGCTCACGGGCGATCAGTTCACGAGCATCTTCAATGTTGATGGCTCGATCGAGCGAAAACGATGCACCGCCCGTATCGGTACTTCGACGCGAATTTTTATCGAAATTAAATGACAACTCGGTCACTACACAAAATCGCTTGAAGCATGCCGCCGTGCTTCCAACAATCGAATTCGCTCTCTTCCCTTGTTCCGATCCAAAATGTTCTTGCAGGCGTGTTGCTGTTTCGCGATCTACCAATCCTTCCCCGGCAGCCATCTTAAAAGCTTCGCAAAGTAGGCGCGCCTCATTCCTCAAGGTACCGTGTGAAATTGGCGACCAACCTAACGTCACCAATTCTGCAATGTCGGCGGTGCCGCTTCTTCTCAGGTGCAGATACGCCCCGACGAGGGTAATCCACTCTTGGGGCCATGCAGTTCGTAGGCTCGATACTATCATCAAGTCGTGAAGTCGGCCGAGACATCTTAAAGTATCCAGAGCGTTGCGTCTCTTCGCACCAAAGTTTGCAGGATCAACGAGTAGATTATTGAAGGGGTGAACGACCGCTCCATCCCCCGTCTCTATGAAAAGAACCGGCTGTGACTTGGCCCATGCGCCGCGCCCAAAACATTGCAAAACGTGGTGGACACTAAGAGGAGAGTAAGTAGCTCTTTCATGAACAACATTCGTTGACGACATTCTAGCCGTTCCCTTTGCACCGAATCTAATTCCATCAACTAATACCGATTCTTTCTATTTGTCAATATTAGGCATGTCCGGGACAGAAAGTCTTAACCTTGTTGCTACTTTCCCTGACGTACAAGGTTTTTAACTATGATTTTCCATAAAGATGCAGAACGTTCTCTCTCGCTAGTCAAATTTGTGGAAAATTCTGGTTCTTCGCTGCCGTCATTTTATGCAGAGGCTGGAGATTAATGTGGGTCTTCGAAGCTGGAATTGGCCTGCAACTTGCTAAGAATTGTCCGTGCCGGCGAACTTTCATGCGCTCACGGGCGACCGCGCTGGCGACTATGCCATGACGGTCACCAAAAACTGGCGGCTCACGTTCACCAAGGTCGCCGAACAGACGATCGCCGACCTCCATCTGGAGGACTGCCACTGATGGCCATTCAGCTTCCTCATTCGATTTCGGCGCACCCTGGAGGGTTTGCGAAGCGCAACTTCATCGAGTATCGCCGCATCGCTGTCGCGAGGCTCGCCGATCATATCGACGTGTCACGCGGCAACGTCTCCAAGGTGCTGAACGAGCGAACCCGCATGACCGCTGACATCGCGCTGCGCCTGGAGGGCGCGCTCGGCGTCAACGCCGGCACGCTTATGCGCATGCAGGCACGCTGGGACGAGAAAGTCGCGCGCGAAACATTGACGCGCGAGATCGAACCGATGGAAGAGATAGCGTGAACACGAAACCAAACAGTTTGATACGGCTAACTATCTCGGCAGCGCCGCTGACCAGGCGCCGTTGGCCGATGCACGGACAAGAAGAGCCAAAAACCTCCGGAGCATCGTTGCCGTCATGGTTTCACACTACACTAATGCACTAGCTTTGCTCATCATTCGGATTAAGGGGAATTTCTCCATGTTTACCAGCTAAGGCTGCTTTCAAGCGCATCTCCGCCATAACCAGACCGTCGCAAAAGCACCCAACTCGATCATCGCATGGGCTATCTCGTTTACACCGAGAGGATCGACGGCTTCTGGGCCGATAGCGGAACGTCCGCTAATTTTCCGAATGATCAGCGAAGCAGACATTTGGTGTTGATGGACGCACTAATGGCGCGAGTTGCTGGTCAGCGATTGCGTTCATTCCATTGGTTTCGCAAACGAGGCGGGGAACTCGATCCTCGCGAAGAATCCATCGTCCGATCCTGTCGACAGGGTAGCCGCCAGACGAGACGTCAGCGCCCGGATCATCTTCCAACCCAGCGAGTCCGATTTTTCGGGCTTCACCTCATCGGCGAGACCGACACCATCGTCCTTCACCAACAGCACCCATTTGGGTTCGCTATTGCCGTCATCCTCGTACTCGAAGGTGATTGAAATCCGGCCCGTACTCCGTCCGGTGAAGGCGTGCTTGTAGGCATTGGTGATCAGTTCGTTGACGATCAGTCCGAGATCGACCCCCGCGCTTCCCGAGACGTTCGCCGCATCGCCAAAGACGTCGATCGAGATATCGAGTTCGTCCGACGAGAATGCGGCCGTCGCATGCTTGGCTACCTTGTCGAGGATCGGCAGCAACGACACGCGGTCCGCCATGCTGGAGCGTTGAAGCTCCTGGTGGACGTTCGCCACCGAATGGACCCGCGCTTCGAGTTCGGTCATCGCCGACCGGGTCTCGTCCGACGTCGCTGCGCGTTTGCTCAGCTGGATGAACCCGACAATCAGCGCGAGATTGTTGCCGGTTCGATGATGCACCTCGGCGATCAGCAATTCGCGCTCGGCCATCGCTTCGGCCAATTCGCGGTTCTGGCGCGATAACTCCGCCAGCGGGTCGGTCTTGCTCAGCCCCTCGATGTTCTGACGAATGCGCGCGGCGAGATCGTTCCGATCGATCGAGGCGTTCGGAAGATGGAAGGCCATTTCTACCCTCGTGCCCTCCGACGTACTTTGCAGGTCGAACCTGTCGGCAAGGCGCTTCACCCCCGAGAGCCCGAGCCCCAAGCCGGACGATCGAGCGGAAGATGCGGCACTGTTGAGCGGATGGCGATTGGTATCGAGTTTCGTCCGGTCAGGAAGGCCTTCGCCCTGGTCGACGATCCGGACGACGAGCAAACAGCCCATCGAGTCGCTCCGCAACAGATAGTGAGCTCGGCCGCCGCCTGCGTATTGCAGGGCGTTTCGAGCGATTTCTAGGACCGCGGTAACGGCCCGCGTTTTGGCGAAATTCTCCAGCCCGCATGTCTGGGCGATCGTACCCGTCACCTGCCGGATCCGCGAGATGTCCGTTTCGGCGGCGATCCTGACGGTCAACAGTTCCATGTCACAATGTCCTCGCGTGTGACGCCCGAGCAACGAGAATGCTCGCATCGTCCCGGCCACGTACGAAGCGGGCGAGCAGGCTTGCGGCAATGACGGGCGCGCTGCGCTGCATCAGGCTTGTCAATTCATCGAGGGTGCGCAGCGTGGTGAGGCCGTCCGAATGCATGAGAAGGACGGTGTTGTCGCCGATGTCCACGGTTTCCTCGTGTGGGCTCGAGCGACGCCCGCCGAGCAGCCCGTCGCGGACCGCAAGCCGGCGGATGGTCTTGCCTTGCACGAGGATCGAGCTGACATTCCCGATCCCGGCGTAGCGTAGAGTGTTGTTCGATCGGTTCATGGCGACGACGGCCCCGACCGCACCCCGTGTTCCGGCGATCGCGTCGGAAATCTGTGTAAGGATATCCGCAGGGTCCTTCCCGGTCGCCTCGAAAAAGGCCTTGCGGGCCGCCAGGGCTGCGATCGCGGCTTTCGCCCCGTGACCGAGTCCGTCGGCCAGAAAGTAGAAGCATTCTTCGCCAGCGGACCGGGCGGCCACCACATCGCCGCATCGACGCTCGCCAGGGTAGGCGAGCTTGAGTCCGGCATGGTCGCACGGATCGCTCGCGCGCACCGCCTGCCGCCGGAACTCCGCCGCCACAACGGTCTCGCCCGGCTGGCTGAAGATGTCGATCCGGTCGGCAAGCCGTTTCATCGCGCCGAGACCGGTCCCGGGAGAACCTTTGGTCGTTTCTCCATCGCGCATCATCCGGTCGATCCGTTCGATGCCGGGCCCCTCATCGTAGCCGACGATATGCAGGCGCTCCAGCGAGGGTGCGCCGAACACCTCGACCAGCAACTGTCCACCGCCGCCGTGGCGCAGCACATTCTGGGCGATCTCGGTCGCGACGATGGCGGCATGCTCGACCTTGATCGAGTTCAGCCCGATCGCGTTGGCGGTCCGCCGCGCCCGACGCCGCGCTTCGGCGACGGCACTGGGTTCCTGTATTTTCAGCCAGCCGATCATCTCAGCTTGCACGAACCGACCATGCGCACCGTCGTTCCTTCCCCGGCGATGCTCTCGATCTCGAATGTCTTGGCCAGTCGTTTGGCGCCGCCAAGACCGCGGCCCATGCTGCCGCGCCGTGTTGTGAAGCCATCGACCATCGCTTCTTCGAGGTCTGCTATGCCATTTCCGATATCTCGGCAGATAACGCCGATGTGACACGCGTCGGGGAAGACGAACACGTCGAGCGTGCCACCGTTGGCATGGGTCAGCGCGTTACGCACCACCTCGCTGACGGCAGTGACGAAACGCGTCTGCATGAGGTCGCTGCTCCCGTTCGACTTCATCGCTTCGGCGACTTTCGAGCGCGCGCGAACGACGTCCCGATCGCTTGCGAGTTCGACGGTCGCGACCTTACGAGCCTTTGCGAAGTCCATCGACCAATCCCGACTGACGCATCTTCTCGAGCGCATGGGACAGGGTGAGCGCGGTTTGATTTTCGGGCAGATACATGCCGAGTTCCACCAGGGTCATCGCAACTGCCGGGCGCATTCCGACCACATAGGTCTGCGCATCGAGCAACCGTGCGATCGACGTCAATTGCGCGAGGACGCGTCCGACGAACGTATCGACGATTTCGAGCGCGGAAATGTCGACCACGACCCCGCGGCACTGCGTCGAGGCGATCCGGCGCGAGAGCGCGTCCTGAAGATCGATGATGTCGCTGTCGGTGATGTCGCTCGTGATCGACACTAGCAGCACCCCCTCGACGGCGTAGATAGCGGCCGCGTTCATTTTTTCGAAGGTTCGTTGCCGTCGATCGGTCTAATGGCGACGCCCACCGCCGTGAGCGCGTCCATCAAGGCGCTCCGCAGCGAGGAGCGCGTCCGCACTTCTCCGACGTCAACGCCCAGTTCGACCATTGTCTGCGCGATCTTGGGGCTGATCCCGCTGATGATGCAGCGCGCGCCCATCAACCGGACGGCAGCAGCGGTGCGCAGGAGGTGCTGCGCGACCTGTGTATCCACCGTCTTCACACCGGTAATATCGAGGATCACCACTTCTGCCTGTCGCTCGACGATCGCCTGCAGAAGATTCTCCATGACTTCCTGCGCGCGCAGGCTGTCGAGTGTGCCGATGAGCGGCAGCGTGAGCACCTTGTCCCAAAGTTCGACCACCGGCGTCGAAAGTTCCATCATCTCGTCGCGTTGACGCTCGATGACCTGCTCGCGTTCCTGGATGAAGACCTCGTTGGTGTAGATAGCAAAGGCGTCGATGGCCTTCGAAACCAAGAGGATTTCCTCAACCAGCTTTTGCGGGTCGTCATCCAGCTTTTCGGAAAGCCGCTCGAACAACGGCGTCTTCAGCGCTAGGACAAGCGCTGCCATTTCGCCAGGACGCACGCCGCGCTCGACGCGCTCATGGGTGATTTCCGAGAGGATACCACGCAGGTCGGCCCAGCTTTCGTCTTCTAAGTCGAACTCGCCTTCTTTCGAAGCATCGCGCACGCCAAGCCGAAACGACCGGAGGAGGCTAGCGGCCTGGTCGCGCTCTTCCTTTTCAGAAAAGAGATCAATTCGCTTGGCCCCATCCTCGTCGGCCTGCTCGATCCAATCGCTCAGGATCCCCTCGGCATCCTCTTTGAGGACCTCAAGGGTGATTTCGAGAATCTTGTTGGGCATTGGGTTCTCACTCGCGATTATCTGGTGACCAAGCCCAATAGGCTCGCGCCATCATTGTCAATGACGGGCATTGGGATTGGTCGATATTCGAACAGCTTGCCTGATATTCAGGTGCGAGGGTCGGACTGGCGGAAAATGAGCCGGAAGCGGAAAGGCAGCTTTTATATCTTTGAGCGGATTATGCGGACAGCGACTGCTGACCGAATCGCAAGCCGGTGCATTAGAGAATGGTCTGGAGAAACCCCTCTTGGCATAGACTTTTGCCGTCGTTGAAACGCCCCTGCAGGACAGTCAACACGGAGCCGAGAGCCACAAACTAAATCGGTTTACTATTTAGCGCGCCTTTCTTACCATCCAGAGATGGCGAGAGAAACCTTTATGATTGAGGGCGCAGGCGCGATTTCTCTTACAGCCGAGGCTGAGGGGGATGCCTACGCCATACCCGTCCTTCTTGCGCACGGCGGCGGGCAGACACGGCGCGCGTGGAGAAGGGTGGTCAGCGAGCTGGCTCAAGCCGGCTTTCGCGCAATCGCCTTCGACATGCGCGGTCACGGAGACAGCGATTGGTCGCCATGCGGAGCTTATGAAATGCGCGACTTCGCGGCGGATCTGGTCGCTGCAGCGTCGCGCCTGGACCAGAAGCCAGCGCTGGTCGGCGCTTCACTGGGCGGGCTCGCCGGACTGATTGCCGAAGGGGAGCTTGCTCCAGGTAGCTTTGCTTCGCTCACATTGGTCGACATTGCCCCGCTTATGGAACCCAGCGGTGTGATGCGCGTGGTTGGTTTCATGGAAGAGCATGTCGATAGCGGCTTCGCCTCACCAGAGGAGGTGGCCGACGTGATCGCTCGCTACATGCCGCATCGTCCCAGGCGGGGCGCGAGCGATGGTCTGAAAAGCTATCTGCGGCAGAAGCCGGATGGGCGCTTCTATTGGCACTGGGACCCTGTGTTTATCCGTAATATAATGTCAGCCAGACAAGGCGACCCAGACAGCCAAGAACGTCAATCGGCAATGCTGAGCCAAGCTGCGGCGAATCTCACGCTTCCGCTTCACCTCATCCGAGGCGGCTCTAGCGACCTTGTTTCCGAAGAGGCCGTTTTGCATCTGCGACAACTCGCCCCCCATGCAGAATACACCGATATTGCCGATGCCACGCACATGGTCGTGGGCGATGCGAACGATGCCTTCTCCGCCGCTATCGTCGATTTCCTAGGGCGCCATCACTCATCCGATACGGCTCAGCCACAGGGGACGAGGGAGCTATGATCGATCGAGAGCGCTTGCAGGAAATGCTGCATATCGCGCCGTTTCACCGATGGCTTGGGCTGGAGATTGCAACATGCTCCGACCAGGGAATCGAGATCACCATGCCTTGGCGCGAAGAGATCGTGTCGAACCCTATGATTGGGTCGGCGCATGGAGGGGTCCTGGCTTCACTGGTCGACCTCACCGGGCTTTATACTCTGCTTGCGGGGGGCGTCGCGGCGAGAGCGACGGCCGATCTGCATGTCGATTACCACCGTCCTGCAACCTCAGGACCTCTCACTGCTCACGGACAGATCGTGAAGATCGGGCGACAGATTTCGGTGGCGGAAACCCGGGTTCTCGAGCCCGACGGCAAGTTGGTCGCCAGCGGCAGGGGCGCTTACTTCTCGTCAACCGGATCAATTGATCAGCGCGGCGGGACTATTGATCTCGAACAGGCTCTTGCCACCCAAGGCCCAGCGACTTCTGCAGCGCAATCCACGACAGCGTAAGGGCGCCTCTTGCCCGGACGAGGTCTCCTGAGGCCTGCTGCTGTTCTCGCAGGGCCCGGTTGAGGTCAGCCTTCGAGATCGCTCCTGCGGCAAAACGTTGGCGGTTCAGGTCTGCCGCGACGTCAGCCTGCTTCTTGATTTGCATACTGGCAGCGAGCGCAACACGCTGCTGGCCGAAGCGAGCCAAGGCACGTTCGGCGTCTTGCAGTGCCAGAAGCACCGTCTGCTGGTAATTGGCGACTGCTTCGTTGCGCGCTGCCCCGGCTTGGTCGATCGCAGCGTCTACCCTGCCGAAATCCAGAAAATTCCACTGGAGGCGCGGAATCGCGAGTGCGGAGAAATCGCCGACATCGACAACGTCGTCCAACGAGGATCCGCCGAGGCCCAGGATCCCTGTGAAGGACAATTTCGGGAACCGCGCCGCCTCGGCCACCCCGATCCGCGCCGTCGACGCGGCAAGAGACCGTTCGGCCGCCCTTATGTCAGGCCGACGCGCCACCAGGTTTGCCGGATCGCCGATCGCGACCTGCTCTGGCGGCATGGGAATGGAATGCGCAGTCGTGAGCGCTGCATCAACTGATCCCGGCACCTGTCCGGTCAGTATAGCGAGTGCATCAGACAGGACTGCGATATCCGCTTCAGCTTCGGCAAGTTGTGACTTGAGCATCTGCAGTTCGGCATTCGCGGTGCCTACCGGGAAAAGCGGCAATGCACCGCGCTGATAGCGTTGGTATGTCAGCGCCAGGATCTCTTCCTGCAACGAAATCTGCGCCTCAAATTGTTCTGCGCGGAATTGGGCCTCCCGCAAATTGACGTAGGTGCTGGCCACTTGGGCAGTCAACTGGACCTTTGCGTCCTCTGCATTGGCCACCGTTGCAGCAGCTTGGGCATTGCTGGCTTCAATGCGCCTGCGCGAGCCACCGGCGAACTCCAGCTCCCAGTTGGCGTTAAGGCCCACATTGAAAAAGCTGAGCGAGTCATCGGTTTCTGCGTCGGAATTGGTTTGCTCTGACGGGGGGGGCGCCCCGCCTTGAATGTCGAGACCAGGAAGCCGGCCCTGCACGGTGGTGGCCTGTGCCCCAAGCGATGGCATTCGACCCGCACGGTCTTGCCTGATGGATGCCCGTGCCTGGGCAATGCGCGCCTGCGCTGCGGCGAGCGAAGGGTTGCCGGACAGCGCAGCCTCCACCAGCCGCGTCAACTCGGGATCGCCGAGCAGCAGCCACCATTGAGCGACAACCGGATCAGATGCGCTCACATCACTGCCAGCGCGCACAAAGCGAGTGCCCGTGTCTGCTGACACAACTTCCGGGGGGCCTGCATAATCGGGCCCTGCCGTGCATCCAGCTAGCAAGGCGATAGTGATAATCGGAGGTAGCAAGTGGCGCATCGTGTAGGGCTCAGTGCATCGAAAGGGAGACATTTTTTGGAAGCGGCCTCAGGAAGAGGACCAGCGGAACCGTCGCGAGGGTCAGAATCCCCATAACCAGGAACACATCATTGTAGGTCATTATGAACGCCTCGCGTTGGAGGGTGCGGCTCAGGACGGCCATCGCCCCCTCCATGCCGCCGAAGTTTCGCGCCAGCCCGTCGAGATAGTCCTGTAGCGAAACGCTGTTCGCATTCAGGGTCTCTTCCATCCGCCGGCTATGATGCCAGATCCGCTGGTCCTGGAACGATGCCAGTGCCGAAAGAGCGAAAGAGCCACCGAGATTGCGGGCCGCGTTGAAAATGCCCGAGGCATCGCCCGCGTCTTCCTTGGCCACCGACGCAACCGTTGCCTGATTCAGGAACATCATCGCAAGTATCATTCCGGCCCCGCGGATAAGCTGACTTTCAGTGAAGACAGCGCCGCCGGATTCGGCGGTCAGACTCGTGCTGACAAAGCAGCTGATCGCCATCAGCAGCATTCCGGTGCCGACGGCAATGCGGATGTCCACCTTGCGGATCATCAGGGGCAGAACCGGCATCAGGAGAAAGGCCGGGACACCCATCCAGAAGATGACCAGTCCCGTCTGAAAAGCATTATAGTCAGAGATGATCGCGAGGAACTGGGGGATAACGTAGGTTGAACCATACATCACCATGCCCAGGGCGAGCGCCATGATCGCGACGCTGGCGAACTGTCGATTGAACAGGAGCCGAAGTTTCAAGACCGGCTTGCGTGCTTTCACTTGTCCGTAAATCAAACAGGCAAAGCCGATAATGGTCACCATCGTTAGCAAGCGAATGAGAGAGGATTCAAACCATTCCTCGCGGTGGCCCTCCTCAAGGACGACCGTAAGTCCGCCCAGCCCCAAGATAAGCCCGACAATGCCCGCCCAATCGGCGTCCGTGAGATATTCCCACTTGGGCTTCTCGTGAGGCAGCCCGATAAACAGCAAGAGCAGCAGGATTGCGCAGACTGGCACATTGACGAAAAAGGCATAGTGCCAGCTCAGGTTCTCGGTCAGCCAGCCGCCGATCAATGGCCCCATCACGGGGCCAAGAACCACAGTCATGCCGAACAGGGCCATTCCGATTGGCTGTTGGTGCGGCGGCAATCGTTTAGCCACAATAGTCATTGCGGTCGGAATGAGGACTCCGCCCATGAAGCCCTGGCCCGTTCGGCCAATGATCATGGTCGTAAGGTCGGTGGCTACACCGCATAGCACCGAAAATGCGGTGAACGCGCTGACCGCGATGATGAGGAGGGTTCGCAGACCGAACAGCCGTTCCAGCCAAGCGCTCAGCGGAATGACGACGATTTCAGCAACGAGAAATGACGTAGCAATCCAGGTGCCTTCGGCGCCTGTGGCACCGATCTCGCCCTGAATGACGGGGAGTGCGGAATTGACGATTGATATGTCCAGCGTCGCGAGCATGGCGCCGAGCGCGCCCGCGGCCACAGCGACCCAGGCAGTCACGTCTGCGTTCTTTCGGCTCCCGGCCGGCCCGATCGAAGTGTCCTGCGCTGCCAGTATCTCGGTCATTGAGTCCGACTCGAGATCTCTTCCAATTCGCCGGCAGCATTCCGGGTGTCGACCGTAGCCACTACCGACATGCCGGGAACGAGCAGACGCCGCACTTCAGGGGGAGCATCGATAGCGATGCGGACGGGTATCCGTTGAACGATCTTGGTAAAGTTGCCGGTGGCATTTTCGGGGGGGAGGATGGAAAATTCCGCGCCCGTTCCCGGCGATATGCTGACCACTCGTCCCGCGATCTCAAGGCCTGGCAGGGCGTCAACTTCGAGCCTGACGCTCTGGCCGGCCCGGATGAGGCCGACCTGCGTTTCTTTGAAGTTCGCGGTCACGTAGATCGCGCTCACCGGAACCACCGTCATCAAACGTTGACCCGGTTGCACGAACTGGCCCACCCTCACCGAGAGATCGCCGACGCGGCCGGCCTTGCTGGCGCGCAGCAAGGTCGATTCAACCGTAAGGTCGGCTGTTTCCAGCTGAGCGCGGGCAGCGTCCGCCTGCGCCTGGGTCTGGCTGATCTGCTCGAACAGGGTCCCCCGGCGAGCGGTCGCGGCAGCCACCGCCGCCTGCGCAGCGGCGAGTTCGGCCCGCGCCTGCCGCGCCTGCGCCTCATACTGGTCTAGCTTTTCCCGCGGTTCGGCTCCTGTCGTGGCAAGGGGCCGATATCGCGCCACCTGGTCGTTCGCGAGGTCCAGTGCTGCGCGCGCGGCGGCGAGTTGGGCCCGCGCCTGGCGAATGGCTGCATCCTGTTCGGCTACCTGAGAACGGATTGTGTCGGCACCGGCCAGGGTCGCAGCGATCTGCGCGCGCGCCTGTTGCGCTTGCGCCTGATAATCCCGCAAATCCAGTTGTACGAGGGCTCCGCCGCGAGCAACCTGCTCGTTCTCCCCCACGAAGACCTCTTCGACGTATCCCGCTACCTTGGAAGAGATAACGACGCTGTCGGCAGCGACATAGGCGTTATCGGTCGACTGCATGTACTGTCCGTAGGTTACGTGCCGGTAGTACCACCAGATCCCGCCAAGCAGCACGGCAAGACCAACGATGATTAGCACGATGCGCAAGCCACGCCGCGATTGCGGTTTCGTTGGGGTTGTGCCCTCCTGCTCCGGTTGGTTGGAGTTATCGGTCATCTGACTCTTTCGGCAGCCTCAGTAAAAGGTGAACGCGTCTCGCGCCCTATGAGCCGTGAGTCAAATAGTAAAGGCATTTAGCAGTTTGCATTTGGGCATCCGAGGCTATCCGACTACACAGCGCTATGGATGAAAAACCAGATACCATGTCACGGTCTCAGCGTCGGCAGAAGGTCATCACCGATAATGACCGCATTCTCTATCTTATGGACGAGATCAGTCGCGGCGCGCGCAGAGTGTACGATGCGAGGGTCGCCAGGATCGGTCTCAATCAGACACAGTGGAGGATCATCGGACAACTTCTTCGCGATCCTGCCCTTACGCAGGCTGAAATCGCCAAGAAACTGGAACTGGAATCGGCGACCATCGGCCAGGCGGTTGCAGGTCTTTGCGCACGCGGGCTGATGAAAAGGCTTCGAGCTGAGACGGATCGGCGAGCGTGGCAGCTCATCCTCACGGAGCAGCTTGACGATCTGCTGCCCGAACTGAGAGGCTCCGCGGATAGGCTTCATGATCTGCTTTGGCGCGACATTGCCGCCGACGAGAAGCGAACGCTGCAGCAGATTCTTGAAAGGGTATCGGAAAATCTGGACCAACACCGTGCCGAGGCTGAATAAAATCATGGCATCGCCCCCGGAAAAGCCTATCGGCAGCATCGCTCGCGCCGCGGAGATTGGCCGAATCCTAATGAGGCACGGAGCGAAGAATCTCGCCGGAGCCCTCGGGTTTATTCCCTCTTCGAACAATGTCATCGACCCTCGCGAATTTCGCCCGGCCGCAGTTGTCGCGTTCCTCCGTGACATCGGGCCAGTCGGCATAAAACTGGGGCAGATCCTCGCCACCCGAAGCGATCTGTTCACCGAACACTGGATCACGGCATTCTCAACCCTGCACGATCAGGTGTCGCCAGTGCGCTTCGCAGATATCGAGCCCGTACTTGCTTCAAGCTGGGGTGAGGACTGGCGGAACGACTTTGCGCAGTTCGACGAAAAGCCTTTGGCGTCCGCCTCGATTGCACAGACCTATTCCGCCGAGCTAAGGGACGGTAGCAAGGTCATCGTGAAGGTTCGACGCCCGGGCACCGCCGCGCGGATGGAAGCCGATGTGCGTCTGCTTGTGCGTCTTGCCGAGATCGCAGAAGCACGCTCTCCTGACATCGCGCGTTACCGGCCAGTCGAGTTTCTGCGGACCTTCGGCCGCAATCTTGCCTGGGAGATGGACCTCGCTGCGGAATCCCGAGCCTGCGAGCGGATCGGCGCATATCTCGATACCATCGGCGTCAGGACCCCGGCCATCCATTGGGAACTGACCGGGCTGCGGGTGAACGTTCAGGAACGCCTGTACGGCAGGCCCGCGTCTTCGCTGGGCAGCCCATCGGGCGACCCGCGGGTGGCGGCTTTCGCTAAAAGCTATGCCAACGCTGTCCTGCGGATGATCATCCTGAACGGCGAATTTCACGGCGACCCCCATCCGGGTAACGTCTTCCTGATAGGCGAGCAGGATGTCGGCTTCATCGACTTCGGATCAGTCGGGACGCTCACCAAGGCCAGGCGCGACGAGATCGTCCGCCTCGTGCTTGCGATTGCTGGTGAGAAAACCAGCGATGTCGCGAATGTCCTGCTCGCATGGGCGGGGGAGCCGAAGGTGGATCGCGATGCGCTCGCGGTGGATCTGGATCAGTTGATCGGAGAGTTCAGGGGAACCGTGCTATCTGGCATCGAGTTCTCGCAGATTTTTTCCCGCGTTTTCGACCTGTTGCGGGATTATCGACTGGTTCTGCCACCTGATCTGGCCATTCTTCTGCGTACCTTGTTGACTGCAGAGGGCTTCGTCCGATCGCTGGCACCGGACTACAACATCGCCGAAGAGACCCGGCCGATCATGACGGAGCTTCTCGCCGAGCGGTTCTCGCTCGGCAGCGCTCGGTCGGGTTTGAAGAAACTTCGCGGTCAGCTGCTGGGGTTGTCGGCGTCCTTGCCCGACATACTCGCCACTGCGAACTCGATCGCAAAGTCAGGATATGTGCCGGTTCAGCTCGATCCGCTCAGTATCGAGCAGCTCGCTGGACTTCGCAATGAGCGGCAGTCCTTGAAAGGCCCTCTAGCTGCCGCATTGATCGTGGCTAGCGCATTGCTTGTCGATCAATCCTGGCTTCTGGCTGGCGGCGCGCTTGTGATTGCTGGGGTGGTGCTCATCCGAAAGTCATAATGGAGGAGCAACTTAATTCGTGCACGGTCACGATACGGCAAAGCCGAACTTAACGAGGATTTCATGCGCCTCACTTCAGCGACCAAGACGCATCGCGAAGAAAATTTTTCGACCTATTGCGATTGAAGGCTTATTTTCCTCAATCAGACGAAACTTTGGAACGGCAGCTTTCAGGCGTGTCCTCGCCTGACTTTATGGCCGCTATGAGGGCGCATTGCTGACTGACTGAAAAGGGGCCGACAGCTGTCTGTCCGCTCTTCGGCTCATGACTGCAGATTGCGGACACGAAATGCTTGGCATTACGCGATGCCAAACGCCTGGAATCTAGTTCTCGCCGGCAGCTTTCCGTTTTTGCGCGGAACGTCCCGTCCTACAAACTCGAGCGCCCCGTCGCCTTCCTCAGAAACTTCCAGAATGCCCGGCTTGGGCTGTCAACCCTTCGTCGCAGTCCGCTGCTAGGCAAGCTTCCAGCGTTGCATGCTCGATGTTGAAACGAGAGGAGAGGCGCGGTCGGACCGTTCGCTTCAGTTCTTCGAACCGTTCGATTGACGGGTGGGATGACACGATGTGCACTTCGAGAGCACGGCGGTGCTCCCCCAAGTTCCACACGTGCAGATGGTGGATGCTTTCGACCCCATCGATCGCCTCGAGTTCGTTCGCGATATCTCGCAGTTCGACGTCATCGGGCACTGCACCCATAAGCAGGCGGACGGTGCGCGGCATCAGCGACCCCCCCTGCCAGATCACATAAGCTGCGATGATGACAGTGATGACCAGATCGGCCACGTAGAGATCGTATAGCAGGATCAGAACCCCGGCCACGATTACCCCGACCGAGGCCATGGCATCCGACACATTGTGCAGGAACGCCGCCTTCATGTTGATGCTGTCGTTGGCGCCGCGGTGGGTGATGAAAGCGGTCACCAGATCGATCACCAATGCCACGCCCGCAACGGCGATCACCGTCCATCCTTCGATTGGTTGCGGATCGGCGAAGCGGTTTATCGCTTCCACGAGCAGATAGAAGCCGATGATGAGCAGCGTCGTCAGGTTGATGAGCGCAGCGACGACCTCGCCCTGCGCATAACCGAACGTCATCCGTCTGTCGGCGGGACGCCTGCCGATCCTACGGGCGAACCACGCGAGGCCGAGTGAGGCGGCGTCACTGAAGTTGTGAAGGGCGTCGGCAATGAGAGCGAGCGAACCCGAGACTATCCCGCCAACGATCTGAGCGAGCGTGAGCAGGACGTTGATCGCGACCGCGAAGATCAGCTGGCGATCGCTCAGGTTCTCCTCGCCGTGGCTGTGGCCGCCATCCCCGCCGCCATGATGGTGGTGGGCACTCATCGTCGGAACTGGTCGCCTTTCTCGTGCTCGGTCCCTTTCTCGTCATGGATGTCCATATGGGCATCACGCATGATCTGGATTCCGCCATATAACGCGATGCAAGCCACCGCGATGCCCACCACCAGATCGGGCCAGTTGGCGCCTGTCAGCATCACGATGATCCCCGCGATGATGATCCCGCCATTGGCGATGAAATCGTTGAAGCTGAAGGTCGTCGCCGCGCGCATATTGACGTCCTTCCCTTCCGTCTTCTGAAGCAGGCGCAGGCAGATCAGGTTCACGACCGCCGCGACCGCCGCCATCGCCAGCATCATGAAACCGCCCGGGTCCGAACCTTCCAAAAAGCGGCGGATCGCATCGAAGATCACGCCAGCGGCAAACACCAGCAGCATGATGCCGGAGAAGCGGGCCGCTCCCCGCTTCCATACACGCGAGCGGGTCAGGGCGAGGAGGCTGAGTACATAGACGATTGCATCGGATGAATTGTCGAGGCCGTTAGCCAGCAACGCGTTGGAATCCGCAAAATAGCCGACCACAAAGAAGCCGATAGCGATCGCCACGTTCAGCCAGAGGACGATCCATAGCGTCCGGCGCTTCCCCGCCGAGCCGAGGTCGATGTCGTGATTGCCGCTCATGCTATTTCCTTTCCTGATCCGCCCAGTCTTCGGCAGCCCGGCGTTCGGACGGGTCGAAGAACTTCATCTCGGCGCGGAAGAGTGGGTCGAAGATTTTCGTGCCCCATTCCTCCCACTTGCTGTCGCCGAGGATGGCGATCCGGCCGAAGCTGTCCTTATGCCGGACATCGAACTTAAGGTCGCGCCAAATCCCCCCGAGATCCCATCCGGAGAAATCGGGGGCAAGCTCGATCACCATCGGGACAGTGCCCGGCTCGCGCTCGGCGATACGTTCGAACTGGGGAACGAAGCGGTCATAGTCCTCAGTCTCGAGCCTACCTCCGGCGCGTATTCGAAGCAGTCCATTCTCTTCGTTCAATGCCAGCATCCTGTTCTCCTTTCGCTGTCAGTCATGCGATTTCCGTCAGCTCGCGGCGCTCATCGCTCGTTACGTTACGGCGCAGTCGGTCCCACCACTTCTCGCGCCAGCTTCGCTCGTCGTCGGATCGGTGCAGTACGAGCCGCGCGATCGCGGGCAGGACGAACAGCGTGAGCGCGGTCGCCGTGATCAGACCGCCAATCACGACCGTAGCCAAAGGACGCTGCACTTCGGCCCCTGTTCCCGTCGCAAGAGCCATGGGCACGAAGCCGAGCGAGGCTACCAACGCGGTCATCAACACCGGTCGCAGACGCGCGAGCGCGCCATCGGTGATCGCCTCATCGAGAGGCAGTCCCTTGTCGAGCCGCTGGCGTATCGCGGTCATCATCACGAGCCCGTTCAATACCGCGACACCCGATAGGGCGATGAAGCCCACGGCGGCGGACACCGAGAACGGCATCCCCCGTAAGGCAAGCGCGAAAACCCCGCCTGCCAACGCCATCGGGATCGCACTGAAGACCGCGAGTGCCGGAACCCACCCGCCGAGCGCCATGTATAGGAGCAGCAACACCAGCGCGAAGCAGACCGGAACGACGAGGGCGAGCCTCGCCTGCGCAGCCTGGAGGTTCTGGTATTGCCCGCCCCATTCGATGAAGGATGCGGCCGGCAGTTCGACGCTTTCGGAGACGCCTGCCCGGGCCTCCTCGACAAACGACCCGAGATCGCGTTCGCGCACGTTCGCCGACACGATCACCAATCGGCGACCCTGCTCCCGGCGAACCTCCGCGAGACCATCGACCACCTGGAAATCCGCCAGCGTGCGAAGCGGGACCGTGACCCCGCTTTCGAGGACTATAGGCAGAGCGCCGAGCTGATCGAAATCGTCCCGGGTCGCATCGGCAAGCCGCACGACGACATCGAACCGGCGGTCACCCTCGAACACCAGCCCGGCGGGGCGGCCGCCCAGCGCGATGGCCACGGACTGCGCGACCTCCTCCACGGTCAGACCATAGCGGGCAATCGTCGGTCGATCGAAGGCGATGTCTAGCGTGGGGAAGCCGGTGACCTGCTGGACCTTGACGTCGGCAGCACCCTCGACGCCGCGAAGCACCCCGGCCACTTCTCCGGCTGACCGGGTCAGCGCCGTGAGGTCGTCTCCGTAGAGCTTGACCGCTACGTCGCCGCGAACACCCGCGATCAGCTCGTTGAAGCGCAGTTCGATGGGTTGGCTGAACTCGTAGAGGTTGCCGACCAGACCGCTGAGCGATTCCTCCATCTCGGCGACGAGTTCGTCTTTCGACAGGTCGGGATCGGGCCACTCTTCGCGCGGCTTCAGGATGACGTAGGCATCGGACGCGTTCGGCGGCATCGGATCGCTCGCGACCTCGGCCGTGCCGGTGCGCGAGAAAACCAGTTCTACTTGTGGGAAAGCCTCGAGCTTGTCCTCCACCTGTCTCTGCATGGCGAGCGAGCGTTCGAGCGAGGTCGATGGTATCCGCAGCGACTGAACCGCGATGTCCCGCTCGTCGAGCTGCGGCGTGAACTCGCTGCCGAGAAAGGTAAACATCAAAGCTGCTACGGCAAACATCCCGGCACCCGCCCCGATCACCGGCCATGGGCGTGCGATGGCACGTCGCAGGGCCGGGCCATAGCGTTCCTTCGCGATCCGGACCGGCTTGACCTCCTTCTCGGTCAGCTTTCGATTGAGGAGCACCGCGATCATCGCCGGGACAAAGGTCAGCGACAGCACGAAGGCGGAGGCGAGCGCCAGCATGACCGTGATGGCCATGGGCGAGAACGTCTTGCCCTCGACCCCCGTGAAGGTGAGCAGCGGCGCATAAACCAAGAGGATGATCGCCTGACCGTAGACGGTCGGCTTGATCATCTCCTGGGCAGCCAGCCGTGTCTCCGTCAGCCGTTCGCCGAGGCTGAGCAATCGACCTTCGCGGTGCTGCCTGGCGGCGAGCCGCGCGACGCTGTTCTCGACGATGATAACTGCGCCATCGACGATTAGGCCGAAGTCCAGTGCCCCGAGGCTCATCAGGTTGCCCGAGACACCAAGCCTGTTCATTCCCACCGCAGCCATCAGCATAGACATCGGAATGACCAATGCGGCGATGATCGCTGCCCGGATATTGCCGAGCATCAGGAACAGGACGGCGATCACCAGAAGCGCGCCCTCGACGAGGTTCTTCTCGACCGTGGCGATGGTCGCATCGACCAGCGACGAGCGGTTGTAGACGATCTCGGCGACCACTCCGGCAGGGAGCGAGGCGCGGACTTCTTCCAGTCGCTCGGCCGAGGCGGCAGCCACGGTGCGGCTGTTCTCGCCGCTGCGCATCAGGACCGTGCCAACGACCGCTTCCTCGCCGTTGAGCGAGGCAGCGCCGGTTCTGAGGTCGCCGCCGATGCGCACCGAGGCGACATCCCCGATCCGGATCGGAACGCCCTCGCGGGTCGCGACCATTGCCTGTTCGATGTCCTGGGTGCCCCCAAGCCGCGCATCGACGCGGACGAGCAAAGCCTCTCCGGCACGATCGACAAAGTTGGCGCCTTCGGCGAGGTTCGCCGCTTCCAAAGCGTCGATCAGGGAGTCGAACGACAGGCCGTAGCCGGTGAGACGGGCGGGATCGGGCTGGACGAGGAACTGCTTCTCATAGCCGCCGATCGAATCCACCCCGGCAACGCCGTCAATGGAGCGCATGAGCGGAGCCACCACCCAGTCCTGCACCGTGCGAAGATAGGCTGCCTTGGCGACTTCGGTACCGAGGCGCTCGCCGCGTTCGGTGATGAAGCTCCCGTCCGCCTGCCAGCCGGTTCGACCACCCTTGGGCGCATCGCGACCTCCCGGATACTCGTATTCGATCGTATACATGAGCACTTCGCCCAGGCCCGTCGAGATCGGCCCCATCGTAGGCTCGGCGCCTTCCGGCAGGGAGGCGCCGATCGGGGCGAGCCGTTCGTTCACCTGGCTGCGTGCGAAGTAGATATCGGTGCCTTCTTCGAAGATCGCCGTGACCTGGCTGAAGCCGTTGCGCGAGATCGAGCGGGTCATCTCGAGCCCCTCGATCCCGGCAAGCCCGGTCTCGATGGGAAATGTCACCTGCGTCTCCACCTGCGACGGGGAGAGCGCGGGCGCGCTGGTGTTGATCTGCACCTGCGTGTTGGTGATGTCCGGCACCGCATCGATGGGCAGGCGCAAAAGGTTCATGGCGCCGTAGATCGCGGCGAAGACGGTGAGGACGATGACCGCCCAGCGGAACCGCACGGCGATGTCGAGGATGGCCCCGATCAAACCGTGGCGATGGCTGGCCGAACCGGTGTGGTTTCCCACTTCGGGCGTGGGCCGTGTCTCAGTGACCATGTTCGGCGCCCTCCTTCCCGAGTTCGGCCTTGAGCAGGAAGGCGTTGGCGACAGCGATCCGCCATCCCTCCTGGAGGCCGGAGAGAATTGTCACCATGCCCGTAGACCGAGTTCCGACTTGGACCTCGCGGACCTGGAACCCGGTCTTCGTCCGGACAAAAACGACATCGCGCCCCTCCACCACCTGGATAGCCTCCTCCGGCACCGCGATGCGGTCACGGTCGATCTCACCCGAAGGTCTGATCCGCGCCTGGAGAAACGCGCCCGGCTGAAGGCCAGGAATACCGCGCGACAACGACAGGACCGCAGTGGCACTGCGGCTTTCCGGATCGAGAGAAGGCGTGACCGAACGCACCCGGGCGCCAATTTCGCGGCCATCGCTGACGACCAGCACGGCCTCGTCACCAGGCTGGATGCGGGAGGCTTCAGCGGAAGGGAGCGCCACCTCGATCTGAAGCCCGTTCGGATCGACCACGCTGTAAAGCTCCTCGCCGGCGTTCACGAAGGCTCCGAGCACAATGGGTGCCGCGGTGATTCTGCCGGCCAGAGGAGAGGTGACTGCCAGCGATCGCCCATCACCGCTGACACCGGCTGCTGCTACTGCCGCCTGCGCCCGTTGCAGTTCCGAACGCGCTACGCTGAGATTGGCCTGCGCGGCTTCCAGGTCCTGGCGGGCGGTGACGTTTGCTTCGAACAACCGCCGTTCGCGTTCGTAGGCGGCCGACAGCTCGCCCACCCGCGCACGCGCGGCACTGAGCTGCGAGGCGAGAGCCGCAGCGTCCGCGCTTTCGATCCGGGCGACGGTCTCGCCGCGTGACACATAGTCGCCGAGCGTCTTGCCAACGGAGCGGACGACCCCCGAAGCGCGAGCGTCGATCCGTGCGGAAGCGGTGGGGCTTGCAGCGACCGTTGCCGGGAAGACGAGTTCGACAGCGGCTCCAGAACGCACTGCCGCCACCTCTATCCCGGCCTCGCTGATCTGCTCGTCGCTCAGCGTGACCACCCCCTCGGGTGTCTCGGCCGCCGTCTCCTCCTGCGCATGGTCGTCGACTTCGGCGGTCGGCCAGAAGATCAGCGTCAGCGCGCCCATTGCGATTACGGTTCCGACGAGGATCGCCAGCTTTTTGCGTGTCATGGATGTATCTTTCATTGTGCGGCCAGCCCGATCAGTTCGGCTGCGGCCAGGCCCCTCTGCTCGCGGGCTGCGATAAGCGCCTCGCGGATCGTGTCGCGCGTCTCGGCGGCAGCGAGAACTTCGATCAGGGGGAAACGTCCGTTTCGATATCCGATGCTCACGAGGCGTAGCGCCTCCTCCGCCTGCGGGAGCGATGTCTGCGACAGGGTCTCGACGCGCGCTTCGGCACCAAGATACTTCGCCCGGGCGCTGGCGACCTCCTGCTCGTAGTCCGCGAGGGCTACGGCTTCGCGAGCGTTCGCTGCCCGCAACCGAGCCTCGGCAGCCGCAACGTTGCCCTGGTTGCGATCCCGAAAGGGAAGCGGGATCGAAACACCCACGAGGAAGGCGTTATCGCCGCTTTCCCCGAAGCGCCGCACACCCGCGGAGACTGTCGGATCCGGAATACGCAGAGTTCGCTGCCGCTCAATTTCCGCCGCAGCAGCCGTGCTTTCGGCACGCGCGACCCTGTAGGTCAGACTTTCCGTCGCCTCGGCCATAAGGGAGGCGGGCGGGAGAACATTCGGAAATTCAGCTGGAACGAAGGGCGCTTCACCGCCCGCCCATAGAGCGGCGAGCGCAGTTCGAGCCGACAGGCTCTCCGCCTCGGCCTCGACCAGATGTGCGCGCGCTTCGGCGAGGGCTGCATCCGCTCTCAGCGCGCGCAGAGGCGGCTCGCGGCCGACTTCCACGAGGACGCCAGCTATACGCGCCAGTTCTTCATTGCGCGCGACCACATCCTGCGCAAGTTCGACCCTGGCAGTTGCGGCAACAGCCGTGAGGTATCGCTCGCGCACCAGTTGGCCGAGTTCGACCGTGGTCAGATCGGCCCTGAGGGATGCGAGTCCCGCCTGGGCTTCAGCCGCACCGACACGGGCGGAGCGTTTGCCGCCTAGTTCGAGACGCTGTCCTACAGAGAGTGTATACTCGGTCGCCTGAAGGCCGGAAAAAGCCCCGCTGCCAGCGAGGTTCTCGACCTCGAAGGACACTTCGGGATTAGGCCGGAGGCGAGCCTGATCGACTAGCGCCGCTGCCGCCTCGGATTCCGCGCGGGGACCCACGAGGCGAGGGTTGGTGTTGGCGGTATCGGCCTCAGCGGCGACCCCGCTGAGTTCGAGGGCGTCGTCGAGCGTGACGACACGCGGATCCTGCGCGCTGGCAGGTCCCGTGGACAGGGCGAGTATCAGCCCCCAGACGGGGGCTGCTCGCCACGATATGGCGAACATTGATGGGTATTCCTCTGGTGACGTTCAGTTAGCGTCGGAGAACAGGTCCGACGCGCGGCGAACGTCAGGCGCGAGGAGGGGGCGTTGCCAGTTCGGTCAGATTAGACGCAAAAGAGGGCTGGTCGCCAGCGCGCAGGCCGCTGATGACCGACCTCAAGGCAAAAGCGTCAGGCGACCGCACGACAGCCTGCGAAGCATGATGACAATGGCCATGAGCGCAGGCGCCGTGCTTCTCCGGGCCACGGTCATCATCGCCGGGCTCGTCGTGCTGCTCGAGCTGAGATGCTACCGGAGGCTCTCCCGCGCATTCAGCCGCTTCCGCCACCGGAGCCCACAGGACACCGAATGCGGTGCACAGCGTGATGAGCTGTAGCAAAAGGGAGCGGGCGAGGAGCCGGGTCATCGCGCGTTCGGTAGCAGCGGAGGCTCGGCTGCGAAAGAATTATCTCGCGAGACAGAATGTGATTTCATAACAATACCATCGATTTACGCACCGGTGTTCTTTGGCGTGCGATCATCACCACACGGCAATTGACCAAGCACACGCCTGATTTCCGGCTTTATTTCCTTCGGGGCGAATGCGCTTACATTCGAACGACCACTGTTTCCGGTTGGAAGTCTTCCGGTGATGTTGCCTATGGGGGCAAGGAAAAGCCGGAATATCTGACCGACAAGTTCGTGCAAATCACGCGTCCTCCACGCAAGCTCCAGCATACGCCAATGCGAGACGCAGTGCGGTCCCAAGCGATCTTGGGCAACCACGTGGGCCCGCTCGAGATGATGCCAGGCTTCCTCGAAATTCTGCTCGTCCGTAGCCTTCGCTGCGCGTCGGTATTCTTCTGCGAGAAATGCATACCTGCTGGGAGTGGTATTATTATCCATGGGCCAGCTCCCGTCGCGCGTGGCGGAACACCTCCGCACTACCCCTCAGGGCTAATCCGGCCATGATCGAGGCGACGAGCAGGTCGGGCCACGCGTCGCCCGTTCCAAACACGCCGAGGGCGGCGCCAAGAACCGCAACGTTTCCGATCGCGTCGTTGCGAGAGCAGATCCATACCGATCGCATGTTCGAATCGCCTTCGCGGAACCGGAAGAGCATGAGCGCGACGATCACGTTCGTCGCCAATGCCAGCGTGCCGACCACTCCCATTGTCTGGGGCTCCGGGTCCGAACCAGCGACGAGGCCGTAGATCGCGTAGCCGATTACCCACACGCCGAAAGCGAGCATGGTCGCGGCCTTCACTAGAGCGGCCTTGGCGCGCCATGCGAGCGCCATCCCTGCAACGCCGAGACTGATCGCGTAGTTCGCGGCATCCCCGAAGAAATCAAGCGCATCGGCCTGGAGCGAACGGGAATCAGCAGCTACACCAGCCATCATCTCCACCACGAACATGACTGCATTAGCGATGAGTGCGATCCACAGGACGCGGTGCCAGCGCGGATCGTTGTGCGCGGCGGTGTCAGGCTCCGGTGTCTGGCAGCAGGACTTCGCCATGCCACTCTCCTTGCAACTTTCGAGTCGCAAGAACATATGCACCTTGTAGCAACTACAAGGTCAAGCGATGCGTATCGGAGAACTTGCAAAAGCCACCGGCACAAAGGCGGAGACGATCCGCTATTATGAACGAGAAGGCATCTTGCCTGCTGCGGATCGCACAGACAGCAATTACCGCGACTATTCGGACAATCATTTGGCAGCGCTTACATTCGTTCGCCGCGCGCGCCAGCTCGGCTTCAGCATGGCGCAGGTGCGAGAACTTCTCGCGCTCTCCAACCATGAAGACAACCCGTGTCAGGATGTTGATCGACTGGTTCAGCTGCAGCTGACCGAGGTTGAGCGCAAGATCGCCGATCTAATGGCGCTACGAGACGAGCTGGGACAGATGTTACGGTCCTGCCAGGCGGATAAGATCGGTGAGTGCCAAATCATCGGCAGCATAGGGCGCCAAAGCGTCATGTGAGACCTTGATGACCGTCTGCTTATGGGTGACCCAGAGAAGCGATGGAACGGCCGACATTAGGGCGCGAAGCGGACGCCAGGCCTGTTGCGTACGACCGACGGTTCTCGGACAGACATGCGACGAGGCCGAATGATTGAGAATGGAAAGCACCGCTGATGTCAGCCACTCTCTGCAACGACGGCAGCTCCCGGATCGAAGCAAAAGGAACTGGGTTGTCGAAATATCGGTACAAAGCGACCTCCCGTGCAAATAGGAGATGGTTGCGCGATACGACGCCTTAGAGCTTGAAAGGGCTTAAAAACAGATTTCAGTTGTTTCGAATTATTCGCTTAAAAAAGTCTGATACTATTAGGCACACTGCGCATCCAGATATTGGCGGACCTCGATCAGACCACAAGCGCGATGTTCAAGGACATATGTTAGGGCGCTTTGTCCGTCGAAGGGTCGGGCTGTGTTCGGACGGCGCAGCCATTCATTTGCCGACGTAGAGTCTGAAAAAATTGTGTGCAGCGCCTTGTAAATGCCAAGGCAGCGAGAAATTCTGTCGAGGATATCGGAAGATACTAGGCCACTATCCGACATCAGAAGTTCGTATTTGCGCAAATCATTTATATCGAGGACTGCCATGCGCTCCGTTTCACTTAAGCGCCATGCGTCTGCGATATTGCGGAAAACCTTGAGGCTAGTTTTCTCGATCTCTAGCCGCGGTTCCGAGATCTGTACTGTCGACCCTTGCAGATTGCCATTCTCGTCCAGTCCCACGCCCAAATCCTTCTCCCTACGCTGCCGAAAAAACTCTCGCTCCTCGACGCTTGGCTTTGCGATTTCCCCAGCAAGACGAGCGGTAGTTTTGGAAATGCCGCTTTGCCTCGTTGATCGATCATTAATTTCGAATGGGTCTGTCATCAAATGACTTCCACGTACCTTCCGTGTTTAGGAGGGTGGTCGATTGTGAATGAAGATAGGCCCTCGTCCTAGAACCCTCAAACCGAGCTTGACGAGTAGACTCCAGAGAAACTCGACCTGCCGAGACTTTATGTTGCCTAACATTTTAAAGCGGCGCCCAAAAATGCAAAAACTCACGATTCATCAGTATCCTCAGGCTCAATATATTTTGGCGCTTGGGGCAATTCTCTATCGAACTTGCCGTTGCCGCATGTCATCCACTGCTGCGACTCTCCAATCGAAACAACAGATACGCTCACATTCGTCCCGTCATCCAAGAGCTTGACTCTCTTATTACCAGACCAAGCATCTAGATGAATGTGGACATCGTCTACGATCGTTATGTCTTGTTCAATAGTAAGAAGCAGAATTTGATCCAAAGCTCGCTTCAAATCCGTGCTATCCAGTGGTCCGTGAATTCTAAAATGCATTGCGGTTCTCCTGCTCTGGGGCGAACCGGCAAAGCCGGGTGTTGGAAACCTGAGCTTTCGCCAAGGCGCCGCCGCCTTTGGGCGAACCTTGGACATGCGCGACGGCCACCCGGCCGCCACTTTAGCGACCGGTCGAAAGCTCGAGGTTTCCACGCCCCATCGACGCTTTTCTCGCCGACGATGTGACTACTTACAGATCGCTCGGAAAGCGGCAATGGGCAACGACAGCCATTCGATAAGTAAACATGGCTGAGATGAGGTGGAGAACTCTAAGAACCCTAGCGCAGAAGCTCTTCCACAGGCGGTGCCTGCCGCCCGCTTGCCAGCCTTATGATTGGCGCTTCACGGGCGGCAGGCACCGCCTGTGGAAGAGCGAGGCTACATCGATAGAGATCAAGGGGTCCCACACATTACATTTTCTGTATGGGTCGACTTGGCTACGACACCAAGACGATGCGCGCGATCGTGCGCCTGCGGAAGATGGAGAAGCACCAGCTCGACGAGCAGGATGCGCTCCTCGAAACCTATCGCGCCGCGCTGGGGATGGCGTAGCTACCCGATACAGGGATTGTCGGTTATGGTCGGCGATGAAGAACCCAACGGGAGGCCGACCATGATCCACACCACCACCCCCTCGATCGAGGGCCGCACGATTTCCGCCTATCTTGGCATCGTCCACGGCGAGGTGATCGTCGGGGCCAACATCTTCAAGGACCTGTTCGCCGGCATCCGCGACATCGTCGGCGGCCGCTCGGGCGCCTACGAAAAGGCGCTCGACGAAGCGCGGCGCCAGGCACTCGCCGAACTGCAGGGCGAAGCTGCCGAAATGGGCGCCGATGCGGTCGTCGGGATCGACCTCGACTATGAAGTCCTCGGCCGCGAAGGCTCGATGCTGATGGTCACCGCGAGCGGCACGGCGGTAAAGCTGGCGTGATCCTCGCCTAGAAATCCGCGCCGCACGCGCTATAGGAACCCTCGATCAGTTCATTTTCGCATTCGAGGACCCTCATGGCCGGCCACAGTAAATTCGCCAACATCAAGCATCGCAAGGGCGCGCAGGACAAGAAGCGCTCGGCGCTGTTCAGCAAGCTTTCGCGCGAAATCACCGTCGCGGCCAAGATGGGCCTGCCCGATCCGGACATGAACCCGCGTCTGCGTCTCGCGGTCAATACCGCCCTCAAGCAGTCGATGCCGAAGGACAATATCAAGAAGGCGATCGACAAGGCCACCGCCAACGAGGGCGACGATTACGAAGAAATCCGCTACGAAGGCTACGGCCCCAACGGCGTCGCGCTGATCGTCGAGGCCCTCTCCGACAATCGCAACCGCACCGCGACGAGCGTGCGCACGATCTTTTCCAAGAATGGCGGCAATTTGGGCTCCACCGGCGCCGTCGCACACAGCTTCGACCGCCTCGGGCTTATCGAATATAAGGCCGATGAACTGTCGGAAGAAAAGGTGCTCGAAGCGGCGATGGAGGCGGGCGCCGACGATATCCAGTCCGATGAGGACACCCACTCCATCTGGACCGAAGCCGACCAGCTCCACGAAGTCTCCAGCCAGCTCGAGAAGAGCCTCGGCGAACCCGAGAGCGCAAAGCTCGCCTGGCGCCCGCAGATCGAGCAGGAAGTCGAGGGCAAGGACGCCGACACGCTCGTCAAGCTGATCGACGCGCTGGAGGACGATGACGACGTCCAGACCGTCTGGGGCAACTACACCTTTTCCGACGCCGAACTGGAGCGCCTCGGACAGGCGGACTAGGCGCGATGCGCATCCTCGGCCTCGACCCCGGCCTCGGCACGACCGGCTGGGGGCTGATCGAGGCCGAGGGCAATCGCCTCCGCCACCTCGCCAACGGCCAGATCAAATCCGACGCGAAGGAGCCGCTGCCCCAGCGCCTTTCGCACCTTGCCGCGCAGCTCGAAGCCCTCATCGCCGATCATGATCCGCAGGGCGCGGCGGCCGAGGAGATTTTCGTCAACAAGAACCCTCAGTCGACGCTCAAGCTCGCGCAGGCCCGCGGCGCCCTGCTCTGTGTCGCCGCCAGCCGCGGCATCATGGTTGGCGAATATGCGCCCCGCCTCGTCAAGAAGGCCGTCGTCGGCGTCGGCAATGCGGAAAAGAAACAGGTGCAGGACATGGTCCGCATCCTCCTCCCCGGCACCAAGCTCGCGGGTCCCGACGCCGCCGATGCGCTCGCGGTCGCCATCTGCCACGCGCACCACGCGCCCCGCCGCTGACATGAACCGCCGCCCGCTCCTCATCGCGCATCGCGGTGCCAGCGCGGAGCGGCCCGAACATACGCTGGAGGCCTATGCCCGCGCGATCGAACTCGGCGCCGATTTTATCGAGCCCGACCTCGTCGCGACAAAAGACGGCGCGCTCATCGCCCGCCACGAAGCCGAACTCTCGACCACCACCGACGTCGCCGACCGCGACCAATTCGCCGAACGCCGCACCACCAAGACCATCGATGGGCGTCACCTCACCGGCTGGTTTGCCGAGGACTTCACGCTGGCGGAAATCCGCACGCTCCGCGCGAAGGAACGCCTCCCCGGCTTCCGCCCCGCCAATACACGCTTCGACGGCAAGTTCGCCGTCCCCACTTTCGCCGAAATCGTCGCGCTGGCCCGCTCGGAAGGCACACGCCTCGGCCGCACCGTCGGTGTCTATCCCGAGCTCAAGCACCCCACCTTCCTCGCCCGGAAGGGCATCGACGTCACCGCGCTCATGCTCGCCGAACTCCAGCGCCTCGACCTCACCGCCGCCGACGCGCCCCTCTTCGTCCAGTGCTTCGAGGTCGGCCCGCTCGAGCGGCTCGCGCAAGCGGTCGATACGCCGCGCATCCTGCTCTTCGCTGCCGAAGGCGGCCCCGCCGACCGCCCCGACCGCACCTACGCCGACCTCGCTGAACCTGCCGCGCTCGAAAGAATTGCGTCCTACGCAACCGGCATCGGCGTCAATCTCCGCCTGCTCCTCGACGAAAACGACGCCCCCACCGCGCTCGTCGCCGACGCGCACGCTGCGGGCCTCGCGGTCCACGGCTGGACGATGCGCGCCGAAAACGCCTTCCTGCCGCCCGCCTATCGCAACAGCGACGACCTCACGCAGGTCGGCGACTATGCTTCCTACTGGCGCGCGCTCATCGCGACCGGCGCCGACGGCTTCTTCGTCGACAATCTCGCCGAATGGAACGCACTCTGGCCCTCGACTTCGCTCCCGGCGGACGGCACAACCATCCCATGATCGCCCGCCTCACCGGAACGCTCGCCGAGATCGGCACCGACACGCTCGTCCTCGATGTTAATGGCGTCGGCTATCTCGTCCATGTCTCGACCCGCACGCTCGACGCCGTCGGCGCGGTCGGCGGCGACGTCTTGCTGCTCACCGAAATGCAGGTGCGGGAGGATGCGATGACCTTGTTCGGGTTCATGAGCGCGGCCGAGAAAGCAGGCTTTACCGCGCTGACCGGCGTGCAGGGCGTTGGCGGCCGCGTCGCGCTCGCCATCCTCTCGGTGCTCGGCCCCGAGGAACTGGGCGCCGCCATCGCCAGCGGCGACAAGGCGATGGTCGCGCGCGCCAATGGCGTCGGCCCCAAGCTCGCAGCGCGCATCTGCAACGAGCTCCAAGGGAAATATGGCGACTTCGAAGGTGTCGCCGCCGCGGGCGCCGGCGTCGCGCCGCGCGGGAGCGCCGCCAAGGACGCCCTCTCCGCCCTCGCCAACTTGGGCTTCAAACCCGCCGAAGCCAGCCGCGCCGTCGCTGCCGCGCAGGAAGAAGTAGGCGCCGACGCCACCCTCGACACCCTCGTCCGCATCGCATTGAAGAAAGCGGCGAAGTAGATGGCCACCGACCCAGACCGCCTTTCCAGTCCCGAGCGCACCCTTGAGGATGCCGACGCCGCACTGCGCCCCAAGAGTCTCGCCGAATTCGTCGGACAGAAAGGCGCAAGAGAGAATCTGCGTATCTTCATCGAGGCCGCCAAGGCCCGTGGCGACGCACTCGACCATGTCCTCTTCTTCGGACCGCCGGGTCTGGGCAAGACGACGCTGGCGGGCATCGTGGCGAAAGAATTGGGCGTCGCCTTCCGGGCCACCAGCGGCCCCGTCATTGCAAAGTCCGGCGACCTTGCCGCGCTGCTGACGAACCTTGAAGAGGGCGACGTCCTCTTCATCGACGAGATCCACCGGCTCAATCCTGCGGTCGAGGAAATCCTCTATCCCGCCATGGAAGACCGCGCGCTCGACATCATGGTCGGAGAGGGTCCCTCGGCCCGCTCGGTGCGGATCGACCTGCCGCCCTTCACCCTCGTCGGTGCCACCACCCGCCAGGGCCTGCTGGCCACGCCGCTGCGCGACCGGTTCGGCATTCCCGTCCGCCTCAATTTCTACGAAGTGGGCGAGCTCGAGCAGGTCGTCTCCCGCGCCGCCCGCCTGCTCGGTGCGCCACTCGCCGCCGACGGCGCCCACGAAATCGCCAAGCGATCGAGAGGCACCCCCCGCGTCGCCGGCCGCCTCCTGCGCCGCGTCAGGGATTTCGCCCAGGCCGAAGGGGCGGACAGCATCGATGCCGCCTGCGCCGACCGCGCGCTCACCCGTCTCGAAATCGACGCGCTCGGCCTCGACGCCATGGACCGCCGCTACCTCGTCATGATCGCCGATCTGTACGGCGGCGGCCCCGTCGGCGTCGAAACACTCGCCGCCGGCTTGTCCGAACCGCGCGACACGATCGAGGACGTCATCGAGCCCTACCTCATTCAGCTTGGCCTCATCGCCCGCACGGCACGAGGACGCCAACTCAACGGTCGTGGCTGGACCCATCTGGGGCTCACGCCGCCCACGACCGCGCAAACCGATTTGTTCGACGGAGACAAGTGATGAGTATCGCTCTTGCCGCGCTTAGCGTCGCCACCGCCCAGCCCGCTCTCGATCGCCCTGACTATGGCCTCGAGCAGAACTGGCTATGCCTGCCCGGCGAGGACGATGTCTGCTCTCGTCCAGTCGCCGCCCATCGCTTGGAGCCGACCGGCTGGGGCGCGCGGCAGATCAGCCGCCCCGATCCCGCCGCGCCGATCGATTGCTTCTACGTCTATCCCACCGTCTCGTCCGACAGCGGCATGAACAGCGACCTCGTTCCCGGTAACGGCGAGGAAAAGCTTTTCGCCCAGGTCCAGTTCGCGCGCTTCTCGAGCGTCTGCAAGCCCTTCGCCCCCATGTATCGGCAGATGACCACCAGCTCGATCGCGCTTGCCGCAACGGGCGCGGACATGACGCAGTTTCTCGAAATCGCCTATGCCGACGTCCGCAATGCGTGGCGCGACTATATGGCGAACCGTAACCACGGGCGCCCCTTCGTCCTCATCGGCCACAGCCAGGGCTCGATCATGCTCGAACGGCTGATCGCTGAGGAAATCGACGGAAAACCGGCCCAAAAGCAGATGGTCCGTGCGCTGCTGCCGGGCTGGAATGTCACCGTGCGGCAGGGCGAGCGTACCGGCGGGAGCTTCCGTTCGGTCCCCGCCTGCGCCAGCGCCGACGATACGGGGTGTGTCGTCAGCTGGTCGACGTACGGCGCAGGGACCGCGCCGGGTGCCAGTGCCATCTTCGGCTACGCCCAAGCGCCCAACCGCCAGCCGATCTGCAACCTTACCGAGGCGCTGGGCGCCAAGAAGGGCAACTGGGCCGCGCTCGACGGCTTCTACTTCGCCAAATCCTCCTATCCGGTGAAGGGCGGCCCCGTCCGCTGGTCGTCGAAAGGCCCGCCGCCCGGAAACTACGCGACCAGCGAAAATCTCGTGCAGGGCCGCTGCATCACCGATGGCCCGCGCGGTTATCTGCAGGTGCGTCTCGTCCGCGACGAAGGCGACACCCGCACCGACCGCATCGGCGGCGAAGTGGGGATGGGCGGCTTCTTCCTTCCCGGCTGGGGCAAGCACCTCATGGACATGCAGATCGCGCAGGACGATCTCATCGCCATGGTCGACCGCCTCGGGGACGAAACCCGCCCCGACTAATCCTCCAGCCAGAAAATCTCCTCGACCGGGCGAGCGAACACGGCCGCGATCTTCAGCGCCAGCACCGTCGAGGGAATGAAGACGCCATTCTCCACCGTGTTGATGGTCTTGCGGCTGACGTTGCACGCCGAGGCGAGGTCGGCCTGCGTCAACCCCGCCTCGGTGCGGTAATGCTTGATATGGTTGCCGAGCCCCTCGCTCATTCCTCCGCGTCTCCATCGTCGCGTTCGAGCAGCGCGAACCGCAGTGAGGTGACGGTCAAGGCGGTAAGGATGAGCACCTGTACTGTCTCACGTGCATCGAGATTGCCGTAGGGCGCGATGAAATAAAGGACGAGCGCCATCAGGATCGTCGCCACCATCCCCCATTGCAGGCTGATGGCGCGGTGGTGGCGGGCGAGTTCGTCCTCCAGCACCGCCGCCTGCTCCTTGTAGGCCTTGGGCGTGAACCAACGCGTCATCGCTCCCGTCAGCGTCAGCAGCACGGTCAGCACGAACGCCGCCCACATGATTTCCAGCGCCACCTTGGCGATCGCCGAGCTATCCTCGCGCGCCATGTTCGTCATGGTGATGAGCAGCCAGACCGGCGTCATCGCGAGGATGAGCGTGCGCTGCTTGCGCATGTCGTTGGCGGGGGGAAGATGGTTGGGGTCGAAATTGTCATTGTGACGATAGGCCATCAGGCGAACTCCTCTTCCTCTGGCTCTTCGAGGCCTTCGAGCAGGGCGAAGCGCAGGCAGGCGGTAACGAGCGCGGCGAGCAGGACGCACATCCCGGCCTCGCGGACGTCCAGCGCGACATAGGGGGCGGCGAGAATGAGGAAGACCGCGGTCACGATGGCGGCGACGAAGCCCCAGCGGTAGGCGATCGCCTGGTGGTGGCGACCCAGCTCGTCGTCGAGAATCGCGACCTCTTCCCTCGCCCAGAGTTTGTAACCCCAGCCCATCAGGATGCCGAACTCGAGGAGGAGATAGGCGACCCAGGCGATCTGGATGAAGATCGAAGGATCGTCCTTCAGCATCTGCATCGAGATGACGAGGAAGAACGGCACCAGCGTGAGATTGAGGCGCCGATGCCGCCGCAGGTCCTCCGCATTCATCTGGTATTTGGGATCATACGTCGATTTTCGATACGCCATCGAGCGGCACTCCATTCGTGTAACCTTGGCGTTACTAGTAACCCACAGGTTACACGTGTCAAGCGTAACCTTCAGGTTACATCGCGCGCCGCGGAAATCTGCCGTTCGTCGCGGCGGCGACTCGGCTCGCCGAGCCATGCAGATGAATGCTTTCGCGGCGAATCGAGCCGCGTTAAGAGGCGCGTCATGACGCTCACCCCCGCTTCCGGTGCCTTCGAAGGCAAAACGCATCGCTTTCCGGTGCGCGTCTATTTCGAGGACACCGATTTGTCGGGAATCGTCTATCACGCCAACTATCTGCGCTATTTCGAGCGCGCGCGTTCCGACATGCTCCGGCAGGTCGGCATCGACCAGCGCGCCGCGCACGACGAGGGGTTGGGCTCCTATGCGGTCACGCATATGGACATCGACTGGAAGGCGCCTGCGAAGCTCGACGACGCGCTGATCGTCGAGAGCATTGTCCGCACGGTACGCGCCGCCAGCTGCCTTATTCAGCAGCGAGTCATGCGCGACGATGAACTTCTGGCGCAAGCGAAGGTCACCGCCGCGTTTCTATCACCAGGTGGGAGGCCGCGACGGCAACCTCCCCAATGGATCGAGAAATTCCGCGCCGTCGAAGAAGGGAATGACGTTTGAACGCTGCCGGCCTCACGATCGCGAGCCTCACACCATCCGAAAACCTGATGAGCCCGCTCACGCTGTTCCTCCACGCCGACATCGTGGTCAAAGCCGTCATGCTGGGCCTGCTGATCGCAAGCGTCTGGACGTGGGGGATCATCTTCACCCACGCCTCGCGCCTGTCGAGCGCGCGCAAGGCCTCGCGCAAGACCGCCGAGGACTTCTGGAAGACCAAGAATATCGATGATTTCCTCGAGCAGCACCGCAACGACAAGACCGTCGCGGCGCGGATCCTGCGTGCCGGTACCGATGAATTCCATCGTTCGACCCGTGCGGGCGCGGTCGATCGACCCGCCGTGCGCGAACGGATCGCCGTCGCCACCGAAGATGCGATGGCGGGCGAACTCGAGAAGCTTTCGGATCGCCTGAACTTTCTCGCCACCGTCGGCTCGGTCGCGCCCTTCGTCGGGCTGTTCGGCACCGTCTGGGGCATCATGCGCTCCTTCACCGCGATCGCGGGGGCAAACAACACCTCGCTGGCGGTCGTCGCGCCGGGCATCGCGGAAGCGCTGTTCGCGACTGCTATCGGCCTGTTCGCCGCCATCCCCGCGGTCATCGCCTACAACCGCCTCACCCACCGCCTCGACACGTTCGAGAACGAGCTGGTGCGCTTCTCCGACCGGTTCCAGGCAACGCTCAGCCGCCAGCTGGAGCGCGCCTGAATGGCGATGGGCGTCGCCACTTCCGGCAAGCGCGGACGGCGCGGTCGCGGTCGGCGGGCGCCGATGGCCGAGATCAACGTCACGCCGCTCGTCGATGTCATGCTCGTGCTGCTGATCATCTTCATGGTCACCGCGCCCCTGCTGGTCGCCGGGGTCGCGGTGGATCTTCCCGAAAGCCGCGCCGAGACGCTCGACCAGAATAACGAACCCGTCCAGCTGTCGATCGACGGCGAGGGAGTCATTTCGATCGATGACGAGACGGTCGCGGACGACGAGCTTTCCGCGCGCCTCGCCGCCATCGCTGCGGAACCCGCGCCCGAGGAAGGCCGCCGCGTCTACCTGCGCGCCGACCGCACGCTCGACTATGGCCGCGTCATGCGCGTGATGGGCGAGCTCAATGCCGCGGGCCTCAATCGCGTCGCGCTCGTCTCGGTCGGAGAGGGAGAGCGGTGAAGCTGGACGTCGGCGAATGGGGCGGCAACGCCATGGCGCTGACCCTGCACGTCGCGCTGGTCGCGGCCCTTAGCCTGTCGCTCGCCAAACCAGCGCCGATGGTCGAAAGCGCGCCCGTCTTCGTCGAGTTCGTCGACGAGGTCGGGCTGCAGGCGTCCGCTCCCTCCCCGATCCCGCAGGAAGCGGCTCGTTCGCAGACGACCGACCCGGTCGAGGACGTGCCCTTGCCGCCCGAACCGCTCCCCGAACCGGCCCGTATCGAACCGACGCCCGCGCCGAGCCCGCGCCCGACGCCGACGCCGCGCCCGCGCGAGGCCGCGCCCACGACGGCACGCACCCCCGAGCGCCCGGCTCCGACGCGCCCGTCGCGACCGGCGCGGCGCAATCCCGGCCTTGAAGACATTCTCGACGGCGTTCCCGACGGCAACAGCCGCCGCGGCCAGGCGTCCAACCCCACGCCCGCCGCACCGACCTATAGCGCCGCGGCGCAGGCCAATGTCGCCAGCGTCATCGCCCGCCAGGTGCAGCCCTGCGCCAACCGCCAGATCGACCCCGGCCCCGGTGCCAACCAGATCAAGGTGACGCTCGATCTGCGTCTCGATCGGTCGGGGCGGCTGGCGGGCTCGCCCCGCGTCATCTCGACGACCGGCGTCAACGGCGACAACAGCCGCTACGAACAGCGGGTCAAGGATCTCGCCATCGCCGCCTATCAGGGTTGCGCACCCTACGACGGCCTGCCCGCCGATCTCTACGATACGCCATCGGGCGGCTGGAAACAGGTCCGCGCCAGCTATAGACTTCCGTGACAGGAGACATGATGCACAAGCTCATCCGATTGATCGCCGTTCTCGCGCTGCTGGCCCCGCTGCCCGCGGCCGCGCAGGATACAGGCCCCGTGGAAGTCGATGTCGTCGGCGGCCAGCAGGCGGCACAGCCCGTCGCGGTGCCGCAGTTCGCCGCGCGCGGTCCCGCCTCGGGGCCCGTCGGCAATATCGACACGCTCTCGAACAACGTGGCGGTCGTGATCTCCAACCAATTGCGCCGCACGGGTATCATCACGCCCATCGGCCCGGTCGGCATCCGGCGTCTGCGTAACGAGGAAGTGACCGCGCCCGACTTCAACGACTGGCGTCGCTCGGGCGCAAGCGCGCTGGTGACAGGTTATACCGAATATACCGGCGATGGTCGCCTGACGGTCGCCTGCTACCTGTTCGACGCCGTCACGGGCCGCGAACTGGTGCGGCAGGGTTATGCCGTCGCGCCGTCGGACTGGCGCCGCGCCGCCACGAAGTGCGCCGATGCCATCTATTCGCGCCTTTCCGGCGAGGAGCCGTTCCTCGACACGCGCGTCGTCTATGTCGCCGAGACGGGCGGCAAGGCCAACCGCACCAAGCGCATCGCCATCATGGATTCGGACGGCGAGAACCACCGCTATCTGACCGAGGGCCTCGAGACGGTGCTGACGCCGCGCTTCAGCCCGACCGGCCGCCAGCTCGTCTACATGAGCTACAAGGGCCGTCGCCCGCGCAGCTACGTGCTCGATCTCGACACGGGCCAGTCGCGCCTTCTCGTGCCCGGCACCGCCTTCACCTTCGCACCGAGCTATTCGCCCGACGGTCGCCAGATCGTCTTTTCGATGGCCGAGGACGGCAATACCGACATCTATGTCGTGGGCGCGAATGGCGGAACGCCGCGGCGGCTGACCACGATGCAGGGCGTCGATACCGCACCCAGCTTCTCGCCCGACGGCCGCCAGATCGTTTTCGAAAGCGATCGCTCGGGTTCGCAGCAGCTCTACGTGATGAACGCCGACGGCTCGAACCAGAAGCGCATCAGCTTCGGCGGCGGCCAATATGCCTCGCCCGCCTGGAGCCCGCAGGGTAACCGCATCGCCTTCACCAAGATCGGCGGCGGCCAGTTCCGCATCGGCGTGATGAGCCCGAGCGGGGGCGGCGAGCGGCTGCTGACGAGTGCCTGGCAGGACGAGGGCGCCAGCTGGGCGCCCAACGGCCAGTTCGTGATGTTCCATCGTACCGACCGCGGTTCGGGCGATGCGACCCTCTATGCCGTTCCCGTGAACGGGGGTAGACCGCGTATCATGCCGACTCCGCTCGGGGGATCCGACCCCAGCTGGTCGCCGTTGCAAAACTGATTGTTGAACAGGAGTTCCTGCTATGAAGAAACTGCTACTCGTGACGGCGGCCTGCGCCGTACTCGCCGCCTGCGGCTCGAAAGATGACGACGTCGTCTCCGCATCGGGCGATATAGTCGAGGATACGACCCCGTCGAATACTGTGGCCGATGATGATCTCGATCTGGTCGAACTTCCGGGCGCGCAGGCGGACCTCATCGCCGCCGCCGGGTCCGACACCATCTATTTCATGACCGACCAGTACAATCTGGAGAGCGATGCGCGCGCCACCTTGGAAGCGCAGGCGCGCTGGATGATCGCCAATCCGAGCGTCAATGCCTCGATCGAAGGCCACGCCGACGAGCGCGGCACGCGCGAATACAACCTCGCGCTCGGCGAGCAGCGCGCCAACGCGGCGCGCGAATATCTCGTCTCGATGGGGGTTCCCAACAACCGCTTGACCACGGTCAGCTGGGGAAAGGAACGGCCGGTCGCGCTTGGCTCCGACGAACAGGCCTGGGCGCAGAACCGTCGCAGCGTGACGGTCGTCGTCCGCTAACGGCCGACCCGTTTGAAAGCGAGGGGCGCTCGGGAAACCGGCGCCCCTTTTTTATGGTCTACGCGGCGTAGCGGTTGGCAGCGCCCGCGCCACCCATGCTGAGGAACGCCCGCGCGCTCTTCTGCGCTTCGGCGATCTCGCGGGCGGTCATTTCGACGCTGATCTCGGCACGGCACTGCTGCGAGCGCGTGTCGCCATTGAGGGCGCCGAGGTTGAACCACTTGTGCGCCTCGATGAGGTCGACGGCGCAGCCGCCGCGGCCCGTCGAATAAGCGACGCCCAGTTCGAAAAGCGCGTCGACGTCCCCGTGCATCGCATCGTCGATGCGGCGTTCGATCATGAGGTCGGCGGTTGCCTGATGGATTGCCATGTCGTCGTCTCCCTGTTGCCGGCAGCGACCTTCCCCGCCGCTTCCGATGCACCAGTGATCGCGATTCGATGCTGACAAATGGTTAACGCGGCAAAAACTTGGCCCGCACCGCCAAATTCATCCTGCAATATTATCGATGAGACGGACGTTGCCGAGCGTGGCCGCGGCTATCAGGCGCGAGTCTTGCGACGCGGTTTCCAAGGGTTCGAGCGTGTCGGGATCGACATAGGCAAGATAGTCGATCGGCGCGAAGCCCGCCTTCTCGAGTTCGCCCCGTGCCATGGTCAGCGCTGCCTCGACGGGGTCGCCGACCCGGATCGCATCGCGCGCCTGCATGAGCGAGCGCGCCAGCTGGGGCGCCGCTTCCCGCTGGGCCTCGGACAGTAAGGCATTGCGCGACGACAGCGCCAACCCATCCTCGGCGCGTACGGTTTCCAACCCCACGATCTGTACGCCGAGATCAAGATCGGCATTGAGACGGCGGATGAGCGCCAATTGCTGGAAATCCTTTTCGCCGAAAACGGCCGCGTCGGGCCGCACGTTGGTGAACAGCTTCGTCACGACCGTCGCGACGCCGTCGAAATGGCCGGGGCGATGCGCGCCTTCCCACCGGCCGGTGATGCCCGCAACATGGACGCTGGTGGCGAACCCCGGCGGATAGAGCGCCTCGGGCGTCGGTAGCCAGACCAGGTCACAGCCCGCGCCTTCCAGCATGGCGGCATCGGCCGCCTCGTCGCGCGGATAGCGTTCCAGATCGCCCGCATCGTTGAACTGCAGCGGATTGACGAAGATCGATGCGATGACCGTATCGGCGGTCTCGCGCGCGGCATTGACGAGCGCCAGGTGGCCCTCGTGCAGCGCGCCCATCGTCGGGACGAGCGCGACCGTTCCGCGCGCCCTTGCCTCCGCCAGTGCCTCGTTCAATTCGTGTTTGTCCCGAATGATTTGCACGCGCCCTGCCCCTCCGATAAGGCTTGAAAAACAGGAATTCTTCTAAGGGGCAGCGAGGCCATGGGCCAGCCGCATTTCATTATCTTCGCCAATGAGAAGGGCGGCACCGGCAAGTCCACGACCGCCGTTCATACCGCCATCGCGCTCGCCGCGTCCGGCTACAAGGTCGGCGCGCTCGATCTCGACCAGCGCCAGCGCACCATGACGCGCTATCTGGAAAACCGTGCGGCGACGGCCAAGCGCATGGACGCCGATCTGCCCATGATCGCCTATGAGGTCCTCGAGGAACGGACCGACGAGGCATTCGACGCCGCGCTCTCGCGGGTCGCCACCGGCGCGGACTTCGTGATCGTCGACACGCCGGGACGCGACGACGACATGGCGCGCACCGCCATCCTGTTCGCCGACACGCTCGTCACACCGATCAACGACAGTTTCGTCGATCTCGACCTCATCGGGCAAGTCGATCCCGACACCTATGCGGTCACCAAACCCAGCTTCTACGCGGACCTTATCTGGCAATCGCGCCAGCGCCGCGCCAAGGAGCTCGGCCGCAGCGTCGACTGGGTGGTGCTGCGAAACCGCCTTCAGCATGTCGAGAGCCACAACAAGGAGCGGATGGGCCAGGCCCTCTCGCAGCTTGCCCCGCGCGTCGGCTTCCGCGTCATTCCCGGACTCGCCGAGCGCGTCATCTTTCGCGAACTGTTTCCAAAAGGATTGACGCTCCTCGATTTCCCGCACCTCACCGGCGTCGGCATCGCTCATGTCGCCGCTCGGCAGGAATTGCGCGAGATGGTCTCGGGTTTGGGCCTCACCGATCCCGCCGAAAAGAAGAAAGCCAGCTGATGACCCATCGCTTCGACCCGTCGATCCTGCGCCAGTACGATATCCGTGGGGTGGTCGGCGATACCCTGAGCGAAGACGATGCGCGCTTGCTCGGCCGGGCCTTCGCCACGAAGGCCTCGCAGCACGGCGTCACGCGGCTCGCGGTCGGACGCGACGGGCGGGACCATGGACCGGCGATGCAAAGTGCGCTGATCGAGGGTCTTCGTGAAGGAGGGATCGACGTCGTCGACGTCGGCATGGGTCCCTCGCCGATGCTCTATTATGCGGTCGAGACGCTCGACGTGGGCGGCGGCATCCAGGTCACCGGCAGCCACAACCCCTCCGACTATAACGGCTTCAAGATGCTCTTGGGCGGCGGCTCGATCCATGGCGAAGCGATCCAGGAATTGGGCCGTATCGCCGAGGGAGGCGACTGGAATTCAGGCAGCGGTTCGCTCGGACAGGCCGACGTTCTCGACGATTATGTCGCGCGGCTGACGCATGATTTCCAGGGCGGCGCTTTCCGGATCGGCTGGGACGCGGGCAACGGGGCGGCGGGTCCGGCCCTCGAACAGCTGATTGCGGCGCTACCGGGCGAACATCACGCCATCTACACCGAGGTCGACGGCGCTTTCCCAAATCACCATCCCGACCCGACGGTCGAGAAGAATCTGGAAGATCTGAAGGCGCTCGTTGCCGAGAAGGACCTCGACTTCGGTATCGCCTTCGACGGTGATGGCGACCGTATCGGCGCGGTCGACGGAAAGGGCCGGGTAGTCTGGGGCGACCAGATCCTGATGCTACTCGCGGCCCCCGTGCTCGAAGCGCATCCCGGCGCGACGATCATCGCGGACGTCAAGGCGTCCAAGACCTTCTTCGAGCGGGTCGCGGATCTGGGCGGCGAACCCTTGATGTGGAAGACGGGCCACAGCCTCATCAAGGCGAAGATGAAGGAAACCGGCGCGCCGCTGGCAGGCGAGATGAGCGGGCATATCTTCTTCAAGCACCGCTGGTACGGCTTCGACGATGCGCTCTATGCGGCGGTCCGCCTCATCGAGGCGATCGCGGCCTCGGGGAAGAGCCTGACCGAACTGGTCGATGCGATGCCCAGAAGCGTGGCGACGCCCGAGATGCGGTTCGAGGTCGGTGGAAAAGACAAGTTCGCCGTCGTTGATGCGCTGCTCGCCAATCTGCGCGCGCAAGGTGCGGACATCGACGACACCGATGGTGCCCGGGTCACCACGCAGGACGGCTGGTGGCTCATCCGCGCCTCGAACACGCAGGACGTTCTTGCGGCGCGCGCGGAGGCAGACGACGAAGCGGCGCTGGAACGACTGGTGGCGATGATCGACGCCGAACTCTCCAAACTCGGCGTCGAACGCAGCTAGCCGCCTACTCGCGCCCGACGACCTCGCCGCGCACCGGCTGTTCCAGCTTCTCGTCGCCATCGGCGGCCTTCAGCAGGCTCATGTCGATGACGTGGCGGAAGCGGACATTTTCGTTCTTCATCCGGTCGAACGCCTCGTTGATGTCTTCGGGCGCGATGAGGGTAACGTCGGGCTTGATGCCGTGCTCGGCGTAGAAATCGAGGATTTCCTGCGTGTCCTCGACCCCGCCGATGAGGCTGCCGGCCAGCTGGATGCGGTTGAAGACGAGCGGCGCCATGTTGATGTCGTCGAACCCGATGATGTTGCCGACGATCGCGATCGTCGTGTTCTTCTTCATGAGGCCGACATAGGGGTTGATGTCGTGCTTGTAGGGAATGGTCGAGAGGAGGAAGTCGAGGCTCATCGCGGCCTTCTTCATTGCCTCCTTGTCGCTCATCACGATGACCTCGTCGGCGCCGAGATCGCCCAGGATCTCGTCCTTCTTTTCCGGTGAAGTGGTGAGCGCTACGACATGGGCGCCCAGCGCCTTGGCGGTCTCGATCGCGAGGTGCCCGAGGCCGCCGATGCCCGCGATGCCGACGCGGTCGCCCATCTTGACGCCCCAATGCTTCATCGGCTGGTAGGTGGTGATGCCCGCGCACAGGATCGGCGCGGCTTCCTCGGGCTTGAGGCCGTCGGGGATCTTCACCACGAATTCCTCGCGCACGATGATGCCGTCCGAATAGCCGCCGTAGCTGTTGGTGCCGTCGGGGTTGGCGGGGCCGTTATAGGTCGCGGTGAACCCCTTCGGGCCGGTGCAATATTGCTCCTCGCCCGCGGTGCAATTGGCGCATTCCTGGCAGCTGTTGACCATGCAGCCGACGCCGACCTTGTCACCCTTGGCGAATTTCTCGACGCCCTCGCCGACCTCGGTGACGGTGCCGACGATCTCGTGGCCGGGAACGCAGGGGTAGACGCTGTTCTTCCAGTCGTTGTTTACCTGATGAAGGTCCGAATGACACACGCCGCAATGCGAGATCTCGATCGCCACCTCGCCCGCGCGCAGCGCTTCGCGCTCGAATTGGACCGGGATCATCTTCGCGCCGGCCTTGAGCGCGCCATAGCCATGTACCTTCATGTTCGTCTCCTTTTGCAACTTTCTATCAAGCGTCGGGAGACGCGGGTCGTTCCGAGCCGTCGAGACAATCGGAAAGTTGCTCGCGGTCGGCGAGCTTTCGGGCGGCGACATTCTGACCGGGGCCCGGCGGCACCGTGCCGATCAGGCAGACGGGTCCGTCGAGGCGCACGACACCCAGGACCGAACGATCGGCGCTCATCGGGTCGGGCTGGGCGACGTTCATCCGCACGATCATCGCACGGGGATCGCTAGAGCCCTCGGCCGACCGCCACTCGACGGTGCGCCCGAGATCGTTGAACGCGCCCTTGGCGATCTGTTCGGAGAGCGCCAGTTCATGCTCGGTCCCCTCGGCATCGATGAGAACGAGATTTTCGCGCAGGTCGGACTGGGTGTAAGTCAGCTTCCAGCCGCTAGGCCCCTCGCAGCTCTCTTCGAAGCCGCCGCCTTCCTCGTAGAGCCGGACCGTCGTGCAATCGCCAAGGTCGCTATATTCACTGTTCGAGGGCGCCGGATCGCGCACCATCGCGCCGTTTTCATCGAGCCGCACTTCGGCATCGCCCTCGGGTACCGTTTCGGCATCGCTGCCGGCGGGCGCCGTCGCGTCGGTATCGCTCTCGACGGTTTCACTCTCGACATCGCCGCTGCCGCAAGCGGCGAGCAGCAGCGCGCCGCCGATGACCATCAGTTCACGCATCAATCGTCCTCCTCTTCACGGCCCAACAACCGAAGTTCCCGGGCCTTGATCTGTCGTGTCAGGCACCAGTGCTTGAGCGCATCCTCGCGACCGTGGGTGATCCATACCTCGCGCGGCGCCACCTCGCGGATCGTCGTGGTCAGCTCGTCCCAGTCCGCATGATCCGAAATGATCAGCGGCAGCTCGACATTGCGCTGGCGGGCGCGCTGGCGGACACGCATCCACCCCGACGCCATCGCGGTCACCGGATCGGGGAGCCGCCGCGCCCAGCGGTCGTTGAGCTGGCCCGGTGGGCAAATGATGATGCGGTCTCTGAGCTCGTCCTTCGGCGCGCCCGTCGCGGGGCGCAGTTCGCCAAGATCGACGCCAAGCTCTTCATATAGGTTGCACAATCGCTCCATCGCACCGTGATAGTAGATGGGGGCGTCATGGCCGCGCAGCCGCAACTCCTTCACGACCCGCTGCGCCTTCCCGAGCGCATAGGCACCGACCAGCACGCAGCGCCCCGGTTCGTCGTGGAGACGCTTCAACAGACGATCCACTTCCGCCCCGGTGTCGGGATGACGGAAGACGGGCAATCCGAAGGTCGCCTCGGTAATGAAGATGTCGCAAGGCGTGACGACGAAAGGCTCACAGGTCGGATCGCTCCGGCGCTTGTAGTCGCCCGACACCACCACCCGCTCGCCCTGATAGTCGAGCACAATCTGCGCCGAGCCCAGCACATGGCCGGCGGGCACGAAACTGACGTCCACCTCGCCCACGCGCTGCGTCTCTCCATATTGGACGGGCTTCTCGGTCTGCTCGCCGTAACGCACGCCCATGATCGCCAGCGTCTCGGGCGTCGCCCAGACCGCGCCATGCCCGCCACGCGCATGGTCGGCATGGCCGTGCGTCACCAGCGCCTTGTCCTTGGGCTGCATGGGATCGACCCACGCGTCGGCGGGCTTCACGTAGATACCTTCGGGGAAAGGCTCGATCCAGGAACCCAAACGCGTGCTCATGCCGTTATAGCAAGCGAGACGCCGGTTCGTTCCGGCGAGCAATCGAAAGGAAATTCTTATGCCCGAGGGACTTGGCTACATCGCCATCATCGGTGCGGCGCTGATCGCGATCGTCATTCTCTATGCCATGAGCCGTAACAAGGCGAAGGACAGTTCCGCCGACGTGGCGCATACTGAGCGTGCGACGCACGAGCTTTACGAGGAAGAACACCGGGCCGCCGAACGCCGCGACGGTGAGGTCTGAGCGCAGCGCTTCCTGACACGGTAAAAAACTGGTTCGCGCGTCGCGACTGGCGGCTGCGCGACCATCAGGCAGGTATGCTCGATGCCGCGCGCGCGGGCGAGCATGCGCTGCTCGTCGCGGCGACGGGAGCGGGCAAGACGCTGGCGGGATTCCTGCCGAGCATCGTCGACCTCATTGAAACGCCCACCGACGGGCTCCACACTCTCTACATCTCCCCGCTGAAAGCGCTGGCGGTCGACGTCCAGCGCAACCTGTTGACGCCGATCGAGGAGATGGATCTCCCCATCCGCGTCGAGACGCGCTCGGGCGACACCCCGTCCAACCGCAAGCAGCGCCAGCGCACCCGCCCCCCGCAGATGCTGCTGACGACGCCCGAGAGCCTGTCGCTGCTCCTCACCTACCCCGACGCCGAACGGATGTTCGCCGGCCTCAAGACGATCATCGTCGACGAGATCCACGCATTCGCCAAGGAAAAGCGTGGTGACTTGCTCAGTCTCGCGATGGCGCGCTTGCAGAAGCTGTCGCCCGCTGTCCGCCGCGTCGGCCTGTCCGCCACCATCGCCGACCCCGATGCCTATCGCGCCTGGCTCGCCCCCTATGGCGACATCGACGCGGTGCGGCTCGTCGAAGGCAAACCCGGCGCCCCCGCCGACCTCTCGATCCTCATTCCCGAGGAGCGCGTCCCATGGTCGGGCCATTCGGGGCGCTATGCCGCTGCCCAAGTCCTCGACCTCATCGACCAGCACGGCGCGAGCATCATCTTCTGCAACACGCGCTCGCTTTGCGAGCTGATCTTCCAGGACTTGTGGAGCGCGAACGACAAGCAGCTTCCGATCGGCGTCCATCACGGATCGCTCTCGAAAGAAGCGCGGCGAAAGGTCGAACTGGCGATGGCCGACGGGCGATTGCGCGGACTCGTCGCCACCGCCAGCCTCGACATGGGATTGGACTGGGGCAACGTCGATCTCGTCGCACAGATGGGCGCGCCAAAAGGTTCGAGCCGCCTGCTCCAGCGCGTCGGCCGCGCCAATCACCGGTTGAACGAGCCATCGAAGGGCATGATCGTCCCCGGCAACCGGTTCGAATATCTCGAAGCACGCGCCTGTCTCGACGCCATTGCCGATGACGAACTCGACCCCGAGGACTTCCGGCCCGGCACCCTCGACGTCCTTGCCCAGCACGTCATGGGCATCGCCTGCGCAGGGCCGTTCGACAGCGCCGAACTGCTCGACGAGGTGCGTTCCGCCGCGCCCTATGCGGGTCTCACCGAAGAGGTATGGGAGCGCATCCTCCACCTCAATTCGACCGGTGGCTACGCGCTCAAGGCCTATGACAAATATCAGCGGCTGACCGAGGATGCGCCGGGAAAATGGCGCATCACCAAGCCGATCGTCGCGCAGAAGCATCGCCTCAATGCAGGCGTCATCGTCGACAATGTCATGATGGACGTGCGCTTTCGCAACGGGCGCAAGATCGGGCGGGTGGAAGAAACGTTCGGCGCGACGCTCACCGTCGGCGACGCGTTCTTCTTCTCGGGCCTCAGCCTCGAAGTCGAAGGCTTCAAGGACGCCGACATCATCGTGCGCGCCTCGACCAAGAACGGAAGGATCGTCAGCTATGGCGGTCAGCGGATGAGCATGTCGACGCATCTCGCCGCTCGCGTCCGCGGCTTCCTCGCCGACCGCTCGCAATGGTCGCGCTTTCCCGATGACGTGCGCGAATGGCTCGACGTCCAGTCGCGCCGCTCGGTCCTGCCCGAACCGCACGAACTGCTTGTGGAAACCTTCCCGCACGAGGGGCGCCATTTCATGGTCGCCTACAGTTTCGACGGCTGGAACGCGCACCAGAGCCTCGGCATGCTGCTCACCAACCGCATGGACCGCGCGGGCCTCAAACCCTTGAACTGGGTCGCCAACGATTATGCCATCGCGGTCTCGAGCCTCGAACCCGTCACCGATCCGCAGACGCTCTTTTCCGCCGACATTCTTGAGGACGAATTCAAGGAATGGGTCGAGGAATCGCATCTTTTGAAACGTGCCTTTCGCGAAGTCGCGGTGATCGGCGGCCTCGTCGAACGCCAGCACCCCGGCCAGCGCAAGACCGGCAAGCAGGTGAGCTTCTCGACCGATCTCATCTACGACGTCCTCAAGAAATACGAGCCCGACCACCTGCTGATGCGGGCGGCGTGGGACGATGCGCGCGCGCGGATGACCGAACTGGGGCGTCTCGTCCGCCTTGTCGAGCGGGCGAGCGACACGATGGTTCACGTCACCGCCGAGCGCGTTACGCCGATGGCGGTGCCGCTGATGGTCGTGATCGGCCGCGAACAGGCCCCCGGCGGCGCGGCCGACGAAGCGCTTCTGGTCGAGGCGGAACAGGCGCTTATCGACGCCGCGATGCGGCTCGATTAGGACGTCAGGCCATGCGCTATTTCTGCGACACCGAATATGACGGCTTCGGCGGAAGGCTGATCAGCCTGGCGCTCGTGCCCGAAGACGGGGGCGAGGAATTTTATACCGTCATCGCGCCGGCAGAGGCGCAAAGCGAATGGGTCCAACGCCACGTCGTTCCCTACCTCTTCACCGTTCCCGAAGCGCTGAAGGACGGCCCCGTCTCCCGCGAACAAGCCGCCCGCGCCCTCGCTTATTATCTCGCGCACGACCCCGAACCCGAAATCCTTGCCGACTGGCCCGAAGACCTTGCGCATCTCGCCATGCTCCCCGTCATCGGCCCGGGCGAGATGATCACCATACCGCCGCTCACGCTCAAGTTGATGAACCTGTCGGGCTTCTCGACCGCCGCGAACAGCGCCGTCCCCCACAACGCGCTTCACGATGCGCGCGCGCTACGCGAGCATGTCACAAATCACTTGGCGTGAATCGCTCGGCCTGATTATGAGGGGGTATGGTTCCCCTTTCGTTCTCTGGTCGTAACTTTAGCGTGCTCCCGTCGGGCGCGCTCTATTGGCCTGAGCAAGGTGCGCTGCTGCTCGCCGATCTGCACTTGGAAAAAGGCAGCTGGTTCGCGCGCTTCGGGCAGATGCTCCCGCCGTACGACAGCCAGGCGACGATCCAGTGGGTCGACGACGACATCGCCGCCACGGGCGCGCGGGCCGTCTATTGCCTCGGCGACAGTTTCCACGACAGTTTCGGCTGCGACCGGTTGCCCACGGCAGCGCGCGAGCATCTCACGCGGCTGACGGGCAGTGTCGATTGGGTGTGGATCACCGGCAACCACGACGCCGGCATGATCGATCATTGCGGCGGGCGGATCGAGGTGGAGATGGTCGTCGAGGGACTGGTGCTCCGCCACGAGGCCGAGGCGCACGAGACGCGCCCCGAATTGTCGGGCCATTTCCACCCCAAGCTTCGCCTCAAGGCCCGCGGTCGCCGGGTGTCGCGCCGCTGTTTCGTGGCCACCGAGACCAAGATGATCCTGCCCGCTTATGGCGCCTTTACCGGCGGTCTCGACGCGAACCATCCGGAAATCCTGAAGGCCATGGGCGGCGATGCCAGCGCGCTGGTGCCGATCTCGGACCGCGTCCTACGCTTCCCGCTCGCTGCCTGAGCCGGCCACCAACCGCGCTTTCATCAACCCGCGCGCCGAATTGCCGATGCAGAATTTGCTCGCGTTGCGAAGATCCTCGACCCGCACGTCGCCTTCGATTGCCTTGCCTTCGTCGATCAGCTTCTGCCGCAGCACGCCGGGTAGCAACCCGCGCGAAAGCGGCGGGGTCACGAGCATTCCGTCCTGCTCGACGAACAGGTTGGTGAAGCTCCCTTCGGTGAGAAAGCCGTCGGGATCCACGAACAGGGTTTCGAACGCGACGTCGGGCTCGCGCGCCGCGTCGTAGAAGGATCGCGCGCTCGTCTTGTAGCGCAGCCGCATGTCGCCCGGATCGACCGGAAGCGGCTTCACCTGGACACTGACCGGCTCGGTCGGCGGCGCGTCCTTCGGGCGAATCTCGATGGCGATCGCGCCGGTCTTGCTGGCCAGCAACCGCATCATCGCTTCTTCGCGATGTCCGAAGGTCGCGGCCTGCAATTCGTTGCGGGCGTCGTGACGATCGAACGCGAAGCCGAGGTCGGCCGCTGTCTCCTTCAGGCGCAGCAGATGCCGCTCGAGTTCAACCACCCCTTCCATGGGGTCGTACCCCATCGTCTCGATCAGATCGAACTCGTTCGCCGCCCCGTTCACGAATACCCCTTTAAGCAAACATTCGTCCCACTCATCGCTGGGGACGGAATCGACCACAAGCCCCGATCCCAATCCGAGCACGGCCTGTGGCCTGCCCGCTACAATCTCGATAGTACGGATCAACACGTTAAACGCCGCATCCCCAGCGCCATCTTTACCGGGCGGTGCGATCCACCCCATCGATCCCGTGTAGGCACCGCGCGGGTGCGGCTCGAGATCGTGGAGCGCGCGCATCGCGGCGATCTTGGGGGCGCCCGTCACCGATCCACAGGGGAAAAGCGCTTCGAGCACGTCGACGGCATCGAGACCCTCGCGAAGTCGCGAGGTGATGCGGCTGACCATCTGATGGACGGTCGGATAGGTCTCCACCGCGAACAGTTCGGGCACCTCGACGCTGCCCGTCTCGGACACCCGCGCCATGTCGTTGCGCAACAGATCGACGATCATGAGATTCTCGGCGCGCTGTTTTTCATCGCTGCGCAGCCGCTCGATCTCCCTGCGATCGGCGGAATCATCGCGGCGGCGGCGCGCGGTGCCTTTCATCGGACGCGTGGAAAGCAGGCCGCCTTCGATCTTGAAGAACTGTTCGGGAGACAAGGAGACGAGCGCACCGTCCGCGTGCACCATCACGCCCCCCCAGCCGCCGCCCCCGCGCGCGGCCAGGCGCGCGTAGAGCGCCAGCGGATCGCCTCCCACATGTAGGCGCGCGGGAAAGGTCAGATTGGCCTGATAATAGTCGCCCGCGAACAGCGCCTCGCGAACGGTTGCGGCGGCGGCGAGATAATCCGCACGGTCGATCGCGGGCCTCGCCGCCGACCAGACCGCGGGGCCGGCAGCATCGAGAAACGATCCGCGCCCAACACGCGTGGGCGCATCGAAGACACCGAAGCAGACCAGCGGACCCTCGCCGCATCGCTCGAGGTCTGCCGTCGCGGGGTCGAGCGCATAGCCGGCCTCGTAGGCGAGATATCCAGCGACATGATGACCCTTCGCGAGGGCGCCGCGAAGCCGGTCGAGCGACGCCGGGACGTCCGTCACGCTACGTGCGACGATCGTCTCGTGCGGCGCATCGAACAGCAATGCCTCGCCCTCGGCCGGCATGCGGGCATCGTCGAACAGGATCCACATACGGCAATGCCATGCGCGCCGCGGACGCGACGTTCAACCCGCCCTCGCGCGCCTTGCCTCGCGCCGCGCCCTCTGCTTGTCTGTTCGACACACAGACATGAAGCAGGGGAGCTCTCACACAATGCGTCATCTGATGACCGCCACCACCGCCCTTTCCGCGCTCGCACTGGCGACGCCCGCTACCGCACAGAGCGCGCCCAAACCCGCAGAACTGACCACCAGCGGCATTCCCGACATTCCCATCGCGCTCGTCGAAGCGACCCGCCCCTATCAGGAATATCGCACCGCGGGCTTTGGCGGTTGGGACGCGAGCGACCGCTCGATGCTGATCTCGACCCGCTTCGGCAATGTCTCGCAGCTCCACCGGGTCGCCAGACCGCTCGGGATGCGCGAACAGCTGACCTTCGAGAACGAGCCCGTGAACGGCACCATTTCCGAGGACGGCGAAACGATCGTCATTTCCAAGGACGCGGGCGGCAACGAATTCTCGCAGCTCTATCGCTGGGAAGACGGCAAGCTCGTGCTGCTCACCGACGGCACTTCCCGCAACGGCTTTGGCGGCTTCAACGAGGCGGGCGACCGGATCGTCTTCTCCTCGACCAAGCGCAACGGACGCGACGGGGACATCTACATCATGGATCCGAACGAGCCCTCGAGCGCACGGATGATCCTCGAGGCGCCGGGCGTCGGCTGGTTCCCCGGCGGTTTCAACAATGCCGAGACCCATGTCTCGATCATCAAATATACCTCGATCACCGACATGGATCTCTACACGCTCGATCTCGCGACGGGCGCGCTCGAAGCGGTGCGCGATCCCGATGGCGAGGACTGGTCGTTCGGCGGCGCGGCGGAAGCCGACGACGGAACGCTCTACATCGCCGCCGACATCGGCAGCGACATCAAGCGCCTAGGCACGCTCGACCTCGACACCGGCGCCTTCAATCCGATCGGCGAATTCGGCGGGTGGGAAGTGACCAGCCTCGACATCAGCGAGGACAACAGCATGCTCGCGGTCGTCACCAACGAGCAGGGATCGAGCCAGCTGTGGTTCTACGACATCGCGACCGGTGCCGAACGCAAGGTCGATACGCTGCCCCCCGGCCTCATCGGCGGTGTCAGCTTCGCGCCGTGGGGGCCGCTCGGCTTCACGTTAACGAGCGCGACCAGCCCATCGGATGCCTATTCGATCGACCCGCGGACATTTGAGGTAACGCGCTGGACCCGGTCGGAAACAGGCGGTCTCGACCCCGAGATGAACGTCGATGCCGAACTGGTCGAGGTGGAAAGCTTCGACGGCGAAAAGGTCACGGGCTGGCTCTACCGCCCCGACCCCGCGAGATTCCCCGGACCGCGCCCGCTCCTCATGAGCATCCATGGCGGGCCGGAAGGCCAGTACCGCCCCGGCTTCCTCGGCAGCCGAAACTATTATCTCAACGAGCTTGGTATCGCGCAATTCTTCCCCAACGTCCGCGGCTCGGCGGGCTTCGGGAAGCGTTTCGTGAGCCTCGACAACGGGCCGTTCAAACGCGAGGATTCGGTCAAGGACATCGGCGCCTTCCTCGATACGCTCGCGGCCGATCCGGCAATCGACGGCGACAGGATGGGCGTGCGCGGCGGCAGTTACGGCGGCTACATGTGCTACGCCTCGATCCTGCGATTCAAAGATCAGCTGGTCGGCGCGGAATGCAACGTCGCCATCTCCAACTTCGTCACCTTCCTCGAAAATACGCAGGACTACCGCCGCGACCTTCGCCGTGCCGAATATGGCGACGAGCGCGATCCCGCCCAGCGCGCGAAGCTCGAGGAGATCTCGCCCTTGAACCGAATCGAGGAGATCGAGGATCCGCTCTTCGTCATCCAGGGCGCCAACGATCCGCGTGTGCCGCAGTCGGAAGCCGACCAGCTCGTCGAGCGCGTCCGCGCCAACGGGCAGGACGTGTGGTACATGGTCGGCGAGAACGAGGGACACGGTTTCGCCAAGAAGGAAAACAGCGACTATTACGGCTGGACCGCGGTTGCTTTCTGGCAGGACCTGTTGCTCGGCGACGACGCGGTCGCCGGAGGCAGCGAATGATGCTCTCGCTCCTTGCGACCCTCGCCGTCGCGCAGCCCGCCGAACCCATCGAGGCGCGGATCGAGCGCATCCTGACCGCGACGCCCCTGATCGACGGCCACAACGACCTGCCCATCCGTCTGCGCGGAGTCGACGGGCGCTCGGTCGCCGGGATCGAGGAAGGCACCGACTACATGACCGACCTTGCGCGGATGCGCGAGGGACATGTCGGCGCGCAGATGTGGTCGGTCTATATCAGCGCCAATACCACGGGCGACGAGGCGCTGCGCACCACCCTTGAACAGATCGATATCGTCGATCGCATGGTGCACGCCTATCCGCGCGACCTGGCCTGGGCGACCACCGCCGACGAGGTGGTGGCGGTGCATCGGAGCGGGCGGATCGGGGCGATGGCGGGGGTCGAGGGCGGCCACCAGATCGGCAACGGCAACCTCGCCGCGCTGCGCCAGTTCAAGCGGCTCGGGGTCGCCTACATGACGCTCACGCACAGCAAGACGACCGGGTGGGCCGACAGCGCGACCGACGAGGCTGTGCATGGCGGGCTTTCGGACTTCGGCAAGTCCGTCGTGCGCGAGATGAATCGCATCGGGATGCTGGTGGATCTCAGTCACGTCACGCCCGACGCGATGCACGATGCCCTGGACGTCAGCGCCGCGCCCGTCATCTTCTCCCATTCCTCCGCACGCGGCGTGACCGACCATGTCCGCAACGTGCCCGACGACGTGCTGCGCCGCCTGCCCGACAATGGCGGCGTCGTCATGGTCACGTTCGTGCCGCAATTCGTGAATGCCGACGTCAACGCCTGGAGCGAGACGCGCGAGGCCGAGATGGAGCGACTGATGGCGCGCTACCCGATGGTCGATGGCGAGCCGAGCGCGGAAGGACGCGCTGCCTACGAGGCGTGGGTGGCGGCCAACCCCGCCCCGCAAGCCAGACTCTCCGACGTCGCCGACCATATCGACCATGTCGCGCGCGTCGCGGGACACGATCATGTCGGCATCGGCGGCGACCTCGACGGCATCTCGATGACGGTGAACGGCCTCGATTCGGTCGACGACTATCCCGACCTGTTCGCCGAACTGGCGCGGCGCGGCTGGTCCGACGACAATCTCGCCAAGCTCGCGGGCGGCAACGTGTTGCGGGTCATGCGGACGGCCGAGGCCGTGGCAACCGACCTGCTCGGCGCCCCCGCCAACCTCGACACCGCACCGCTCGAGGACTAGACGCCAAACCCATGTTCTCCTCCCCCGAGCCGCCGCTGAAAGCCGCGATCATCCCGGTCACGCCCTTGCAGCAGAATTGCACGCAGTAATGGGCGAGTAAATAGCATCCAAAACCCGAAGAATCATATCGTTCTGGCAGCGATGTGATGGTATAAATAGATAGTGTTGAAGATCAAACTCCGAAGTGCGTGGATCGAGTTTTTTGTCGAGCAGGGATATAGCCATGCTATTACCTTAAAGCCGAATGACGAACTTCGCTTCCGATCTGTCGAAGGTTTACATCAACTTTTCGCGAAAACTCACATGATGGTTGATAGGGCTCTACTAGGGCCGCGGTTCACAAAGCCCACACGAGCAAGCCGCAGATCTCACGCAGTTGCTATTGTCGAGGGCTTACCAGCTTCGGGGCATCTTCATGGTGCATTTCGTATCGCGCCTGAAAAACACGAACAGTTCGAGCGGTTATTTGCAGATGGACCGACCTTAGCTGAAAGAAATGGACTGTGGCGAAAGATACTCTCCGGAGGAACCTGTCACATCGAGAAGATGAAGGACCCTGAAGGTTGGTACGACTACATTTTCAAGGATATCTGGAATGTCGATGACACTGATCGCCTTGTCTTCATGCCCCCCCAAAGGGGGTTCTAGAGCGCCTCATACTGAACCCGCTGTTGCAACCAACGCGGGTGTGTGTGATGCGGATAGTGTCTGCATATTTGACCCAGCACTGATGGGTAATGGGTGTTTATGTCGATTTCAGACGTATTCCTAGGCGGACAATACTTATCTCGATCAGTCAGCCTGAGTGTAGCCGCTTTCATTCGAACCGTCGCCTCGATCATAATCGATGACCGCCGACTTTCCTTCACATCGAAGAATTGCGTTCAAAGCACCGGGTGAACGCATAAGGTGGATTTCTTCGCCGCCAACCATTTCCCAACTCAGCGTCCCGCGCAGGTCACTCTCAACATACTCCTCCGCGCTTAACCGAACATCAAGCGTATCGTGGTCCTGACCTTCGGTGGCTTCGATCAATGAACCCCAGCTCTTACCCTTAGCGGATTTAAAGACTGATCCGTGCAACTGATTATCATAATCTCCTGCAGGCCAGTATGTTCTCAGGTGCACTGTCGGATCCTTGTGCACCGAACCGGCATTTTCCAGCCGCATCACGACTCCGAATTTGCTGACGGGCAGTGAATAATGGATGGTTTCTTCGCGGGTCTGGACCGCAACCGCAAAGCAGGTCCCGTCGCCTGCTCGATGAATTTCGAAATCTCGTAGATCCGCAACGTCGATAGTGTTCTGGGTCGCGCTCCCATTCACGGCTTCCTTGTTTTCGAGCGTACCGCCCTTCTCCGACGCTGACACAGACGGCTCGATGCCAAGAAGTTTGGGATGGCAAACTGAATGCATGGACTGATTGCGCGACTTAGCCGTGCCCCCTTTTCCAGCTGGGTCAATCAAAAATGTGTAGTACTTTCGCATCGCGTCAGTGCAACGCGTGTCATTAATACCATATTTTTGAACTGCGGATGCTTCGATCCATTCCACCGCTTTAGGGCAATGCCGCTTTATCATACCTCCAAAGACCGAGAGATCGGTTTTATAATACTCGAATAGTCCCTTCACCTGCGCACTTATTGCTTCCGCTTCGGAAAGAGTCCTTGCGGGTCTAGAAGTCAATTCTTTGTGGTCTTCGTACAAGCGCATTGAGGTTACGAACTTTCCCCGCATACCAAACACGCACTCTCGAACGTCAAAGTTTTCTGTGGCCGCCACTGCAAGTTCTTCGGATTGCTTTGCAGAAAGTAAGGCAGACCGAAGTTCTCGATCTTTGGGTGATGGTGTGGTTTTCTCTCCAGTGCAACTACCTAGGGACACCCCAAGGACTACCCAAATCGTAAGTCTGCGCATTTTCTCTTCCCCATAAGAAAATTTTTGTCCCCTTTAAATTAGATCACCATTCATTGGCCGTGTAAATCATGTCAGTCCTGCCTACAGGCGACTGGCCGATTTTAGTTCCCCAGAGTGCGAAGCGTGCTGGCCCGCCGTCAATTGAGTACACTCTGACGAGACAGCGGTGACGAGACGCGAGGGCTGTCTCAATAAAATTAATCGACAGATCTGAGAGTTGTGAGAGTATGGGCCTAGGTTCTAACGAGACAGGATGGTCGATGCTGGTTGGCTATGCACGGGTAAGTTCAACAGGACAGTCGCTCGAAATTCAGAATGAGGCCTTGGCCCGTGGAGGATGCGAGAAGGTTTTCTCTGAAAGCATGTCAGGGCGCTCGGCCGAAGATCGCGCCGAACTGGCCCATGCCATCGACTACGTTCGGGAAGGTGACACCTTGGTAGTGACTAGGCTCGACAGACTGGCAAGAAGCGTCGTGGACCTTCACCGCATCATCGAAACACTAAACGAAAAGAAGGTGGGCTTCCGCTGCTTGAATCAGTCAGGCGTCGATACCGACAGTTCGACGGGACGCCTGATGCTGGCAATCCTCGGGGCTGTCGCGGCGTTTGAGAATGATATCCGACTCGAACGTCAAAGAGAAGGGATCGCTAAAGCCAAACTGGCCGGGAAGTATCGCGGCCGTAAACCGTCCATTGATCCGCACCACGTCATTCGCCTCAGAGCCATGGGGATGGGCGCGACGCAAATCGCCAAGGACCTCAAGATCAGTAGGGCCAGCGTTTATCGGGCGCTGGCGCTCGCCTAAAAGCTCCTCTAGCCGACGTCGAGGACGTCATCATGATGACTTAGGCCGACGCCCTATAAATGGAGGGGGTGACGTCCAATCGGCCGTCGACCGGCAAACCCGTCAAGGAGTGAGCATCTACGCAAATCCATTTGCATCAGAAATGCTCTCCTTCCAGAAATCCAGCAGAGAGCTCGCCTTCGTTCTTCTTTAGCCACGCCTTAGATTCTTCAAACGTGGGATGAATCTGAGAAAGGTGTCGCCAAAATGCGGCGTCATGGTTTCGATGGCGGAGGTGTGCCAATTCGTGCGCGACCACATATTCCAGCACTCTTTTCGGGGCGAAAATCAGCTGCCAGTTTATAAGCACGTTCCCTTCTCGTCCGCATGACCCCCAGCCGTTGACGAAATCAGCCACCCGAATGGACCGCGGAGTCAGACCAAAGCGTTTGCTATACGCGGTGACCATTTCCTTTACGTCGCGGCGTGCGCGACACTTGAGCCAATGCTTAAGCTCGCTGGCTACAAGCGGGTCGGCATTTGGCCCAGCCCAGCGCGGCAAATCGACAACGAAGCCGTTGCGGTAATCTACTTTCGCCCGCTCGTTATTGGTGCGGCGAACGGTGAGAGGCATTTTACGCCCGCGGTACGGTATTTTTGATCCAGTCATGAACTGGGGCACGGCGTGGCGGTTGGCGGTGATCCTCTCCATTTCGCGCACGGTGTTGAACAGCCATTGGCGCTTGCGGTCGAGAAAGCCTGCCACGGCCTCTTCGTCATCATTGGTGAGCGCCAGCACCTCGACATGGCCGGGCGTCACCGTGATGCGACGCTCGGACGCCGTGGCGCTCCGGCGAAGCTCGTAGGGTATTTCTGTCCGGCCTATCTGGAGCGTGGGCATTAGTGGCCATCCCCATAAGTGTGGATGGCGAAGTCCTCGACCTTCTCGCGGATGGTTTGGGTCTCTCCGATGCCATGCTCGGTCAGGATGCGGCGGACATCACGGCGAAGCCTGCGCAGGTAATCGTCCATGTGGGTGAACGCGGGTTGTGTGCGGGCGGCGTCGGCGTAGACCGCCCCAATGGCGATGGCAGCGTCCTGCAAGATCGAATGGCCCACATCAGGCACGATGGCTTCGATAATGCGGAGGATCGAGAAGGCGTGCTCGTCCATACCAAGCTCGGCATGTGCGCCCTGTTCGGTCTGTATGTCGCCGGTCAGCCCCTCGAAGTCGCGCAGGCCATCAGCGGCGGCGAGCTGGCCTTCCTCGAAGCGGCGGATGATTTCCAGGACCCGCTCAGAGAAACGGCCAAATTGCGCCGGGTTCTTGTCCACCAGTTCGCGGGTCACGCGGCGAAGTTCGGCGGACTTGCGCACGAAGGCTTCCTGAAGTTCTGCCTCGCTCTTCTCGCCTGTGTCGAAGTCGTCGGCGAAGTTCGGATCGGTGATGTTGCGTAGGCGGATCGTAGTGGAAAGACCCGTGGCGTGCACGTGCTGCTCCAGCATGTCCCTGATCTTGCCCGAGTAGCTGCGATGGTCGAGGCTTTCGTCCTTGCTAATAGCTTGCGTCGCCAAGCGCAGGAACGCCGCTGCCCATTTCACCTCGGCGGTAAACTCCAGAATCGCCGGATCGGGTGACAGGTCCGCATAGACCTTGATGAAAGTGCGGGTCAGGCGCTGGAACTCGAACCAGTCATCCTCCTGCCCGTCTGCCACCAACTTGGCGGCAGCATAGGCGGCTGCTTTTTCGTCCAGCCCGTCTAGCTTCATCGCCCGCTTCTGCGAACGGTAGCGGGCGTGCGCTTCCTTGAGGCCGTTCCGCAGGATGTCGATGTCGCGCATGGCGTGCTCGACATCCTCGGAGCGGTAGGATTTCAGCGCCTCATCGAGATGGTTGGTGACGCCGATGTAATCGACGATCCGGCCATTGGGCTTCTCGATGGTGCCGCCATCGTCATCGGTGAAGGCGTGGGTGCGGTTGGTCCGGGCGATGGCTTGGAGCAGGTTGTGCTCCTTCAGCGGCTTGTCGAGATACATTACGTGTTCGATGGGGGCATCGAACCCGGTCAGCAGCTTGTCGCACACGATCAGGAAGCTGGGTTCCTGCCCCCGCGCCTTGAACCGCTTCTTCACGTCCTTCTCGGCCTCGTCGTCGAGATAGAACGCCTCCAGCCCGGCGCGCAGCGCGGCAACGTCCGGGTTCTCACTTGGCTTGTTGTCCTCTTGGCTCTTGGAATAGACGCAGGCGATCATGGCGTCGGCCTTTACCTGTGCTTCATCGGCATCTATCCCGCCGCGTTCCAGATCGGCGGCGATCACGTTGGACAGCGCGGCGCGGTAGAGGATCACCGCCTCCCGATCCACGGCCACGATCTGCGCCTTGTAGCCGTCCGGCTGGCATACGGCCTTGAAGTGTTCCCAGATGTCGAGCGCGATCAGGCGCACACGCTCCGGGTGCTTGGCGATGGTGGCGAGGGTCAGCCCTTTGCGCTTCAGTTCCTCGCGCTTGTCATCCGGCAGGTCTACGAACCAGCGGTCGAACAGGATGTCGATCTCGGCTTCATTGATTGCCCAATCGGTCTTGCGGCCTTCGTAAAGGATCGGGACGGTCGCGCCGTCGCGCACGGCATCGTCGATCCCGTATTTATCGAGGTAGCCTTCTCCGGCGATGCTGAACCGGGCGTAGGTATCCTTGTCGGTCGATTTGATCGGCGTGCCGGTGAAGCCGTAGAAATGGGCGTCGGGCAGGGTCGCTTGCAGGAACGAACCTAAATCCTTTTCCTGCGTGCGGTGGCACTCGTCCACTAGGACGATCCAATTTGCGGAGTTCGGTATGGGGTCTTTCGATCCGGCGAACTTGAAGATGGTGGACAGCAGGATTTGCCCGTTGCCGCCCCGGTTCACCGCCTCGCGCAGCGCCGCCACTGATCCGCACTGCGTCGGGTTGGGCAGGCCGCAGGCGACGAAGGTGCGGCTGATCTGATCGTCAAGGTCGATGCGGTCGGTCAGCACGAGGATGTTGGGATTGGCGAGCGTCGGCGCATCCAACGTCAGGTGGGTTTTCAACTTCAGGGCAAGGAACACCATCGTCAGGCTCTTGCCGCTGCCCTGCGTATGCCAGATCAGCCCCTTGCGGTGCTCTCCCGCTGCAACCCGTTGCACAGCCTTGTTGACCGCACGGAACTGCTGGTAACGGCAGATTTTCTTGATCTTGCTTCCCCGCTCCGGGTCCACCTCGAACACGATGAAATGCGCCAGCAGGTCTAGCAGGCGGGACGGCTCGCACAGGCACCACAGGTCCTTGGAAACCGCATCGGGGAAGTCGTCGCGGCTGCGCGGCCATGCGTCGGGCCACGGTCCATAGAACTGCGCTGGAGAGCCTGTGGCCCCGTATTCGGTCCTCATCCCGTCAGTGAGGATATTGAAGGCGTTGGGGTAGAACAGCCGGGGGATGTCCCGCTCATACTGGCGGATTTGTTCGTGCGCTTCGGTGCCAGTGGCGGTGCCCTTCATCGGAGACTTGGCCTCGATCACCACCAGCGGGATGCCGTTCACGAACAGAACGATGTCCGGGATGCGCGAGCGTTGCGCCTGCACCTTGAACTGGTTGGTGACGTGGAAGGCGTTGCGGCTGGGGTCTTTGAAGTCGATCAGTGCGATAGGGCTATCGCGCTTCTCGCCGGACAGGCGGCGCGAATAGCCGCCGCGCAGCTTGCGCTGCCATTCCTCGTTGTCGGACAGGGTGGCAAGATCGTTGTAGATCGCGTCGGCATCTTCCGCGCCGATGCCGTTGAGGGTCCGCAGCGCGTCGATCAGCACGGGCTTGAGGATGACGCGGTTTTCCTCCTCGCGCATCGCCAGCGCCTGCGCCGGGGACAGTATTTGCCAGCCCAGTGCCGCCAGCGCGTCGAGCGCGGGTTTCTCGGCTAGGCGGTATTCGCTCATTCAGGCACCAGCACGCGACCGGAGAGGAGGTCGGACATGAGGGTCGACTTAATCTGGAGCGCTTGTTTTAATGCGTTCAGCCTAGCCATAGCGGCTTGTTCGAACACCCGCAGTGCCTCGGCGATCCGTTGCTGCTCCCTGAATGGTGGTAGCGAAACTTCAACCTTTGCAAGTTGATTGCCGGGTAAATGCTGGATGCCGCTTCCGGTCATGTACTCATCATATGCGCCAGAACGAACGCCGTTCACGAGTGCATAGTAGAGATAATAACTGTCAACACCTTCCTGCGGACGGATACGATGCAATGCCTTCTGGATCATCATATCTGAACTTTCATCAATCCAAAGGGCACACCTCCCCGGCTCACCACCTTCACACATTACAATATCCCCGCAGCGGAGGCCGTATCGCTCTAGCTCGCGTTCTTCAAACCGCATATGGCGAAGGTCGGCCATATCAAATGCGCCCCACCTTACGTTGATATTCGCAAGGTAGGGCCTCAACTCTCCCTTGTTCTTTTCCTTATCGAGCATTTTGCCCAAAGTTAGGTCGGCGATTTGCGCAAGTTTCACCGTCTCCCAGTTTGCGGGAGCATTGCCGATCAGTTGAGCCAGCGCAGCCCGGAAGGCACGACCCGACTGAACGGCGACTGCCTCATTTGCCGCAATCGCCTCATCCACCGACCGCAGCACCTCGACGATCCGCCGCTGCTCGTCGAGGGGTGGGAGGCTAATAGAAACCTTCGAGAACGTCGTCTTATTGATTATGGGGACAGCAGTCGTCCCCGCCAGATCAAGTATGTCCCCTACACGCACCTGTAGCGCGTTGTAGAGAAAATACGCATCGACTTGCTCTGAAGGGACGCACGCATTGATCTGCTGATTAAAGGTCGAGACCTCGTGTGTAATGCAAGACTTACCGATGGACCCGATACAGGCGAAAAGGACCGATCCCGCCGGAACCAAAGACGAGTATTTCATACCATCATTAGACACGTGCCGCTCGACATGACGAAGCCACGGGCTGTCTGTAATGTCCGAGGGTGTCACGAATGGGATGTCACCACCCCAATAACGCGGCTCCTTGGTGCTGGGCGTCTTACCAGTTACAATTCGGGCAACATCACCAATTTGGGCTTCGCGCCAGCCAACTGGCAAATCATTGGACATAGCCAAGCCTCTGGAGGTGACTGAACATCACGGCTTCCGCCTCGTTCCTCTTGGCAATGAGGTCTTGCAGCTTGGCGACCTCCGCCGCGACATCGACCGCCTCGGCATCCGCGCCGGTCTGGACATAGCGGCTGATATTGAGGTTGTTGCCATTGGCGGCGATCTCCTCGACCGGAACAACGCGGGCCAGTTTCTCGATATCGGTGAAGGCGTGGACTGTCTCGGCCAGCGTGCGGACATGATCGTCGGTCAGGAAGTTCTGCGCCTTGCCCGGCTGGAAGGTTGCATCGCCGTTGACGATCAGCACCTTGCCGCGCCACTCGGCAGGCTTGTTCTTCCGGCACACCAGCAAGGCGGCAGGGATGCCCGCGCCGTAGAACAGATTGGGCGCAAGGCCCACCACCGCCTCGATCACGTCTGCAGCCAGCATGGCCTCCCTGATCCGCCCCTCGGCCCCGCCACGGAACAGGACGCCGTGCGGCACCACCACCGCCAGCATCCCGTCATCCTTCAGGCTGGCAAGCATATGCTGGACGAACGCCAAATCGCCGTATCCCTTGGGCGGGCAGCCATAGCTATCGCGCCCGAACGGATCGCCGTTCTGCCAGACATCGTAGCCCCACACCTTTTCCGAGAAAGGCGGGTTGGCCAGCACCCGGTCATAGGCCCCGATGCCCTCCACGAACTCTCGGGCCTTGGGGTCATACCGCTTGGGCGAGAGGATCGTGTCGCCCTTGGCGATGAAGGCATCATCGACGTTGTGCAGGAACAGGTTGATCTCGGCGATGCCCCACGTGGCGAAGTTCTTCTCCTGCCCATAGAGCGACAGGGTGCGCGCATCCTCACCCCGGTCCTTCAGATACTGCACCGCCTCCAGCAACATACCCCCAGAACCGCAGGTGGGATCATAGATCGACATGCCGGGGCGCGGTTCGACGATTTCGACCATCAGGCGAACGATCTGCCGGGGTGTGTAGAACTCGCCGCCCTTCTTGCCCGCGCCTTCTGCGAACATCTTTATGAGGTAGAGATAGGCATCGCCCAGCATGTCGGCTGGCACTTCGGCATTGCGCAGGTGGTGCTTCTCGAAATGGGTGAGCAGCCTTTCCAGCAACGCATCGGAAAAGCGGTCCTGATTGGCGAAGTCCACATCGCCGAACACGCCACGCAACCGCAGGTTGGCATCTTCGATGGCCGCCAGCGCATTGTTGAGCCGCTGGCCGATCTGCGTCGATTGCTGTCGCACGGCATCCCAGCGATGCTCTGCGGGAACGTGAAAGCGGTGTTCGTCTGGGTCGGCGGCTTCGGCCTTGTCACCGGTCTCTTCCAGCAGTGCCTCGTATTCCTCCTGCCACACGTCGCAGAGCCGTTTGTAGAATAGAAGGCCGAAGATGTATTGCTTGTAGTCGGCGGCATCGACCGTGCCGCGGAGGATGTCGGCCGCGCCCCAAAGATGGTGCTCGAGATCTTTTTGCTCCAGTTTTGCCACGACGCCCTCTCAAATTAAGGCGCCCAATTTCCACACCTCAGTTCGCGTCGTCTAGTCTTTCGTGTGGATGGGGTGGTGAAGCTCACACTGGATCAAGCCGCTGCTGGCTCTGGGCGTTCTAAGAATACGCCATCTCTTCCACGATGCTTCTTGAGGTATTCTCTCATCCCGCGCACGATAGCTTCCGTTGAGGGGTCGCCGGGGGAGGGAACTAGTCCGCCGTTGAGCGTGACAATGCCCCTGCGTTTTGCGACGTCCCCGCTAAGGTCGAGAGTGAACTCCAGCCGGCCATCGGCAAATAGGATGCTGGCCGTCTTTCGCGTGTCGAAGCGAACAGTGTCGATGAGCATATTGAGGGACTGTTGGACCTTTCGACGTAGGTCGACGTCAACGGAGAGCTTCTCTCGAACGCTTGCCAGCCGAGAAATCTGTTCCGCCGCATTTTCGCGGCCGGCCGCGACCTCCTTTTGACCTGTGAGTGCTTTCAGTTCCTCGGCAATAGCGTTGGCGTTTTTCTCCGCCTCAAGTGCCATCGTGACGGCCATCTTCGACCCTTGAGCAGCCAGCGACAAAAGTCCCTCAGCCTTTCCGACTGCGACGGCATGTTCCGTTTCACGACGCGCGATGAGCTCATTCATTCGGGCTGCCTCGCTCTTGTTTGTGAAGGAGCCATCCTCCACTGCGAAATGTAGAAATTCGTCGAGCACGGTCTTTTCCAGCATAGCATAAGGAAACGCGACCGAATTGCGGCATATACCGCGGTCACGAGCGCTGCACATTAGATAGCCGTTCCCGGAACCTGCTAATCGCATCGAGTGACCGCATTCCGCGCACTTGCAGAGATTGCCGGAGAGCAGATTGGAAATGCGTTTGCTCTTTCCGCCACCGTGGGTCGCAAGACGCGCCGCTGACGCACCCCTCACCCGTCTAAAAAGATCGTGTGGAATGATCGCCGGATAAACCTTGATCGGCTCGCCATCGTCGACCCATTTCCCCGCCACTTTACGCCGAGACTGGTGATATCCGATGACTTCCATTCCCGACAGTATGAGGTCGACGCGCGATTGGTACCAAGGTTTTCCCGTGTCGAACATCTTTACGCCTTCCTTATTGAGAAGCCGCGTGATGGTGTGCGCGCCGTGACCAGTTTCGTCGGCGATTTCCCAAATTCGTGATGCTTGTCGGGCATACTCCTGAATGACTTCGTTATTCTTACCGACGCGGCGGATCCATGCGGGGCCAGCCCCGGGCAGCGCCTCACCGCTCTTTGCCTTTTCGCGTCGAATCTTCCATGAGGCCTTCGCGCGCTCGCTGCGCTTCTCAGCCTCTTTACGCGCGAGGTCGGCCTTTACCGCGAGGGTGATCACGTCGGTCAGAGCAACTGACTCGTTCGCGTTGAAGTGGTCGCCATCGCAGGTGTGTATCGCCATGCCCGCACGAGTGATCCGGCGGATCAGATCGAATGCGGCATCGTAGCCTTGTCTCGTCAGACGGTCGATATTTTCGACCTGAAGAACCCACCCAATGAAAGAGCCACACTCGATCTCCGAGAGCAGTTCGCCCAGATTCCCTCTAAGGAGGTGGTCGCCGTGATAGGCGGATCTGCCGTCGTCGAAAACTTCTCGCACGCAAACGTAACCCTGTGCTTCGGCCTCTTCGCGCATCTTACCGAACTGTCGGGCCTTCGAGTTCCCTTTGGCTTGCGAGGGGTCGCTCCAGCGCGCATACTGAATTGATTTTTTCGTCATGTCCCGACCCTTTTACCAGCCTAAGACCATGAAAAACGATATAAAAATGCCCCTGAAGGCGGTGATCATTCCGGTCACCGCACTCGCCCAAAACTGCACGCTCTTCTGGTGCACCAAGACCAACAAGGCGGCGCTCTGCGATCCGGGCGGCGATCTTCACAAGCTGAAGGCCGCGATCACGCAGACAGGGGTGTATCTCGAGAAGATCATCCTCACGCACGGGCATATCGACCATTGCGGTCAGGCCGGCGTGCTGGCGGCGGAACTGGGCGTGCCGATCGAGGGACCCCACGAGGCCGACCGTTTCTGGATCGACCGGCTTCCCGAAGATGGCGCGAAATATGGCGTGCCGGGGGCGAGCTTCGAGAGCGACCGCTGGCTCGAGGACGGCGACGAAGTGACGGTGGGTGAATTAACCTTCAGCGTCCATCATTGCCCCGGACACACCCCGGGCCACGTCGTTTTCTACAACGCCGATTCCAAACTCGCACTTGTCGGCGACGTGCTGTTCAAGGGTTCGATCGGGCGAACGGACTTTCCGCGCGGCAACCATCAGGACCTGCTCGACGCCATCACGACCAAGCTCTGGCCTCTGGGCGACGAGACGAATTTCGTTCCCGGTCACGGCCCGATGAGCACATTCGGCTTCGAGCGGCAACACAATCCGCACGTCTCCGACGCGGCGATGGCGGCGCGAAGCTAGTGCGCTTGCATCGCGCCGAGATTGCGCTATAGGACGCGCAGCCTAGCGGCCGTCCCGGCGCCTGCACTTTGCATCAGGACGCGGATGGTCGCTCATTTTTTTTGAGCCAACCAGTTGAGAAGGTGCCGTCATGGCCGTCCCGAAGAGAAAAACCACGCCGTCCAAGAAGGGCATGCGCCGCAGCCATCACTCGCTGACGCCGAGCGCCTTCCAGGAATGCCCGAACTGCGGCGAACTCAAGCGCCCGCACAACATGTGCGACGCCTGCGGCCACTATAACGGCCGCGAAATCATCGCGCCCGAAGACTAAGACCCAAAAGGTCCGCGCCCGGCATGGCAAAAAACCCACGGATCGCGATCGACGCCATGGGCGGCGATATCGGTCCGTCGGTCACCGTCGAAGGCGCGGCGATCGCGCGTCGGCGCGACCCGGACCTCCGGTTCACGCTTTACGGCGATGAGGAGCGAATCAGCGCCGAGCTGAAGCGCTACGAGAATCTCGCCCGCGTCACCGACGTGCATCATTGCGACAAGGTCATCGAGGCCGAGACCAAGCCGAGCCAGGCGATCCGTGCCTCGAAGGGCACGAGCATGGGCGAGGCGGTCAACGCCGTGAAGGCAGGCGATGCGCACGCCGCCGTCTCGGGCGGCAATACCGGCGCGCTGATGGCGATTTCCAAGCTCGCGCTGCGGACCATGGAGGGCATCGACCGCCCTGCCCTGTCCGCGCTGTTGCCGACCCTGAAAGACGACGATCTCGTCATGCTCGACCTCGGTGCCAATACCGAGTGCGATGCGCAAAACCTCGTCCAGTTCGCCGTCATGGGCGCGGCCTATGCCCGTACCGTCATGGGCAACGAGCGCCCTTGCGTGAAACTCCTCAACATCGGCACCGAGGCGCTCAAGGGCACCGAGGAACTGAAGGAAGCCGCCGCGCTTCTCAACGAAGCCGATTATCTCCCCTTCCACTTCGCGGGCTTCACCGAGGGCGACAAGATTTCGCGCGGGGAGATCGACGTGGTCGTGACCGACGGCTTCTCGGGCAATATCGCCTTGAAGACCGCGGAGGGCACCGCGCGCTTCGTCACCGACCTGCTGCGCGGGGCCTTCAAGTCGAGCATCCGCAGCCGGATGGGCTTTCTCATCTCGCGCCCAGCGATGCGGCTGCTGAAGGTCCATCTCGATCCCAACAATCATAATGGCGCCGTCTTCCTTGGCCTCAACGGCATCGTCGTGAAGTCGCACGGTAGCGCGAGCGCCAAGGGTGTCGCCAACGCGATCACGGTCGCGGGCTCGATGGTCCGCAACGACATCACGGCCAAGATCCGCACCGACCTCGACACGTTTCGCTCGCGCACGCTCGATGAATTGAGTGAGGCCAAATGACGATTCGCTCGGTTGTCAGGGGAACGGGGAGCGCGCTTCCCGCACGATGCGTCAGCAATGCCGAACTGTCCGAGACAGTCGACACGACCGACGAATGGATCGTCGAGCGGACCGGCATCCGCCAGCGTTACATCGCGGGCGAAGGCGAGACGACCTCGAGCCTTGCCACCGACGCCGCGCGCAAGGCGCTCGAAGCGGCCGGGTTGGTCGCCGACGACATCGACCTCATCGTGCTCGCCACCGCAACGCCTGACGAGACCTTTCCCGCCAGCGCGACCCGCGTGGCCGCCAACCTCGAGATCGCCGACTGCGTCGCGTTCGACGTCGCGGCGGTGTGCACGGGCTTCCTCTATGCCGTCAGCGTCGCCGACGCGATGCTGAAGGCCGGCCCGATGAAGCGCGCGCTCGTCATCGGTGCGGAAACCTTCAGTCGCATCCTCGACTGGGAGGACCGCGGCACCTGCGTCCTGTTCGGCGACGGCGCGGGCGCGATCGTCCTCGAAGCGGAGGAAGGCACCGACAGCGGCATTATCGCCTCGCGCCTCCACGCGGCAGGAGAGCATCATGACATGCTCTACGTCGACGGCGGCCCCTCGACCACGCAAACGGTCGGGCACCTTCGCATGCGCGGCCGCGAGGTCTTCCGGCACGCAGTGGTCAATCTCGCCAACGTCCTCACGGAGACGCTCGAGGCAGCGAAACTCGAGTCGGGCGACATCGACTGGATCGTGCCGCACCAGGCCAATGCCCGTATCCTAGAGGCCACCGCCCGCAAGCTCGGTCTTCCTGCAGAGAAGATGGTCGTGACCGTCGACCGGCACGCCAACACGTCTGCCGCCTCGGTGCCGCTGGCGCTCGACCTCGCGGTGCGCGACGGCCGTATCCAGCGCGGCGATCTGGTGCTTCTCGAGGCGATGGGCGGCGGGTTCACCTGGGGCGCGGCCGCGCTTCGCTATTGATCTTGCTGGAAAAAAGCGCAAGATGATCCCGTTGACCTGAGGTTCGGGGCGGGCCTAAGGTCGGATTTATTACACAGGCTTTTCGAACGGGGGGCGAGGAACTCATGGCAGACGCTGGAATAGCACGCGCGAACATCGCAACGAACGAGGACGCCACGACGATGACGCGGGCGGACCTTGCCGATGTCGTTCACTTGAAGCTGGGGCTCAGCCGCGCCGAGTCGGCCTCGCTCGTCGAGCGGGTCCTGGCCCACATGTGCGAATCGCTCTCTCACGGACAGAACGTCAAGATTTCGGGCTTCGGCAGTTTCATCCTGCGCGACAAGGGTGAGCGGATCGGTCGCAACCCCAAGACGGGTGTCGAAGTGCCGATTGCGCCGCGCCGCGTGATGACCTTCCGCGCCAGCCAGATCATGCGCGACCGGATCGCGGGCTAGAACCGCGTACGGGCGCCGCACGATGCCCAAGGATCCCAACGCTTTCCGCACCATCGGCGAACTGTCCGACGAGATCGGAGTCGCGCAGCATATCCTGCGCTACTGGGAAACCAAATTTCCGGAACTCTCGCCGCTCAAGCGCGCTGGCAACCGCCGCTACTATCGCCCCGACGACGTCGAAACGGCGCGCACCATCGACCGACTCCTCAACCGCGAGGGCTATACGATGAAAGGTGCGCAGAAGGCGCTGCGGTCGGGTGACGAAACGCTCGTGACCGGTATCGACGCCCATCGCCTGCGCAACATTCGCAACCGCCTTGCGGCCGCGCTCGACCGCTAGAGGTCGCGCGGACGGGTGAAGCCCGCGACACGAGCGCTTCCGGCATCGAGGTCTTGCCAGTCGCCGTCGAACGAAATTTCCGCCAGCGCCGCGGTGGGAAACTTGCTCGCAAGCCTCCTTCGCGCCTCGCTGTCGCGATCTCGGGTCAAAAGCATCGCCAGATCGTGAAGGCCGGGATTGTGCGCGACCAGCAGAAGCCGCTTGCAGTCTGCCTCGTGCAGCACCTCGAGCAACGTCTCGGCGCGTGCCGCGTAGAGACGTTCCACGATGCGGGCATGCGGAAGATCCTCGAAGGCCGCGCGCAGCCCGTCGATGGTCTCGCCGACGCGCTCTGCGGGACTTCCCCACACCGCATCGATTCGGCCGCGACCCGCGAGATACCGCCCCATCGCCCGCGCGGCCCCGCGACCGCGTGCGTTGAGCGGACGCTCGATGTCGGAAAGACCCGGATCGCTCCAGTCCGACTTTGCATGACGAAGCAGGAAGAGTTCAGGCATCGCGTGTCTCGCGCGTGTCGACCCCGGTGTCGGTCAATCGCATCGCCGCGCGATCCTCGATCCGCGCGATCGCTTCGGCGAGCGGAACGCGGTCGACGACGACGCCGTCGGGAAAGGCCGTCATCAGCCGCGAGGGGCTGGCCGCCGACAGGAGCACGAAGAAACCGCCATCATCCTTGCGACGGACGAGACGTCCATAGGCCTGCGCGAGCTTGGCGCGCACGACCTTGTCGTCATATTCCGTCCCGCCGCCCGCGAGCCGCCTTGCCGCATGAAGCACCGTGGGCCGCGGCCACGGGATCCGCTCCATGACAACCAGCCGCAGCGAGTCGCCCGGCACGTCCACCCCGTCGCGCAACGCGTCGGTGCCGAGCAGGCTGGCCCGGGGATCGTCGCGGAACATGTCGACCAGCGTGCCCGTGTCGATCGGATCGACATGCTGCGCGAACAAGGGAAGTCCGGCGCGCGCCAGCCGGTCGGCGATCCGCGCATGGACGGCGTGCAGCCGCTTGATGGCGGTGAACAGGCCCAGCGCTCCGCCTTGCGAGGCTTCGATCAGGCGCGCGTAGGCCCCGGCCAGCGCGGGAATATTATCGCGCCCGATGTCGGTGACGACCAGCACCTGCGTCTGGTTCGCATAGTCGAACGGGCTTTTCGCTTCGAAATGGCGGACGGGCACGTCGAGATGGGCGGCGCCGGTGCGATTCTCGGCCTCGCTCCATTCGCTGGCACCCGTCTTGAGCGTCGCCGAGGTGACGACCACGCCATGCGCGGGCTCGAGGACAGCCTTCGCCAGCGGACGCGTCGGATCGAGCCAGTGGCGATGCATGCCGACGTCATATTCACGCCCCTCGACCCGCGCGACCGCCAGCCAGTCGACGAAATCGGGGTCCGCGGGCCCGCCGACGCGCCCGAGCATCGCCATCCAGCTCGCCACCTGTTCGCGCCGCCAGCCGAGAGAGTGGATCGCCCCCTCCACGCGCGCACGCGCCGGTGCGTCGAGCCAGTCGGGGGCGTCCTCGAGGACCGCTTCCAGCCGACGCGACAATGCCGCCATGGGTTTCCCGAGCGCTTCCAGCCCCTCGAGCGCCGCGCTCGCGCTCTCGACCATTGCCGGATCGGGGTCGACCAGCGCGGTTTCGAGCCCGTAGCCAGCGGCCTGTGCATCGGCGCGTGCATAGGTCATCGCCCGCACCGCGACGAACAGCTTTTCAAACGGCCCCCAGGGATCGCCCTCCGCGACGCGCGCAGGCCATCCGTTTGCGTTCAATGCGCCCGCCGCCTCGACGATCTGCTCGATCGCGCGCGCGCCTTCCTCGTCGTAACTGGCGACGTCCATCAGCCGCGCGGACAGCCCCCGCCGCCGTCCGCGATGCTTGCCCTCGGGCCCGATGATCCAGCGCCGGAGCTCGATCGCCTCGCGCCCCGTCAGCGCCGCCGAGAAGGTGCTGTCGGCGGCGTCGAACAAATGATGTCCTTCGTCGAACACGATTCTGGTCGGCGCATCGGGACGACCGCGCGCCGCATTGATCAGCACGAGCGCATGATTGGCGATGACCAGGTCGGCGGTGCGCCCTGCCCGCTCGGCCCGCTCGATGAAGCATTTCCGATAATGCGCGCAGCCGGCGTAGACGCACTCTCCGCGGCGGTCGGTGAGTGCGGTGGCGCCTGCGCGCCGAAAGAGATTGGGCAACCAGCCGGGAAGGTCGCCGCCCACCATGTCGCCATCCTTGGTATAGGCCGCCCAGCGCGCGACCAGTTGTGCGAGGACCGCTGCGCGACCCTGGAATCCGCCCTGCATCGCGTCTTCGAGATTGAGGAGGCAGCAATAGTTCTCGCGCCCCTTGCGAACGACGATCCGCTCCTTTCGACGCACTTCGTCGGGCTCGATCCGCGCTCCTTCCGCGTCGAGCTGGCGCTGCAAGGCCTTGGTGTAGGTCGACACCCACACCGTTCCGCCGGACTTTTCCGCCCACACGCTGGAGGGCGCGAGGTAGGCGAGCGTCTTGCCGATCCCGGTTCCCGCATTGGCGAGCAGCAGGTTGGGCTGCCCCTCGCGCTTTCGGGGGTCGAAGACGGGCGCGACATCGGCCGCCATCCTGCGCTGTCCCTCGCGGCCTTCCGCGCCAGTGCCCAGCAGCGAGGAAAGGCGGTTGAGGCTTTCGACCTCGTCCACGCGCACCGTCCGCGGCGGGGTGGCCCTTGCCTCTTCGTCCCATTCGGGGAGCCGCGTGAAGAGGCTGCGCTCCATCTCGCCGGGGGTCGTCAGCCGTTGGGCGACGAGCGGGCTCCACGGCCAGCCGTGACGATGCAGCGCCCGATTGACCGTCCAAGCACCCTCGCGCTCGGCCCAATCGGGCGATTCCATCGTCTCGAGCAGCCGCGCGGCCAGCCTCGACAATTGCGCGGTGGCGGCTTCGTCGTCGGGCGGCGTAGGGAGTTGGAGCGCGCGTGACAGCCCGCCCATCGTGGGGACCACGAAGCGCGCGGGATGGACGAAGGCGAACAGCTCGAGCAGGTCGAGACCCGACAGCTCACTTGCGCCGAGCCGTTCACCAATCAGCGGCGCGTTGACGATGAGATGCGGCGTCTCGCCCGCGCGCGCGATCGCCTCGCCCCGCCCGATCCCGCGCACCTGACCGTCCACATCCCATCGCCAGATCCCCGAATGCGTGGCGTGCAGCGCCGGCAGTGCGAGCGATATCGACATGCGCGCCACGCTGACAAGGGCGGAACGAAAAGTAAACATCTGACGCCTGGATTGACAGTGTGTTATTCACATAATACGCCTTGATCCATGCGAACCCTTATCCCGCTCTCCCTGATCGCGCTCCTCGCCGGCTGCGCCGTCCCCGCTCCGTCCCGGCCGACCTCGTCCATGCCTCTGGCGTCCGATGAAGACACGGAAGTCGAGCGGCTGGTCGGGCGGCTCCACGAAGCGTTCGACGGCGTGGCATCGAGTCGCGATCTGTCCGGAATCGTTCGCATCGAGCACGAGGGCGCGGTGCGCATCGTCCGCTTCGGCCTCGCCGACGTCGCGACCGGGCGCCCGCACGAAACGACCACGCTCTACAGCATGGCGTCCGTAACCAAGGGCATCACCGCCGCCACCATCGTCGCGCTGGCCCGGCGCGGGAGCCTGTCGCTCGAGGACCCCGTCGGGCAGTGGCTTCCCGAACTGGCGCAAACGTCCTTCACGATCGAAGACGTGCTGCACCATCGCGCCGGCCTGCCGCGTGACCTTCCGGACGAGGACGCGGCCGTTCCCAACGTCGCCGCCTGGCTCGCCGCCGACCCCGCCCGCCTCGGCGCGGTTGGCGAAGAAAATTACTCGAATATCGGCTATCAGTTGATGGCCGAGGTGATCGCTGCGGCCAGCGGTGCCCCGTTCGAGGATACGGCACAACGCCTCGTCATCGATCCTGCCGGCATGACGATGGCGCGGCTTTCGGCGCTAGAGGCACACGCATTACCCGGCGGCGCGAAGGCCTACACGCCTGGCCCTGCACCGCTTCTTCTCGCCGACGCGCCGCTGTCGCCGCCCATGCCGGGAGCGACCGGTCTCGTGGGGACGGTCGGCGATCTCGCTCGCTGGGTGGATGTGCTGGCAAGCGATGCCTATCCCGAGCTGTTCGATCCGGACGACCCTCTGGGATCGATCGATGCGCGCGAGGACGCGAGCGGGTCCTACCTCTCGGTTCAGGGGACGCTACCCGGCTATGGCGCCCAGGCGATTGTCTGGCCCGGACGGCGGACATCGATCGCCTTTGCGGGCAATCTCTTCAGCTATCCGATGCTGTCCCTGGGTTCGACGCTGCGCTCGATCGTCGGCGACGGCCCGGTAGCGCCGCCACCGGCCCGACGACCGGAGATCGCGCCGACGCCCGCTCACCGCGCCTGGATCGGATCCTACATGCACCGCGACTTCGGCGCGATGCACATCCGCGAAACGGCGGCTGGCGTCCAACTGCGCTTTCCCCGCCAACCGTCCTACTGGACGTTCCATCTCACCCCCATCGCCGACGGCACACTCCAGTGGCGCGCCTTCGGCCGGGAATTCACCGTCGATGCTGAGGGTAAGCGGATGCTGGCGCCGCTGGACGATCCGAGCGACGCCAGTCCACTCGAGCCGCTCGACTAGTCGCGTTCGGTAACGGTCGTAGTCGTACGCTTTACTTCGCCTTCGCCCGCCGCCGGTTCGCGGCTCTTGGTATTGGTGACCGTGCTCATCAGCCCGATGCCGAGCAGGATGACGGCGCCGATCCCGACGTAGAGACTGGGGACACCGGCGACGATGGCCGCATAGGCGAGCCCGCCGATGAGGATGAGGAACCCGAGGAAATAGACGGCACTGCTGTTCATGGAAAATCTCCCATTGGTATGAGCGAATTTACGCGCCGATGCCGTTACGGTTCCCAAATGGTTGAAGCGCGGCGGTTTTCCCTCTAGCGGCTGTCCCATGATCGAACGCTCCGAGCTCTCCGCTGCCGCCCGCATCTCCAAGGCCTGGCCGTATGAGGAGGCCAAAAGGCTCGCGAAACGGTTCCCGGACGGCAAGGACGGGCCGGTCGTGTTCGAAACGGGCTACGGCCCCTCGGGGCTCCCCCACATCGGCACCTTCAACGAAGTGCTGCGCACGACGATGGTCCGCCGCGCCTACGAGGAACTGATGGGTTATGCGCCCGAGGACGGCCGCACGCGGCTGATCGCCTTCTCGGACGACATGGACGGGCTGCGCAAGGTGCCCGACAACGTGCCGAATGGCGAGATGCTGACGGAGCACCTCGGGCGGCCTCTCAGCCGCATTCCCGACCCGTTCGGCAGCGAGCACGGCAGTTTCGCCGCGCATAACAATGCGATGCTCCGCGACTTTCTCGACCGCTTCGGGTTCGACTATGAATTCGCCTCGGCATCGGACAAATATGAAAGCGGCGCGTTCGACGAGGCGCTCCGCGCGGTGCTGCGGCACGATCAGGACATTCTCGACATCATGTTGCCGACGCTGCGCGAAGAGCGCCGCGCGACCTATTCTCCGCTGCTTCCGGTTAGTCCCTCGACGGGCCGCGTGCTGCAGGTGCCGGTCGAGGTGGTCGACGCCGAAGCGGGCACCATCGCCTTCACCGACGAGGACGGCAGCCGTGTCGAACAGTCGGCGCTGGGCGGACAGGCCAAGTGCCAGTGGAAGGTCGACTGGGCGATGCGCTGGGTCGCGCTCGGGGTCGATTACGAAATGTACGGCAAGGACCTTACCGACAGCGGGGTGCAGTCGGGACGGATCGCCAAGGTTCTGGGTGGGCGCAAACCCGAGGGCATGATCTACGAGATGTTCCTCGACGCCAACGGCGAGAAGATCTCCAAGTCGAAAGGCAACGGTCTGTCGATCGAGGACTGGCTGACCTACGGCACGCGCGAAAGCCTGTCCTTCTACATCTACCGCGAGCCCAAGAAGGCCAAGAATCTCCACTTGGGCCTCGTGCCGCGCGCGGTGGACGAATATTGGCAGTTCGTCGGCAATTATCCCGATCAGCCGCTCGACAAAAAGCTCGGCAACCCGGTGCACCACGTCCATTTCGGCGACGTGCCGGCCGATGTGCCGCCGATCACCTACGGGCTGCTGCTCAACCTCGTCAGCCTGCCCGGCGTGCAGGACAAGGCGCTCGCGTGGAAGTTCGTCCAGCGCTACGCGCCCGACACGTCACCGCAAGCCAACCCGCGACTCGACGAAATGATCGGGCTGGCGGTGAATTATGCGCAGGAGTTCGTCGTGCCCGGGCTCCAGCGCCGCGCGCCCGAGGGGGTCGAGATCGAAGCCCTGCGCGACCTCGAGGCCGAACTGGCCAAGGCGCCCACGGATGCAGCGGCGGAAGATTTGCAGAATATCGTGTTCGAAGTCGGCAAGCGGCACGCGTTCGAAAGCCTGCGCGACTGGTTCAAGGCTCTCTACGAGACCCTCCTCGGCTCCGAGCAGGGTCCGCGCATGGGCAGTTTCATCGCGCTCTACGGCGTTCAGGAAACCCGTGCGCTGATCGCCGACGCGCTAGCGGCATAAGAAAAGGGCCCGCGCAACGGCAGGCCCTTTCCTGTGTGATCCGACCGAGGACTATTCCTCTTCGTCGCTGCCGACAGGTTCCATCGACTGCACCGGGTCGGTGGGCTGCTTGCCGCCCGACTGGTTCACGTCAGGCGCACCCTTCTTCTCGACATAATCCTTGTCGCCGACCGCATTGGCGGCGGGGCCCTTCTGGCTGTCGGGCTGGTTGGTCTGCCCGATCTCACCCGTCGACTGCACCGACGGACCGCCCGTATAGGCCTGGTTCTTGTTTGAATTGACGTCTGCCATAGAATTTCTCCTTTGCTTTCAGCTCTATCAAGGAATGAACAGCGCCTCGCGTTCCAATGAAAAAGGGCGCCGACCGCAGCCGACGCCCTTCGTGACGCATTCGAGATAGAGCATGATCTACCAGAAGAAATCGTAGAGCACGTCCACCACTTCGCCCGAGTAGATGTCGACCAGCAGCGCGTCGTCATAATAGCGGACCCAGCGATAGGGACCCCAGACTTCGGGAAGACGATACTGCCAGGGATCGTTGATCCAGTAGCGGTCGTGATAGAAGGCCGAGCGCATGAAATGCCCGACGCCGTGACGACGGTAGTTCCACCCGAACGGGTCGTAATAGAAGCCAAGGCGGAACAGCGACCGATTGTGGTTGCGATAGTTGCGCCAGTTGTAGCGACGATCGCCGCGCCAGTTGTGGCGATCCCACTGGCGGTAATGGCCGTTGCGGTCGCGATAGCGGTCACGGTCGGTGCTCGCGACGACGCGTCCGTTCTCGATGGCGCGGCGGGCACGTTCGGTGCGGGTGTCGCGCTCGCTGGAGCGGGTGCGATCCTGAATGTTTTCCGCGCGCTGCAGGCGACGGTCCGCGCGCCGCTCGGCGGCACGGGCGTCCTCGAGCCGACGATCGGTGCGAATGTCGGCCCGGCTTCCTTCGCCCCGCATCCGGTCGGCACGCCGCTCCGCGGCGCGGGCGCGATCGAGGTTGCGATCCGTCCGCTGTTCGATCCGGCGCGCCCGCTCGACGCGCGCATCGCCGCGGTTGCCGCGATCGACACGAACAGGAGCCGGAGCCTGCGAGCGCTCGACGCGTTCGCGTGCCGGCGCAACGCTCGCGCGGCTCTGGCGCGGTTCGGAACGACGCTCGGCGCGACGTTCCTGCCGCTTGCCGGAACTCGACTTCGCCTTCGCGCGGTCGATCCTGTCCTTCGCGGTTGGCGGCGGGGCGGTGTCGGCAATGGTGACGGCCTCGGCGGCGGCGGGCGCGGCGAGCGCCATCGCGAGCACGAGGGAAAGGGCGGTACGCATGAACGCTCTCCTACCGGGGGTTACTCAATACAATGCGTTATTCCTGCGCGTTTTGATCTGACCCTAAGCTGAACCCGCCCGTCGTTTCGGGTTCAGAAGGATCCTCGTCGCGCTGGATGGCGCGGGCAGCCAGGCGGGCGGCGTCTCGAATGCGGGGCCCCGCACCGCACGCGCAGCGATTGGGGATGGCGGCAAGGTCCTCCTCGCTCGGCGCGGCATTGACCTGGAGCATGCCCACCAGCGCACACAAAAAGCCCGGATCGCACATGCCGCACATCGATGGCTGTGCCTCGATCCATGCGGCGAAAAGCGGGTGGTCGGGCGGGAGGCCTTCGACCGTCGCGACCTGCGCGCCCTCGGCTCGGGCAAGCGGCAGGTCGCACGAGCGCACCGCCTGCCCATCCACGAGCACCGTGCAGGCGTGGCATCCCTTGTCGTCGCAGCCATGTTTGGGACCCGTGATGTTGGCGGCATCACGAAGCGCGAACAGCAGCGGCGTCTGCGGATCGAGATCGAAGGCGAGCGGCTCGCCATTGACAGTCAGCCGGGACATGATCGTCAAAGCTTTAGGGCCAAAGGCCAGCGTTGCAAATCCTGCTGCCTTTTGCGTAGGTAGCGCGCGTTACCGGGGAAAATGCAGACGGAGTGAAGCGGGATGGAGGGGGCGGTCGAGACGCGCCTTGGGAAGATCGGCGTCCTCGCCGACGGGCTCGGGCAGCGGGCATCGGAACGGCTGCCGATCCTGTTCCTGCACGGCGTCGGTTCGGACAAAAGCGCCTGGGCGCCCCAGATCGCGCATTTTTCGCGCACCCGCGCGGCCATCGCTGCGGACTATCCGGGCTATGGCGACAGCGCGTTTACCGTTGCAGCGACCAGGGACGATTATGCCGACGCGATGATTGCGCTTCTCGACACACTCGAGATCGAACGGGCGCACCTTTGCGGCTTGTCGCTCGGCGGTGTGATCGCACTGGCGATAGCCGCCGCCGCTCCGGACCGGGTCGCTAGCCTCGTCATCGCCAACAGTTTCGCTCTTCACCCCGACGGACGCGCCATCCACGACGGCTCGGTCGCTGCCTGCGGCGAGATGGGGATGGCTGCCATGGCCGACGCGCGGATCGGTCGCCTGCTGGGTTCGCACCCTCCGCAAGGGCTGCGCGCGGATGCCGTGCGGACCATGTCCGCCATCCGTCCCGAAGCCTACCGGCTGGGCGCGCGCGCCGTGTGGCTCGCGGACATGCGCACGGCTGCCGCCGACATCAAACATCCGGCGCTCGTCCTGTGCGGAAGCGAGGACCGCGTGACACCTCCCGCCTTGTCGGACGACCTTGCGGAACGGCTCGATCACGCACGGCGCATCGACATCGAGGGCGCTGGCCACCTTTCCAATCTCGAACGTCCCGAATCCTTCAATTCGGCAGTGGACGAGTTCATCTCCGAATTGGACCAATAAGCAGAGGGTTACCCTCGAATTAACCTTGACCTTTAGGCGGATGTTTGCGTCGCCCTGCGACAAGCGGGGTCATGTGGAATCGACCTGCCCGCTTCGCCTGCCTGCTTGGAGCCAGCCTCCTCGCCGCCACACCGGCGCTGGCGACCGAGGTCGATAACGATCAGAAGGCACCCGCGCTTGCCCTGTTCGCGGGGACTCCGACCGCAGGCAGCGGTTCGGCGCTGGACGCGATCCGCGCGCAACAGGCCGGAGTTTCGCTGGCTGCTCCGCGCGCAATGGCGGTGCCCATGATGGGCGCGCCGCTCTACGCGACGGCAGCAGCCTTCAAGCCCGAGACGCTCGCTCGTGAGACGCTGCGCCCGCAGCTTCGCGCCGCCCATGCCTCGCGGCCCGACATTTTCGGATCCGTCGCGCTCGGTGTCTCGAAGACGCCTTTCGATTCCCGCCTTGCCTTCGTCACCGCACGGCCCAGTCTCGGTGCTCGGGGTGCAGTCGTGAACAGCTTGGCCTCGATGACGCGTGGCGATGCGATCGAGGCGGCCAACGCCTATGTGAACGCCAAGGTCGATTTCGTCAGCGATGCACGGGCGCACGGTCGCGAAGACCGTTGGAGCGCTGCCGCCGAGACGCTGCGCCGCGGCCAGGGCGATTGCGAGGATTATGCGATCGCCAAGCTTCAGCTTCTACGCGCGGCGGGCTTTGCCGATGACGATCTCTACTTCGTCATTCTCAAGGATCTCGTCCGTCGCCAGGATCATGCGGTGCTGGTCGTGCGCCACGAGGGCCGCTTTCTCGTGCTCGACAACGGCACGGACCGAATCCTCGATTCCGATGCCATCGCCGACTACAAGCCGGTGTTCACCTATGCGGCCGGCAAGGCCTGGACGCATGGATACGCAAATTCCTCGACGCCCGACGTCGCGCCGCTCTTCACCCGCGCGGTCGCCAGCCTCTAGCGCTCGCGCAGCGCTTCCGAGCGCGCCTTGTTCAAGGGCTTCATCAGGTAAGCGAGAACGCTCTTGCGCCCCGTGATGATCTGCGTGTCCGTCATCATCCCGGGCGTGATCGGAAGCCGCGTCGAGCCCGCGGTCAGATAGGCCCGCTCGGTTTCCACGATCACGTTGAAATAGGCTTCGCGCTCGACCTCGTCGTAGATCGAATCGGCGCTCACCTCGACGACCTTGCCCTTGAGCCCGCCGTAGATCGAGAAATCATAGGCCGTGACGGTGACGATCGCATCGTCCCCCACCGCCACGAAGGCGATGTCGGACGGGCGCACGCGCGTTTCGACCAGCAACTTGTCGCCCACGGGGACCACTTCCATCACGCTCTCGCCCGCCTGGACGAAACCGCCGATGGTGGTGACCGCAAGATTGTTGACCACGCCTTCGACGGGCGATCGAAGCTCGTTGCGCGCCACGCGGCCTTCGGCACCCCGCGAACGTTCGCGATTGACCGCAAGACGGCCCGCGACTTCGCTGCGTTCGTTCAGAGCCTGCTGGCGAAAGTCGGCGCGCGCCTCGGCGGCCTGTGCATTGGCTTCGGCGACCGCTGCCTGTGCGCGGCTACGCTGTTCGCGTGCTCCATTGATGCGGCCTTCCAGATCGATCACCTCGCGGCGTGCGTCGGATAGGTCGGTCTGCGGCACGATATTGCGCGCGGCGAGCGGTTCGAGCCGGCTGACATTTTCGCGCGCGAGGCGCAGCGAGGAAGTAAGGCTGTCGATGGTCGCGCTGGCTTCCTGCGCGTCCGCCTGCGCCTGGCGGGCCTGCGCATTCAGTGCCGACACGCGGCTGCTCAACGCCGAGCGCCGTGCCGCGATGACCGCGCCCTCGACGCCGCAGTCGCCCCCTTCGCACGAAAGCGAGCCGCCGGTCCCCTCGGCACGAAGGCGTGCCTCGCGCTGCTGCAGGCTGCGGGTTTCGGCAGCGATCTCGCCGAGTTCCGACGCGCTCTGCGTGTCGTCGAGACGGGCCAGCAACTGCCCCGCCGCGACCCGTTCGCCCGAGCGGACGAGCAGTTCCTCGACCACCGCGGGTTCGGACGCCTGGATAAGCTGCACCTTGCTGGAGGGGATGACCTGCCCGGGTCCCCGCGTCACTTCATCGACCTCGGCGATCAGCCCCGCCCAGATGAGGAAGGCTGCGAAGGCGCCCGTGATCAGCAGAATGATCGTGCGCGCCGCGCTTGGCGGGCGCCGCCGCGACCGGTTTTCGTCGCGCGAGATGAAGGAAAAGGCATTCATGGCTTACAGCGCTCCCTGCGGTGTCGAGGGCGTCTTCGCAGCGACCTCGACGGCGCCCTGCTGCGTCGCCGCGACCCGCGCCGCGGCGCTCGGGCCGCGGGTCGGATCGGGTAGCGTTGGGCGCCATTCCTTGCTCACGTCGATGAGGCCGCCGACATCGTTCTCGGCGCGATGGATGGTCGGATCGACCGCGCGGGTCGGGAAGGGTTCGGCCTCCGCGATCTCGACCGGCGCATCCAGTTCCTCGATGGTATCGACCGGCGGTGCCGTGCGCTGGAGCGCTGCGATCGCGACGGGCTCGCCCACATAGCGTTCGGTAAAAGCGCCGGGGCGGCCCCACTGTCCCGGCCAGCGATAGAAGATGTGCGCACCCACCTTGTGGATCTTGGCGAGCATGGGCGCCCAGCGCGGCGCGACATAGTCGGCGTGATAATGCGTGGCCATGCCCACGGACGGTTCGACCCGGCCCTGCAGCGCCTCGGCGGCGATCGCCTTGGCGCTCGCCCAGGCCGCGGCTGCCGGACGGCGGTCGAGCGAGCCGTCGCAGGTAAAGCTGAACTGGCACACCGGCTTTTTCGCACCCTCGTAGACGACCCCGCATACCGAGGCCGGGAAAGCGGGATGCTTGACGCGGTTGAGCACGACCTGCGCGACGGCGCGGCGTCCCTCGACGGGTTCGAAGCCCGCTTCGTAATAGATCGCCTGCGTCAGGCACAGGTGCGCGCGCGCGAAGGCGTCCGGACCGGCGTTGAAGGCACGCGCGGCGGGATTGGGACCGCCTTCGAACGGCAACGACGCGTTGATGAGGAAGGCGTCGTCGCCCGCCGCCGTCAGATCGGCGACGTCTTCGCCCAAGGCCGCCTCGACGACCATCGCGGACGGCGGGGTAACGATCTGCGCTTCGGACGCCTCGGCCTCGCCGGGCCGCTCGAGCTGCGACCAGCCGATCGAGAGACCTAGGATCGGGAGAAGGAGGGCAAGGCCGACAAGCAGCCGCTGGATCATCGATTTGGGCATCAGACCACTCCTTCCCCGCGCGGTTTGGCCGCGGCGTCGGTCAACTGCTTGAGAACGGCATCGCGCGGCCCGTCGGCGACGATCCGCCCCTTGTCGATGACCAGCAGCCGGTCGACGATGGAAAGCATCTGGTGGCGATGAGTAGAGACGACGAGCGTCTGTTCGGGCGTAATCGCAGCCCGTAGCTTGTCGATGAAATATCGCTCGGTCTGCGTATCCATGGCGCCCGTCGGCTCGTCGAGAAACAGCAGTTTCGAGGGACTCACCAGCGCGCGGGCGAGAACGAGCAGCGAGCGCTGCCCGCCCGAAAGCCGCGCGCCGCGTTCGCCGACGTCGAGATCGAACCCGGAGGCGCCCTGGCTGAGGAAGATGTCGGCTCCCGACCGCTTGACCGCTTCGATCAGGTCATCGTCGCTGGCGCGCGGCCCTCCGAGACGCAAATTGTCGCGCACCGTACCCGAGAAGAGATCGGCGTCCTGTCCGACGAACCGGAACGCTTCGCGCAGTTGGTGCGGATGATATTGCCGACTGTCGAGCCCATCGACCGTCATGGTGCCCTCGGTCGGCGCGTAGAGCCCGCACAGCAGTCGGCCGAGCGTCGACTTGCCCGAGGCGACACGGCCGATGATGCCGATCTTCTCGCCCGGACGGATGGCGAGCGACACGTCCGCCAGACTGTCGACCGAAGCGCCGGGATAGCGGAAATGCACACGGTCGAGCGCCACCGCGCCCTCGCGGATTTCGGGCGACATCGAGCCGCCCTTTCCGCGCTCGTCGGGCAATTCCATCAGCGTCTGGAGACTGGTCATGGTCGCACCCGCCTGTTTGGCGCGTGTCATCAGCAAGGCGAACTGACCGACCGGCGCCATCGCACGCCCCGCGATCATGACGATCGCGATGATCGCACCCATCGTGATCTCGCCCATATGAAAAAGATAGAAACCGCCGATGATCAGCCCGATGCTCATCATCTGCTGCGCGATCGCCGCGAGATTGACCGCCACCGCCGTATAGCGGCGCATCCGCTCCTGCGTCGTGGCCGACATTCCGGCGAAACGGCGCCAGCGCCCGAGCATCTGTCCCTCGGCGCGCGCCGACTTGAGCGTCTCCGCGCCCGAAATCGCCTCGATCAGGACGCTATGCTGGAGCGAAGCGTCGGCCTGCGCGTCGACCGCGGTCGAGCCCATCGCTTTCTGCAGCGACCAGCCCACCACCAGCATGAAGGCGATGAGCGTGATCGGCACGAATACCAGCCAGCCCGCGAGCACCGCGATGAAGGCGAGGAAGATCACCATGAAACCGATGTCGACGAGCAGCACCACGCTGGTGGAGGCGAAGAAGTCGCGCACATGCTCATATTCGCTGACCCGCTTGGCAAGCGCTCCGGTCGAACCCTGGCGCTGCGCGAGCGGCAGGTTCATGACCTTCTCGAAGATGCGCTGCGAGTATCGCTCGTCCAGCTTGCGACCGATCTCGTCGACCAGTCGGGAACGGGCGAGGCGCAGCATATAGTCGAAGCCGAGCGCCACGAGGACGCCGATGACGAGGACCCACAAGGTGCTGACCGCCTCGTTGGGAATGACCCGGTCGTAGACGTTCATCGTGAACAGCGGCACCGCCAGCGCCAGCAGGTTGATGACCAGCGCAGCCAGAAGGACGGGGCGGAACTGCGCCCGCGCGCGCCACACTTCGGACCAGAACCAGTGGCGACGCTTGAGCGCATCGAACGGTCGTTCCCCCGCGCGCTCGGCGGTCGGATCGGGTTCGACATGCACCGCCTGCCCGGTGAAGACGTCCTCGATCTCCGAGCGCTCGATCCACATCGGCTCCTCGATACCGGGAGCATAGACGAGCGCCTGCTGCCCCTCGATCTCGATCAGAACGGCCGCGCGCTGTCCCTCGAGTTCGAGGATGGCGGGTAATTCCCGATCACGAATCTTGTGCAGCGGTTTGGCAAGCGCGGTGCCGCGCATGCCCGCCTGTTCGAGCGCGGGCTCGATCTGGTGAAAGGGCAGCAGCCCCTGTTCGTCGAGGGCAAGCCCCGCGCGCAGCTGCGTCGGCGAGGAAGGCCGATCGTGCGTACGCGCCAGATAGGAAAGCGCGTCGAGGACGGGGTCGAGCGTGTGCGAACTCTCGCCCGCGAGCCAGTTGCTAAAACTCATACCCCGTCCTCGTCATTGCTACATCCGCTCGGCGGGCGGGCCCATGACCGGCTTGGCGAGGCTGTCCTCGCCGCGGTCGGCCGGGTCGAGCGGATTGATGCGGATGCCGCGATACTCGCGCATATAGGCGTCCTGCGCCATCGGCAGGCCCATCGCCTCGACGAGGCGGTTGATCGACGCGAGGACGCGATACTGCGCATAGAGCTGGGCCAGCTGCGCGGTTTCGAGCTGCGCCTGCACGTTGTAGCGCGTGTTCTGCGCGTCGAGCACGTCGAGCAGCGAGCGACGACCGACGTTGAACTGCTCGCGGTAGGACAGGAGCAGGTCGTCCGAGATCGAGCTCTGCTGGCGCAGTTCCTCGACGAGACGGCCCTGGTTCGACAGACGCGACCAGCTCGACTGGGTGTTCTCCACCGCATTGCGCTGCATTTCGAACAGGCGCGCGTGGGCCTCGTCGGCGCGGGCGCGCTGCTCGCGGATATTGTTGACGTTGGCGGCGCCGTTGAAGATCGTCCAGCGGGCGACGGCCCGCGCCTGATAGTCCTCGGTCACGCCCGCGAACCCGTCGATGTCGTCGCCGTAGCGCGCGCGGCCCTCGAGGTTGACGCTCGGGCCCATCTCGCCCTTGGCCTTGCGGATGAGCTGGCGCGCCGCGATGAGATCGGCCTCGGCTTCCTCGACGCGCGGATTGTTGTCGCGCGCCATCTCGATCGCCATGCCGAGCGTGTCGGGGAGCGATGCCGAAAGGTCGGGCGGCATGGTGACGTTGGTGATGGGAATGCCGGCGAGCCGTTCGAAGGTGAAGGCCGCGACGTCCAGCTCTTCCTGCGCTTCCACGACCCGCGCTTCGGCGGACTGGAGCCGCTCCTGCGCCTGCTGGAGATCGGCGACCGAGATCGAACCCTGATCGACGCCGACCTGGAGGTCGCTCGCGAGACCCGAATGGAAGGTCGCATTGTCCTGCGCGATCGCGACGAGGCGCTGCTGCAGGATATAATCGATGTAGGCGCGGCTGATGTTCAGCGCGATGAACTCGCTCCGCTCCTCGATCCGCGCGGCGGCGGCATCGGTGCGGGCGGCCTGATACTCGACTTCGGCAGCGCGTGCGCCGCCGTCGAACAGAAGCTGGTCGATCACGCCGCTGACTTCGAGCGGATACAGCGTGTCGCTGGCGATGCCGAGCGAGCGACGGGTGGGGTTGCGCAACTCGCGGATGCCGCCCGAGGCTTCGACCGACACACGCGGCAGATAGAGCCCCTCGGCCTGCTTGCGCTCGAACTGGGTGGCCTCACGATTGTAGTAGGCCTGGAGGATTTCCGGGTTGGTTTCGAGCGCGTAGCCGATCGCTTCGCGCAGTTCCTGCGCCTGCGCGGGTGCCGCAGCGCCGATCACGCCCGCCACACCCGTAAACAACGCCATCATCTGCTTCTTCATCGTGATGCCCCTTTTTCTGGTCTCTCAAAATGTCGGCAGGGCGCCTTCGTCCACCAAAAGCGCCCCACCCCGTCCTCGTTATCGTCAGCCGTTCATCATCGGATGGGCGGCATCGGGCTGAAGCATCATGGCTTCGGCCGACATATTCACGGCCATATCTGCGGTAAAGCCACCCTGCATGCCGCTGTCCCAGAAGGGCACGACATCGTTAGCCGGCTGGATCACCGCGACCGCGTCCATCGCATCGCCGCCCAACGCATCGAGCGCGGCTTCGACGATATTGCCTTCGGGCAATGCGACGAGCGCATCGGCACCGATCTTGGAGAGGTCGACCGAGCCCTGGTTCGCCGCCGCCATCATCGCGAGCGCCTCGGCGCCCGGCATGGCGATGTCGCCGCCGAAGTCGGGCATCGGCGCTGCCGCGACCGCTTCGCTCGCCGCCTGGTAGGGCGCCGCTTCCGGTGCCGCCGCGGCATGGTCGGCGAGATCGGCATCGAACGACACCTTCTCGACCATGTGCGAGGAGAGGGCCGGGTCCACGCTCACCACGGCGTTGCCGTCGAGCAGCGAACCCTCGTCCATCCGCAACGCGTCGATCCGCACCGGCTCGAGCGCGAAGCCTTGGTTGCCGCCAAGATCGATCATGCCCGCAAAGCTGTCGAACCCGCTTTCCGAGCCGATCGCGAAGGCAGCCATGTCGTGCATCGCGAACCCGAAGCCGATCGCCATCGCCGACGCCATCATCAGCGACTGCTGCATCTCGACTTCCGCCATCAGCAGGTTGTCGTTAGCGGCGCCGGCCGTGCTCGACGGCGTCAAGGTGACGTCGATGGTCGCATCGACTTCGTCGCCATCGCCATCGACGCCCTTGATCGGGATCGAGAAGTCGAACTCCTCGAGCGTATTGGCGGATTCGATGTTGATCGCCCCGAGCTTGAAGGGACGGCCTGTCTGGTTCGAATATTGAACGGCATTGAAGTCGTCGCTCGATTCCACCCGGATCCACTGGCCCGCCGTCACGCCCGTCACCGCAATGCTGTTGCCACCATTGTTCGTGAAGGTCGCCACGATGTTGCTCGAGGAAAGTGCGGGGTCGCCGTCGTAGACGTAAACCGTCACATCGCTCGTCGCCGTGCCATCATTCAAGACACGGTTGTTCGGGTTGCTGTCGTCGTAGATCGAGATGGTGAAGCCGGTCGTTCCGCCGCCCTGCACGAACTCGATCTTCTGATCGTAGGTTTGCACGTCGTAGAAGCCATCGCTCGTGAACGGGTCACCGCTGTTGGCCGGAGGCACGATGTTGCTCTGCAGCTCGAAGCGGATGACGTCGGTGTCGTTGACGTTGTTGCCCGATCCGATGCCGATCTCGCTGTTGTTGGTGTTGACCGTATTCTGGCCGCTACCACCGCTCGAGCCGAAGATCAGGATATCCTGCGGCTGCGCGGTATCGGTGCCAAGCGCCTTGGCGCCCACGTTGCCGCCGCCGACGCCGGACACGTCCTTGAAGCTCGTCTGCGAGATGTTGAAGATCGGATTTTCGACATCGATCGTGTACGAGTCCGTTTCCGGATCGAGCGTGATGTAGAAACCGATCTCACCGTCATCGGTACGCGCCACGAGCTGCGGATCGCCGTCAATGCTGACCGTATTGTAAAGGCGAAGATCGTCGCCGTTGAGCTTCAGCTGGTTGCCGGCGTCATCCTTCAACAAGGTGCCATCGGCGACATCGAAGACGATATCCCCGATACCATCCGCACCCGCGCTGCCACCGAAGTTGAGGGCGATCGGACTGCTTTCGGGTCCAGCCGCGTTCGTTATTTCTGCAGCGGTCGGCGTGAACGCCTGCGGCACGTCGTCGCGGATTTCCACGTCAAACGAACCCGGCGCCGGATTGCCGCTGCCGTCGGTCAGCATGTCGCCATCGCTGTCGGTGACCTGGAACTGCACGCCCGAGAGAAACTCGAGCCCTTCGGTCTGGTCGCCGAAGTCGTGATCGATCGGCCCCTGCAGCGTGACGCTGTAGGTATAGGTGACATTGCTGCCCGAAACCGTCGCTCCCGTCAGTTGGATGAGAATGACCGGATCCCCGCCTGCGGTGCCGACGAGCTGGCCGGCACTATTGACGGTGAAGGTCACCGGATCGCCGCCCGAGGTCAGCTGGCCGTTGAGCCCGTCCGCGAGGAAAGTGAAATTGTCCGTCGGATTGGCCGGGACGTCGCCACCGAAATCGACGGTGACCTGGTCGGTGGTGACCGACGTCTCCGCCACTTCCCGCGGATCGAGCTGACCGATGTCGGTATTGCCGTCGGGAAGGCTGTCCTCGTCGACCGTCAGGTCGCCCGCCGCGCCTGCGACCGGGCGGCTGTCGGCGGCCACATCAAGATAGACCGTCGCCGTGTCGACGTCGCCATCCCCGTCCTCGATCGTATAGGTGAAGCTGTCGGGGCCCGAATAGCCGGTGTTCGGCGTATAGGTGAACAGTCCGGTCGCGCTGTCGTAAGTCACGGTTCCGTTCGACGGCTGGCTGAAGCTGACGTCGCTCACCGTATCCACATCGTCCGCACCGAACAGGTCGTTCGCGAACGCATCGATCTGGGTCGCCGCATCCTCGCCAACCGCAATCGGATTGGCTTGGCTACCGTCGTCGTTCGCTTCGGGAGCATCGTCGACGATCGTGATCACGAGCGAGCTCGGGCCGTTGCTGTCGCCGTCCGCGTCGGTCACGACCACGTCGAAGCTGACGTTGGTGCTCTCGGCATCGACGAGCGCATTGTCGAGCAGGGTGTAGCGATAGCCGAGCGTGCCCGTACCGGTTTCCGGATCATAGCTGTACCCGGTGACGACGAGCACGCCCTGCGCATCCTGCGATACGAGTTGCGGGAAAGTGCCGTCGAGATCGATGGTCGTCCCCGCAACGCTGATCGAGCCAAGCCCGTCCTTCGCGGTGAAACCGATCGAGCCCGAGACCACTTCGCCCGGATCGTCGTTCGTGCCGCCGCCCGCTTCGTCGGTGCCGGCAGGTTCGCCGTTACGCGGGCCGAGCGCGTCTTCGTAGACGGTGGTGGTATCGCCGCCCGCCGCCGGAATGGTGACGGTGACGCCGGAATCGCCGATCGAGATGACGAGGTCGGCTTCGGCGGTGGTGCCGTCGCCGTCGGTCAGGACATAGTTGAACGTGTCGGTCACACCGCCCGGCGTGCCCGCATCGCGGGTGTAGCTGTAGCTGCCGTCGGGCGCGATCGTGAGGACGCCATACTCGCCCTGGATCACCAGGTTGCCGTCGACGTCGGTGGCGACGTTGCCGTCTTCGTTGACGCTGGTCACTGCCGTAACGCTCGCATCGTCGGCGCCCACGAGGTCGCCTTCGGACAGCGCATCGCCGTCATTGTCGACGATCACGTTGCCGCTGATCGGGCCGAACTGGCCCGCTGCGACCATGTCGTAATCGTCGTTGGCCACGGGGCCATCGTCGAGGATCGCAACGTCGAAGCTGCCTTCCACAAGGCTGCCGTCCTCGTCGGTCACCACCACCTCGAACGTGTCGACCGTGTCGGTGCCCGAGGTGTTGTCGGTCAGCGTGTAGGTGTAGGTCAGCGTGCCGTTGGCCGGATCGTAGCTCTGGATGGTGATGTAGCCATAGTCGCCGTCGATCTGCTGGCCGACGCCGGTCACGGCCTCGCCGTTGATCGCCACCGACAGGTCGCCGTCGCCGCCGCCGAACGTCACCGTGCCGACCGAGCTGGTTTCGCTCGGATCGCTGTTGTTGGTATCGTCGCCGTCAGCCGCCTCGCCCGAACCCGCAGGCTCGCCGCCACGCGCGGGAAGACCCGCCTCGTCCACCAGCGTCCCCGCATCGCCTTCCTCGGGCGTGTTAAGCGTGGGCGTATCATCGCCGATCGAGATGACGAGGTCGGCTTCGGCGGTGGTGCCGTCGCCGTCGGTCAGGACATAGTTGAACGTGTCGGTCACACCGCCCGGCGTGCCCGCATCGCGGGTGTAGCTGTAGCTGCCGTCGGGCGCGATCGTGAGGACGCCATACTCGCCCTGGATCACCAGGTTGCCGTCGACGTCGGTGGCGACGTTGCCGTCTTCGTTGACGCTGGTCACTGCCGTAACGCTCGCATCGTCGGCGCCCACGAGGTCGCCTTCGGACAGCGCATCGCCGTCATTGTCGACGATCACGTTGCCGCTGATCGGACCGAACTGGCCCGCTGCGACCATGTCGTAATCGTCGTTGGCCACGGGGCCATCGTCGAGGATCGCAACGTCGAAGCTGCCTTCCGCAACGCTACCGTCTTCATCGGTCACCACCACGTCGAACGTGTCGACCGTGTCGGTGCCCGAAGTGTTGTCGGTCAGCGTGTAGGTGTAGGTCAGCGTGCCGTTGGCCGGATCGTAGCTCTGGATGGTGATGTACCCATAGTCGCCGTCGATCTGCTGGCCGACGCCGGTTACGGCCTCGCCGTTGATCGCCACCGACAGGTCGCCGTCGCCGCCGCCGAACGTCACCGTGCCGACCGAGCTGGTTTCGCTCGGATCGCTGTTGTTGGTGTCGTCGCCGTCAGCCGCCTCGCCCGAGCCCGCAGGCTCGCCGCCACGCGCCGGAAGGCCCGCTTCATCCACCAGCGTCCCCGCATCGCCTTCATCGGGCGTGTTGAGGAACGGCTTGGCGTTGCCAATGGTGATCGTCAGCGTCGCGGTGTCCGCATCGCCGTCGCCATCGGTAAGGGTGTAGGTGAAGACATCCTCGACGTCGCCAGGCGTCCCCGCGTCGCGGACATAGCTGTAGCTGCCGTCGGGCGCGATGGTGAGCACGCCATACTCGCCCTGGATCACCAGGTTGCCGTCGACGTCGGTGGTCGCGACATTGTCGGTCTGGTTGCTGTCGATCGCGGTCACGCTCGCGCCATCCGCTCCGACCGTATCGCCCTCGACATTGGCATCACCGTCATTGTCGACGATCACGTTGCCGACGAGCGGACCGAATTCGGACGCAGCGAGGAAATCCACATCGTTTCGCGCCACCGGCACGTCGTCGACGATCGAGATGACGAGATCCTGACTGGTGCTGTCATCGTCGCTATCGGTCAGGACGACCGTGAAGACATCGGTTTCGGGCGTCGCGCCTTGGTCGATGTCCTCGACATTGGTCTTCAGTTCGTAGCGATAGGTGTAACCGTCGGTCGGATTGCCGGACACGGTCAGCGTCCCGACGTCGCTATCGACGACGCCCCCGTTGGTCACGTCCACGCCATTGATGACGAGGCTGGAAACCGTATCGGTGCCGGTATCGACGCTGATGGTGCCGTCCGCGAATTCCAGATCGCTCGCCGCCTGCGAGCCCGGCGCCGCGCCGTTGGGCGGGCCGTCGAGACCGGCTTCGTCGACCTGCGTCTCACCGCCGAGAACAAGCATCGGCTCGCTGTCGCGGGTAAGATTGATCGTGACCGTCGCCACGTCGCTGTCGCCGTCACCGTCGGTGATGCGATACTGGAAGGTAATCGTGCCTTCCTCGTTCGCGCCCGGCGTATAAGTGAAGGTGCCGTCGCCGTTATAGTCGACCGATCCCGCACCGGTCAGCGACCCATCGACGTAGGCGATGTTGCCGAGCGGGACGCCGTCGGCTCCCTGAATGTCATTGGCGAAGACGTCGATGTCGACGGTTTCGCCCGGGTTGAGATCGGCATTGGTTACGCTGTCGTCACGCGCATCGGGCACGTCATCGGCGATGGTGATGACGAGATCGCTGGCGGCAATGTCGCCATCGTTGTCGCGCGCGACGATATTGAAGACATCCGTCTCCGCGCCCGCGCCGTCGGCGGTATTTTCGGTGAGCACGTAGCTATAGCTATAACCGGTCGACGGATTTCCGGTGACCGTCAGTGTGCCATGCTCGCCGATGACGACGCCGCCATTGGTGACGTTCACGCCATCGATGACGAGGCTTGCCAGGCTGTCGAAGCCGGTGTCGATCGCGATGGTGCCAACGGCCGTCTCGCTGTTGCCGCCCGCTGCCGAACCCGGCGCGGGGCTATCGCTGATGGGCGGACCGTCGAGACCCGCTTCATCGACGGTGGTGTCACCGCCCAGCGTGATCTGCGGTTCGCTGTCGCGCGCCAGCTCGATCGTCACGGTCGCGACATCGCTGTCCCCGTCACCATCGGTGATGCGGTACTGGAAGGTGATCGTGCCTTCCTCGTTCGCGCCCGGCGTGTAGGTGAACGTGCCGTCGCCGTTATATTGGACCGAACCCGTGCCGCTTAGCGACCCATCGACATAGGCGATATCGCCAAGCGCGACGCCGTCCGCGCCTTGCACATCGTTGGCGAAGACGTCGATGTCGACCGCTTCGCCTTCCTCGAGGGCGGTGTTGGCGACGTAATCGTCGATCGCATCGGGCGCATCGTCGAGAATGGTGATGACGAGATCGTCGCGCGCGACGTCGCCGTCGCTGTCCGTCAGGACGACCGAGAAGTCGTCGGTCTCGGGACCCGCGCCGTCGAAGGTGTTATCGGTCAACTCGTAGCTGTAGCTGTAGCCCGCGGTCGGATTGCCGGTGACGGTCAGCGTGCCCGAGGCGCCGGTGACGGTGCCGCCATTGGTGACGTCCACGCCATTGATGACGAGGCTGCCGACGCTGTCGTTACCCGTGCCGACATTGATGACGCCTGCCGCGAACTCGCCATTGCCCGCGGCATTGGTCCCGGGAGCCTCACCTGCCGGCGGACCGTCGAGATCTGCTTCATCGACGATCGTGTCGCCCGAAAGGCTGATGGTGGGAATGCTGTCATCGCCGAGCTGGATGACGACGGTCGCAATGTCGCTGTCGCCATCGCTGTCGGTGATGCGATACTGGAAGGAAATGCTGCCTTCCTCGCCCGCGCCGGGCGTGTAGGTGAAGGTGCCGTCGCCGTTGTAGGCTACGGTGCCGCGGCCGTTGAGCGACCCATCAACGTAGGCGATGTCGCCGAGCGCGACGCCGTCGGCGCCTTCCACGTCGTTCGCAAACACGTCGACGTCGATCGGCCGGCCTTCGACGACTTCAGCGCCGAGCACGATATCGTCATTGGCGGTGGGCAGGTCGTCGACGATCGTGATGACGAGGTCGGCGTCGACCACATCACCATCGCTGTCGGTCGCGACGAGCGTGAAGTCGTCGGTTTCGGGGCCTTCGCCGTCGAACACATTGTCGGTCAGCTCGTAGCTGTAGCTGTAGCCCGCGGCCGGATTGCCGGTGACGGTCAGCGTCCCCGAGGCACCGGTGACGGTACCGCCGTTGGTGACATCGACGCCGTTGATGACGAGGCTGGCGATCGTGTCGTTGCCCGAACCCAGGCTGATGGTGCCGGTCGCGAACTCGCTGTCGCTGCCCGCGTCGGAGCCGGCGGGCGGGCCCTCGAGACCCGCCTCGTCGACGATCGTGTCGCCCGAAAGGCTGATCGTCGGCACGCTGTCGGTGCCGAGCGGGATCGTGACCGTCGCGACGTCGCTGTCGCCGTCGCCATCGGTGATGCGATACTGGAAGCTGATCGTGCCGCTTTCGCCCGCGCCGGGCGTGTAGGTGAAGCTGCCGTCGCCATTGTAGGTGACGATGCCCGAACCGGTCAGCGACCCATCGACATAGGCGATGTCGCCGTCGGCGACACCGTCCGCACCCGGAACGTCGTTGGAAAACACGTCGACCGTGATCGGCTGGCCTTCGACGACGTCCGCGCCGAGCACGATATCGTCATTGGCGGTCGGCAGGTCGTCGACGATCGTGATGACGAGGTCGGCGTCGACCACATCACCATCGCTGTCGGTCGCGACGAGCGTGAAGTCGTCGGTTTCGGGGCCTTCGCCGTCGAACGTAGTGTCGGTCAGCTCGTAGCTGTAGCTGTAGCCCGCGGTCGGATTGCCGGTGACGGTCAGCGTCCCCGAGGCACCGGTGACGGTACCGCCGTTGGTGACGTCGACGCCGTTGATGACAAGGCTGGCGATCGTGTCGTTGCCCGAACCCAGGCTGATGGTGCCGCTCGCGAACTCGCTGTCGCTGGCCGCGTCGGAGCCGGCGGGCGGGCCCTCGAGACCCGCCTCGTCGACGATCGTGTCGCCCGAAAGGCTGATCGTCGGCACGCTGTCGGTGCCGAGCGGGATCGTGACCGTCGCGACGTCGCTGTCGCCGTCGCCGTCGGTGATGCGGTACTGGAAGCTGATCGTGCCGCTTTCGCCCGCGCCGGGCGTGTAGGTGAAGCTGCCGTCGCCATTGTAGGTGACGATGCCCGAACCGGTCAGCGACCCGTCAACATAGGCGATGTCGCCGTCGGCGACACCGTCCGCACCCGGAACATCGTTGGCGAGCACATCGACCGTGATCGGCTGGTTCTCGGCGACGTCCGCGCCGAGCACGATATCGTCATTGGCGGTCGGCATGTCGTCGACGATGTCGATGACGAGGTTTCCGGACACCGTATCGCCGTCGCTGTCGGTCACGACGATCGCATAGCCGACCGAGGTGGCATCGCCCGACGTGTTGTCGAGCAGCGTGAAGCTGTAGCCGATCGCGCCGCCGGCGATCGACGTGATTGTAAGGACGCCCTTGCCGTCGGCGGACGCGAAGGTCTGGCCGACGGAGGTCACGGCGGTTCCGTCGATCGAGACGGAGGTCACACCGTCGCCGTCGGTATAACGGATTGTGCCCGACGTCGTCTCGCTGTCCGACGCCGCCTCGGAGCCGGCACTTTCGCCGTCGCGCGCGGGAAGTCCCGCTTCGTCGACCAGCGTCCCGGCATCGGCGCTGCCGGGCTGCGGGAGCGTGAGCGTCGGGCTGGTGTCGGTCGAGACGAGCGTCAGCGTCGCCTCGCTCTGGCTGCCGTCGCCGTCGCGCAGGAAGTAGGTGAAGACGTCGGTGACGGTGCCATCAATGTCGGCGTTGCGGACATAGCTCCATTCGCCGTTCGCGCCGGCGGTCAGTGTCCCGTAGGTGCCCTGGATGACGATCCCGTCGGGGCCTGCGACGATCGCATTGCCGTTCGCATCGATGATGCCCCATTCGCCGAACCCGTCGGCGCCGTACGTATCGCCGCTCGCGCTACCGGCGTCGGAGCCTTCACCCGTCAGCACGTTGCCGTCGGCATCGGCGTCGCCGGCGGCCAGCGTGACCACATCGTCGACCGCGATCGGGGCGTCATCGACGATGTCGATCGTCAGCGTGCCGGTTGCGGTATCGCCGTCGGGGTCGGTCACGACGATCACGAACACTTCGCTCACGTCCTGCCCGACATTGTCGTTGAGGGTGTAGGTGTAGCGGATCACCCCGTCCTCGAAGCCGATGACGACGAGCGTGCCGTACTGGCCGGGGATCTGCTGCCCCACTTCACCCGTCACGGGAACGCCATTGATCGTCACGTCGGTGATGGGATTGGGGCTGTCGGGCGAGTCGACGATGATTTCGCCGCTCGTGGTTTCGCTATCGTCCGACTGGTGCGAACCGCCGGGCTTGTCGCCGCGCGGCGGAAGCCCGCCCTCGTCGACGACGGTGCCGGCATTGGGCACCGGAACCGGCTCTTCGGGCGTATCGATGACGACGTCGGGTTCGCCGTCGAGGAAATAGCCGGGATCCTCGAAGGTCGGCGGCGCATAGTCGAGCGCGGTCGGCGGCAGCAGGTCGCCAAGCGGTGCCGCCGGTCCGAGGCCCGGAACGACGACGGCAAAATTGCCGCCGCTCGAGGGCGTGTCGCCGGCTGCGGGGCGTACGTCGTCTTCATCGTTGATCAGCAGCGCTGCGAGGTTGGTGGGGGGAACCTCCACGCCGCCGATGACCAGGGTAGGAACGAACAGGGCGCCGCCCTCGACGATCATGTAGGTGCCGTCGGGCAGCAGGATGACGAGATCGCGACCGACGACCGTGATGTCGTCAAGCTCCACGCCGGCAGGAAGCACGACCGTGCCGCCAGGGCCCGGTGCCACGCGTACCGCATTTTCGGGAAGCGCCTGCATGTCCTGGCCAGCCGCCGCCTGCGTCATCGAAAGATCGTCCTGTCGCATATTCCCCACCTTCTCTTCGTCCGAGCGTGCGGAAGTGCCGTCACGCTGCCGATTGATCGATCCGAGAGAGAACGCATTGAACGCAAATAGTTAACGCGTGCCACGCCTCGGTCGCTTGCAACCTTCCCTCAGCATGAGTCGTAACAAAAAATCAAGAACGGGGAGATTCACTTGAACGAACATGAACAGTCCGACAGGAATGTATTTCCAGTTTCTACTGTTAACCTTTAAGTATTCACTCAGTTGCTTTCTTATTTCGAAAGCGCTCTATCAGGAACTCTTTGTAACTCTACAGGATCGAAAGATAAACGATACAGCTTTCTTTTGACCTTATCGGTGCGTCTTTATGCTTATTACTACAGAGTTGAGTTGAATAAGAATGGTTAAATCGGCGTTAAACACGATCATAAAACGCTATGAAGAATGATCACTTCGATTTGGCGACGCGAAAGCCCGCGCGGAATCTTTCGATCCGGCGTCCCGAATTTGGACAATCGCCGGTCTGGGAGCGTTCACAGGCGGGGAGGAGGGCGCAATGAGGCGCTGGCGCCGCCGAGTCGCTAGGGTCTGGCGAGGGCCTTCTCGAGTGCCGTGCTCCAGCGACGGGCGCGGTCTTGGCGGGTCGTTTCATCGAGCGCGGGCGGGAAGGTTTCCATCGCCGGGAGCATGGCCGCCGTCGCCTCTTCGATCGATCCGAACAGTCCCGCGCCGAGCGCCGCCAGCATGGCCGCGCCCCGTGCGGTAGACTCGATATTGACGGGCCGCTCGACGTCGAGCGCGAGCATGTCCGCAAGGTCCTGCGTCAGCCAGTCGTTGGAAACCATGCCGCCATCGACGCGCAGCCGCTGCCACGGAGCGCCATCCGCCGCAAAGGCCGCGGCAAGGTCGCGCGCGCTCATCGTGACCGCCTCGAGCGCGGCCCGCACGAGATGGGCGCGCGTGACCCCGAACGTCAGGCCATGGATCGAGCCTTCCAGATCGGCTCTCCAGTGCGGCGCCCCCAGCCCGACGAAGGCGGGAATGATCGTCACGCCGCCTGCATTCTCGACGCTTCGCGCGAGCGTCTCCGTCTCGGCGCCGCTCTCCACGAGCCCCGCCATGTCGCGGAGCCACGTCACGAGGCTGCCTGCCACGAACACCGAACCCTCGAGGGCGTAGGTCGCCTTCTCGCCATCCGAGTAGAGGAGCGTGGAAAGCAGCCGATGCGACGAGCGCGGGCGATCCGCGCCGGTGGATGCGAGCGCGAACAGACCGGTCCCGAACGTGGCCTTGGCGGCTCCCGGCGCGAGGCACCCCTGCCCGATGGTCGCGGCCTGCTGGTCGCCCGCCGAACCGGTGATGGCGATCGGCGCGCCGAAAAGATGGGTGCTGCCGTAGTCGCCATGCATCGGTACGATCCGGGGCAAGGTGTCGACCGGGATGCCGAACAGGTCGCACAATTCCCTCTCCCACGAGCGTGTCTCGATGCCCATGAGGCTCGTCCGGCTGGCGTTGCTGGCATCGCTCAGATGGCCGCCGGTCAGCTTGAAGAGGAGCCAGCTCTCGATCGTCCCGAACGACAGCCTCCCCGTCTCGGCGGCCGAGCGGACTGCGTCCGAGCTGCGCATCATCCACGCCATCTTGGTTGCACTGAAATAGGGGTCGAGGACGAGACCCGTGGCCTCCTGTATCCGCGACTCGTTGCCCGCTTCGACAAGCGTTGCGCAGTCCGCGGACGTCCGCCTGTCCTGCCACACGATCGCCGGTCCGAGCGGCGCGCCCGAGCGGCGATCCCATGCCACCACGGTCTCACGCTGGTTGGTGATCCCCATCGCCTCGATGTGCTGGGCGCCGCCTGCATGCTCGATCGCGTCGCGAAGAACGCGCCGACATTGCTGCCAGATGGCATCGGCATCCTGCTCGACCCGCCCGGGCATCGGAAAGCTGCTCGCGATCGGAGCCTGCGCCACGAAATGGATGTCGCCCGCGACGTCGAACAGCAGCGCGCGCACCGAACTCGTTCCGGCGTCGATAACGAGGATCATGGCCGCACGCCCGCGACGGGGCGGGCGGCTCGATCCGTTCGGAATGTGCCAGGCATCATCGTTCCGCTACTTGCTCCCGTATCGCCGACCGTCACCGTGCCAGCGTCCTGCCGGTAGATGCACGAGCATGGGTCAGCAGCCGCGACAACGCAATCCGCGCGCGACAAAGGCGCAGGCGCTGAGGCACGGGATCACGGATCGGAAGATGAAAGGAGCGGCTGGCGGAGACGGAGGGATTCGAACCCTCGATACGGGGATTACCCGTATGACGCTTTAGCAAAGCGTTGGTTTCAGCCACTCACCCACGTCTCCGCAACGCCGCTTGCAGCGTCTGGCTGAAGGGCGCCTCTAGCGAAGCTACGGACCGGTTTCAAGCATGAAGCCACCGTGTCCTGCCCCTTCGGCGGGGGTTGACGAATCGTTCTGGGAGCGGTTCGACTTCCGTCCAGTAAAAAGTGGGGAGAAGAACAAGTGTCGGGGCGTAGCGCGATCGAATTTTCCACGCCTTATGGTCGTTCAGGCCATAATCGGCTGATCGACATGATGCCGGCGGATCTCAGGCAGACCATTCTCGATAAAGGGGAACTCATCGATCTCAACGCGACCGACGTGCTCTTCCGCTCGGGGGACGATATCAAGTCGACGATCTTTCCGATGTCTCCTGCAATGATCAGCCTCGTCGTCGACGTCGACGACAAGCGCTCGGTCGAAGTCGCGAGCATCGGACAGGAAGGCGCCATCGGCGGCATCGTCAGCTGCGGCGACCTGCCCGCCTTCACGCGCGCCGAAGTCCAGGTCGGCGGCAAAGCCTACCGTGTCCCGATGGACGTGATCGAGCAACTGAAGCGCGACGATGTCTTCATGCGCGACCTCTTCTGCCGTTACGCCGACTATCTCCTTGCACAGGTGATGCAATCGGTCGCGTGCAACGCCTTCCATCCCATCGAGGCGCGGGCCGCGCGCTGGCTGCTGACGGCGCAGGACCGCGCGGGCGACGAGCTTGAACTGACACAGGGCGCCCTAGCCGCCCTTCTGGGCGTCCAGCGCACGTCCGTGAACGCCGTGGCGCGGCAGCTTCAGTCCGAAGGACTCATCCAGTATCGCCGCGGGATCGTCACCGTCACCGACCGCGACGAACTCGAGCATCGCGCGTGCGAGTGCTACCGCCGCGTCGAGGATCATTTCGATGCGGTGCTGGGGTCGGGCGATGCCGCCTGGATCGAGAGCTGCCAGAAAGCTGGCTAGGGTTCAGTCCGCCAGCCGCCAGGACAGCGTCTCCCCCGCCCGATACGGAACGATCGCCTCGGCCCCGCCGGGAATTGTCTCGGGGATGCGTGACGCGCCTTTCTCGAGCGTAATCCTGTCGTCATTGGGTGCCAATCCGTAGAAGCGCGGCCCGTCGAGGCTGGCGAACGCCTCGAACCGGTCGAGCGCATCCTCCTCGTCGAACACCTGTACATAGCATCCGAGCGCGTTCGGCGCGTTGAAGATTCCCGCGCATCCGCACGCGCTCTCCTTGGCGCTCCGCGCATGCGGGGCGCTGTCGGTGCCGAGGAAGAATTTTCCCGACCCCCCGGTCGCCGCCTTGCGCACTGCCAGCCGGTGCGTCTCGCGCTTGGCGACGGGCAGGCAATAGGCATGCGGATTGAGCCCGCCCTTGAAGATGGCATTGCGATTGATCTGGAGGTGCTGCGGCGTGATCGTCGCCGCGACCCGCTCGCCCGCGCCAGCGACGAAATCGGCGGCGTCCTTGGTGGTAATATGCTCGAACACGAACTTGAGTGCCGGGTGCCGCTCGAGCAAGGGGATCGCGATCCGGTCGATGAAAACGGCCTCGCGGTCGAAGATGTCGACCTCGTCGTCGGTCACTTCGCCATGCGCCAGTAGCGGCATCCCGATTGCTTCCATCCGCTCGACTACCCGATCGATCTTGCGGATATCGGTCACCCCCGAGGCGGAATTGGTCGTCGCACCTGCCGGATAGAGTTTCGCGGCCACCCAGATGCCGTCACGAAAACCGCGCTCGATCGCGTCAGGATCGCTGTCGTCGGTCAGATAGGCGGTCATCAGCGGCGTGAAATCCACGCCCTCCGGTACCGCCGCGCGAATGCGGTCGCGATAGGCATTCGCGGCCTCGGGCGTCGTCACCGGGGGCGACAGGTTGGGCATGACGATGGCCCGGGCGAACTGGCGGGCGGTAAACGGCACCACCGCCTCCATCATCGCGCCGTCGCGAAAATGGAGATGCCAGTCGTCGGGGCGGCGGATGGTGAGGGTCTCGGTCATGGCGGTTGCCTTAGGTCGAGCCCGCACCTAGCTCAAGCATATGCCCGCCACCATGCTCTCCGATCGCTCCGTCCTTCGCCTTTCCGGCGAGGACGTCCGCGCCTTTCTCGACGGCCTCGTTACCAACCGGCTGTCCGACGAGGCACCCGTCTGGGCCGGTCTGCTCACGCCGCAAGGCAAGACCATCGCTGATTTCTTGGTCTGGCCGCACGAGGGGGACTGGCTGATCGATGTGAGTGCCGATGATGCCGACGACCTCGTAAAGCGCCTCTCCATGTATCGCCTCCGACGCAAGATCGAGATCGTGCCCGACGAGACCCTCGCCGTTCACTGGAGCGCGGACGGCGCGGACGGCCATGCCGATCCACGCCACCCCGCCATGGGCCGACGCTGGATCGCGTCGCAAAGCGAGGCGGCACGCGGTTATGACGCGCACCGACTGCGCCTCAATGTGTGCGAAGGCGCCGAGCTGACCGACCTCCTCTGGCTGGAGACCAACGCCCGCGAATTGAACGGCGTGGCCTTCGACAAGGGCTGTTTCGTCGGCCAGGAAAACACCGCGCGGATGAACTGGCGGGGCAAGATCAACCGACGCCTGTTCGTCGTTGACGGCGAGAGGGAGGGTGCTCGCGCCGCCTACCCCGATCTCGGCCTGTCGGTGGTCCATGCGCGGATCGATGCGGTGCCCGACGAGGCGCTGATGCCCGACTGGCTCGCGAAGGCGATCGCCTCGTGATCCTTGCCCTTCTGGCGCTGCAACCCGACCCGATCATCGTCACCGGCCGCCCGCTGTACGAGGAGACCGACAGCGCGATCGCCTACGAGCGCGAGGACGTCGAGACGCTCGCGAGCGGTCGGCTCGAAGAATTGCTGGCCACGACGCCCAACCTCGCCACCTTCCGCCGCGCCGACGGGCGTTCGGTGCATCCGACCAGCCAGGGCCTCACCGCACGCGGCCTCGGCGGAAACGCCGCGAGCCGGATGGCGCTGACCGTCGATGGCGTGCCCCAGGCCGACCCGTTCGGGGGATGGCTGAACTTCGCCATCCTCGACCCTGCCGCCATCGATACGATGATCATCCGCTACGGTGCCGATACCCAGCCCGGCGCCGTTGCGGGAAGCATCGCCATCGACACGCTGGCCCGAAGCCCCCGCACCATCCGCGCGGCCTGGGGCGGCGACGATCGTTGGGACCTGTCGAACAGCGGTTCGCGGCGGCTTGGCAAGGGCTTCGTCTCGACCGCGAGCGGCTTCATCGAGAGCGACGGCTTCATCCCCATCGTCGAGGAAGACCGCGGCCCTGCCGACCGGGCCGCGCGCACCGAGCAACGCTCCACGCGCGCCCGCCTCGTTCATCCGCTCGCGGGCGTGGAAGCGCAACTGGGCGCCGCCTGGTTCAGCGACAAGCGCGATCGCGGCTTCGATGGCAGCGAGAACGAGGCCAAGGGTCTCGACCTTTCGCTTCGCCTCGTCGATCGCGACGGCGCACTGCCCTTCCAACTGACGGGCTGGTGGCAGGATCGACAGTTCGAAACGCGCTTCGCCGCGCTCGACGATGCGCGCGCAAGCACGCGCGTCGTGCTCGATCAGTATGACGTTCCCGCCACCGGCCTCGGTGCTGAAGCCAGCCTGGATCTCGGCCCTGTCACGCTCGGCGCGGGGTGGCGACGCAACGAGGGTTCGGTCGCCGAACGCTTCTTCTTCGTCGATGACGCGCCCACGCGCGAGCGGCGCGCCGGCGGCGATAGCAGCATCGCTTCGATCTTCGGCAATGCCGAGCGCGCATTGGGACCGTTCGGCGCACTCGCCTCGTTGCGGATCGATCGCTGGCGCCTCGGCGACGGGTTCCGCACCATTCGCCAGCTCGCCGACGATGCGCGCCTCGAGGACAGCACTTTCGGTGCGCGCGACGGCACCCAATGGTCGGGACGCATCGATCTATCGCGCAATATCTTCCCCGCCCGCTTCACCGCCTCCGCGTATCGCGGCTGGCGACTGCCGACGTTGAACGAGCTCTACCGCCCGTTCCGCGTCGGCGCCGACGCCACCGCCGCCAACGAGGGCCTGCAACCCGAGACGAGCTTCGGCCTCGACCTCGGTGCGCGCGTCGGCTCCCCTACGTTCTCGGCGGGCGTCACCTTGTTTGCGCAACGATTGGACAACGCCATCGCCAACGTTCCGCTGGATACAGGGCCCGGCGTCTTTCCCGGCGTCGGCTTCGTATCGGGCGCAGGCGTCTATTCGCAGCGATCGAACGTGGACGGCATCGCCACGCGCGGTCTGGAACTGGACGCCACCATCGAACGCGGGCCGTGGAGCGCCCGACTGCTCTACGGCTTTGCCGACGCGCGGCTCGACGCGTCCGGCGCCGCTGCCGCCTTCGACGGCAACCGCCCGCAGCAAAGCCCGCCCCACAGCGGATCGCTCCGGCTCGGCTGGTCGCAAGGAGCGATGCTCGCGAGCCTGACCGCGCGAATGGAAGGCGCACGCTACGAGGATCTCGCCAACAGGATCGAGCTCGATCGCGCGGTTACCCTCGACGCCTTTGCGCGCGCCCCGCTTCATCGCAAGGTTGCCGTCGAAGTGCGGGGTGAGAATCTCGCGAATGTCGAGGTGCTGACCGATATCCAGGGCGACGGCACGCGGGAGCGCGCGCGGGGGCGTACGGTCTGGCTCGGTGTGAAACTGACGCCCTAGGGCGTAACGACGGCGTAGCCCGCGCTCGTCCACGCGTTGATGCCGCCTTCCAGATGCCGCACGGCCTCGCCGCGATGCGCGGCGAGCAACTGGGCCGCTTCGCCCGACCGCCGCGCCGAGCGGCAGTACAGCACGACATTCTCCCCATCGAGCGCGGCAGGGTCGAAGTCCGCCAGCGGCATCAGCCGCGCCCCCTCGATATGACCCTCCGCATATTCCTCGGGCGTGCGAACATCGACGAGAAGCGGCGCATCCGCCTTATCGAGCATCGCCTTGAGCGACGCCGCATCGATCGTGGTGACGGCCGCTCGGGCCGCCTCCATCTCCTCGCCCCGCACTGCGTCGGCCTGGCAAGCGCCAAGACCGAGCAGTGCGATGCCGAGGAAATACGCCTTCACTAGGCCGCCAGCTTGCGAAGCACGTAGTGAAGAATGCCCGAATTCTTGTAATATTCGAGCTCGTTATAAGTGTCGATCCGGCACTTGGCGGTGAAGTCGACCTGCTCGCCATTCTTGCGGGTCGCGACGACCTTGACGTCCTGGCGCGGCTGGAGATCGCCCAGCCCCTTGATGTCGAACGTCTCCGACCCGTCGAACCCGAAATGCTCGGGCCCCTCGCCGTCCATGAACTGGAGCGGCAGCACGCCCATGCCGACGAGGTTGGAGCGGTGGATCCGCTCGTAGCTCATCGCGATGACCGCCTTGACGCCCTGGAGGATCGTGCCCTTCGCCGCCCAATCGCGCGAGGAGCCCGTGCCATATTCGCGGCCTGCCAGCACGACCAGCGGGGTGCCCTTCTGCATATAGGCCATCGCCGCATCGTAGATCGGCTTGACCTCGCCCGAGGGGCCCTTGGTGAAGCCGCCCTCGACATCGTCGAGCATCTGGTTCTTGATGCGGATGTTGGCAAAAGTGCCGCGCATCATGACCTCGTGATTGCCGCGACGGGCGCCATAGCTGTTGAACTCGCGCCGCTCGACGCCATGCTCCTGCAGATAGGCCCCGGCCGGACTGTCGGCCTTGATGGCCCCGGCCGGACTGATGTGATCGGTCGTGATCGAATCGCCGAACACTGCGAGCGGGCGCGCACCTTCGATATCGCCGGTCGCACCCGGCTCCATGCCCATGCCCTGGAAGTAGGGCGGGTTCTGGATGTAGGTCGATTCCGCCGGCCAGTCGTAAGTGTCGCCGCCCGAGACGTTGATCGCCTGCCAGCGCTCGTCGCCCGCATAGACCGAAGCGTAGCGCTCGCGGAACATGTCGGCGTTGACGTGCTGGTTGACGAGGTCGCGGATCTCGTCGTTCGAGGGCCAGATGTCTTTCAGATAGACGTCGTTGCCCTCCTTGTCCTTGCCCAGCGAGCAAGTGGTGATGTCGTCGCGCGTATTGCCGAGAATGGCATAGGCGACGACCAGCGGCGGGCTGGCGAGATAGTTGGCGCGCACGTCGGGCGACACGCGGCCTTCGAAGTTGCGGTTGCCCGACAAGACCGAGCAGGCGACGAGATCGTTCTCATTGATAGCCTTGCTGACGGGCGGCGGAAGCGGCCCCGAGTTGCCGATGCAGGTGGTGCAGCCATAGCCGACGAGGTCGAAGCCGATGGCGTCGAGATCGTCCGAAAGGCCGGCCTTGTCGAGATAGTCGGTGACGACCTGGCTGCCGGGCGCGAGGCTCGTCTTGACCCACGGCTTGCGGGTGAGGCCGAGTTCGCGCGCCTTCTTGGCGACGAGGCCCGCCGCGATCATCACGTCGGGGTTCGACGTATTGGTGCAGCTGGTGATCGCCGCAATCACGACGTCGCCGTCGGTGAGGCCATAGTCCTCGCCCTCGATCGCCACGTCTTTGCCCTTGGCGCCGCCATCATAAACGGTGTCGACGAGCTTCTTGAACTCCGACGCCATGTCGGTGAGTAGCACGCGGTCCTGCGGGCGCTTGGGTCCGGCGAGGCTCGGCACGACTTCGCCCATGTCGAGGTGCAGCGTGTCGGTGAAGACCGGGTCTTCCATGTCCGCGGTGCGCCACATGCCCTGCGCCTGGAGGTAGGCCTTGATCAGCGGGATCTGATCGCCGCGACCCGACAGCTCCATGTAATCCATGGTGCGATCGTCGACCGGGAAGAAACCGCAGGTCGCGCCATATTCGGGCGCCATGTTGGCGATGGTGGCACGGTCGGCGAGCGACAGATTGTCGAGGCCCGGGCCGTAGAATTCGACGAAGCGGCCGACGACGCCCTTGGCGCGCAGCATCTGCGTGACCGTCAGGACGAGATCGGTCGCGGTAACGCCTTCGGCCATCTTGCCCGTCAGCTTGAAGCCGACGACTTCGGGGACCAGCATCGAGATGGGCTGGCCGAGCATCGCGGCTTCCGCCTCGATCCCGCCGACGCCCCAGCCGAGGACGCCGAGGCCGTTGATCATGGTGGTATGGCTGTCGGTGCCGACGAGCGTATCGGGATAGGCGACCATGTCCCCGTCGGGGCCCTTGGAGGCCCAGACGCAGCGGCCGATATATTCAAGGTTCACCTGGTGGCAGATGCCCGTGCCCGGCGGCACGACCTGGAAATTCTCGAACGCGCTCGCGCCCCACTTCAGAAATTCGTAGCGCTCGCGGTTGCGCTCATATTCGCGCTCAACATTCTGCTCGAAGGCCATCGGCGTGCCGAACTCGTCGACCATGACCGAGTGATCGATGACGAGATGGACCGGCACCTGCGGATTGATCTTCTGCGCATCGCCGCCCAGCGCCTTGATGCCGTCGCGCATCGCGGCAAGGTCGACCACTGCGGGAACGCCCGTGAAATCCTGCATCAGCACGCGCGCGGGGCGATACTGGATCTCGCGGTCGATCCGCTGTTCCTTCTGCCAGTCGACGATGGCCTGCACGTCTTCCTTGGTGACCGTCTGTCCGTCCTCGAAACGCAGCATGTTCTCGAGCAGCACTTTCATCGAAAAGGGCAGCTTGGAAATATCGCCGACTGCTTCCGCCGCCTTCTCGAGCGAATAGTAGGAAAAGCTCTGGCCATCGACCTCGAGGGTCGCTTTGGTGTTCATGCTGTCGTGGCCGGTCGCGGTCATGCGGATGTCCTCTTTGTCAAAATATACGGATCGCGCCGACAGGGTCGCCGGGCGGAAATCGAGGGCGCCCTAGCACCCTACGCCTTCGCAGGTAAAGCGCGCGAAAGGGGGCAAAAGGTCCAATGGCGACGGTGGCGAAACGGATCGCCGGCGCCACCCTGTCCGAATCGCTTCGATGCGCGTAAGGTGGGCTTCATGTCAGGGGACCGCAGCCAGCATTTCGACCGCCTCGCCATCGAGGCCCGCCAACGCGCATCGCGAAAGGGCGGCGGCCGCGACAGCCGTATCGCCGGGCATCTCGCGCTTGCCTACGAAGCGCTCGCCAAGGCCAAGCGCGACAACGCCCGCTAGTCGGCCCGTTTGACGGCCTCGGCCTGCGCGGCCATCTTCCCGGCACCGAATTCCGCCACCGGACGCAGCGTCGCCGATCCGCCGATCACCGCGTAATTTTCGTGAAGCGCGCGCATCGCCGGGACGAGCCTCTTCTGCTGCTCGAGATAGGTCTTGTCGAAGTCGTTCGCCGTTCGTAGCGCATCGAGCATCGCCTGATGCTCGGCGGTCAGCACATTGTCGGGCACCGCATTGACCCGCGGCCCCGCAAAGGCAAGCTGCCCGCTGATCGCCGTCCCCGCCTGCCCCTGCAGCCGCGCCAGATCGCGGATGTCGCGGTCCCGCGCCCGCGTTTCCGCCAGCTTCGCCGCCTCGACCGCATAGAGCGCCGCCGAAGCCGCCAGGTCGACGTAGGACGCCGCACTCATCGACGCGATCGCGCTGGTCGATGCGGCCGGCACGGCGGGCGAGCCACCACCCGAACTGCAAGCCGAGAGGATTGCCGTCCCCGTCATGATCGCCCCGAGTTTCGCTGTCCGCATGATGCCCTCCTGCTGTGTCGCAAAATGCTAGGCGCTCGTCGGCAACCGCGCTAGCCATCGCAGCGATGAAACCGCTCGCCATTCCCATGCCGCTCGTCGCGCTCGCGCTGGCGGGCCTCACCGCGCTCACGCTTCTCCTCATGGGCCAGCCCGCCATCTGCACCTGCGGGCGGATCGAGCTCTGGGCGCCCGGTGCCTCGGGTCCCACGACCAGCCAGATGCTCGCCGACTGGTATTCGCTCAGCCACGTGCTGCACGGCGTGCTCCTGTACGGCCTGCTCCACCTCGTCTGGCGCCGCGCGAGCGTCGAGAAACGGTTCGTCGCCGCCGTGATCGTCGAGGGGCTCTGGGAGATCGTCGAGAACTCGCCATGGGTGCTCGAGCGCTATCGCTCGGTCACGATCGAGGTCGGCTATTATGGCGACAGCGTGCTCAACTCGATGAGCGACCTCGCCATGATGGCGCTGGGCTTCTGGTTCGCGCGCAAGGCGCCCGTCTGGGCGAGCGTCGCGATGCTCGTCGTCTTCGAGGTCGCCGCCGGACTAGCGATCCGCAACAACCTCTTCTTCTCGACGCTGATGCTGATCGCACCGCAGCAGTCGGTCCTCGACTGGCAGGCGGGCGGGCCCTTCCCGCTGCCCTTCTAGCGTCCGACCATCGTCTCGGGCCGGACCAGCCGGTCGAACGTCTCTTCGTCGACCAACCCTAGTTCCAGCCCCGCTTCCTTCAGCGTCTGGCCCTTCTTGTGCGCGTGCTTCGCGATGGCGGCAGCGTTGTCGTAGCCGATCTCGGGCGCGAGCGCGGTCACGAGCATGAGCGAACGGTCGACCAGCTCCTTGATGCGGTCCTCGTTGGCCTCGATTCCCTCCACCGCGCGCTCGGCGAAGCTCGTCATGCCGACCGCCATCAGGTCGATCGAGCGCAGCACGTTGGCGCCGATCAGCGGCATGAAGACGTTGAGTTCGAAATGGCCCTGCGCGCCGCCTACCGTGACCGCGGTCTGATTGCCCATCACCTGTGCCGCGACCATCGTCAGGCTCTCGCATTGCGTGGGATTGACCTTGCCCGGCATGATCGAGCTGCCCGGCTCGTTCGCCGTCAGGCTGATTTCGCCGAGGCCCGAACGCGGCCCCGAAGCGAGGAAGCGCAGATCGTTGGCGATCTTGTTCAATGCGACGGCCAGCGCGTTCAGCCCGCCGTGGAAGAAGACGAGCCCGTCCTTCGCCGCGAGCTGCTCGAACTTGTTGGGCGCCGAGTGGAAGCGCGAACCGGCGATGTCACTGATCGCCTCGACCATGTCGGTTTCCCAATTGTCAGGGGCGTTGAGGCCGGTCCCGACTGCGGTGCCGCCGATGGCGAGCTTGCGCAGGCTGCCGTCCATCGCGCCTTCAAGGCGCTTCTTCGCGCTGATGAGCTGCGCGACGTAGCCCGAGAATTCCTGTCCCAAAGTGAGCGGCGTCGCGTCCTGCGTGTGCGTACGCCCGATCTTGACGATATGGTCGAACGCCTCCGCCTTCGCTTTCAGCGCGTCCGTCAGCCGCTCGAGCGCGGGAAAGAGCTGCTGCTCGGTCGCCAGCACCGCCGACACGTGCAACGCGGTCGGGAAGCTGTCGTTCGACGACTGCGACTTGTTGACATGATCGTTGGGATGCACCGGCTCCTTGCCGCCGCGCGTGCCGGCAAGCTGCTCGTTGGCGATGCCCGCGATCACCTCGTTGACATTCATGTTGGTCTGGGTGCCCGAGCCCGTCTGCCAGATGGTCAGCGGGAACTGGTCGTCATGCTTGCCCGCGATCACCGCTTCCGCCGCCGCTTCCATCGCATCGGCGAGCTTGCCGTCGAGGCCATGCTTGCGATTCACCCGCGCCGCCGCCTGCTTCACGATCGCCTGTGCATGGACGATGCCGATCGGCATCCGCTCGCGCGCATCGAACGGGAAGTTCGTCAGGCTGCGCTGCGTCTGCGCACCCCAATAGGCGTCGCTCGCCACTTCGATGTTGCCGATGGAATCGCTTTCGGTGCGGGTATCGCTCACTTTACCTGTCCTCGTCGCTGGGGAATTGACAATTGCGCGCCTGCCTAAGAGGGCTGGCTTCAACTGTCGAGGGGAACGCAATGAAACAGGGGACGGTCGGCTGGCGCGAATGGGTTTCGCTCCCCGGCCTCGGCGTGCCTGCCATCAAGGCCAAGATCGACACCGGCGCCAAGACCAGCGCGATCCATGCCTGGAAAGTGCACCATTATCGCAACGAGGGGATCGAGCATCTCTCCTTCTTCCTTCACCCCCTGCAGGGCGACGACAGCGAGATCGCCTGCGTGGCCCGGCTGCTCGACATGCGCGAGGTCACCAGTTCCAACGGCATGCGGCAGAAGCGCTTCGTCATCGAGACGGAGCTCGAGATGGGCGAGCAGCGCTATCCCATCGAACTCACGCTCACCAACCGCGATGAAATGGGTTTCCGCTTGCTGATCGGGCGGCAGGCACTTCGCAAGCGCTGGCTCGTTGACCCCGCGAAATCCTTTCTCACCAGGCCCGACCTAGACGCAACGAAGGAAGACGAATGAAGATCGCCCTCACCTGCCGCAACGCCAATCTCTACTCGCATAAACGGCTGGTCGAGGCGGCCAAGGAACGCGGGCACGATATCGACGTGATCGATCACCTGCGCTGCTACATCAACATCACCTCAAACAAGCCGACCATCAAGTACAAGGGCGAGGAGCTTCCGAAATATGACGCGGTCATCCCGCGCATCGGGGCGAGCGTCACGTTCTACGGCACCGCCGTGCTGCGCCAGTTCGAGATGATGGGCACCTTCCCACTGAACGAGAGCGTCGCCATCAGCCGCAGCCGCGACAAGCTGCGCTCGATGCAGCTGCTCGCGCGCAAGGGCGTGGGTCTTCCGGTCACCGTCTTCGCGCACCAGACCAGCCGCGCGGAAGAAATCATCGAGATGGCGGGCGGCGCGCCGGTCGTCATCAAGCTCCTGGAAGGCACGCAGGGCATCGGCGTCGTGCTCGGCGAAACGCAAAAAGCCGCCGAATCGATCATCCAGGCCTTCTCGGGCGTCGGCTCCAACATCCTCACCCAGCAGTTCATCAAGGAAGCCGGCGGCTCCGACATCCGCTGCTTCGTCATCGGCGAGAAAGTCGTCGCGGCGATGAAACGCACCGGGAAGGACGGCGACTTCCGATCGAACCTCCATCGCGGCGGCACCGCCGAGCCCGTCAAGATCACCGCCATCGAGCGCAAGACGGCCACCCTCGCCGCCAAGGCCATGGGGCTGCGCGTGTGCGGCGTCGATTTGCTGCGCGGCAGCCAGGGCCCGGTGGTAATGGAAGTGAACTCGTCGCCGGGTCTCGAGGGTCTCGAGAAATCGACGGGGATCGACGTCGCCGGCAAGATCATCGATTATCTGGAAAAGACCTACAAGGAAGGCCGCACGGGGACGCGCGGACGCGGCTGAGGATTTCGTTTCGTCGCAAAGCATGAAACTTGCGGGTGACACGTGGATTGGCCTGTGATCGTCGCTCACGGAAACCGGCCATCAATGGACCAAGAAACGATCCGCACCGATGCTCGGCTTCGAGCGCTGATCAATCAGCTCGTCGCATTCGTTGCGGTCCTCGACCTCGAGGGGCGTTTGCGCTCGACGGACGATGCCGCGTTGCGCATTGCGGGCCTCCAGCTCGGCGACGTCTGGAACGAGCCCTTCTGGGAAACCTTCTGGTGGAATTACGATCCCGCCGTCAGTGACCAGATGCGCGAGGATATCGAGAATGCGCGTCGCGGCCTCGCCACACGCCGTGAAACCGTGGCACAGATCGCAGGCGGTGCGACGCTCCCGGTCCTCCTCCACGTCGGTCCGATCTTCGATGAAGCGGGCGAGGTGGTGGAGATCGTGGCGTCGGGATCGGATATCAGCACCCAGAAAGCGCATGAGGCCGCGCTCGAGTTCGAGCGCGGACGGCTCGAACTGCTCAATCGCGAATTGCGCCATCGCGTCCGTAACCTCTTCGCAGTCGTTCAGGCAGGCCTGTCGATCTCTGCACGGAAAACCGCGTCGAAGGACGAGATGCTCCAAGACGCACAGGCCCGTATCTCCGCGCTCGCCTCTTCGCACATGAAGGGCGTCGAACATGTCGAGGACAAGAGCCTTCCGCTATCGACTCTCGTGCGCTCGGTGCTCGAACCCCACGATCCGCTGGACGAGCGGCTGACGATCGAGGGCGCTCCGCTCCACGTCTCGGATCGGGCCATCACGCCGCTGACGCTGATTCTCCACGAATTGGCGATGAATGCAGCCAAGCATGGTGCCTGGTCGGGCGAGGAAGGACGCGTTTCGGTGAACTGGTCGTCGACGACGGTTCACGAGGGCGAGGCACAAAGGGTCACCGCGCACCTGAGATGGACGGAAGAAGGGCCCGAAGGTCAGGGCCTTGACGTGCCGCCCGATCAGGAATTTACTTTCAGCCGAAATCTTATCGAGAGATGCGCGAGCCAGCTTGGCGGCCATGTGAAGTGGAATGACGACAGCGGGAGATGCGACGTCACGCTCGTGTTCGATGTCGGGAAGGAATAGAGTGATGGGTTCCGCACAGCCGTTCAGGGTCATCCTCGTCGAGGACGAAGCGCTCATCATGATGGATCTCGAGCAGGGCCTTGCCGACGAAGGCGTCGAAGTTGCCGGCGTCGCCGGGACGCTCGACGATGCGATGGTCCTTGCCCGCACTGCCGATTATGACGCGGCCGTCTTCGACATCGATCTTCAAGGCGAGGAAGTGTTTCCCGCCGCCGAAATCGCCCGCGAGCGCGGCAACCCGTTCATCTTCTTTTCGGGCCATGCCGACGCGCGTCGTCTCCGCCGTACCTATCCCGATGTTCCGCTCGTGCAGAAACCCGCGACCGCGCATCAGATCTACGCCGCGCTGCGCAACGTCGCCTGAGGCCCGCGCCTACTTCTTCTTGGTGAAATCCACGGCCACGACGTTCGAGCCGTCCTCGATCGGTTCGGCCTTGGGGGCATCGGGTGCCGCCGCCGCCGCCGCCGTCTCGTCCTCGTCCTCGTCCCCGGCCTCGGCGGCCTGGAACTTGAGGCTGAATTCGACCGCCGGATCGACGAAATCGGTGACCGCCGCGAAAGGCACGCGCAACGTCGAGGGAACCCCGCCGAAGCTTAGCCCCACCTGGAAGCCCCGATCGTCGACCGCGAGATCCCAGAAGCGATGCTGGATCACGATCGTCATTTCCTCGGGGAAGCGCTCGATCAGATGCGCGGGAATATCGACGTCGGGATGCCGGGTGCGAAAGGTGATGTAGAAATGGTGGCCGCCGGGCAGCGCGCCGTCCGCCTCGACGCTCGACAGCACCCGCCCGACCACCGCGCGCAGCGCTTCCTGCACGATCTCGTCATACGGAATCAGGCTTTCGGGGGCATCGTCGCTCATGGCTTGCCACCTGAACCGCCCTGCCCCATGGGTCAAGGGGAGAGCAGCGCTTTGGAGGAATAGGGGTCCCATGGCCATCGACGCCACGCAATCTTACGACGACGAGAATGTCTTCGCGAAAATCCTGCGCGAGGAACTGCCGTGCCACAAGGAAGCGGAGAGCGAGCACAGTCTCGCTTTTCACGACATCAATCCGCTCGCCTCGCTGCACATCCTCGTCATTCCCAAAGGGCGATACGTCAGCTGGGACGACTTCAGCGCCAAGGCTTCCGATGCCGAGATCCTCGACTTCGTGCGCCTCGTCGGAAAGGTCGCGCGCGATCGCGGCATGCAGGAGCAGGGCTACCGGCTGCTCGCCAACATCGGCCGGCGCGCGGGTCAGGAGGTCGGTCACCTGCACGTCCACCTCTTCGGGGGCGAACCTCTCGGGCCGATGCTGGCCAAATAGCGACAGGTTTGGGCCAAAACTCCGCCGGACGCTTGTAAAGTGACCGTCATCCTTTAAGCCATGGCCCCCAACGATAAGTGAATTTTCTCGGGAGGGGTTTTCGATGGCAGGCACCGCAGCACAGGGCAGCGCAACCGCGAAGGAAGGCTGGTCCAGCCGCAGCGCGTTCATTCTCGCAGCGGTCGGAGCGGCGGTCGGCCTCGGCAACATCTGGCGCTTCCCGACGCTGGCGGGGGAAAGCGGAGGCGGCGCCTTCGTCATCGTCTACATCGCCTTCGTCGCGCTTCTGGGGCTGCCGCTGGTGCTGGCGGAAATCTTCATCGGCAAGACCGGCCAGACCGATGCCATCGGCTCGATCCGCGACGTCGCGCGCCGCTCCAATGTCTCGACCGCCTGGTCGGGCGTCGGCACGCTGGGCGCGATCGCGGCCTTCCTGATCCTGTCCTTCTACAGCGTGGTTGCGGGCTGGGTGCTCTACTACGCCGGCGTGATGGGCATCGAGCTCGTCAACGCCATCGGGCGGGGCGACCCGTTCGGCGGTGCGTTCGTGGGCGAGAGTGTCGACCAGATCCAGTCGCGCCTCGGTGCGCTTCTCGGCAACTGGCAGCTGCTGCTGGCGCTCCACGCCGGCTTCATGTTCGCGACCTGGTGGTTCGTGCATAAGGGCGTTGCGGGAGGCATCGAGAAAGCCGCGACCGTTCTCATGCCGATGTTCTTCGTCATCCTCCTGGGGATCGTCCTCTACGGCGCCGCCACGGGCGAATTCAGCGAAGCGGCGGCCTTTCTCTTCACCCCCGACTGGTCGAAGCTGACCCCGCAGGTCATCAACTCGGCGCTCGGGCAGGCGCTCTTCTCGCTCTCGCTCGGCGTTGCGGCGCTGGTCACCTACGGCAGCTATCTCAAGCAGTCAGGCAAGATCGGCGGCATGTCGGTCACCATCGCCTTCGCCGACACGATGGTCGCGCTGCTCGCCGGCCTGATGATCTTCCCGATCGTCTTCGCGGCGGGGCTCGACCCGGCGGGCGGGCCGACGCTCGTCTTCCAGGCGCTCCCCGTCGCCTTCCAGACGATGCCCGCGGGCGCGCTCATCGGCTTCCTCTTCTTCCTGCTCATCTTCGTCGCCGCGCTGACCAGTTCGATCTCGCTCTTGGAAGTGCCGACCGCTTTCGGGAAGGGCGAGATGCGCCTGTCGCGCGCGACCTCCTCGACGCTGTTCGCGCTTGGCGCCTTCGTTCTCGGGGTGCTCTCGCTACTCGGGTACAACGTCCTGTCCGACGTCCGCCCCCTGGGCTTCTGGTCGATCTTTGCGGAGACCGACATCCTCGACACGATCGACGGGTTCACCGGCAAGATCATGCTGCCCCTGGGCGTCATGTTCCTCGCCATCTTCGTGGGTTGGCGCGCGGACCGTAAGCTCGTCCAGCAGCAGACCGGCCTTAGCGGTGGCACGCTCGCGCTGTGGCGTTTCCTCGTCGCGTGGGTCTGCCCAATCGCGGTGTTCCTGGTGTTGCTGTTCGGCCTCTTCCCGGGGCTGCTCGGCTAAAAATTCACCGCACGCATTTTTGCGCTTCCGCCGGAGTAAAAGCGTCGTAAAATCACCCCGCTCCCGCCGCCCAATCCCGGGCGGCGCGGGCGGAGTTTTGTGGGCCCTATGAAATTTGCCCGCGTAAAGTCGCTCGACGCCATTCTCGCCGCCGCCGAAGAAAAATCACTGCACCGCTCGCTGGGTGCGCTCCAGCTCACCCTCTTCGGGGTCGGCTGCATCATCGGCACCGGTATCTTCGTCCTCACCAGCGCAGGCGCGCAGAAGGCCGGTCCCGGCCTCATGCTCGCCTTCATCATCGCGGGCCTCGTCTGCGTCGTGGCCGCGCTCTGCTATGCCGAGATCGCCTCGATGGTCCCGGTCGCGGGGTCGGCCTACACCTACACCTATTCGGTCATGGGCGAGCTGCTCGCCTGGACGGTCGGCTGGGCCCTGGTTCTCGAATATGCGATCGCGGCGAGCGCCGTTTCGGTCGGCTGGTCGGGCTATTTCGCCGGGACCATCCTCGACCAGTTCCTCGGAATCACGCTGCCGCCCTGGCTGGCGGCGGGGCCGCTCGCGCTCGGCGGGGCCGAAGGCGGGCTGATCAACCTGCCCGCACTGGTGATCGCGCTGATGGTTACCGCGCTCCTGATGGTCGGCACCTCGGAAAGCGCCAAGGTCAATGCGGTCCTGGTGTTCATCAAGGTGACCGCGCTGACCGCCTTCATCATCCTTACGATCCCGCAGGTCGAGATGGCGCAGTTCAATCCCTTCCTGCCCGCCGGGGTCTTCGGCGGGTTCGGCTCGGGGGTGGGCGCCGTCGGCGCGGCCGCGACGATCTTCTTCGCCTATGTGGGCTTCGATGCCGTCTCGACCGCCGCGGAGGAGACCAAGAATCCGCAGCGCAACGTGCCGATCGGCTTGGTCGGCTCGCTGCTCATCTGCACGATCTTCTACGTGCTCGTCGCGGCGGGGGCGATCGGGACGATCGGCGGGCAGCCGATCATGGGTCCCGATGGCGTTCCCTTCCCCGCCGGTTCCGAAGAACTCGCCCGCCAATGCGCGCTACCCCAGCACGCCGCCGCCCTCGTCTGCTCGGACGAAGCGCTCGCGCACGTCCTTCGCCAGATCGGTTTCTCGGGCATCGGCAACGCGCTCGGCATCGCGGCCTTCCTCGCGCTGCCGTCGGTCATTCTGGTGCTGCTGTTCGCGCAGACGCGCATCTTCTTCGTGATGAGCCGCGACGGCCTGCTGCCGGGGTTCCTGTCAAAGATCCATCCCAAGTGGAAGACGCCGCACGTCGTCACCGCGCTGACCGGCCTCGTCGTCGCCATCGGCGCCGCTTTCCTGCCGGTGGGCCAGCTGGCGGATATCGCCAATGCGGGAACGCTCTATGCCTTCCTAATGGTCGCGATCGCCGTGATGCTGCTGCGCCGTGCCGAGCCGACGCGCAAACGCAGCTTCCGCACGCCCGCGCTGTGGCTCGTCGGTCCCGCGACCGTGTTCGGCTGCGCGTTCCTGTTCCTGAACCTGCCACTGGAGGCGATGCTGGTGCTACCCGCATGGTCGGCGATCGGCCTCGTGATCTACTTCGCCTACGGCTATCGCCACAGCCACCTCGGTCAGGGCCGGATGGTCATCCACGAGCCCGAAATCCACGATATCGAGCCTGCCATCCCGGGCGTGGACGAGCGCGATCCGCTCGATCCGCCGCGCACCCCGCCGGTCTAGGAGGAGAGGACCTTCGAGGCGAGCGCGCGGAGGTCTTCCTCGGGGCGCGCACCATAATGCTGGATGACCTCGGCGGCCGCAACGGCGCCGAGGCGGAGCGAAGCTTCGGTATCGAGACCCTTGGCCTGCCCGGCGAGAAAACCTGCGGCGAACAGATCGCCCGCTCCCGTCGTGTCGACAAGCTGCTTGATCGGCTGGGCGCCGACACGGGCGCGGTAGCCGTCTTCCATCGCGATCGCGCCCTTTTCCGAACGCGTGACCACGAGCAGCGGCACTTTGGCGGCAATGGCGTCGATCGATTCGTCGATCCCCTCTTCCGCCAGCGCCTTGATCTCTTCCTCGTTGGCGAAGAGGATATCGATCCGGCCGTTGTCGAGAAGGTCCATGAATTCGCCGCGATGACGCTCGACGCAGAAGGTGTCCGACAGCGTGAAGGCGACCTTGCGCCCGGCATTCTTGGCGAAATCGATCGCCTTGCTCATCGCCTCGATGGCGCCGGGCGGGTCCCAAAGATAGCCTTCGAGATACAGAATCTCGGCAGACGCGATGGTCGCCTCGTCGATGGCCTGCGGCGGCAGTTCCTGCGCCGCGCCGAGGAAGGTGTTCATGGTCCGTTGCGCATCCGGCGTGACGAGAATGAGGCAGCGCGCGGTCGCGACACCGACATCGCTGGAGGGCGGCACGATGAAGTCCACGCCCGCCGCTTCGATGTCATGCTTGTAGATCTCGCCCAACTGGTCGTCGGCGACCTGGCCGATGAAGCCCGTCTTCACGTCCAGTGCGGCGAGCCCCGCGGCGGTGTTGCCCGCCGACCCGCCCGACACCTCGCGCGCCGACCCCATCAGGCCATATAGTCGCTCTGCCTCTGCCTCGTCGATCAGCCGCATCGACCCCTTGTCGAGATCCTGCTCCTCGAGGAACTCGTCGGTCGCGTCGGCGATCACGTCGACGATGGCATTGCCGATGGCAAGAACGGAATAACGCGTGTCGGTCATGGATGAAGGCCTCAAAGCACTGTCAAAACAGAATGTTGGAGCGCGCCCTAGGTTGCAGTCCACGCAAAGGCAAGCCGCGCCGCCGATGCCGCGACCGGAGCAGGTGCCTTAAATCGGCGCCATGCGTCGCGGCTGTGCATGACCGACGGTTGCGCAAATACGCCCGTCGGAGATTGGCGTGGCGACCGGCCTTGCCTAGGGTGGGGCCGACCCTGCCCATCTCGAAAGCGCACCTCTTCGTGAAATCCCTCTCCCTCGCCCTGCTCGCCCTTGCGATCGCCGCCTGCTCCTCGACCGAGGCGCAGCGTCCTTCGACGATGGCGCCACCCGCCGCCGCCGCCGTGCAGACGACGGGCAGCCTCCTGGGCCTCAGTTCGGCCGCCGTCCTGACTCGCTTCGGCACGCCCGTGCTCCAGGTCCGCGAAGGCGACGGGCTCATGCTCCAGTATCGCGCCCCGTCCTGCATTCTCGATGCCTACGTCTATCCCACCGAAGGCGGGGCAAGCGTCACCCATGTGGATGCGCGCGACAGCTACGGGCGCGATGTCGATCGCGAAGCCTGTATCGCCGCGGTCGAGCGCGCGCGCTAGAGGCGCGCCAACGCCCAGTCCGCCGCCTCGGCGACGACCGGATCGGGGTCGTCCGCGAGCGGTTCGACCCATTGCCGCAGCGCCGCCTCACCGCTGTTGCCCGCCGCGATCAGGCAGTTGCGCACGAAGCGGTTTCGCCCCACGCGCTTGATCGGCGAGCCTGAGAACATCGCGCGAAACGCCGGATCGTCGAGTTGCAAAAGGTCGGCGAGCTTGGGCGCCACCAGTTCGGCGCGCGCCGCGAATTTCGCATTCGCCCGCGCCGCATCGGCGAAGCGGTTCCATGGACAGACCGCCAGACAATCGTCGCAGCCATAAATTCGGTTGCCCATCGCCGCGCGAAATTCGTGCGGGATCGGCCCCGAATGTTCGATGGTCAGATAGGAGATGCATCGACGCGCATCGAGCTGGCCCGGCGCGGTGATCGCCCCCGTCGGGCAGGCGGCGATGCAGGCCGTGCAGCTTCCGCAATGCGCGCTTGCCGCGCCCGAAGGCTCGAGGTCGAGCGTGGTATAGATGATCCCGAGGAACAGCCAGTTGCCGTCCTCGCGGTTGAGCAGATTGGTGTGCTTGCCCTGCCAGCCGATCCCTGCCGCCGCGGCGAGCGGCTTTTCCATCACCGGCGCGGTATCGACGAACACCTTCACCTCGCACGGCTCCTCGGCGACCAGCCAGCGGGCCAGCGCCTTGAGCTTCTGCTTCACCACCTTGTGATAGTCCGCGCCTTGAGCATAGACGCTGATCCGCCCGACCTGCGGCTCGTCTTCCAATGCGCGCGGATCGCTCGCGGGCGCATAGCTCATCCCCAGCGCGATTACCGACTTGGCGTCGGGCCAGAGCGCGTTGACCCCCACGCGGTGGTGCTTGCGCGTCTCTATCCAGCCCATTTCGCCGTGCCGCCCTTCGGCCAGCCAGTCGAGCAGGCGCTCGCCCGCCGCATCCGCCGCGTCGGCGGGCGCGAAGCCGCACGCCGCGAACCCCAGCGCGCGCGCCTCTTCGGCAATTCTGGTCTCGATGCTTGCCATTAACGGCTGGGCTTCTACCACTTGTAGCCATGAGCGACAGCGCCTTTGCCGCCGAGGCCGACAATCTGGTCAAGACCTTCGACGGCACGCGGGCGGTCGATGGCGCCAGCCTGTCGGTACCCACCGGCTCGATCTACGGCTTCCTCGGCCCCAACGGCGCGGGCAAGACGACGACGCTGCGCATGCTCCTCGGCATCATCGACCCCGACGAAGGCGAGCGCCATTTGCTCGGCCATCGCCAGCCTTTGAAGGCCGCGCACGACGTCGGCTACCTGCCCGAAGAACGCGGCCTCTATCCCGCCATGACGGCGCGCGACGGCATCGCCTTCATGGGCGCCCTGCGCGGTCTGCCAGAGCGGACAGGCCGCGAGCGCGCGGTCGGACTGCTCGCCGATGCGGGGCTCGAAGACTGGACCGACAAGCCGATCCGCTCGCTGTCCAAGGGCATGGCGCAGACCGTCCAGCTTCTCGGCACCATCGTCCACCGCCCGCGTCTCGTGGTGCTCGACGAACCCTTCTCGGGTCTCGACGCCATCAACCAGGGCAAGCTCGAGGCATTGATCCGCGAGCAGGCCGCGAACGGCGCGACGGTCATCTTCTCGACCCATGTCATCGCGCATGCCGAGCGATTGTGCGAAAAGGTCGCGATCATCGCCAAGGGCCGCATCGCCTTCGAGGGGCTGGTGGAGGAAGCGCGCAGCCGTCTCGCGCCGATCGTCCACCTGCGCACCCGCACCCCCGATGGCCCGTGGCGCGCCGATTTGCCCCAGGGCGCGCATGTCGGCGGAACGGAATTCCGCTTCGAATTGCCGCCCGCGGGCCCCGAACCCCTGCTCGCCAGCCTCATCGAACATGGAGCGGGCATCGACACGCTCTCGATCGAACGCCCGGGCCTCCACGACGCATTCGTCGCCATCGCGGGCGAGGCTGCGGCCAAGGAAATGAAAGCATGAGGGAATTACTCCGCGCTGCCTTCGTCATCGGCCGCCGCGACTATCGCGCGACCGTCCTGTCGAAGACATTTCTCTTCTTCCTTCTGGGGCCGCTGTTCCCGGTCGCGCTCGGCGTCATGTTCGGCGGCGTCGGCAGCCAGATCGCGCAGGAGGATAACGAACGCAGGCTCGCCGTCATCGCCGACGAACCGGAATTCAACGCGCTCGTGACCGCACGCGAGCGGCTCGCACCGCTCGGCAACGATTTCGTCACCCTCGTCCGCATCGCCCCCGGCCTCGATCCCGACGCCCAGCGCGCCGAACTGCTGGATCGCACCGACAAGCCCTACACCGGCGTACTCGAAGGCGGGCTCGACACCCCCGTCCTGACGGGGAGCGGGGCGGCCACCTATGCCATTCGCGGCCAGCTCGAAGCCTTCATCGACCTTGCCCGGCGCGACGCGCTCATCGGCGAGCCGCCCACCGGCCCGCCGCTCACTGTGAACGCCATCGGCACGTCGGCCTCGAGCATCGCCAACACCCGCACGCTCACGGCGCGCGCGGGGCAGCTATTGCTCTTCTTCCTCACCATCCTGCTCGCCGGCATGCTCCTGAGCCAGATGCTGGAGGAAAAGGGCAACAAGGCCATCGAGGTCCTCGCCAGCGCCGTTCCCGTCGACGCCATCTTCATCGGCAAGCTCTTCGCCATGCTCGCGATCAGCCTCACGGGCATCATGGTGTGGATCGGCACCGCGGTCCTCGCCTTCCTGATCTTCGCCTCCGACGGCCTCGCCGCCGTCCCGCCCGCCCCGGCAGTCGGCTGGCCCGCCTTCCTCGGCTTCTGCCTCGTCTATTTCACGATGAGCTATCTCCTCATCGGCGGCGCCTTCCTCGGCATCGGCGCGCAGGCGGGCACGGTGCGCGAGGTGCAGACGCTCTCCATGCCCGTGACGATGATCCAGGTGCTGATCTTCTTCGCCGCGCAGCTGGGCGTCGGCGATCCCTACGGACGCGAAGCCATCGCCACCGCCATCTTCCCCCTGACCAGCCCCTTCGCGATGATCGCGCGCGCCGCCGAGGTCGAGACGCTCTGGCCGCACCTCCTCGCCATCGCCTGGCAGGCGCTCTGGATCGCCATCATCCTCAAATTCGCCAGCCGCCTCTTCCGCAAAAGCGTCCTCAAATCCGGCAAGCCCTTCCGCTGGCCTTGGTCACGGCGGGTGGCTGCCTAAGGCTTGCCGCCCGCCAAGAGCCGTCTACACTATGTCTCGCTCGGTAGGAGACTGTACATGCTTGCAACGATTTTCGCCGCCGTTTTGGCGGCGGCGCCCGTTGATTTCCAGCCGACCGAGGCATGGCGCGTGGAACGACAGGGGAATAATTACATCGCGTCGCGAAATTTCGCCGCTGCGGACGCGCACGCGCTGAAGGTGCATTTCAATTCCGATCTCGTCGGAGAAGGACTGACCATTCTCGTCGATGGTCCACGAGCGGGGCGGCCTGTCGGCTACGATGACGCGTCGGGGGTCATTCTGGCCGATGGCGAGCGGTTCAAACCCTTCATGCTGGCGACGGACGAATATCCGGGCGACCGCTTCATCACGCAAATCGAAACCAGCTTTTCCACCAATCTAGCGCCCGAAAAAGAGATGAGTGAGCGCGAGCGCGAGCGCAGCCTGCGCAAAATGATGCGGATGTCCGAAAAGCAGCGCGATCAATACCGGTTCGAGATCGTCGAAGAGCAGCAGTTGCGCGAGATCATCCCTGGCAAGCTGACCGGCAACCATCTCGACATCCAATATTCGGACGACCTCATCCATCGTTACCACATTGGCGACATCGACGAATTACGATCGGTGCTCGATACATGCGAGAAGGCGGTGCTCGCCGATCTTGGGATCGAGCAGCCTGCCGCCCTACCCTTCTACCCCCCGCGATTGTTCGACGATGGAGTGGAGTACAAAGAGCTGCCATCACAGGTGCAGAAGGGTCAGACGATGCGTCTTCAGGCGCTAGTCCGGGTTGATGCGGAAGGCGGCGTGGAAGAATGTCATCTGATCTTGCCGACGGGCTTTGCGGACTTTGACGAGAAGTTTTGCAGCAAGATGATCGAAGATGGGCGCTACGTTCCGGCACGCGATTCGGAACGGACATCCGTGCCGAGCCTATTCCACCAACGGCTGACGCTGACCATCCGACGGAGGGCCGTTACCAGCACGTCGCCCCTCTAAGCCTCCGGCGCCGAACCGATCTGCTCCCACAGTTCGATCTTCACGCCATCGGGATCCATGAGCCACGCGAACTTGCCATAGGGTTCGTCCTGCCGCCCGAGGATCTCGACGCCCTTCGACTCCAGCTCCTTCTGAAAAGCGTCCAAGTCGTCCACCCGCAGATTGATCATGAACGGGTGTGGGCTGGGGTCGAGATAATCGCTGTCGGCCTTGAAGCTCGACAGGAGGCTGAACGGGTCGTCCTGCGGCTCGTCCGCCCAGCGGAACATCGGGCCATAGTCGCCCGCGATGCCGAGTTTGTCGCGATACCATTCGGTGGTCTTCTCGACGTCGGCTCGCTTGATGAAGACGCCGCCCAATCCCGTGATCCGTGCCATTTCGCTTCCCCTGTTCGTGCCCGCCCGTCATAGCAGGCGGCGATGAAACGGGGGAGCCTCGACACGCGCGCCATTTGGGCGACCGCCATTCCGGCGATCCTGAAATCCGGTAAACCCTTCCGCTGGCCGTGAACACGGCGGGTGCGGGCCTGAAGCGGAAGACTTTCGGAAAGATTTCTGCTAACCCATCGGCGCCGAATTGTATGAAGTAGAGGCCTTACCATGAGTTTTTTCGTAGCGTTGACCCTTGCCACAACAGTCGCACCCGCGGGTGTCATGCAGACCTCTCCTGCCGGTGAATGGCAGGTCTCGCGATATCAGAATCAATGCTATCTGACGCGCGATTACACTAGCGAAAAAGGTCGCGACCTGATGCTCGTTCTGATGCCTCAGATCGACGGCGAGACTGTAACCGTGATGGTCCAGCACGAGCGCGAACCGAAGGAACCGAAGCTGGCATACCTCACGACGGCGTCAGGGGAGGAATCGTGGATCCCCGACATCGCGATCAATGAAATGGTCGGCCGCAAATATCAGGCTCGCTTCACCACGCGCTGGGAGCCGTACATCCGCCGCACCGAGGACCGGCCGGAGGGCGAGGCTGCCCCGACATACGCGCAAGCCGAGATGTTCGACGACGAAAACCTTCAGCGCGATCATGACTATGCTCGGTATCTTGAAAGAACGGAAGAGCGTGCGACGATTTCAACCACGAAACTGGCGGGTGATCGGCTGACCGTCCATTATTCCGACGACCATGGCGTGGACTTCGACACGACCGGGCTCGCGGGCGGGCGCGCGGCAATTCTAGGATGTGTCCAGAGCGTGCAGCGCGACTTCGGCGTGACGAACCAGGACTTCGCCAAGGTGGCAGTCGATGCCCGCCCGATCGAAATCGACCTCGATGGCGGTGACTATCCGGCGAAGATGCGCCGAAAAGGGCAAGGCGCACGGCCTGCGGCATTGGTCTGGATCGACGAGAACGGAAAATCGGAATGGTGTAGGATCGTCGAAAGCTCGGGCTTTCCCGAATTCGACGACCTGATCTGCAAGGGCTTCGGGACCCGTGCGCGCTGGTCTCCGGCGCTCGACGAGACGGGCCGACCGATCGGCGCGCCGCACATCCAGAATGTTACGTTCAAGATAGAAGGTCCGAACGGCCGCTGACGCCCGCCTTCAAACCGTAGCACGAAACCATTTCGCTTCCCCTGTCCGTGCCCGCCCGTCATAGCAGGCGGCGATGAAACGGGGGAGCCTCGACACGCGCGCCATCTGGGCGATCGCCATTCCGGCGATGCTCACCAATGTCGCGACCGCGCTGATCGGCATCGGCGACGTGTGGATCGTCGGGCGGCTGGACGATGCCGCGACGCAAGGCGCCGTCGATGTTGGGGCGCGTCTGTTCGCGCTGCTCTTCACGGTCATGAATTTTCTCAAGACGGGCACCACCGGCCTCGTCGCGCAGGCAGGCACCCGCGAGGGCAAGGACGCCCAGGCCGCGATGCTGCTGCGCGGCATGGTGGTCGGGCTCGCCATCGCCGCCGCCCTCCTGATGCTTCGCCCCTTCCTGCTTCCCGCCGTCCTGCAGGCGCTGGGTGCGACCGGCGCGGTCTACGAGGCCGCCGCTACCTACGCCGGCATCCGCTACTGGACCGCGCCCGGCGTCATGCTCAATCTCGCGCTCGTCGGCTATCTGGTCGGGCAGCGCCGCATGACCGAAGTGCTGGTGATCGAAGTCGCCTACAACCTCTTGAATGTCGCCCTCGGCCTGTGGTTCGTGCTCGGCATGGATTTCGGGATCGCCGGGATCGGCTGGTCGAGCTTCATCGCGGAGTATGCCAAACTGGCGCTGGTCGGTTTTCTCGTCCTGCGCGGCGGAGGGTTCGCTCGCCTCCGCCATGTGGCGAACGAGCAGCGCATCGTCTCGCGCGCCAGCCTGCTACCCTTCCTGTCGGTCAACCGCGACCTATTCCTCCGCACGCTCATCCTCGTCGCCGCGATGGCGGCACTGACCCGCATCGGCGCCGAACGCGGCGCGGTGGTGCTCGCCGCCAACGCGATCATCTTCCAGCTGTTCGTCTTTTCCGCGCTGCTGCTCGACGGCTTCGAGAATGCCGCGCAGGTGCTCAACGGCGAACAGGCGGGCGTCCAGGACCGGGTGGGCTTCGTGCGTTATACGAAAGCGATCCTGTGGCGCGGCCTTGCGGTGGCCGCGATGCTGTCGATCGCCTTCGGTTTTCTCTCCGACCCCGTCGTCGCCAGCTTTGCCGCCACGCCGCTCGTGGCGATGGAAGCCCAGCGGCAGGCGATGTGGCTCGTCCTCATTCCCTTCGCGGGCGTGGCGAGCTTCATCTTCGATGGCGTCTTCGTCGGCGCCAGCTGGACGCGCGCTCTGCTCATGTCGATGATCGGCGGAACGCTCGTCTATGCGCTCGCGCTCTGGCTGACATGGCCGCTCGGCAACGGCGGGCTGTGGCTGAGCTTCACCATCTTCCTCGCCGCCCGCGCGCTCTTCCAGGCCATGATGCTGCCGCGCCTCACCCGCAGGATCAGCGACGATCCGGCGCTCGAGACCTAGTGGACGAAGCGCGCGACCACGTCGCGGTAGCTGCGCGAAACCTTCACCTCATTGTCCGATCCCAGCACTAGGAAGCATTCGCCGTTGGTGTGCGGCTTGACCTGCTTGACCTTTTCCAGGTTCACGATCGTCGAGCGGTGGACGCGCTGGAACATGCGCGGATCGAGCCGCTTTTCCAGATCCTTCATCGTTTCGCGAAGGATGAGCGTATTGTCGCTCGTCTGGATGCACATATAGTCGCCCGCCGCGTCGATCTTCTCGATATCGTCGACGCTGACGCGGAAGATCTGCCCCTGGTCGCGGATATTGATGACGCTCTCGTAGCGGCTCGAAGCGGGGCCGCCCTCGCCCTCCGTGCTCGCGAATTCGCTCGCGGCCTCGGGGGCATGTTCGTGAAGCGCGGCTTCGAGCTTCTCGGCCTTTCGCGCCGCGCCTTTTTCCGCCAGCCGCCGCCGCACGCGGTCGAGCGTCTCGGCCAGCCTGTCCTCTTCGACAGGCTTCACCAGATAGTCGACCGCCTTGCTCTCGAACGCCTTGACGGCATGTTCGCTGTAGGCCGTCACGAAGACGAACAAGGGCGGTTCGACTTCCATCAGCCCCGAAATCACCGAAAAGCCGTCGAACCCCGGCATCTGGATGTCGAGGAAGACGAGATCCGGCTTCAAGGTCTTGGTCTGGCGGATCGCCTCGCGCCCGTTGGCGGCCGTGCCCACGACCTCGACGTCGTCATGCGCCTCGAGACGCAACTGAAGGCCTTGGGTGGCGAGCTTTTCGTCGTCGACAAGCAGGGTACGGATGGTCATTCGACTGGCTTTCTCTCGAGAGGTATTTGCAGGACAACGCTGAAACCCCCGCTTGTGTTCGTCTTGGTTTCGAAACCGTGCGCGGCGCCATAGGCCTGCGCCAGTCGCTCGCGCGTGTTGGCCAATCCCACACCCGTCGAATGCGAGGGGGTGATCACCGCGCCGTCCGCACCGGAATCGGCCACCGTGATCTTGACGCTGTTGCCCTCGCGTTCCGCCGCGATCCAGATATCGGCGCCCACTTCGGACGGCGTCACCGCATATTTGATCGCATTCTCGATCAGCGGTTGGAGAATGAGCGATGGCAGCAATGCCCCCGCCGCCTCCGCATCGATCCGGAAGTGCGGACGCAGCCGCTCCTCGAAGCGCATCTTCTCGATGTCGAGATAGAGCTTCATCGTGTCGATTTCCTTGGCCAGCGGCACGCGCGCGGTCGGCTCGTTGGCGAGCGTGTAGCGCAGGAAACTCGAGAGCCGCGCAAGCATCGCATTGGCGCGCTCGCGGTCCTCGATCAGCACCAGCGTCGAGATCGAATTGAGCGTGTTGAACAGGAAGTGCGGGTTGAGCTGGTAACGCAGCATCGCGAGCTGCGCCGCCGACGCCTGCCCTTCGAGCGCCCGACGCTGGTCGATCTGTTCCTCGAGCAGCAGGTAATAGTTGATCCCGAAATAGAGCGCGGTCCAGGCCGCCAATAGCGCCACATTGAGAATCATCGCGCCGAAGAAGGAGAAGCCGCGCAGGTCCAGATCGGGCCGCACGAAGGTCGTCAGGCTCCAGACCTCGATGAAACTGTAGAGCGCCGCGACGATCGCCACGGTGGCGAGGCTGACGAGCGCGGTCGTCAGGGCGCGCATCGTGATCAGCCATTTGTAGAGCGCGGCCATCAGCAACGTCAGCGAATAGCCCGCGCCGGTCGCGATCACGCAGTGGAACAGGAAGATGCCGGGTTCCATGTTGTTGACGATGCCCGACAGGTAGCGAACGAGCAGATAGCCGCCCCAGCCCAGCGACTGCAGCATCCAGAACGCGCGATTCTTGTCGGAGAAGAAGGGCCGGTCGAGGCCGACGCCCTCGATGATCGGGCGTTGCTGCCCCTCGCCGCCGGCCGCCAGATCGCCCGCGTCGCGCGCCATCCGCTCGACCGACATACGCTGTCGCTCGCCACGCCGCGGCGGGCCGTGCTCGGCCTCCTTCAGCCGCGATACAGGCTCTTCACCCAAAGACTTGCTCCGATCGTTTCGAACGCGCACCATAGGCAGGCGCCCGCGTGTCTGCCAATGCACCTAATGCACGGACCGGCCCGCGGTGCCGTCGGCCTGACAGGAGTATCCATGCTACGTTTCGCTTTTCTCGCGCTCGCTTTCACGCTGGCCGGCTGCCGTTCCGCCGACGATCCGGCGACGAGCGAGGGCCCCGAACGGCAGATCGCCCCGATCCTCGACCGCGAGGACGCGAAGGATATTCACAGCTTCGCCAAGCCGCTCGAGGCCCGCGTCTATCATGTCGCATTGGACCTCGACGTCGACTTCGACACCAAGCGGGTCTCGGGCACGGCGACGCTCGACGTGGATGCTGCCGACGACGCCACCGAAATCATCCTCGATACGCGCGACCTCGAGATCGCCTCGATCACCGCGCCCGACGGGACTGCGCTCGACTATGAGGTTGGCGAAGGCACCGAAGAACTGGGCCAGCCGCTGACCATCCAGCTGAACGGCGCGGAACAGATCGTCATCGACTATGCTGCCGCGCCGCAGGGCGACGCACTCCAGTTCCTCACCCCCGAGCAGACCGCGGGCGGCGAGCATCCCTTCCTCTTTTCGCAGGGCCAGTCGATCCTCAACCGCAGCTGGATCCCGACGCAGGACAGCCCCGGCATCCGCCAGACCTGGGAAGCGAGGATCCGCGTCCCCAATCCCCTGACCGCGGTCATGAGCGCGCCGAGCGCGGGCGACCCCATCCCCGACGGCCCCGACCACCGCGTCTTCCGCTTCGCTATGGAAAAGTCGGTCCCGCCCTACCTCATCGCCATCGCGGTCGGGAATCTCGAATTCGAGCCGCTCGGCCTTCGCACCGGCGTCTGGGCCGAACCCGAGACGCTTCCCGCCGCCGCTTCGGAACTGGCCGACACCGAGCAGATGATCACCTCTGCCGAAGAGCTGTTCGGTCCCTATCGCTGGGAGCGCTACGACATGATCGTGCTGCCCCCGAGCTTCCCCTTCGGCGGCATGGAAAATCCCACGCTGACCTTCCTGACCCCGACGTTCATCGCGGGTGACAAGTCGCTGACCAGCCTCATCGCGCACGAGCTGGCGCACAGCTGGTCGGGTAACCTCGCCACCAATGCGACCTGGGCGGATTTCTGGCTCAACGAGGGCATGACCGTCTATGCCGAGCAGCGCATCGTCGAGGAAGTCTACGGCGAGGAAGCCTATGCGCAGCAGGTCTCGCTCAGCCAGGATTCGCTCGATGCGGCGCTCGGCGACCTCGACGAACGCGACCAGATTCTCGCGGTCGATCTCACCGGTCGTCACCCCGACGACGGGTTCACCGACATTCCCTACGACAAGGGCGCCGCCTTCCTGCGCACGCTTGAGAAGGAAGTGGGCCGCGAGCGGTTCGACGCCTTCATGCGCAGCTGGTTCGACGATCATGCCTTCGAGCCGATCACGAGCTCGATGTTCCTGGAAGCGGTCAATGCGCAGCTATTGGGCGGCGATGAAGGCCGCGCCGAGGCGATGCTGATCGACGAATGGATCTACGAAGCGGGCCTCCCCGCCAACAACGCCGCCCCCGCCGCCCAGGCCTTTGCGGAGGTCGATGGCGCCGTGACCAGCTTCAATGGCGGCGCGGATCCCGCGACGCTCGGGTGGGACGACTGGAACACCGCCGAGCGCCTTCGCTTCCTCGGCAAGGTCGACACCAAGCTGTCGACCGATCGGCTCGATGCGCTTGACGAGGCCTTCAAATTCAACGCCACCAACAACAATGAAATCCTGTTCCTGTGGCTCAAGCTCGCGGTCGCCAATCGATACGATCCCGCCGTTCCCAAGCTCGAGCAGTTCCTGACGACGCAGGGGCGGCGCAAGTTCGTGCGCCCGCTGTTCGTCGCGCTGGCCGAGGACGAACAATGGGGCATGCCGATCGCCGCCGATCTCTATCCGCGCGCGCGGCCGCTCTACCACCCGATCACCACCCAGGACCTCGACCTCCTGGGGATCGGCGGACCGGCGGCCACCGGATCAGAACAAACGGAAAGTTAACCACGCTCTTAACCGGCTGATAACTATCTTGGGCCTAAAGCTCCTTCGTTCAAGCGAGGAGCGAAAGCCCAAATGTATCAGGCCCCCGATCGTTATAAACGCATGATTTCCGCCAAATTGCCCGACGGAGCCTCGTTGGGCGTGGCCTCGGCGGTGCATGACGATCAGGCCTCGACGCCGCTCCGTGACGTGCAGTTGATCAGCCGCGCACAGCTCGCCCCTTATTTTGCGGGCGCCAACATCATCGCGGCGATTCTCTTCGCCGCTTCGATGCATTCCTCGGTCAGCCTCCTCATGATGGCGGCCTGGATTCTCACGATCGTCGGCCTCAACGCCATGATGACGATGCTCGCGCGTCGACAGGCGATCACCCATATCGGCCGATCGGGCCGCCGCGTGCCGCACTGGATGATGATTTCCGATGTCGCCGCGCGCGCCGCCGTGTGGCTCAGCCTGCCGATGATGGTCTTTTCGGGTCTCGACGGCGCCGCACAGATCATCGTCGCGTCGATCATCTCGGGGCTCGGCGTCGCGGCCCTCGGGCTCGTCGTCGTGCCGACTGCCGCGATCACGTGGATCACCATCTTCGTCACCGCGCTGTGCGTGAACCTCTTCATCGGCCGCGCCACTGTTCCGTTCGAGAACATGATCTCGATCGTCTTCATCATCGGCGTCGCGATGGGCGGGGTCATGACGGTCGCGCGCTGGGCCTTCCACCAGTTGAAGACCAACGCCGACGTCGGTTCGCAGTCCGAAAGCGCCTCGCTGCTCCTGCAGGAATATGAGAAGCGCGGCGTGGGCTGGCTGTGGCAGGTCGATGACGAGAATCGCGTCACCTACCTCTCCAGCCGCATGGTCGCGCTCATCGGGCGCCCCTCCTCCGCCATCATCGGCAATTCGCTTCCGGGTCTTCTCGGCGGTCACAAGGAGCTGGGCGACGTGCTTCAGGAGCACCAGCCCTTCCAGAACCTCGAAATGCAGCTCGACACCTCGCGCGGCGGGCGCTGGATCAGCCTCGCGGGCGATCCGATCATCGATCATGCGGGCCGGTTCGCGGGCTATCGCGGCGTCGGCAGCGACATCACCGAAGTGCGCCAGCAGCAGGAACGCCTGACCCACCTCGCCAATGTCGACGTGCTCTCGGGCCTCCCCAACCGCGGCCGCGTGCGCCAGCTGGCGGGCGAAGTGCTGCGCACCGCGACCAGCTCGAACGTGCCCTGCGCGATCATGTTTCTCGATCTCGACGGCTTCAAGCCCGTCAACGACACCTTCGGCCACCCCAAGGGCGATGCCGTCCTCCAGGCGGTGGCCAAGCGCCTCGTCGACGAGGTCGGCGAGCTCGGCTACGTCGGTCGCATGGGCGGCGACGAGTTCGCGATCATCGTCAAGGACGCGCAAAGCCGAAAGGGTGTCGAGGCCTTGAGCCGCGCCATCATCCAGTCGGTCGGCGAGCCCTATATGATCGACCAGACCGAGATCCGTATCGGCGTCTCGATCGGCTGCGCCTTCGGCCCCATCGACGGCGCGACCGTCGACGATCTGATCCTCAAGGCCGACCTTGCGCTCTACGAAGCCAAGAATGCCGGTCGCGGCGTCGCCAAATATTTCTCGACCGAGTTGCAGAGCGAGCAGGACGATCGCGTGCGCCTCGAAAGCGACCTGCGCGCCGCCATCGCCTCCAAGCAGTTCCAGCTGCTCTACCAGCCGCTCGTGTCGGCACGAGACCAGAAGCTCATCGGCTTCGAGGCGCTCATCCGCTGGAACCACCCGCAGCGCGGCATGGTCCCGCCGCCCGTCTTCATCGGCATCGCCGAGGAATGCGGCCTGATGATGGACATCGGCAACTGGGTGATCGAGGAAGCGTGCCGCACGGCCGCGACCTGGCCCGAGCCGATCACCGTTGCGGTCAACGTCAGCCCCAAGCAGATCCAGATGCCCGCGCTGCCGCAGATCGTCAGCCAGTCGCTCGCGCGCCACAAGCTCGCCGGCAATCGCCTCGAGCTAGAAGTCACCGAGGGCGTCTTCCTCGGCAACAATGCCGCCACGCTCGACATCATGCAGCGCCTGCGCCAGCTCGGCGTCGGCATCGCGCTGGACGATTTCGGCACCGGCTATTCCTCGATCGGCTATCTCAACAAGGCCGTTTTCCACAAACTAAAGATCGACGGCAGCTTCGTTCGCGAAGCGGGCACGCGCGAGGAGAATGTCTCGATCATCAAGTCGATCGTCGAGCTCGCCAAGTCGTTCCGCATGAGCGTGACTGCCGAGGGCGTCGAGACGGCCGAGGATTTCGAGCGCATGCGTGACCTCGGCGTCGACACCATCCAGGGCTATCTCTTCGGGCGCCCGCTCACCTACGAACGCGCCAACCAGATGGTCGTCGGCATGAGCCGCAAGGCGGGCTGACGATTCAATGCCTCGCGGCGCGCCGCTCTAGAAGGAATTTGTGATGCAGGCTGATACGGGTTCGGGCGATAACGCCTTCGTCGTCCTCAACCGCAGCGACGGCTCCAAGGTCGCCGTCCAGCTCGCGACCCTCCTGTTCTTCACCAAGGCCCAGCACGGCTGCGTCCTCAACTTCGGCGCGGGTACGCAGGTCAATGTGAAGGAGAGCTTCGAGGACCTGCTCGCACTGCTCGGCGCCGGAGACGCCGCGGCGTAAGGTTCGCCCCGCTGCAAGCACGCACGAACCTGTCGGTTCGCTTATCCAAAAGACTGCCAAAGGCGCGGTGTTTGGAAGGAGTGCGGAAGGCTAGTCCGCCACTAGCGCGCAGAGCGCCGCTTCGAGATCGCTCGGCGAGAAGGGTTTGGCCAGCAGGGGCGCTTGCGGCGCCAGTGCGCGGATCGCGGCGGTCTCGGAATAGCCCGAGATGAACAGGATCGGCTGCCCCGGTCGCTCGGCGAGGATCGCGGACGCGACCTCGGCGCCCGACAGGCCCGGCATCGCATAATCGAGCACGATGACGTCGGGACGCTTCTCCGCATAGGCGGCCAGCCCGGCGGTCCCGTCGGCCGCGCCGCGCACATACGCTCCCATGTCCTCGAGCGTCTGTTCGACGAATCCGCGCACATCCTCGTCGTCGTCGATCACGAGGATATGCCGTCCGGCGATCGACTGCACGCAGGAGCGCGTCGATGCGCCCGCATCCTCCACGTCCCGGTCGGCACCTGCCAGCTGGAAGAACAGGCGTACCGTCGTGCCTTCGCCCTCGACGCTGTCGATCCGCGCCGTACCGCCCGACTGGCGCACCATGCCGTAGACCATCGAGAGCCCGAGCCCCGTGCCCTTGCCCACTTCCTTGGTCGTGAAAAAGGGTTCGAACACGCGTTCCTTCACATGCGGCGGCATGCCCGCGCCCGTGTCGGAGATCGCCAGTTCGAGATAGGTGCCGCTCGACAATTCGGCATCGCCTGACAGTTCCACCCGCCGCGTCGAGACGGTCAGCGTTCCCCGCTCGCCCATCGCGTCGCGCGCGTTGATGGCGAGGTTGAGCATCGCGACCTCGAGCTGGGTCGTATCGGCGAGGATGGTCTCTTCGCGATCCTTGATGTCCCATTTGATCCGGAACCGCCCGCCCATCGCATTGGCGAACAGGGGCTTCATCTCCGAGATCACGGCGTCGACCGCGACGGCGCCCACTTCGAGCTTCTGGACGCGGCTGAAGGTCAACAGCTGCGCGGTCAGCCGCGCCCCGCGTTGCGCCGCCGACAGGGCATTATCCGCATAGCGCTTCAGTTTCTCGTCCTCGACCCGCTTGGAGATGAGATCGAGCCCGCCGACCACGACGGTCAGGAGATTGTTGAAGTCGTGGGCGATTCCGCCCGTCAGCTGCCCGAGCGCTTCCATCTTCTGGGCCTGGCGCAGCTGGTCCTGCGTCGACTTGAGCGCGGTGACGTCGCGCGCCTGGCCGACGAGATAGGCGGGCAGGCCGTCGGCCCCCGGGACCGGGGTGATCGACATCATATGCACGGCCTTGCGCCCCTTGAGCGCGACGTCGATCTCGGCGCTGCCATGCTCGCCCCTGGCGCCGTCCTCGACGAGGCCGCGCAGTGTCGCGACACTTTCCGGGTTCGCGCAGACGGGCTCCATCTCCCAGCAGCGACGGCCTCGATAGGCACCGTCCTCCAGTCCGATGACGCCCTGCGCGGAGACATTCATCTCCAGATAGCGTCCCTCCAGATCCATGATGCTGACCATGTCGAGGCTGTCGAAGACGGCGCGGAAGCGCGCCTCGCTCGCCAGCAGTTCGCCTTTCTGGTCCTGCACGGTGGCGCGCAAGGCCTGTTCGGCCTCCTTCGCCAGCGTCACGTCATTGGCGGTGCCGATATAGCCGACGATCTCTCCGTCGGCGTTGCGGCGCGGCTGGACGTTCGCCTGCATCCAGCGATACGTGCTATCGTGGCGCTTGGCGCGCGCTTCGAATTCGAACGGGGCACGGCTCTTGAGCCCTTCGACCAGCGCATCGTGCATGCCTTGGGCATCCTCGGGATGCACCCGGTCTTCCCAGCCGATGGTCGCCGCCTCTTCCTTGTCGGCGGCAAAGAAGGCCGCATAGGCCTGGTTGACGAACTCGCGCTTGCCGTCGAGCCGCGACACCCAGATGGGCACCGGCGCGCTGTCGGCGATGCGCCGGAAGCGGGCTTCGCTTTCCGAGAGCGCCTGTCCGGCGACCCGCTGCTCGGTCACGTCCTGGACGATGATCGTCAGCCCCATGACCGTGCCGTCGGCACCGCGATTGGGAATATAGTCGGCCTGCGTCGTCAGGTGGCCGCGCTCGGCGTGATTGTAATCCGCCGCGAACCATTGCGCCTCGCCCGCCATCGCGCGCTCGAAAAGGTGGCGGCGCGGTGCGAAATCCTCCGCGCCCATCACGTCTTCGACCGACTTGCCGATCAGTTCTTCGCGCGACACGCCCATCCATTCGGCGAGCGGCCGGTTGACGAAGCGATAGCGCAGATCCGCGTCGCAATAGGCGAGCATGACCGGCAGCGCGTCGGCGATCGAGACGAGCGTCGAGACATCGAACCCGTCGGGCAATTGCCGAACGATGTCGCCCATCTTCTCGCCAGTATCGTCGCTTGAAGTATCTTCGCTCGAGGCGGAGGCCGGGCGCGCGCGGGCACGGGGCGCCGAGGCGTCTCCGCCTTCAACAGCCGTCGTGCTCTCGCGCGACGGCGACTCATCCCCCGCCCGGTCCATGACCATACCCTACGCCAAGATGGCGTAAATCCAAAGTAAAGTGGCGCGCCCCGCGATCGATCGCGTCCGACGCGCCCTCCGGTCAGCCGCGTTCGGTGCGCGGGCCGCGCTGACGCGGCCCACGACCGGGCGCGCGCTTCTTGCCGCCCGAGCCTTCGCTACCGCCACGACCGCCATGCGCGGGCTTGTTCCCGCGGCGCGGTCCACCCGGACCACCGCGTCCGCCCGGACCCCGAGGTCCACGCGGGCCGCGCTCGTTACGGCGTTCGCCCTGCTCATCGCCTGTTCCACGCTGTTCGTCCTGACGCGGGCCGCCACGACGCTTGATGCCGTGCGGGCCGGTCTTCTTGGGGCGGCGATGCTGCGGCGGACGGCTGTTGACGCCGTCGCCGCGATCCTCACCCGCCGGCGACCAGTCGCCCTTGCCGACACCACGCGGCGCGGCCTTGGGCAGCGCAGCGGCGCGCTCGTTGAAATTCTCGGGCAACCTGGCGGGATCGAGCTTCACGCCCGTCAGCCGTTCGATGTCGCGCAGATAGCTCTTCTCGTCAGGCGCACAGAAGCTGATCGCGATCCCCTCGCGGCCTGCACGCGCCGTCCGGCCGATGCGGTGAACATATTGCTCGGGCACATTGGGCAACTCGAAGTTGAAGACATGGCTGACCCCCGGGACGTCGATCCCGCGCGCGGCGATGTCGGTCGCGACGAGGATCCGCACCTTGCCCTCGCGAAAGGCGTTGAGGGCCGCGGTCCGCTGTCCCTGGCTCTTGTTGCCGTGGATGGCGGCCGCCTCGATGCCCGCGCCGACGAGGAATCGCACGACGCGGTCGGCACCATGCTTGGTACGCGTGAAGACGAGCGCGCGGTCCATCTCGCCGTTGCCCAGCAGCGTCTCGAGCTTGAGCGTCAGGAGCGCCTGCTTCTCGCGCTGGTCGATGAAGGTCACCTGCTGGTCGATCCGCTCGGCGGTCGAGGCCTGCGGGGTCACTTCGACCTTCACGGGATTGGTGATGAACTGCTTGCCGAGGTCGGCGATCGCCTTGGGCATGGTCGCCGAGAAAAACAGCGACTGGCGCTGCTGCGGCAGCATTCGCGCGATCTGCTGCAAGGGCTTGATGAAGCCCAGATCCATCATCTGGTCGGCCTCGTCGAGCACGAAGATCTCGACGTTGCGGAGCGTCAGCGCACGCCGGTCGATAAGGTCGAGCAAGCGCCCCGGTGTCGCCACCAGCACGTCGCACCCGCCGACCATCCCGCGCGCCTGCGCGGTGATCGGCTTGCCGCCGAACACGACGTTGACCCTGAGGCCCGATCCCTCGGCATACCCCTTCATGCTGGTCGCGATCTGCGCGGCCAGCTCACGGGTCGGCGAGAGGACCAGCATCCGGCAGCTTGCCGGCTGGCGCGGCGTGAAGCCGTCCTTGGTCAGGTTGTGGATCGAAGGCAGCGAGAAGGCTGCGGTCTTGCCCGTTCCCGTCTGGGCGATGCCCATGAGGTCGCGGCCTTCCAGCAGCGGCGGAATGGCCTCGCGCTGGATGGGGGTGGGGGTGTCGTAGCCCTGTTTTTCGAGCGCACGAAGAATGGGCTTGGCAAGGCCAAGCTTGGAGAAGAATGACATGATTGTTCTTTCAATATGGAGCGGCGCGACAGCCCGATCGGGGCGCGCCGCGCAGCAGGGTTCGATAGATGCGACCCTGCGTGAATAGGATAGCTTGAAGCTTCAAAAGGCGCCGGTTCCCGAAGTGCGGGACGTCACGCTGCGCCATGATGTGCTGCCCCCCTATGCGGCATTGCAGCAAAACGCAAGCTGAACCGTTCGGGAGGCAGCGGGAATGTCTCCCGCTTCGTCTCGAACCGTGTCAGCGAAAGGCTCCCCATGACCGAATATACGCCGCCGAAGATCTGGCAGCCGAACAGCGAGAATGGCGGGAAGTTCGCCAGCATCAACGCCCCCACGGCCGGCGCCCGGTTCGAGCAGGACCTTTCCGTCGGCGCGCATCCGCTCCAGCTTCACAGCCTTGCCACACCGAACGGCGTCAAGGTGACGATCATGCTCGAAGAGTTGCTCGCCGCCGGCCATGACGCCGAATATGACGCCTACACGATCGACATTTCCGAAGGCGAACAGTTCGGCTCGGGCTTCGTGGCGCTCAATCCCAACAGCAAGATCCCGGCGCTTCTCGACCGCGCACCCGCAGGCGGCGGAGCCCCGATCCGTCTGTTCGAGAGCGGCAGAATCCTGCTCTATCTGGCCGAGAAGTTCGGCGCCTTCCTGCCCGACACCCTCGCGGGCCGCTCGGAAACGCTCAACTGGCTGTTCTGGCAGATGGGCGCGGGGCCCTTCCTCGGGGGCGGCTTCGGTCATTTCTACCACTATGCGCCCGAGAAGATCGAATATGCGATCGACCGCTATGCGATGGAGGTGAAGCGTCAATATGACGTGCTCGACCGCCGCCTTGCCGACACGGCCTATATCGCGGGCGAGGACTATACGATCGCCGACATGGCCATCTGGCCCTGGTATGGCGCGGTCGCCCGTGGTCAGGCCTATGGCGAGGCGCGGACCTTCCTCCAGCTCGACGATTATGCGCATGTCCAGCGGTGGATCGACCGGGTCGGGGATCGCGACGGCGTCAAGCGCGGTCGCATCGTCAACAAGACATTCGGTGACGGGCCCGGTCTGAAGGAACGCCATTCGGCAGCGGATATCGACGCTGCGCTCGCTGACGAATAGGCTGATCTAGCGCGGGACGTGCTTGCCGCGATTGGCAGGCAGTTCCTCGGGCGCGTCCCAGCGAAGATGCCGATGTTCGAGCGGCACGAGGTTCTTGGCGCGAACGATCTCGCCTTTCGCCTTGTAGCCGAGCAGCTGTTCAGGATCACCGTCGGGGTTGTTGACCATCACCCGCACTTCCTCGCTGGTGAAATCGGACAGCCCGCGCGCCCGCTCGACGCCCTTGGGATCGTAGACGTGGAGCACGTCGCCGCGCGTGAAATCGCCGTCGAAGCTGACGACATCCTCGCGACCGATCCCGGCCTTGCCGCTCTCGATGCCCTCGGCCGTCGCCGCCGACACGACGATGCTGCCAGCCATCTGCAACCGGTTGGCGATCCAGCTCTCCCAGCCGGAGATCGGGTTCTCGTGCGCGGGAAAGCGCGTCGAGCGCCGCTCACCGTCGAGCACGCTGGTTAGCGGCCGGTCCGCCTCGCCGTGCGCGATGAAGGTCGTGCAACCGGCTTCCTGCGCCATGTTGGCCGCCATCAGCTTGGTGGTCATCCCGCCCGTGCCGAGCGTCGACTTGCCCTTGGTCGCTTCCATGTAAGGCGCCACGTCCTTCACTTCTTCGAGGAAGACTGCGCCCTCTTCGTCGGGGTGGCGATCGTAGAGACCGTCCACCTCGGTCAGGATGACGAACACGCGGGCGTCGACCATCTGCGCGACCTTGGCCGCCAACCGGTCGTTGTCGCCGACACGGATTTCCTCGGTCGTGATGCTGTCGTTCTCGTTGACCACGGGCATCACCCCCGCCTCCATCAAGCGGAAGACGGTGTTGCGCGTGTTGAGGAAGCGTCGGTGGTCTTCGAAGTCGCCGAGTGTCAGCAGTACCTGCGCGATATCGATGTCATATTCATGCCCGATCTGGCGGTAGACGTTGAGCAGGATCGGCATCCCGCACGCAGCGGCCGCCTGCTTGTCGCTCACGCCTGCGCTGGTCGGTGTTTCGCCGACCATCTTGAGCCCCAGCGCGACCGCGCCCGATGAGCAGAGGATCACGTTCGTCCCCGCTTCGCGCAGCCGGTGCACATCTTCCATCAGTCGATGAAGAAAGCCGAAGCGCGGCGTCAGCAGGTCCGTATTGGCGATGAGGCTGGAGCCGATCTTGACGACGACCGTGTCTTGTTTGGGCACGTCTTGGCCTCCCGTTCGTAAATTGCGTTGTTGCAGCACTTAGGTTGACGCGGCGGCAGGCGCAACGGCGCGGCCTCGAGCATGTGAACTCTTCAAGGGCGGGTTTCGTTTCGCTACCTAATATGCTAGGATATGCGTAGAAAATGACAGAACAGACAAGAACAGGTGAAATATTACTAAGAATGTTTTGATGATCGGCTGCGGAAAAATGGGCGGCGCACTCCTCGAATATTGGAAGAAAGGCGATGAAGACTTTACGATCGTCGATCCTTTCCTCGAAAAAGCACCCGAGGGCGTCCGGCTCGAGAAGGATCGCGACGCGCTCGGCGAGCAGAAGTTCGATACGCTCATCATCGCCATCAAGCCGCAGATGCTGGGCGACATCCTGCCCGGCTATACCGAGCACCTTTCGGGCGATGGCTATGCACTGTCGATCGCTGCCGGTGCTTCGATCGCGCGCCTCTCCGGCCTGCTGGACGGCGCGCCCGTCATCCGCGTCATGCCCAACCTGCCCGCCGCCGTCGGCAAGGGCGTCTCGGGCCTCGTCGCCGGCGAGGGCGTCACTGACGAGCAGCGCAGCCATGCGCTTGCCATGATGGAGCGTACCGGCACCGTCATTCCCGTCGACAGCGAAGATGCGCTCGACCGCGTCACCGCCGTCGCGGGCTCGGGACCCGGCTACATCTTCGAGATCGCCCGCACCTATGTCGAGGCCGCCAAGAAACTCGGGTTCGACACCGACCAGGCCCGCGCGCTTGCGCTGGGCACGATCGAGGGCACCGTCGCAATGGCATTGGACCAGTCCGACACCGATCTCGAGACCCATCGCAACAACGTCACGTCCAAGGGCGGCACCACTGCCGCCGGACTGCAGGCGCTGAACGGCGACGGCGCGATCACCCGCCAGTTCGAAAAATGCCTGAACGCCGCCTACCAGCGCGCGGTCGAGCTTCGCTGAACGAAGCGACGCTCCCACGCGTTATCCCCCGCAAGACAACAGAGGAACCCATGAACGACCAGACCCTAGACCCGCAAATCCATGTCCACGAACTCGGCCGCAAGGCGAAAGCCGCCACGAAGGGCCTGCTGACCGCTACGACCGATCAGAAGAACGAGGCCCTGCGCGCCGCCGCCAAGGCGCTCCGCACCCGCAAGGACGAATTGAAAGCCGCCAACGAGAAGGACGTCGAAAGCGTCCGCGGCAAGAAGCCCGACAGCTTCATCGACCGCCTCGCGCTCGACGACGAGCGCATTGAGGGCATGGCCTCCGCATTGGAGCAGATCGCCGAACTCCCCGACCCCGTCGGCCGCAGCCTCGCCACCTTCTCGCGCCCCAACGGCCTCGAGATCGAGCGCGTCGCCGTCCCCATCGGCGTCATCGGCATGATCTACGAAAGCCGCCCCAACGTCGGCGCCGACGCCTCCGCGCTCTGCCTCAAGTCGGGCAATGCCGTCATCCTGCGCGGCGGGAGCGAGAGCAAGCATTCGACCCGCATCATCGTCCAGTGCATGCGCGACGGGCTGAAATCCGCCGGCCTCCCAGAAGACGCCGTCCAGGCCATCGGCACGACCGACCGTGCCGCCGTCGCCGCGCTCCTGAAGGCCGACCAGTTCGTCGACCTCGTCATCCCCCGCGGCGGGCGCGGCCTCGTCGAGCTGGTCCGCGACCAGGCGAGCGTCCCCACGCTCCTGCACCTCGACGGGAACTGCCACAGCTACGTCCACGAAGCCGCCGACATCGCCAAGGCCGTCGACGTCATCGCCAATGCCAAGCTGCGCCGCACCGGCGTCTGCGGCGCGACCGAGAGCATCGTCATCGACCGCGCGATCGCCGACAAGGTCGTCCCCGCCCTCGCCGACAAGTTCGACGGAAAGTGCGAACTGCGAGGCGACGCGGAAGCCGTGACTATCGACGACCGCCTCGTCCCCGCGACCGAGGAAGACTTCGGCACCGAATTCCTCGACAACATCGCTTCGGTAAAGATCGTCGACGGCCTCGACGAAGGCATCGCCTGGGTCGACGAGCACAGCTCGCACCACACCGACGCGATCATGACCGAAGACGACGCCGCCGCGAACCGCTTCATGACCGAGATCGACAGCGCCATCCTGATGCGCAATGCGTCGACCCAGTTCGCCGATGGCGGCGAATTCGGCATGGGCGCGGAGATCGGAATTGCTACCGGGAAAATGCATGCGCGCGGCCCCGTGGGGCTCGAGCAGCTGACGAGCTTCAAATATCTCGTCCGAGGCGACGGCCAGACCAGGCCGTAGCCGAGAGCGCCGAGTGTAGTGAAAGCGGAGCGAAGCGAGCGTCACTACACGAGAGACGCGTGACCTTCACGGACGGCGGGTCGCCCGTAGAGGCGAACCCGTCCGACGGGCTCCGGGCCGCCCCGGAGCCCTTCTTCTTTCCCCTGTCCTACACGAACCCAAATGGTTACATGACTCCGCTCCCCACAACAGGAGCGCAGTCGTTGAGGGCGGACTTTATATCCGTAAGAACCAATGGGGCAGACTCAGCTGTGCGGATTGGAAAACCTTCGTGTCTGGTCCGGGAATGGCCTGCATTCGCTGTCAGGGGCAGTATGATCTCGGCTGGGTACAGGCTGACAGAGAAGGTCAACTCAATGACCCCAAATACATCGAAGGCCTCCCTGACGGCCATCCGCTCAAGATGCGAGAGAACGTCGGAGTTTTCACTCTTGGATGCACAAGAAGACAACTACTTCAATTCACATCCTATTTCCTTCGTCCGCTGGGTGAGAATGAGTTTACGCCGGAGCATTATCATTTTGTTGGAGACTTCGCGGACGGCCTCAAGGATGCTTGCGATCCTGATTGTCCTATAGATAGAATTGCTGGAATGGGTGAGGCATATGCGTTTTGACATGCGGTGATCGGTCTAACGGCATTTTCGCGTCATCCCCAGCGTCTGCGCTACAATAAACGTCTCCTTCGGGAAGCTCGCATCCTCCCCGCTTTTGCGAAGACAGACCGCCGTCGGCGCTCCCGCATCCTGGGCTCCTTCGTCGCCCCGCTTCGCTAGACGCGTTCTCGAAATAAGGACGACCTCTACCCCTCATCCCCCATCTTCAGCGCTGCAATAAAGGCCTCTTGCGGGATGCTCACATTCCCGTACTCCCGCATCTTGGCCTTCCCCTTCTTCTGCTTCTCCAGCAGCTTGCGCTTGCGCGAGGCGTCGCCGCCGTAGCATTTCGCGGTCACGTCCTTGCGCATTGCGGACAGGGTTTCGCGGGCGATCACCTTGCCGCCGATCGCGGCCTGGATGGGGATCTTGAACAGGTGCCTCGGGATCAGCTCCTTTAGACGCTCGCACATCCCGCGCCCGCGCTGTTCGGCGGTCGAGCGGTGGACGATCATGCTCAAGGCATCGACCGGCTCCTCGTTGACGAGGATGCTCATCTTCACGAGGTCGCCCTCGCGCACGCCGATCTGTTCATAGTCGAAGCTGGCATAGCCCTGGCTGATCGACTTCAGACGGTCGTAGAAGTCGAACACCACTTCATTGAGCGGCAGTTCGTACACCACCTGCGCGCGCCCGCCGACATAGGTGAGGTCCTTCTGGATGCCGCGCCGATCCTGGCACAGCTTGAGGATGCCGCCGAGATATTCGTCGGGCGTGTAGATCGTCGCCTTGATCCACGGCTCCTCGATCACCTCGATCCGGTTGACGTCGGGATAATCGGCCGGGTTGTGCAGCTCGATCGTCTTGGCGTCCTCGTTCTTCGTGTGGCTGAGCCGCATCGTATAGACGACGCTCGGCGCGGTGGTGATGAGGTCGAGGTCATATTCGCGCGTCAGCCGCTCCTGGATGATCTCGAGGTGCAAGAGGCCGAGGAACCCGCAGCGGAAGCCGAAGCCCAGCGCCGCCGAGGTTTCCATCTCGAAGCTGAACGAGGCGTCGTTGAGCCTGAGCTTGTAGAGGCTGTCGCGCAATTTCTCGAAGTCCGCCGCGTCGACGGGGAACAGCCCGCAGAACACCACCGGCTGCACTTCCTTGAACCCCGGCAAAGGCGTGTCCGTGGGATCTTTCACCGTGGTGATCGTGTCGCCGACCGCGGTCTGCGCCACCTCTTTGATCTGCGCGGTGATGAAGCCGATCTCGCCCGCCTGCAGTTCGTCCAGCTCGACACGCTTAGGGGTGAAGCAGCCGACGCGGTCGATCAGATGCTCGGTTCCCGCCTGCATGAACTTGACCTTGAGGCCCTTCTTCAGGACGCCTTCCATCACCCGCACGAGGATGACGACGCCCAGGTACGGGTCGTACCAGCTGTCGACCAGCATGGCCTTCAGCGGTGCGTCGCGGTCCCCCGTGGGCGGGGGGATGATGTCGACCACCGCCTGCAGGATGTCCGCGATGCCCTGCCCCGTCTTCGCGCTCGCTTCGACCGCCGTCGCGCTGTCGAGGCCGATCACGTCCTCGATCTCCAGCTTCACCTTGTCGGGGTCGGCGGCGGGCAGGTCGATCTTGTTGATGACCGGCACGATCTCATGGTCGTGCTCGATCGACTGGTAGACGTTCGCGAGCGTCTGCGCCTCCACCCCCTGCGCCGCATCGACGACGAGAAGCGCGCCCTCGCAGGCCGCAAGCGAGCGCGAGACTTCGTAGGCGAAATCGACGTGCCCGGGCGTGTCCATCAGGTTGAGCTCGTACGTCTCCCCATCCGCCGCAACGAAATTGAGCCGCACCGTCTGGCTCTTGATGGTGATCCCGCGTTCCTGCTCGATCTCCATATTGTCGAGCACCTGCTCGCGCATCTCCCGCGCCGTCAGCCCCCCCGTCTCCTGAATGAGCCGGTCGGCAAGCGTCGACTTCCCATGATCGATGTGTGCGATGATGGAAAAATTACGGATTCGAGAAAGTTCGGTCATATCGACCACGCGGCTAGCAGCGAAGTTTCAGGCTGTCAGCAATTTCGGAACCCTCGTGCACTCTGAACCGTCTCGTCCCCTAGAACAGGGAGATAGAACGCATGGTCAGCACGTCGGGACTGGAGTCCACCGCATCGAGCCTCGAGAATTGGACCCGCGCGGGGTATGTGGCCCGGGGGCTCGTCTATATCCTGCTCGGCTATGTGGCGATGCAATCGTCCAGCGCGGATTCGACGTCCGATCTTTTCAAGGCGGTCGAAGATTTGCCGGCGGGCAATGTGCTGCTCGCCATCATCATGATCGGCGCCTTCGGCTATGGTCTGTGGAAGATCTTCGACGCGGTGAAGAACCTCGAGGGCTTCGACGACGATGCGAAGGGCAAGGCCAAGCGCTTCTTCTATGTCGTGGCGGGCTTTGGTTATTTCATCATGGCCTATCTCGCCGGCAAGACGCTGTTCGGTTCGGGCGGGTCCGGGCAGGGAACGCAGGAAGCGGCCTCGATGGCACCCGACTGGCTGCTCTATGCGACCGGCGCAGGCATCCTCATCGCCGGTCTCTACCAGTTCAAGAAAGGCATCACGAAGGAGTTCCTCGCGGGCCTCGCAGGCGGAACGCCGCCGTTCGTGACCTATTTCGGCCAGTTCGGCCACTTCGCCCGCGGCGTCGTATTCGTGGTCTCCGGATGGTTCGTCATCCAGTCGACCGGCAACAGCGATCAGGCCAAAGGCCTGGCCGGCGCGCTCCAGAGCATGCGCGACACGGGTGCCTTCTTCACGATTCTCTGTATCGGCCTCATCCTCTTCGGGATCTTCAGCCTCATCGAGGCGCGGTACCGGATCATCCCCAACGAGGATCTGCGCCCCAACCGCTGACGTTCGTCGATACCAGACGTACGTTTATCGAAGCCCTCCGGCCTGATGGTCGGGGGGCTTGCCGTTTAGGCGGCAGGCTTTACGGTCGCGCGCGAAACGAAGTTCAGCGGAGAATTATCATGCGCCTTCCCAAGTTTGCCCTCCTCCTCGCCGGCAGCTCGATGCTGACGGCCTGTGCAGCCACCGATGCGCGCATGGCCGACGCCAGCGCTGCGATGCCGATGGATGCCGCCGATGTCGCACCCGACAGCGATCTCGCGGCGCTCGTCGACCAGGTCCAGATCCCGCACGAGAGCTTCCAGCTCGACAATGGCCTGACCGTCCTCGTCCATGAGGACCGCAAGGCCCCGATCGTCGCGGTCAGCGTGTGGTACAACGTCGGCTCCAAGGACGAGCCTCAAGGGCAGACCGGGTTTGCGCACCTTTTCGAACATCTGATGTTCAACGGGTCGGAAAACCTTCCGGGCGACTATTTCGAGTGGACCGAGCAGATCGGCGCGACGAGCCTGAACGGCACCACCTGGTTCGACCGCACCAACTATTTCCAGAACGTCCCGACCGGTGCGCTCGAACGCGCCTTGTTCATGGAAAGCGACCGCATGGGCTACCTGCTCGGTGCGGTGACGCAGGACAAGCTCACCAACCAGATCGGCGTGGTGCAGAACGAGAAGCGCCAGGGCGACAACCAGCCGGGCGGTCTCACCCAATATGCGATGCTCGAGGGCCTGTTCCCCGAGGGTCACCCCTATCGCCATTCCACGATCGGCTCGATGGCCGATCTGTCGGCCGCCACCATGGGTGACGTGCAACAGTGGTTCATCGACAACTACGGCCCCAACAACGCCGTCCTCGTCCTTGCCGGCGACATCGACGCCGCGAGTGCGCGGCCGCTGGTGGAGAAATATTTCGGCCAGATCGAACGCGGGCCTGTGAACACGCCCGCGCAGGCCGATGTGCCGACCCTCGATGCGCCGAAGCGGATCGTCATGCAGGACCGCGTCCCCAACCCGCGCGTCACCAAATATTGGGCGGTTCCCGGGATCGCGGGCGAAGAGCGCGAAGCGCTTACGGTCGCCGGCCTGATCCTCGGCGGATTGCAGTCGAGCCGCGTCGACGCCAACCTCGTGCGTGGCGAGGAAATCGCCAACTATGCGTTCGCAAGCTATAGCCCCTACCACCGGGTCGGCACCTTCCAGATCGGCGGCGAAGCCAAGGAAGGCGTCGGCATCGACACGCTCGAAAGCCGCTTCCAGCGCGAACTGACGCGCTTCGTTCTCGAAGGTCCGACGCAGGAAGAGGTCGACCGGGCGGTGACCAATCTGCTCGCGGGAGAGATCAAGGGTCTCGAACAGATCGGCGGGTTCGGCGGTAAGGCCAATGCGCTTGCCGAGGGCCTCCTCTACAATGACGACAGCGACGAATATGCGGTGGCGCTGCGCAACTATGCCGCGCTGACGCCTGCCGATGTGCAGGCCGCCGCCGCCAAATGGCTCGCGCGCCCGTCGCTCACCATCACGCTCCAGCCCGGTCAGCGTCCTCCTTACGAGGAAGCGACCGCACCGCGCGAAGGTCAGGGTCTCGCCGCCAAGGATTACGAGATCACCAAGCGCGAACTTCCCGCGATCGCCAGCACGGCCGCGCTCGACTTCCCCGATGTCGAGCAGACCAGGCTCGCCAACGGGACGACGCTCTACTACGCGCACCGTGACACGGTCCCGGTGACCAACCTCGTGCTCGAATTCGACGCGGGTCGCGCCGCCGAAGCGCCCGATGCGCGGGGCCTTTCGGGCATGGTCGTGCAGTTGCTCGACGAAGGCGCCGGTGGCATGGACGCACAGGCGATTGCCGAGGCGAAGGAAGCGCTCGGCGCCACCATCAGCTTCGGCAACTCGCTCGACGAAAGCATTGCCAGCATGTCGACCCTCTCGACCAACCTCGAGGAGTCGGCGTCGCTGATGGCCACCATGCTCCGCTCACCCGATTTCGAGCAGGGATCGATCGAGCGCGTCCGCAACCAGGCGCTGGCCAATTATGCCCGCGCCCTGTCGAGCCCCAACGGCCTGATCGCGGACACGCTGCCGCTGATCATCTACGGCGAGGACGATCCCTATGGTGGCAGCCCCTATGGCAGCCCCGCTGCGATCCGCTCGATCGATCGTGACGACCTCACCTCGTTCAAGGACGCTTATCTGCGGCCCGACAACATGACCGCCTATGTGGTCTCGAGCTTGTCGCTGGAGGAAGTCACTGCGTCGCTCAATGCCGCGCTCGGCGACTGGCAGCCGCCCGCCGCGCCGCGTGGCACGAAGGTCTTCCCCTCGCGCCCCACGCGCCCCGACGAGGCTCGCTATATCCTCGTCGATCGCCCGGATTCGCCGCAGTCGATCATCGCCGCCTCGCAGCTGCTTCCGGTCGACCCCACCGCCGATCTGGTCGACATCAATGCCGCCAACGAGGCGCTGGGAGGCAACTTCCTCAGCCGCATCAACATGGACCTGCGCGAAACCAAGGGTTGGTCCTATGGCGTGCGCGGCTCGGTCAGCCGCAACGACAATGACGTGAGCTACGTCTTCACCGCGCCCGTTCAGGCCGACCGCACGGCAGACAGCCTGCTTGCGCTGCAGCAGCAGACGCGGGCCTTCCTGTCCGAAGACGGGGTGCGCGATGTCGAACTGGAGCGCATCGTCGCCTCCAACATCGCCTCTTTGCCCGGCAATTTCGAGACCTCCGGCGCGGTGCTCGGTGGCATCCGCACCAACGTCGAGCTCGGCCGTCCGATGGACTATTACGAGACCTTGTCCGAACGCTATCGCGCCCAGACGCGCGAAAGCCTCGACAGCGCCATCCGCGACGTGCTCGATCCGGACCAGTTCGTCTGGGTCATCGTCGGCGATGCCGATGTCGTCGGGCCGCAGCTCGATGCGGCGGGCATCGACTACGAAGTCCGCGACGTCGGCGCCGGGAACTAGGTTCCCGGCGCTCCGTCGCCGGAGCGAATTTGGCGCCGATCAGAACGGGGCACGTCAACCCAGGCGGGTGACGTGCCCCATTTTGCGTCCGGCGCGCGCTTCGCGCTTTCCATAAAGATGGAGGTGCGCGCCGGGTTCGGCGAGCAGCTGCTCCCACAGATCGACATCGGTGCCGATCAGATTGTCCATCGTGACGCGCGGGCTGACCAGCGCCGGATCACCCAGCGGCAGATCGGCGATGCAGCGCAGATGCTGCTCGAACTGGCTGGTCTGCGCGCCCTCCAGCGTCCAGTGGCCGCTGTTGTGGACGCGCGGCGCGATCTCGTTGACGATCGGGCCCTCGTCGGTCGCGAAGAATTCGACCGCCATTACCCCGATATGGCCGAGCTGGATGGCCAGCTGACAGGCCACCTCCACCGCGCGTGGCACCATCGCGTCGATCGGTTCGCCCGCGGGCACTTCGGATCGGCGCAGGATGCCGCCGTCATGGATGTTGCGCGGCGCGTTGAAGACCGCGAGTTCGTCATCCGCACGGCGCGCGACGAGGATCGAGAATTCGGCGGCGAAGTCCACGGCCTTCTCGGCAATGGCCGGTTCGCGCCCGATCGCTTCCCAGGCTTCCATCAACTGGTCGGCCTCGCGCACCCAGGCCTGCCCCTTGCCGTCATATCCCAGACGCCGCGACTTGAGGACGAGCGGGAACCCCAACGCCTCGCCCACTGCATCGAGATCGGCGGGCTCGTCGATCCGGTGCCACGGAGCGACCGTGCCGCCCTGCTCCTCGATGAAGCTTTTCTCGTGGGCGCGATCCTGCGCGATGGCGAGGCTCTTCGTACCGGGACGCAGCTTGTCGCCGAGCGCCTCCAGCGGGCCGACGGGCAGATTCTCGAATTCGTAGGTGATGACATCGCATTCCGCCGCGAAGCCCGCCAGCGCGTCGCTGTTGGCATAGTCTGCGCAGACATAGAGGCTGGCGGGGCCGCTCGCGGGCGGCGCGGGGTCGGGTGCGTAGACGTGGGTGCGATAGCCCAGACGTGTCGCCTCGAGGCACATCATCCGGCCGAGCTGGCCGCCGCCGATGATTCCGATGATCGATCCGGGCGCGAGGCTCATCGCGGGCTCTCCTCGACCTTGTCGGTCTGCGCGGCACGCCATGTGTCGAGCCGCTCGGCAAGCGCGCCATCGTTGTTGGCCAGCATCGCGGCGGCGAACAGCGCGGCATTCTTGGCCCCCGCAGCGCCGATCGCGAAGGTCGCGACGGGAACGCCCGCGGGCATCTGCACGATCGAATAGAGGCTATCCATGCCCGACAGGGCCTTGGACTGGACGGGCACGCCGAGCACCGGGACGGGCGTCAGCGCCGCGACCATCCCCGGAAGGTGCGCCGCTCCGCCAGCGCCCGCGATGATGGCTTCAAGCCCCCGTTCGCGCGCCGATTTCGCATAATCGACCATCCGGTCCGGCGTGCGGTGCGCGGAAACGATCTTCACCTCGTGCGGGACGCCGAGCGTGTCGAGCAGATCGGCCGCCCCCTGCATCGTTTCCCAATCGGACTGGCTGCCCATGATCACGCCGACCTTGGCGTCCATCTTCATTCCCCTTCGCGTCGCTGCCGCACGTCCTAGTCGATGCCTGGCGGCCGATGCAATCAGTCCTCGTCGACGTAGAAGCGCCGGATTTCGGCGAGATCATCGTCGAGCTCGTAGATCATCGGTCGCCCGGTGGGGATCTCCAGCCCCGTAATCTCGTCGTCCGAGATGCCCGACAGATGCTTCACCAGCGCGCGAAGGCTGTTGCCGTGCGCCGAGATCATCACCGTCTCGCCCGCCTTCAGATGCGGCACGATCGCTTCCTCATAATAAGGCAGCACGCGCTCGATCGTGTCCTTGAGGCTCTCGGTCGTCGGGATGGAGATGCCCGCATAACGGCGATCGCCATCCATCCGGAACTTGTCGTCCTCGTCCTGCTCTGGCGGCGGCACGTCGAAGCTGCGGCGCCAGATATGCACCTGCTCCTCGCCGACCTTCTCGCGCATCTCCTGCTTGTTTAGGCCGGTCAGCCCGCCATAGTGCCGCTCGTTGAGGCGCCAGTCCTTGGTGACGGGCAGATAGAGCCGGTCCATTTCGTAGAGCGCGAGGTGCAGCGTGCGGATCGCGCGGGTCAGGACCGAGGTAAAACAGACGCTCGGCTCATAGCCTTTCGCCTTGAGCTGCCGCCCCGCCGCCAGCGCTTCCTCGACGCCCTGCTCGGTCAGGTCCACATCCCACCAGCCGGTGAAGCGGTTCTCGAGGTTCCACTGCGACTGGCCGTGGCGCGCGAGGATCAGCGTCGGCATCAGCCGCGGCCCTTTTTGCGCGCGATGAGATCGGGCAGCAGTTGGTTCAATGTGTTCAGGCACGCATGGGCAAGATAGCCGCACCGCTCGGTCGACCAGCCGTAGACGGGGTCGGGCATGTCGTCATTGTCCTTGAAGGGCATCTCCAGCGTCATCGATACCGCGCCGAACCGCTCGGCCAGCTGCGTCGTCGACATCGACAGGTTTGCTTCGCCTGGCTTGGAGATTTCGTAGCCCTTTTCCTCCTGGAAGTCGGGCGTGTTGGCGACGAGCGTCGCACTGAACTTCTTGAACAGAGCGTGCTGCTCGTCCTCGATGCTCGGGATGCCCTCGAAGCCCGCGAGGAAGGCGGCGGGGATGGCCTCGTCGCCGTGGACGTCCATCGCATAATCGACGCCCGTCTCGTCCATCCGGTTGCGCACGTAGAGCACTTCGGGGCTCTTCTCGGCCGTCGGATTGTCCCATTCGCGGTTGAGGTTGGTCCCGACCGCATTGGTGCGCAGATGGCCGCGCTTGGACCCGTCGGGGTTCATGTTGGGCACGATGTGGAAGGTGCAATGCTTCAGAAGATTGCGGCTCACCGGATCGTCGGGATCGGTGAGCTTGTCCAGTGCTCCTTCCATCCACCATTCAGCCTGGCTCTCGCCGGGGTGCTGGCGGGCGTAGAGCCACACGACAAGATCGCCCTCGCCCATGACGAGATAGTCGAGATCCTGCCCGTCCAATGTCTTGCCGAGGCTGCGATATTCGACATCGGGCAGCGCCGCCATCGTGGCGACGAGATCGAGATGCCGCTCCATCGAATAGGGCACGTAATAAGCGAGATAGACGCAGTCGGTATCGGGCACCATGCGGATGGTGAGCATGCCGTCGGCGTAGCTCGTCGTCTCGACGCGGGTCCATTCCTCGCGGTCGATGCTGGTGTAAGCCTTGTAGTCGGGCCAGCCTGCCGGATAGGCGCTCTCGCCCGCATTGGTGATGTTGAGCGTCACCTCGCGCCCCGCGCCGCCGACCAGCTTGAAGTGGAACCACTGATAGAAATCGGACTGATGATCCTTGACGATGTGCAACTCGAGCGTGTCGCCATCGGCGGATACGAGTTCGATGTTGCCGCTGTCGAAGGCACTGGTGACGGTTAGGCTCATGGGGTCCCCTGGAAAATGAAGTTGTCCGGTCGGGCGCCTGTCTACTGACAGGGCGGCGCAATGGAAAGCCCGCGCAGGTCGCGCCCATCCGGCCCGCCATTCATCGAATGCCCCTAGGATCCCCGCCGAGCGTCCCTAGATTGACCCTGCAATTACTCCGACCAGCCTTAAGGAATTTCTCCGTGCCGATCCGCCTCACCAACCTTACCCTCGGCGCCGCCGCGCTGACCCTCGCCATGCCTGCCTATGCGCAGGACGGGATGAGCGCCGAGCGCGCCGACCCCGATGCGGTGCGCGCGCACGTCGAATTCCTCGCCGACGACCTGCTCGAAGGTCGGGACGCGGGATCGCGCGGATACGATGTCGCCGCGCTCTACGTCGCCAGCCGCTTCCGCGCGCTCGGGCTGCAGCCGGGCGGCGAGAATGGCAGCTGGTACCAGCAGGTGCCGTTCGTGAAGACGGTGTCCACCGCGCAGAGCGCGTCGCTGAAGACGGGGGGCTCGGCCCGTGACGTCTCGGAGGCCGTCGCGCTCTACGCCAATCCCGCCGAAGAACGACTGACGCTCGAAGCCCCGCTCGTGTTCGTGGGATCGGGGCTCGATGAACCCCTGCTCGGCTATGACGATTACGAGGGCGTCGATGTCGCTGGCAAGATCGTCGTCACGCTCGACAGCATTCCCGAGGGACAACCGAGCGACATTTCCGCGCATCTCAATTCCTCCAAGGCCGCATCGGCGGCGGCGAACGGCGCTATCGGCATGATTTCGATCGGCGGCACCGGCGGCGAGCGCGGACAGCGGATCCTCGATTTCTTCCGCGGCCGCGAAGTCATCGACTGGGTCGGCCAGGACGGACGCCCCGGCACGCTGCCCGGAACGCTGCGCTTCCAGGGGCGCATGAGCCAGGAAGCGGCGCGCGACCTGTTGGGTCTGAGCGACAAGCAGTTCGCCGCGCTCGCGGCACGCGCGCTCAAAGGCGAGAAGGTCTCGCGCGCGCTCGATGCCTCGATGGCCGTCGACCTCACGTCGCGCCACGAGCGGTTCACCAGTCCCAACGTCATCGCGACCCTCCCCGGGGGCGACGCCGCCAAGGCCGACGAGCATGTCTTCATGACCGCGCACCTCGATCATGTCGGCATCAACGACAATGCGCCGGGCGCCGACAAGATCTTCAACGGCGCGCTCGACAATGCCGCGGGCGTCTCGACCATGCTGGAGGCCGCCCGCCTGTTCACCACCATGGACCATGCGCCCGACCGCACCATCACGTTCATCGCGCTGACCGCCGAGGAGAAGGGTCTGCGCGGGGCGGGCTATTATGCCGCCAATCCGATCGTGCCGCTCGAGGACATCGCGGCGGTCGTCAATCTCGACATGCCCGCACCGCTCTACGATTTCACCGACGTGGTCGCCTTCGGCGCGGAATATAACAGCGTGGCCGAAAAGGTCGCCGCCGCGGGCCGTGGCCTGTCGGTCACCGTCTCCCCCGACCCGATGCCCGAACAGGGAATCTTCACGCGCTCGGACCATTACCGATTCGCCGAGAAAGGCATCCCCGCGATTCTGCTCTTCACGGGCTACGAGGGTGAGGGCGAGCGGCTGTTCGGCGACTTTTTCGCCAACCATTATCACAAGCCGAGCGACGATCTGAACCTGCCGATCAAGTGGGACGCGCTCGCCAAATATGCCGATCTCAACTACCGGATCGCCCTCACCATCGCGGACGACGACGAGCGCCCGCGCTGGTACGCCGACACCTATTTCGGCGACCGTTTCGCGCCAGGCGAAGAGCGCGCGCCGCGCCCGTAGCATCTTGACTCTTCGAGGGGGCGTCCCTACCTGCCCCCTCGAAGCTATTGATAGCTCCCGATAATTTGACGACCAATTTAGGCAGGGTATTGGCCATGAAGATCCGTAACTCTTTGAAATCGCTCAAGTCGCGTCACCGCGATTGCCGCGTCATCCGCCGTCGCGGACGGACCTACGTCATCAACAAGACGAACCGTCGCTTCAAGGCGCGCCAGGGCTAATCGTCCTCGCGAAGATCGGCCTTGGTGCCGATCTGATGGAAACGAGATACGCCTCCGGATTTCCGGGGGCGTTTTTCGTGTGTCAAAGGTCGGTGGCGAGATGGGCGACCAGCGCGTCGCGACCTTGCACCAGTCGGTCGAGCGCGAACGGGCGTCGAAAGACAAAGCAGGCGCATCGATCGGCCAGCCGCATTGCCTGGACGAAGCGGCCTTCCTGTCCCGGCATCACGGCCTGCAGCTCGGGCCAGAACAGATTGTCGAGCAGCGCAGCCGCCGCTTCGCGACCCTTTAGCGGTTCAATCGCGAGGTCGCCCCGTTCGAGCCGATAGAGCCGCGTCAACCGGAAGCTGCGATCCCAGGACCGCTCGAGGTCGAGTGCGAGTTGGCGCTTGTTCATGCCGCCGCCCACCTCGGGCGCGTCGGAGATGTCGATCCCCAGCACCTTCGCCGCCGCGGGTCCGAGCTTGATGCGCGGAACGCCGGGAGCGACCCAGGCATCCCCCGCGTCGTCGAAACGGATCGCCAGCAGGTCGTCGCACAGGGGCTCGACCCCCGCCGCCAGCAGCGCCGCCGCCAACGTCGATTTGCCATCGCCCGACTCTCCCAGCACGGCCGCCGCCTCGCCAGCTCCGAACGCGACCGCATTGGCGTGGACCAGCAGGAAGCCGCGCTGGAGCAGCAGCGCGCTCATCGCCCGCCCGAGCAGCCACACGCGGATTTCATGGTCGGGCACGTCATCTCCCGCGATGATCTCGATCCGCTCGCCGCTCGCTACCGTGTACCGCAGGTCGTCGAGGCTGAGCATCAGGGTGGCGTCGGCATCAATCGACCACCACATCTCGTCCTTGGGCGGCGGCTCGGCCGTCCGCTCGAGCAGGATCCGCGCGTCCGCAGCTCCTGTCGCATCGCGCAATTCCGGCAGCGCGAGATCGCTTGCGAACCGCAGTCCGAAGGCGCCGCAGGTCTCGCCTGCACCGTCATGACTCTTGCCACCCATCGCCCCCGTGCGTAGCCAGTTTGCATGCCGAAGGCGACCGCCATCCTGCCGCATCATCGCATTCGCCAGAACCGTTCGATCCCGACCGGCGCGGTCGACGGCGAGCTGATGGCCCTCGATCCCAAGGCCGGCGAAGTCTACGGTCTCGACCCCATCGGGACGCGCATCTGGAATGCCATCGGCGACGGCGCGGATCTCGACCAGATCCTCGACCGGCTCATCGACACCCATGACGTGGAGCGCGACCGCTGCGAGGCCGACGTCCGCGCGTTCCTCGCCGAGTTGGAATCCGCCGGTCTCGTAACCGTGGAGGCTTCGTGAGCGCGGGCGCGGGCGCCCTCATCGCCGACCTGCGTGCCCGCTTCGGCGCGCGCCTTGCCATCTATGTCGCCGTCCAGTTCGTCACCGCGCTGGTCGAAGGCGTCGGCATCCTGCTGCTCCTCCCCCTGCTCGCGGCGCTCAGCGGCGAGGGCCCGGACTGGCTCCCGCCGCTCCCCGCCACGCATGTCGTGCTCGGCCTCTTCCTTCTCGTCATGATCGTGCGCGCAATGCTGATGCTGCTGCGCGGGCGAATGCAGGCAGGCTTCTACCGCGACTATTCGGTCGCGCTGTCGAGCGACGTCGCCGCCGCGCTCGCCACCATGGGATGGCCTGCCGCCAGCGACATCGGCCAGTCGCGCATGCAGCAATATTGGACCAGCGACGTACCGCGCAGTGCCATCGCCGTTTCGCAACTCCTCTCCATTGCCGTGTTCGCCTTGCTGCTCGGGGTCCAGGGCGTGATCGCGCTCGCCCTCTCTCCGACCATGGCCGGCGCCGCCTTCATCCTGCTCCTCCTCGCGACCATCGCCAGCTGGAGCTGGGTGCGTCGCTCGCATCGCCAGGGCGTCGAGCTCGTCGACGCCATCGGCGATGCGCGCGAGAGCGGTTTCGTGTTCCACGCCGGGCTCAAATCCGCGCTCGCCGAAGGTCGCGAGACGCGCTTTCTGGACCGCTTCCGACGACTGATCCGCGCAGAAAATGACGGATATTACGCAATCGACGCCGCCGATGCCGATGCAGGGGTCGCCAACCAGCTTGCCGGCGCCGTCGGCCTCGCCGCGATCCTCTACATCGGTATCGAACTCGTCGCGCTCGATACCAGCGTCCTTCTCCTGTTGCTGCTGCTGTTCGCACGGATGATGGGACCAGCGCGCGCGCTCGTCAGCCAGTATCAGCGGTTCCTCGCTTTTGCGCCGAGCTTCGCTCCTGTTGCCGAGCTCCTCGCACTGGCTCGCCCCGAGCGGGCCGACACGACGGGCGATGAAGCGGCAAGCTGGAACGTCATCGAGGGGCGCAGGCTTCATGTCGGCCCCGCGTCCCAGCCGCTCGGTCCCTTCGAGGTCAGGCTGGAGCGCGGTGGGTGGCTGGGGCTTTCCGGCCCCTCCGGCGCGGGCAAGTCGCTGCTCGTCGACACGATCGCCGGACTGATCCCGCCCGCGCGCGGCGACCTCTATCTCGACGGCGCTCCCTTCGATCCCGCCGCGCGACCCGGCTGGCGCGAAGGGCTCGCCTATCTGGGTCAGGACGGCAGCCTGCTCGGCAATCGTCCCCGATCCATGCTCGACCTTCCCGCCGATCCCGATCAGGAGCGTCTCGAGCACCTGTTTGCCGCCTTCGGCTTGGTTGACCTGATGGCCCGGCTCGGATCGCTCGACGCGCCGATCGGGGACCGCGCCACGCAGATTTCGGGCGGCGAACGTCAGCGCTTCGCGCTCGTGCGCGCGGTGATGCGTTCGCCGAAGTTGCTGATCCTCGACGAGGCCACCGCCGCACTCGACCTCGCAGCCGAGGAACATGTACTCGCGGCACTCAAGGCCGAATTGCCCGACACGGCCGTCATCCTGGTCAGCCACCGCCCGCAGAGCCTAGCGCATTGCGATCGCGTCATTTCCTTCTGACGCCCGATCCTGCGTTTACCGAACGTTTACGCTGATCGTTCAATTACGGGTTCGAGGGCCATCGAATCGGTCCTCGTTTCACGTTGGACCCGTAGTTGTCATGACCGCACGAGCGCGCCTTGCCTGGACCACACCGAGCCTCTCGAGGCTGTCGGCCAAGGGCGCGCGCATGCCTGACCGCAATCCTTCGGGCGAGGGCGCGAGCGGCAAGCTCGGCCAGAGCTGCGGTTTCGGGAACAATGGGCCGTGCGCGAGCTGACGCATCCTACTCGACAGATTCCACCCCAAACGTTAAGGCCCGTTAAGGATTTCGGTTCGCACGCTGTGGACCGATCGCGTGACGGGGACGGGGTGGATGAACGATCAATCGAAACTCGGTTGGACGCGGCCGGTGCTGAGTCGCCTTTCGGCAAAAGCCGCGCAATCGGGCAACGTCTCGTGCGGAGAATCCGTGTCGCCGCGCGTCGGCAACAACGGCAACGCCTACGCCCCCTGCCCCACCCCCTCCTGACCGCTTCTCGATAAGTGCACTTCCCCACGATCGACGTCCGTCCCTTCGACGACGCCGCGCGGGGACAGGCCGACGCCCGTCTCGATAACTCGGCGCTGACCTTAATCGGCGATATCGACGATCGCGCAGGACTGGTCGAAATCGTCGGCACGGCAGGGCAATCGCTCGGCGACGCCGGCCTGCTGTTGCGCGCCCTCGCGAAACGGGGCGTCGATGCGCTTCACGGTCTCGAAGGGCGGTTCGCGGGTGTGTATCGCCAGGGTGAGGACGCGCTGCTCTTCCATGACGCGCTCGGTCTCCAGCCTCTCCACTATCGCTTTCACGATGGCGCCCTCCACGTTCATTCCGATGCACTCCCGCTCGCCGACCTCGGCGGCAAGGCGAGGATCGACGAGAAATGGCTGGGCGATTATCTCTTTCTCCTGCCGGAAGAGGATCTGCGCTCCCCCTTTGCGGGCGTGCGCCGCGTGCCCGCCGGATGTGCCGTCCGGGTCACACGCGAGGGCAAGGAGACGCTGGAGCGCTGGTGGAAACCATCGCTCGACCCGATCGAGACATGCTTCGACGAGGCGCTTCGCCGCAGCGAAGACCTCCTCGACGAGCGGCTTCTGGGACAAGGGGGCGCGCCACTGCTTCTCTCCTCGGGGGTCGACAGCAACTCGATGCTGACCCGCCTCGCGCAGGCGGGAGAGCTGGGCGACGCCATCACCGGCTCACCGTCGCCCCACGCCGACGTGCTGACCAACGCCACGACCGACGAATATCCGCTCGCCCATGCCGCCTACGGTAGCGTCGGCGGCAGCGGCGACCATCACCGCCTCCGCGCGGCACCTTCGGGTCTCCGCGAAGCGATCGAATGGGCGTTCGAGACCTTCCAGCGCCCGGTCTACAATCCGACCAATCTGGGGTGGATGGACGGCTGCCACGCGCTGGCGAAGGGTCTTGGCGCGACCCGATTGTTCGATGGCACGCAGGGCAATTTCACGATCGGCAATTTCGGCGTCCACCCCGTCGTCGCCATGGCCGCCGAAAAGCGCTGGGGCGACCTTGCCGCCCGCACGCTGCGCCACCGCGGCTACGGCCTCAAGACCGCGCTGCGCGACGCCCCGCCCGAATGGCTGGCCCGCCTCCAGATCGGCGCCAGCGCCTCGCGCTTCGCGAAAAAGGCCTTCATGCGAACGGAATCCGATGGCGGCCGCCACGCCATCGCCCGTGCCCGCGACAACCTCATTCGCCTCAACCATGACGGCGATGCCATTCCGCATCCGCAGCGCCGCCTCCACGAGATCATCCTCCATCTCGACCTTGGCGTCCTACAGCGCGCGCCGCTGCGCCGCCACGGGATCGAACTTGTCGACCCCTTCCTCAACCGTCGCCTCGTCGAGTTCGCGTTATCGCTTCCCAATTCGATCTTCACCGACGGGCGGTATTATCGCAAACTCCAACTCGCGATGCTCGACCCTCGGTTGCCGGAAATCGTCCGCACGGGCGGCGCGGGCGGCGTGCAGGGCGCCGACTGGCGTGCCGCGGCGCTGCGCGACGCGGGCCTCTTCAAACAGGTCATCGACCGCATCGAGGACGGCCATGACGCGGCCTCGTTGTTCGACACGCGCGCGCTTCGCAAGGCGCTCGCCGAGTGGCCCGCGTCGGGCTGGGACGACTATGAGCGCATCTACAAATATCGCGTCGCCATGATGCGCGCGCTTACCGGCGCGGCGTTCGTGCAGTGGCTGGCGGATCGATGACCCGCCTGCCCAGAACCGTCATCGCCGAAGCGCTTGCCGAACTGTTGCGCGCCCGCGTCGCGCTCAAATTTCGCAAGTTCGACACACTCGTCCCGCGAAGGGAGCGTCAATTCCCCGGCGCCGATGACGCGACCATTCGCATGGTCGCCCGCGTGCTGGACGGCTGGACGCGTCGGCTCCCCTGGCAACCGGTCTGCTTCGACCGCGCAATCGCTGCCGAGCGCATGCTTGTGCGCCGCGGTCATGACGCTGTGCTCCATTATGGATCCCGGCGCGGCAACGATGGCCTCGAGGCGCATGTCTGGGTGTCGAGCGGTGGTGCGCCCGTGGTCGGACACAAGCAGGCTGGAGACTTCACGGAACTGGCGCGCTTCCCGCCCGCCGATCCATCGCGGACCTAGGGTTCGTTCGACCCCGGCTCGACCGGCGACACCTCGGGCTGGTTCTCGCCTTCGCTGTTGAGCCGCGTAATGTCGCAGGCGGGTAGGCCCTGTTCGACGACGTCGGCGCAGTAGCGGATCTGCGCGGTATCGTCGCTGCCGACGAACACCGCCCAATCGACATCGGCGTCGCAGCGCGCGGTCCACATGTCGAGATTTTCATATTGGGTGACATAGCCCGAATAGAGCACCCGCTCGCACGTTCCGCCGGCGCCGCGGATCGCCCGCTTGATCGCAATGTCGCGGTTGACGGCCGAGAGTTCGAACAATCCGTCCTGCAGTTCCCCACGCACTTCGACGGGGGCGTCGGTCTGCGTGTCGGTGTCTCCGCACGCGGAAAGCAGCGCGGCTCCGGCCGCGATCGTGAACAGGCTACGCATGAGGCGTGCCCTCGGGTTCGAAGCCCTGCTCCTCCTCCACATCCTCGGCCAGCGTCTGGAGGGCCCTGCGGATGATCGGGTCGCCGCTCGTATCTGCCATCGCGCGCAAATCCTCGGGCGATAGACGTTGGTGCTGCATCTCGCTCATGTGTCGGGCAATGAACAAACGTGCGTAAAGTTTCCCGACAGGGCATCTCTTTGTCAGCGACTTGCGCTTTTTTGCAACACTGCCATGCTGCGCCTCGACCGTTTCCAGCATTCAAGGAACCTCCCCATGCTTCTCGCGCTCGCCTCGCTTTTCTCGCTCGCTGTGCAGGACGCCGCGCAGCCCGCTCCGCTCCCGAAAATGACTCCGGGCGACGTCGTCGATAACGCCCCCGAGAGCGCCTGGGCCGAAATCGACGCCGACCACCTTCTCATCGTCGATCTGACGGGAGACCGCCGCGTCGTCGTCCAGCTCAACAGCGCCTTTGCGCCCGAGCATGTCGCCAATATCCAGCGCTTCGCCCGCAACGCGCACTGGTCGGGGGCCGCCGTCTACCGCGTCCAGGACAATTATGTCGCGCAATGGGGGATCGGCGATGAGGAACGCCCCGTCCCCGCCGGTGTCGTCGAACGGCCGGCTGCAGAATATGTTCGCCCCGTCGACGGTCTCAAGGTCGTGGGCCTCGGGTCGTCGGACAGCTATGCGGCTGCCGCCGGCTTTTCCGATGGATGGCCCGTCGCGCTCTACAACGACGGGACCGCCAGCCTCACCCATTGTTACGGGGCCGTCGGGGTCGCGCGCGGAATGTCGCCCGACACCGGGTCGGGCAGCGAACTCTATGCGATCATCGGCCACGCGCCGCGCCATCTCGATCGCAATATCGCGATCGCGGGGCGCGTCATCGACGGGATCGAGCATCTCTCTTCCCTCCCGCGCGGGTCGGGAGCGCTCGGCTTCTACGAAAGCGACGAGCCCAAGACGGGCATCGAGCGGGTGGTGCTCGCGAGCATGCTCGTCGAGGAGCCGGCGCCTCGGTACGAAGTGATGCGCGAGGATAGCGATAGTTTTGCGCGCTATCTCTCGGTGCGCGCCAACCGCAACGACGATTTCTATCGCGTACCGGCGGGCGGGGTCGACATCTGCAACCTCAATATCCCGATCCGCGAGGTCGAGGCGAACTAGTCGCGCCTAGAGCGCGCGCAGGTCGCGATGATGGACCGCGCGCGGTTCGTGCGCGCTGCTGACGCGCCAGCCGGAGGTGTCCTGCACGCTTTCCGACAAAGGCATCGCCGTCGCGCAGCGCGCGCATTCGGCCGACACGCGTCCGATCAGCCAGTTCGTCTGGCCGCAGCTCGGGCAATGGTTCACTTCGCGCTCGCGATAGACGGCGTGGTAGCCGCGGGTCGCATAAGGGGCGCGCATGGTCGGAATGGGCTGTGAGGCCATGAGAATTTCCTTTCGAAAGGGTTAAACGCCCCAATTCGCGGACGGTTTCCCCAGCCCCGTTTCGCCATCTCGTTTCGGGAAGGTTCCGACCTTAGCGCGCTCGGAGGGCGCGTCCCGTCGAGCGTCGCAGCACCGGGCGGATCGCCAGCATCGCGGAGCCCATCGCCAGTGCGATCGCCGCCAGCGCGAGCAGCGACAATGCCATCATGTCGGGGCGGAAAGCGATGTCGAACTGCTGCGTGATCGCGAGCCAGGCGAGGAACAGTCCCGTCCCCATGGCAAGCGCCACCGCCGTCACCGAAAGGATTGCGAATTCGACCAGTTGGCTCGCCACGAGCTGCCCCGATCGCGCTCCGACCAGCCTGAGCAGCGTGATATCGCGCGCCCGCGCGGCGCGCGTCGCCACTACCGAGCCGGCCAGCACGATCACGCCGATCACGATCGCGAGCGCCACCGCGATGCGGATCGCGGCATCGAGCGCGGTCAGCACCGAGCGGACTTCGGCGATGACATTGGCGACCGAGACGGCGGTCACCATCGGCAGCGCTTCGGCAAGATCGCGCTCGAAGCTGCCGGAGACCCCCGCCGCGCCGGGCTCGAGCGTCGCCATCAGCGAATAGGGGGCCGCCTCGAGCGTTCCGGGCGCAAACACGATGCCGAAGTTGAAGCCGAAACTCTGCCAATCCACCGATCGCAGCGCGGCGATCCGCGCGGTCACCTCGCGCCCCGCGATCGAAAAGGTCAGCGTGTCGCCGACCCCGATCCCGAGATCCGCCGCCGCCTCGTCCTCGAGGCTGATGAGCGGCGGGCCGGCATAGTCGCTGGCCCACCATTCGCCTGCCGTGACGCGATTGCCCTCGGGCACCTCGGCGGAGAAGGTGAGGCCCCGGTCGCCGCGCACCAGCCAACTGCGCCGGTCTTCAGGCAAATCGCCGACCGCGACACCGTTCACCTCGGTCACCGACCCGCGCAGCGTCGGCACGACGCGCACATCGCCGCCGGGTGCCGCTCCCTCCGCCACCCGGCGAAGGTCCGCTTCGCGCTCGCGCGGCACATCGATGATGAAGTGCGAGGGCGCGCGTTGCGGCACGGCCTGGTCGATCTCCGCCAGCAGGCTCTGCCCGCCCGCACCCAGCGCGACGAGGATCGAAAGTCCCAGTCCCAAGGCCAGCACCAGCCGCTGCGTCGCATTGCCCGGCCGGTCGAGCGCGCCGACGCCCAGTCGCACGATCGGCCCGCCGCGGTGCCGCAAGGCCCGCGCCGCGCGCCGGACAATCCATCCGAACAGCATGAAAACGAGCGCCAGCACGAACAGACAGCCGATCGCGATCGCCGCCAGCAAGGGCTCGCTTGCCGCGATCAGAAGAAGCGCCAACACCGCCGCGCTCGCCAGCGCGGGAACGAACCAGTCGCTCCACCGTCGCTCGACATCGCCCGGCGCCGCCGTTTCGCGCAGCGTCGCCTTGGGACTCGTCCGCAGTGCCGCCACCAAGGGCCGCCACGCCACCGCGAGCGTCGTCGCCAAGCCGACCGCAGCCGCCAGCGCCAGCGCGCCCCAATGCGGCCCGGGGTCGGGCGCGAGCGGCAAGCGGTCTCCGACCGCACCGCCGACGATGACGGGAGCCAGTGCGCCCAGCGCCAGCGCGGGAACGATCGCCGCCAGCGCCACCAGCGCGATCTCGATCATCAGCATTCCCGCGAGCGGTCGGCGGGTCGCGCCGAGCAGCTTCAACCGCGCGATCGTCTCGCGCCGCGATGCCGCAAAGGCCCGCATCGCGCTCCCGATGCCCAGCGCGCCGATCCCCAGCGCCGCAATCGCGACGAACAAGAGCATGTCCCCCGTCGAGGCCACGAAGCGCTGCGTGCCGCCCGCCGCGCCTTCGCGCGTCGAGCTTTCCCAGCCGATCGGCTCCAGTTCCTCGACCAGCGCTTCTGCGCTGGCGGCGGGGTCGGTCGCATCGTCGAGCAGGAGCCGCACCTGATATTCGACGAGGCTTCCCGGAACGACCAGTCCGGTGCGCTCGATGCCCTCCATCGTCAGGAGCGCAGGCGGCGCGAAAAGGAAGGTCCCGCCCGGCATGCGCATGATCGTCCCGCTGACGGTAAAGCTCGCCTCGCCCAGATCGACGCTGTCGCCGACCTCGAGCCCCGCGCGCGTGGCCGCCTCGGTGCCGATGGCGATTTCCTGCCCGTTCGCGGGCGCGCGTCCCTCGCCCTCGACCGTGCCCGCCAGCGGATAGGCGTCGTCGCCCGCGCGCAGGTCGATGAGCGCGATGTCTTCGTCGGTCACCAGCATGGCGCGGGTCGAGATCGCCTCGCTTACCGTGCCCGCCGCGCGCAGTCGTTCAAGCTCCGCCTCGGTCGCGGGGCGCTGGGCATTGCTGACCATGATATCGCCGCCGAGGATCGAGCGGCCGCTGTCGTCGATCGCGCTCTGCATCGCCGCGACGAGGCTGAGCACCGCCGCCAGGCCCGCGACCGACAGAAGCAGGCAGGCGAACAGCAGCCCCAGCCCGCCGAACCCGCCCTTGAGATCGCGCCGCGCCAGCGCCCAGCCGAGGCTCATTCGCCGAGGCGTCCGTCGCGCATGTGCAGCGTGCGGTCCGCCATCGCGGCCAGCTCGGGATCGTGGGTGATCACCACCAGCCCCGCGCCTTCCCCGCGCGCGCGCTCGAACAGCATGTCGACGATCGCCGCCCCCGTGGCGCTATCGAGATTCCCCGTCGGCTCGTCTGCCAGCAAAAGGTCGGGCCCCGTCGCGGTCGCCCGCGCGATCGCGACGCGTTGTTGTTCGCCGCCCGACAGTTGGGACGGGTAGTGATTCATGCGCCCAGCGAGCCCGACCCGTTGCAGCTCGGCCGCCGCGCGTTCGCCCGCGTCGCGGCGTCCCGCCAGTTCGAGCGGCACCGACACATTCTCGAGCGCGGTCATGGTGGAAAGCAATTGGAAGTCCTGCAGCACGATCCCGATCCGTCCGCCGCGCAACCGCGCGAGATCGTCCTGCGAGAGGCCGCCGAGTTCCTGTCCCAGCACCGCAACCTGCCCTTGGTCGGGCCGCTCGAGGCCTGCGATCACGCTCATCAACGAACTTTTCCCCGACCCCGAGGGCCCGAGGATCGCCAAGCTCTCGCCCGGTTGCAGCGTCAGGTCGAAGCCTTTGAGGATGTCGACACGGCCGGCGCCGCTGCCGAGGCCGAAATGGACGTCGCGAAGGTCAAGGAGGGGTTCGGTCATCGTCATGGGGAGCTAGGGTGATTGCGCGAGGGTTGCAATCGGGCTAGCCCCTCAAAGGTCCATGCTCCGCCTTCTCCTCCTATCCATCGCCTTCCTGACGAGCGCCGCTCCCGGCAGCGCGCAGCGGGTCGAACCGCGCACGATCCTTGCCTTCGGTGACAGCCTCACCGCCGGTTACGGGCTCGACGAGGGTTTGGGCTTCGCGCCCCAGCTCGAGGATGCGCTCCGCCGCGAGGGTATCGCCGCGACCGTCGTCGATGCGGGCGTATCGGGTGACACCAGCAAGCAGGGCCTCGATCGCGTCGACTGGACGCTGCAGTCGCTGGAGGCCCGGCCCGAACTCGTGATTCTCGAACTGGGCGGCAACGACATGCTCCGCGCGGTCGATCCCGCCGACACCGAAGCCAATCTCTCGGCGCTGATCGAGCGCTTCCAGGCAGAGGACATGCGCGTGCTGCTCGCCGCCATCCCCGCCGCGCGCAACTATGACGCCGACTATATCGCGCGCTTCGAGGGCGTCTACGAGCGGCTGGGCGAGAAATATGGCGTGACCGTCGCGCCGTTCCTTCCGGATGTCCTTGCCGAGGAAGAGGCCATGCTGCTGCCCGATGGCGTCCACCCGACCTTCAAGGGGATCAAGGCGATCGTCAGCGCTTTCACCCCCGTGGTCGTCGGGGAGCTGACGCCCTAGCCGCCGGCGAGCAGGCCGGCCACGTCGACGGTCTGCGCGAATTCCGCCCCGAGCCGCGCTCCGGCCACCCATTTGACGAGCGCGCTCTGCCGGTCGGCACCCGGCACCATCAGCCAGATGCGCGCGCCGACCTCGACATCCTCGGTGCCAAGGATTTCGGCCTGGAAGCCGTGGGCCGACACGTCGATCAGCCTTACCTCGAAGCCCTCCGCGCCCATTTCGCGGAGCTGCGCTTCGAGCTCGACCGTACGACGCTCGCCCCGCCGCCGCTCGACGGCAGGATCGACGGGCGCGATGCGCGCGGTGTGACCTTCGTTCGCCTTCGTCATCGCGTTCCTGTTTGACGCCATAAAAGCGTATCGCCAAGCCTCATCATGACCGACCCCCCGATGCGAACGAGCAATGTGTCGCCGTTAAGCGACAGATCGAGCAAATCGGAGGGCGATCTTTTCCTTTTCGTTCAGCTTCGATATTGTTGCTAAGTGCTAGAGGCACAAGCGATAAATGCCATATGGGGTGGCATCGCCAACAGGATGGACCTTTACTCAATGAAACGCGCCACGATCGCCCGACTGACCGCAACGACGATGATGCTGCCGCTGGCAGCCGCCATCGCCGCACCGCAGGAGGCGCAGCCGGCGAAGGTCCAGCCCGTCACCACGCAGGATGTACAGCCGTCCGATGCGCTGTCGAACCCCAAGACCGCAGAGCCCGTCGAAAAGCTTCCCGTCTGGCAGGCGGAAGACGTGCAGGAACTGCTTTCCTATATCGACGTCATTCACAAGCACGGACTGACCGCGGCCGACTATGATCCCGCGGGCCTTCGCTCCGTCATCGCCGCCGGCGACCAGGCGCAGGTATCCGCCGCCGCCACCCAGCGGTTCGAGGAACTCGCCCACGACCTCGCGCTCGGCCATGCCGGCGAGAAAGCGCGGATCGACTGGCACATCGTCGATCCCGATCTCGACCGCGAGGGCATGCTCCGCTATCTCACCGAGAAGGCGCTCTACGACAATGCGGTCACCGCAACGCTCGACGGGCTGATGCCGACGCACCCGCAATATGCCGCCCTCAAGAAGGCGCTGGCGAAGGAAGTCGCCAAGGGTGCCAAGGCGAGCGCGGCCAAGGTTGCCGAGATTCGGCTCAACATGGACCGCTGGCGCTGGCTGCCGCAGGATCTCGGCGAGCGCTACATCATCGTCAACGTCCCGGCCTATACCGCGGCGCTGGTGGAAAACGGCGAGACCGTCTCGCGCCACCGTGCGGTCGCGGGTGCCAAGAACACGCCGACCCCGCAACTGTCGGTCGAGGCGACGGGGGTCATCTTCAATCCCTATTGGAACGTCCCCAAGTCGATCGAGCCCGAAGTGCGCGGCAAGGCCGGCTATGAGGCGGTCAAGAACAATGACGGCAGCGTCAGCTACTGGCGCCAGCCGCCGGGTCCCTCGAATGCACTGGGCCGCGTCAAGTTCGTGATGTACAACCCGCACCTCATCTACCTGCACGACACCAATGCCCGCGGCCTCTTCAACGCAGAGGAACGCGCGCGCAGCCACGGCTGTATCCGCACCGAGAATATCCTGAAGCTGGCGACGATCCTCCTCGAGGAAGATGGCGGCGACTGGTCGGCGGCCAAGACGGCCGACGTCGTCAATTCCGGCGAGAATACGGGCGCACAGTTCGTGAAGCCCATTCCCGTCCACATCGTCTATTTCTCGGCGGTCGCGAAGGCGGACGGCGACATTCTCGCCTATGACGACATCTACGCGCGCGACAAGGCGGTGATGGCGGCGCTGAACGACGGACCCAAAGCGCGCGATCCGCTCGCGCCCAAGCCCGAAGCGGTCGCCAGCCTCTAGGCGCGCTTCCCTAGACGTCAAAAAAAGAAAGCCCCGTCGTTTCCGGCGGGGCTTTTTTTGTTTCGTCGGGGTGTGGCAGCCTAGCCGAGTTTGTCGGCGTAGATCATCCGCCCGTCGCCCAGAAGGTTCATGGCGCTCCAATGGTCGCGCTGGCCGAGCGCGAAACAGCCCTGGCTGCGTCCGAGCTTGCCATGCTTGGTGACCATGTCGGCCTCGGCATACCAGGCCGGGTGCATGACGATGTACCGCGAAAAGGCATTGGAGTTCGTGTCGTCCAGCCCGTGGAGCTTCATCGAGAGCCCGTATTTGCCGTGATAGCGGTTGGCGGTCAGATACGTGCCGCTCGAGCTGGCATTGCTGCCTTCGCGGTTCGAGAAATGATCGAGAAAGCCGTTGTGGTTGCGGTCCGAGCCGCTGCCATGGCTGACCAGAAAATGCTCAGCATTGCCCGAGGCGAGATCGACGATGTGAAAACGCCTCTCGTCCGAACGCTGGGTGTAATCGACGATCCCGATCCGGTCGCGGTTGCGGATGCGCGCGCCGTGCCGGTCGAGAGCGGCCTTGGCGCGTTCGAACAGAAGCGGGCTGATCCCGGCGGGCGCGCGGAGCGATCCGGCCACCGAAATCGATTTGGGCGCGGCAAGGGCCGTTCCCGGCAGCGCCATCAGCCCCGCTCCCGCCATTCCGGTTTTCAGTAGATCACGCCGTCCAAGTCCCATGCCTGGTTCCCCTCCCCGATAGAAATTAGGAATTCCTTATAAACTACAGGGTGTTAACGGGTCATTAGCGTGTTCCGTCGACTCGTCGCACTCGCCTCACGGCTCGCCGAGCGAAGGTTCAGGCGACATCCACGACAGGATGTGCTACAAGGTTGCCATTCGCGGCGCTCCCTGTTAGGGGCGCGCCTTCATCGCGGGCCGATTTGCGGCCATGCGACCCGATTCTTTCAACGTATTGCGGGGCCCGATAATGCGCGGCCCGGCACAAGGAGCTGGTGTTTTTTATGCAGATTATCGTTCGCGACAACAACGTCGAGCAAGCGCTGCGCGCGCTCAAGAAGAAGCTGCAGCGTGAAGGCGTCTATCGCGAGATGAAGCTGCGCCGCCACTACGAGAAGCCGTCCGAAAAGCGGGCGCGCGAGAAGGCTGCCGCGGTTCGCCGCGCGCGCAAGCTCGAGCGCAAGCGGATGGAACGCGAAGGCGTCCGCTAAGCTTCTCCTTTCCTCCCCTTGATACGACGGGAGTTCGACACATGTCGGCAACGCAGGTTCCGCTGCGCCCCATCGCCAAGGGGTCGCTCACCAAATTCTGGATCGCCATGGCGGCGCTGGTCGCCATCGCGTTGGCGCTCGCCACCTGCACGGTCACCCCGCTGCAGGGCCAGACGAGCGCGACCGGCGTGAACGTACGCGTCGTCGAGGAAGGCGAAGGTGATCCGCTGACGACCAACGATGCCGCGATGGTCGAATATCGCGGCATGATCGCCGACAGCGGCGAGGTCTTCGACGAGAATATCGGTGCCCCGACGCCGATGATCAGCCAGGGATTGATCCCGGGTTTTGCCGAAGCGTGGACCAGCATGCGCGAGGGCGGCACCTACCGGATCTTCCTCCCCGCCGAGCAGGCCTATGGGTCGAGCCCGCCGCCGGGCGCACCGATCCCCGCCGATGCCGATCTGATCTTCGAAGTCACGATCCGCGAGGTTGCGCGCGATATTGCCCCGATGCTGATGCAGCAGCAGCAGCAGATGATGGGCGGCGCGCCCTCCGGGCCGCCTGCCGGGGAGGTTCCGCCAGCGGAGTGATGGCGCCTTAGCTCAACAATTCAGGCCGGTCGTTTCTTCTGGAAGCGGCCGGCTTTTTCGTTGGCGCAGATGCAGGGTCGTTCTGCCTGGAATATTGCTCGAGCGCCGCCTTGATCGCCGCCACCACCGGATCGGCGATCATCAGCCCCAGGATGCCGAAGAGCGTCCCCATCACGATCTGGGTCGCGAGCACCAGCGCGGGCGCCAGATCGACCGTGCGCCGGGCAATCATCGGAATGACCACATAGCCGTCGAAATTTTGCACGAAGAGATAGACGAAGATGGCGTAGAAGCCCGCGTTCTGGCTCAACGAGAAGCCGACCGCCACCATAAGCACGCCCGAAATCGCCGCGCCGACATTGGGAATGAAGGCCAAGAGCCCGGTCAGCAGCGCGAGCAGCCCCGCCAGCGGAAAGGGCTCGAGCCCGACCAGCCGTGCGCCGAGCGTCAGCATCACGTAGGTGAAGATGCCCTCGATCAGCATCCCCAGGAGTCGGCCCGCGAGCAGACGCCGCAGCGCCCAGCCGACATGGTCCGAAATTTCGAAGAAGGACGGGCGCATCCGGCGCGGGAGCATCCAGGCGACCCCGCGATCGTAGAGGCGCGGCTCGGCGGCGATGAAAATCCCGATGACGATGATCAGCACCGCCGCAGTCACCGCCCCGATCGCCGTACCGAGGAGGCTCGTGACCCGCCCGACCGAGGAGAAGAGCTGCCCCGACACATCGTCGAACGAGAGGCCGTCCGCCAGTCCCGTGCGGTCTGCCCAGGCGAACAGGCGCTCGACCTGGCCGATGACCACCTCCTGGAGCGCGGCGAACTGCTGGAAAAAGGCCGTGCCCGCCGAATAGGCCGTCCAGCCGATGAAGCCGACGAAGCCCAAAATGACGAGCAGCAGTCGCCATCCCCGTGCGATGGGCAAGACTTTTCCAAGCAGCCGTGTCCCCCCGTCTAGCAGAACGGCGAACACCATGCCCGCGATGATCAGAAGCAAGGCAGCGGCGGCCAGGATGATGATGCCGAAGAGCATCGCCATGCCGAGCCAGATGAGCGCTTTCTTGACCTCGAAGCGCAGCCTCGGATCGTCGATCTCGGTCGGGCCGGCAGTCTGCTCTTCGTCCCCGTTCACGCGGCGCTACTCCTCCTCGACCCCACCGCGCAGGCTGGACCAGCTGCGGCGATCGCGCAAGCTCGCCAGCCAGCTCGCGGGGTGCCAGCTGGTCGTCCCGTCGAGGCTGAAGGTGATGAATTCCGCGCGCCCGCCGATCCGCTCGACCGGGACCGGCCCGCCCAGCCCGCCGAATTCCACGTCGACGCGACTGTCCGACGAGCGGTCGCGATTGTCCCCCATCAAGAAGACGTGGCCTTCGGGCACGGTGATCGGTCCATATTCGTCGCTCGACTGGCGATAGCCGAAGTCGACCGTGTCGTAGGCGACCCCGTTCGGCAGCGTCTCGCGCACGATGGGGAGACGGCAATAGGTCTCGCCATCCTCGCCGCGGACCCGTGTCCCATCATAGACGTGGCAGGGCATGTTCCCGTCCACGGGGATATGGGCTGCGGGCCGACGCTCGCTCGGCACCGCCTTGCCGTTGAGCACAAGACGCCCGCCGGTGAGTGCGATCGTATCGCCGGGCAGGCCGATGACCCGTTTGATATAATCGTCCGAGCGCGTGGGCGGGGTGACGATGACGATATCGCCGCGTTCGGGGTAACGCCCGAACAGCCGTCCCCTGGTCTCGGGCAGCACGATGCTCCACGGTTCGGCCGGCTGGCCGAGCAGCAGCATCCGCCCCATCGCGGCGGGGTTGGGAATGGTCGGCGAGACATGGCTGTAGCCATAGGGATATTTGCTCACCACCAGCCGGTCGCCCTCGAGCAGCACCGGCATCATCGATTCCGACGGGATGTAGAACGGCTTGGCGATGAAGCTGTGGAACGCCAGCACCGCTATCATCACGAAGAACAGGCCGCGCAATTCTTCCCACACCACGCGCCCCACGCGCCGCGCGGTCCAGCGCTGGCGGGCGGGCTCGGCGGCGGGCGCCGCATCGGCTTCGGGCGGGACGGGCTCGCTCACTCAGGCCCCGTCGACCTCGGCCGTCGGGCGGGCTTCGAGGATCACGAAGGCCTGCGCCCAAGGATGGTCGTCGGTCAGCGTCACGTGCACGATGATCTCGTGACCCGCAGGCGTGAGCGCGTCAAGCCGCGCCCTCGCACCGCCCGTCAGCGCCAGCGTCGGCGCGCCGGAGGGAGCGTTCACCACGCCGATGTCCTTCATGTAGACGCCGCGCTTGAAGCCCGTGCCGACCGCCTTGGAAAAGGCCTCCTTGGCCGCGAACCGCTTCGCGTAGGTCCCGGCGATCGTGTAGGGCCGCCGCCGCGCCTTGGCCCGCTCCACATCGGTGAAGACGCGATCCTCGAACCGCTCCCCGAACCGCTCGAGCGAGGCCGCGATCCGCTCGATATTGCACAGGTCGCTCCCCAGCCCGACGATCATCCGCGCGCCGCGTCCATCAAATGGCGCATCCTGAGCACGGCCGGCTCCAGCCCCGTGAAGATCGCCTCGCCGATGAGATAATGGCCGATGTTGAGTTCGGCCAGTTGGGGGATGGCCGCGATCGGCTGGACGTTCTCGTAGGTAAGGCCGTGGCCCGCATGGGGCTCGATCCCGTTTTTCGCCGCCAGCGCCGCCATGTCCGCGACCCGGCGCAGCTCGCGCTCGACCCGCTCCGCATCGCCGTCGAGTCCCGCATGCGCATATTCGCCCGTGTGAAATTCTACCACCGGCGCGCCGAGCCGGTGGGCGGCGTCCAGTTGCCGCTCGCTCGCCTCGATGAAGAGACTGACGCGGATCCCCGCCTCTTTCAGTGTATCGACATAGCGTTGAAGATGGTTGTGCTGCCCCGCCGCATCGAGCCCGCCTTCGGTCGTCCGCTCCTCGCGCTTCTCGGGCACGATGCAGGCGGCATGCGGCTGGTGCCGAAGCGCGATGGCCAGCATCTCGTCGGTCGCAGCCATCTCGAGATTGAGCGGCAGGTCGGTGGCATCCTGGATCCGCCGCAAATCCTCGTCGCGGATGTGTCGCCGGTCCTCGCGCAGATGCGCGGTGATTCCGTCGCCCCCGCACGCCGCCACGATCTCGGCCGCGCGCACCGGATCGGGATGATCCCCGCCCCGCGCGTTCCGCACCGTCGCGACATGGTCGATATTGACCCCTAGACGCAGCGGCGGGCTCAGGCTCGGCTCCCCGGCTTGACCGGCGGAATAGCGGCGAGCTCGTCGGGCAATTCCTCGGGATCGTAGGTCGGAATATCGAGATCCAGCAGCGTGAAGAACGGCACGCCCAGTTCACCGCCCCCGCCGCGATCGACCAGCGCGACCTCGGCGATCACCTCGCCGCCCTCGCGCCCGACCGCCGCGATCGCCTCACGGCTCGACAGGCCCGTCGTCACGACGTCCTCGACCATCAGAACGCGCGCGCCCGACTCGAGAGCGAATCCGCGGCGCAGATGAAACGCGCCATCGGGCCGCTCGAGAAACATCGCTTCCCGGCCGAGGGCCCGCCCCATTTCGTGCCCGATGATCACCCCGCCCATCGCCGGCGAGACCACGACATCGATGCTCTCGCGCAATTTTGCCGGGATGCGGTCCGCCAACGCCTCTGCCAAGCGTGCCGCGCGCGCCGGGTCCATCAGCACGCGGGCGCACTGAAGGTAGGTGGCACTGCGCCGTCCCGACGAGAGGATGAAATGTCCTTCCAGCAGCGCCTTTGCGCTACGGAATTCGGCCAGAACCTGGTCCCTGGTCACCCTCGTCTCCCTTGCTTTCGACGCCGTCAATAAGCCCCGCGCCGCGCCCCGTCCAGCGCCCCCCGACCCCCGTCTTTTCGACGGCCTTGAGTGCGGGGGGTCACCTGCGTATAGAGGCCCCGAGAATCTGGGCGGGACGACTTTGTTCCGCACGCCGTTTCGATTTCAAGGGTCCCTGATGACGACGATCATGAAAAGCTGGATGCTGGCGTTTGCCGCACTCTTCCTCGCGCTGGCCTCGCAGCCCGCGCACGCCACCGTGCAGACGCCGATCGGCGAGCAGGTCGCGGCCCAGCCGGGTCTCGACGCGGCCCCGGAGGCCGAAGCCCCCGCATGGACGGGCGCCGATGCGTCGACCACGGGCGTGGGCCCCACGGGTTCGATGGGCATCCAGACCCAATATACCGAGAACGGCCAACGCGCGCTCGGCTTCCACAACAACATGCTGATGCCGCTCATCACCGCGATCAGCCTGCTGGTGCTCGTCCTCCTGCTCTATGCGATGGTCCGCTTCCGTCGCAGCGCCAACCCGGAGCCCAGCCGCACCACGCACCATACCTGGCTCGAAGTCGCATGGACGATCCTTCCCGTCATCGCGCTGCTGGTCATCGCGGTCCCCTCGATCGGGCTCATCCGCGCCCAGTACGATCAGCCGCCCGCCGACGTGACGGTCAAGGTCATCGGCAACCAGTGGTACTGGGAATATGAATATCCCGACCATGGCGGCGTCTCGATCGTGTCGAACATGCTCAAGGAAGAGGACGATCCCTCGCTGACCGAAGGCCAGCGCTTCCGCACCGACGCCGACGGCCCTGCGCTGCTGGCGGTCGACGAGCGCCTCGTCGTGCCCGCGGGTGCGGTGGTGAAGCTGATCCTCACCTCCAACGACGTCATCCATTCATTTGCCGTTCCAGCCTTCTGGCTCAAGATGGACACCGTCCCGGGACGCCTCAACGAGACCTGGTTCAAGGTCGACAAGCCGGGCGTCTATTTCGGCCAGTGCTCCGAACTGTGCGGCGCGCGTCACGCCTACATGCCGATCGCCGTCGAAGTCGTCGAACCGGAACAGTTTGCGGCCTATATCGCGTCGAAGGGCGGCACCATGCCGGGCGCGACGCCCGCCGCCGCCGACACGGACGCGAGCGACGATGCCGCCATCGACGGCACGCCCGCCGATGCCGAACCCACTGACGCGACGCCCGCCGTCGATCCGACCGTTTAAGGACAAGCCGACCCATGGCCACCACCGCTGACCAGCTCCACCTCCAGTCTGCCGACAGCCACGACGCGCACGCGCACGACGCCGACCACAAGCCGGGCTTCTTCGCCCGCTGGTTCATGTCGACGAACCACAAGGACATCGGCACGCTCTACCTCATCTTCGCGATCATGGCGGGGATCATCGGTGGCGCGATCTCGGGCATTATGCGGGCAGAGCTCGCCGAGCCCGGCATCCAGATCCTCACCGGCGCATGGCCGTTCGGTGCGGGGGCGGAAGCGACCTTCGACGAAGCGCTCCACCACTGGAACGTTCTCATCACCGCGCACGGCCTCATCATGGTCTTCTTCATGGTGATGCCCGCGCTCATCGGCGGTTTCGGCAACTGGTTCGTGCCCATCATGATCGGCGCGCCCGACATGGCCTTTCCGCGCATGAACAACGTCTCCTTCTGGCTGACGGTTACCGCTTTCATCCTGCTGCTTGCCTCGGCCTTTGTGCCCGGCGGCACGGGAACCGGCGCGGGCACCGGCTGGACGGTCTATGCGCCGCTCTCGACGTCGGGCTCGGCGGGCCCCGCGGTCGATTTCGCCATCTTCTCGCTGCACCTTGCGGGCGCGGCGTCGATCCTCGGCGCGATCAACTTCATCACCACCATCTTCAACATGCGCGCGCCGGGCATGACCCTGCACAAAATGCCGCTGTTCGTCTGGTCGGTGCTGGTCACCGCCTTCCTCTTGCTGCTGGCGCTCCCCGTCCTCGCGGGCGCGATCACCATGCTGCTGACGGACCGTAACTTCGGCACCGCCTTTTTCGACGCGCAGGCGGGTGGCGACCCGATCCTCTACCAGCACCTGTTCTGGTTCTTCGGCCACCCCGAAGTGTACATCATGATCCTGCCGGCGTTCGGCATCGTCAGCCAGATCGTCGCCACCTTCAGCCGCAAGCCCGTCTTCGGCTATCTCGGCATGGCCTACGCGATGGTCGCGATCGGCGTCGTCGGCTTCGTCGTCTGGGCGCACCACATGTTCACGATCGGCATGAGCGTCGACATGAAGATGTACTTCACCGCGGCCACGATGATTATCGCGGTGCCGACGGGGGTGAAGATCTTCTCGTGGATCGCCACCATGTGGGGCGGTTCGATCAGCTTCCAGACCCCGATGCTCTGGGCGATCGGCTTCATCTTCCTGTTCACCGTGGGTGGCGTCACGGGCGTCGTGCTCGCCAACGGCGGCGTGGATAACTACATGCACGACACCTATTACGTGGTTGCGCACTTCCACTACGTGCTGAGCCTCGGTGCGGTGTTCGCGCTGTTCGCGGGCTTCTACTACTGGTTCGGAAAGATGAGCGGGAAGCGCTACAACGAGTTCCTCGGCAAGCTGCACTTCTTCGTCATGTTCGCAGGCGTGAACATCATCTTCTTCCCGCAGCACTTCCTGGGCCTAGACGGCATGCCGCGTCGCTATCCGGACTATCCCGAGGCGTTCGCCTACTGGAACCAGATTTCCAGCATCGGCTACCTCGTCATGGCGGCCTCGATGGGGATCTTCTTCATCAACATCTTCTGGAGCCTGGCGCGCGGCAAGCCCGCCCCGGACAACGAATGGGGCGAAGGCGCCACGACGCTCGAATGGAGCCTCTCGAGCCCGCCGCCCTATCACCAGTTCGAGACCTTGCCGCGGGTTGACTAGGCAAGGCACCGAGCAAAACGAAGAGGCCGTCCCCCAGGGCGGCCTTTTTGTTTTGTCGAAGAGATGCCGAGCCGCGGACGGCCTGCGCGCCACCCGCGCGACAGGACCGACGGGCCAAGCCGCCTTGGCCCGCCTGCCCCGCCCTGCTAGCCAATTCCCATGACCCCCGCCGAGCAAACCTCCCACCGTTTCGGCCCTTTCACGCTCGACGAACGGCAGGCCCTCCTTACACGTCACGGCGAGCCCGTATCGATCGCCCCCAAGACGCTCGATCTCCTCACCGCGTTTGTCCGGCATCCCGGCGACCTGCTTTCCAAGGACGACCTGTTCGATGCCGCCTGGCCCGGCGTGACTGTCGGCGACGAAGCGCTGACGCAGGCGATCAAGGATCTCCGCAAGACGCTGGGCGACGACGCCGGTGCTCCCACCTACATCGCGACCGTGCCCAAACGTGGATACCGGTTCATCGCACCGGTCGCGTCAGGCTTGGACGACGAGCGTCCCGCCGAGCGTCGAACGGACGCTGCGACCCCACGCCCAATTTCGATGCTGCGCGCCATCATCGGCGGTACGCTGGGCGGCGCGGCGGCGGGGCTGATCGGCGGGCTCGTCTATGGAATGATCGCCGGTTCGGGCAATGATGCCGCGCTCGTCATCGTGACCGTCATGACGGTCATCACCGTCCTCGTTGCCGCGCTCGGCGCCCTCGGGCTCCTGCTCGGGATGGCTGCGGCCAGCCGCATCGCGGGGCGCGACTTCACCTTTCTCACCTTGGGCGCGGCCATCGGCGGATTTCTCGTCGGCGATCTCTTTCATCTGCTCGCCAGCGGAAGTTTCTCCTTCCTGCTCGGCACGCCCCACGACGATTTTACGGGCGGCCTAGAAGGCGCCATCCTCGCCGCGGGGATCGCGCTCGGTGCCGGCCTCGGCGGCGGCACCGCTGGACGCTGGCCACGCCCCATCCTCGGCGCGGGCATGGGCGGCGGTATCGCCGGTGCCCTCATCAGCCTTGGCGGGGGCAAGCTGATGGCCGCGAGCCTGCTCGGCCTCGCGCGCAAGTTTCACGGCACCGCGATCGACGACGGCGGGCTCGCCGGGCTGGCGGAGAACTTCGGTCCGCTCCCGCAGGCCCTGAGCGCGGGCATGGAGGGATTGCTCTTGGGCAGCCTCCTTACCGCGGGCGTTATAGTGGCAATTCGCAGAAATCAGCCGCTCCTCACAGCTTCCTCATAGGTCGCTCATGCCTTTTGCGTCGACGGTGCGCATCCTTCAGGCTCGTTCAATCAATCTGAAAGTGCCTGTCCCATGACCGCTCAAACGCTCGACGACGACCGCCTCCTCAAGACCCTCCGGCCCATCGCCTGGGCGCTCGTCGCTTTCCTCGTCGCCCTCCCCGCCATCGCCACCGCCCTGGGCGCCGAGGGCGTTGACTGGGGCAGCGAGGACTATATCGCCGCCGCGATCCTGTTGGGCGGCGCGGGCCTCGTCGTCGAACTCCTCGTCCGCGTCAGCCGCGACTGGAATTACCGCATCGCCGCGCTGCTCGTGACCTCCGGGGCGCTCTTCACGCTCTGGTCGAACCTCGCGGTCGGCATCGTCGGCAACGAGGACAATCCGATCAATATCGGCTATTTCCTCATCGTCCCGCTGCTTGCGCTCGGAGCGACTGTCGTGAAGCTCAAAGCCGCCGGAATGGCCGCCGTCGCCCGGGTCGCGGCGACCTTCTATATCGGGATGGGCATCGCCGCCTTCGCCAGTGGCCAAGGCAACCCCGCGCCCTTCATTATCGGCATCCACGCGGTCTTCGTGACCATCTTCGCAGGGGCCGGCCTGTTGTTTCAGCGGGCGGCGAACACCGGCGCAAAGGCGACGAATCGCGAGAAAATGGTAGAGATGTAGAGGTCTTTAGCGGAGTCGAGGGAGCCAATGGTCGGCACCGAATGACGGTCAGCCCTCGACCCGCTTCGCCGCATCGATCGTCACCGGTTTGGCCAGCATCTGGCCCTTCATCACGCCCTCGCCCGCATCGGGATCGGTCGGGGCAGCGAAGATGGCTTCGACCACGTCCATCCCCTCGATCACGCGGCCGAACGGCGTGAAGCCGTGGAAGCTGTCCGAGGCGTCGAAGCCCGGGATGTCGGTGAGTGCGATGAACCAGTCGGCCCGGCCCTGCCCCGGCTCGGGCGCGATCAGCGAGATCGTGCCGCGCTTGTGGAGAATGCCTGTCTCGGCGGTCGATTCGTGTGCCACGGGGTCGAGCAGTCGATCGGTGCGGCGCACTCCGAACTGCGCGATGCCGGCATCGCCGTAAGGCATGGCCCGATAGAAGGTCGCGCCTTCGAGATATCCTTCATCGAGATAGGCGAGGAAATTGTTGGCGGTGATCGGCGCGGCGCCGGTCTCGAGTTCGAGGACGACCGGCCCCTTGGCCGTCTCCAGCCGGACGCGCACCGTCTCACTCACCTCGCCCTGCGCTTCGGGCGCGGCGATCTGTGCGGGGTCGGTGGGCGGCGGGGCGGCGTCCTGAAACAGGAGCGCGAGGGCGGCGAGCGGGGCGAGGATCATCATCCCGCCAGCCTAGCGCGAGGCGAACCTGTTACAAAGCCTTTCGTCTCCATTTGATTCATCGCTTCAAGGCTTTATAGGCTCGCACCGACCCATGGAAAACGCTGCCACGACCTCTCCGCGCATGCCCGCCAGCGCCAGCGACCTGTTCGCGCTGACCAAGCCGCGCGTGATGAGCCTCGTCGTGTTCACCGCGCTGTGCGGCCTGCTCGCGGCGCGCGCGCCGATCCATCCCGTGTTGGGCTTCACCGCGATCCTCTGCATCGCGCTGGCAGCGGGCGCGAGCGGCGCGCTCAACATGTGGTACGAGGCCGACATCGACGCCAAGATGAAGCGCACCGCGAGCCGCCCGCTCCCTTCGGGCCGCGTCGAGCGTCCCGCCGCGCTGCAACTCGGCCTCGGCCTGTCGCTGCTTTCGGTGGTGCTGATGGGCATGGCGACCAACCTGCTTGCCGCCGCGATCCTCGCCTTCTCGATCTTCTTCTACGCGGTCGTCTATACGATGTGGCTCAAGCCGCGAACCGCGCAGAATATCGTGATCGGCGGCGCGGCGGGCGCTTTTCCGCCGATGATCGGCTGGGCGGCGGTGACGGGCGACGTGACGGCGCTCCCGGCGCTGATGTTCGCGATCATCTTCCTGTGGACCCCGCCGCACTTCTGGGCGCTGAGCCTGTTCGTGCGGATGGACTATGCCGCCGCCGGCATTCCCATGCTTCCCGTGGTGCGCGGCACCGCCGAGACGCGCCGACAGATCGGGCTGTACACCATCCCCATGGTCATCGCGGCGGTCCTGCCCTGGCCGCTGGGGCTTGCGGGGTGGCTCTACGGCGTATCGAGCATCCTCCTCAACGCCGCCTTCGCTTGGGCAGCTTGGCGCGTCTTCACCAATCGCGCCGAAGAGGTCGAGGGCATGGGCCCCGAAAAAGCCCTGTTCAAATATTCGATCCTCTACCTGTTCGTCCTGTTCGCGCTGCTCACCTTCGACCGGATCCTGATTGCATGACCGACCCACTCCCGCCCCTCGACGAAAAGGAAGTGCGCCGGCGCCAGCGCCAGCGCTCGCGCATCACGGCGCTGCTGCTGCTCGCCTTCGTGGCGCTCGTGTTCGGAATCACCGTCGTCAAGATGGGACTGGCGGCCGCCTCATGAGCACGGCGATCGAGCGCAACAACGGGAAGGTCGCGCTGCGGGCCGCGCTGTTCGCCTTGCTGATGCTCGGCGTCGCCTTCGCTGCGGTGCCCGCCTATCGTGTCTTCTGTCAGGTGACGGGCTTCGGCGGTACCACGCAGGTCGCCGACCAGGCACCGGGCGCGGTGGCGGGCGAGATCGGCGTCCGGTTCGACGGCAACGTCTCGGGAGGCCTGCCGTGGAAGTTCGAACCGGCTGAACGGGTGCGCATCCATCCCGGCGAGCGCACCGTCATCAACTACAAGGCGACCAACCTGACAGCGCGCGAGACGATGGGCACCGCGACCTTCAACGTCTCGCCCGTCCAGGCCGGACCCTATTTCTCCAAGATTGAATGCTTCTGCTTCACCGAGCAGACGCTGAAAGGCGGCGAATCGGTCGAGATGCCCGTGGTCTTCTACGTCGACCCCGCCATCCTCGAGGACGAGGACACCGCCTTCATCGACGAGATCACGCTTTCCTATACGTTTTTCCCGGTGGAAAAATGAGAACGCTCGGGCTAAGCCCCGCGCAAAGATAACCCACGAGGACGTTTCATGGCCGGCCAAGTCAATCACGACTATCACATCCTTCCCCCCAGCATCTGGCCGCTGGTGGGTGCCTTTTCCGCCATGTTCATGCTCGGCGGCGCCGTCTTGTGGATGAACGACCTGGCGTACGGTTCGCTCGTCTTCGGCGCCGGCTTCCTCGGCGTGCTCTTCACCTTCTTCTCCTGGTGGTCGGATGTCGTGAAGGAAGCCAATACGGGCGATCACACGCCCGTGGTGCAGCTTCACCACCGCTACGGGATGATCCTGTTCATCGCGTCGGAAGTCATGTTCTTCGTCGCCTGGTTCTGGGCCTATTTCAACGCCTCGCTCTTTCCGCCCGCCGTCGACGGGATCGGCGGCATGTGGCCGCCCGAGGGGATGACGCTGATCGATCCATGGGGCTATCCGCTGCTCAACACGCTGATCCTGCTCTGCTCGGGCACGACCGTGACCTGGGCGCACCATGCGCTGATCCACGGCGACCGCGAAGGTCTCAAGAAGGGCCTGCTCGCCACGATCGCGCTCGGCATCCTGTTCAGCTGCATCCAGGCGTATGAATATATCCATGCGCCGTTCAACTTCTCGACCGAGGACGGCGGCAACATCTACGGTTCGACCTTTTACATGGCGACCGGTTTCCACGGCTTCCACGTCATCGTCGGCACGATCTTCCTGATCGTCTGCTACCTGCGCGCGGTGAAGGGCGACTTCACGCCCAAGCAGCATTTCGGCTTCGAGGCCGCCGCCTGGTACTGGCACTTCGTCGACGTCGTGTGGCTGTTCCTCTTCGCTACCATCTATGTCTGGGGCGGCTGGGGCGCCACCTATCACTAGGCACCAATCGCCCGGGCTGGCCGCGGCCAGCCTCGGCGGCCTGTGTCCGCGCTGCGGCGCCAAGACGCTGTTCGACGGTCCGGTGAAGCTCAGCGACACCTGCGCGTCATGCGATCTCGACATCGCCCGCTACAATGTCGGCGACGGTCCCGCGGCGTTCCTCATTCTCATCATCGGCACCATCGTCGGCGTCGGCGCGATCTGGCTCGAGCTGGCGGCGGAGCCCCATTGGACGGTGCATCTCGTCTGGGTGCCGATCCTCGTCGCACTGACGCTGCTCGGGCTGCGTATCGGGAAGGCTGCCTTGCTCTACCAGGAGGTCGTCCACGACGCGCGCGAAGGCGGGCGGGCGCGATGAACAAGCTCGTCATCGGCGGGATCGTCACCGCGCTGGCCGTCGCCACGATGATCGGCCTCGGCATATGGCAGCTCGGCCGCGCGGCGGAAAAGGATGCGCGCATTGCCTCCTATGAGGCAGCGGCGGGCAAGGATGCGGTGGCCTATCCGACCATCGTGCCCGAGGAGCCGCCGCTGTTCCGCCGCTCCGGCCTGACCTGCCTCGAGGTCACCGGCTGGCGGCACCAGGCCGGCGCCAATCGCAGCGGCACGTCCGGCTATGCCCATGTCGCCGACTGCCGCACGAGTGTCGAAGGCCCCGGCGCGGCGGTCGAGATCGGCTGGAGCCGCGAACCCGTGGCCGGCACCGACTGGGAGGGCGGCACGATCGAAGGGGTCATCGGTCCCGACGAGAAATACGGTTTTCGCCTCGTCGCCGACGAAGGGCAGGCCGGGCTCGAAGCGAGCGCCCCGCCCTCGCCCGACGCGATCCGCAACAATTCGCGCAGTTACGCCTTCCAGTGGTTCGCCTTCGCTGCCATCGCGGCGATCATTTTCATGCTGGCCGCGCGCAAGGCACGGCGGGAAGCGGCATGAGCGACCTTCTCACCCTCGTGACCGAGCCGTGGGACGATTACGCGCTGATCGACTGCGGCGATGGACGCAAATACGAACGCTTCGGCCCCATTCGCACCGTGCGCCCCGAACCGCAGGCCATGTGGGCGCCCGCATCCAAGGACTGGGACGCGCACGCCGAGTTCGTCCCCGCGAGCGATGCCGACGGCAAGGGTCAGTGGCAGCAGTATCGCGACGTCCCCGAAACCTGGGAATTGTCGCGCGGCGCGGTGAAATTCAACGCGCAGCTCACCCCCTTCCGCCACCTCGCCTTCTTCCCCGACATGGCGCCACAATGGGATTTCGCACGCGCGCGGCTCGGGGAGGGCTCCAGCGCGATGAACCTGTTCGGCTACACGGGCGTGGGATCGTTGCAGATGAGCGATGCCGGGGCCGGGGTCGTCCACGTCGACGCTAGCAAGAAGTCGGTCGAGGGCGCGCGCGAGAATGCGGCGTTATCGGACATGGCGGATCGGCCGATCCGCTGGCTGGTCGAGGATGCCGGCAAGTTCGCCGCCCGCGAAGTCCGGCGCGAGCGTCGCTACGACGGCATCATGCTCGACCCCCCCAAATTCGGGCGCGGCCCCAAGGGAGAGCGGTGGGAAATCGAGACCGGGCTGGCCCCGCTGGTCGCCGACTGCGCGGCCTTGCTCGATGCGAACAGCCGTTTCTGCATCCTGACCGTCTATGCGGTGCGGATGAGCGCGCTCTCGATCGGCGAACTCTTGCGCCAAGCCACCGCGCATCTGCCCGGCACCGTCGAGATCGGCGAGATGGGCGTGCGTGAGGAAGCGCGTGGACTGATACTTCCCACTGCCATCTTCGCGCGCTGGGTGAACGACCCCGCCTAGCTCCGCTGGCGCAAGGCGGCCCCGACGATGAAGGGGCTGATGACGCCCAGGAACAGGCTGACTGCACCGAGCAGGGCCAAGGCGCCGGCCTCGCCGCGCGCAGCCGACACGCCGAAGATGAGGACGGGAACCGCAAGCGGCAGCATCAGCAACCCGCCGAGCGAGGCGGCGCGTTCGAGGTTCGCCGCGATGGCGGCGATCGCCACCGTGAGCCCCGCCAGCGCGGGCGTCGCGATGAACAATGCCAGCGCGATCTGCGCAACGTTGTCGCCCGATAGCGCGAGCAGTGCACTCGCGGGCAGCAGCGCCACCATCAGCGGCGGCCCGAAGCTCAACCAATGCGCGATGCCCTTGGTGAGGCCGATCCACTCGGGCGACACCCCGCGCAGCAGCAACTGGTCGATCGTGCCGTCGACAAGGTCGGGCTGGACCAAGCGGTCGATGGGGAGCAGCGAGGCCAGCAACGCAGCGATCATGATCATGCCCGGCCCCACGCGTTCGAGCAGGACCGCGTCGGGGCCGGTCGCGAAGGGCACCAGCATGATCGTCATCAGGAAGAAGATGATCGGCAGCCAAAGCGCGCGCCCTGCCCAGCGCTTGAGGTCGCGCATGATCAGCGCGCCGGTCATTCGCCGAGTTCCAGCTCGCGCCATTCGCCCTCGAGCGGCTGGTGCGAGGCGGCGAGCACCGCGCCACCACGCGCACGATGCTCTGCGATCAGTCGGTTAAGGCGCCCCCGCGAGATCGTATCAAGACCGTCGGCGGGTTCGTCGAGCAGCCACAGGGAGGCCCCGCTCGCCGCCAGCCGGGCGATCCCCGCACGGCGCCGCTGGCCGGTCGATAGGAAGCCCACGGGCACGTCGTCGAGATCCGTCAGTCCGAGTGCGTCCATCGCGCCAGAAAGCGCCTCCATCCGTCCGTCGAGCCGAGCCCAGAAGGCCAATGCTTCGCCGAGCGGCTTGTCTGCGTCGAGGGCCAAGCGTTCGTCGGCCAGCGCGCGCTCCCGGCTGACGACCGTGCCCGCGCGCGGCGCGAGCAGGCCGGCGGCAACCCTCAGCAGGGAGGATTTTCCGGCCCCATTGCGGCCCGTGACCCGCATCGCCTCACCCGGTGCCAGCTCGAAGCTGAGCTTTTCGAACAGAGTTCGCCCGCCGCGCTGACAGGTCACGGCGTCGAATCGCAAATGCGGAATCACGCCAGGTCTTCCAGCATGTGCATATCGTCGTCGGACAGGCCGAAATGGTGGCCGATCTCGTGGACGAGGACATGATGGACCAGATGCTCGAGCGTCTCGTCGCCCCGTTCGCACCATTCCAGGAGGATCGGCAGTCGGAACAGGCGCACCTTGTCGGGCATGGTGCCCGAATGCTCGACGCTGCGCTCGGTGAGCGGCAGCCCTTCGTAGAGGCCGGTCAGCTCGTAGGGTTCTTCCATCCCCATGAGCCGCAGCGTCTCTGCATCGGCGAAATCTTCGACCAACAGGACGATGTCGCCGAGATGCTGGCGGAATTCGGCGGGCAACCGCTCTAGTGCCGCTTGCGCGAGCGCTTCCATTTCTTCCCCTGTGGGAGCGATGCCGATCGTGCGCGTCATGGCTCTCGCGCTTAGTCGAGCCGATGGCTTGCGCCAAGGGCGGCTTGCCGCTACGCCCGCGCCTTCGCGGAGCGGTGGCCGAGTGGTCGAAGGCGCACGCCTGGAAAGTGTGTATACGGTAACCCCGTATCGTGGGTTCGAATCCCACCCGCTCCGCCACTTTCACGACCCCGGGATCGCATCGATGGACATTCTTCTGGCAAGCGGCTTCGGCGACCTACTCGAGCGCACCGCCTCCACCCCCAGGGTTCAGTCGATTCTCCAGTTGAGCCTGGCGCCCGTGTTCCTGCTGGCGGCCATCGGCGCTTTTCTCAACGTCATGAACATCAGGCTCACCTGGCTGGTCGAACGCATCAACATCCTCGAAGCGGCGCATGAGCGCGACGGCGCGGAGGGCGACGCGCACGGTCTCCCCGTGCTGCGGCGGCGCCAGCGCTACGCCCACCATGCCGTCAACCTGTCGACCGCCGCCGCGCTGATGATCTGCGCCACCGTGGGGCTGTTGTTCGTCAGCGCCTTCATCCGCACCGCGCTCGGAACGCTCGTCGCCATGTCGTGGATTGGCGCCATGGCGTTGATCTTCGCCGCGCTCACCTTCTTCCTTCGCGAGACCTCGCTGGCGACGCGCAACCTTGCCGACACGCGGCGCCTTTCACAGCGAATCAGCGAACAGGAAGGCGATAGCGAGGACAGCTAGCCGAGCGGTGACGCTTTCAAAGCGTCGGCGTGGAGGCTATCGCTCGCTCCCGCAGCATGAATCGTCCTTTTCTCTCCCGCGACCGTCACTGGTCCCCCAGCCGCTGGCGCAAACGCGATGCGCACCAGCTTCCTTCCTACGAGGAGTCCGCCGTGCTGGAAGCGGTGGAGCGCCGCCTTTCCGACGCCGCGCCGGTCGTTCGGACCGAAGAGATCGACGCACTCCGGGACTCCCTGGCAGCCGTTTGCCGGGGCGAGGCCTTCCTGCTGCAGGGCGGCGACTGCGCGGAAAATTTCGACGATGCCATCGCCAGTCGCGTCGCGGCCTTGGCGCGGCTGTTCGACGCGATGGCGGTCGGCATCGAGACGGCCACGGGCCGCGAAGTCCTGCGTCTCGCGAGGATAGGCGGACAGTTCGCCAAGCCCAGATCGGACGCGACCGAAACGCGCGGCCGGGTAACGCTTCCGGCCTATCGCGGCGACATCGTCAACGCGCAGGGCTTTTCCGCGGCCGAACGACGCCACGATCCGGCGCGGATGACCCAGGCGCATGTCCAGTCGGTCGGGACAGCCGCGACCTTGCGGGCCGCGCGGCATCACCTTCCGCCCATCTACACCAGCCACGAGGGGCTGTTGCTCCATTACGAACAGGCGCTCACCCGGCAGGCGTCCGACGGAGCCTGGTGGGCCACGAGCGGCCACCTGTTGTGGCTCGGCGACCGGACGCGGCAACTGGACGGTGCGCACGTCGACTATCTCTCTGGCATCGCCAATCCGGTCGGCGTCAAATGCGGGCCGAGCATGACGGGCACCGAACTCGGCGCGCTGTGCGATCGGCTCGATCCCGCCGATACGCCGGGCAAGCTCGTCTTGATCGTCCGGATGGGGGCGGATGCGGTCGAAGACCGGCTCCCGCCACTTCTTTGCGCGGTCGGCGACCGCAAGCTGGTCTGGATCGTCGACCCCATGCACGGCAACACGGTCAAACAGGGCGGACGCAAGGTGCGGCACTACGATTCCATCCGCGCCGAAACCCGCGCCTTCATGGCGATATTGCATGATGCGGGGATGACGCCCGGCGGCGTGCATCTCGAAATGAGCCCCGACCCCGTCACCGAATGTATCGGCGGGGGTGGCCCCGAGACACTGGAAGCACTCGACCGCGCGTATCGCACCGCCTGTGACCCGCGGCTCAACGGCGAACAGGCGCTGCGCCTCATCGCCGACATGGAGGGCCACTGGTGAGCCGCCTCGAAGCCCGCCCTTCGCCCGGTTTCGGTGGCGATGCCGACTTGCCCGGCGACAAGTCCATCAGCCACCGGGCGCTGATCCTCTCGGCCATGGCCGATGGAACCTCGCGGATCACCGGCCTCCTCGAGGCGGAGGACGTGCGCGCCACGCGGGCAGCGGTGGAGGCTTTCGGCGCCACGATCGTCGAAGACGGGCCGGACCTGCTCGTCACGGGAGGCCCGTGGCGGTCGCCCGGTGCGCCGATCGATTGCGGCAACAGCGGGACATCGGCACGGTTGCTGATGGGTGCGGCGGCGGGATGCGAGGGACTGGAAGCGCGCTTCGTCGGCGATGAAAGCCTGTCGCGACGTCCCATGGCCCGCGTGACCACCCCCTTGTCGCGGATGGGCGCGCGGTTCGAGGGCGGCGATACGCTGCCTCTCACCCTCCACGGCGCCGCGCTCGGCGGGATCGACTATGAGAGTCCCGTCGCTTCCGCGCAGGTCAAGTCGGCGATCCTTCTCGCGGGGCTGCGCACCGATGCGCCCGTGCGGGTGATCGAACCTGCCCCGAGCCGCGATCATAGCGAAGTGATGCTCGCGCAGTTCGGCGTGGAAGGCGCGGCGGAAACGGTCGGCGAGGGTGTCGCGGTGAGCCTGGGCAGCCAGCGACGACTGACGGCGACCGATGTCGCGGTGCCGGGCGATCCTTCGTCCGCCGCCTTTCTCTGGGCGGCAGCGGCGATGATCGAGGGGGCGCGGGTGACGACGCACGCTACCCTCGTGAATGCGACGCGTACGGGCTTTCTCGAAGCGCTCGAGGCGATGGGGGCCGACGTGCAGTTGTCGAACCCGCGCGTGCAGAGCGGCGAACCCGTCGCCGACGTGACGGTCGCGCACCGGCGGCTCGAGCCTCTTCACCTCGAGGCGGCGCGCGTCCCGTCGCTCATCGACGAAGTTCCGATCCTCGCCTGCGTGGCAGCGATGGCGGACGGGGAAAGCGTCTTCGAGGGGATCGGCGATCTCAAGCATAAGGAAAGTGACCGGATCGGTTCGACGGCTGCTGGGCTCGTCGCCAACGGGGTGAGCGTCTTCCCCGATGCCGATCGCCTCACGATCCTCGGGCGGGGCAGGGTCGCGGGAGGCGGCGAGGTCATCTGCCATCACGATCACCGCATCGCCATGGCCTTCCTCACGCTCGGCCTTGCCGCACGGGCCGCAATCCGCATCGACGACGCCGGCCCCATCGCCACCAGTTTCCCGTCCTTCGTCGCGATCATGCGCAGCCTCGGCGCCGATATCGGAGAGCCCCAGTGAGCATCAACCGGTTCGGTCATCTCCTCACCCTGACGACATGGGGAGAAAGTCACGGCCCCGCCATCGGCGGTGTCCTCGACGGCGGCCCGCCGGGGATCGCCTTGTCCGAAGCGGACATCCAACCGTTCCTCGATGCGCGCCGCCCGGGGACGGGCCGGAACGTCTCGCCGCGGCAGGAACCGGACCAGGTGCGCCTTCTCTCGGGTCTCTACGAAGGACTGACGACCGGGACGCCCATCTCCCTCATCATCGACAATGTCGACGCGCGTTCGAAGGACTATCCCTCCGACGCTCCCTATCGCCCCGGTCACGCCGACTATGGCTATGACGTCAAATATGGGCGGCGCGATCCGCGCGGCGGGGGTCGCGCGTCGGCCCGCGAGACGGCCGTACGGGTCGCCGCCGGCGCCATCGCCCGCAAGATCCTCGGCAGTGTCGCGATCGAGGCGCGTGTCGTTGCCATCGGCGGACAGCGTGACAGTTCCAGATGGGACGCAATGCTCGACCAGGCGCGAACCGATGGGGATAGTCTCGGTGCGCTCGTCGAATGCGTCGCGCGCCATGTGCCTGCGGGTCTCGGCGCGCCTGTCTACGCCAAGCTCGACGCCGAACTGGCGGGGGCGATGATGTCGATCCCTGCGGTCAAGGGCGTGGAAATCGGCGAAGGCATGGCGGCGGCCGGGCTCAAGGGAAGCGAAAACGCCGACGCGATGCGCCGCGATGGCAGCGGCGTCCGGTTCGGGACCAACCACTCGGGCGGCATCGCCGGCGGCATCTCGACGGGGCAGGAGATCGTCGTTCGCGCCGCCTTCAAGCCGACGAGCTCGATCCGGACGCCCGTGCCGAGCGTCCGCCCCGACGGAAGCGAGGCCGACGCCGTCACCAAGGGTCGCCACGATCCGTGCGTCGGCATCCGCGGCGCGCCTGTGATGGAAGCGATGATGGCGCTGGTGCTGGCCGATCATCTGCTGCTCGACCGCGCCCAGACCGGCGCCGCGCGCTAGTCCTCGCGCGAGGCGATCGCGCGGCGCGCCATCGGCATCGTCAGGAGCGTCGAACCGACCGCCATCAGCAGGAGCGCCGTAAAGGCCGTCGAACTGATGACCATCCGGTCGAGCAGGATGTTGGCGAAGATGATCATGATCAGCGCCTTGGTCTGAAGCAGCCAGCCGACCAGCCGCGCCTCTCCTTTCGCCCATCGTCCGATCCGCGCGGCGAGCTCGACGCCCGCGCGCTTCCCGGCGACCCCCGCAAGAAGCAGCAGCGCGGCGACACCGATCACATCGAGCCCGCCCATCTCCCAGCGCGTGCGCAGGCCGGTGGACAGGAAGAATACCGGCATCAGCCACAAGAGGATGCGATCGCGCGCCTGGTCGATGGCGGGAAAGCCGAAGCGCTCCCCGTCCAGCACCGCCCCCGCGAGAAAGGCGCCGACCATATAGTGAAGATGCGCCCAGTCCGCGCCCAAGGCGACGAGGAGCAACCAGCCCAGCGCCAGCGGCCAGCGCGCCGCCTCGTCGCAGCGCGCAAGAAGCCGCCGGGCCGCGAGGCTGGCGCCGACCAGCGCCACCGCGAAAACGAGTTGTCTCCCGAGCATCTCGCCATCGACCAGGATGAGCGCCAGCGCGATCCAGACGAGAATATCGTCGAGACTGGCGTAGCGCAGCACCCGCTGCCCCAGATGGGTCCGCAGGATTTTCAGCCGTTCGAGGAACAGGACGAGGATCGGCAGCGCGGTGACGCTCGCGGCGAGGCCGATCCCGAGCACGAACTGCCAGCGCACCGTGCCCGCTCCCATCCAGACGGGATCGCGCATCGACAGGAGCGCGACCAGCGCTCCGAGCGCCAGCGGCGCGGCCAGTGCGCAGGCCGCGGTCACGGCGCTGTCGCGCCGCTCGCGCCATGCATGACCGATATCGAGCTCGAGCCCCGCGACGAAGACGAACAGCATCACTGCCCAGGCCGCGATACCGCCCAGCGCCTGTTCGACCGCCGGCGTGAACAAGGCTGCGTGCGCCCCCGGGTACGCGGCCCCGAGTACGGCCGGGCCGGCGAGGACGCCACCGACGATCTGCACGACCACCAGCGGCACGATCCGGTCGCCGCCCATGGCCCGCCACGCAAGCCACGGCAGCGTGAAGATCGCGAGCATGACGACGAGAAAGGGCGTGACCCCGCTCATCGGTTCAGCCCGATCGCCCTAGTGGCATTTGAAGCGGTCGAAGGGTTCGAGGCATTGCTGGCACTGCCACTGCGCCTTGCAGGGCGTCGAGCCGAAACGGCTGATCTCCTTCGTGTCCGCCGAGCCGCAATTGGGGCATTCGGCGGTCTCCGCGCGGCTCGGCGGGGCGATCCCGTAGGCGCGCAGTTTCTCCTTCGCCTCGTCGGTCATGAGATCGGTCGTCCAGGGGGGGAACAGCTTATTGACGATTCCGACATCTCGGTAGCCGCTGGCGTCCAACGCCGCGCGGATGGAATTCTCGATCTCGACGGTCGCGGGGCACCCCGAATAGGTCGGGGTGATGATGACCGCCGGCCCCGAGGCGCCCTCCTCCAGCCCGCGCACGATCCCGAGATCGACGACGGAGACCACGGGGATCTCGGGGTCGGGAACCTCGGCCAATACCGCCATGATGCCGGCTTCGTCGATCACACGCGCTCCATCGCGAGCGCGATTCCCTGTCCGACGCCGATGCACATGGTCGCGAGCGCGCGCGCATGGCCCTCGCGCTGCATTTCCTCGACCGCGGTCAACGCGAGGCGCGTTCCGCTCATGCCGAGCGGATGACCGAGCGCGATCGCACCGCCGTTGGGATTGACCTGCGGCGCGTCGTCGGGAAGCCCCAGTTCGCGCAGCACGGGAAGCGCCTGCGCGGCAAAAGCCTCGTTCAATTCGATGGTGCCGAAATCGTCGATCTTGAGGCCGAGGCGCTCCATCAGCTTCGCGCTGGCGGGCGCGGGGCCGATGCCCATGATGCGGGGCGGAACGCCGGCCGCGGCGCCGCCCAGGACCCGCGCGCGGGGCGTCAGGCCATGGCGCTTCACCGCATCTTCCGAGGCAAGGATCATGGCACCCGCACCGTCGTTGACGCCGCTGGCATTTCCGGCGGTGACCGTGCCGCCTTCGCGGACGATCGGGCGCAGCTTCGCCAATGTTTCGAGGTCGGAGAGGCGCAGATGCTCGTCTTGCTCGAACAGGATGGGATCCCCCTTGCGCTGCGGGATCGACACCGGGACGATCTCCCCCGCCAGCCGTCCGCTCTCCTGCGCCCGCGCGGCGCGGACCTGGCTCTCGTGCGCGAAGCGGTCCTGGTCCTCGCGGCTGACGTTATAGGCTTCGGCGACATTCTCGGCGGTCTCGGGCATCGAATCGATCCCGAAATCGGCCTTGAGCTTGGGATTCACGAAGCGCCAGCCGATGGTCGTGTCGTAGACTTGGTTGTTGCGATCGAAGGCCTGGTTCGCCTTGGGCATGACGAACGGCGCGCGGGTCATGCTCTCGACGCCCGCGGCGATCACGAGATCGGCCTCGCCCGCCTTGATCGCGCGCGCGGCCATGGCGATGCAGTCGAGGCCCGAGCCGCACAGGCGATTGACGGTGGTGCCGGGCGCGCTTTCGCCGAGACCCGCGAGCAGCGCGGCCATGCGCGCGACGTTGCGATTGTCCTCGCCCGCCTGGTTGGCGCAGCCCATGATCACATCGTCGAGCGCGTCCCAGTCGACGCCGGGATTGCGCTCGCGGAGCGCCGCCAACGGAATGGCGGCAAGATCGTCCGCACGGACGGGCGACAGGGTCCCGCCGAAGCGGCCGATGGGGGTGCGGATGGCATCGCAGATATAAGCGTCGCGCATGAAATCTCCTTTGCGTCTTCAACTGGCCTTCCCGCGCGGCGGTTGCAACCCGCAGGCCCGCCCATCGGTTGAGCGGGCATGACGACACATGCCTGGACACGCGAGGGCGATGCCCTCACCCGCCATCTCGAGTTCGACGATTTCAGCGAAGCGTTCGGTTTCCTCGCGCGGGTCGCATTGCTCGCCGAGGCCCATGAGCATCATCCCGAGATCCGCAACGTCTACAACAAAGTGGACCTGACGCTCACCACCCATGACGAAGGCAACAAAGTGACGGATAAGGACGAGAAGCTGGCGGCTGCGATCGACGCGCTGCTGTCCTGATCCATATTGGTCATTGAATCTTCATCCAAACCCGCTAGCGTAGACGCCATGACCCAGACGACCGCCCTCATTCGCAAAGCCTATCGCGTCATGACGCGCGGCTACGCCTATGGGCGCGCGGTGGATCGGGGATAGAAGCACCTTCTAACAAAACCAACCCGAACCACCGCCCGCCCGGCCACCGCCCGGCGGGTTTTTTATTGCCTGCAAACGACCCACACCAAGGAGACCGACATGTTGGAGACCAAGATCGCCGCCCCCGCCCCGTCCGCGGATTGGCGCGACTATCTTGTCGACGAGCAATGGACGCGTTTCACCCGCGCCGATCATGCGACGTGGGACCGGCTCTACGCCCGCCAGGTCGCGCTCTTGGCGGACAAGGTGGTCTCGCCCTTCCTTGCGGGGCTCAAGCGCCTCGGTCTCCACGAACCCGGCGTCCCGCGGCTCGAGCGACTCTCGGAGCGTCTTCACCATGCGACCGGCTGGCGGCTCGTCGCGGTCGCGGGGATCGTGCCCGACGCGGCCTTTTTCGCGATGCTGCGCGACCGCGTGTTCCCGATCGGCAATTTCATCCGCGACGGCGGCAATCTCGACTATCTCGAAGAGCCCGACTGCTTTCACGACATCTTCGGCCATGTCCCCGTGCTCGCGCACGAGCCGATGGCGCGACTGATGGAAGAACTGGGGCGCCTCGGCGTCACGGCCTGCGCCAACGGCGACACCGACATCATCAGCCGCATCTACTGGCACACGGTAGAATTCGGCCTGGCCCGCGAGGACGGCGAAACGAAGATCTGGGGCGCGGGCCTCGCCTCCAGCTTCGGGGAAGCACAGTTCAGCCTCGACGCCGACGTGCCGCGCCCGCGCTTCACGGTGGATGACGCCGCCGCGACGCCCTATCGCTCGGACCGCTTCCAGCCGCTCTATTTCGTCTCGGACAGCCTCGAAGCTTCGTCCGACGCGCTCGCCGCCTTGACGCCCGCGCGGCTTGCGAGCCTTGGCGATGGGCAAGGGCGCGGCTACAGCGCGGAGGATGAGCGACTGGCAGCAGTATGAACCCGGCGACGATCCGCGTGTCCTTCGCAACGCCTTCGGTGCATTCGCCACGGGCGTCACGGTCGTCACCTGCGCCGATGCGGACGGCACGCCCCACGGGTTGACCGCCAACAGCGTCACCAGCGTCAGTCTCGACCCGCCGCTGATGCTCGTCTGCCTCGCCAAGGCTGCGACCAGCGCCGAGCCGCTGACGAAGGCGGCGCATTTCGCCTTCAACATTCTTACCACCGAGCAGCGGCCCGCCTCGATCACCTTCTCGACGCGGGTCGAGGATCGGTTCGGCCAGACGAAATGGGAGCAGGGGCAGCACGGCGCGCCGCTTCTCGTGGGCAGCCTTGCCCATTTCGAATGCGCGCGCCACGCCGTCCACGACGGGGGCGATCACTGGATCCTCGTTGGCGAGATCGAACGGGCGCGGTTCGAGGAGGGGCATGATCCGCTCCTCTATTTCCGGGGCAAATACCGGCGCCTGCACTTCGATTAAGTTCATGGCTCTACTGATTAAATAATCGTTAACCATGATGGAACTAACAGAAGTTTACCTCCGTTAGGGGCCATGCGCTGCCAGTCGGCGGCGCGGCGTTTTCCGTTTCGAACGGAAAGACCGGGCCAACGGGGTGGCTCATCGCTCCGTTGCTCGGATTCCGGCAATCGCCGGACGTCTCGATCGAACGGAGACAGCTTCATGAAAATGTTCAAGACCGCGCACCTTCTGGCACTGATGACGGGCGTCGCGACCTTCACGCTCGCCGCCCCCGCGCAGGCGCAGGAATGCCTGCTCGACACCGAAGACGACGATAGCGCGACCCCTGCCGATACCGACGCCGATGCCGAGGCCGTCGGCGACGAGGAAGCGCTTGCTTGCGGCGCCGACGCCAGCGCGACCGGCGACGACGCCATCGCGATCGGTCATCGCGCGACGGCGGACGGCGGCGACGCCATCGCGATCGGCGGCAATCGGGCCTTCGTCGATGCCGACAACAATGGCATTGCCGACGTCAACGAGGACGATGATCCCGACAACGACGTATCCGACACCATGGCGATCGGCCCCTCGACCACGGCGGTCGGCGGGCAGGCGCAGGCCATGGGGCCCGGTGCCACGGCCTTCGGTTGGCGCTCGGTCGCCGATGCCGAACGCGCGACCGCGCTCGGCCATCTCGCCAACGCCAATGGCGTCCGCAGCCTCGCGATCGGCGAAGCCGCGGTTGCCTCGAGCGACAATTCCACTGCCATCGGCAACGAAGCGATGGCCGACGGGATCGACGCCCTCGCCGTCGGCGACAATGCCAGCGCGATGGGCAACTCCACCACGGCCGTCGGCGGCGAAAGCGTCGCGATGGGGCCCGGCGCCAGCGCGTTCGGCTGGCGCTCGGTAGCGGACGCGGAACGCGCGACCGCGCTCGGACATCTCGCCAATGCGAACGGCGTGCGCTCGGTCGCCATCGGTGAAGCCGCCAGTGCCACCGAGACCAACGCCATCGCGATCGGCAATCTCGCGCAGGCCAATGGCGGCGACGCGATCGCCATCGGCGGCAACCGCGACTTCGTCGATGCCGACGGCAACGGAATCGCCGACGTCAACGAGGACGACGATCCCGACAACGACATCACCAACACCATCGCCAGCGGCCCTTCCACGACGGTCGTGGGCGGTCAGGCCATGGCGATGGGTCCCGGCGCGACCGCTTACGGTTGGCGCTCGGTCGCCGATGCCGAACGGGCCACCGCCCTGGGTCACCTCGCCGATGCCAGTGGCGTGCGCTCGGTCGCGGTCGGTGAGGCTGCCAATGCGTCGGGCAACACCGCCGTTGCGGTCGGCAACCTCTCGGTCGCCAGCGCCGACAATAGCGTCGCGCTCGGGAACGGCTCGGTCGCCAATCGCGCCGACACCGTCTCGGTCGGATCGGCGGGCAATCTCCGCCAGATCACCAATGTCGCCGCAGGCACGCAGGACACCGACGCGGTGAACCTCGCGCAGCTCAACCAGGCGATCGCCGATGCCGGTTTTGCCGGATCGATGCAGATCGATCAGAACACCGGCGAGCTCGTCTATTTCGAGGTCAACAGCACCGGTGATGCCGCCGACGCGCAGGGCGCCGAAGCGGTCGCGATCGGTGGCGATTCCGTCGCCAATGGCGTCGACGCGATCGCGATCGGTTCCGAAGCGAATGCGCAGGGCAATTCGACCGTGGCGCTGGGCGGCGAGTCCGACGCGACGACGCCGGGGGCGACCGCGCTCGGCTGGCAGAGCCAGGCCACCGGCGCGATGGCGACTGCCGTCGGCCACCAGACCACGGCCAGCGGCGCGCAGAGCTTCGCCGGTGCCGAAGACGCGGTGGCCAGCGGCGACCAGTCGGTCGCGCTCGGCAACCTGTCCAACGCGAGCGGCGACAATGCCATCGCCATCGGCAACATGGCTACCGCTTCGGGCGGGGATGCCATCGCCATCGGCGGCAATCGCAACTTCGTCGATCTCGACGGCAACGGCGTTGCCGACGTCAACGAGGATGCGGATCTCACCAACGACATCTCGAACACGGTCGCCAACGGCCCCTCGACCACCGCGGTCGGCGGGCAGGCGATCGCCGACGGACCGGGCGCCACGGCCTACGGCTGGCGCGCCGTTGCGGACGCCGAGCGGGCAACGGCTCTGGGTCACCTCGCCAATGCGAACGGCGTGCGTTCGGTCGCGGTCGGCGAGGCGGCGGAAGCATCGGGTGACGGTGCGGTCGCGATGGGCAACCAGGCGGTTGCCAGTGGTACGAACAGCGTCGCCATCGGGAACGGCGCCACCGCAACCAACGATGGCCAGGTCGTGATCGCCGGGCTCGGCACGTCGACGCAGAGCCAGGTCGGACCGCTCAATATCGTGACGGCCGACAATAACGGCACGTTGGGCGTGAGCGCGCTCGACCTCACCGGGTTCGCGCGGCAGACCGACGTGACCGCCAATGCCATGGCGATCATGGATAATGCCAATGCGATCGGCGGACTGCAGTCGGGGCTTGCCGCGCTGCAGAACGATTTCGCGAGCGTTGCCAACCTGGCCGAGGAAAACCGCGAGGGCATCCTCAATGCCAATGCGGGCATCGCGCTGGCGATGTCGATGGAATCGCCGATGCTCTACGAGGGCACCAGCTTCGGCCTGTCGGGCGGGGTCGGCTATTTCGACAATGAAGTCGCGGCCAGCGTCGCCTTCGCCGCGCGCGCGAGCCAGAACAGCTCGTTCAACGCCGGTGTCGGCGTGACGGGCCGTGAAGGCAAGGTCGGCGCCCGCGCCGGCTTCCAGATTGCCTGGTAGTTCTCCCGTTCGATCGACCAGGTAGAAGGGTCGGGCGCCTCCTCCGGCGCCCGGCCCTTCGCTTTTCCGGAACCCGCCGCGCCGACTTCCGGTTGACCTCCCATGAAGCTCCTCGATCCCCAGTCCTTCGACGCCCCCGATCCGCCCGCACCTGCCGATCCCGTCGGTCAGTTGCGGCTCCGCTTCAAGGGCGACCCCGAGGAGGACGGCGATCATCCCGTCTTCGACCTGTCCGCCTGCGCGACGCACGGCCGCGCGATCTTCGTGGCGGGCGATGAATGTCATTCGGTGGAACGCCTGATCCTCGGCGATGAGGGCGAAGCAAGCGACCATCGCCGCTTCGAGCTCAGCGACTATCTCGACCTGTTTCGCGGTGGCGAGGAGATGGATATCGAAGGGCTCGCCGTTGCCGATGACTGGCTCTGGGTCTGCGGCAGCCACAGCCGCACGCGGCCCGACCCTAGGGACGACAGCGACGACGACGGGCGCATCGACATCGTCAAGGTCGGCGACCTCAAGGATACCCGCGCGCGCTGCGTGCTGGCGCGCATCCCGCTCGTCGCCGACATGGACGGCCACGCCAAACCCGTCCGCAACGACGGCGATCGACGGGCCGGCCTCATCAAACAGAAGGGCGGAGAGGGCTCCAAGCTGCGCCGCCTGTTATGCGAAAATGCCTTGCTCGGCCCCTCCTGCGCGATGGCGGCCAAGGAAGGCGGCCTCGATATCGAGGGCATCGCGGCCGCGGGCGAGGACCGGGTCGCGCTGGGACTGCGCGGTCCCGTCATCCAGACCTATGGCGTGCTCGTCGAACCCGACTTCAAGTTCAAGAAATCGGGCCGCCTCCACTTGCACCAGCCGCTGCGCATCCGGCTCGTCGAACTGGGGGGCCTCGGCGTGCGAGACCTGTGTGTGCGCGGCAAGGATCTCTATCTGCTCGCCGGACCGGTGGGCGATCTCGACGGGCGCTGCGTGCTCTACCGCTGGGAAGGATGGGCCGACTGCCCACCCGAGCATGACGAGAAACTGCGCGTCCACTGCCCCGAGCGTCTGTTCGACATTCCCGTGAAGGTCGGTGCCGACCATCCCGAGGGCATCGACTGGATCGGCGATCCGGAGGACGGCCGCCTGCTCGTCGTCTACGACAGTCCCGCCAAGGGGCGGCTCGATCTATCGCAGGCTACCATCATCGCCGACGTCTTCGAGGTCTAGCGCCCGAGGCCGTACCCCGCCGCGCAGGCGCCGAGCGACAGGAAGATCGACGCGGCGACATAGGCCAGCGCCGTCCCCGCCTCGCCGCGCTGCCACAATGTCAGCGTATCGAGGCTGAAAGCGGAAAAGGTCGTGAACCCGCCGAGCAGTCCGGTCACGAAGAACAGTCGCGCGGTCTGGCCGATACCGTCGAGCGCCCCGATCGCCAGCCCGATGGCGAGGCTCCCGACGACGTTGACCGCCAGCGTCCCGAACGGAAACCCCGAGCCGAACCAGGCGAGCGTCCACTTGCCGACACCGTAGCGCAGCAATGCCCCCAGCCCGCCGCCGAGAAAGACGGCCAGCGCGTGACTCAATGCACGGCGCTTTCGTCGGGCCCCGCAGCTGCGGCGGCATCGTGCGCGGCGCCATGTCCGAACAGCTTGGTGATCACGAAGGCAAGGATCGCGCCCCACACGAGCCCGACCAGTGCCGCGCCCAGCGTGTGCATGATCCACGAACCGACCGCATTGTCGCCCGCCACCGCTTCCGCCGCCGCCTCGTTCCAATAGTAGAGAAATTCCAGCACGTGCAGCTCGTGGAATCCGTGCAGCATGATCGACCCGCCGACCCACAGCATGGCGGCGGTCCCGACGATGGTCAGGGTCTTCAAAAGCTTCGGCACGAAATTCACGAGCCCGCGTCCGAAGGAAGCCATTCGGCCACCACGTTTCGCCAGCGCGAGCCCGATGTCGTCGAGTTTGACGATCAATCCGACCGTTCCATACACGAACACGGTGACGGCGACCGCGACGATCGCCAATGCGCCCGCCTGCATCCAGATGCTCTCGAGCTGCCCATCCGACGTCAATTCGTTGAGGGTGATCGCCATGATCTCCGCGGACAGGATGAAGTCCGTCCGCACCGCGCTCGCCACCTGCCGCTTCTCGAGTTCGGCGGGAGTTTCGACCGCCGCCAACTGCTTCTCGCCGTGGTGGTCGCCCGACACCCACTCGATGATCTTCTCCGCGCCCTCGAAGGCGAGATAGGATCCGCCGAGCATCAGGATCGGCACGATCAGAAACGGTGCGAACTGACTCAGCAGCAGCGCCGCGGGAAGCAGGAACAAGAGCTTGTTCCGCAGGCTCCCCAATGTGATCTTCCAGATGATGGGCAGCTCGCGGCTGGGGTCGAGCCCGGTGACGTAGGACGGCGTCACTGCCGCATCGTCGATCACCACGCCAGCCGTCTTGCCGCCCGCGCGTCCGGCCGCAGCCGCAACGTCGTCGACGCTGGCGGCAGCGGTGCGCGCGATCATCGCAACGTCATCCAATAGTGCGACCAGTCCTGACGGCATGAAAAACTTCCCTTGTGTGTTCGGTGAGGCGACTAACGCCGTTCGATCGTGATCCGATCCGCTTCGAGACCGTCCGCGAGCAGCGCCAACGCCGCGGCCGACTTGTCGACATAGGCATCGAGGAAGGCAATCGAGGCGGCAAGGACCGGTTCGGTCAAACTCTCGTCGAGAAACCGCGGTAGGCTATGTTCGCCGTCCTCGACCACGAGAAGATATTTGTCGCCCGCCACAGACCGGTCGAAGGCCAGCCGGTGCGCTTCCCACTGTGCGAAGGTCTGTCCGCCGACGTCCTTTGTCCCCGTGACCATCATCAGCGGCAGATCGATCGTTGTGTAGCTCGTGTCCGAAACGAGCATGGGGACGTTCCCCGGCGATGAGTAGGTCAGCACGGCGTCGATGTCCGGCCCCGGGATCGGCCCGAATGCCCAGCTGCCCTCAGCATGCGTCAGTGCGACGAAACTACCGAAGCTGTGGCCCGACAGGACGACGGGCATCTCGGGCATCTGAGCCTCGAACCAGTCGCGCAGCGCCACGGTCGCAGCCATGCGATCGGTGATGATCGCCTGTGCGCCGGTCATGCCGCTGAAGTTTTCCTGCGAATAATCGGCATGCTGGCGGCTATCGAGCGTGACGGGCGCGTAGACGGCATAGCCCGCTGCCGAGAGGCCCTCCAGAAGGGTCGAATAGTTCGAAGGACTGCCGCCCCAACCCGATCCGTAAAGAATGACACCCTTGGGCGTGTCCCCCGACGCATCCCAGATCTCGACCTTGCTCGCGCCGTTGGTCGTCTCCAGTTCCATCGAGCGATCCTGTGCCGCGGCGGGTACCGCCGCGATCAGCGTTGCCGCCACTCCGATGATCCAACGTGTCAGCACCGTTCTTACCCCCAACCGTTCACTTCGAGACACTGTGAGGCGGCCACGCCATCCTGCCAAGCTCTTTCTCGCTCTTGCGCCTCTTGCAATGCGGCGGGCGATCCGCGAGGGAAAGCGCCATGCTTTCCATGGACTTCATCAAGGCCAACCGCCCCGCCGTGCGCGACGCGATCGCGGCCAAGAATGTCGAGCTCGACCTCGACCGCCTGTTCGCGCTCGACGCCGAGATCCGCGCCGCCAAGACCGAGATCGACCAGTTGCGCGCCGAGCGCAATCGCATCTCTGGAATGTTCAAGGACGCCGCGCCGGAAGAGAAAGCCGAGCTGGGCGCCAAGGCGAAGGCCGCCGGCAAGCGCGCGGGCGACCTTGAAGGCGGCCTGAGCGACAAGCAGGCCGAGTTCCGCGCCATGATGCTGCGGATGCCCAACGTCCCGTACGAGGGCGCGCCCGTGGGGCCGGACGAGAACAGCAATGTCGTGATCCGCACCGAGGGCACCCCGCGAAGCTTCGACTTCACCCCGCTTGACCATGTCGAACTCCTCGAGAAGAACGACTGGGCCGACCTGTCGCGCATCACGCAGGTGTCGGGCAGCCGCACCTACTGCCTCAAGGGCCGGCTCGCGCTCCTCGAGCAGAAATTGATGGCCTGGGCGCTCGAAGAAATCATGGGCAACGGCTTTACGCCCATCACCCTGCCCGCCATCGCGCGCGAGGATGCCTTCGAGCGACAGGGCCAGTTCCCCGGCCACCGCGAAGAAACCTACGAGCTCGAGAAGGACGACCTGTTCCTCGCCGGGACCGCCGAAGTCGCCCTGACGGGCCTTCACTCGGGCGAGATCCTCGAGGCCGAACAGCTGCCCATCCTTTACGCCGGCTACAGTCCCTGCTTTCGCCGCGAAGCGGGCAGCGCGGGGCGCGACGTGCGCGGGCTGTTGCGCGTCCACCAGTTCGTCAAGGTCGAGCAATATGTCATTTGCGAGGCCGACGATGCGGTCAGCGCCGACTGGCACCAGCGCCTGCTGGGCGCGGCCGAGAAGCTCCTTCAGGCGATGGACGTGCCCTACCAGGTCATCGAGACGTCGACGGGCGACATGGGGCTCGGCAAATATCGCATGAACGATATCGAGAGCTGGGTGCCGTCCTTGAACAAGTATCGCGAAACGCACAGCTGCTCGACGCTCCACGACTGGCAGGCCCGCCGCGCCAACCTTCGCTACCGCAACGCCGAAGGTAAGGTCGTGTTCGCGCACACGCTCAACAATACCGCGCTGGCGAGCCCGCGCATCCTCGTGCCGCTGCTGGAAAATCATCAGACCGAGGACGGGCGCGTCAAGCTGCCCGAAGGCATCCGACACCTCCTCAATGGCGACGAATATCTCTGATCCGCTCGAGCGCGTGCCCGGCTTGGGGCGCAAGCTCGTCGAGGTCGTGCACAATTTCGCCCGCCTTCCGCATCGCATCGGCCATCTCGATGGGCGTGGCCCCGAGGACGGGCCACCCGCGCTGGTCATTCCCGGCTTCCTCACCACCGATCGCACCACGCTGACGCTGCGCCGCGGGCTCGCCGACGCAGGCTGGCGCGTGCACGGCTGGGGGCAGGGCCGCAACGAAGGCGCCTATGCCGAGGTCCTCGACGATATGAACGCGCGGCTCGATGCCATCCGCCATGGCGACAAGGCGCTGCTCGTCGGCTGGAGCCTCGGCGGCGTCATTGCGCGCGAGCTCGCACGGGCGCATCCCGACAAGGTTCGCGCCGTCGTCACGCTTGCCTCGCCCTTCTCGGGGGACCGCAAGGCCAACAATGTGTGGAAATATTACGAGAAGATCGCCGGTCACCCGGTCGACGATCCGCCCGTTGCGCAAATTTCCGACAAGCCCCCCGTTCCAACGCTCGCGCTCTATGCCGAAAACGACGGCCTGCTCGCGCAAGGCTGCCAGCGGGGCGGGGCGGGGGAAAGCGACCGACGCGTCGGCATTCCCTGTGGGCATTTCCGTATCGGCATGTCGCGCGGGATGGTGCGCCGCGTCGTGGCCGAAATCGGTGATTTCGTCGACGCCACCTAACGCTTCATCGGAACTTCAGTCTCGTTTCGCCATTCTTCCAGTGAAGATGGAAGCCGCCAACGCCTTGCCCAGCGATACGCTCTCCGAACTGGCCCCGACGGGCTGGGACAGGGTGCGCGAGATTGCCTGGCAGTTGCCGCGTCTGGCGGGGTTTCGCGGACCCGACGGTGCCGACGGCCCCGAGGACGGGCCGCCCGCGCTCGTCATTCCCGGCTTCCTCACCTCCGATCGCGGCACCCACCTCATCCGCCACGCGCTCGGTCGCTACGGCTGGCGCGCGCATCCTTGGCAACTGGGGACGAACAAGGGTGCCTATGCGGGCCTGATCGATGCGCTGGAAGAGCGGATCGACGCTATCGGCGAGGGCAAGCAGGTTCTCGTCGTCGGCTGGAGCCTCGGCGGTCTCTACGCGCGCGAACTGGCGCGCCGCTGCCCCGGCAAGGTGCGCGCGGTGGTCACGCTCGCGTCGCCCTTTTGCGGGGACCTCAAGACGAACAATTCGGCGCGCTGGGTCTATGAGTGGGTGGCCGGCCATGACGTCCACGAGCCGCCCTTCCCGCGCTTCGAGGAAAAGCCGCCCGTCCCCACCATCGCGTTCTGGAGCCGAAAGGACGGCGTCGTCGCGCCGGGCGCGGCGTGCGGCAAGGGCGAGATCCATTGCGACCGTGCGGTCGAGATCGACACCCAGCACATGGGGTTCGCCGTGTGGCGGCCCGCGCTCAGTCGCATTGCGCGCAACATCAATCGCTTCGTTGCCGAAGCCGAGGGCCAGTCGCCGACGATGGACTGGCGCGAACGCCGCCGCGCCAGGCGGCACAACCGCAAGGAGCGCCGGGCGGCGATCCGCGCGGCGAGTTGAGCCGAGTCGGGGGCGTCCAGGCCGCTCTCCAGCCCTGCCGATCCGCGATTCTTGACTCCGGCCCCGGACTCGCGCGAATAAGAACAAACGAAGAACAAAGTGATTGCGAGTCGTGTGGCGAACAGGTTTCCCCTGCGCCCCGACGACCGCTCCGTGGCGCCGTGCGAACGGTCCGCGGGCGATGTCGTGCGGGCTGTCGAACCGTCCTTCCCCAAGCGGGATGACGGCGAGGGGGAGGCGCGCTCGCAAGGAATGCCGGGACGCGGGCCGCTGCTGCCGTCATCGCCCACGCTCGCCGAACTCTTCGCCGTCCATCCGCGCGATGCGGGCTGGACCCGTCTGCTGGCCGCCGCTCTCCCCCGGGCGGGGCCCGTGCTGTGGGTCCAGGAACGGATGGCGATCCTCGAGGCCGGGCGCATCCATCCCCCCGGCCTCGGGGACTTTCCCTCGATCATCCATGTCACCGTGCCCGACACCCCGCGGCTGCTCTGGGTCATGGAGGAGGGCCTCCGATGCAAAGGACTAGCCGCCGTGATCGGCGAAGCATGGGGCGCGCATGCGCGGATGGATTTCACCGCCACGCGCCGTCTCGCCTTCGCGTCCGAACGCCAAGGCGTGCCCTGCTGGCTCGTCCGGCTGGGCGCGGGGCAGGCCAACCTCTCGGGCGCGCGCTGGCGCTGGCGGGTGGAAAGCCTGCCGAGCCTCGCCCATCCCTTCGACCCCAAGGCACCGGGCACCAGCCGACTGACGCTCGACCGGTTTCGTGCGCGCGGCCATCCGCCGGGCGTGGAGGAATGGGCCGATGAGCGCGCGGCCTATCCGTCGCCGGATCGTGTCGATCTGGCTCCCGCGCCTGTCGATCGAGCGATGGGAGAAGCTTGATGTCGAGCGCGATCCCGACGCGCGCGTGGCGCTGACCCGCGAAGGCAGCCACGGGTTGCTCGTCCATGCGGTCAGCGATCCTGCCGCCGCGATCGGAATCCGCGCGGGCATGCGCCTCACCGATGCGCGCGCGCTCGATCCGGCGCTCGACGCCGTACCGTGCGATCACGAAGGCGACGCGGCGCTGATGAAGCGGCTGGTGCGCTGGGCGGGCCGCTGGTCGCCGACGGTCGAGCAGGACGGGCCCGCCTCGCTTCGCCTCGACGCGACCGGCGCCGCGCACCTGTTCGGCGGCGAGGAGATGATGCTCGACGATGTGGAGCGGCGGCTGGACGCGATGGGCCTCACCGCCCGCACCGCCGTCGCCGATACCGCGCTCGCCGCCTGGGCGCTGGCGCATTACGGGACCGGAAGTTCCCGCGAGGGGTCGGGCCCGAATTCCCGCGAGGGGTCGGGCCAGTATCCCCGCAAGGGGTCGGGGAGGGGCGAACTTGGCTCGGCACAGCTCGGCGCTCCTCCCCGCAACACGATCGAACGCAAGCTCGCCTCGGGCGCGCTGGCCGCGCAGCTTGCCCCGCTACCCGTTGCCGCGCTGCGCCTCTCGCCCGCCGTCGTGCAGACGCTGAACCGCCTCGGCCTCAAGACCATCGCCAGCCTGTCGGGGATCGAGCGCCGCAGCCTCGCGCGCCGATTCCGCAGCCCCGACAACCCGTTGGACGCGCTCGACCGCGCCCTGGGCCGCGCCGAGGAGCCGCTCACAGCCACGCGCGACACGCCCCCACCCCGCGCGCTCCTCAAGCTGAAGGAGCCGGTCGCCGATCCGTCGGCCGCGAGCCAAGCCCTCGACCTGCTTGTCCCCAACCTCGCCCGCAAGCTGGAGGCGGAACGCCTTGGCCTGCGCGGAATCGAGCTGGCCGGCTATCGCGTCGACGGGTCGGTCGCCGCCATCCGCGCCGGCACCGCGCTCGCCACGCGCGAGTCCAAGCACCTCCACCGCCTGCTCGCCGAGAAGACGGGCGAGATGAACCCCGAGTTCGGCTTCGACGCCTTCACCCTCACCGCGCTGGCACCCGAACGCCTCGACGCCGCACAGGATGCGCTCGACGGCGGCGAACCCACGGGCGTCGCGGTCGGACGGCTTGTCGATCGCATCGCCACCAAACTGGGCTCCCACGCGGTCACCCGCCCGCGCCGCCGGGCCAGCCACATGCCCGAACGCTCGTCCGGCTGGCAGTCGGCGCTCGCCGACGCGCAAGGTGAGGAGGCTATCCCTGTCCAGGCCCCCCGCCCCGAGCGCCTGCTCGACACGCCCGAGGCGATCAGCGTCCTCTACGCCACTCCCGAAGGCCTGCCCCGCCGCTTCGTCTGGCGCCGCGCGGTCCACGACATCAAGCGCGTGCAGGGCCCCGAACGGATCGCGCCCGAATGGTGGCGTGAATATCGCCCCGCGCGGCTGCGCGACTATTATCGCGTCGAGGACCAGGCCGGCCGAGGCTACTGGATTTTTCGCGAGGGCCTCTTCGGCGATGGGCGCGGTGGCGAACCGCAATGGTACATTCACGGCCTGTTCGGGTGACTCATGCCTGACGCCAGTCCCGCCTCCTTTTCCAAAAAACGCCTGCTCGCGGGCGATGGCCCCGTCGTGGCCGTGCCGCCTGCCGATTATGTCGAGATGGCCGTCACCACCCCCTTCACCTTCCTCACTGGCGCCTCCGATGCGATCGAACTCGTGCTCACCGCATTGGAGAAAGGGATGCACGCCATCGGGGTCGCCGATCGCGATACGCTCGCGGGCGTGGTGCGGGTGCATAGTGCAGCCAAGGCAGCCGGGCTGAAGCCGCTGATCGGGTCCCGACTGACCTTCGATCGCCCGCCCTCGCTGGTCGAAAAACCCGCCGCCAACTGCAATCGGCCGGACAGCGACCCGGCGCGCTTCGAACTTCTCGCCTACCCGCTCACCCGCGAGGGTTATGCGAACCTCTCGGTGCTCCTCAGCCTCGGCAAGATGCGCAGCGAGAAAGGGGAATGCGACCTCACGCTCGCCGAAATCGCCGATCATGCCGCCGACATCGCCTTCATCGCCATGCCGGGGGAGGATCTGGACGCCTTCGAACAGACCCTGCCGACCCTCGTCTCCCGCTTACCGAGTATGAACCATATCGGTGCATCCTATCTCTATCGGGGTGACGATGTGGCGCGCATCGAGCGATTGGATCGCCTTGCCCGCGCCCATGGCCTCTCGATCCTTGCGACCAACGACGTGCATTATCATGCGCCGGAGAAACGCCCGCTGCAGGACGTCATGACCTGCATCCGCGACAAGGTGACGCTCGAAACCGCGGGCTGGCGGCTGCACGCCAATGCCGAGCGTCACCTCAAGAGCCCGGGCGAGATGAAGGCGCTGTTCGAGCGCTGGCCGCACGCCATTGCCGCTACCCGCATTTTCGCCGACGCGATCCGCTTCAGCCTCGACGAACTCAAATATGAATATCCGCAGGAAACCTGCCCCGGCGGGCGCACGCCGCAGCAGCACCTCGTCCATCTGGCTTGGAAAGGCGCGAGCGATCGCTGGCCCGAGGGCGTGCCCGTCCGCGTCATCAAACAGATGGAGAAGGAACTGGCGCTGATCGAAAAGCTCGACTTCGCGCGCTACTTCCTGACCGTTCACGACATCGTCGCCTACGCACGCGGGCTCGACCCGCCGATCCTGTGCCAGGGCCGCGGGTCGGCCGCCAACAGCGCCGTCTGCTATTGCCTCGGCATCACCGCGGTCGATCCTTCGACTACCGACCTCCTGTTCGAACGGTTCATTTCCGAAGAGCGCAAGGAGCCGCCCGATATCGACGTCGATTTCGAGCATGAGCGGCGCGAGGAGGTGATCCAGCACATCTACGCCAAATATGGCCGCGAGCGCGCCGGCATCGCCGCGACCGTCATCCACTACCGCCCGCGCATGGCGATCCGCGAGGTCGGCAAGGTGATGGGCTGGTCCGAAGACGTGTGCGCCGCCATCGCCGCCACCTTCTGGGGGTCGATGGAAAGCGAGATGCGCGAGGAGCGCGTCGCCGAAGCGGGCCTCGACCTCAGCGACCCGCACCTGAAGCGCACCGTCCACCTCGCCGAACAGTTGATCGGCATGCCGCGCCATCTCTCGCAGCATGTCGGCGGGTTCATCCTCACCGAGCGCCCGCTGACCGAGACCGTGCCGATCGGCAATGGCGCGATGCCCGACCGTACCTTCATCGAGTGGGACAAGGACGACATCGAGGAGCTGGGCATCCTCAAGATCGACGTGCTGGCGCTCGGCATGCTGACCTGCTGCCGCAAGGCCTTCGACCTCATCGAAGCGCATCACGGCGAGAAGTGGGACCTCGCGACGCTGCCCAAGGAAGAGCCCGGCGTCTACGACATGCTGTGCGAGGGGGACTCATTAGGCGTCTTCCAGGTCGAGAGCCGCGCGCAGATGAACATGCTGCCACGCCTGCGTCCCCGCGAATTCTACGATCTCGTCATCGAGGTCGCGATCGTCCGCCCAGGTCCCATCCAGGGCGACATGGTCCACCCGTTCCTCAAGCGCCGACAGGGCAAGGAGCCGGTCTGCTACCCCTGCCCCGACCCCGATCATGGCGAACCCGACGAACTGGAGCGTATCCTCCGCCGCACGCTGGGCGTCCCCGTCTTCCAGGAACAGGCGATGAAGATCGCGCTCGATGCAGCCAAGTTCTCGAGCGCGGAGGCCAACCAGCTCAGGAAGGCGATGGCGACCTTCCGTAGCCGCGGCACCATCGACCTGCTTCAGGACAAGATGGTCGGGCGCATGGTGGAGCGCGGTTACGATCCCGAGTTCGCCGAGCGCTGCTTCCACCAGATCCGCGGCTTTGGCGAATATGGCTTTCCCGAAAGCCATGCGGCCAGTTTCGCGTTGCTCGTCTACGTATCGAGCTGGCTCAAATGGCGCTACCCCGCCGCCTTCGCCGCCGCCTTGCTCAACAGCCAGCCGATGGGCTTCTACGCCCCCGCGCAGATCGTCCGCGATGCCAAGGAGCATGGGGTCGAGGTGCGCCCCGTCGACGTCAACCATTCGCATTGGGACTGTACGCTCGAGCCGACCGACGCCGAGCCGGTCGCGCAGCGCCGTAGCTGGGGTTCGACCGCGCTCCCGGCTGACGCCTGGGCGCCCGACAGCCTGCCCCCGCCCAGCCCGCGTATGGCGCTGCGACTCGGACTGCGCCAGATCGACGGGATGCGTTTGGACGACGCCACCCGCATCGTCGCCGCCCGCGCGTCGGTGCCTTACGAAAGCGTGGAAGACGTCAAACGCCGCGCGGGCGTCGGGGTCGCCGCCGTCGAACGGCTCGCCGAAGCCGATGCCTTCCGCTCGATCAAACTCGATCGCCGCGCCGCGCTTTGGGACGCCAAGGCACTGAAGGGCGCGCCTGCACTGCCGTTGTTCGAAGCCGCCGACGCGCGCGACGAGGGCTGGGAAGTCGAGCAGGTCCGCCTGCCGCAGATGCCTTTGTCCGAACAGGTCGTCACCGACTATCAGACCACGCGCCTCAGCCTGAAGGCACACCCGATGAGCTTCCTTCGCCAACATTATGCCGCGATGGGCTGCGTGACCGCGGGCGAGCTCCGCTCGATGCGCTACGGACGCCGCGTCCGCCTCGCCGGCCTCGTCCTCATCCGCCAGCGCCCCGGCAGCGCCAAGGGCGTGTGTTTCACCACCATCGAGGACGAGACGGGCGTCGCCAACCTCGTCATCTGGCCCGACGCCTTCGAGGCCTACCGCCCCATCGTCATGGGCGCGCGGCTCCTGAACGTCACCGGCATCGTCCAGCACGACGATGCGGTCGTCCACGTCATCGCGGCGAAACTGGAAGACGATACCGCCTTGCTCTCCAGCCTCTCCGACCGCCTCCTCGCCCCGGCGGCCGGACGCGGCGACGGTGGCGGGGCGTGGGCACCGCACGGCGGGCGCGGCGACGAGGTGGCAGGCGGCGGCAGCGGGACGATGCCCGAACTGCATCAGGGCCGGACGACGGGCGTCCATCCGCGCAACGTCGACTGCATCCCCAAGGGCCGCAACTTCCGTTGATAACGGGCGTGGTTACGCAACGTTAACCCCAGCCGTCTAAATCGCGTTACCGAGACACTCGTTTACGTGCCGGAGAGGACGAAGAATGACCCGACTGAAGACGATGCTCGCCGACACGCGCGGCGCCACCGCGATCGAATATGCGATACTGGCCTCGCTCATCGCGGTCGCCTGTGTCGGCGCCTTCATGACGCTGCGCGAAGCCAACGGCGAGCAGTTCAACGAGATCGAAAACAGCATGTAAAATCGAAGCGGGGCCGGACTTTCCTCCGACCCCGCCCATGCAGATTGCTCGTTCCTAGTGGCCGACGCCCGGCGGCGGCCCGCGGTCGATCGTGCCGTCGTCGCCTTCCTTGACGATCTTCTTCAGCTCGTGCGTCGGTCCCGCATCGCGTTGGCCCTTGGCGAGTTTGAAGACGACGCCAGACAGCAGCGCCAGCGCCAGAAGGTTCGGCAGCGCCATCGCGGCATTCGAGATGTCGCCCATGCGCCAGACCAGCTCGAGATCCACGCTCGCGCCGACGAAGATGACCACGCACCAGAGCAGACGCCACAGGAAGTGCAGCACCTTCTCGCCCTTCACGCTCGCGCCCGGGGTGCGGTCGTAGATGAAGGTGATCGCGCGCTCGCCGTAATAGCTCCACGTCAGGAGCGTCGTGAAAACGAACAGGATCAGCGCGACCGACACGATGAAGGTACCGATCGGAATGCCGAGAATGGGCAGCGGGAACGCCGCGCCATAGGCCGCCGAGGTCATCTCGAAGCCGTTGAGACCCGACTGCCAGGCGTGCCGCACGGGCTCGCCGTTATAGTCGAAGTCCCCCGCTACGGTGAGAATGACGAGCGCGGTCATGGTGCAGATGACGATCGTGTCGATGAACGTGCCGAGCATCGCCATGCGGCCCTGCTGTTCGGGATCGTCGGTCTGCGCGACCGCGTGCGCGATCGGGGTCGAACCCTGCCCGGCCTCGTTCGAGAAGAGGCCGCGCGCCGCACCGGCCCGGATCGCGATGATGATCATCGCGCCGAGGAAGCCGCCCGAGGCGGCCTGCGGACTGAAGGCGCCACCGAAGATGCGACCGAAGGTTTCCCCGAGATCGCCAAAGTTGAGGATGAGGGCGAGCAGCGCGAGCAGGATGTAGGCCACCGCCATGAAGGGAACGACCTTTTCCGCGACCGAGCCGATCGACTTGATGCCGCCGACGATGACCGCGAACACCGCAACCGCGACGATGATGCCCGAAAGCCATTCCTCGAAGCCGAACAATTCGCCGAAGCTGTCGGCGATCGAGTTGGACTGGATCGAATTGCCGGTAACGACCGCGCTGAACAGCGTGCCGATGCAGAAGAGGATCGCGAGCCACGTCCACTTGGGACCCAGCCCCATCATGATGTAGCTCATCGGCCCGCCGCGATAGGTACCGCCCGCCGATTTCTCGCGGTAGCGGATAGCCAGCGACCCTTCCGCGAAGGCCAGCGCCATGCCGATCAACGCGGTGATCCACATCCAGAAGATGGCGCCGGGCCCGCCCAATGTGATCGCCGTGGCGACCCCCGCCAGGTTGCCCGTGCCGACCTGGCCCGAGAGCGCCGTCGACAAGGCCGCGAAGGGCGAGATCTCGCCCGCGCCTGAACTCTTGCGCCCCGCGAACAGCCCCGAAAAGGCGCTGCCGAGCTGGCGAAGCGGATAGAATTTGAGCCCGACCATGATCCACAGGCCGACGCCGAAGAGGATCAGCACCATCGGCGGGAGCGGAATGACCTGGTCGCCGTTCCACACCCCTCCCCAGATAAAGCCGGAGATATTGTCGATCGTTTCGAAATTCATGGTTCAGCGCCCCCCAGGCACAGCGAAATGGATGGAGGGCGAGACTAGCGGCACATCGTCGAAGCGCAACCCGCCTCGCGGCCGCGCACGAAAAAGGGCCACCGTCTCCGATGGCCCTCCTTCCTATTGCCGTCGCGACGAGGTTCAGGCGTACTTCTTGTACCGCAGGTCGAAGCGGTCGGCGTCCATGACCTTCGTCCACGCGGCGACGAAGTCCTTCACGAATTTCTCCTCGTTGCCCTTCTCGGCATAGACTTCGGCGATCGCGCGTAGCTGCGAGTTCGAGCCGAACACGAGGTCGGTGCGCGTGGCGCGCCACTTCTCGGTGCCCTGATTGCGGCACTTGCCGACGAATTCCTCGTCGCCGCTCTCGTCGACCACTTCCCAGATCGTGCCCATTTCCAGCAGATTGACGAAGAAGTCGTTGGTCAGCACGCCCGGACGGTCGGTGAGGACGCCGATGCGGTTGCCATGCTCGGAATGTTCGCTGACCGCGCCCAGCGCACGCATACCGCCCAGCAGCACCGTCATTTCGGGCAGCGACAGGTCGAGCAGATGCGCCCGGTCGATCAGCATGTCCTCGGTCTTCACGCTGGCCTTGGTCTTCAGATAGTTGCGGAAACCGTCGGCGAACGGTTCCAGCGGCTCGAAGCTCTCGGCATCGGTGTCCGCGTCGGTCGCGTCGCCGCGGCCCGTCGTCACGTCGACATCGACCTTGAAACCACCGTCGGCGGCTGCTTTCTCGATCGCCGCCGCGCCAGCCAGCACGATCGCGTCGGCCATCGACAGGCTGCCGCGCATCTCGTCGAGCCTGGCGAGCACGCCCGACAGTTCCTCGGGGTCGTTGACCGCCCAATCCTTCTGCGGAGCGAGCCGGACGCGCGCGCCGTTGGCGCCGCCGCGATGATCGGACTTGCGATAGGTGCTGGCCGAGGCCCAGGCCGCCTTGACGACCTCGGGAACGGTCATGCCGCTCGCCTTCACCTTGTCCTTGAACGCCTTGACCGTGGAGGCCGAGGCTTCCTTGCCCTCGGGAACATGGTCCTGCCAGATCAGCGTTTCCGACGGCACTTCCGGGCCGAGGTAGCGAGCCTTGGGCCCCATGTCGCGGTGGGTCAGCTTGAACCACGCGCGGGCGAAGGCATCGTCGAGCGCGGCCTGATCGTCACGGAAACGCTCCGAAATCTTGCGATAGTCGGGGTCACGCTTCAGCGCCATGTCGGCCGTCGTCATGATCGTCGGCACCTTCTTGGACGGATCGCGCGCGTCGGGGGCCATGTCGGCTTCCTCCGGGTCGATCGGGGTCCACTGGTTGGCACCTGCGGGCGACTTGGTCAGCTCATATTCGTACTTGAAGAGCAGGCGGAAATAATCGTTGCCCCACTCGGTCGGATTGGGAGTCCACGCGCCCTCGATCCCCGAGGTGGTGATGTGACCCTTGCCGATCTCTTCGGGATCGGTGAGCCAGCCGAAGCCCATCGAATGCAGGTTCTCGCCTTCGGGCGCCTTGCCGAACGTGTCGGCGGGCGCGGCGCCGTGGCACTTGCCGAAGGCGTGGCCGCCCGCGGTGAGCGCGACGGTTTCCTCGTCGTTCATCGCCATGCGGCTGAAGGTCTCGCGCATGTCGCGCGCCATGCCTTCGGGATCGTGCGGATTGCCGCCCGGGCCTTCGGGATTGACGTAGATGAGGCCCATCTGGATCGCGGCGAGCGGATTATCGAGCGCCTTGCCTTCGTCGGGGTTGATACGCGTCGGCACGCCTTCGTCGACCCACTGCTCTTCGGTGCCCCAGTAGACAAGTTCAGGTTCGAACACGTCGGCGCGGCCGCCGCCGAAGCCGAACACGGGCCCGCCCATGTCCTCGATCGCGATGTTGCCGGTGAGCACGAAGAGGTCGGCCCAGCTGATATGCTTGCCGTACTTCTGCTTGATCGGCCACAGAAGGCGCCGCGCCTTGTCGAGGTTGCCGTTGTCGGGCCACGAGTTGAGCGGGGCGAAGCGCTGCTGGCCGGAGGACGCACCGCCGCGCCCGTCGCCGGTGCGATAGGTGCCCGCCGCGTGCCACGCCATGCGGATGAAGAAGGGTCCGTAATGGCCATAATCGGCGGGCCACCACTCCTGGCTGTCGGTCATCAGCGCCTTGATGTCGGCCTTCAGCGCCTTGTAGTCCAGTTTCAGGAAGGCGGCGGGATAGTCATAGTCTTCGCCCATCGGGTTGGCGGCCTTGCCGTCCTCGGTGAGGATTTCCAGGTTGAGCTGGTCGGGCCACCAGTCGCGGTTCGTGCGTCCGAGCAGCGAACGCATCTCGCGGTCGCCATGCATGGGGCAGCCGCCCCCGATCTTGCCTTTTTCGATGTCCATGAAGGGACTCCTCTCGCGTTTATGGGAAACTCGTATGCTCCCAATGATGCGGGACGCGGCCCCGTTCCGTCCAACGCTTTGCGTTCATGAGTTCAATCGACTGGGTCAATCGAAGAGCGCGCCGACCGTTGGCCCCATCGATCACTCGGTCGCGAAAATCCGGTCCGCGCTGGCAAAGGCCTTGAATTCCAGCGCGTTGCCCGCCGGATCGCGCACGAACATGGTGCGCTGTTCGCCGGGTTGCCCCTCGAACCGCGTGCGCGGCTCGATCAGGAAGCGCGCGCCTTCCTTCTTCAACCGTGCCGCCAGCGTGTCGAAGGCGTCGAAATCGAGCACCAGCCCGAAATGAAAGATCGGCACTGCGTCGCCATCGACGTCATTACGCGCCTGTCGGTCATCGAAATCGGGATCCAGATGCGCGACGATCTGATGGCCGAACAGGTCGAAGTCGATCCACGTCGCGCTCGATCGCCCTTCGCGAAGGCCGAGCACGCCGCCGTAGAAGCTGCGCGCGGCCTCGAGGTCGTCGACCGGAAAAGCGAGATGAAACGGCGGCGGTGCACCCGCGCTCACGCGGGTTCTTCCACCTTCAGCGCGCCGCGCTTGATCTGGTCGCGCTCCATGCTTTCGAACAACGCCTTGAAATTGCCCTCGCCGAAGCCCTCGTCACCCTTGCGCTGGATGAATTCGAAGAACACCGGCCCGATCTTGGCTTCGGCAAAGATCTGGAGGAGCAGCCGGGGTGCGCCGTCCTCGATCGTCCCGTCGAGAAGGATGCCGCGCGCTTCCAGTTCGCCGACCGGTTCGCCATGGTCGGGCAGCCGTTCATCGAGCATCTCATAATAGGTCTTGGGCGGCGCAGTCATGAAGGGGACGCCCGTTTCCTTCAGCTTGTCCCACGCGGCGTAAAGGTCATCGCAGATAAGTGCGATATGCTGGATGCCCTCGCCGTTGAACTGCTTGAGATATTCCTCGATCTGGCCCTTCCCGCCGTCGCCTTCTTCGTTCAAGGGGATGCGGATCTTGCCGTCGGGCGCGGTCAGTGCCTTGCTGGTCAGCCCGGTATATTCGCCCTTGATGTCGAAGTAGCGGATTTCCTGGAAGTTGAAGAGCTTCTCGTAATAGTCCGCCCAATAGGACATCCGTCCGTTGTAGACGTTGTGCGTGAGGTGATCGATCCGCTGGAAGCCGGCACCTTCGGGGTTTCGATCGACACCTTCCAGATATTCGAAATCGATGTCGTAGATCGTGAGGCCCTCGCCCGCCTCGTCCTGATAGCGATCGATGAGGTAGATATAGCTCCCGCCGATGCCCTTGATGGCGGGGATGACCAGTTCCATCGGCCCCGCATCGGTCGGTACCGGCTGCGCGCCCTTCTCCATCAGATGATCCCACGCCGCGGCCGCGTCGCGCACGCGAAAGCCCATGCCGCACGCGCCCGCGCCATGCTCCTGCGCGAAATACCATGCCGGGCTTTCGGGCTCGTAATTGGTGATGAGGTTGATGCCCCCCTGCCGCCACAACTGCACGTCCTTGGAACGGTGGTCGGCGACGTGGGTGAAGCCCATCGCTTCGAACACCGGCTCGAGCATACCCTTCTCGGGCGCGGTGAACTCCACGAATTCGAAGCCGTCGAGGCCAGCGGGATTGTCGAACAGGTCGGGCATGATGAACCTCTGGGTAGGAGTGAATGTGGTCGCGCGGGTATCGCCCCTTTCTAGCACAGGGCGCCGCGCCCTACCAAGCAACGCATGTGCCGGTAAAGGGTTCGCGCTGCCGTGCTGCGGCACCCTTTACCGGATAGCAACGAGAGCGCGGTATCGCACGTCCCACCCTTCGCTTTTGGAGCCTGTCGGATGTCGATCAAGTCTGCGTTTGTCTGCCTTTCCTGTCTCGTTCTCGCCGCGTGCGGCGGCGAGGGCTCGAGCCCGCCGCCTGCTTCGGGAGGGACACCGCCCGCAACGCCGACACCCACCCCGCCGCCGACCCACTCCTCGTCGATCGTACCGATCTCCTATGAGGAGGGGTTCGAATATGAATCGCTCTTCGCGATTGCCGCGACCAGCACCGAATATTCGCTCGACGGCCGCGTCCATGTCGAAAGCCGCAACCATGGCTGGGCGGACGACCCCGTCATCGGCTTTGAACCGTCGCCCGAAGCCGCCTCCTGGGCCGGCCCGGGTGGAAGCCTCGACTTCGGCGCCGCGGAACGGCTGACGACCTCGCCGATGCGCATCTACATGGGGCAGGGCGAGCGGGCCGGATACAGCTACTCGCTCGGTCATCACGAGGGCGCGGGCGCGCTCCGATACGTCAGTCTGGCATGGCTCAAGCAGCCCGCGACGCCAGCCCCTGACCGCGGCGGTGAAACCCGCCAGACGGTTACCGCCGCCTTCGGCGCGATCAGCGACGATACGCGCAGCCTGACCTCGACGCTGCGCTACGATGCGACCGCCTATATCGGCGGCGGCACCACCTTCACCTCGAGCCGCCTTTCCGCGCGCGCGGCCACCGTGTCGGTCGCCGCCGGGAGCGACGGCGTGAGCGGAACGATCGTCCTCAGCCGCGTCGAGAACGGCGCGGAACGCGAGCATGCGCGCCTCCAGCTGAAGGGAACGCTCTCCACCGGCACCAACAGGATCAGCGGCACGATCGTCGATGCATCGACCGGCTATGCAGGCACGTTCGAAGGCGCGCTTTTCGGCCCCGAGCGCAACGAAATCGCGCTGGCACTGCTGTTTTCCCGCGATGGCGACGCGGCCGACTATCACGGCTTCTACCTCGCCCCGCAGAACTGACGCGAAAGGGTGGCAGCCTTCCTTCGACCCGCCTACCATCAGCGGCGAAGAAGGAGAGATGCTTTGGCCGAGGCCTATATCGTCGCCGCGAGGCGGACCGCGGGCGCGAAGAAGAACGGCGCGCTGCGCGACTGGCACCCCGCCGATCTCGGCGCCGCCATCCTCGATGCGCTGGTCGCCGACAGCGGGGTCGATCCCGCCGCGATCGAGGACGTCATCATGGGCTGCGTCAGCCAGGCGGGCGAACAGAGTTTCCACATCGGGCGTAGCTGCGTGCTCGCCTCTTCGCTCCCGCAATCGGTCCCCGCCGTCACCATCGACCGGCAATGCGGCTCCTCGCAGCAATCGCTCCATTTCGCCGCGCAGGCCGTGATGAGCGGGACGCAGGACATGGTCATTGCGGCGGGCGTGGAAAGCATGACCCGCGTTCCGATGGGCACCCCCTTCATGGCCCCCGCGAAGGCCGGGCTCTCCTCAGACCCCTTCAGCCCCGCGATCAAGGAGCGCTTCGGTGTCCAGCAATTCTCGCAGTTCAGCGGCGCGCAGATGATCGCCGACCGCTACGCCATGACCCGCGAACAGCTTGACGCGTTCGCGCTCGAAAGCCACCGCAAGGCCGCCGCCGCCACCGAGGCGGGCGCGTTCGACGAGGAGATCCTCCCCCTCGACGGCCTCGACAAGGAAGGGAATAGCGTCCGCCACCACCGCGACGAAGGCATTCGCGCCAACGCGAGCATGGAGGGCCTCGCAGGACTCGATCCGCTCGCGCCGAACGGCGTCATCACCGCGGGCAACGCCAGCCAGATCTGCGACGGCGCCTCGGGCGTGCTGGTCGTGTCCGAACGCGCGTTGAAGGACCACGGTCTGACCCCGCTCGCCCGCATCGACGCGCTCGCCGTTACGGCGGGCGATCCCGTCATCATGCTGATGGAGCCGATCCCCGCCACGGCGAACGTGCTGGAGCGCGCGGGCCGCAGCCATGCGGACATCGACCTTTATGAAGTCAACGAAGCCTTCGCCCCCGTCCCGCTCGCGTGGCTGGCCGAAACCGAGGCCGACCCCGCCAAGCTCAACGTGCGCGGCGGGGCGATCGCCTTGGGCCACCCCCTGGGCGCCAGCGGCACCAAGCTGATGACCACCCTCGTCCACGCGCTGCGCCAGCGCGGCGAACGCTTCGGCCTCCAGACCATGTGCGAAGGCGGCGGCATCGCCAACGCGACCATCGTCGAGGCGCTCTGACTAGAGCCGAAAGCCCTTCCGAACCTCGTCGATGAGCGCGGCGGGGCTTTCGTCCTCGGTGCTTTCCTTGCGAGCGATGAAGGGGGTTTCGCGCACATGCAGCCCCTCGCTCGCGCATTTCAGCATGAAATCGGCGAGGTCGGCGCGGGGGGTGCGGAAGGCGCTCTCCGGCAGATCGTCCAGCCCGACGCGATAGTCGCCGGTGTGCGGGCGATCGAGCAGCCAGCCGGGCCGCACGGCGGTCCAGTCCAGGTCGTCGGCGACGCGCAGGACGCGCTCCATCTCCCCCATCTGACGGAACTGGCGGCGCAGCGGCATGATCGCGGCCTTGAACCAGTCGGGGATCGAAACGTCCTTGTCGACGAAGGCGGCGCTGATCACCACCAGCCGCTTGACCCCCGCCTTGCGCATCCCCTGCACGATCCGCACTGCGCCCTCGGTAAAGAGCGGCGGCGGGTCGGCGAGACTGCGGGGATCCCGCGGCAACCCGACCGCGCTTACCACCGCATCGCTGCCCTCTACGACATCGGCCAGATCATCTTCCAGGAGATTGGCATGCCGCGCCTCGAACGCGGGGTGATCGCAAAAGCCTTCCGGAAAGTCCCGCTCTGCCCCGCGCACCTCGTGCCCCGCTGCCAGCGCCTGGTCGAGCAGCAGTTTTCCCGTCTCGCCCGTGGCGCCGAACAGCGTGAGCTTCATCGTGCTACTGCCGCTCGAACGCGGCGGTGATCATCAGGTCGACTTCGTCCGAAATCGCCGGAAGCGCATAATTCACCCCGAAGTCGGACCGCTTGATGCGCGCACGGCCGGTAAAGCCGATGGTCTGCGCTTCGTTCATCGGATTGGCACCCGCTCCCGTGAAGTCGGCCGCGATCGCCACGGGGGCGCTGTGGCCGAGCATCGTCAGCGTTCCGTGGATGGTCGCGCTGTTGGGACCCGTGCGGCGAACCGCGTTCGAGACGAAATGCGCGTTGCCCGGGTTCGCTCCGAAGAAATCGGGCGCGGCCCCATCCTCGCCGTCGCGCAGCAGATGGTCGCGTAACCCTTCGCTGACGACCGCGACCGACCCGATGGGAATTCGCACGTCGAGCTCGGCGGCTTCGATGTTCGCCGGATCGATCTCGAGCGTGCCCTCGACATCGCCGAAGCTGCCCCAATAGGGATTGAAGCCGAAATGGCTGACCGACCATTGGACGAGCGTATGCGACGGATCGGTCGCATAGCTGCCTGCGGCGACCGCGCTCGCGTCTTGCGTCCCCGGCGCGCCCTGCGGCTGGGCCGTCAGCGGTACGGCCGCCAGTGCGCAGGCGGCTAGAGCGGCGGTGAAAAGCGGTTTGGCGTGCATGGATCGTCCCCTTGGTGGCTTGTGATACGATCACAAACCATTGGAGGCACCAAAGGGTCAACCCGTCACAAAGTGAACATCGGGGGCGGTGCGGTGTGGATCTGGTAGCCGACGAGCAGACTTCCCGCGGCAATTGCGATGCCATAGGGCAATGTCTTCTGCTTCATCAGCGGGACCTTCTCGGCGCCGTTCTCGCCGGCGCCGCGATTGCGCATCATCTTCAAAGGCAACCAGACGAGCAGCAACGCCGCGCCCGCCAGCACGATCGCGATCAGCAGCCGGGGAACGTCGCTCGCGGCGAACCAGAAGGCGCTGGCCGCGATCAGCTTCACGTCGCCGCCCCCGAGGATTCCCGCCGAGAAAAGAGCGGTTCCGAGGATGAGGAACGCCACCAATATCCCGATATTCTGGAGAAGGTCGGCATCAATCCCGATCGCAAGCGCCGTGGCGACGCCGGCGACGAGCAGCCCCAGAACGATGAAGTTCGAGATCTTGTTGGTGAGCATGTCCTGCATCGCCGCCAGAAACATCAGCGCCGCGAACAGTCCGAACGACCACAGGGGCCCCGCAACGAGGCTCATCGACGCGCCTCGACGGCCTCGAGGTTATGTGCGGCTCGTTCGTAATAGACGGGCCGCGCCGCAATGGCTCGCGTAAAGGCCGCGACCGCACGCTTGGTATCGCCGCGCACCGCCGCCGCGACGCCCGCGTCGTTGAGGCGGGCGGCAAAGTCGGCATCGGTCTCGCCGCCCGTCCGGAGCGGGAGGTCGGCGGCGGTCAGATGGTCGAGCATCGCGAGATTGGCCCGTGCGCGCGCATGGGTGGGATCGAGCTGTAAAGCTCTCCCGAGCGGTGCGCGGGCGTCGGCCCAGCGTCCTTCGAGCATCAACGACCAGCCCAGATTGGCGACCGGAGTGGCGCTCGACGGCGCTAGCGCCGAAGCGCGCGCATAATGCTCCCGCGCCTCCGCGAACCGCCCTTGCCGATCGGCCACGACCCCTGCGGCGTTGAAGGTCACCCAACTGGCACCCGGCACCCGCACCGCGCGGGCCAGCAGCGGGCCTGCATCGTTCATCCGGTCGGCCTTGAGCGCACTTAGCGCCGCCCGTTCGAGCATTACGCGATTGTCGGGGAAGGTCAGCAGCTGGTGATGATAATAAGCGAAAGCCTGCGCATAGTCGCCGCGCAGGAAGGCGACGTCCGCAGCCAGTGCCTGCACCGCCGCCGTGTCCGCGCCTTGCGTCGCGGCCCGGCGCATCAGCAGGTCGGCCTGCTCCACGCGCCCCGCGTCGAGCGCGATGTGCGCCTCGTCGAGCGTGCGTTCCGGCGCGGGCTGGAACAGCAGCATGGTCATCAGCGCGGACAGAATCATTCGGCGAGCGCCGCGATGCCGCGCATCGCCCCCATCGGCAAGATGCGCGGCGCCGACCCGGCCCGCGAGGCTTGGGCGAATGCTTTCAATTGCGCGCGCGTCCCCAGTCCCTCGTCGGCCAGCAGGTCGATCAGCATGTCGTCGAGCAGGAAGGTTTCGACGAGCCGTTCAAGATCGATGCGCGCCTGTTGCTCGTCGGCTTCCGCACCAACTTGCGCAAACGCCGCCGGCAGCGTGACCGTCGTCGGAGCATCCAGAACCGCCGCCGTGTCGATCCGCGTCGCCTCCGCGATCAACTCCGGAGCCCGGTCCGACAAGCTGCCGCGATCGATCGGGGCGCGTTCGATCGACGGCACGGGAACGACCGTGATATCCGGGCGCGCGGTCTCGGGTGCCAGCGTCGCGAGACGCAGCGGCCGGTCGTCGAGCCGTTCGCGATCGAGCGGCACGGGAGGCGCGGGCGCATTGATCGCGACCTTCTCGAGCGTGATCGCATCATCCTCGAGCCGCTCGGCGCGCGCCGCAAGGCGAACCGGCTGGTCGGCCAGCGCAGCACGGTCGATCCGTAGCTCCTGCACCGCCGGAACTGCCGGCGATGGCGACGCCGATGCGACGTCTGGCGCCGGAGTGGTGCGCGGTGCCGCGTCGGCCTGTTCCCAGGCCGGCGCGTTCGTGGTGCGCAACAGGACCTCGCCGCGCGCCATGCGCTCGAGCCGGGGACCCCGCTCGCGCGTATCGGGTGCAGACCGCCTGACGGTCACCGCGCGCGCGCGCGCTGCCCGTTCGCTTTCGACAAGCGCCGCCTCGACATGGACGCGCAGCTCATCCGCCGCGTCGTTCTCCCGCGCGTACTCCTCGGCGTCGAGCAGGGCCTGCCGCCGCTCCGACTCCGAGAGCACCGCCCGGGCCTCGGCATGTCGTCCCTGCCGCGCCAGCGCGCCCGACAGGGCGACGTAGAGGTCGGGCCGGTGCGGGGCGAGCGCCAATGCCTGTTCGTAGTTGAGGGTCGCAAGGTCGCCGCGCCCGAGCCGGTCGTACGAGGAGGCAAGCATCACGTAGACGTCGGGATTTTCGGGATCGTAGCGCCGCGCTTTGCGGAACGCCTCGATCGCGAGCCCGATATTGCCGAGCCGCAGCATGGCATTGCCTTCTGCCAGCCGCTCGTTGACGGGCAGCCGCGCATCGCTGATCGGTCGTTCGATCATGCGCACGTCGGGTCCGGCTGTCGTGCAGGCGGCGAGCCCCGCGCCCAGCATCGCGATCGTCAGTTTCGAGGTTCGTGTCGTCATGATCCTCTCCTCTTGCTTCTCATCCCAGTGCCGGCACGATGCTGCGAATGACGCGGATGACCGCAGGGATCATCAAGACGCCGATCATCGAGGGCAGCATGCAGCCCACCAGCGGCATCGACAGCAGCACCGGAACGCGGTGCGCCCGCTCTTCCGCGCGCAACCGCCGCTTCTCACGCATTTCGGCAGCATAGGTCCGCAGCGTCGCGGCGATCGAGGAGCCCAGCTTGGTCGACTGGACGAGCAGGGTCGCGAAGGCGCGGATGTCGTCGACGCCCGAGCGATCCGCCAGCCGCCGCAATGCATCCTCGCGGCTCCGACCCGCTCGCATCTCGAGCGTCACCATGGCGAACTGTTCGGCCAGCAGCGGGTGCGAACGGGCCATTTCCATGCCGACGCGGTTGAACGCGCTTTCTAGCCCCAGCCCCGCCTCGACGCACACCAGCATGAGGTCGAGCGCGTCGGGAAAGCCGTTGAGCAACTGCTCGCGTCTCCGGTCGCCCTTGATGGTGACGACGAGGCTCGGGACGTAAAGGCCGAGCAGCGCCGAGATGATGCCCGCGAAATAGAGTTTGATCAGGCTGTCCTGACCCGAGGCCCAGGCCAGGATGATGACGAGCGCGGGCAGGCCGAGCACCAGCACGAAGCGCAGCAGCGTATAGACGCGCGGCGCGACCGGGGAGGTGTAGCCCGCGGCGATCAGGCGCTTGCGTAGCGTGGCGCTGCGCGTATCGACCAGCGACAGGCCCGCTTTCTCGATCCGGTTGACGATATCGACCCAGCGGCCCTGCGCCGCATCGGCGCGAAGGTTGGCGGCGGTCCGTCCCTTCTCGGCAGTTCCGTGCGGGGTCAGCCGCTCCTTGACCGCCTGTCGCTGCGACACGCGCCCACTGACGATCATCGTGACGATGACGACCGCGAGGAAGACCAGCGCGAGGATGAGATATCGCGCGAGATCGTTGTTGGCGAGCAGTTCGAGCATGATGACGTCCCCCCTCGCTCCTCAGACCTTGATGTCGATGATCTTGCGCATGATCCATACGCCCAGCATCCACAGGACGGTCAGCGCGACGAAGCCCGGAACGAAGATCGGATCTTCGGCCACTTCGAGATAGAAAACGGGCTGGATCATGAAGATCAGCATGAAGGCACCGACGGGCAGCGCCGACAGGATCAGCGCCGTCATCCGCCCTTCCGACGACAGGGCGCGCACCTTGAGGAACAAGGCGTGGCGATCGCGAATCACCTTGCTGAGATTTTCGAGAATCTCGACCAGGTTGCCCCCCGTCTCCTGCTGGATCGACAGGCTCACCACGAACATCCGCATGTCCTCGAGGTCCCAGCGGTCCGCGCAATCGTCGAGGGCATCGCGCAGGTCGCGGCCATAGGTGACCTCGTCGACGATCAGGCCGAATTCGCTCCCCAGCGGGTCGGTCATTTCCTGCGGGAGCAGTTCGAGCGCGGCCGCGATGGGATGGCCTGCACGAAGCCCGCGCACGAAGATGTCGAGGGCGACGGGGAATTGCTCCTCCATCTTCTTGCGACGTCCGCGGGCGCGAAAGCGCAGGATGAACAATGGCAGTACCACGCCGAACGCCAGCGCCACGCCGAGAAACAGGACGATGCGCCCGAAGACCATGTCGATCCCGAAACTGAACCCCGCGAACAGCAGCAGCAGGAACAAGACGATCGGCAGCGCCAGCATCAACATGACGAGTTGCGCAGGAGAGGACCGCAGTCCCGCCTGATACATCAGCTTTGCCAGTTGCTGCGCCGGGCGGGCGAGAAACGTCGGGAGGTCGGCGAAGCTGTTGTTCTGGTCGCGCCGCAGGATCACCGCGGCTTCCTCGCGGCTCATCCCGCGTTCGATCAGTTCGAGCCGCTTGTTGATCGCCTGTCCCGCACCCCGCTGGCGCGCGACGATACGCGCGATATATTCGGCGAGGATGAAGGTCGCGCCGAAGATGAAGACGAGGACGATCGCCTTCAGGATGGCGGGCGCCATCATTCGAACGACCTGTCGGGACGAAAGAGGTCGCTCGAGAGGTTGACGCCATAGGCCGAGGCGACGTCGAGAAAGCGCGGCAGCACGCCCGTCGCCTCGAAATGACCCTCGACCATGCCGTCCTCGGCAACGCCCGTCTTCTTGAAGCGGAAGATCTCCTGCATCTGGATGATCTCGCCTTCCATGCCGGTGATCTCGGCCACGCTGGTGAGGCGGCGTCGACCGTCCGAAAGGCGCGAGACCTGGACGATCATATTGACGGCCGAAGCGATCTGCGCACGGCTCGATCGCTCGGGAATGTCGATCCCGCTCATGCCGATCATCTGCTCCAGGCGCGAAATGCTGTCGCGCGGCGTGTTGGCGTGGATCGTGGTCATCGACCCGTCGTGGCCCGTGTTCATCGCCTGGAGCATGTCGAACGCCTCGCCGGCGCGCACCTCGCCCACGATGATGCGGTCGGGCCGCATGCGCAGCGCGTTCTTCACGAGGTCGCGCGCCGCGATTTCGCCGCGACCTTCGATATTGGGCGGGCGCGTTTCGAGCCGTGCGACATGGTCCTGCTGCAATTGCAGTTCGGCACTGTCCTCGATGGTCACGATCCGCTCGCTGGCGTCGATCGACCGCGACAAGGCGTTGAGCATGGTCGTCTTGCCCGAGCCCGTGCCCCCCGAGATGATGATGTTGCGCCGCGCGACCACCGCCGCCTGCAAGACTTCGGCGACTTCGGCCGGCAGCGACCCGATCTCGACCAGTCGATCGAGACCGATCGGCACCTTGGCGAACTTGCGGATGGACAATAGCGCCCCGTCCAATGCCAGCGGCGGGACGACGGCATTGACGCGGCTTCCGTCGGCAAGACGCGCATCGACCATCGGTGAACTTTCATCGATCCGACGACCGACCGCCGAGACGATCTTCTGGATGATCCGCACCAGATGCGCTTCGTCCTTGAAATGCACCGGCGAGGGTTCGAGCTTGCCGTAGCGCTCGACGAAGACATTGTCCGCGCCGTTCACCAGGATATCGGTAATCGACGTGTCCTTGAGCAGCGGCTCCAGCGGCCCCAATCCCAGCAGTTCGTCGAGGACGTCGTCGGTCAGCGCCAGCCGCTCGGCATTGTTGAGCGCGTGGCTCTGCTTGGCGAGTTCCTCGGCAACGATCGCGCCGATCTCGTCCTTGACCTGCTCGCGGCTCATCGTATCGAGCGCGGCGAGGTTGATGAGGTCGAGCAGCCGCTGATGCAGTTCGACCTTCAGCTCGATGGTCTTGTCCCGTACATTCGCCGCAGCGTCCCCAGCCTGGAGAAGCTTGCGTGTCTCGTCGGACGAGGCGTCGGCCGCGATCTCCGGTGCCGGCGCGTCCGCATCGGCGCGCGGCGGGTCCTCGGGATAGCTCTTCTTGATGTTCCACATCGCGCTCAGCCCTCCCGCACCAGAATGTCGGCGAGGCTGTCGCTCATCTTGTCGAGATCCTTGCCGAGCGTCGAGCGTCTGCGCACGTCGCGCATCGGGATGCCCTGCTCGATCGTCTCCTTCATCGTCTCGTCCTCACGGTGGAGGAGATAGTCCGCCGGACGGCCGAGGACGCGCTCGAGGTCCGACTGGTCGACCAGCTTGAACAAGCCCTTCTCGAACCGGTTGACCACGACGCGAAGATCGAGCGATCCCAGATCCTGGCTGTGGATGAGATCCAGCTGCCGCCGCGCGCGATTGAGGCTCGACACGTTCAATTCGGTCATTAGGAGGACGAGATCGGCGCGAGCGAGGAGCGATAGCGACCAGTCGGTCCAGTTGGACGGAAGGTCGAGGAAGACCGTCCCGAACTCGCGCATCGCCAGTTGCGCAAGCATCAGCGCACGTTCGGGCGAGAGCGTATCGAGCGGCGTGATGTCGCGCGGCGCGGCGATGACCTGGAGGCCGCTCGCGTGACGCTTCGCGATCGTGCGCAGCAGGTCGCCATCCGCGCGCGCGCCCGCAGCGATGAGATCGGTGATCGTCAGTTTGGGGCTCAGCCCGAGCTGGAATGCCGCATCGCCGAATTGCAGGTCGAAATCGATCAGACAGGCATCGAGACCTTCGGCGGCGCGCCTTTCCGCATAACGCGTCGCGAGTTGCGTCGTCAGTGCCGTGGCGCCGATCCCGCCTTCGCTGCGAATGGTGCAGACCAATCGTGCGGCACGGCCTGCCCGCTGCTCGCGCGCCGCTTCATGCGCGGTGCGGACAGGCGCGAGGCTTCGTTCCAGGTCGGCCTTGTCGAGCGGCAGCGGCACGACGTCGTGGGCCCCGGCACGATGCAGTTCGCGCACGCGCGCCAGCGGCGGCTCGTACATCGCCGCCAACAGCGCGCGATCGGTCGAAGCGGCGAGCTTCTCGAAGGCCCGCACACCCGCATCATCGTCGGGATTGATCTGGATGACCGCCGCGACCGCGCCCGCCAGATGCTCGGGAGCGAGCTGTTCGATGGTCTCGATCGAAAAGAGCTCGACCGGAAACCCTGCAAGACGCCCGCTCCCGACCTCGCCCGCCGCTTCCCCGGGGTCGAACAGATACAGTTGGACCGCATTGCCCGTCACGGTCGAGCGGAAGCCGTTGTCATCGGTCTGGTGCGGGTCCAATTTACTCACGTCCGTTCCGTTTCGATCAGTTCGACTGCGCGCCGACCATGTCCTCGGCGGTCACGGTCGAGTTCAGGTTGGGAAGGGTTAACGTTCCCAGGCCGAAGAAGGTCAGCGGCCTGAACGAAATACCCGTCAACTCCACCGTAACGGCGGGCGAGACGTCGGCGCCGTGCGGATTGCCTGCATAGCCCAAACCCGACCCGGAATAACGTATGATAACATTGCTGTCCGAAATCGGGGCATAGAGGTTCGTCATGCGCCCAACCACCGTATCGAAAGCAGTGTCGTCATAGGTGCCTGCGGTCGGGCAGGGCCCGGTCTGGCAACTGCATTGCGTGGTGTCGCACCGAACCGTCCCCAGCGCCTCCTTGGGAATACGATCGCCTTGGAACAGCGTCCGCGTCGTCCCGCCGCTGTCGGTGTAGGTCTTGCCGAGATACGATCCCGCCAGCCCCGGCTCGACGAGATTGGTCACCGCCGCCACGCGCGCGCCGACCTGCGTCGCCTTGCGCGCCTCGTTGATCTCGAAGAACATGCGGCCGCTATCGATCATCCCGAACAGGAGCAGCAGCAGCAAAGGCAGGACGAGCGCGAATTCGGCCGCCCCTGCCCCACGCCGATCGGCCAGCATATGGAGAAATGCGCGCGCCATCTAAAAACCGATCACCAGCGCTTCCTGCTCGGCCCGCAGCGTGAGGCTGAGGACGGTCGAGCCGGTCATCGCACCGAGGATGCTCCGATAGGGCACGCTCGCATCGATGTTGACGACCGGCGCGCCCGTCGGACTGGTCTTGTAGATTCCGCCGATCGCGACCGTTGCCCCGGTGGTGGCGTCGGGAGTGACGCTCGTCGTGCAACTGTGCGTCACGTTGATGTAGGCGGCCTGATCGTCATATTTGGGCAGCAGGTCGACGGTTCCCGACACGGTCCCCGTCCGGACCACCTTTTGCGTAGTGGTGACGAGTGTTGCATTGGTCGAGCCTGCACAGGGGAAATTGGCGAGGTCGGTGCGCGCCGCGAAGCGTGCGCCATCGCGCACCGATTCCACCAGCCGGTGCTCGCTGTAGACATAGTTGCCCATCTCGATCGAGACGAACAGCAGCGTCAGCAGCAACGGCAGCGACAACGCCATCTCGGCTCCGGCGCTGCCGCGAATGTCGCGGATCAAGGCGGCGACCCTTGTCATCGGATCAGCACCGGAACCTGGCGCACCGTCGACTGGAGCTGCGCCGAGCCCGCACCCGCGGGCCCGATCAGCTCCATGTAGATGCTGTCCTTGACCTCGCCATTATATTCGGCGGGCTGAAGATCGACGACCGGCTCGACGAGGAACATGTCGACGAACTCGCCAATCACGACGTTGGTCGAACTTCCCGACAGTGCCGCGCAATTGTTGACCACGGCGACGGTCAGGACGCGGCGGTCGAGGCCGGGTGCCGGCGTTCCGATCGAACAGCTGTTGGCGCCCAGCGCGGTCGGCGTCTTGCCCGCCAGTCCGGTGACGGTGAGCTTGCCCTGCTCCCACATGTAGGTCTGGTAACGTGTGATGTTCGAGGGCGGCGTGCTGATGCCGTGGACATGGTTGAAATAGTCGACGCGTCCCCAGTTGGCGTTGCCGACCTTGCCGTTGTACCCCGACGGGCAGGACGCGCCGTAGCTGTTGTAATGGCAAAGATCGCGCGGATAGCCCATCTTGCCGATCGACGCATATTTCGACGTATCGTGCGTGGCGCCGCCCGTGGTGATGTTCGAGTGCAGCTTGGGCCAGTAGGGGCTCGCGGGAAGGTCGAACCCGTTGTTGCTGTTGCCCGGCGACAGTCCGCACTTCTTGTTCGATCCACCGAGCGTGCTGTTGACCAGCCCCATCCGCCAGTTGGTCGCCGCGGGGCAGTTGCCATTCTTGCACTGGTCGAGATCGCCCCCCGCCGCCGTCAGCGAGAAGTCATAGATGCCGAAACGCGTATTGATGGCGTCGTAGAGGCCCTGCGGGTTGCCCGTGTTGGGGCGCTGGTTGAGATCCTTGAGACATTCGAAATCGAGCTGCTGATAGGCGAGCGCCTGCTTCAGCTGCTTGTTCGATCCGTCCCCGATCTCGAGAAAGCCGAAATCGCCCGGCGCCCAGGCGGTGACGTTGCCCGCGCAATGCAAATCGAGCGAGCCGTCGCCGTTGGTGTCGATCCAATATTGATCGTTCGTCCCGTCGCCATCGCTGTCGTAGTTGAATTTCTTCGATCCGCTCCCGGCGCCCTGACACTCCTTGGTGTTGCCGTGCCCCGTCACGCGAAAGCCCGTTCCGACCGGCACCGAGGCGGTCAGCTTGTCGGTCGCGGTCGGGCTCGCCTTGGGATTGCAGATCATGAGCGGCGGCGCGTTGCAGATCGCGCTTTGCAGGCTCGCGACCGCGGCGGCCTTGATATCGCCGCTGTTGAGCGCGCCGACCACCGGCGTGAGCGCGAAGTTCACGCGCCGCGCATCGACATAGACTTCGACCACATTGGCGTTTTCATCGCTCGTCGCGGCCGAGCCGTAGGTGTCGGTCGTCTGGTTGTAGCTCTGGTAGAAACGGATATCGCCCGTTGCGTCGCAGGTCACCTCGTTGGCGACGTCGATCTTGTATCCGCCACCGTCGTTTGCGAGCCGCGTTCCGTTGTCGAGAAGCGCCACCGCCGCTGCCGCCGCGCGCTGGCAGGCGCCCGTGCCGCCATCCAATTGGCTGGCCGCAGCGAGCGCGGCCTGGTCGGCGGCATTCTGGAGTTCGCTGTCGAGCGTCGCCATACGCGAATAGTCGAAGGCGATGCCCGCGACCCCAACCAGCGCGAACAGGCTGATTCCGATCAGCGGCGCCACCGCGCCGTCAGTGGATCGAAACAGTTCCTGTCCGAACATCCTTCATCTCCTAGCGAGGTGTACCGCCGCCGCTGCCGGTTCCAAGACCACTTCCGCCCGACGCACCGCCGCCGGCACCCGTCGAGACGGTGCGCCGTTCGACGCGGCCCTCGCGATGCGCTGCGGCCGCTTCCGCCGCCACTTCGGCATTGTCGCCGGGCTGGGCGCCGTCCTCGGGATAGACGGGATCGGGGTTTTCGGTCTGGACCGCCTTGTTCCAGGCGACCGCTTCGCCGAACTGGTGGTTGACCGGCGCGCAGGCCGACAGCCCGATGACGGCCAGCCCCGCAATGGCGATGTTCCTAATAGTCATGCCCCACCTCCAGTTCGATCGCGTTCGTGTCGACCATCGCCATCCCGCCGCTCGCCGCACCGCCGCCCGAAGGCGCGCTGCCGCGATAATCGGGCGAGGCGGGCGTCGGGCGCTCGCCGATCGGGTTCCACACCGGCGTTACCGGCGCCCCGGGCAAGGGCACGGGTGCCGTCGCGCTGTCGGTCCGTCCCAGCAGGAACAGGTCGATCTCGTCGGGCGGCCCCGCATAATCGGTCGGATAGCGATAGCTCCCCGCCGGTTGCGGCCGCACCAGCCGCGGCGTCACGACGATCACCAGTTCGGTGTCGTTGCGCTGGAAGCGGGTCGAGCGGAACAGCGTCCCGATGATCGGCAGGCTGCCGAGAATGGGGAATTGCTGCACCGTCGTCTGGAAGTCGGATCGCAGCAGCCCCGCCAGCGCGAAGCTCTCGCCGTCGCGCAGTTCGACGACGCTTTCCGCGCGCCGCGTCGAGAGGCCGGGCACCGTGATGCCGCCGATGGTCACCGAGGCGGTGGGGTCGATCGAGCTGACTTCGGGCGCCACCACGAGGTTGATGACCCCGTCCGCCAGCACCGTCGGCGTGAAGGCGAGGCTCACCCCGAAGGTCTTGAATTCCACGGTGATGGCGCCGCCGTCGCTGTCGCTGCCCTGCTGGGCGACCGGAATGGGAAACTCGCCGCCCGCAAGGAAGGTCGCGGGCTCGCCCGACAGCGTCACCAGCGTCGGCTCGGCGAGCGTCGTCACCAGCCCCTTGCTCTCGAGCGCGTCGAGGATCGAGGTGATCTGCGCGCCGAACAGCGCGAAGCTGCCCGTAAAGGTGCCGAAGCTGCCCACCACTTCGCCGATCGTGGTGACGATGCCGTCGTCGCCCTGGCTGACGCCCGCACCGGCGCCGAAGGCCGAGCTGAAATCGCTGTTATTGACGAACAGGCCGGACCCCAGCTCCTTCAGCGCGCCGCGGCTCACCTCGGAGAAGGTCACCTCGAGCATCACCTGCTGTGAGGAGCCGACCGACATCATGTTGATGACATTGCCCTCGCCCGCATAGACCGCCGCCAGCCGCATCGCGCGGTCGGCCGCGACCGAGGAGGAGACGATGCCGTCGAGGACGATATTGTTGCCGACCATCCGCGCGCCGATCGCGTCGGCGCCGAGGCTCTGCGACAGCTCGCGCCGCAGCGAGATGACATCGGGCCCCACCGACACGTCGATGACGGCGATCAGCCGGTCGCGCGCATCGTAGAGCGTCAGGCTCGTCGTCCCCATCTGGCGGCCGAGCACGTAGAGGCTCTGGTCCGACAGCGGGAGCACGTCGGCGATCTCGGGATTGCCGACCAAAGCGCGCGCGAAGGGGCGGTCGAGCCGCAGCACCTCGCTCTTGTTCATCGCGACATCGAGGTTGCCCGCATGGACATCCTCGCCCGATGTATAGACCTGCGCGGCGGCGGGTGCGGCCATCGCGGCCCCCGTCAGCGCCAGCGCGCTTGCCGTCAGTGCGGCCTTCATCCTGCTAGCGATCATAGTCCCCCACCTCGTAGCTCTGCGATTCCATGCCCCGTGTGACTTCGACCTGCGGCTTGGGCGGCGGTGGCGGCGGGCTGGGGCGCGCGGGCGCGCTCGCCGTCCGGTTGACGCGCCGCTGGGGACGCGTGACCCGGGCCGCGGCGCGCGTCGGTTCGCCCGCTTCGCTGCGCCGTGTCACCATCTCGCCGGTCATTTCGTAGCGAAGGTCATCGAGGCTGATGGTCCGCAGCATCCCGCTGTCATTCTCCATCCCAGGCTTACGCAGCACGAGGCTGAGGCTGCCGAGCGACTGGCCGAGCGCCAGCTTCTGCGCCTCGATCGGCGTCACTTCCAGCGTCGTGGTCGAGCTGACCGCAGGCTGGTCGTTTCCGCCCTGCGCATCCTGGTCCATCGCGATCACGCGGATGTTCTGGAGCAGCAAGTCAGTAATCTGTTCGGTCTGCGTGTCGTTCGAGCGGGTGACGAGAACGTCGACCGTGTCGTTGGGCTTGATGAAGCCCGCCACGCCCGAGACGGCGTTGATCTGGACGGTCGCCGCGCGCATCCCGTCGGTCAGCGTCGCGGCTAGCGAAGCGCCTTCGCCTTCGCCCGTGATGTCGCTGGCGAGGAGCGGCTGGTTGACCTGGATGGTGCGCAGCGCATGGCGCGTCTGCCCATCGGGAAAGAGCAGATCCTCGCTCGCGAACGAGCCGGGCGGCAGGCTGTCGGTCGGGAAAGAGGCGAAGCGGATGCGGTCGGGCGTGATTTCCTGCCCGTAGGCGAGCGGCACGGCGGCCACCGCGACCTGCGTCATCGCGACATCGGAGCGATCGATCGCCCCCTCGCGCGCAGTGAAATAGCTGTTGGCAAGATAGACCGCGACGAGCCCTAGGACGAGCGCGATGGCAATGGCGATAACCGATTGTCTTCTCACGTCGATACCCCCGGAATATGCGTTACGCGGTCGTTATATCACCATTATGGTGTTTGACCTAATTTCATTTCGTCTGGAATCTCAAGATGAGGCTCCGAGACGAAACGGGCGGCTCACACCCGAAGGCACGAACCGCCCGATCCGATTAAAGCGATCGTGCAATTAGCAGGAAACGCCGTCGGTCTCGATGCAGTTGGCGGCATCGTTCATCGCGTTTCCAACAGCGCCGCCGAGCGCGATTGCGGCGACAGCGATCGCCGAACCGACGATGGCGAGAATGAGCGCATATTCGGCCGCCGAGGCGCCGGCTTCGTCGCGAAGCATGTTAATGAAATTGGTCATGTTCAGTCCCCTAATGTCTCCGGCACCCCCCATTGTGGAAATGCCTTCCAATGGCCGAAGAGCGAGACAGGGGACTGAGCGAAAAGACTTTTCCGACAACCCCTTGCGCAAAAGCATTCGCGCTCCGGATGTCCATAAGAATGCCCGCTATTAACTTTGCGTCAACTAGATTTATTGAAGTTGCGTTATACGACCTACCATCGCGGGAGGTTCATAAACCGCTGGAATCTAACGATTTTAGCCGTTTCAGGAGAGGGCTCATAAAATTTGGCCAGTCGCTTTTTGTCCTGATGTGGAACAAATACAACGATTTATATGACCTAGATTAGGCTTCATCGCAGCGCGAATCGGGGAATCGATGCGTCGAGCTTCAGGCTTGGAGAAGCGAATCAGGCGGGCAAACGATGCCGGTAGGTCACGTTCACGCGGGTCGAGAGCAATAGGTAGGGCGTCCACAGCGCCACGCTGATCAGCACCTTCTTCACATTGGCATCGAGCATCGGCAGCAGCGCCTCGCCGACACCGGGCGGCAGCGGGTTCGCCGACACCATCGCCGCGATCACCAATTGCATCGTCAGGTCGATTGCCCACACTGTCACGAGGATGCGCGGGAATAGCGGCACCTTGCGGAGCGCCGCCACGAAGGCGATCACGTAGAGCGAGGACAGCAGCACGACGTCGAGCGTCATCATGAAATGCAGGGTCGCCAGCCACGCGGGCAGTGCGCCGCTGACCGCAGGGATGGCGAGGAAATATTCGCCCGCGCGGAACGGCAGGTTCATCAACATTCCGACGAGCAGGCTGACCATCAGCCCCGTCGGCCCGTAAAGCGTATGCGCGCGGGCTTCTGCGGCCTCCACGGTGCGCCACTTGCCGGCCCGCGCGAACCGAATCGCCGGCTGCGGCAGGGGGTTGCCGTCGCGGAACCAGTGCAGCGCCAGCGCCATCGAGGCGAGCGGTGCGCCGATCACCAGGAAGTAGGGCGTCAGCGTCTTGAGTTCGATCGTAGAGCCGCCCACCGGCCCGACCGCGAGACGCGCCGCCGTCCCCAGCATGGCGATCGCCACCCACGCCAGCATCACCGTCCCCAGATTGTCGCGCAGCGCGGCATGCAGGGCCGCAGCGCGGAGCGACAGTCGATGGAAATGGGCTGCAAACATGAAGGTTCGTCCTCGTGGCTACGCGACTGCGATATCGCGCAATGGTTAACGCCACCTAAAGTCGAACGGTCACCTGCTCGGTTGGTTGCTCCGGAACGGCGCAATCAGACGGCGCTTGGCGCGGACCCCTCCAGCGGTTAACTTCGCGCAAAACAGATAAGCGGAGCGCAAGTATGGACAGTCACGGATCAAGCGCCTCGCAGGGCGCCCCTCCCACCCGCATCGGCACCGTAGCCGACGTCGCGGGTGCCTCCTCCTCGATCCATCTCGATGCCGCCGCGATCGCGCGATTGAAGGAGCATGGCGATCCCGCCATCGCCCGCGCGGGCCAGGTCGGCGCCCAGGTGAAGATGCGCGTCGGCAAGGACTGGGTCGTCGCCAACGTGCGTGCGCTTCACGCCGACGCCGACGACCGGCTCGTCGCCGAGATCGATTTCGTCGGCGAGGGCAAGTCGGGCGACGGTGGCACGCTCGAACGCTTCCAGCAGGGCGTGACCTTGTACCCCATGCCGGGCGATGCGGTGCACGCCGTCTCCACCGACGACATGCGCGCTATCTACGCGCCCGACACGCGCACCCACGTGTCGGTCGGCACCGTCTACCCGACCAGCGAGATCCGCGGCACGCTCACCGTCGACCCGATGCTCGGCAAGCATTTCGCCATCCTCGGCTCGACTGGAACGGGAAAGTCCACCGCCACCGCGATGATCCTCCACCGCATCTCCGACCTCGCCCCCAAGGGCCATATCGTGATGATCGACCCCCACGGCGAATATGGGGCCGCCTTCGGGTCGAACGCCGCCTTGTTCAACGTCGACAATCTGCAACTGCCCTATTGGCTGATGAATCTCATCGAACATGGCGAGGTGCTGCTCACGAGCGAGGGAAGTGAGCGGATGCGCGATCTCGACATCCTCGCCAAGTGCGTGCTCGAGGCCCGCGTCCGCAACGCGCGCGCCAAGGGACAGAATACCCAGCGCATCACCGCCGACAGCCCCGTCCCCTACCTGCTCTCCGACCTCCACCAGATCCTGATGGACGAGATGGGGCGTCTCGACCGGCCGGGCGATGCGGCACCATACAAGCGCATCATCAAGAAGCTGGACGAGCTGCGGCTCAACCCGCGCTACCAGTTCCTGTTCGCGGGCATGATGGTCGAGGACAATATGGGCGAGGTGCTGCGCCTCCTGTTCCGCCTCCCCGCCGAGGGCAAGCCGCTATCGATCATCGACGTCTCGGGCGTGCCGTCCGATGTCGTCCACACCGTCGTCTCCATGCTCGGCCGCCTCGCGCTCGACTATGCGGTCTGGAGCCGCGCGGAAGACCAGCACCCCTTGCTCTTCATCTGCGAGGAAGCGCATCGCTACATCCCCAAGGACGAGCATCAGAACGAAGGGCAGGCGGTGCGCCGCGTGCTCGAGCGCATCGCCAAGGAAGGTCGCAAATATGGCGTCAGCCTCGGCCTCGTGACCCAGCGCCCGTCCGACCTTGCCGAGGGCGTGCTCTCGCAGTGCGGAACGATCATCGCGATGCGATTGAACAACCACCGCGACCAGGCGGTCGTCGCCGCCGCCATCCCCGAAGGCGCCAAGGGCTTCGTCGATGCGATCCCCGCGCTGCGCAACCGCGAGGCGGTCATGAGCGGCGAAGGCGTCGCCATCCCCGTGCGCGTGCGTTTCGACACGCTCGAGGAAGAAAAACGCCCGTCCTCGGAAGATCCTGAGTTCGCCAAACTCTGGCAGCGTGAGGGCGGCGAGGTGGAGATGATCGACCGGACGATCGCCCGCTGGCGCGACGCCAGCTAAAAGCGCTAGGCTGCGCGGGCTGTCAGGAGAGCCCGTAATGTCCACCACCGTCCCGCCCCCGTCGATCCACCCCGACACGCACGCGCGCGCCGAGGATTACGACCGGCTCTACCGCCGCTCGGTCGAGGAACCCGATGCCTTCTGGCTCGAGCAGTCCGAGCGGCTGGACTGGGCGAAAGCGCCCACGCAAGCCGGGGACTGGTCGTTCGATCCGGTGGAGATTCGCTGGTATGCGGACGGGCGGCTCAACCTTTGTCACAATGCCGTCGATCGTCATGTCGAGGCAGGGCATGGGGATGAGATCGCCTTCATCCTAGAACCCGACGACCCGTCGCAGCCCGCGCGCCACGTCAGCTACGCAGAGCTCCAGCGCGAAGTGGTCGCGATGGCCAATGCGCTCAAAGCCGTCGGCGTGCGCAAGGGCGACCGGGTCACGCTCTACATGCCGATGATCCTCGAAGGCGCGACCGCGATGCTCGCCTGCGCCCGTCTGGGCGCGGTCCATTCGGTCGTGTTCGGCGGCTTCTCGCCCGAGGCCCTCGCTGGTCGGCTACGCGATTGCGACAGCCGGTTCGTCATCACCGCCGACGAGGGGCGGCGCGGCGGAAAGACGGTTCCGCTGAAGTCCAATGTCGATGCCGCCTGCAGGCTCGACGGCGTCACCGTCGACGCCGTCCTCGTCGTCAAAAGCACCGGCGGCGCGGCCGACTGGACCGAGGGCCGCGACCATTGGCTGGACGATGTGCGGAGCGATGCGGACTGCCCCTGCGAGGAGATGGCGGCCGAGGATCCGCTGTTCATCCTCTACACCTCGGGCTCCACGGGAAAGCCCAAGGGCGTCGTCCACACCACCGGCGGCTATGGTGTCTGGGCCGCGGCGACCTTCCATTACACCTTCGACTATCAGCCGGGCGAAACCTATTGGTGCACTGCCGATATCGGCTGGGTGACGGGCCACAGCTACATCGTCTACGGTCCGCTTCTCAATCGCGCGACCAGTCTCCTGTTCGAAGGCGTGCCGACCTGGCCCGACGCAGGTCGCTTCTGGCAGATCGTCGAGCGCCATCAGGTCGCAAGTTTCTATACCGCACCCACCGCCATCCGCGCCTTGATGCGCGAAGGCGATGCGTTCGTGACCGCGCACGACCGTTCCTCGCTCCGCATCCTCGGCACGGTCGGCGAACCCATCAATCCCGAAGCCTGGCGTTGGTATTATGAGATCGTCGGCGAGCGGCGCTGCGCGATCGTCGACACCTGGTGGCAGACCGAGACCGGGGGTCACATGATCACGACGCTCCCCGGCGCGCACGCCATGAAGCCCGGCAGCGCTGGCCTGCCCTTCTTCGGGATCCAGCCGGCGCTGAAGGATGCCGACGGCAACACGCTCGAGGGCGCGGCCGAAGGCAATCTCGTCGTTACCGCCAGCTGGCCCGGGCAGGCGCGCACCGTTTACGGCGATCACGAACGCTTCGTGCAGACCTATTTCAGCGCCTATCCCGGCACCTATTTCACGGGTGACGGATGCCGCCGTGACGCGGACGGCTATTACTGGATCACCGGCCGCGTGGACGATGTGATCAATGTTTCAGGCCACCGCTTGGGCACCGCCGAAGTCGAAAGCGCGCTGGTTTCGCACTCGCAGGTCGCCGAGGCCGCGGTCGTCGGCTTCCCGCACGATATCAAGGGGCAGGGCATCTACTGCTATGTCACGCTTATCGCCGACGCCGAGCCAAGCGACGCGCTCGCCGCCGAGCTTCGCGCGCATGTCCGCAGCGAAATCGGACCGATCGCGACCCCGGACAGGATTCACTTCACCCCGGCGCTTCCCAAGACGCGGTCGGGCAAGATCATGCGACGCATCTTGCGCAAGATCGCCGGGGGCGAACCCGACCAGTTGGGAGACACCTCGACGCTCGCCGATCCCGACGTCGTGAAACGACTGATCGAGGGCCACGCGCGGCTCTAGGCGTCGTCGTCCGCGACCAGGAAGCAGGACGCTCCCGCGTTGGGAACCAGATCGAGCGGGCCCTCGAGGCGCATTTCCTCGCCGTCGATGACGATGTGCATTCTGCCCCGGCCCTCGACGCGGACGCGGGGGAGTTCCTCCCGGCGGAGCGCTCCATCCTCGAGCAGCAGGCCACCGAGCCACGACCAGGCAAGACGGAGCGCATGAAAGACACCGCCTTTGCGAACCGGGTCGACTGCGAGCAGGTCGCCGCTCTCGGCATGAACCATCACCGCACTCAGCTTCGCATCGTCCGTGTCAATCCGGACGTCCGCCGCGAACATCAGCTTCCAGACCAACCTCAGCGCGCGCCAGGCACGGCGGAAGTCCCCGTCGCGAACGCCTTCGCGCACGCTGACGAGATGCGCCGCGGGGCCGGCGATGATGCGCGCGTAGGAACGATGCTCCCCGACCGAAACATAGGGTAGCGCCGTCCGCTTGGGGCGGGCGAGCACGCGGTCGAGCACCGCGAGCGCGTCGGTGTCGCCGTGCAGCTTCTTGGGAACGAGGTTCATCGTTCCGCCAGGCAGCGCGAGAATAGCGCCGCCCCATTCGGAGAGCGCGCTTGCCGCACAGGTGATGGTGCCGTCTCCGCCATAGGCGATGAGAACCTCGGCATCGGCAGCCTCGAGCTCGTCGATCTCGGGAATGGGTTCGCGGGGAAAATCGGTCTCGCCCACGATACGCGCCCCAACGCTAGCAATCCGCTCTCGGAAGGCGGCTACCAGCGCCTCGTCGGTCGAATGCGATGCCTGGTTATAGACCAGCCAGAAGGCGGTCGGGGAGAGGTCGGTCTGCGCGTTCATCTGTCCAGCCACTGCGGCGAGAAGCGCCGTCGAGGGTTCAACGATCTTGTTGCACCAAGGGTGCATGTTGCGCAGATGGCGTAGCGGTTGCGCGTCGCCAGAGCCCGCATCTCAGGGGTAGAATGGGAACGCGTGTGGCGCGAGGGATGGAGATAAATCGCCCGGCTCTTCGGGTTTGCGACGCAAGCCCTTCGAAAGCGCGACAATAAAAAAGGCGCCCCGAAGGACGCCTCTTGTAAATCTGTTGGTGGTTGCGGGGGTTGGATTTGAACCAACGACCTTCAGGTTATGAGCCTGACGAGCTACCGGACTGCTCCACCCCGCGTCACCGGCGGATCCCTGTAGAGGACCCGAAATGAAAAAGCCGCCGCTCAGGGAACCCCGGCAGCGGCTTTTCATGAATTGTGAATGGGCACTTCATACGGCGATCGCAAAGCCTGGCGACGACCTACTCTTCCGCAGCTTAAGCTGAAGTACCATCGGCGCTGTCCGGTTTCACGTCCGAGTTCGGGATGGGATCGGGTGGGTCACGGACGCTATGGTCACCAAGCTATGGGATCGTCGTATGAAGTATTCCAGAAATCGAAGGGCGTTATCTTGCTGAGATATACCGCATCATGATCAATCCAAAGGACTGTCGATGATGGTGGGACTCTCAAGCGCGAAATGAGTAATTAGGACCGGTTAGCTCCACGCATTACTGCGCTTCCACACCCGGCCTATCAACGTGGTGGTCTTCCACGACTCTATGATACCTTATCTCAAGGGAGGCTTCCCGCTTAGATGCTTTCAGCGGTTATCCCGTCCATGCATAGCTACCCTGCTGCACCGTTGGCACGATGACAGGTCCACCAGAGGCATGTTCACCCCGGTCCTCTCGTACTAGGGGCAACTCCTTTCAAGTATCGACGCCCACGGCAGATAGGGACCAAACTGTCTCGCGACGTTCTGAACCCAGCTCACGTACCACTTTAATTGGCGAACAGCCAAACCCTTGGGACCTGCTCCAGCCCCAGGATGTGATGAGCCGACATCGAGGTGCCAAACAACCCCGTCGATATGAGCTCTTGGGGGTTATCAGCCTGTTATCCCCGGCGTACCTTTTATCCGTTGAGCGATGGCCCTTCCACGAGGGACCACCGGATCACTATGACCGACTTTCGTCTCTGCTCGACCTGTCAGTCTCGCAGTCAGGCAGGCTTATGCCATTGCACTCTTGCAGACGGTTTCCAACCGTCCTGAGCCTACCATCGCGCGCCTCCGTTACTCTTTAGGAGGCGACCGCCCCAGTCAAACTACCCGCCACAGAGGGTCCCTGATCCGGATAACGGATCGAGGTTAGACTGTAGAAAACATCAGGGTGGTATTTCACCAATGGCTCACATCCAGCTGGCGCCGAATGATCAAAGCCTCCCACCTATCCTACACAAATGTTTCCCACAGCCACTCTGAAGCTGCAGTAAAGGTGCACGGGGTCTTTCCGTCTAACCGCGGGTACTCCGCATCTTCACGGAGAATTCAATTTCGCTGAGCAGGTGTTGGAGACAGTGGGGAAGTCGTTACGCCATTCGTGCAGGTCGGAACTTACCCGACAAGGAATTTCGCTACCTTAGGACCGTTATAGTTACGGCCGCCGTTTACTTGGGCTTCAATTCGGAGCTTGCACTCCTCCTTTTAACCTTCAAGCACCGGGCAGGCGTCAGACCCTATACGTCGTCTTGAAGCCGACTTAGCAGAGCCCTGTGTTTTTGATAAACAGTCGCTACCCCCTGGCCTGTGCCCCCTGAAAAGACTTGCGTCGATCCAGGGCCTCCTTCTTCCGAAGGTACGGAGGCAATTTGCCGAGTTCCTTCAACACCCTTCTCTCAAGCGCCTTGGTATACTCTACCTGCCCACCTGTGTCGGTTTCGGGTACGGTCTTAATGGAGAGGCTATTTCCTGGCACAACTTGGCTGCCCTTCCAATCCGATAAGGAAGAACAACGTCCGCCATGCGTCACACATCTCCAGGTACAGGAATATTAACCTGTTTCCCATCGACTACCCCCTTCGGGCTCGTCTTAGGGGCCGACTCACCCTGCGTTGATTAGCATTGCGCAGGAACCCTTGGGCTTTCGGCGAGAGGGCATCTAACCCTCTTTATCGCTACTCATGTCAGCATTCGCACTTCTGATATCTCCACCGTCGGTTACCCTTCGGCTTCACAGACTTACAGAACGCTCCGCTACCGCTCGTGATAAATCACGAACCCTAAGCTTCGGTGCATCACTTTAGCCCCGATACATCTTCGCCGCAGGAACCCTTAATTAGACCAGTGAGCTGTTACGCTTTCTTTAAAGGATGGCTGCTTCTAAGCCAACCTCCTGGTTGTTTTGGGATTCCCACATGCTTTCCCACTTAGTGATGACTTGGGGACCTTAGCTGTAGGTTAGGGCTGTTTCCCTTTTGACGACGGACCTTAGCACCCGCCGTCTGTCTCCCGGACTATACTCTCAGGTATTCGGAGTTTGGTTAGAATTGGTACCACTCGCGCAGCCCGCATCCATCCAGTGCTCTACCCCCTGAGGAAACCATCCGAGGCACTACCTCAATAGTTTTCGCGGAGAACCAGCTATTTCCCGGCTTGATTGGCCTTTCACCCCTAGACACAGCTCATCCGAGCATTTTTCAACATACAACGGTTCGGTCCTCCAGTGCGTGTTACCGCACCTTCAACCTGGCCATGTCTAGATCGCCGGGGTTCGGGTCTACTGCATCGAACTTATTCGCCCTATTCAGACTCGCTTTCGCTTCGCCTACACCTAACGGCTTAAGCTTGCTCGATACAGTAAGTCACTGACCCATTATGCAAGAGGTACGCGGTCAGACCATAAAGATCCTCCCACTGCTTGTAGGCAACCGGTTTCAGGTACTGTTTCACTCCCCTAATCGGGGTGCTTTTCACCTTTCCCTCACGGTACTTGTTCGCTATCGGTCATGTACGAGTATTTAGGCTTCGAGGGTGGTCCCCCGATATTCAGACAGGATTACACGTGTCCCGCCCTACTCAAGTCCATTAAGATCATTTTCGCATACGGGGCTATCACCCACTCTGGCGGATCTTTCCAAATCCTTCTGCTAATTCACTTAATGGCACTGGCCTGGTCCGCGTTCGCTCGCCACTACTAACGGAATCTCGGTTGATGTCTTTTCCACCGGGTACTTAGATGTTTCAGTTCTCCGGGTTTGCTTCACCAAAGCTATATATTCACTAAGGTGATAACTTTCCCATTTATCTTCGAGCGACCACGAGGGTCGAAAGAAAATAAATGGTGAAGTTGGGTTTCCCCATTCGGAAATCTGCGGGTCAAGGGTTGCTCACACCTCACCGCAGCTTATCGCAGCGTGCCACGTCCTTCATCGCCTGTACATGCCAAGGCATCCACCAATTGCCCTTACCTCACGCTTGAGAATCCACACCACCATCGACAGGCCTTTTGCATAACAAGGCGTCGATTGAAGTCGGCGGTGCGGTATAAATCTGACCACCCCTCAAACTCGGCGGGGATGGTCAGCTCAGCTAGATAATCAATTAATGTTGTGTACGAACATTCTCAAAGAGAATGCCGTCCACGGCATCGATTTCTAGAACCCATTCACAATGTCAAAGACGGTGCGCAAACCGCACCTACCGGCTAGGCCGGATTTCGGATCTTCATAACGGAACTGTCTGGCAATCACTGGTGGAGCCTATCGGGATCGAACCGATGACCCCCTGCTTGCAAAGCAGGTGCTCTCCCAGCTGAGCTAAGGCCCCTGACCAGAAATTGCTGGTAGGTCCGAGTGGATTTGAACCACCGACCTCACCCTTATCAGGGGTGCGCTCTAACCAACTGAGCTACGGACCTATACCAGTCCTGACCGGCATTGAAGCCGCAGGCGGCGTAAGCCAGCTCAGGCAAACTCCCCCGAAGGGAAGCGTTCCGAAATGAAGGGACATGAGGACGGCGGCAATGTTCTTTGGACAGGAGGAGAGTAGCGTGAGCTAACTCTACCGCCATGATCCTTAGAAAGGAGGTGATCCAGCCGCAGGTTCCCCTACGGCTACCTTGTTACGACTTCACCCCAGTCGCTGATCCCACCGTGGCTGGCTGCCTCCTAAAAGGTTAGCGCACCATCTTCGGGTGAAACCAACTCCCATGGTGTGACGGGCGGTGTGTACAAGGCCTGGGAACGTATTCACCGTGGCATGCTGATCCACGATTACTAGCGATTCCGCCTTCATGCTCTCGAGTTGCAGAGAACAATCCGAACTGAGACGGTTTTTGGGGATTTGCTCACTCTCGCGAGTTTGCTGCCCATTGTCACCGCCATTGTAGCACGTGTGTAGCCCAGCGCGTAAGGGCCATGAGGACTTGACGTCATCCCCACCTTCCTCCGGCTTATCACCGGCAGTTCCTCTAGAGTACCCAACTGAATGCTGGTAACTAAAGGCGAGGGTTGCGCTCGTTGCGGGACTTAACCCAACATCTCACGACACGAGCTGACGACAGCCATGCAGCACCTGTCACTCTGCCCCGAAGGGAGGAAACTGTCTCCAGTAACCGTCAGAGGATGTCAAACGCTGGTAAGGTTCTGCGCGTTGCTTCGAATTAAACCACATGCTCCACCGCTTGTGCAGGCCCCCGTCAATTTCTTTGAGTTTTAACCTTGCGGCCGTACTCCCCAGGCGGAGAACTTAATGCGTTAGCTGCGCCACCGAAACCCTATGGGCCCCGACAGCTAGTTCTCATCGTTTACGGCATGGACTACCAGGGTATCTAATCCTGTTTGCTCCCCATGCTTTCGCACCTCAGCGTCAGTACTTGTCCAGTGAGTCGCCTTCGCCACTGGTGTTCTTCCGAATATCTACGAATTCCACCTCTACACTCGGAATTCCACTCACCTCTCCAAGACTCTAGCGATCCAGTTTCAAAGGCAGTTCCGGGGTTGAGCCCCGGGATTTCACCTCTGACTTGGAAAGCCGCCTACGCGCGCTTTACGCCCAGTAATTCCGAACAACGCTAGCTCCCTCCGTATTACCGCGGCTGCTGGCACGGAGTTAGCCGGAGCTTATTCTCCAGGTACTGTCATTATCATCCCTGGTAAAAGAGCTTTACAACCCTAAGGCCTTCATCACTCACGCGGCATTGCTGGATCAGGCTTTCGCCCATTGTCCAATATTCCCCACTGCTGCCTCCCGTAGGAGTCTGGGCCGTGTCTCAGTCCCAGTGTGGCTGATCATCCTCTCAGACCAGCTATGGATCGTCGCCTTGGTAGGCCTTTACCCCACCAACAAGCTAATCCAACGCGGGCACATCCAAGGGCGATAAATCTTTGGACCGAAGTCATTATGCGGTATTAGCAGTCATTTCTAACTGTTGTTCCGCACCCCAGGGCAGTTTCCCACGCGTTACGCACCCGTCCGCCACTCACCCCGAAGGGTTCGTTCGACTTGCATGTGTTAGGCATGCCGCCAGCGTTCGTTCTGAGCCAGAATCAAACTCTCAAGTTGATGACCGATCGACAAGGCCGGGGGAATAACCCGACCAGTGCGACCGGCTGACTAGGAGCCGTTCCTGCACAAAAATCACAATCTGGTGTGTTTGCGTTTTTGGACATGCGTACCATTGATCCAACGAGGTCGAAGAACCCCGAAGGTGGCACCCAATTGGAACGGCTTATTATTTACCGACAGACCCGAACCTAGTGTTCCGGATGCCGGGCCGCCGCCCGCATGTCCCTTCATTCTAACCGACAATGTCAAAGAGCAAAAACGCTTTCCTGCCCGGTGCTTGTGGTACCGGGCGTCGTGTTACCGACTAGAGAGAAGCGCCGCGGTGGCGGTCCCGAGTGGGCGCCGCCGCTGCTGTGAGGAGGCATATATGTGGGACCTCCAAATCCGTCAACGGCTTTTTTGAAAAAAGGTGGCAATTTCTTGACTGATCGCCCCGTCGACGAGAATTTATCTAGCAAATCCGCCATTACTGCGACCTGAACAAAGTGGGCGCCGTCGAGCCCGCGAGGTCCCGTTTCGAATGTCTCTCAAGTGCCCCAACCGCAGAATCGGTTCAGAATCATCTTTCGGAGAGGTGATTCCCGGCGTGAATCGAGGCGCAATGCAGCGAAGACGGCGTCGGAAATGATGATTCCGACCGGTTCGGCGAACAATGATTCCCGCCGCCGATATGATCTCGCGCAAGGCATCACCGCATAGTCCCTATATATAAGGTATTGGCGTAGCAGCGCTTGGCGGGGGATCCGCAGGCTTGTCAGCGATGCACTCAAACGCCATCTCGGCCTTCATGCCCGCACCCGAACCCGAATTGACCGCACACCGTTTCAAACGGCTGCGCCGCACGCTCAAGCGGATGGCGCTTCTCAGTCTCGCGATCGGCGTGGCAGCCGTGGCTTATGTCGTCTCGATCGACGCATCGCCTTCGATCCATCTCGTCATCGCGACCTTCATCCTGGCGGGCGGGACCATGCTGACCGCGACCTTCCTGATGACGCTTCTCTATTTCAGCGCGCAGGCCGGCTACGACGCCGACGCCCATGACGCCAATCCCCTTCACGCCGACAAGGACAGCGAGCTTCCATGAACACCGACGATCTCTCTCCCATTCTGCGGGTCGTTCCGCGACCGAGCGACATCAACGCCAACGGCCATATCTTCGGGGGCTGGGTGCTGAGCCAGATGGACATCGCGGGCGGCATCGTCGCGGCGCGGCGTGCTGGCGGGCAGGTAGCGACCGTGGCAATCGATTCGATGGAGTTCATCGCCCCCATTCTTCTTCACGACCTCATCAGCGTCTACGCACGGGTCGAACGCGTCGGGCGCAGCTCGATGGCCATCCGTATCGAGGTCGTCGCCACGCGCGAGGGCGGGAAACAAGAGGTAAAGGTCACCGAGGCGATCTTCACGTTCGTCGCCATCGACGAGGACGCCAAGCCAAGGGCGATCGGGCCCGAATAGGCCGCTTCCGGACTTCTCTCCGTTCGTCAATGACTTGAGGGCGCGCTGTCATCGTGCCGTCATTGCCCGGACGGTTCGCGGTCATCGAAACGGCACGTTCCCGTCGCCAAATCTTCGCGCGCCGGTCACCCGCACCACATCATCGCGTCAATTGCACCGCCTAGGTCGGAGTGGAGACCGGGGGGACGGGTCCACTGCGTGACCGCTCCTCGTGACGACCATTCGAGACCTGAGCGGAGACTTCCCGATGACCAATCTCAAGATCCTTCGTAACACCCTTTTCCTGACGGCAGCGGCCGGCGCCCTCGGCGCTTGCGGTGCCGACGACGTCGCCTCGCCCGGTGAAGGCGTGATCGTCGTTCCGACGCCCGTCCCCACCCCGACCCCGACCCCCACGCCGACCCCGACCCCCACGCCGACCCCCACGGGCGGCCCGGCGGCGAGCTGCCCGATGGGCACCGCCAACGTCGGCACGATCGACGTGCTCGGCAATTCCGACGACGAGCGCCGCGTCTGCCAGATCGCGGGCACCATCACGAGCAACCTCTTCCTCGAGAACCTCGACGGCGTCATTTATTCACTGTCGGGCAAGGTCCAGGTCGGCACCGATGCTGGCGGCGACGCCAACGCCCCCACCGGCACCTCGGCCACGCTCACGATCGAGCGCGGCGTCACCATCTTCGGAGCCTCGGGCGCCGACTTCCTCGCCGTGAACCGCGGCTCGCAGCTCGTGGTCGACGGCCGCGCCGATGCCCCTGTGGTCATGACCAGCCGCGCCAATATCGTCGGCGGCAGCGACAACATCTCCGAAAGCTCGACCGGCCAGTGGGGCGGCGTCGTCATCCTCGGCCGCGCGCCGATCGGCGATTGCTTCACGGGTACGCCCGCCAACCCCGCGACCTGTCAGTCGCCCGTCGAAGGCACCGCCGGCTCGACCTACGGCGGCAACGCCCCCAACGATAATTCGGGCCGTATCGAATATCTTCAGATCCGCTACGCGGGCTTCGAGGTCGACACCGACAACGAACTGAACGGCCTCACGTTGGCGGGCGTCGGCTCGGGCACGATCGTCGATCATGTCCAGGTCCACAACAATTCGGACGATGGCATCGAATGGTTCGGCGGACGCGTGAACAACTACCACCTCGTCCTCACCGGCAACGAAGACGAAGCGATCGATTACGACAGCGGCTACCAGGGCCTAACCCAGTTCGTCATCATCGACAATTCATCGGGCCGCGGCGACAAGCTCATCGAGATCGACAGCTCGGACAAGCCGATCGACAACACGCCGGCGACCGACGTCGAAATCCTCAACATGACGGCCTATACGACCCAGTCGGGCAAGGTCATCAACCCGCGCGCCGGCGCCGACATGTCGATCTACAATTCGGTCATCGTCACCGGCGGCGACGTGTGCATCGACATCGACAATGCCGAAACCCTCGCCAACATGACCGACGAGGAAGCCACGCCTTTCCGTTCGGTCGCGCTCGACTGCGGCGTTCCGGCGTGGGCCGAGAGCAACGGCGGCGTCACCGGCGCCCAGATCGCGGCGCTGTTCGATGCCAACAGCGACACGGATTTCGACAACAGCCTCGCAGCGAACTTCATCAACGGCAGTGCCGAAATGGCGCTTACCGCGACCACCGATTATTCGGCGCTCGACAATGCCGGCGCGGCCATCACCGCCAATTATGTCGGCGCGGTCGAAGATGGCAACGACACGTGGTGGCAGGGCTGGACCTGCGGCCTTCAGGGGCAGCCGAGCTGTCTCGATGTCCCGGCCGCGGGCGACGGCAACAGCTAAGGCCCGCCTCTTCACGACCTTTCGGGGAGCGGCGGCATGGGCTGCCGCTCCCTCTTTTCCTTCACACCGACCGATGGAAGACTTTCCGATGACCAAGCTCAAGACGCTCGCCGCGCTCCTTGCGACTACCGCGATCTTCGGCCCCGCGCAGGCGTTCGCGCAGGATACCGCGCCGCCCGCCTCGCCCTCGGCGAGCCAGGTCGGCGATCCGCAGGACGAGAATCAGGAGCAGGATACGCTCGAAGCCGCCAATCCCGGCGCCGACGACCAACCCCCCGAACAGTCGGTCGAAATCTCGGGGCCGGGCGCCGATAGCGACGAGCCGATCGTCATCCGCGGCACCTACATCCCGAGCCCGGTCCGCGCGACACCCGAGGTCGTGTCGGTGCTGTCGGCCGAAGACATCGCCCGCACCGGCGACGGCGACATCGCGGGCGCGCTCCAGCGTGTGACCGGCCTCTCGGTCGTCGGCGGCCGGTTCGTCTATGTCCGCGGGCTTGGCGAGCGCTACAGTTCGGCGCTGCTCAACGGCGCGCCCCTGCCCAGCCCCGAGCCGCTGCGCCGCGTCGTCCCGCTCGATCTCTTCCCGACCTCGATCGTCGCCTCGACCGTGGTCCAGAAGAGCTATTCGGCCAATTTTCCCGGTGAGTTCGGCGGCGGTGTCATCAACCTCACCACGCGTTCGGCGCCCAGGGAAGGCTTTCTCTCGGTCGGCGGCGGCCTCGGCTTCAACAGCGAAACGAGCCTCAACCTAGGCTACACTTACTTCGGATCAGACACGGATTTTTTGGGATTCGACGACGGCAATCGTGACGCCCCGCTCCTGTTTCGCGAGGCACTCGATAGCGGCAACCGGATCATTCAAGGTGCCGACTACAGCCGCCAGCAGATCGCCGACATCACGTCGAGCCTCGACAATGCCTCGACCTCCCTCATCCAGAAAACCTACGACGTCCCCGTCAACTGGTCCGCGGACATCGGAGCGGGCGAAACCTTCGAACTGGGCGCGCTCGATCTCGGCGTGATCGCGGTCGGCGGCATCTCCAACAGCTGGCGCACCCGTTCGGGGCAGCAGCAGGCCGGCACACGCAGCGGCGACAACAGCCTCGTCGCCTCGAGCGATTTCGATTATCTTTCCACGCAGAACCGCGTCGTCGTGAACGGCATGGCCAGCACGGTCTTCAAGCTCGACGACCAGACGCTCCGCCTCACCGGCCTCTACATCCGCGACGTGCTCAAGGAAGCGCGCGCGTCGATCGGTAACAATTTCGATTCGGTCCAGCCCTCCGCGCTGCGTCCCGACGAGACGATCCAGACGGGGAGCACCAACTGGTTCGAGCGCGAACTGTATGACGCGCAGGCCGTCGCCGAATTCGAGTTCGGCGACTTCAATCTCGACCTGCGCGGCTCCTATGCCAAGACCCGCCGCGATGCGCCCTACGAGCGTAGCTACAGCTACCTCTTCGACGACGGCATCGAGGATTACGTCAACGACCTGCGCTCGCCCGCGCAGAACGCGACCGTTTCCTTCTCCGAGCTCGACGACGAATTGTGGTACGGCGCGATCGACGCGGCCTACTATGTCGATGTCGGCGTCCCGGTGACGCTCTCGGCGGGCTATGCGCACAGCGACAACAGCCGTGCCGCCATCCGCCGCGACTTCCAGTTTCGCCCCAACGCGACCCTGCCTTTCGCGGTCGCGCAGGAGCGCATCGACTATCTTTTGAGCGATTATAACGTGAACACGTACGACATCCTGCTGCGCGAGACGACGGGCGGCTTGGGATCGGCAGCCTATGAGGCTGCGCTGGTGGTCGACGGCGTCTACGGCATGCTCGAGATCGAGCCGACGCGCGACATCCTCGTCAACATCGGTGTCCGCTACGAGGACGCCGAACAGTCGTTGACCCCGCAGATCCTCTTCGGTCAGCCCGCAGCAGACCAGACGCAAATCCTGGCCGACTATCTGCTCCCCGCCGGCACGCTCACGTGGAACTTCGCCGACGACATGCAACTGCGCATCGGCGCGTCCAAGACGATCGCCCGTCCCCAGTTCCGCGAACTGGCGCCGCAGCCCTATGTCGATTTCGAGACGCAGCGGACCTTCTTCGGAAACCCCTATCTGACCGACAGCAAGATCCTGAACCTCGATGCGCGCTACGAATATTATTTCGGTCGTGACGAGATCTTCAGTCTCGCAGGCTTCTACAAGAAGCTCGACAACCCCATCGAGACGATCGCGGCCAATGTCGGCTCCTCGCTCATCTCGACGTTCGCCAACGCGCCGGGGGCCGAACTGTACGGCGCCGAGGTCGAGTTCCGCAAATATCTCCCCTTCTACGACATGGGGGTCGAGAGCGGCTTGCTTACCGACCGGCGCGTGACCTTCATCGCAAACTATACCTACACCCAGTCGGAACTCTTCTTCGACGAAGGCGAGACCACCGTGCTCTTCTCGAGCCCCACGCCGCTGCCGGTCGAGCAGATTTTCGACACCACGCAGACCTTGGGCCTCACCGGCCAGTCTGAGCATGTCGCCAATCTCCAGTTCGGCTTCGAGCATGAGGACCGCCTCTCGCAGCAGACGCTCATTCTCGCCTACGCATCGGACCGCTCGACCAACCGCGGCCCCAACCGGACCCCCGATTTCATCGAGGAACCGGGCCTGCAACTCGACGTCGTCCTGCGCGAGGGCGTGGACGTGGGCGGCACCGAACTCGAGATCAAGGCGGAGGGTCGCAACCTGCTCGACACCGACTACAAGGAAGCGCAGAGCTTGGGCGACAGCGAGCTGATCATTCTCGATTACGAGCGCGGTCGCACCTTCAATCTCTCGGCGACGCTCACCTTCTGACGATCGTCCGACATTTCACGATGGCAAGAGGCCGACGCTCTCTCGAGACAGGGCGTCGGTCTCTTGGCTTTCACAAAAGCGTCAAAAACAGGTCTTGAGATCGTAATCGATCCCGCCCATCCTGCTGGAAGGGAAGGGAAAACGCCATTTTCGGACGAGTGATTCTCCGGCTGCGTCGTTCGCGGCGCGATCGTTTGGCCTTCGCCGAACTGCATCTTCTCGCGCGCGCCATCCTTCTGGCCGTTCTTGCCGCCTTCGTCGCGCGCTTCGTCTGGGTGCTCGTCACGCCCGTCGGCCCGCTGGGGGACTGGCGTGCCGCGACGCCGCGCTATCTCAACCAGTCCGCTCAGAGCGAACTTCTCACCCGCTACGACCCCTTCCCCGCCGCGCAGGCGAGCGCCACCAGCGTTGTCGGCGGCGAAGCGATCACCGACCTCGATCTCGAGCTGTTCGGCACGCGCGAGAATCGCGGGTCGGGCGTGGGCAGCGCGATCATCGCGGGCAGCGACGACAAGCAGGCCAGCTTTGCGGTCGGCGAGGAAGTCGCGCCCGGCGTCATCCTTGCAGGCGTCGCCTTCGACTATGTGGTGCTCGAGCGCGGTGGCATCCGCGAGCGGCTCTATATGGAGGGCGCCGCCCCGACCGAAGGCGTTCAGCCCGACGGCGCGGGGCCGGCGGATACGCCCACACCCACGGCGTCGATGCCCGACCTCGACTTCCAGCCGCGCTCGTCGGGGGGCAAGATCACCGGGATCCGGCTCCCGGTGAGCGCGGAACCCGCCGTCATGGCCACCTTCGGCCTCCAGCAGGGCGACGTGATCGTCGAAGTCAACGGCGTTCCCGTCGACAGCCAGGCCGACATCGCCCAGTTCAAGTCCGCGCTGAAACCCGGCGCATCGCTTTCCGTCACGGTCGAGCGCGGCGCCAATCGGCTGCCCATCGCGATCCGTCTCTAGAGCTTACTCCAGCAGGTTCCGCATCCCCATGAAGAAATCTCTCCTTCTCCTCTCGGCCGCGATGCTGATGACCGCGCAGCCCGCCGCCGCGCAATATATGCTCAACTTTCGCGATGCCGACGTGCGCGCCTTCGTCGACGATGCCGCGCGCGTGACGGGGCTGACCTTCGTGGTCGACAGCCGCGTCAACCAGAATATCAGCGTCGTCTCCAATCGTTCGCTCAATCGCAGCGAATATTTCGAGGTGTTCCTCTCGACGCTTCGCGCCAACGGGCTCGTCGCGATCCCCATCTCGGGGGGCTATCGTATCCAGCCCTCACAGGGCGCCGCCACCCAGCCCTCGCGCACCGGCCTTCGCGGCGCGGCGCAGAACGAGTTCGTCACCGAAATCTTCCGCCTGCGCACGGTCGATGCCGCGGGGGCGCTCGAAACGTTGCGCCCGCTGGTGAGCGCGGAAGGCTCGATCACCGCCAACCGCAACGCCAATTCGATCGTCGTCGCCGACTTTGCCGACAATGTCGCACGCATCCGTGGCCTCATCGGCCGCATCGACAGCGACAATGCCGCGACCGACATCGTCTATCTCGAGAATGCCGGTGCGCGCGAAGTCGCCGAAGCCTTGTCTGGTCTCAACGGGCAGGGCGATACGATCGCCGCGCCGGTGGCGGTCAGCGCCATCGACAGCGCCAACGGCCTGGCCTTGCGCGGCCCCGCCCCCGCGGTCGCGCAATATGCCCGTCTCGCGCGCGAACTGGACGCGCAGGCGGCTGGCGGGAGCGACATCCGCGTCTACTTCCTCGAACATGCCGACGCCGAGGCGATGCTCCCCGTCATCCAGCAACTGCTCGGCCAGCCCGTCACGCTCGAGAGCGATGCACCGGCCTTCATCACGAGCCAGGAAGGCGAAGGCACCGGCGCCGGCCCGACGCCCCAGCCCGTCAACCGCGGCATCCCCGGTGCGACCAACACCAATCATGGCAACGGCATCGCCCGTTTCGGTCCCGCGGTCGTCACCCGCTACACCGGCACCAACGCCATCATTGTCGCTGCCAATTCGAGCGTCCAACGCCAGATCGGCGAGATCATCCGTCAGCTCGACACCCGCCGCGAACAGGTGCTCGTCGAAGCGATCATCGTGGAGATCGGGGACAATGCGGCACGGCAGCTGTCCACCCAGTTCCTGCTGGCGGGTGAGAATACCCCGATCCTCGGCACCACCTATTCCAACGCCCAGCCCAACATCGTCGCCATCGGTGGGGCGGTCGCCAATTACGAACTCGGACGCCAGACCAGCGTCTCCGACGACGGCGTCGTCACGACGACCTACGACAGCCCCTTGGGCGACGGAATCGTCGACGCCGCCGCCCAGTCGGTCCTCGCGACGCGCGGCGGGATTGCGGGCGGGGTCATCAACCTTGCCGGCAACGCGTTGTTCGGCGCGATCATCAATGCGGTCGAGGCGGACAATGAGAGCAACCTCCTCTCCACCCCCTCGATCATGACTCTCGACAATCAGGAGGCGAACCTCCTCGTCGGGCAGGAAGTGCCGATCACGACGGGCGAAGCGCTCTCGAGCAATTTCGACAACGCCTTTCGCACCGTCCAGCGCCAGAACGTCGGCATCCAGCTCGACGTCAAGCCGCAGGTCAACTCGTCGGGCTCGATCAAGCTCTTCATCCGGCAGGAAGTCAGCTCGGTCGCCGGCCCGGTCGCCAGCGGCTCATCGGACCTCGTCATCAACAAGCGCGAGTTCAAGAACGTCATCACCGTCGACGACGGCGAAATCGTCGCCATCGGCGGTCTGCTCGATGACAACGAGCGCAACACGATCGAGAAGATTCCGCTCCTGGGCGACATCCCCGTGCTCGGCGAACTGTTCAAGTCGCGCTCGCGTTCACGCTCCAAGACCAACCTCATGGTCTTCATCCGCCCCACGATCATCCGCGACCGCGCCGATGCGCAGGCGATGACCGCGCGGCGCTACAATTACATGCGCGCCGCGCAATGGGCCAACGATCCCAAGGTCGAACCGTCGCTCGACAGTCTGGTGCGCGATTATCTTGGCGCACGCCCGCCGGTCGCCGCCCCGCTCGCGCCCGGCGACGTATACTACCGTCCCCCCGCACTGGTCGAACCCGTCGCGGTCCCGCCCGCTTATGACGAGGGAGACGCGCAATGATGATCGTTCGGCGCGACAATCGCGCTCCGGTGGAGGACGAACAGCACAAGCTCCCCGACGACCTCGGCCCCGCACCCGGCGACCTCGCGCTCGACGAGCCGCGCCCGACCATACCGATGGCCGACATCATAGACATCCCCTACGCCTTCGCGAGGGCGCACGGCGTGGTCATCCGTCCCGACAGCGGCGACGACCTCACCGTCGCGATCAAGGAGGGGTCCGACCCCTCGATCCTCGTCGAAGTGCGCCGCTACCTCGCCCGGCCTTTCGCGATCGATTTCGTGGAGGACGGCGAGTTCGATCGGCTGCTGCATGGCCGCTACGCTGGCGCGACCGCGGACGGCATCGACACGATCGGCGCGGGCGACGAACTCGACGCACTCGCGAGCGGAATCCCCAGCGCCGAAGACCTGCTCGACACGTCCGACGATGCCCCCGCGATCCGCCTTATCAACGGCATCATCGCCGAAGCGGTGCGCCTCGGCGTGTCCGACATCCATATCGAGCCCTACGAAAGCGGCCTCGTGGTGCGTCTGCGCCGCGACGGCGTGCTCAAGGAGCATCTGCGCATGCCCGCGCACGCCGCCCCCGTGGTGGTCAGCCGTATCAAGGTCATGGCCCGCCTCGACATCGCCGAACGCCGCGTCCCGCAGGACGGCCGCATTGCGTTGAAACTGGGTGGGCGCCAGCTGGACGTGCGCGTCTCGACACTTCCCGGCCGCGCGGGTGAGCGCGTCGTCATGCGTATCCTCGACAAGGAAAGCGCGGGCCTTTCGATCGAGCTGCTCGGCATCCACGGCGCCGCCGACGAGGTACTTCGCGAAGCACTCTCCGAACCCAACGGCATCATCCTCGTCACCGGCCCCACCGGCTCGGGCAAGACCACCACGCTTTACGCCTGCCTCCAGCATCTGAACGACGGCCAGCGCAACCTGCTCACCGTCGAGGACCCGGTCGAATATTCGATCGACGGGATCGGCCAGACGCAGGTCGACGCCAAGGTCGGCATGAGCTTCGCCGCGGGACTGCGCGCCATCCTCCGCCAAGATCCCGATATCGTCATGGTGGGCGAAATCCGCGACAAGGAAACCGCCGACATCGCCGTGCAGGCCTCGTTGACCGGCCACCTCGTCCTCTCGACGGTCCACACAAATGACGCCGTGGGTGCGATCACCCGCCTTCGCGACATGCGCATCGAACCTTTCCTTATCGCCTCGACGCTGCGCGCCGTCGTCGCCCAGCGCCTCGTCCGGCGTCTGTGCATGAACTGCCGCGAAGCCGTCCCCGCCGACCGCTCGGTCGCGGCATTGCTGGGATTCGACGAGGGCGAAACCGTCTACCGCGCGCAAGGCTGCGCCGAATGTTCGAACACCGGCTTCAAGGGCCGCATCGGCGTGTTCGAGGCGATCAAGGTCGATTCCACCATTCGCCGCCTGATCGCCGACGGAGGCGACGAAGCCGTCATCGCGCGCCACGCCTTCCTCAACCACCCCAATCTGGGTTCCGCCGCCAGAAGCCTCGTCCGCTCCGGCGAGACGACGCCCGAAGAAGCGATCCGCATCGCGCGAAGCCAGGACGGGGAAGGAGCGGGCGAAGCCGCCTGATGCCGTCCGATTTCGCCTATGTGGCGGTCGACGCCAAGGGCCGCGAGAAGCGCGGGACCGTTCGCGCGTCCGACAAAGAGGCGGCGCGCGCCAGTCTCCAGCGTCGCCGCCTCGTCCCCGTCACGCTGACGCGGGGCGGCACAAAGGCTCCGTCATCCGACGGCATTGCATCGAGATCGATCAGCCTCTCGCGCGAGCCGAAGTTCAACGCCAAGCAGCGCGTCCTCTTCACCCGTCAGCTCGCAACCCTCATCAAGGTTTCCCCCATCGAAGAAGCGCTCCGCACCATCGCGCGGCAGACCGACAAGGACGGTGTGAAGGCGATCGTCACCCGGGTCGCCGACCGCGTGGTCGAGGGCCGCCGCCTCGCCGATGCGCTGGGGCAAGAACCCAAGAGCTTCGACGGTCTCTATCGCGCGATGATCGCGGCCGGCGAAAGCTCGGGCACGCTGTCGGACCAGCTCGACCGCCTCGCCGCGCTTCAGGAGCGACAGGCCGAAATGCGCTCCAAGCTCATCAGCGCCTTGGCGTATCCCGCCGTCCTCACGATCGTCGCGATTGGCGTCGTCGCCGCGCTGATGATCGCGGTCGTCCCCAAGGTCGTCGAACAGTTCGACGATGTCGGCCAGCAGCTCCCGCTCCTCACCCGCGTCGTCATCGGCATCAGCGATTTTCTCGCCAGCTTCTGGATCGCCATCATCCTGTTCTTGGGCGCGGCGGTGTTGCTCGTCATCGCGGCGCTTCGGAACGAGCAATTCCGCCTCAAATTCGACGGCGCGATCCTTCGCCTGCCCTTCTTCGGGCGCCTGCTGCGCGACCTCAATGCCGCGCGGATGGCGCGGACGCTTGCCACGATGGTCGCCGCCCGCCTGCCGCTCGTCGAAGGGTTACGCCTTACCGCGCGCACCATTTCCAACCGCAAGCTCGCCGCCGCGACCGCGCAGATGGAAGCCGACGTCCGCGGCGGGGGAAGCCTGTCGGGCGCGCTACGCCGCACGCAGATGTTTCCGCCGCTCCTCGTCCACCTCACCGCATCGGGGGAAAGCGCGGGCCAACTCGGCCCCATGCTCGGCCAGGCCGCCGACTATCTCGAGCGCGAGTTCGACACCTTTACCACCAGCGCACTGGCCTTGCTCGAACCGGCGATCATCATCATCATGGGCGCGATCGTGGCCGCCATCGTGCTCGCCATCCTCATGCCCATCCTGCAACTGCAAACCCTGATTGGAACCTGACGTGACGACACCGCCTGAGAAACGCCGCAAGAACGGCTTCACGCTCATCGAACTGATGGTCGTCATCGTCATCATCGGCCTGCTCGGTACGGTGGTCATGCTCAACGTCCTTCCCGCGCAGGATCGCGCGCAGCGCACCGCCGCGCAGGCCAATATCGCGCAGCTCGAAAATGCGATGGAGCAATATCGCATCGACAATTTCACCTATCCGCCCACGATCGAGGCGCTGCGCACCCCGCCCGCGGGCCTCGCGCAGCCCGACCGCTATCGGCCGGGGGGCTACGTGCGCGACATTCCCGAGGATCCGTGGGGCAATCCTTTCCAGATCCAGGCTCCGGGCCGCGACGGGCGCCCGTTCGACATCTACAGTTTCGGCGCCGACGGCCAGCCGGGCGGCGAAGGCGAGAATGCGGACATCTACGCGGGCGAATGATCCGCGAACACGAGGCTTCACCCTCGTCGAGCTGATGGTCGTGCTGGTGGTGATGGCGATCGCCGCCACCGCCGTCGTGCTGACCTTTCGCCCCGCCGACAAGGCACGCGAGGAAGCCGTCATGCTCGCCGGACGGATCGCCGCACTGCGCGACGAAGCGGTCATGCGCGCACGCCCCACGGGCATCTGGGTGACGCCTTCGGGTTTCACCTTCGAACAATATGCGAACCGCGAATGGCAGCCCTTGTCGGGCCAGCGCTTCGACGGACGCAGCGCGTTCCGTTCGGGCGTGACGGCGCGCGGCAGCCGCACCGGTATCCGGTTCGACAATCTGGGCCTTCCCTCGGGCCCACAGGTCATCACGCTGGATGACGATAATGGCCGCACCGCCACGATCACCGTCGCCGCCAATGGCGCGGTCGAGGCACGCTGATGCGCACCCGCGGTTTCACGCTCATCGAGATGCTCGTAGCCTTGAGCGTCTTCTCGATCGCCGCGCTCGCGCTCCTGCGCATCGACGCCTACGCCGTCGGCACCGCGTCGAACCTGCGCGAGAACGGCATGGCGCGGCTCGTCGCCAGCAACGAAGCCGCGCTCATCGCCTCCTCCCCCGCCGCGCCCAACCGCGGTTCGGAGACGAAAACCGTCGTCAACGGCGGTCAGCAGTTCGCCGTCATCACCCAGACCGATCCCACCGACGATGCGCGCTTCCTGACCGTCGTCATCACCGTGCGTCCGCTGCCGTCGGGGCCCTCGCAGCGACTCGTCACCGTCAAGCGGATCGAGCCATGAGGCAGCGCGGCTTCACCCTCATCGAGATGCTCGTCGGCCTCTCCATCTTCGCCCTGCTCGCGAGCGCAGGTGTCGGCCTGCTCGCCGCCAGCGCCGACACGCAGGCCGCCGTGGACACCTCGCTCGGCGAACAGGCCCAGATCGAGCGTATCGCCCGTCTTCTCGAGGCCGACCTCGCCCAGGTCTCCGACCGTCCGACCAAGGATTCGGGCGGCGAGGAGCGCCCAGCCTTCCTCGGGACCGCATCCTCGATGCAGTTCGTCCGCACCGGCGTGGTCTCGCTTGACGACGCCCAGCGTAGCAACCTGCGCCGCATCGGCTGGGGCGTCGAGGACGGCGCGCTGGTACGCACCACCTTCGCCGAGATCGACGGCAGCGATGCCCGCCTTCCCGATGCGCGCCTCGTCGATCCTGTCGGAAGCGTAACGCTCGCCTATCGCGCCGCCAGCGGCGACTGGCTCGAAGTCTGGCCCGACGGTTCGGGCGAGCCACTCCCCCGCGCCGTCCGCCTCAAGGTATCGGCGGAACGGATCCCGCCGACCGAACTCATCTACGCGCTGCCGCAACTGTCCTTTGCCGTGCGGGCAACACCATGAAGGAGCGCGGCACCGCCCTCCTGTCGGTCCTGCTGATCGTTGCCGTCATGGCCGCGATCGCCGCCACCGCCTTGGATCGTCTCAGCTTGTCGACCCGCCTCGCGGGCAATGCCGCGGTCGCCACGCAAGGTCGCCATTGGCTCGCCATGGCCGAGGAGTTGGCGCAGGCCCGCATCGCCGATGCCGCCGAGCTTTCGGGCGCCGACCAGGCCGCACTGCTGGGCGTCGAACGCTCGATCACCCTTCCCGACGGCCAGACGGTGACCGCGCGCCTCGACGACGCGACCAACTGTTTCAACGTCAACAGCCTGGTCGTGCGCCGTCAGACGGGTGTATTGCAGAGCCAGTCGCGCCGCGTTTTCCAGCTGCGCGACCTGTTGGGATTGCTCGGTGTCGACGCGGGCCGTGCCCAGCAGATCGCCGACAGCGCAGGCGATGCGATCGACGATGATTCCAATCCGCGTCCCATCGGCTCGGAACGCCTCGCCTCGGGAGCACCCGTTCCCGACCGCCTGCTGACCAGCGCCGACGAACTGTCGGCCATCAACGGCATGGATGCGCAAATCTGGGCCTCGATCAGTCCTTATCTGTGCGCCCTTCCCTCGACCGAACCCACCTCGATCAACGTGGAGACGCTGAGCCCTGAACGCGCTGCGCTTATCGCGATGCTCGCTCCCGAGACGATCAGTCTGGAGGCCGCACGCGCACAACTGGCCGCGCGCCCCGCACAAGGCTATGGCTCGGTGGCGGAATTCTGGAATATGGGTCCGCTTCGCGATTTCGAACCGTCGGGATTGCGCGACAATCAGATCACGGTCGAAACGCGGTTCTTCCGGCTGACGACCAGAGTGGGCGAGGGGGATAGCGAATTGCGTTCAGAAACGCTCTTCTCGGTCGAGGACGGCCACCCGCGCCTCCACGCCCGTCGCTGGGGGAGCGCCGGATGATGCGCGCGCTGTTCGTCCTTTTGCCCGACCGCCCCGATGTCTCGGCCCTCAGCTGTCCGTGGTGGGAAGTGGCCGAGGGCAGCATCCTGGCGCACGGCCTCGACGGGGCATGGCTCGCCCGTGCCTTCGACACGCGCGAACCGGTGGTGACGGTGGGGCTCGTCGGCCCCGAACAGGTCCGTCTCGAACGCCGTGACGCGGCGGCACTCGCTTCCCCGCAGGAACGGGGCGTCGCTCGTATCGAAGTGCAGCAACAGGCGCTCGGGCCCGAGCCCCATGTCGCGGTCGCACGCGACGAGATGAACGGCTGGCTCGCGACCGTCGATGCGGCAGCCATGCGGCGCTGGCTCGACTATGGCCGCGCGCAGGAGATCGAGTTCGACCAGCTTGTCCCGCTCGCCAGCCTGCTTCCTGCCGACGGAAAGTGGCATGAAGCGCGGATCGGCCCGACGACCGTCATCTCGCGTGACGGCATGGCGCTCGTCGACGGCGATCCGTTGGTCGACGCCCTCGTCGGCGACGAATTTGTCGACACGCTCGATCATGACACGCTGATGGCGCGGCTCGCCGCCGCCGTCCCCGTCCCGCCAATCGACCTGCGACAGGGCATTTTCGCACGCGCGCGCCGATGGGCGCCGGATCCGCGCCGCCTCAAGGAATTTGCCGTCGTCGTCGGACTGATCCTCCTCTTCGCGTTGTTCATTCCCATCGCCAAGGCGGTGCGCTGGGACAGCGAGAGCGACCGTCTCGACCGCGAGACCGCCGCCATCGCAACCGCGGCGCTCGGCCAGCCTGTGGAGGCCGAGGGCGCCGAGGCGGCTCTCCTTGCCGCGATGGGTAGCGGGGCGACGGGCCGCGGGGCAGGCCAGCTTCTCGCAAGTCTCTTCGCCGAGATGGAAGCCGAAAGCTCGGTCGAGGCCGCCATGCTCGGCTGGGACGGCTCGGGCGCCCTCGCCGCCCGTCTCGTCGCCAACGATGTCGAGGCGATCAATCGCCTGCTCCTCGGCCTGCAGCGCCGTGGCTGGAGCGTCAGCGCAACGCCGCTCGCCGATGGGCAGGGCCGTGCCATGGTCGACCTTCGTCTGTCGGGGAATTCCGCATGAACGCGGTGCGCGACTGGGTGCGCGGGCGGACGCGCCGTGAGCAGATTCTCCTCGGCGTGATGGCGCTTCTGGCCGTGCCCATCATCGTCTGGTTCCTCATCATCGCACCCGCAATCGGCTGGCACGACGAGGCAAGGAACGATTATGTCGAGGCGAGCGACCGTTATGGCCGCGTGAAGGCGCTTGCCGAACAGATGGCCGGCGAGACGGGCGGCACGACCGCGCGGATCGAGGGTCCGCTCGACCAGTTCGTCGCCGCGTCGGCGGACCAGGCAGGCTTCGCGCTGACCGCAAACGTCGCACAGGGGCCCGAACGCGCCAATATCTCGATCGCGCAGGCCCGCTCGGCCGCGGCGCTCGCCTGGTTCGACCAGCTCCGCGCGGCAGGGATCCGCATCGAAGCCCTGCAGATGACCGACAATGGCGAGGGCGGGGTCGCGCTCGAGCTGACCCTCGCAAAGGCAAGCCCATGACCCGCCGCTGGATCGTCTGGACCCTCGCCGCCTTCCTGATCGCGCTGCTGCTGCTCTTTCCGCTGCGGATCGCGATCGACATGGCGCTCGGGCGCGATGCACTGCTGTCGGCGCGGCAGGTCGGCGGAACCGTCTGGTCGGGCCGCATCGGCAACGCGATGCTTGGCGAGGAACGGCTCGGGACCTTCGATGTCGCGCTCGCGCCGCTGCCGCTGGTCATCGGCCGCACCGAGGTTCATGTCGTCCGGCTGGAAGACCCCGACGGCCCCTTGGAAGGCCGTTTCTTCCTGTCGGGCCCGAGCGAAGGGGTCGCCAGCCTCAATGGCCGCGTCAACATCTCGGGTCTCGTCGCTCCGCTGCCGATCGACGCGCTTTATTTCGACAATGTCGACGCCTTGTTCGACGGCACCGCGTGCAAGCGTGGGACGGGAACGATCAACGCGATCCCGGCGGTCGCGGTGCGGTATTTCTCAGGGGAGATCAGCGGCCCCGTTACCTGCGGCGAGGACGGCCGCATCCATGCGCTCCTCGAAGGACCGCGGGGCGGCCAGCGCGTCGATCTTGCGGTGGATGCGCTGGGCAATGTCGAGGCCACGCTCGTGATCGAGGGTGCCTCGCCGGTGATCGGCGATCTTCTGCGAGGTGCAGGCTTCGCGCCCGATGGCGACCGTTACACGCTCACGAGTCGCGGCCGCCTACGCTGATGGCGGCACCCTGGGTCTGGAGTATCGGCGGCGGGATCCTCGGGCTTATCGTCGGCAGCTTTCTCGCGACGATCACGGTCCGCTGGCCGCAGGGCAGAAGCGTCGTCGCAGGCAGATCGCGCTGCGACACTTGCGGCACCACCATCGCCTCGCGCGACCTCGTCCCCGTCCTCAGTCATATCCTTCTGCGGGGACGATGTCGCTCGTGCGATGCCGCGATCGGGAGCGACCATCTGCGCATCGAACTGGCGAGCGGCGCGATCGGCGCCCTGTCGCTGGCGATTCTTCCCGGCGCCGCGGGCGTCGCACTGGCGTTGATGGGATGGCTGCTGCTCGCAAGCGGATGGATCGACGCGCGGCACCTGATGCTCCCCGACAGCCTGACGCTCGCCCTTGCCATCCTCGGGCTCGGCGTCGGAGGACTCGTCACGGGCGCGAGCCTCGAGGCCCGAATGATCGGCGGGGTGGCAGCGTACGGGACGCTCGAAGCGATCCGCCTTCTCTATCTTCGCCTGCGTGGCCAAGACGGCATGGGCGGCGGGGATCCCAAACTTCTCGGCGCTATCGGGCTATGGACCGGCTGGACGACGCTTCCGTTCGTCCTGCTCGCCGCCAGCCTCGCGCTCCTCGCAATCGCACTGGCCACCGGACGCGCAAGCGAGCGCGCGCACGAATATCCTCTCGGCACCGCTCTTGCAGCCGCGGGCTATGGTGTCGCCGCCGCGATGGCAGCGCACCTCGTCTAGGCCGCGTCGGCCTCGTCGCCCGAGATTGCGGGCGGGAGCGCGTCTGCGATCGAATCCCCGTCTTCCTTCTTGGGACGTCCGCGCTTGCGCGGCTTGGGAGCATCGTTCGCGCCGTCCTTGCCGTCGGCCTCCGCCTTGGGCTTGCGCTGGCGCTTGGGCTTGGGCTTGTCTTCGGCCTGCGCTTCGTCGTCGCGGTCGTTGTCCTGCTCGTCCCGCTCGTCCCGATCATCGTCGCGCTGCGATTTCTTGCGCGGCTTTGGCTGCTGGTTCTGCCGTTCGTCCTTCTGCGCATTATGCTCCTCGAGCACGCGGAAATAATGGTCGGCATATTGCAGGTAATATTCGGCCTGGACGCGGTCGCCCTGCATCTGCGCATCGCGCGCAAGGCCTTTGTACTTCTCGAGAAGCTGAGCGGCATTGCCGCGATTGGGCTGGCCACGGTTCTGGTTTCCGCCGCGCTGGCCGCCGCGTCCGCGACGCCGGTTCTGTCGATTGTTGATCAAAAATCTAAGTCCCTTGTTCAACTGTAGCGCCGGCCAACACAAGGCGGCACCGGGGTCCGGGACGGGGCAAGGGGGCCCGCGGCCCGTGTCGAAAATGTCTCTCCGCTGCCGTTTCGATCGAACCGTGCCGAATGAGGGCGCGGCGAGAAGGACATGCGGCGGGAGGGTGAAACCGGGAAGTGTTGCGGGACCGAAATCCGATGCGTCCCCCGTTTCCCCACCAGATGTAGCGAAGCGCGGCGCCGATTCCAACCTTTTTTAAGACCTGCCGTCCGCGACGTGCGAAACGGCCCGGTCGCGGCCCGCCAGATCGCGGTGCACGCGCGGGTGCATTCCCGCCTCCTCGAAAAGCGCCGCGACGTCCGCCGCCTGCCGATGGCCGATCTCGACGATTGCCAGACCGCCACGCACCAGAAGCGACGGCAGCCGAGGCACCAGCCGGCGATAATCGTCCAGACCGTCGGCGCCGGCGATCAGCGCTTCGCGCGGTTCGTGCGCCGCGACATCGCGCGACAAATCGGGATCGGCCTCCGCGATGTAGGGGGGATTGGAGAGAACCAGATCGAACGTTTCGTCGATTCCTTCCGCCCAGTCGCCCTGCACCAGCGCCGCCCGCGCCGCCATGCCCAGCCGCTCCGCATTGCGACGCGCATAGCGTAAGGCCGCCCCGGACGCGTCCACCCCGACGCCCGTCGCCTCCGGCCATTCGTCCAGCGCCGCCAGAAGCAATGTCCCCGGCCCCGTGCCGAGATCGAGCACGCGTGTCGGCGCTCGCTCGGCGAAATGGGTCGCCGCCGCATCGAGGAGCGTCTCGCTATCGGGACGCGGGATCAGCACGCCCGGCCCCACCTCCAGATCGATCGTCCAGAAGCCTCGGCGCCCGGTAATATAGGCAATGGGCTCTCCGCCGGCGCGCCGCTCGATGAGGGTCTCGAAAGTTTCGGGAAGGGCGCGCGCGGTATCGAGCAACCACGCCTCGCGTTCGATGCTGAGGCAATGCGACGCCAAGAGTTCGGCATCGAGCCGCGGCGTGTCGCTGGTGCTCGCCAGCCGCGCCGTCGCCCGCGCCAGTCGCGCGGCGCTCACGCTTCCTCTTCGAGCCCCGCCAGCCGCTCGGCCTCGTCCTCGGCAATCAGCGCCTCGATGAGTTCCGACAGCGCGACCCCCTCGAGCACCGCATCGAGCTTGTGCAGCGTAAGGTTGATCCGATGGTCGGTCACGCGCCCTTGCGGGAAATTGTAGGTGCGGATGCGCTCGGATCGGTCGCCCGAGCCGACCATCGACTTGCGTGCGCCCGAACGCTCGGCGTCGGCGATCGCGCGCTCATGCTCGTAAAGGCGCGTCCGCAGCACCTTCATCGCCTTGGCCTTGTTCTTGTGCTGCGATTTCTCGTCCTGCTGGCTGACGACGATCCCGGTCGGAATATGCGTGATGCGGACCGCCGAATCGGTCGTGTTGACCGACTGACCGCCAGGGCCAGAGGAGCGGAAGACGTCGATGCGCAAGTCCTTCTCGTCGATCTGTACGTCGACTTCCTCGGCCTCGGGGAGCACCGCGACCGTTGCCGCCGACGTATGGATCCGCCCGCCGCTTTCGGTCGCGGGCACGCGCTGCACGCGGTGCACCCCGCTCTCGAACTTCAGCTTGGCAAACACGCTGTTGCCCTTCACGGAGGCGACCGCTTCCTTGTAGCCGCCGACATCGGACGCGCTGGCGCTGATCAATTCGACCTTCCAGCCCTGCTCCTCGGCGAACCGCTGGTACATGCGCAACAGATCGCCCGCGAACAGCGCCGCCTCGTCGCCGCCCGTACCGGCGCGCACTTCGATCATCGCAGGCTTCTCGTCGGCCTTGTCCTTGGGCAGCAGCGCCACCGCCATGCGCCGTTCGACTTCGGGCAGCGCCTTGTTGATCGCCTGCAATTCCTCCTCGGCCATCTCGCGCATCTCGGGGTCGGCGAGCATGTCGGACAGGTCCGCCTTCTCGGTGCGCAGCCGCCGCAGTTCAGCAGCATTTTCGGCGATCGGCTCGATTTCGGCATATTCCTTCGACAGTTTGACGAAGTCCTGCGGGTCGAGATCGCCCGCGCTCATGCGCGTCTGGAGATCGTCCTTCTTGGCGAGAATCGCGTCGACGCGCTCGGGGGAGATGGTGGCCATCGTCTATTCCTCCTCGTCGCTGCCGAGGACGGCGCGCATCTGGCGATCCACCGCCAGTTCGGTCAGCCGCTCGACGGCCGCGGCGGGCGCCAAGGCCATCTGTTCACCCGTCGCCAGCACCTTCACCTGCAGTTCGCCCGCATCGATCTCCTCGTCGCCGATGATGATCGCCGCCAGTGCGCCCGCCTCGTCGGCGCGTCCCATGCGCTTGCCGATCTTGCCGCTCGCATACAGGTCGCCAGCGAGGCCCGCTTTGCGAAGGGCCGTCACGACCGCGACCGCCAAACCCTGCGCTTTGTCACCCATCGGGAGCACCGCGGCATCGATCTTCCGCGTCGCATCGCCGTCGAGCAACATCGCCAGCCGCTCGATACCGGCCGCCCAGCCAACCGCAGGCGTCGCCGGCCCGCCCAACTGCTCGATCAATCCGTCGTAGCGGCCGCCCGCAAGGACCGTGCCCTGCGCGCCCAGCTGGTCGGTGACGAATTCGAACGCCGTGTGTCGATAATAGTCGAGCCCGCGCACCAGATGCGGGTCGAGCTCGTAGGCGACGCCTGCCGCATCCAGCCCCGCCTTCACGCGGCCGAAGAAATCCTCCGCCTCGCCCGACAAGTGCATCTTCGGCGCGCTGTCGGCGAACGGGCGGTCGCGTGGGTCCTTGCTGTCCAGGATGCGCAGCGGATTGCGCTCGAGCCGGTCCTGCGAATCCTCGCTCAGGTCCTCACGATGCGCGCTGAAATGCTCGACCAGCGCCGCACGCCATCTGTCGCGGCTTTCCGCATCGCCCAATGTATTCAGCTTCAGCCGAACCTCGCCGATGCCCAATTCTTCCAGCAGCTGCGACCCCATCGCCAGCAGTTCGACATCGGCCAGCGGATCGGCGCTTCCGATGATTTCGGCGTCGAGCTGGTGGAACTGGCGATAGCGCCCCTTCTGCGGCCGCTCGTAGCGGAACGCCGCGCCATGGGTCGCGACCTTCATCGGCGCATGTTGCTGCCAGCCCTCGGACAGATAGGCCCGCGCGATTCCGGCGGTGAATTCGGGCCGAAGCGTGACCGAGCCCTCGCTCCGGCTCTCGAACGACCACATTTCCTTGGAAACGACATCGCTCGTCTCGCCCATCGTCCGCGCGAACACGCCCGTCGCCTCGAACATCGGCACTTCCACGCGGCTGAAATTGTAGAGGCGCCGCACCCTGTCGAAGGTCTCGACGACATGGTGGAAGCGCTCGGCCTCCTCGCCGAACAGGCTCTGCGTGCCCTTGATGGGTCGTAACTTGCTCATGGCCTGAGCGGTTAGTCGCTAAGCCCCGCGCTTTGAAGCCCTTTTCACCTTGGCCCGCCGCGCCCCCGGCGCTAAGGCGCGCGCCATGAACATCGAGCTTATCCCCGTTGGCGACAACCCGCCCGAAGAACTCAACGTCTTCATCGAAGTCCCGATCGGCGGCGAACCCGTCAAATATGAATTCGACAAGAAGTCCGGCGCGATGGTCGTCGACCGCATCCTGCACACGCCGATGCGCTACCCGACCAATTATGGCTTCATCCCGCAGACGCTCTGCGACGACGGCGATCCGTTGGACTGCCTCGTCATGACCCGCTGGTCGCTCTTGCCCGGCACCGTCATCGCTGCGCGCCCCGTCGGCGTCCTGCATCTGGAAGACGAGGCCGGGGGTGACGAGAAGCTCCTCGCCGTGCCCGTCACCCGCGTGTCGCCTTATTACGACAAGGTCGAGAACTACACCGACCTGCCGCACATCGTGACCGAGCAGATCGAACATTTCTTTACCCACTACAAGGATCTCGAAAAGGAGAAGTGGGTGCGGATCGGCCGCTGGGGCGGCCGCGACGATGCCTATCAGGTGGTCCGCGACGCGATCGAGCGGGTAAAGCGCTAGCCTCCGCGTGCGCGTTGGAACTGCTGGCGCAGGAAACGCGGCGGCACGAACAGCTTGCGGATTTCCAGCTTGATGACCCGCCCCTCGGGACGGAGCAGCGCCGACTGGTAGTTGGGCGGCGTGAAGCCGTCCTGGTCGGTCACCCGCGGGCGCTCGTTCAGCACATTGTCGATGCCCAGCTGGAGCGAGGTGCCCAGCAGCCAAGGCTGACGGCTGAGCAGGTCGGGCTGTTCGCCGAGGTTGGCATAGAGATTGATGTCGAACGTACCGTAATCGTCGAAATCGAGGCGCCCGACGCCGGTGTCGACGCTGGTCGCCGACTGCCAGTCGACATTCACCCGCGCGCCCCAGCCGTTGTTGAAGAGCCCGAAGCGGCCTTCCAGCTTGTGGCGCGAGCGACCGCCGAGCCCGCCTGCGGCATCGCCATCCAGATAATCGAGCAGGGGTCCGCCCTCGGCGATCAGCAAATCGTCCTTGAAGGTGATCTCGTGCGTGACCGAGGCCCAGAGGCGCCCGCCGCGCGGACCCTGCGATCCGCCGAAGCCCCGCGGACCACCACCGCCCCGCTGCCCTTGCCGACCTTGCTGCTGGCCTTGAGGCTGTCCCTGCGCCTGCTCCTGGTTTTGCTGCTGGCCCTGCTGATTCTGGGCCTGCTGATTTTGGGCCTGCTGCTGTCCTTCGGCCTGCGGCTGTCCCTGCCCGGCGGCCTGCTGTCCAGATGCGGGCGGGCCCTGCCGTCCCTCACCCAGCCCACGCTCGCCGCCAGCCTGCGCCTGCCGTTGCTGGCGGAACCGGTCGCGGAAACGCTGGATCGTCTCCGCGCTCGGCGGTTTGGGCGCGATCGAATGGCGCAACGTAAAGCCGTAGCGCAGCGAATCCCGGCTCGCGCGCGCGTAATTCGTCGGCGTGAAATCGGCCGCGACAAGCTGGCCAAGATCGTCGCGCACGAAGCGGTCGGGGAACGCAGCTTCGATCTCGGGCGAAACCGACGGGAAGCCACCTTGCTGGTTCTCGATCCGGGCCGATACGAAATCAGCGCGCAGGTCGATCCCCAGATCGTCATTATCGATCGGCAATTCCCAGTTGGCGCCAAGACTCCACAGTGCGCGCGTATCGGCGAGAAGGTCGGGATTGCCGCCCGTCGTGACCGGAATGAACACGGTGTCACCGGTGGTGAAGTCGAAGACGCGCGCCAGCGGCTCAACCGTGCGCGGATCGCCAAGCTGCGACAGCGACGGCGCACCCTCTTCGCGCGTGTAATTGCCGCGCAGCGAAAAACGCCGTGTCGGACGCCAGTTCAGCCCCGCGTTGAGCACGGTGAGCGTGCCGAAGTCGGAAAGGTCCTCGACCTCGCCCGCAAGGCTCGCGCCGAGATCGCCGATGGCGCTTTCCTCGAGCAGCGGAATATCGAGATTCGCGGTCGCGAACAGGCGCGTCCGATCGAGGAACACCTCCTCGAGCGCGCCGCCGAAATTGTCGCGGCTGTCGATCGAGAGATAGTTCACCCCGCCTCGCAACGTCGTGCGTAGGTCGCCTGCCGGAAGCTCGAGCAGCGATCCGTTGAGCTGCCCGTCGAGCACCGCCTGCAGGCTCGTCGACAGCGCCTCGTCGCGCGGGCGCAGATCGAAGGCCAGCGGCCCGAACGGATCGAAGGTCGCGTCGAGCGCGTCGATCCGGTCCTGGAAGACGTCGATCACGGCGCCGCGATCGGTGCGCGTGCGCGTTTCGGAGACGTCGAGTGTGCCGTTCGACGACCAGAGCCAGTCGCCGGGCGCTGAGTTGACGATAAAGGCCAACGCTCCCGAACGTGTGCGCCGGTCGCGCTGCAACACGCCGAAATCGGTGTCGCGGATGATCTCGAAGGCCGTCCCGTCGGCGAACGGGCTGTCGGCGGGGACGTCGAAGCGCGCTACCGCGGGCCCGTTGAGACTCTGGCCGACCTGCTCCTGCACTTCGGCGTTGATGGTCGCCGTCGCGCTGCCCAAGGGACGCTTGATGACGGTGCCGAGCTGCAATTGTTCGCTGCTGCCGACCAGCGTGCGGAACGGGCGCGGGTCGATATCGCCTTCCAGCGCCTCGATCGGCTGGAGCGCTACGTCACGCTCGTCCTCGGTGATCGCGCCGTCCGTTTCATAGTCGAAATTGAAGGTCGTGCGCTTGCCGGGTGACAACATCAGCCGATCGACCTCGAATTCGCCGCCCGCACGACCACCATCGGTCGGCGCGCGTGCCTCCATCTCGATGGTGGTGGAGAAGAAATTCTCTCGCAGCACGAAATTCACGACCCGTTGGTCGGCGCGGTAGCCGTAGGACAGCGCCACTTCCTCGGGCAACACCTCGACACGCTCGATCGCCTCGCTCGGCAGGTCGCGCAATTCGCGGAAACCCGAAATCCGTCGTCCGTCAACCAGCAACACGGGTCGGCCGCCCCCGCGCCCGCGGTTGGAGCCGATCTCGGGAGCGAGCGCCTCGAGCAGTTCGGACACGTTGCGCGCGCCCGTTGCGCTGATGTCGCGCGCATCGAGCGTGGTAATCGGCTCGACATCGCCGATCACCTGCCCGCGCAGCTGTCCCGTGATGACGATGGTGTCCTCGTCCGCCGGGACGTCCTCGACGGGCGCTTCCTGCTCGGGTTGGGGCTGAGCTGCCTGCGGCTCCGGCTGCGGCTGGTCGGCCACGGCGGGCGCCTCCTGCATCAGCATCGCGGCGATCGCGCCGAGCGCGGTCTGGGTCAGGAACATTGGGGGCAATCCTATTCGATGGGGAGCATGGCGTCTGGTCTTTTGCCGCGCGGCCTGCAATCGTCCCCTTGTAACGTTATGTCGTTGGGGTTGGTGCCATGCAGCAAAAGACACTTCTCGCCGCTTTGTCGTGCGGACTTCTACTAACGGCCTGCGCATCGGATGAACGACCGATGGTCGAACGGCAGGTCGTCGCTCCAGCAGGCGACGGCGCGATCGCTGCGGTGTCGGGCGCGCTGGCCCGCATCGAAGCGCGCGATGCCGACTTGCAGGCCGTGCTGGCGATCGACCCTACCGCAATGGACCAGGCCCGTGCCATCGAGGCTCGCCGTGCCGACGCTCCGCTCCGCGGCGCTGCCGTGCTTCTCAAGGACAATATCGAGGCTGCGGGCCCCTTGCCGACCACCGCGGGCAGCCTCGCGCTCGCGGGGAACGTGGCCGGACGCGATGCCCCGCTCGTCAGCGGGCTTCGTGAGGCGGGCGCCGTCATTCTCGGTAAGACGAACCTGTCGGAATGGGCGAACTTCCGCAGCGAGAATTCGAACTCGGGCTGGTCGGGCGTCGGCGGTCAGACCTTCAACCCCTGGGCCATGGACCGCAGCCCTTGCGGCTCGTCCTCCGGCTCGGGTGCTGCGGTCGCGGCGGGCTATACCGATTATGCCGTCGGCACCGAGACCAATGGCTCGATCACCTGCCCCGCCGCCATGAACGGGATCGTCGGTTTCAAGCCTTCGGTGGGCATGATCAGCCGCACCCATGTCGTGCCGATCAGCATCACGCAGGATACCGCCGGCCCGATGACGCGCACGGTGCGCCAGGCCGCACAGATGATGGACGCCATGGCCGGAAGCGACCCGGCCGACCCCGCCACCGCGCCCTCCGACCGCTACAAGGGCACATTCGTCCCCGCGCTCGCGGGCGCGAGCCTAGCGGGCAAAGGACTCGGCGTGCTCGAATTTGCGACCGGCTTCGGCACCGACGCGGCGTTCGCACAGGCCAAGGCCTTGCTCGAAGCACAGGGCGCGATTCTCGTCAGCATCGAGGAAATCGGCGCGGAAGAACTGGAAGGCAGCACCAGCTACGATATTCTGCTCGCCGAGTTTCGCGACGGCATCAACAGCTACCTCGCCTCGACCGACGCCCGCCAAGTGCCGACCCGCACGCTCGCCGATCTCATTGCCTTCAATGCCGCCAACGGTCGCGAACTGTCGATCTTCGACCAGTCGATCTTCGAGAAATCCGAGGCGACGCGGCTCGACGAGGCCTATCGCGACAAGGTCAAGGCCAACCTCGAATGGTCGGGCAAGAACGGCATCGACCGGTTGCTCGCCGCGAACGACCTCGACGCGCTCATCTTTCCGACAACTGCGCCCGCGATGCTCATCGACCATGTCCACGGCGACTCATGGCATGGCGGCGGCGCCGGCTATCTGGCGGCATGGGCAGGCTACCCGCATCTTACCGTCCCGATGGGGCTGGTGAAGGGCCTGCCTGTCGGGCTCTCCTTCGTCGGCACCAAGTGGGACGACCCCGCGATCCTTGCGCTCGGCGCAGCCTATGAAGCCGCGCGTGGCCCCTTCGCCGAGCCGACGTTCGCGCCGTCGAGCTTCGAGCTCGCGCCGATCGCGCCCAGCCTCGAGCCGGCGCGCTAGGTCTCGATCATCTCGTGTCCCGCCGGTGCGGGGCGCGAGGCGAGCCAGACGCCGAGGATGATGGCCGCTCCGCCCGCGACGGTCCAGCCCAGCGGGATTTCGCCAAAGAGGACGAAGCCGAACAGCGCTGCCCAGAGAAAGCCCGCATATTCGCTCGCGCTCAGATAGCTCGCGCTTGCCCGTCGATAGGCCCAGGCGAGCAGGATCGACCCCACCACCCCCGTCACCGCGCTTGTCGCGATCGCGACTTCGGTCCCTTGCGGATAGGTCACGCCCCCGCGCAGCCCGCCGATCGCCCAGAAGCCCGCCGCCATGAAGGCGTAGAGGAAAAAGCCGACTTCGACGGGGTCCGCCTCCTGCGCCTGCCGCCGCATGAGAATGATGTTGATGCTGTAGAAGAGCGCCGAACCGAGGATCATCGTCGCGCCCCAGAAGGCTTGCGGCCCCATGTCCGCTTGCGATTGGCCGAAGAAGATCGCGAGCGTTCCCGAAAAGGCGACGAGACTTCCCACGACGCTACCGCGACCGACCTCTTCGCCGAGGAAGAGCCGCGCCCAGAATAGCGCGAACAGCGGCGCGAGGAACGCGAGCGCGATGGCCTGCGCCATGGGAACGCGCTCCAGCCCGGAGAAGAACAGAAGCGCCATCGGGACGCCGATCGCGGCGCGCATGAGATGCAGCTTCATCGCCGCGCGCGTCGGTGCCTGTTTTCTGCCGAACAGGTAGATCGCCCCCGCGAGCGGTAGCGAGGCGAGCAGCCGCCAGCACAGGGCATCGAACGCCCCGACATCGAGGCTGATGGTCTTGACCGCGCCGTCCATGCCCGCAAGGCAGCCCACGCCGAGCACGGCGATGATGAAAGCGATCGGCGGATTGGCGGCGCGGGACATGGCGCGCGGGCTTTGCCGCAAATGACGTCGTCGCGCCAGCTAGCGCAGCACCATTTTCTCGCCGTCCATCTCGATCTTCCCGGCGCGCGTGAGGAAGCTCTGGCCCAAGAGGTTCATCGTCGCTCCCTCGATCACCACCGCATCGACGTCACGCACGTTCTTCGGGCCGACCCGCACTTCTGGAAGGACGACCATCTGCCCGCGCACATGGCCCGAGACCTGCCGCCCGACGATCCGATACTGCGAGGGATTGAGCGCGATGCCGATTGCGCGTGCGTCCTTCTCGGTAAGCGCGATGCCCGTCGCGCCCGTATCGACGAGGAAGCGCACGCTCGCGGCGCCGATCTGCGCATCGGTATAGAAATGCCCGCCCGCACCGCGGTCGAAGGTGACGGGGCCGGTCGAATAGGCCGTGCTCGCGCCCGCCGAGGACGTTTCCTTGGCCTCGGCGCGCGCCGCAGCCCATGCATCGACGACTTCCACGTCCGCCGCTTCTTCTTCGCCTGCTCCCAGCTCGACCTCGCGCGCGCCGAACGCGACCATCAGCGCAAAGAGGATAACGAGGACGGAAAAGCCTTTCATCATCGCGCGTCCTACGCGGTGGGGCGTGAAGAAATGCTAAAAGCGCGCGTTCTCGTCCGCCATGGCGATCATCGAGGCCGCGTGGCGATCGGCGACCCTGCGCGCATCGTCGCCATAACCCCCACCCAGCGCACTGGCGACAGGGATGCCCCGTCGCCGCGCCGCATTCACGACGAAGCGGTCGCGCGCCTCCAATCCCCGGTCGCTGAGCGCCAGCCGGCCGAGCTTGTCCTGTTCGTGCGGGTCGACGCCCGCCTGATACAGCAGGAGATCGGGCCTGAAGGTGTCGAGGATGGGTTCGAGTTCGCGCTCCAGCGTTTCCAGAAAGGCACCGTCGCCCGTGCCGTCGGCCAGCCCGACGTCGCGATCGCTGGCGGCCTTTCGCACCGGAAAGTTCTTCTCGGCGTGCATCGAAAAGGTGAAGATATCGGGCCGGCCGGCGGTAAGGCTTGCGGTCCCGTCACCCTGGTGCACGTCGAGATCGACGATCAGCACGCGGTCGGCATCGCCTTCGGCGATCAGCCTGTTGGAGGCCACCGCGAGATCGTTGAAGACGCAGTAGCCGGCGCCCGTATCCCAGAGCGCGTGGTGCGAACCCGCCGCGCTGTTCGCGGCATAGCCATGGTCCATCGCGAGTTTCGCCGCGGCCCAGGTGCCGCCATTGGTGTGCGTGACCCGGTCGCGGATCCGCGCCGTTACCGGAAAACCGATCCGCCGCTCCTTGTCGCGTGGAACGCGAACCTCGAACACTTCCGCCACGTAGGCAGGATCATGCACCGCCTCCAGCCACGCGCGCGTCATGGCGGGAGGGGCATGCTCGGTCATGGCGACGCCGCTTTCGCGCAGCGCCACCATGACAAGCTGATACTTGTCGAACCGGAACGTCCCCCGCTCGGGCTTTGGCTGCATATAGTCGACATGATGGACGACGTGCAGCAGGGCGGTTCGCCTTAGACGGGCTTGTCGGCGAGCGCGACCAGCTCGGCGTAGATCGCGTCACCCGAACGCTTCTCGGCATTGCGCCACGACTTCGCGCTCTCGCCGTTGACCAGCGTGCCGTCGGGCGTGAGCACCAGCAGGTTCGGGAGACCCGCGACGCTGTCGAGGCCGTACCGCTCGGCGATATCCAGATTGCGACCGCGACCGTGACCCGGCGCGCCGATATCCACGAACACCAGCTCGTACTTGTCCTCGATCAGCGCCTGGAAGCGCGGACTTTCGAGCCAGCCGGCCAGCGCACGGCTGTCGGAGCACCAGTTGGCCCCCATGGCGAGCAACACGCGCTTGCCCGACGCCTGCGCGCGCGCCAACGCCGCTTCGACATCGGCCGAGGCATCCGCGGATTCTTCGTACATCGCCGCCGAGGGCGCCGAAGCGGAGGACACACCGCTCCCCGCGCCACCACATCCCGCGAGCGCGAGCGCGCCTGCAATTCCGATCACGATACGCTTCATGATTTCATCTCCTCGACGCTGGTTTTTCCTCAGTGCGCGGGAACGAAGGCTTCCGCCTCGCCCGCCTCGATCTTCGCCGCCTTTTCCTCGACCAGCTTCACGATATGATCGACCATGCTCTCGTTCTCGATGTGATGGTCCTTGACGCCGGAGAGATAGACCATGTGACTGCCGTTGCCGCCACCGGTCACTCCGATGTCGGTCTCGCGCGCCTCGCCCGGCCCGTTGACCACGCAGCCCAGCACCGACAGGCTCATCGGGGTCTTGATATGCTGCAGGCGGCTTTCCAGTGTCTGAACCGTGCGGATGACGTCGAAGCCCTGCCGCGCACAGCTCGGGCAGCTCACCACCCGCACGCCGCGGCTGCGCAGCCCCAGCGACTTCAAGATCTCGAAACCCACCCGAACCTCTTCCTCGGGCTCGGCCGACAACGACACGCGGATCGTGTCGCCGATTCCCGCCCAGAGCAGCGAGCCGATGCCGAGCGCCGATTTGACCGTGCCGCCGATCAGCCCGCCCGCCTCGGTGATGCCGAGGTGCAACGGGCAGTCGACTTGGCTGCCCAGTTCCGAATAGGCCGCCACCGCGAGCATCAGGTCCGACGCCTTCACCGCCACCTTGAACTCGTGGAAATCATGGTCCTGCAGAATCTTGATATGGTCCATCGCGCTCTCGACCAGCGCTTCGGGACAAGGCTCGCCATATTTTTCGAGCAGATGTTTCTCGAGGCTTCCCGCATTGACGCCGATGCGGATCGCGCAGCCGTTGGCCTTGGCCGCGCGGATGACTTCTTTCACCCGCTCGTCCGAGCCGATGTTTCCGGGATTGATGCGCAGGCACGCCGCCCCCGCATCGGCCGCTTCGAGCGCGCGCTTGTAGTGAAAATGGATGTCGGCGACGATCGGCACCTCGGCGGCCCTGACGATTTCGGTCATGGCCGCGGTCGAATCGGTATCGGGACAGCTCACTCGGATAATGTCGGCCCCCGCTTCCTCGCAGCGGCGGATCTGGTCGATTGTCGCCTTGGCGTCGGAGGTCGGCGTGTTGGTCATGGTCTGCACCGAAATCGGCGCATCGCCCCCGACGGGGACCTTGCCGACCATGATCTGTCGGGACTGTCGGCGCTCGATCTGGCGCCACGGACGAAGTGAGGACATGGGGATGATATAGACGTCCTCGCGTGGCAGTCCAATGACGCTTGCCAATCCTTGCACGCAATGCGCATTTTAGGGCGCATGGACGCAACCGATCATCGCGACGATCAGGACGGGCCGCTGCTGTTCGGGCGCGTGCTCGATGGCAAGGGCGGCGGTCGTCCCGTGCGCTGGGAAGAGGCGAAGACCTGGGTCCCCGAGCACGCGGGCGAGGTGTTGTGGCTGCACATCTGTCGCACGCACGAGGAGGCAGAGCCCTGGCTCGAGAAGACGCTGGGCCTGCCCGAACCCGTCGCCGAAATGCTCACCGACGACGGTAACCGTCCACGCGCCTATCGCGACGGCAACCAGCTCGTGGCGGTGCTTCGCGGAATCAATTTCAATCCGGGTGCCGAGCCCGAGGACATGATCTCGATGCAGCTCTGGTCCGACGGCAGCCGCCTCGTCACACTCCGCCGCGAACCCCTGCAGACCCCGCGCGACGTCCTCGCCGAAGTCGATTCGGGGAGCGGCCCGACCGACGCGGGCGCGCTCGTCACCGAACTCGTCGAACAGATCATCGCCCGGATGAACAAGTCGATCGTGGACATGAACGACGTGATCGATCACCTCGAGGATGCCGATATCGACGACGAACGCGATGTGATCCTGGCGCGCACCAGCGCCATCCGCCGCAATTGCCTTGCCTTGAAGCGCCACATGGGCCCGCAGCATGGCGCCCTCGAGGCGATCGCCAAGGCCTCCCTCCCCTGGTTCGAGGAGCATGATCGCCGCGAGATCGCCGAGACGATCGAGCGCCTGCGCCGCTATCTCGACGATATCGACGTCTCGATGGAATCGGCCGTCGTGCTGCAGGACGAACTGCGCGCCCGCGCGCTCGCCAGCAGCGACAAGACCAACTACCTCCTCACCCTCGTCGCCTCGATCTTCCTGCCGCTAGGCTTCCTCACCGGCCTTCTCGGCATCAACGTCGGCGGCATTCCGGGTACCAACGACATCCACGCCTTCTGGATCGTCGTGATTACCTGCGGCGCGCTGCTCGTCGTGCAAATCGCGCTGTTCCTCGTCTGGCGATGGTGGTCGCAGCGCCGCTGAGGGACCTATCGCCCCGCCCGCCCCGTTCACTGCCTCGAACCACTCATTCAATTTCGGGGAGAAACCATCATGCCCACCGTCCTTATCACCGGCGCCAGCCGCGGCATCGGCCGCGAACTGGCCGAACAATATAGCGCCGACGGCTGGGACGTGATCGCGACCGCGCGGGACCAGGGCGACATCGCCGACCTCAACCTGCTCGACAACGTCCGCGCCCACCGCCTCGACGTGGCGGACTCGGGCGAGGTCGACCGCTTCCTCGCCGAAATCGGCGATGACCCCATCGACGTTTTCATCAACAATGCCGGGATCTACGGTCCGCGCCAGCCCGAACGCGACGGCTGGCTGAACCTGTTTGAGATCAACGTTATCGCCCCGACCCTGCTCGCCCAGCGTCTGAAGGACCGCGTCGCCGCTTCCGACAAGAAGACGATGGCGGTCCTCACCAGCAAGATGGGCTCGATCGCCGACAACGGTTCGGGCGGATCGATCCCCTATCGCTCGTCCAAGGCCGCGGTGAACGCCGCGTGGAAGAGCCTCGCCATCGACATGAAGGACGAGGATATCGCCGTCGTCATGCTCCATCCCGGCTGGGTGCAGACCGACATGGGCGGCCAGAATGCGCTGATCGACACCGAGACGAGCGTCAGCGGCCTCCGCGAGCGCATCGAGGAGACGAGTGTGGAGAACACGGGCCGCTTCGTCGCGTACGACGGCGAGGATATTCCCTGGTAACGGTCATGACTGGCTTTCATCGGCAGGCGCGCTAGGCTGCGATCCATGATCCGCACCCTTCTCGCGCTCGCTGCGCTCCTCGCCCATCCCGCTGCCGCACCGTCGACGGCCGTCGCCCAGGACAGTGCTCGCGAGTGGAGCCTCGTCATCCACGGCGGCGCAGGCACTATCCGGCGCGAGAGCATGACGCCCGAAATGGACGCCGAAATCCGCGCCAAGCTCGCCGAGGCGCTCGCGGCGGGAAGTGCGGTGCTCGAAGCGGGCGGCGAGAGCATCGATGCGGTGCAGGCCGCGATTATGGTGCTGGAGGACGATGCGAACTTCAACGCCGGCAAGGGCGCGGTCTTCACCTGGGAAGGCACCAACAGCCTCGACGCCTCGATCATGCGCGGTGACACGCTCGCGGCCGGCGCGGTCGCGGGCGTCTCGACTACGAAGAATCCCATCCTCGCTGCGCGCGCGGTGATGGAAGATAGCCCCCATGTTCTGCTCTCGGGCGAAGGTGCCGACCGATTCGCCACCGAGCGCGGCATCGAGCAGGTCGATCCTGCCTATTTCGCCACCCCCGAACGCCGCAACGCGCTCGAGCGCTTCAAGGCGGCCACCATGGAGCGCGAAAAGGTCAGCCAGCTCGAGATCGACCACAAGTTCGGCACCGTCGGCGCCGTCGCAATGGACAAGAACGGCGTCATTGCCGCGGGCACCTCGACCGGCGGCATGACCGGTAAGCGCTGGGGCCGGATCGGCGATGCGCCGATCATCGGCGCTGGTACCTATGCCACCGATCGCTGCGGCGTCTCGGCCACCGGGACGGGCGAATATTTCATCCGCCTTGCCGTCGCGCACATGATCTGCTCCGAAATGCAGGCGACGCGGCGCATCATGTCGGTCGAGGCCGGCAATGCCACCGGTCCCTGCCCCGCCGACGCCGTCTGCAAGACCGAAGATGCACGCCTCGCCCTCGAAACCGTGCAGGCGATCGCCGACAGCGCAATCACGCAGGTCCGCGACCTCGGTGGCTCGGGCGGCGTCATCTACCTCGGCACCGACGGCACGCCCGGCTGGAGCTTCGACACCCCTGGCATGTACCGCGGCAGCGCCACCAGCGAAGGTCAGCGCCGCGTCGCCATCTACGGCGACGAGGACTAGCGCGTCTTCACGAAGGCTGCGATCGCGTCGGCAATCGCCGGGTCGATCTTCAAATGCGCATCGGCATAGGTCGCTACGTTCGTCATCCGATCCGCACCCGCCGCGACCGGCTTGAATGCATGGTTCACGCCCGGAAGATCCACACGCGTCGCCCCGGGTTGTCCCGCACTGAGCGCGTCGGCGTCGGCTTCCACGACCTGGATGTCCTCATCGAAGCTGAGAATCAGCATCGGCACGGAGATCTGCCCCGCCAAGTCGGCTGGATCGGTGTTGCCGACATCGATCAGATAGGGCTGCACACCGGGATTGAACATCGCGCGCAAGGGGGGCGCGAGCGTTTCGACGTCGAAGGTCTTGCCAGCGCGAAGGCTTTCCAGCCCGTCTCCGACCGGGCCCATCATCGCGGGGGGAAGCTGCGCCGACAATTGCTCCTCGAGCACGTCGAGCAGGGGACGCCCCGGTGTCGCGAGCAGCAAGACGCCGCACAGGCCCTCCGGGTTTCGCGCCGCTTCGGTCAGTGCCACCACTCCGCCTTCGGAATGGCCGGCGAGCCACACGCACTCGCGCCCCTGCTCGCGCAGCAGGTCGACGAACCCGCGCGCGTCATCGGCATAGGCGCCTAGCGTCACGGCATTGCCATCTGTGATCGCCGCACTCGATCCGAACATGCCGCGCTTGTCATAACGCAGCACGGCGATGCCCTGTTCGTTGAGCGCCTCGGCGAGCTGGACGAACACGCCGCCCGTCAAACCCATGGGATTGTCGCCGTTCCGGTCGGTCGGTCCCGAGCCGGGGATGAGGATCATTGCGGCCCCGTCGGCGGGTCCGCTCAGCGTGCCAACGACCGGCCCTTCCGGCCCGGCGATCTGCACCTCTACCGGCTCGCTCGCCGCCATCGCCATTCCCACCATCGCTGCCATCATCACCATGTCTCGTCCTCCTTGCCCCAACGCCATTTCCAACCGCCGCTTGTCGTCTTCCATGCAATCACCATGAACGCGACCACCCAGGGTACGAACAGGGCGGCGAAGAGCAGCGGATCACGGTCAGCCAGCAGCACTCCCATCGCTATCGCCCCACCGATGAATATCACCGTTACAAGCCAGCCCTGCCACGTGCGCGGCGGCCCCGAGCCGAAACCGTATCGCTTGGCATAGAACCAACCCTCGTCCGGTCCGGGGCTCATCGCGCGAGCGCCGCAGCGAAAAGGCCGGCAATCAGGATGAGGCCGAACAATCCGACCATCAGTCGCTTCTTGGCGGGGCTGAAATCGCGCGCCATCCGGTTCATCATCATCCGTCATTCTCCTTCTTGGGCGGTCGCCCGCGTTTCACGGGCTTGGGCGGCTCCAGCGTGACGCCGCGCGCCTTCAACGCCTCGCGCAGCAGGATCTCGATCTCGGCGTTGGCCGAACGCAACTCCGTCGCCGCAAGCCGCTCGATCGCCGCGTAGAGCGCGGGATCGAGACGAAGCGGAAAGGCCTTGCGCTTGGATGCCATCGAACGGGGTTCCCGAACCCTAGCTGTACAGGCTGCCGGCGTTGACCACCGGCTGCGTATCGCGTTCGCCGCACAGCACGACCATCAGGTTCGAGACCATCGCCGCGCGCCGCTCGTCGTCCAGCTCGACCACGTCCTTGGCCGACAATTCCTCCAAGGCCATCTCGACCATGCCGACCGCACCATGCACGAGAGTCTGCCGCGCCGCGACCACGGCCTGGGCCTGCTGGCGCCGCAGCATCGCCGAGGCGATCTCTTGCGCATAGGCCAGATGGGTGAAGCCGCATTCGTCGACGGTAATGCCCGCGACCATCAGCCGCTCGCGCACTTCCTTCAAGAGTTCGAGACCGACTTCCTCCAGATGCCCGCGCAGCGTGATATCGTCGGTGTCGAAATCGTCATAGGGGTGGCGCGAGGCGACCGTGCGGATCGCGACTTCCACCTGCACGCGCACGAATTCCTTGTAATCGTCGACGTCGAACACCGCCTGCGCCGTATCGACCACGCGCCACACGACCTGCGCCGCCATCTCGATCGGGTTGCCCCGCGAATCGTTGACCTTGATCCGGTCCGAGATGAAGTTGTTCGCCCGCACCGACACCTTGTGCTTGCCGAGCCACGGCCAAACCCAGCGCAACCCGTCGGTGCGGTCGGTACCCTTGTAGGTGCCGAAAAGCGTAATGACCGACGCCTGGTTGGGCTGCAGCATGTAGAAGCCGATCGCGACCGCGATGAACAGGATCGGGAAGACGACGAGCCCGATGTGGGTCATCAAGTTGCCGCCCCAGCCGACCACCTGGCTTACCGCCCAGGCCTCCGCGGCGGCCAGTGCCAGCAGAACGATCAACACCGGATATCCGCTAAATGTCGATGCGCTGCGCTCATCGCTCGCAACCAGCCGCCCTTCTTCCATATGTGCCATCAGAATCTCCTTTTTTCTGATATCATTTTTATATCGGTTCGATATGGTCGTCAAGATCTGCGCTTTACGAAAAGCGGGGCGAGCGCCTAGTCCGGTCCGCATGTGGAAACTCATGATACACGGCGGCTCGGGCGCCATGCGACCCGGCCATCTCGATCCTGCTCAGGAAAAGGCCGCGCGTGCCGGACTCGCCGACGCAATCGGCGCGGGCGAAGCAATCCTCTCGAAAGGCGGCAGCGCGATCGACGCGGTCGAAGCCGCCGCGCGCGTGCTGGAAGAAGATGCCGCGTTCAATGCGGGCCACGGCAGCGTGCTCGCCGCCGATGGCCATGTCGAGTGCGACGCCGCCATCATGGAAGGCGCCAAACGGCGGGCTGGCGCGGTCGCAGGCCTGCGCTCGACCCGCGCGCCCATCAGCGCCGCGCGCAAGGTGATGGAGGACAGCCCGCACGTCCTCATCGCCAAGGCAGGCGCCGACGAGTTCGCACGCGAGGCTGGGCTCGAGCAGGTGGCCAACAGCTTTTTCGTGACCGCCGAACGCCGTCGCCAATTGGACGAACTGCTCGCCAAGGGCCACGACGCCTTCGATGCGGAGATCAAATATGGCACAATCGGTGCGGTCGCGCTCGACGAGCGGGGCCATGTCGCCGCCGCCACGTCGACCGGGGGGCTGACCGCCAAGCGCTGGGGCCGCATCGGCGATTCGCCGCTGATCGGCGCGGGCACCTATGCGGACGACCGCGCCGCGGCCGTCTCCGCGACTGGATTGGGCGAGGTCTTCATCCGCGCCTGCGCTGCGCACGAAATCTGCGCCCGCATGCGCTTTTGCGGCCACGGACTGCAACAGGCACTCGACGACGTCCTCACTGAGATCGGCACGATGGGCGGCACAGGCGGCCTTATCGCCGTCGCACCGACGGGCGAGGCGGCGTGGAGCTTCACCACACCCGGCATGTACCGCGCCCGCGCGGGCAGTGACGAAGAACGCGAAGTGTCGGTGTTCGGCGAGGAGTGAAGCTCAGCCCTGCTTGTAGGGCAGGGCCTCGCGCGCCCACTCCATCTCCCGCGCCACCGCCTCGCGTTCGCCGTCGAGGAAGCGCGCCACCGCGTCCCTGAACCCCGGATCGGGCAGATAATGCGCGCTGTACGTCCGCACCGGCTCATACCCCCGCATGAGCTTGTGCTCACCCTGAGCGCCAGCCTGCACGGTGCGGAAACCGTGCGCGATCGCCCAGTCCATCGCGCGATAATAGCTCAGCTCGAAGTGCAGCCCCGGCCGATCGATCAACGTTCCCCAGTAGCGACCGTAAAGCGTATCGCCGCCGACCAGATTGAGCGCGCCCGCTACCGGAACGCCATCTTCTTTCGCCAGAAATAGAAGCAACCGGTCGGCCAGCGCCGCCACCATCCCGTCGAAGAATTCCCGGGTCAGATAGGGATGCCCCCATTTGCGCGTGCCCGTGTCCTGATAGAAGGCCCACATCGCCTCGGTCGCTTCGTCGTCGATCGCCTCGCCCCGCAGCGCGACGACCTCGAGCCCCTCCACCGCCCGCGCGCGCTCCTTGCGGATCGCCTTTCTCTTCCGGCTCGAGAGGGCGTTCAGGAATGCGTCGAAGTCCCCATAGTCGCGGTTGAACCAGTGGAACTGCAGCCCCTCGCGGATCAGCCAGCCGCGCGCCTCGAAGGCCGACCGATCCGCATCGTCGATGAAGGTCGCGTGCGCGCCGGACAAGCCATTCTGCCGCGTCACGGCTTCCAGCGCCGCGATCAGCGTCGCCTTGTCCTCGCCGAGGAGCCGCGGCCCCGGGCAGGGGGTGAAGGGCGAGGCGACCTGCAATTTGGGATAATAGGCCCCGCCCGCCCGCTCGTAGGCATCCGCCCAGCCATGATCGAACACATATTCGCCCTGGCTGTGCGATTTGAGATAGGTCGGCGCGACCGCGATCAGCGCGCCGTCGCGCTCGACGCTGATATGCAGCGGCGACCAGCCGGCCTCGTCGCCGACGCTGTCCGATGCTTCCAGCAGTCTCAGAAAGTCATAGGAAACGCACGGATCGGTGCCCGCCAGCGCATCCCACGTTTCGCGGTCGAACGTGCCAATCTCGGTGACGAGCCGGGCAATGGGATCGGAGGCGCTCTGGTCCATCGCTCCTATGTGGGGCGTGGATCGACCCGCCTCAAGCGCGCCCTCTAGTCGCGGACCTTCACGATGGCGTCGATTTCCACCGCCACGCCGAGCGGAAGCGTATTGACGCCCACCGCCGAGCGCGCGTGGCGCCCCGCTTCGCCGAAGACGTCCTGCATGAGGTCGCTGGCGCCGTTGATCACCTTGGGCTGGTCGGTGAAGTCGGGCGTCGAGTTCACGAACCCTCCGAGCTTCACGATCTTCTCGACCCGCTCGAGATCGCCGAGCGCCGCCTTCATCTGCGTGATCAGCATGATCCCGCAGCGGCGCGCCGCCGCCTGTCCACGCTCGACATTATAGTCCTCGCCCAGACACCCGACGATCAGGTCGCCATTCTCCTCCATCGAGATTTGACCCGAGATGTGCAGGAAACCACCGCTCTCCACGTAGGGCAGATAGCTGGCGACAGGTTTGGCGGGAGCGGGCAGCTTGATGCCGAGCTCGGCGAGGCGTTTGTCGATACTCATGGCGCGAACGATTAGGCGTTGCAGCCGCGGGCGGTCAAGATTGCCGCGCGACCGCGAAGCCCGCGAAACTCTGCCGCGTCGGCATCAGCTCGAGGCGATTGATGTTCACATGGGGCGGCAGCATCGCCACCCAGCGGATCGCCTCGGCGATGTCGCCCGCCGTCATCGGCTCCATGTCGGCATAGAGCTGGTCCGACGCCTCGCGGTCGCCACCGTTACGCACGAGCGTGAATTCGGTCTCGACCATTCCGGGTTCGATGCTGGTCACGCGCACCCCCGTCCCGGCAAGATCGCTCCGCAGCGACAGCCCGAACTGCGTCAGGAAGGCCTTGGTCGCTCCATAGACCGCACCACCGCGATAGGGGTAACTGCCCGCGACGCTCGACAGGTTGATGAGGGCCCCCTTCCGCTCGGTGAGCGTCGGCAGCAGCGCTCGCGTGATTGCGATCAGTCCGTCCATGTTGGTGTGCATCGCATTGAGTTGCGCCTCGAGGTCGGCGTCCTGGAAATCATCCATCGGCGGCGCGAGGCCGGCGTTGTTGAGCAGCAGGTCGACGCCTTTCCATTCTTCCGGCAACTGACGCACGATCCGCTGCAGATCCTCGATATCGCGCATGTCGCCGATGATGGCGTGGAATGCCTCGCCAAGCTCCTCGCGAAGCGCCTCCAGCCGGTCCTTGCGCCGCCCGAGCCCGATGACGCGCCAACCTTCGGCGGCGAGCACACGCGCGGTCTCCGCACCGATCCCGGCCGTCGCGCCCGTGATGAATGCCGTCTTGGTCATGAGATACTCCATTGTTCGAGGATCCAATCGGTCGCGACGCCCCAGTCGTCGATGCGCACATGCGCGTGCTCGGCAGGCGGAATAGCGGGCGCCATCCGCGGTTCGGCGACCATGTGCAGGCGCTTCACCTCGGGCGCGTGCTTCGCGACCGAGGCGTGCTGGTTGGGGAGATCATCGACGAAGACCACGCTGCTGGCGTCGTGCCGTTCGATGAGGTCGACCGCCCTGGGGCCCTTGCCGCCGCTGTTGCAGACGACCTCGTAGTCGAGCCCCAGGCCGCGCAACTGGTTCACGCGCATCCGGTGCGCCGCTTCGTTGATGTTGGTGAGAATGACGATGTCGCCGTGCGCCCCCAGCCGTTCCAGCGCTTCCGCCGCGCCCGGGACCAGCGTCTGGCGATGCATCTCGCCCATGAAGAAGTCGCCCAGCAGCGGCCACACATGCTCGCGGGGGACGAGTTCGCCATTGTCGGTAAAGGTCAGCGCCTTTTCGAACTCGCCCGTCTCGAAGGCGAAATCGATGCCGCGCGCTTCGCCCAACCAGTCCTGGAAATGCGCGACCATGTGCAGCAGCACTTCGTCGCAGTCGCAGATCAGCAGCGGGCGGCTCATCGCTCCAGTATCTCTCGCGCTGCCACAAGCCGCTCGGGACGGACCGATATCGCTTCGGCTACGGCGATCAGATCAGGCTCGTGCGCCTCGAGAAACGACAACATCGCCGCCAGTACAGGCGGCGTATCGGCCCGTTCGCGCAAATCGCTCGGGGTCAGTCCCGTCGTCGCCAGCAACCGCTCGGCGCGGCGCTCGTCTGCCAGCGTCGCCGCCAGCGCTTGCAGCCCCAAAAGCTGCGCATCGGTTTGATTTTGTTCGCCCATCGCCTATGGCCTAAGCTCTGACGTCACACGGGGGTTCCACATCATGGCCAAGATCATGGTCGTCGAGGATAATGCCCTCAACATCAAACTGTTCTGCGACCTGTTGAAAGCGCACGGCCACGACACGCGCGGCGTCACCGACAGCCGCGAGGCGATGGATACCGCGCGCGCGTTGGAGCCCGATCTCGTCATCACCGACATTCAGCTGCCATACCTCGACGGCATGGAACTGATGCGTCAGCTGCGGGCGGACGAAAAGCTCTGCCGCGTTCCGATCATGGCAGTCACCGCCTATGCCGCCGAGGGAGATGACGAACGGATCCGGCAGGCGGGCGCGCAGGCCTACGTTTCCAAGCCGATCTCGGTCGCGCGCTTCGCGCAAACGGTCGATGAATTGCTCGCCGCCGGCCCCGTCGACGCGGAGACGCAGGCCGAAACGCAAAACGGGGCCGTAAACGACCCCGCGTGAAGCGTCACCAAAAGCCTCGAAAAAGGCTTACTTGATCTTGGCTTCCTTGAACTCGACATGCTTGCGCGCGATCGGATCGTACTTGCGAAAGGTCATCTTCTCGGTGATGTTCCGCGGGTTCTTCTTCGTGACGTAGAAGAAGCCGGTGTCGGCGCTGCTGACGAGCTTGATCTTGACGGTTGCGGGCTTCGCCATGGTTCTGGGTTTCCGTATCGAATCGGGTGAAAACAAAAGGGCAGCGTCAACCGCCGCCCCGGATCGCGCGCTTCCTGCCGAGGAGGCCGCCATTTGTCAAGTGAGCGAGCCGATCACATCGAGCGAAAAGGTTCGCAGAACCAATGGATGCGCCTGCCGTTGGGATGGCAAGCCGACAATGGAGATACGATCATGGCCAACGAAAAGCTCGCCACCCCCACCGACCTCAAGTCCAACGACATCAAGGACGTCGCCTCGGGTCTCAACAAGGTGCTGGCCGACAGTCTCGCGCTTTACATGAAGACCAAGAATTTCCACTGGCACGTCTCGGGGCCGCATTTTCGCGACTATCATCTGATGTTCGACGAGCAGGCCGCACAAATCCTCGGCACGACCGATGCCATCGCCGAGCGGGCGCGCAAGATCGGCAAGACCACGCTGCGCTCGATCGGCGACATCTCGCGCCACCAGTCGATCGAGGATAACGACAAGGACTATGTCGCTCCTGCCGCGATGCTCAAGGAATTGCGCGACGACAATCTCTCGCTCGTCGAGACGCTGCGGGTGTTGAAAGACCTTGCCGACGACGCCAAGGACAATGCCACCAGCGCCATCGTGGATGAATGGACCGACGCCGCCGAAGAGCGCGCCTGGTTCCTCTTCGAAGCCGCGCAGAAGGGGTGATGGAGACATTGGCGCGCATAGACGGTTGAGACGTCATGCGCGCTTTCTCCCAGCTTCTCGACGATCTCACCTACACGCGCTCGCGCAACGCCAAGCTGCGGCGGATCGGGGATTATCTCAAGAGCGCTCCCGATCCCGATCGCGGCATCGCACTGGCAGCGTTGACGGGCACGCTCGATATTCCGCACGTCAAACCCGCGGCGGTGCGAGCGCTCGCCGAAGAGCGGATCGACCCCATCCTGTACAAGATGAGCCGCGACTATGTTGGCGATTCGGCGGAGACCATCTCGCTGCTCTGGCCCGACGCCGCCGACGGCTGCCCCGACATCGACGATGGCACCGTGGGCATTGCCGAGGCGGTCGAGCGACTGACCGGCGCAAAGAAGGCCGACGCCCCACTCGTCCTAGCCGACATGCTCGACCATCTCGATGCCTCGGGTCGTTACGCGCTCTTGAAGCTGGCGAGCGGCGCGCTGCGCGTCGGTATTTCCGCCCGCCTCGCCAAGGTCGCTTTCGCCGAAAGCTTCGCGCTCGATGTGGATGCGGTCGAAGAGGTCTGGCACGCGATGGCGCCGCCGTTCACAGAGCTGTTCGACTGGGCCGAGGGTCGGAGCGAAGCGCCCGATGTCGCGGACCTGCCCGTCTTTCGCCCCTTCATGCTCGCCCATCCCCTCGAAGATGACGAGACCGTCGATCTTGCGGACTATGCCGCCGAATGGAAATGGGACGGCATCCGCGTCCAGCTCGTCCGCGCGGGCGGCGAGACCCGGCTCTACAGCCGCACCGGCGACGATATCGGAGCGAGCTTCCCCGACGTGTGCGAAGCGTTCGACGTCGAAGGGGTCGTCGATGGCGAATTGCTCGTCCGGGGAAAGGACCAGGGGGGGCAGGCGGGCAGCTTCAGCCGCCTCCAGCAGCGGCTCGGTCGCAAGACCGTCAGCGCCAAGATGCAGCGCGACAGTCCCGCCTTCGTGCGACTCTATGACATCCTCATCGACGGGCGCGAGGACGTTCGTGCCCTGGGATGGCAGGACCGCCGAAAAATACTCGAGAATTTCCTGCCCCGCCTCGATCCCAACCGCTTCGATCTCAGCGAACGCGTCGAGGCCGACAGCTTCGACGCGCTCGGCGAGCTGCGCGAAGAAGCGCGCGAAAGCGGCGTCGAGGGCCTCATGCTCAAGCGCAAGGATTCGCCCTACGTCGCGGGCCGCAAGGTGGGCCTGTGGTACAAGTGGAAACGCGATCCGCTCACCGCCGACTGCGTCATGATGTACGCGCAGCGCGGCTCGGGAAAGCGCTCGAGCTTCTTCTCCGACTATACCTTCGGCTGCTGGACCGAGGACGAGCAGTTGCTCCCCGTCGGAAAGGCCTATTTCGGCTTTACCGACGAGGAATTGAAATGGCTCGACAAGTTCGTGCGCAACAATACCGTTAACCGCTTCGGGCCCGTGCGCGAGGTGGAGAAGACACTGGTGCTCGAGGTCGCGTTCGATTCGATCCACAAGTCCGCGCGCCACAAGTCCGGGCTCGCCATGCGTTTTCCGCGCATCGCCCGCATCCGCGACGACAAGCCCGCACATGAGGCCGACACGATCGCAGGACTTGAGAAACTGGTGACATGAGCGACGGCACGAAGCTGATGCTCGCCGCCCTGCTGGGGTGGGCGGGATGCCTTGCCGGGCTCGTGATCTCGGATGCCATCCAACTGCGGCACGTGCTGATGGCCCCCTCCATCGCATTGCTGGTCGCAGCCCTGCTCGCCACGCTATTCTATCTGCTCTTGTCCCGGTGGATCGGCACATCGTGGGTGCGCCTTTTCCTCCCCCTTTTCGTAGCGATGATCGCGCTGGGCCTCTTATCGGGCAAGATCCTGTGGAAAGGAGCGCCCCCCGGTGCCTGGGAGACGCTCCTCGTCTATTCCTTCGGCGCCGCCTTCGGTGCGGCGACGGGTTTCTGGGCAGGTCTTATACTGACGCGTTTCGAGCCTAGCGGATTGCGCTAGCGCGCACCCGCGGCGGGAGCCCCGTCGGCGCCGCTGGCCGCGATCCGGTTCAGCCGCGCGCCCGCGGTGCGGAACGTCTCGGTGCAGGACTGGAAGACGGGCTGGATGTCCTTGCCAGCGAATTCGTTCGAGATCGCGCTCCCGGCTTTGCGGATGGCATCGTCCGAAACCGACCGCGCATCGATACGACCGATGTAGAAGGTCGACAGCGGCATCAGTTGCCCAGCCTTGTCGGTATTCTGCTGCACCGCGGCCGAAATGACCGAGACGCAGGCGACGTCATAGTCGAGCGTGTCGTCCTTGGGGACGACGGCGGGGGTGGCAGCGGCCTGGACGGCCATTGCGAGCGTAAGCGTGAACATCAAAAAACCTCGTGATTGAAAGGAGTTGCCGGGCGGGATCCGCCCATTCGGTGGACCGCCGCCCTAACATGAGAGGTGGGGGACCGATCAACCCCACTGCGACGCACGGTGGTTCGCGAGCGCCGGACTCGCCCGGGTTTGGGGGTCGAGATGTGCGAACGCCGCCGACACTCCGAAGAGCGTCGACGGCGTCACATGTCACGCCGGAGCGTCAGGTCGTCAGCTGGCGGGCTTGAGATTGACCGCCGCATATTTGCCGCGACGATCGACCTCGAGGTCGAAGTCGAAACGGTCGCCCTCGTTGATCGACTGGAGGCCCGCACGCTCGACCGCACTGATGTGCACGAACGCATCGGGCTGGCCGTCGTCACGCTGGATGAAGCCGAAGCCCTTCATGGAGTTGAAGAACTTGACGGTGCCGCTGGCACTTTCGCCCGTCAGCTCACGGCTGTTGCCGCCACCGGCAGGGCCGCGCTCTGCCGCGCCGCCGCCACGTTCGACCGCCATCGGCTCGCCCTCGATGACGAGGTTGGTCGCGCTGACTTTGCCGCCGCGATCGACGAGCGTGAATTCCAGCGGCTGGCCGTCGGCGAGGTCGGACAGACCCGCCTGTTCGACCGCACTGATGTGGACGAACACGTCCTCGCCGCCGTCGTCACGGACGATGAATCCGAAGCCCTTTTGCGGATTGAAGAATTTGACGACGCCCTTGCCTTCGCCGACGACCTGCGGGGGCATGCCCCCACCGCCGCCACCGCGATAGCCACCGCCGCCACCGCCGCCGCCGCGATAGCCACCGCCACCGCCGCCGCCGCCGTAGCCGCCGCGATCACCGCCGCCGCCATAACCGCCGCCACCGCCACGGTTCTGGTAGCCACCGCCACCACCGCCGCCATAGCCGCCACGGTCTCCGCCGCCGCCGCTGCGATCGCCGCCGCCACCGCCACCGCGATAGTTGCCGCCACCATAGCCGCCGCCTGCATTGCGATCGTCGAATTCACGACCCGCGAACGGATCGCCTTCGCCGAACATATTGTCTCGTTTGTCGCGGCCGCGCCCGCCGCGATCGCCTTTACGCCCTCTATCGTAACCCATGCCCGTCCAGACTCTTCATCACGCCCCGTATTCACATCCAAAGGGCCAGCCTCACACCGGGCGAGCGAAACCGACCTGGCGCATGGAATCGGCCCATACGCGCTTGCCCCTATATACCATCTTTCGGCCCGCTCCTATAGATTCCTAGAAAATCCGCGATATTCACGCTCTGGCCAGCCTGCACGGCTATCGCTAGAAGCGCGGCAGCCCCTCTGGAGCCTCACGAGAAGGAATTGATATGGCAGTGCATTTCCACGAGGAGGACCTGCCGTCGGACGTGGTCTTCGCCGACGGTCCGATCGCGGTCGATACCGAAGCGATGGGCCTTCATCCGGGGCGCGACCGTCTTTGTCTCGTGCAATTGTCGGACGGTGGCCCCGACGAACATCTCGTCCGATTCTCGCCCGACAGCGACTATGCCGCACCCAACCTCAAGGCGCTGCTCGCCGACGAGAACCGCCTCAAGCTCTATCATTTCGCGCGCTTCGACATCGGCATCATGGCGGCCTATCTCGGGATAATGGCCGCGCCGCTCTATTGCACGCGCACCGCGAGTCGCCTGATCCGTACCTATACCGATCGCCACGGGCTCAAGGAGCTGGTCAAGGAAGTGCTCGGAATCGACATTTCCAAGCAGCAGCAGTCGAGCGACTGGGGCGGCCCCGAACTCAACGACGCGCAACGCGAATATGCCGCGAGCGACGTACGCTACCTCCATCGCCTTAAGGAAGAACTCGACAAGCGGCTCGAGCGCGAACAGCGCGTGGCCCTGGCCGAGGGCATCTTCGACTTCCTCCCCACGCGCGCCTTGCTCGATCTCGAAGGCTGGGAGGACGTCGACCTCCTCGCGCACAGCTAGGCGGTGAGCCGCGCCGCCCGCCAGCAGCGCGCCACCAAGCGCGCGTGGGCCGAGCCGGGCGGCAGCCACGACAGGCTCGTGCGCATCGCCAAATGGCTGGTGCCCGCCGCCTTCATCGGGGTGTTCGCCTGGTTGACGGTCATTCCGTTTCTCGCGCGCGATGACGACAGCTTCATCCTCGACAAGACCGAGGTCGACCAGGCCGAGGAGCGGATGCGTGTCGAAGAAGCGCGCTATCGCGGCGAGGACGATCAGGGCCGCGACTTCCTGATCGTCGCCGAGGAAGCGGTGCAGGAAACGAGCCGCGTCCCGATCGTCGTCATCCGCGGCATGGCTGCAAGGCTGCTGACCGATGATGGTCCCGTTACCGTCGTGGCCCCCCGGGGGCGCTACGATATCGACGAGAAACTGATAGAGGTCATCGGCCCCTTGGAGCTTCGCGGCCCCGACGGTTACCGGCTCGACACGAGCGACGTGACCGTCGATCTCGACACCAACACGCTCACCGCGACGGGCGGCGTCGAGGGTGCGATGGCCTTGGGCACCTTCCGCGCCGGACGGCTCGACGCCGATCTCGACGCGCGCACCATAACCCTTTCGGGCCGTGCGAACTTGAATATCCGGCAGGGAGCCGTCAGATGAGCAATATGCGTGCCAAACCGCTTCTCGCCTTCGCGGCCCTGATCGGGATCGCCGGAACCGCCTCCGCGCAGCAGAGCCGCGGCAACCCGAGCGCGCTTGCGGGGCACGATATCGGCGCGCCCGTCGATGTCGCCGCCGACCGCATCGAAGTGCAGGACCGCGAGGACCGAGCCCTGTTCGTCGGCAATGTGGTCGTCCGTCAGGCGAATTTGACGCTCAATACCGCGCGGCTGCGCATCGCCTATGCCTCCACGGGGGGGCTCGACATCCAGCGGCTCGACGCTTCGGGCGGCGTGACCCTCACCTCGCCGAGCGAAACCGCGCGCGGTGATTATGCGATCTACGATCTCGACGGCGGCATCATCACGCTCGTCGGCGATGTCGAGCTGCGCCAGGGCCCGAACCAGATCAACGGCTCGCGCCTCACCATCGATCTCGACAACGGGCGCGCGGTCATCGACGGCGGGCCCCGCGGGGTCGATCAGTCGGGCGGACGCGTCACCGGGCGCTTCACGGTCCCCTCTCGCGACTGATGGCGGAAGCGGACACCGATACCCGCACCGACCTGTCGGACATCCCCGACGAGGTCGCCTATCGGGGTCTACAGGTCCAGTCGATCGCCAAGAGCTACGACAAGAATGTCGTGTTGAAAGACGTGTCGATGGCGGTCGCGCGCGGCGAAGTCGTCGGGCTGCTGGGCCCCAACGGCGCGGGCAAGACGACGAGCTTCTATTCGGTCATGGGCCTCGTCAAACCCGATGCCGGCCGCATCATCCTCGACGGCAACGACATCACCGGCCTGCCCATGTATCGCCGCGCGATCCTCGGGCTTGGCTACCTGCCCCAGGAGACGTCGATCTTCCGTGGCCTGTCCGTCGAGCAGAATATCGAAGCCGTCCTCGAAATCTCCGAACCCAACCGTCAGGCCCGTGCCGAGCGGCTCGAACGATTGCTCGACGAATTCGGCCTCACCCGCCTGCGCACCAGCCCCGCCATGGCGCTGTCGGGCGGCGAGCGGCGCCGCTGCGAAATCGCCCGCGCATTGGCCGCAAGCCCGTCGATCATGCTGCTGGACGAGCCGTTCGCGGGTATCGACCCCCTGTCGATTTCGGACATCCGCGATCTCATCATCGATCTGAAGCAGCGCGACATCGGCGTGCTGATCACCGACCATAATGTCCGCGAAACGCTGGAGATCGTGGATCGCGCCTGCATCATCTACGACGGGCAGGTGCTCTTCCAGGGTACGCCGCAGGCGCTCGTTGCCGATGCCGAAGTCCGGCGGCTCTACCTCGGCGAAAGTTTCGCGCTCTAAGGCCCCGTATCATGGCCCTCAGTCCCGCCCTCCACATCCGCCAATCGCAGCAGCTGGTCATGACCCAGCAACTGCAGCAGGCCATCAAGCTTTTGGCGCTGTCGAGTCTGGAGGTCGAAGCGGTCGTTGCAGAAGAACTGGCGAAGAACCCACTCCTCGAGAGCGGCGACGACGAAGCGGCGCCTTCCGCTTCCGACCACGAGGCAGACGGCTTCGATGCCCCCGATCCCGCCGGTGCCGACGAGCGCATCGGGGACGACAGCGCGCTGGACTATGACAGCGCCGAAGCCGCACGCGATACCGACAGCCTCCCCGATCTGCCGATGGGCGAGGCAGGCGAGGCGTTCGATTTCGATCGGCTCGAGCACAAGCCGCACAGCCTCAAGGAGCATCTGCTCGACCAGCTCGCCGGCACTCCCGGAACGCTGGGCGCGGCGGCCGAAGCGATCGTCCATTCGCTCGCCGACACGGGCTATCTCGAACGCTCGCTCGCCGAGATGGCCGACGTGCTCGGTGCGCCGGTCGAGGAGATGGAAGCCGCCTTGCTCCTCGTGCAGGACTGCGACCCGGCGGGCGTGGGCGCGCGGTCGCTGGCCGAGTGTCTCGCGCTACAGGCCAAGGCCGCCGACCGCTACGATCCCGCGATGGCGCGACTGATCGAGAATCTCGGACTGCTCGCCAAGGGCCGGATGAAAGACCTCCTGCGCATCTGCAAGGTGGACGAGGACGACCTGGCCGACATGGTCGCCGAACTGCGCGCCTACGATCCCAAGCCCGGCTGCCAGTTTCTCGACGCGCACGCCGCCGAGATCGTCCCCGATATTCTCATCCGCGAGGGCAAGGAGGGCTGGGACGTGACGCTCAACCCCGACGCGCTTCCCCGCGTTCTCGTCAACCGCGCCTATCATGCCGAATTGAAGGCAGGCGCAGATGACAAGGCTTCGAGGAAATGGCTCGCCGAACATCTCCAGAGCGCCAACTGGCTGGTGAAGGCGCTCGACCAGCGGGCGCAGACCATTCTCAGGACGGCCATCGAGATCGTCCGCCAGCAGGAAGGCTTCTTCCGCGACGGCGTTTCGGCGCTGAAACCGCTTACCCTCGCGCAGGTCGCGGAAAAGGTCGACGTCCACGAAAGCACGATCAGCCGCGTGACGACGCAGAAGTATCTCTTCTGCGAACGCGGACTGTTCGAATTGAAATATTTCTTCGGCTCGGGCGTCGGGTCGGCCGATAGCGACGAGGGCGCCAGCGCTCGCGCGGTCAAGGCGGCGATCAAGAAACTGATCGACGAGGAAGACAAGATCCTCTCCGACGATGCGCTGGTCACCGCGCTCCGCGAGCAGGGCTACGATCTCGCCCGCCGCACGGTCGCGAAATATCGCGAGGCCATGGGCATCGGCTCCAGCGTCCAGCGCCGCCGCCAGCGCAAGATGGAGATGGGGCGCTAGAAGCGCACCTCGGCCCACACCGGGAAATGATCGCTCGCCGACTTCGCCAGCGCCGTCTGGTGAACGCCTGAATCCGCGATGGCCAGACGCTTGTCGACGAAGATCTTGTCGAGCGGCGCCAGCGGGCGGCGGGTATGATAGCTCGGCCCGCAGGCTGCGCAGGCAAAATCTTCATCGAACGCGTCGAGGGTGTTGGGCGAGGCGCGCCACTCGTTGGTGTCCGCCGCAACGATCGTCGGCATATCCGTGCCCAGGGCCTGCACGGTTCGCAGGATCTCTTCCACCTGCCGCCGCCGATAGAGCCCCGACAAATCGAGATGCGTCCCGATGATCCGCACCCGCGTTTCGCCCATCTGCACTTCGGCAACGATCGCGCCACGCGGTTCGAGCTGCGGCAGATCGACGCATAGCGCGTTGGTGACGTGAACCGGATCGCGCACGAGAATGGCATTGCCGTGCCACCCGAGGTTGCGCGTATCGAGCGTGTCGAGAAAGCGGCGCGTAAGCGCATGGTCGGGGACCAGGTCGAGAAGCTTTTCGTGACTCTGCCCCGTCGGCACCAGTCGCCAGCCGTGCGCCGCGAGCATTTCGGGCGGGATCGCTCCGCCGCGGGTTCCGACGCGCTTGTCGGCTTCCTGCAGCACCGCGACCTGCGCCTTTGCCTCATCGAGAACGTCGAGGATGCGCTCGGGTTTGCGCCGCCGGTCGGTGCCGATGGCCTTGCGGATATTGTAGGAGACGACACGCAGCGACATGGGGCGCGACCCTAGGCGCTGTCCGCTCGCTTGGCCATTGCAGACGTATGCAGTCTTGCCGTCGACACTCCGGCACTCTCTACTCGCATCGGGCGACAGGAGAGAGAGCCGCGATGAAGAGATGGGCGCCGACGATGCTCGCGCTGCTGCTGGTGATGACGGGCGGCTGCACCACCCCTCGCGTCGCCGAGGCCCCGCCGGCGCTCGGATTGCCGCAAGCGGTCATCCTTCCGCATCCCGAGATGGCCGAAGCCCATTGGCTGGCTCCCGACCTCTTCGCTTGGGACGCGCCCGCTGACGACGTCGTCTTGGTCGCGGACGGGCAGCGTCATACGCTTAAGAGCGCGGGCGAACTCGGCGGCGATCTTGCCGCGTCCAGTCCGCATCTCGCCGGGGTTCGCTTGTGGCGGGCGGAAGATATCGACGCTCCTACCGCCGCTCGTCTGCTACGCGGCCAGGCCTTCGTCGAGGCACGCCGCGGCGACGGCTCCCTTGCCGCGACCGGCCTCCAGGTGGGGGCTGTCCTCGATGCGCTCTATGCGGATACGGCACGCGACCGTCCCCTTGGAGCCAGCGTCGCTGCCGACGGGCGTGTCACGCTCGCGCTGTGGGCGCCGACCGCGCGCTCGGTGTCGCTCCAATTGTTCGATGCTTCCGAAGGCGGCGAAGTCGAGACGCTCGACATGGCCCGCGATCCCGCGACCGGGATCTGGATCGTCACGGGCCCGGCCGACTGGAACCGCCGCTATTATCTCTACGAGGTCGAGCTATTCGTTCCGCAAACAGGCCGCATCGAAACCAATCACCTTACCGATCCCTATTCTCTCAATCTTGCCCCTGACAGTACCCGCTCGCAGATCGTCGATCTCGACGATCCCGATCTCAAGCCCGTAGGATGGGACGACCTCGCGCGTGACCTTGCGGAGACTCCCGTCGACCGTTCGGTCTACGAACTGCACGTTCGCGATTTCTCGATGCAGGCCGAAGAGGCCGCGTCCAATGCGCGCGGCGGCTATCTTGCCTTCGCCGACCCTAGGCTGCCCGGCAGCCGTCACCTTGCAGCGCTCGCCCGGGCGGGCCTCAGCGACGTGCACCTGCTCCCCGTCAACGATTGCGCGACGATCCTCGAAAAGCGCGACGATCGCGAGGAGCCTTCAGGCTTGGAGGCTCTACCGCCGAACAGCGAGGAACAGCAGGCGCGCATCGCCGCCGTCACCGCGCGCGACGGGTTCAACTGGTGCTACGACCCGTGGCACTTCCTCGTCCCCGAAGGGAGCTACGCGTCCTCGCCCGACGGGACGGCCCGCATTCTCGAATTCCGACAGATGGTGATGGCACTCGATGCCATGGGGCTCGGCACCGTGCTCGACGTCGTCTTCAATCACACGACCCGGCACGGCCAGGACGCGAAGTCCGTCCTCGATCGCATCGTACCCGGCTACTACCACCGTCTCGATGTGCAAGGGAAGGTCGCCACCTCGACCTGCTGTTCCAACACCGCGACCGAGCGCGTCATGATGGAAAAGCTGATGCTCGACGCACTCGAAACGTGGGCGCGCGACTACAAGGTGTCGGGCTTCCGTTTCGACCTCATGGGCCATCACAGCCGCGCCAACATCCTGGCAGCGCGCGATCGCCTGTCGCGTCTCACGCTCGCTGAGAACCAGGTCGATGGGCGCGACCTGCTGATCTACGGCGAGGGATGGAATTTCGGCGAAGTCGCCGACGATGCGCGGTTCGTGCAGGCGACGCAGTTGCGGATGGCCGGTACGGGCATCGGCACTTTCAACGACCGTTTCCGCGATGCGCTGCGCGGCGGTGGATGCTGCGACAAGGGATCCGCGCTCGCCGAGGCACAGGGGGTCGCGACCGGGCTTCACACCGCCCCGAATGCCGTCAATGGTGGCAAGAACACGCGCGCCCGTGCGCTCGAGCTGTCCGATCATCTTCGCGCGGGCCTCGCTGGGAGCCTCGCCAACTTCACGTTCGCAACCGCCGACGGCTCCGTCCGTGCGGCGCGCGCGCTCGACTATGGCGGGCAGCCCGTCGGCTATACCGCCGCTCCGTCGGAAAGCGTCAATTATGCCGCCGCGCACGACAATCCGACGCTCTTCGACATCGGCGTGTACAAACTCCCGCGCGACCTCACCAAGGACGAGCGCGTGCGCTGGCAGAACATGGCGACGAGCTTCGTGCTGCTGGCGCAAGGCATGCCCTTCATCCACGCGGGGCAAGACCTGCTGCGCACCAAGAGCCTCGATCACAACAGTTACGATTCGGGCGACTGGTTCAACGCCATCGACTTTTCCGGCCAGCGCCACGGCTGGGGTCGCGGCCTTCCGCCAGAGCGCGACAACAAGGAAGATTGGCCCGAAGCGCGGACGCTGCTGGCCAGAGATGCTTTCGCGATGGAACCCGAGCATATCGCCAGAACCGCCGCGCATCTGCGCGAGCTCTTTAAGATCAGGATGGAGTCCGGCCTGTTCCGCCTGGCTGATGCTGAGGCAGTGCAGCGCAATCTCCGCTTTCTCGCGGCCGGCGCCGACCAGCAGCCGGGCCTGATCGCGATGGCACTGGGCGAGGCGGGCGCGGAACAACGCCTCGTCATCTTCAACGCGACCCCCGAGCGCCGCACCATCCCGATCGCCGACGCCCGGCGCTGGGAGCTCCACCCCGTCCAACGCGCGAGCGACGACCAAATGCTATCGGCGACCGCGATCAATGCGGGTTCGATCGAAGTGCCGGGCGTGACGACTGCGGTGTTCGTAAGGCGTTAGCCCTTCAGCTGATCCATTGGATGTTGGAGCGCTCGATCCGCCAGCCGGTGAGCGTGCGCTGCATCGTCACATTCGTCCCGCCCGCGCCCATGTTCGCGACGTAGAAGCTGACGCTCGCGAAACAGCCGCGCCCCTCCTGGCAGTCGAAATCGCCCACGGTGAGAATCTCACCACTGCCCTCGACCGCGTCGCTGCGCACGAGACTGTCGTCGTCGATCCGGCAGGCGGAAGTGGGCAGTACCGTCTCCTCCCACTCCTCATCGAGCAGCGCCACGATGTTGGCAGGCGGGTCGTCCGTGCGCCCGTCGCGATTCAACGCGAGGCAGAAAAAGGCTTCCGGCCCGCCTTTCTCGATCGTGCGCGCCTCCTCGTAGAAAAGCGGCAAGGCGCGGCGTTCCAATGCCTCGACCGACGTGTCGCCGACGCATCCGCTGAGCGGCAGCGCGAGGAGCAGCGGCAGCCGCGTCACACGTCCAAATTCGCCACGTTCAGGGCATTGTCCTGGATGAATTCGCGGCGCGGTTCAACAACGTCGCCCATCAGGCGGGTGAAGATTTCGTCGGCCACGTCGGCCTGGTCGACCGCTACCTGCAGGAGCGCGCGATTGTCGGGGTCGAGCGTGGTTTCCCACAGTTGGTCGGCGTTCATTTCGCCCAGCCCCTTGTAGCGCTGGATCGCCAGACCCTTGCGACCCGCGCCCAGCACCGCATCGAGCAGCGCCGTTGGGCGATCGATCAGCGTTACCTTGCCGCTATCCTCCTCGCCCGCTTTCTTGAGCGTGGCAGGCGTCTGGTAGGTGGCGACCATTTCGCCCGCGAGCTTGTGCAGTTTGCGCGCTTCGGCCGAATTGAGGAAGTTGGCATTGACGCGCACGGCATCGGTCACTCCGCGCCAGTCGCGTCTTAGGATGAGGTCGTCGCCGTCGATCTCGCTCGACCATTCGGCTTCCCCATCGATCAACTGCATCCGCCCCGCGGCACGCCCGGCCGCGTCGGCCAGGCTCTCGCCCGACAGGTCGGGATCGAGCGCGCCGGCTAGCGCAAGCGTTTCGATGATTTCGGGTTCGTAGCGGCGCGGCGCGTAGCCCAAAAGCGTGCGCATGCGCCGCGCCTGCGTGACCAGATCGTGCAGGCCGGGACCCGTATGCTGGCCGTCGGATGCATCGAGCACGAGACCCTCGATGCCCGCATTGACGAGATATTCGTCGAGCGCCGCATCATCCTTGAGATAGACTTCGCTTTTGCCGCGCCCGACTTTGTAAAGCGGCGGCTGTGCGATGTAGAGATTTCCCGCTTCCACCAGCTCGGGCATCTGGCGGTAGAAGAAGGTCAGCAGCAGGGTGCGGATATGCGCGCCGTCGACGTCAGCGTCGGTCATGATCACGATCTTGTGATAGCGCAGTTTCTCGAGGTTGAAGTCTTCGCGCCCGATCCCTGTTCCCAAGGCCTGGATCAGCGTGCCGATCTCCTTCGAGGACAACATGCGGTCGAACCGCGCGCGCTCGACGTTCAGGATCTTGCCCTTCAACGGCAGGATCGCCTGCGTCTTGCGGTCGCGGCCCTGCTTGGCTGAGCCACCGGCCGAATCGCCCTCGACGAGAAACAGTTCGGACTTGGACGGATCCTTTTCCTGACAGTCCGCCAGCTTGCCCGGCAGGCTCGCCACCGTCATCGCGCCCTTGCGGGTCATTTCGCGCGCACGCTTCGCGGCCTCGCGCGCGGCGGCAGCGTCGATCACCTTCTGGATGATTGCCTTGGCGGGCTCGGGATTTTCCTCGAGCCATTCGCGAAGCTTGTCGCTCATCAGGCTTTCGAGGGGCTGACGCACTTCCGAGCTGACGAGCTTGTCCTTGGTCTGCGATCCGAACTTGGGATCGGGCAGCTTGACCGAGACGATCGCGGTCAGCCCCTCGCGCATGTCGTCGCCCGTCAGGCTGACCTTCTGCTTCTTCAACAGCCCCGTCTGCTCGGAATAGCCATTGAGCGTGCGCGTCAGCGCCGAGCGAAAGGCGGCAAGGTGGGTGCCGCCGTCGCGCTGGGGAATGTTGTTCGTGAAGGCGAGGACATTCTCATAGTAACTGTCGTTCCATTCGAGCGCGACTTCGATGCCGATATCGTCGCGCTGGCCGGTGATGGCGATCGGTTCGATCAGCGCGGTCTTGGCGCGGTCGAGATACTCGACGAAGGCGGCGATCCCGCCCTCGTAATACATCTCGACTTCCTTGCGCTCGTCGTGTCGCTCGTCGGCGAGCAGGATCCGCACGCCCGAGTTTAGGAAGGCGAGTTCGCGAAAGCGGTGCTCGAGCCGATCGAAGTCGAACTCCGTCGTCTTGAACGTCTCTCCCGACGGCAGGAAGGTGACCTTGGTGCCCTTCTTGTTCTCGGCATCGCCCACCACGCGCAAGCTCTCGACCGCATTGCCATGCTCGAAGCGCATCCAATGCTCCTTGCCGTCGCGCCAGACGGTCAATTCGAGCCATTCCGACAAGGCATTGACGACCGAAACACCCACCCCGTGGAGCCCGCCCGACACCTTGTAGGCGTTCTCGTCGCTGGTGTTCTCGAACTTTCCGCCTGCATGCAGCTGGGTCATGATGACCTCGGCGGCGCTGACGCCTTCTTCCTTGTGCATGTCGACGGGAATGCCGCGGCCATTGTCCTCGACACTCACCGACCCGTCCGCATTGAGCGTGATCAAGACCCGGTCGCAATGCCCCGCCAGCGCCTCGTCGATGGCATTGTCCGACACCTCGAAGACCATGTGATGAAGCCCCGACCCGTCGTCGGTATCGCCGATATACATGCCCGGCCGCTTTCGGACCGCGTCGAGGCCTTTGAGCACCTTGATGCTGTCGGCGCCGTAAGCGGATTGGTTCTGTTCGTTAGCCATATGGATTTCGTTTGTTTTTCAATGAGATGAGAGAGGCCGGAGAGGGCACGATCGTGCCGTGTCGATATGGGGATCGGTGGCCGGGATTTCCATCCACGATATATGGCAGAATCGAGCCCTCCGGCCAAGGCTTTTGGCCCCTTTTCGCCGGCTTTTGTCCGCGAAAAAAGGGCGCAATGCGGCCAATCCTCATCCGGCGCGTTAATGGCGACGAGAAAGGGGGCAACAAACGATGCCACAATGGCGCTTCTTCATCGCCCGGCTGGGCCGACGCATTTGGTTTCGTGCCGCACTGATCGGCGCTTTGTCGGTGCTGCTCGCGCTGATGGCCCCGTTCATCGCGCCGCTCATTCCCTACGAATTCGGCAAGATCGGGTCGAGCGCGGTCGACAATATCCTGACCGTCCTCGCCTCCTCGATGCTCGCGGTGACGACCTTCTCGCTGACCGCCATGGTGACCGCCTTCTCGGGCGCCAGCCAGTCGGGAACGCCGCGCGCCACCGAACTGCTGGTCGAGGACGCTGCCGCGCAGAACGCGCTCTCGACCTTCCTGGGGGCCTTCCTCTTCTCCATCGTGGGCATCATCGCGCTCAAGACCGGCTTCTACGGCGTCCAGGGTCGCGCCGTCCTCCTCATCGGTACCATCGGCGTCATCATCTGGATCGTCGTGGTGCTGCTCCACTGGATCGGCCAGCTCACCCACTTCGGCCGGATGGCCGACACGATCGAGCGCGTCGAGGACAAGGCACGCCACGCGCTCGACCTTTATAAGGGCCCGCTCGACATCGAGGGAAAGAGCAATCGCCACCCGCCTTCCGATGCCGTCATGAGCGTCTGCCCCTCGCGCACCGGCTATGTTGCGCACGTCGATCGCAAGCGTCTCAGTGAAATCGCGGATAAATGCGACATCGACGTCCATCTCGTGGCCCCCTCGGGGACCTTCGTCGATCGCACGCGCGCGCTGGTCTGGCTCGAAAGCGAGCCCAGCGACGAAGAGGAATGCAAGGAGATCGCCGACAAGCTGCGGAGCCGCTTTACCGTGTCGGATGCACGCGACTTCGATCAGGATCCGCGCTTCGGGGTGGTCGTGCTCGGGGAGATCGCAAGCCGTGCGCTGTCGCCGGCCGTCAACGACCCCGGCACGGCCATCTCGGTCCTGTCGTCGGGCTTGCGCGTATTCGACACGTTCATCGACCACCTGAATGCCGACGACGATGAAGAGACGGCGGTGGAGCGCGGCCTCGACCGGCTCGTCGAACCGGGCCTCAGCCTCGAGGAAATGGTCCGCGACCTCATCGTGCCGATCGCCCGCGACGGTGCCGCGCTGGTCGAGGTGCATTTGCGGGTGCAGGAGGTTCTCGGCGCCGTTCACGCGCGGCTGGACGGACGGACCGATGCCTTTCGCAACATCGCACGCGAGGCATTCGACCGGTCGATGAAAGCCCTCGACGACGAAATCGACGAGCAGCGGTTGCGCGACGCGCACGAGCGCGCGTTCGGCGACACTAATCCCGCAGGACCGTTCCACCGCGCACGGTAAAGCGCGCCGCCTCCTCGCCGATGGCGTCGAACAGCGCGGCCTCGGTGCCAGTCAGGAAGACCTGCCCCCGACCCGAGAGGCGCGCGAACAAGGTCGCGCGTCGCTCGGGATCGAGATGCGCCGCGACCTCGTCGAACAGGAGGATCGGCGCCATGGCCCGCCGTTCCTCGACCAGCGCGGCGTGTGCCAGCACGATGCCCAGCAACAGGGCTTTCTGCTCGCCGGTCGAACATTGCGCGGCGGGTTCGTTCTTGGCGGCGTAGGCAACCGAAAGATCGACGCGGTGCGGACCGACGAGCGTGCGACCCGCCCGGGCATCGCGCTGGCGTCCATCGCGAAGCGAGGGCCGCAGCGCCGTGCCATCGAACCCGTCGAGCGCCAGCGCCGCACGGGGGAAATCGGGATCATCCTGCTGGGCTTGCGACAGGGCGTCGACCGTCCGAAGGCGCGCATCGTGAAGCGCGTGACCCGCCTCGGCCATACGCGCTTCGATGGCCTCCAGCCACCGCGCGTCGGGCGCTGCCTCCTCCGACAACAGCCGGTTGCGCTCGCGCATCGCCTGTTCGTAAGCGGTCGCGATCCGCCCGTGGCCCGGCTCCAGCGCCAGCGTCAGCCGGTCGAGAAACGCGCGCCGTCCGCTCGCGCCCTCGAGGAACAACCGATCCATCGCGGGGGTCAGCCACAGGATCGCAAGGCGTTCGGCGAGCGCGGAAGCGGGGGCATTGGCCTCGTTGATCCGCACGATCCGCCGGTCGGGATTGGCAGCCTGTGTTCCCACGCCGACCTGCGTGCCGTCGTCGAGGCGCGCCGCGATCGCAAAGCCGCCCGTCCCGCCGTCGCGCGCCATGGTCGACAAGGCCGCCCGCCGCATCCCCCGCCCTGGGGCGAGCAGCGAAACGGCTTCCAGAATATTGGTTTTGCCCGCGCCGTTGGGGCCGGTGAGAATGGTGAATCCTCGCGCGGGCTCGAGCAGGGTGTCAGCGTGGTTGCGAAAGTCGGTGAGTGCGAGGCGGGTGATCATCCGATGCACCATCGCGAGGCGGCGCGGCACGGCCCGCGCCGTCGGTCCTGCCGATCGATGAGCGCAGGCCGTCCGGTCTGTGCTGTATCTTCGCTCAAGCCGAGCTTGCTTCGCGTCGCCTGCCTTGAGCTCGGCAGCTTAGACTCGCATCGGCATGACGACGTAGAGCGCGGGGCTCTGGTCGTTTTCGCGCAGCAGCGTCGGCGCAGCCGCATCGGCGAAATGCACCTCGACCGTGTCGCCTTCGATCTCGTGAAGAATGTCCATGAGGAAGCGCGAGTTGAAGCCGATCTCGAGCCTGTCGGCGCGATAGTCGGCGGGCACTTCCTCGGTCGCGACGCCATTTTCGGGACTGGTCACCGACAGCGTCAGCTTGTCATCCTCGACCGCCAGCTTGACCGCACGGGTCTTCTCGTTGGCGATGGTCGCGACGCGATCGACGCCCGAGAGGAAGCTCTTGGGATCGATCTTCATCAGCTTGTCGTTCGCGGTCGGAATGACGCGATTATAGTCGGGGAACTTGCCGTCGATAAGCTTGCTGGTGAGCGTCGCCGATCCAAGGCCGAAGCGGATCTTGCTGTCCGACAGCGAGACTTCGACGCTGCCCTCGACCTCGTCCAGGAGCTTGCGCAGTTCGGCGACGCACTTCTTCGGCACGATGATGTCGGGCATGCCGTCCGCACCGTCGGGCTTGTCGACCGTCACGCGCGCGAGACGATTACCGTCGGTCGCTGCGGCTTTGAGCTTGTCGCCGTCGACGTGAAAGAAGATGCCCATGAGATAATAGCGCGTTTCCTCGGTCGAGATTGCGAAGCGCGTCTTGTCGATGATCTGGCGGAGCGTCGCGCCCGGGAGTTCAAACCGGGTCGGCAGTTCGCCTTCGGCGATGACCGGGAAGTCGTCGCGCGGCAGCGTCTGGAGATTGAAGCGCGCACGGCCTGCAACGACCTGCATCTTCCCGTCGGCGGCGGTCAGCTCGACCTGCGCGCCGTCGGGCAGCTTGCGGACGATGTCGAACAGGGTGTGCGCGGGCACGGTGGTCGCGCCCGACTGGCTTACGCTCGCCTCGACGGTCTCGTCGACCTGCAAGTCGAGGTCGGTGGCCATCAGCCGCAGGCCGCCACCCTCGTCAGCCTGCAACAGCACGTTGGAGAGGATGGGGATGGTGTTGCGTCGCTCCACCACCGATTGAACATGGCTGAGGCTCTTCAGGAGAACCGCCCGTTCCAACGTCGCTTTCATCGCGTAACCGCCCCCGAATTCTGGTCGAAAAAAGAAGTGAGCCACAGGTTATAACGAGGCCGCGCGCGCACGCTAGTGCAAATCCTGCGCGTTCTCGGCGAGTCTCCCCAGTTGCGGGCTTCGGCCGGTCGATATTGGAGCCGCCATGGCGTGATCGATCCCGCGCCCACCCAGCAGCGCCATTGCCGTCCCAAGTCCGGCATGGCGCAAGGCAGGCCGCGCGATGCCGGGCACATGATCACGCCTGTCGCAAGACGACCGGGTCGCTCCCGAGCAGATCCTCGATGGCGGCCAGCGTTGCGATGGCGAGTGTGTCGAGACGGTCGAGCAGGCCCGGCAGGCTGACAGGCTCGTCCTCGCTCTCGATCCTTGCGGCCAATGTGCAAACGGCGCTCGCCCCCGCACTGGCGGCTGCACCCTTGAGGCTATGCGCCTCTGCGCGCACGCGATCGGTGTCCCGCTCGTCGAAGGCCGCGCGCAGTTGGTCGGGACGCAACTCGAGCTCGACCTTGAGAAGTCCGATCAGATTTTCGAAACGCGCTGCGCCGAGGACGCTCCGCAATTCATCGATGCGGTCTTGGTCGAAGAGGACAGCGTCTTCCTCGGCTGCGTCCCCGGCGTCCGAGGCCGCTCCACGATAGGGACGAACTGATTCCGCGCCCTCCGTTCTCGCGCGGTCTTCCGCCCGGGAAGGCGACGTCAGTTCAACCAGGGTGCGCGCCAGCCGCCCGCTATCGACGGGTTTTGTCAAAAAGGCATCGAGCCCTGCGCTTTCGTAGAATCGCCGCCGCTCGGTCGACGCGTCCGCCGTCAGTGCAATAATCGGCACACGTTTTCCCTCCCCCGCATCCCGGCGGATCTGACGGCTTGCCGCGACTCCGTCCATCTCCGGCATCTGCATGTCGAGAATGACCGCGTCATAAGCATCACGCCGCGATGCCCGCACCGCCGCGCTTCCGTCCCTCACGGCCTTCACGCGGTGGCCGAGTGTCTCGAGCATGGTCACCAGCATGTTGCGGTTGAGGGGATTGTCTTCGGCCACCAGCAGATCGAGCGAACGGCCATCGCGATTGTCATGCATTTTCGGGCTGCTACTCTCCAGCGAAACGGGAAGGTCGGCGACCGGAAGCAACAGTTCGAAAGCGTAGACGATCCCGCCTCCCAACGCGCTGGTGGCCGACAGTTCACCGCCCATCGCCGACACGATCCGGCTGGCGATCGCGAGACCGAGCCGCCCCCTCCCGGGGGTCCCGCAATCCGCCGACTCTTGCGAGGAGAATGCGTCGAAAAGACCGCAAAGCTCCTCGTCTTTCATGGCCGAACCCCGCTCGCGGATTTCGACGCGCCATCGCTGCAGATCGATCCGCGAGCGCACGTCGAGCGTGACCTGTACCAGGCCCGCCGGCGAACGGTCGACAGCATGCGCGAGCAGATTGCCGATTGCCTGCCGTAGTCGAACGGGATCGCCTCGCACGGCCACCGGCGCGCCGATCGCCTCCTCGACCTTGAGGCACACCCCCTTCTGCCGAGCTTTCGGTTCGACGATCGACACCGCCTCGGCCACGACGTCCTCGAAACGGAAGCCGCACGAGCTAAGGTGCAGCTGGTCCTGATCGAGGGCGGTGAGATCTTCGAGGTCTTCCAGCAGCGCCGCCAGATGCTCGGCGCGCCGTTTGAGCAAACCATGGTTGTCGTCTCGCTCTTCGGGATCGTCGGTCGCACGGAGACGATCGACCGTCAGGATCAGATCGTCGAGCGGCGTACGGATCTCCTCGACGAGACTCACGAAAAAAGCGGTTTGCGCGTCTACCGCCGCGCGCGCTTCGTCGCGGGTGCGGACAAGCTCGGCATGGGCTTCGGCAGCCCTGGTCTCGTCATGAACGATACCGTGATAGCCGGTGACGGTGCCACTACGGTCGCGTTCCGCCTGCATTCCGATGCGCAATTGGCGGTCGCCCGGCCCGGGCGCTTCGAGATGGATCGTGCAATCGATCGCAGCGCGCCGAAGTCGCGTTTCCCGAAGCGCCGCGAGGAGTTTCCTGCGATCGCTTGCGCTCAGCTTTCGCAACAGGTCGCGCGATCGGAGCGGGCGGCCCGGGATGCTACCACTCATCCGGAAAAGACCGTGACCGTGGTCGAACCCGCTGTCTTCGATGGACAGACGCCAGTGCGCGATCTGTGCCATCTCTTCGGCAAGCGCGAGATAGCGGTTGCTCTCGCGCAGCTTGGCGGTGCTTTCGAACACGATCTGCTCGGCAAGCTGGCGGCGATGGATGTTGCGCACCGTCGCAATCACCTCGCGCGGTTCACCGCTCTCCTCGAACACAGGCTGGAATGTCGCCTCGAGCCAGACCCAGTCACCGCTCGCCCGTCGCTGGCGAAACCGCAATTCGGGAAGTTCTCCTCCGATCGGGAGTTCGCCGAGCAGCCGCTCGAACATGGTCCAGTCACCGGGATGCACGCTTTGTCGCAGGCTACGACCGACGAACGCGGCGGGCGGAGCGCCGAGGACGCGTTTCACCGCGCTCGAGACGAACAGCGGCACGCCATCGAGGGAAAGCCGCATGATGATGTCGCGCGTATTCTCGGCGACCAGACGATAAAGCGCCTCGCTGCGGGCGACCGCCTCCGCGCTGCGTTCGTCTTTCGTCTGATCCGTCAGCGCGACCAGATAGCCGGTGCATCGGTCGTCGGCGATCAACGGGTCGATCCGCGCCCGATAGCGGCGCGCGGCGCCACGGGCATCCGCGCGCACGAAGCATGCTACGGCCTGCTTCGTCGCGCGAACGCGCGCGAAGGCGCGATCGAACTGTTCGGCATCTTCAAGTTCCAGCCGTTCGGGCCAGCGCGCCAGTCGCTCGCTACCGATCGCCCCACCCGCCAGCGCGACGAAGGCGGCGTTTGCCCATCGAGGAATACCCTCCAGATCGCAACGCAGCAGCGCGATCTCGCAGGGCTCGGCGATACGGTCGAGCGTCATATGGAGCGTCGCTGCATCGCGGATCGCGGCGCGTGCACGCGACCGGTAATAGAAAGCGCCGCCGCAAGCGACGAAAAGGACGACGGCCAATCCCGACGCGCCGAAAAGCGGGTCGATACCAAAAAGCGCGTTGGCAAGTTCTTCGATCAGGCCAAGGCTGAAGCCATCGCTGCCTGATCCCGAAGATCCGTAGCGTTCAAGAGAAGCGCCATATCGAATGTCCAACGAACCCAAGAGCCGTCTCCTCCACGTTCAGGGGAGAGACGATCATAGCGCGTTTGGCCCTCGGCAGTGCGCGCAATCCCCTCCGTTCTGGAGGGAATTGCGCGTCTAGTTCAGCCTGTAACCAGCAGTCCGTCGATGCGGTGGAGGGCGCCATTCTCGAGCGTCTGTTCGCCCGGAACCAACCGCACTGCCTCCCCGCCGTCGACCGCAACCATCAGCCCGCCCTCACCCGAGGTTACCGTCAGGTTCGAACCGCCGTAGGTGGGCAGTTCGAGGCTCGCACCTTCCTCGCGATCGAGCGCCGCCTGGATGTCCTCGGCCAGAATGGTGCCCGGCAAAATGTGCATCGTGAGGATCGAAGCCAGTTCCTCGCCGTCCTCGGGCAGTTCCTCGGGGAAGGCGTCGTCGGGCGGGAGGAGCACCGTATAGGGCTCGGGCCCCTCGAACAGCGTCGCCAGCCCCGCCTTTTCGAGAGCGGCGGCAAAACGGCTGTCGGCGGGGATCGCGCCCGTCAGCGTGGTCGTCTCGACCTCGGCCTCGGTGACGCTTTCCTCTTCGCCCGCGTCGTTATTGCAGGCGGCCAGCGAAAGCCCCGCCGCGGTCGCGAGGAGCAGGGGAGTAGAAAGTAGCTTCATTAGACGATCGCCTTGATGATTTCGGTGACGAGCATGGTGGTGGGGTCGGCCCGGTAGATATAGCCGTCGCTGTAGCGATAGTAATTGTCCGGGCTGTCGTAATATTGGCTGCGATAGCGCGAGGGCACGTTGTAGACCGAGTAGGTGCTCGGCAGCGGCTGGCCCACCGCTACGTCTCCCGTCAGCAGCGACACGACCGACTGGATAAGCTGCGTCTGCGGATCGATCCGATAGATCGCGCCGTCGCCGTAGCGATAGTAGGGATCGTCGTAATAGCCGCGATACTGATACGGCAGATTGTAGCTGTCGTAGGCCTGCGGATAGCGTGATCCGACGGGATAGTAATAGCCCCGACGATCGTAGAGCGGAATGAGGCCGTCGATGAGGTCGCCCGCGCCGATCCGGTAGAGGAAATCGTCCCCGATCCGGTAGCGATAGTCGTTATCGCGGCCGTACCAGTCGCGATAGGCACCGAAGAGTTCGCGATCCGCATAGCGCGTCTCGAACCGCTGGCCGGTCAGCTTCTGCGCCTGTCCCGGCGGCAGGCAGCCATTGTTCTTCTTGGCGAGGCCCGGCGGACAGTCGCTCCGGTAATTGCTGTCGTAGCGGTCGCCGTAGCGATAGATCGGGATGTCGCGGTTGACGACGCGCTCGACGATGCGGTCGTTGCCGCCGCCCCGCCGATCGCGATAGACCTCGCGCACATCCTGACGCCGCTCGCGCGCATTGTTCTGGACACGCTCGCGCTTTTCCTGGCCGCGCGCGCGCATTTCCTGTCGTGCGTCCTGCCGCTGCGCCTTGACGGCCTTGCGGACATCCTGGCCGGCATTGCCGTTGCCGCGCCCGTTGCCGTTACCGTTTCCGTTGCCGCGCGCTTTCTGGCCACCATTGCCGTTGCCGCGCTCGGACTTCTCGGGCTTGCCCTTGCCTTCCGGCTGGGCGAGCGCGGGGGTCGAAATCGCGAGCGCCGCAACGCCCGCCGCCAATACGATACTCTTCATGGCATCTGTCTCCTTCAAGCGGGTTCAACCGCGTGAGGAGCCATCCGGTTCCTTGATCTGCGTCAGGCGGGAAGCGCTGTATCGTCGACCCAGTCGCGTGAGATCCGGCGCGAGGCCATCCACATGAGCGCCGCCGCAACGAAGTAGAAGAGAAGCACCACGAGCGCGGCATAGCGCAGCGAATGGGCGCCATAGGTCTCGCGCAGTGCGTCCGAGATCGCGCCGATCAACAGCGGCCCCACGCCGAGGCCGATGAGATTGTTGATCAGGAGAAACGCCCCGCTCGCGGTCGCGCGCAACGGCTGCGCCACGATGTGCTGGATCGCGGTGGTCACCGGCCCGAGCCAGAGAATGTTGAGCGCATTGGGAATGAGCAGCAGACACCAGATCAGCGTCAGATTCTCGCTCAGCAATCCCAGGGCATAGAGCGGCGCGGTAATCAGCCAGGCGATCGCCGGCAGCTTGGCGTACCACGCCTTGTCGCGCTGTCCGAGCCGGTCGGCCAACCAGCCGCCGAGGAACACGCCCGCGGTGCCACCGACGAGCAACAGCGAGCCCATGAACTGGCCCGCGCCGATCAGGCTCATGTCGAACGAGCGGATAAGCACACTCGGAATCCAGATCGCGAGCCCGTACCCGCACAGGCTCGACAGCGAGGCGCCGAACGCCAGCAACCAGAAGGTCGACTTGCGCGCGATCAGCGGAAAGACGCCCATCAGTTCGCCGAACGTCGATTTCTGGCCGCCGACGCGCGGCGGATCCTTCACTACCAGCTTGAAGATCGGCGCGAAGACGATGCCCGCGATCCCCATGACGATGAACGCCGTCTGCCAGTTGACCGCTTCGGCGATATAGGCGCCGAAGATGGTACCCGCCCCCAGGCCCACCGGCACTCCCAGCGAGAAGATCGCCAGCGCCCGCGCACGGCGTTGCGGCGGGAAATAATCGGCGATCAGTGCATAGGACGGTGCCACGCCGCCTGCCTCGCCGATACCCACGCCGAGCCGATAGAGAAAAAGCTGCGAGAAATTGGTCGCCGTCCCGCACAAGGCGGTAAAGCCCGACCAGACCGTCAGCGCACCCGCAATCACGCCCGAGCGGCTCGTGCGGTCCGCCAGCATCGCGAGCGGGATGCCGAGGAAGCTGTAGAGTAGCGCGAAGGCCAACCCGCCGACCGCACCGAATTCAGCGTCGCTGAGCCCGAGGTCGTCCTTGATCGGCTGGGCAAGGATGCCGAGGATCTGCCGGTCGAGGAAGTTGAAGATGTAGGCGATGAGCAGCATGCCCAAAACGACGTTGGCGCTCGGCCCTGATCTTCTGTCGACCGCTTCACTCATCACGCATCCCCTCCCCAAAAACGACGGGCCGCGCGCCTCGATCTGGGAGACGGCGGCCCGCTACTCTAAGCCCATGGTGGCTAGAAGCGATAGCCCACCGTTGCCATGACCTGACGCGGATTGCCGTAATAGGCCGTCAGCGTCCCCTCGGTGCCCAGCGTCGGGATGTAATTGCCCGCCGCATTACCGAGCAATTCGCCCGTATCGGGATCCTGCGCGAGGAAGTTGTAGCCCGAGACGATATAGCGCTCGTCGGTGAGGTTCTTGCCGTAGACACCGAGCGTCCAGTTGCCGCCCGGCAGCTCGTAGGTGACCCCCGCATCCCACAGCGCGAAGCCCTCCTGATCGAGCGGCGAGGCCAGCTCGAACTGCTGGCTGTCGCCGCGGTAGGAGACCGTCGTGTTGGCAATCAGTTCGCCATCGCCGATCGGCTGAAAGTAGGTCAGCGTCCCGCTCGCAGTCATGTCGGGCGTGTTCTGGATGGTCCGGTTGTCGGCCACGTCGATGCCGCGCGCATCGATATATTCGAGGAAGTCCGCATCGAGCAGGCCCAGCGACCAGCCGAAATTCAGGCGGCTCGTCGTACGGTCGCCGAACAGCGTCGCATTGCCCTCGAATTCCAACCCGCGGATGCGCGCTTCGGCGGCATTGGTCGTGATGCCGATGAAGTTCTGATTGCCGAGCGCATCGGTCACCCCGATCGACCCGGGAATCTGGATGTCGTTGTAATCGGCCTGGAACACCGCGATCGCCGCATAGACACGATCGTCGGCGAAGGAGCCCTTCCAACCCAGTTCGTAGCTTGTCACTTCTTCCGGCGAAAAGGCGAAGAAGTCATAGACTTCCGCACCGCTCACCGTGCCGTCGCCATCGAGGTCGGGCGCGGCGCTCGACTGACCACGCGGGTCGAACCCGCCGCCCTTGAAGCCCTGCGAATAGCTCGCATAGAAATTGTGGTTGTCGTTGGGCTTGAAGCTGATCGAGGCACGCGGCGTGAACGCCGTATCGGTGCGCTCGCCGGTAAAGTCCGAGGTCGTCGCGAAGACGATCCCGGCGCCGCCGAAGATCGGCGAACCGCCACCCAGATAGGTTTCGCGGAACACCGTGCTGTCGCGGCTGTCGTCGGTGTAGCGTGCACCCACCGACAGCGCGAGCTGCTCGGTGATGTCGAAGGTTACGTCGCCGAAGACCGCCCAGGTCTTGGTGCCGACCTCGCCCTGCGTCAGCGCGGTGAGACCGTTCAATGCCGTGAACAGCCGCACGTCGAAGACCGTGTAGGCATCGGCATCGAGATAGTAGCCGCCGATGAGGCCGTTGATGCGATCGCTCTCGAACAGCAGCTGCAATTCCTGGCTCAGCTGCTCGTTCTCGTAAATCGCGGGGACGTCGAGATCGACCGCGGGCAGGGTATCGAAGTCGATGGGCGTGTAGCTCACATCCTCACGCCATGCGCTGATCGAACGGAACGTGAGATTTTCCGACAGCGGAATTTCGAGGTTCCCCGACACGCCCTGCGCCGACACTTCCTGCAACGGATCGGTCAGGCCGCCGCGGCTGTCGTAGACGTCGTCGAGCAGCGGAGCGCCCGACACGAGGCCCGGGATGAGCCGCGAGCCCCCGCGCGCATTGCTGTCGTCGTTGGTGTAATCATAGGCGATGCGCAGCAGGAAATCATATTCGCGCCCGAACTCGGCGCTCGCGCGAATGGCGGCGATCTCCTTGTTGTAATTCTCCTCGCCCGTGGTGAGGTTGGTGCCGAAGCCGTCGTTCTGCAAGACGGCGGTGCCGAAGCCGAAACGCGCCCCTTCGGTGCCGTAGCTGAACTTGCCGACGAGGTCGGTCTGCCCATAGGTGCCGATCGTCGCGCGCGCCGAGAGGGCCGGCCCCTCGGGCAGCCGCTTGGTGACATATTTGACCGCGCCGCCGATCGTGTTGCGGCCGTAGAGCGTACCCTGCGGGCCGCGCAGCACCTCGATCCGCTCGACGTCGTAGATGTCGAGCACCGCTCCCTGGGGGCGGTTGAGGTAGACGTCGTCGAGATAGATGCCGACGCCCTGCTCGAAACCGGCGACCGGATCCTGCTGGCCGACGCCGCGGATGAAGGCCGAGAGCGTCGAGTTGGTCCCGCGCGAGGCTTCCAGCGTCACGTTCGGTGTCGTGTCGGCAATGTCGGTGATATCGAGCGCCGCCTCGCGCTCGAGCGTCTCGCCCGTATAGGCGGTGACGGCCAGCGGCACGTCCTGCAGGCTCTCGGCGCGGCGGCGCGCGGTGATGACGATGGCGCCGCCATCCTCGTCCTCGTTGGCGACCGGTGCCCCGTCGGCATCCTCGTCGGGCTGGCCCGACTGCTGCGCCTGCGCCGGCATCGCCAGCATCGCCAAGCCCGCGGCGCCCGCAAACAGCCCCGCACGAATCGTCGTGATCATCGTCATCTCAAGGTTCCTCCCCTGTTTTCTCCTCGTCCGCGGCCTGACTTCCACGAACGACATGCAGCCCTCCTTACTGAAAGTTGAACCATCTTTCAACTTCGGTTATGCGGACGGTATGGGGGAGCGAGAAAAGCACATGGCCGAAGGCGCATCATCGGGGCGGAGCCACGGCTCCGCGGGTCCCAAGACCCCGCGGACCGCACGCGGCCAGCGCACCCGCGCCAAGATCCTCGACGCGGCACGAATCGAGTTCGGACAAACGGGCTTTTCCGAAACCTCGATCGTCGCGATCACGGCCCGCGCCGAGGTCGCGCTCGGCACCTTCTACACCTATTTCGACAGCAAGGAGGAAGTGTTCGCCGCCTTGGTGGCGGACATGTCGCAGCGTGTCGCGGACGCGGTGGCACCTGCGATCGCAGGCCTCGACGACGCCCTCCGGCGCGAGGAAGTCGCGCTCCATGCTTTCCTCGATTTCGCGGGCGAACATGCCGAGGTCTATCGCATCATCGACGAGGCCGAATTCGTCGACCCCGACGGCTTCGAGCGTCACTACCGGGGGACGGCCGCGCGCCTTCGTGACCGTTTGTCGGGCGGTGGGGGGATCGCGCCGGCGGACAGCGATATCGAGGCCGAAATCCGCGCCTGGGCGGTGATGGGAATGTACGTATTCCTCGGTCTTCGGTTCAGCGTCTGGGAGCGCGAGGACCCGGCCAAGGTCGCCGCGATCGCCCGGTCGCTCATCGCGGACGGGCTCCGGAAAGGCTAGAGCGCCCGCACGAGCGCGACGAACGCGTTGATATCGTCGGCGTCATGATAGAGGCCAAGGCCGACCCGCAGTACATCGCCCCGCACGTCGGTCAGGCACTGCTCGTCCTTGAGGGCCGCGCTCCATTCGGCGGCCTTCTCGTGCCGAAAGCCGAGAAAGCGCGCATGGTCCGACGAACCGAGCGGATTCAGCAGCTCGGCCGCACCCAATACGGTGCCGTCCAGGGCTTCGACGAGTTGTTGCTGCAAGCCATCGACCTCAGCCGAAATGGTTGCGGTATCGAGCCCCTCGTCGGCCAGCATCGCGCGAATCGCGTTCCAGCGGTAGAGCGCGCTCGGGTCGAAGGTCGCCCCCATGAAGCGCATCGCGTCGCGCGCATAGCCGACCATCCCGGGCGGCAGGTCGAGATCCTCGAACTCGGCGAACCAGCCGGTGACCGGCGGGCGCTCGCCGAAACCCGGCGGGCAGGACATGAAGCCCATTCCCTCGCCCGCCATCGCATATTTATAGCCGCCACCGAGGAAGAAGGCCTTGTCCGACCAGGCAGCCGGAAACGGCGCATCGAGCGCCATGAAGCTGTGATAGCCATCGATCACCACCCACGGACCCTCGGGGTCCGCAAGGGCGACGATGTCGTCCAGCCCCGTCACGACGCGCCCCGACCCGAACAGTACCTGGCTGCACATGATGAGGTCGAAATCGCCTGATCGCGCCCGTTCGAGGAACCGCTCGGCGAACGTGCCGAACGGATCGACCGCGACCGTCTCCAGCACGATCTGCTCGGCTTCGATCCAGCGCAGGAACTGCCGCCGCGCGCTATGGAATTCGCCGTCGCTCGCGAGGATGCGCAAGGGCCCGCCGGCGGGACGCGGACAGGCCGCGCCGAGCCGGACGATGAAGTCGTGCGTATTGGCGGCAAAGACGATGCGGTCGTGCGCCTCGCGGCCCATGCCGAGTTCCGCCGCGACATGGCCGGCGGCCTCGGGCCACACCTCCCCCATGACGCGTGCCCACTTGGAATCGGCCAAGCGTGCCGCGTCGGCCCAGCATTCGACCTGCCCCTCGAAGCTCGCGTCGGGCCACAGATGATGGCTGTGCGCCGCCATGTGCAGACGCCCCGGCGCGGCGGTCAGGCTTCGCGAGAAAAGGCGTTTATGGCTCACAGGCTCGTCCTCAACGACCAGAGGGCGGGAAAGGCGCGCTTCTCCAGCGTCGAGCGGAGATAGGCCGACCCCGACGATCCGCCGGACCCCTTTCGCCCGCCGATGACCCGCTCGACCGTGATGACATGCTTGTGCCGCCACATGGCGAGCGCATCGTCGAGATCGACCAGTTTCTCGGCAAGGCCGTAGAGCCCCGAATACGCCGCGGGATCGCGATAGATCTGCGTCCAGCTCGCCTCGACGGCGGCATCGTCCGACACGTCGAAGCCCGCCCGTCCGAGCGCTGCGACTGCCTCGTCCCACAGGCTCGGCGCCTCGAGCGCCCGCTCGAGCTTCGCCCGCTCCGCGCTGCCATCCTCGTAGTTCGACAGGAAGCGCTCGTCCTTCAATCCCAAGCGATACTCGACCGCGCGGAACTGCGCCGACTGGAAGCCGGAGGCCGACCCGAACACATGGCGGAACTTGAGGTAATCGGAGGGTGTCAACGTCGTGAGGATGTCCCACGACAGGGTCATCACCGTCTGGATCCGGCTGACCCGCGACAAGGCCTTGTGGACGAACATGAAGGCATCGGCGCGCAGCTGTTCGCACGCATAATCGAGCTCGTAGAGGATTTCCTTGAGCCACAATTCCTTGGTCTGGTGGATGACGATGAAGAGCATCTCGTCATGCACGTCGCTGTGCGGCTTCTGGCTCGCCAACAGGGCATCGAGCCCCAGATAGTCGGCGTAGGTCTGGTCTTCGGGGATGGCGGTCATGCGGGGCTGGCTACTATGTCGCCCCGCCGCCGTCCATCGCTGCCATGCTTATTGCTGCGGCGGCTGCTGTCCCATCCCGCCCTGGCTGACCGAGCCGATGTTGCCGAACAGCTCCTCGAAGAAGCTCCGCTGGCGGCCGAGCGTCGGCGTCACGTCGCCTTCGGGATCGATCGAGGCGACGCGCTCCTCCCCGGTTTCGGTCACGGCGGCGACATTGCCCGCTTCGTCGAACGAGACGCGGATGACGCGGGTGTCGGTCAGGCGCGGCTGGCGAAAGGCGAACGTCGAGGTGCGGCGGCTGACATAATACCAGTCCCCTTCCTCGAACTGGCTCGTGAAGGTCGGCTCGCCGAGGGTGGCGCGCACCGAGTCGCGGTTGTCCACGCCGGGGGCGAGCGATTGGGTCAGTTCCTGATTGTAGACATAGCCCTCGTTGTCGCGGATGCCCGCACAGGCCGAAAGGCTGCTGCCGACGAGGGCGAGAATGGCGATACGGCGAAACACTGTCATCGAGCGGGCAACCTTCTTATTCTGGAACCGCGAACCCTTGCGGGCCGCACATGCGCGGGACTATGCGGCTAGAGAAGAAAGCGCGCAAGCCTTGTCGCCCCCTGCGACGCGATGGATGAGCGCGTGCTGAACCGGATCAGGAGCCGGATATGAAAAAGCTGCTCGACCTTTTTCGCGCCCCTCCCGGGGCTGCCACCCAGAGCCTCTACGCGGCGCTCGTCCGCGAGGCGCGCGACAAGCATTGGTATGTCGAGGGCAAGGTACCCGACGACATGGACGGGCGTTTCGCGCTCCTGTCGAGTATCGTGGCATTGACGATCCTGCGCCTCGAAGAAGGCAGCGAGGAAGCGGTTCGCGCCAGCGTGTCGCTCACCGAAGGGTTCATCGCCGACATGGATGCGCAGATGCGCGAGATCGGCTTCGACACGACGATCGGCAAACAGGTCCGGGGCCTCGTCGGCGCGCTGGCCGCGCGGGTCGACCGCTGGCGGCGCGCCAAGGAGGACGGATCGAGCGACGCCTGGACGGCGGCGACGCGCTTCAGCGTCTATCGCGACGGCGACATCGAGGAACCGGTGCTGACCTATGCCGCCGAACAGATGCGCCGTTTTTCCGAACGGATTGCGGGCGAATCCGATGCGCTTTTGCTGCGAGGTGACCTGTGAGCGATCCGCTCGCCCCGGTCTCGATCGCGACGATCCAGGATGGTCAAAGCGTGGCACTGCGTGGCGACGAGGCGCTGCGCCAGAAGATCGCTCAGCGGCTCGGGCTGCTGTCGCTCTCCCGCTTCGAGGCCGATGCAACGCTCGAACGCGACGGCGATACGATCGCCGCCAAGGGCACCGTCCGAGCCGAGCTCGAACAGGCCTGCACCGCGACCGGCGATCCCATCGAAGAGCGCGTGGACGAGCCTTTCTCGCTACGCTTCGCGCCGCAACCCGAGCATGGCGAGGACGAGGAAATCGAACTTGCGTCGGACGATCTCGACACGATCTTCCACGACGGGCGGCAGATCGGCTTGGGCGACGCCATCATCGACACGCTCGCGCTTGCCCTCGACCCCTATCCGCGCGTCGAAGACGCCGACGAGCGGCTGCGGGCGGCAGGCGTCCTCACCGAGGAAGAGGCCGGTGCCTTCGGCGCGCTCGCCGAACTCAAGAAAAAGATGGAAGGCGGAGGCTAGCCCCGCCCTTGCGACCTAGAAGGGCACGTCGTCGTCGAGGTCGTTGTCGAAGGTCGCAGGTTGCGGGCGCGACTGGGGGGCGTTGCCGCCACCATAGCCGCCGCCGCTCTGCCCGCCGCTGCCGCCATAGCCGCCCTGGCTTCCCCCACCATAATCGCCGCCGCCGCCGCCGTCGCGGCTATCGAGCAGCACCAGTTCGCCGCGATAGCGCTGCAGCACGATCTCGGTCGTGTACCGATCGTTGCCCGTCTGGTCCTGCCACTTGCGGGTCTGGATCTGACCTTCGAGATAGACCTTCGAGCCCTTGCGCAGATAATTCTTGGCCACGCGGCCCAGATTCTCGTTCCAGATCACGACCTGGTGCCACTCGGTGCGCTCCTGTCGATTGCCGTCCTTGTCCTTCCAGCTTTCGCTCGTGGCGACGCGAAGGTTCACGACCTCGCCGCCATTGTTGAGGGAGCGGGCTTCGGGGTCGGCCCCGAGATTACCCACCAGGATCACCTTGTTGACGCCGGCCATCGATTTTCTCCTCTGATGCGATTTTGACACGGGGATAGAACGGCTGGGACGCATTGGAAACCCGCCATGCCGACATGGCCCATGCGACGGCTTTTCAAGGTCCGCTTCATCGGCCATGGCGCGCACCGTGACATCCTTTCTTACTCTCTCATCCGCAGTGCTCGTGGCCGCATGCGTCCTGCCCACGCCCGTCGCTGCGCAGGACGCCGACGCTGCGCGTGGCGCGCGAATCTACACTCCTGCCGACCTTGCCCGCTACGCACCGCAGACCGCGCTCGACATGGTCCGCCGCATCCCGGGCTTCTCGCTGGAAAGCGGCGATCAGGGCAGCCGCGGTCTGGGGCAGGCCAGCCAGAACGTGCTCGTCAACGGTCAGCGCATCTCGGGCAAGACCAACGACGCCATCTCGACCCTGTCGCGGATCGACGCGGACCAGGTCGTTCGCATCGAGATCCTCGACGGGGCGACGCTCGACGTCCCCGGCCTGTCGGGCGAAGTCGCCAACGTCGTCTACGAGGGTGGCGGCGTCAGCGGGACGTGGCGCTATCAGGCGACGTTGCGCGAACGCATCGCTGACAATTTCATCGACGGGTCGGCGACCCTGTCGGGCGGCGATGTTGCCGAGCGCTGGTCGCTGGCCGCCGAAACCAATCGCCGTCGGCAGGGTAATTTCGGCCCCGAGCTGCTCTTCTCGCCCGACGGCACCTTGCTCGTCAGCCGCGAGGAAGTCGCGCGTTACGACAGTTTCCGCCCGCGGGTGTCGGGAAGCTACACGCGCCGTTTCGCGGACGGCAGCGACCTCTCGCTGAGCGGCGCGGGCGGGCTGGGCGTCCAGCGCAACCGCACCGACGGCACCATCGCCCCCGTCGAGGGCGACGCCTTAAATGAGCGCTTCGAGGGCAGCGAGGACGAATGGAACCTCGAAGTGGGCGCAGACTATGCCTTCGACCTCGGTGCCGGTCGCCTCAAGCTCATCGGGCTCCAGCGATTCGAACATTCTCCCACCAGCGACCTGTTCGGCGTGATCGGCGCGGACTTCGCGCGGTTCGAACGGGTCGTGGACGAAAGCGAGAGCATCGCGCGCGGGGAATATGGCTGGGCGACCGGCGGGGCGGACTGGGGGCTTTCGCTCGAAGGGGCCTTCAACCAACTCGACTCCGAAGGGGTGTTCATCGACCTTCCCGTCGATGGCCCCGAAATGGCGACGGACTTTGCGCCCAACACGATTGCCGAGCAGCGGGCCGAGGCGATCGTCAGCTTCTCGCGCCCGCTCGGCCCCCGCGTGTCGCTTCAGGCCAACGCGGGCGGCGAAGTATCGCGGATCGTCGCCGACGGCGGGGAAGCACGGACCTATGCGAACCCCAAGGGCTCTGCGGCGCTGAGCTGGCGCGCGAGCGACAGGCTGACGGTCGACGCCTCGGTCGAACGCGTGGTCGACCAACTCAATTTCTTCGATTTCCTCGCCACCGTCGATATCCAGAACGACGCCGATCGCGCGCGTAACGATGCCATCCGTCCGCCGACGCGCTGGGTTGGCCGCGTGCAGGGAATCGTCAAGCTGGGCGCATGGGGAAGCGTGACGCCCTTTCTCGCCGGGCAACGGATCGAGGGCATCATCGAAGCCATTCCCATCGATGACGACCGCGAAGCGCTCGGCAATGCGGGCAACGCCACCCGCTGGAGCGCGGGCGGGGAAGGAACGCTGCTGCTGGCGCCACTGGGACTGCCTGGCGCACGGCTCGATTTCGACGTTTCGTTCGGCGACAGCCGCTTCGTCGACCCGCTGCTGCTGACCCCCCGCGCGCTCGGCGGACAGACCTATTCGCGGTTCAATTTCGACTTCCGCCACGACCTGCCCGGCACGGCCATCGCCTACGGCGGCAGCTTCTATGCCGAGGACGAGGAAGGCAATTACCGGCTCGACCAGTTCACCAACCGCTTCAATGCCGGGCCGCGCGTTTCCATCTTCGCCGAGCATAAGAACCTGTGGCGCGGCATGCAGGCCAACCTCGAGATCTCGAACCTCCTGCAGACCAACGACCGGTTCGACCGGATCGCCTACGTCGATCGGCGCGACGGCCCGATCGCCTTCATCGAACGGCAGGATCGCGCGTTCGGCCGCGTGGTACGCTTCACGCTGTCGGGCAGCTTCTAACCCCTTCCCCGCCGCCAATTGTCGTCAATCCGTGCCGTTCGTCGAAACGCGATGGCGGATTGTCGGAGGCTCGGCGATTACTGTTGTAATTGGTTAAAACAGCAGGATCCCGATCATGCGCTTCACCACCGTTTCCTTGCTCGCCCTCGGCGCCAGCCTCGCCGTTCCGACGACCGCCCATGCGCAACAGGGCGACGAGCCGAGCGCGGTCGCCACCGATGGCGATGCCGCGAAGAGCGCGCGCGTCTACACGCTCGACGACCTCAAGCAATATGCGCCGCAAACCGCGCTCGACATGGTCCAGAGCATTCCGGGCTTCAATCTCAGCGGTGGCAACCAGGGGCGCGGACTGGGGCAGGCGAACCAGAACGTGCTGGTTAACGGCGAGCGCGTTTCGGGCAAGTCCAACGACGCGTTCGACGCGCTGAGCCGCATTGCCGCCGACAAGGTCGTTCGAATCGAGATCGTCGACGGAGCGACGCTCGACGTTCCCGGCCTGTCGGGCGAAGTGGCCAATGTCGTCTACGAAGCCGGCTCCATCAGCGGGACCTTCAATCACAATATCCAGCTGCGCCCGGGTCTCGAAGATACCTGGTTCAACTCCAACGCCAGCGTCTCGGGCGGGGGGAGCAACGACAATTGGTCGGTGAGCCTTGCCACCAATCATTTCCGCAACGGACACTGGGGCCCCGAAACGGTGTATTCCGCCGCCGGAGACCTGTTGGTCACGCGCGAGGAATATGGCCGCTACAATGGCGACCAGCCGCGCTTGACGGGGGCCTACGGGCGCACCGCCTCCAACGGTAACGTGCTCAATCTCAATTTTGCCGCCCAGATGGTCGACTTCCGTTCGAGCGTGGATGGCGACGTTCTCACCGCCGACGGGATCACCAGCCGGGAAGTCTTCCGCGGCGGTAGTGATGGTTGGAACGCGGAGGGCGGACTCGACTATGCCTTCGACCTCGGCGGCGGACGCCTCAAGCTGATCGGGCTGCAGCGTCTCGACCATTCGCCGAACTACAGCGAGTTCGGTGTCGTGGGCAGCGACTTCCAGCGCTACGAGCAGGTGACCGACCAGAGCGAGAGTATCCTGCGCTCCGAATATGGCTGGAAGATGGGCAAGAGCGACATGGAGATCGCGGTGGAGGGCGCCTATAACAGCCTCGAATCCTCCGCCGTCCTGTTCCGCCGCCCCGTCGGCGCGCCCGAACAGCAGATCGGCCTTCCCGACAACCGCATCGAGGAACTGCGCACCGACGCGATTGCGAGCCTTTCGCGTCCGCTTTCCGACACGCTGTCGTTACAGCTCAACGCGGGCGCGGAATATAGCCGGATCACGGCTGGCGATGCCGAATCGCGCGGCTACTTCCGTCCCAAGGGGTCCGCGGCGCTCAACTGGCGCGCGAGCGACACGCTGACGGTGAATGCCCAGCTCGAGCGGATCGTCGACCAGCTCGACTTCTACGACTTCCTCGCGTCCATCGACGTGCAGGACAACAACGATCGCGAAAGCACGTCCGACCTCGTCCCCTCGCAGCGTTGGCGCGCTCGGCTCGAAGCGGTCAAGAAGCTGGGGCCATGGGGGTCGCTCACCACCTACATTCAGGGCGAGCGGATCGAGGACGTCATCGATTTCGTGCCCGTCGATGAATTTTCCGAGGCGCTCGGCAACACCGGGGACGCGACCGCCTGGATCGTCGGCGCGGACGGCACGCTTCTGCTCGCGCCGCTTGGCGTCAAGGGCGGTCGGCTCGACATTCATGCCCATACGGGGAATTCGAGCTATACCGACCCGCTGCTGCTCACGCGTCGCCCCCTCAACCATCAGGAATATACCCACGCCCGCGTCCAGTTCCGGCATGACATTCCGGGCAGCATGATCGCTTACGGGGCGTCAGTGAACGTTTTCCACGTCAACGGCAGCTACCAGCTCGATCAATATTCGCGCGGCTATCAGAGCCAGCCCAACGGCGAGGTGTATGTCGAGCACAAGGACCTGCTCGGCCTGCAGGTCCGCGCGGGGGTCGCCAACCTGTTCGACACGCGCGATGCCTACGAACGCATCGTCTACGTCGATCGCCGCGACGGACCGATCGCGTTCATCGAGGAACGCGCCCGCGAATATGGGCGCATCGTCTATTTCAACTTTTCAGGGAAATTCTAGGGAGGGTCAGCCGAGGCCGAAGGCAACCGCGGTCCAGTAGGTCGCGCCGGCCGCGACATAGGCGATCGCGAACAGGTAGCCGACCATGAAGAGCGGCCATTTCCACCCGTTGGTCTCGCGCCGCGTGACCGCGATCGTCGAAACGCACTGGGGCGCGAAGACGAACCAGGCGAGGAAGGCCAGCGCGGTCGCGAGGCTCCAGCGGCCCGCGATCCGTTCTTCCAGTGTCTGCAACCCCTGATCGTCTTCGGCATCGAGTGCGTAGACCGTACCGATCGCCGCGACCGCGACTTCGCGTGCCGCCATCGCGGGCAGGAGCGCGAGACTGATGTCGCGGTTGAACCCGATCGGCTCGACCACGACTTCGATCCCGCTCGCGATATGCCCCGCGATCGAGGCCTCGACCTGGCTCTCGCCGGGGCCCGCCTTGGGATAGCTCGCCAGGGCCCACAGGATAACGGTCGTCGCGGCGATGATGGTGCCCGCACGCTTGAGGAAGATCCACGCCCGCTGCCAGAGACCGATCAGGACGTCGTCCAGTCGCGGCATCTGATATTTGGGCAGCTCCATCATGAAGTTGCCGCCCTCGCCCTTCACGACGCTGCGGCGAAGGACCGCCGCGACCGCCATCGCGCCGAGAACGCCGGCGAGATAAAGACCGAACAGCACCAGCCCCTGCAGCCCGATCGCGGGCGCCACGAGCGTGTCGGGAATGAAGGCGGCGATGATCAGCGTGTAGACCGGTAGCCGCGCCGAACAGGTCATCAGCGGGGCGATCAGGATGGTCGTCAGCCGGTCCTTGGAATCCTCGATGGTGCGGGTCGCCATGATGCCCGGCACCGCGCAGGCGAAGCTCGAGAGAAGCGGAATGAAGGAGGAGCCGTTGAGCCCCACCTTGCTCATCAGCCGGTCCATCAAAAAGGCGGCGCGCGCCATGTAGCCCGACATTTCGAGCATCAGGATGAAAAGGAACAAGAGGATGATCTGCGGCAGGAAGACGACGACCGAGCCGACGCCCGCGAACAGTCCGTCGACGATCGCCGAGCGCAGGATGCCGTCGGGGAGCGCGGTGCCGACCCAGGTGCCGGCCGCGACCACAAGGCCTTCGAGAAGATCGGCAGGCGGGCCCGCCCAGGCGAAAACGGCCTGGAACATCACGAACAGGATCGCCGCGAGGATGGCAGGCCCGATGATCGGGTGAAGGAACAGCCCGTCGAGCCGATGCGACCAGACGCGGGTCGGCGTTTCGGACACGATCGCGGCCATCGCGATCTCGCGTGCGCGGTTCTGCAAGGACAGCGGATCGGTTTCTGGGGCGTCCCATTCCTTGGGGCGCGGAGCATCGGCAGCGCGTCGCAGCGCTTCCTTGACCTCGGCGATCCCGCGCCGGCGAACCGCGACGGTCTCGATGACCGGCACGCCCAGTTCGCGTTCGAGCGCGGCGGCGTCGAGTTCGAGCCCGTCGCGCTTCGCGAGGTCCATCATGTTGAGCGCGACGACCGTCGGCAGCCCAAGGTCGATCAGCTGGAGCGTGAAACGAAGGTGATTGTCGAGGTTGGCGGCATCCACGACCACGAGAAGCGCGTCGGGCTTGCGCTCGTATTCGCCCTCGCCGAGCACGACGCTGCGCGTGACGAGTTCGTCGGGACTGCTGCCGTCCAGCGAGTAGGTGCCGGGAAGATCGACCAGTTCGGCGAGGCTCCCGTTTTCGAAACTGAAGCGTCCCGCATGCCGCTCGACGGTCACGCCGGGATAGTTGCCGACCTTCTGTCGCGCGCCGGTGAGCGCATTGAACAAGGCGCTCTTGCCGGCATTGGGGTTGCCGACGACTGCAATCAGCGGTGCCTGGTTCACGCCGCTTGGCGCACTTTCACCCGCACGGCGGCGGCATGGGCGCGGCGGATCGCAACGGTCATCCGCCCGACCTTCACGGCCAGCGGGTCGGCGCCGAAAGGCGCACGGTGGAGCGGGCAGACGGTGACGCCGGCATCGAACCCGAAGTTCCGCAGCCGCGCTGCGTCACGGGGCGACAGCGTCTCCCAGTCGATACCCGCCACTTCCGCCGAAGCGCCGGTCGTCATCTGGTCGAGCGTGGTCATGGGGTCGTGCTTGCTCATTATTGCGACTGATTATCAATAAAAAGAAGCCGACGCGAGTCTTTTATCGGATCAGGCGGCGGGCGGGTAGCGAAGACGCCCCAGAAAGCGCGACATGCTGAACCGGCGCGTCGGGTCGCCCCGCAGCTTCGCCTTCACTTTTTCGATCTGCATGACATCATCGATACGGCGGTCGAGGAACGCGGCGGTGTCGCTCCAGCCATCGCTGTCATCGTCAAGCCACGCGTAAAGGGTGGAAGCATAGACGCCGATGAGGGTCGCACGCTTGGTATAATGGTTGAAGTCGGTCGCGGTATCGCCCGCGAGCCGCCACATCAGGTCCGCCGTGTTCCACGCGGTCTTCGCCGCGAGCGGCACGTTCTTGGGCAGGCTGAGGATCGACAGACCCGTCCGCACCGCCTCGCGCGCCGGCCCTGCAATCTCGAGGCGCGCCCAGACCAGCGCGCGGATGCGTTCGCGGATCTTCATCGTCGCGATTCTCTCGGGCGGGAAGGCGGCGACCATCGCCGCATCGACCCCCTCGATCCACGCGGCGACCATCTTCGCCGGATCGTCGGGAAAGGCGAGCCGCGCAACGTCGCGGTCGATATCGAGCTGGTCGGCGGCGGCGAGCACCGCTTCCTCGCCCCATCCGTCGAACACGGCATTCTCCGCCACCGCGAGGGAGAGCTTCAGGCGAGTCGCGTCGAGCGGGGTCATCTCGGTCATGGGGATGAATGTGGGACGATCGGTTGTTCTTCGCAACCGCCATCCCCAGTTGGCGTTCACCCCTCGCCCCTCCACGAAAGGATCCCATGCCCGACCTGTTCGACCCCATCGACCTCGGCGCGATTGCCGCGCCCAACCGCATCGCCATGGCCCCGCTCACCCGCGGCCGCGCCAGCGAAGACGGCGTTCACGGCCCGCTCGCGGTGGAATATTATCGCCAGCGCGCCGAAGCGGGACTGATCATTTCGGAAGCCACCGGGATTTCGAAGGAAGGGCTCGGTTGGCCCTATGCGCCGGGGCTGTGGACCGACGCGCAGGTCGAAGGGTGGAAGCCCGTCACCGAAGCGGTGCATCAGGCAGGCGGGCGGATCGTCGCGCAGCTGTGGCACATGGGCCGCCTCGTCCACCCCGACATGGGCGGCGGGGCGCCGGTTTCCGCGAGCGCCACCACCGCGCCGCAGCAGCTCCACACCTTCACGGGCAAGCAGGATGCCGTCGAGGCGCGGGCGCTACCGATCGACGAAATTCCCCGCGTCGTCGCCGACTATGTCCACGCCGCCGCCAACGCCGTCCGCGCGGGCTTCGACGGCATACAGGTTCACGGCGCGAACGGGTATCTCATCGACCAGTTCATCCGCGACGGCGCCAACCATCGCGACGACGATTATGGCGGCTCGGCCGAAAACCGCTGCCGCCTGATGCGCGAGGTCTGTGAGGCGATCGGCGGCGAAATCGGCATGGATCGCACGGCCATTCGTCTTTCCCCGATCGGCCCCGTCCAGGGCGTCGATGACAGCAGTCCCGAAGACACGTTCGTCACCGCCGCACGGATCCTCGGCGAGATCGGCGTTCCCTGGATCGAGATGCGCGAGCCGGGCGAGAATTCGTCCTTCGCTCCCGCCGACCATGCCCGTGTCAGCCCCGCGATGCGCAAGGTCTACCCGGGCAAGATCGGGCTCAACAGCGATCTCGACAGGGCCTCGGGGCAGAAGCTGCTCGACCAGGGCATCGCCGATTTCGTCGCCTTCGGCCGACCCTTCATCGCCAACCCCGACCTCGTCCGCCGGATGCGCGAGGATGCGCCGATGAACGAGCCCGACCGTTCGACGTTCTATACCCGAGGGCCGCAAGGCTATGTCGATTACCCGCAACTGGAAGAGACGCGCGCATGAGCGAGACGAAGAGCAGCAAATGGAAATGGATCGCCGGCGGTGGTCTCGTCGCGGGTCTCGCGATCGCGGGGGGCCTTCGATATTACCTGCGCGAGCGGGCGACGCCCGAACCCGATTTCCTCACCTATGAAGAAGAAGGCCGCTTCGCCCTTCGCGACTATCTCGATTTCTGGGTCGCCGAGACGGTTGCCTACGGCGAACGGCGCGAGGCGATCCGCTCGGGCTTCCGGATTCTCGCCGACTATATCTTCGGGCGCAGCCATGAAGGCGATACGATCCCGATGACGTCGCCCGTGCTCGAGCAGGCCGACGGTGAAGACCGCTGGCGCGTGCGGTTCGTCATGCCCGAGGGCGAAAGCGCGGACACGCTGCCCGCTCCGCCATCGGGCGTGAAGCTCCATCACGTGACAGGTCGGCGCTACGGCATCATCCGATTTGCGGGCGCACCGGGCGACTATGATCTGGAAACCGAGGAACTGGCGTTGCGCGGATGGCTCCGCGAGAAGGGCGAAGAGATCGACGGCGAGCCGATCTATGCCTTTTACAACAGCCCCGCCATCCCCGGGCCGCTGCGCCGCAACGAGATCTGGCTCCCGGTCGTGCTGGAAGCGCCGGTCGGATACTGATCCGCGCGGACGTCAGCCGAACCGCTTCACCAGGTCCATCATCGCGATCGCCGCGCGGGCGGCCTCGCCGCCCTTGTCCTTGCGCGCGGGGTCGGCGCGCGCTTCGGCCTGGTCGCGGTTCTCGACCGTGAGGATCGCGTTTCCGATGGCGAGGCCGTCCATGGTCAGCGCCATCAGTCCACGCGCGCTTTCGCCTGCGACGATCTCGAAATGGTAGGTCTCGCCGCGGATCACCACGCCGACCGCGACATAGCCGTCATAGGCACCCGACTGGCTTGCCAGCGCCACCGCTCCGGGCAGTTCGAGCGCACCCGGGACCGTGATGGTTTCATGCTCGAGCCCCGCCGCGTCGAGCGCAGCGCGAACACCCGCAAGAAGCATGTCGTTGAGGTCTTCGTAGAAGCGCGCTTCGACAATCAGCACCTTGGCCATCAGGCGTCTCCCGTCTCGATCGCGCGTTCCTCGACGATCCTCAGCCCATAGGCATCGAGCGCGACCGGCGAATGGCGCGTGTTGGTCAACAGGATCATATCGCTGATCCCCAGGGCCGCGAGGATCTGCGCACCGACACCGTAGCTGCGAAGCCCGTCCTTGTTCTTGGGCGGACGACCCGAGCGAAGATCGGTCGCGCGGCTGAGACTCCCCGGCGCGGCGGCGTGCAGGGCCACGAGAACGCCGCGCCCTTCGCCCTCGATCATCCGCATGGCCCCGTGAAGAAGGCCCGCGCGCTCGCCCGCTTCCCCCAGCACGTCGGCGAAAAGGTCTAGGCTGTGCATGCGCACCAGCGTCGGCTCTTCGGGATCGACGCTCCCGTGCACCAAGGCCAGCTGCTCCTCGCCGCTGGCCTTGTCGCGGAAGACGCGTGCGCGCCACGTCGCTCCCGTACCGCTCTGAAAGCTGCTGTCCGAGACTTCCTCGACCATATGGTCGCGGTGAAGGCGGTAGGCGATGAGATCGCGGATCGTCCCGATCTTGAGGCCATGCTCGGCGGCATAGTCGATGAGATCGTCGAGGCGGGCCATCGACCCGTCTTCGCGCATGATCTCGCAAATCACGCCCGAGGGATTGAGCCCCGCGAGGCGCGACACGTCGACCGCGGCCTCGGTATGGCCGGCACGGACCAGCGTCCCCCCCGGCTGCGCGGTGAGCGGGAAAACATGGCCGGGCGAGACGAGGTCATCCGAGCTTTTGGACGCGTCGATGGCGACCGCGATCGTGCGCGCCCGGTCGGCGGCGGAAATGCCCGTCGTCACGCCCTCGCGCGCCTCGATCGATACGGTAAAGGCCGTCTGCATGCTCTCGCGGTTGACCCGCGCCATCGGCTCGAGACCCAGCTGATCGACGCGTTCCTTGGTGAGCGCGAGACAGATCAGCCCGCGCCCGTGCCGCGCCATGAAGTTGATCGCATCGGGCGTCGCCATCTGCGCGGGAATGACGAGATCGCCTTCGTTCTCGCGATCGTCATCGTCGACGAGAATGAACATCCGGCCGTTGCGCGCCTCGTCGATAATGGTTTCGGCATCGACCAGCACGTCGGCCCGCCCCAGCACACGTTCGAGCCGCGACAAGGTATCGGCCGTGGGATTCCATTCCTCGGTGCCGAGCTTGCGCAGGCTGTTGGGGTGAAGCCCCGCCGCGCGCGCGAGGCCGGAGCGGGTCATCTTGCCGTTGTCGACAAGCGATGTGATGCGTTCGAGAATTTCGGTAGCCATGCGGGCGGCGTATCACACTGAAATGTGAGGCCGCAACCGCAAAGCTCACATTCTGCTGGCGAGCATCCGTTCGAGATAGCGCGCCAGAACGTCGATCTCCACATTCAGCATCCGGCCTTCTTCGATGGTCGCAAAGGTCGTCTTCTCGGCGGTATGCGGAATGAGATTGACGGTGAAACGCGTCGCGTCGTCGCCATCCTCGACGCTGTTGACGGTCAGCGAGACGCCGTCGAGCGTGACCGATCCCTTCGGCGCCAGTCCGCCGCCGAGCGCCCGCGGAACGGCGATGGTCACGACCTTGGAGCCGCCCACCTCCTCGACCGAAAGTACCTCCGCAACCGCGTCGACATGACCGGTCACGATATGGCCGCCCAGTTCGTCGCCCATGCGGAGCGCCCGCTCGAGGTTGAGGCGCGCCCCTTCCTCCCACAGGCCCGCCGCGGTGCGCGAGACGCTTTCCTCGCTGACGTCGACCGCGAACCAGTCGTCGCCCTTGTCGACGACGGTCAGGCAGGCGCCCGAGCAAGCGATCGACGCGCCCATCGCGACCGTGTCCATGTCATAGTCGCATTCGATGACCAGCCGCCGGTCGCCGCGCTGCTCGACCTGGCGGACGGTGCCGATGTCGGTGATGATGCCGGTGAACATGCAGGCGCTCCTATCGTTCGCGGATGCGCTCGTAGACTTCGAGCCGATCGATGCCAAGGCTCTCCCCGCGCGCCCACTCCCATTGCCCATGCGCGTCCGCGACCGCGTCCAGCCCGATATAGCCGACCGACGAGCGGCCATCGCCGATGAGGATGGGCGCCCGGTAGATCATCAGCCGGTCGACGAGATCGGCTTTGAGGAACGCGCTCGCCGCGCCCGATCCGCCCTCGACGAGCAGGTCGTTGGCGGCAAGACCGGAGACCTCCTGCGGGTCGCGCAGGATCGTCCAGCCCGCGATCGGGTCGGCGGTCGAACTCAGCAACAGGCGCTGGGGGCTGCGATCCTCTAGCCCCGGCAGCCGCACGTCGAGCCGTGGATCGTCGGCTTCGTAGGTGCCGCGTCCCACGAGGATCATGTCGCTAGCCGCACGAAGCCGGTGGACATGCGCGCGGGCCGCTTCGCCAGTCAGCCATTTCGATTCGCCCGACGGCAGCGCGATCTTGCCGTCGATCGACAGCGCGAGCTTGAGCGTGATGCGCGGACGCCCGAGCGCGAGACGCGTGAAGAACCCGCCAAGGCTTTCCGTGGCCGCCTCAGCCTTGCGACCGACCTTCACCTTGATGCCGGCGGCTCGCAAGTGCGCGATGCCCTGGCCGGCGGTGCGCGGGTCCGGATCGCGGCAGGCGATGAGGACGCGGCCGATCCCTGCCTCGACGATGAGGTTCGCGCAGGTCGGCCCGCGCTCACTGGGATGGGCGCATGGCTCCAATGTCGAGACGAGCGTCGCGCCCGCCGACGCACTGCCTGCTTTTCCAAGCGCCACCGCCTCGGCGTGCGGGCGCCCGCCGGGCTGCGTCGCGCCCTCGCCGATGCGCTCGCCGTCCTTGATGATCACGCAGCCGACTGCGGGATTGGGCGCGGTGGTGCCGCGCGCCTCTTCCCCCAACTCGATCGCGCGCGCCATCGCGCGCGCGGGAGTCCAGCGCTCGCTCAGAGACCCGCCCTTTCGAGGGCGTCGTCCACCTTCTTGAACTGTTCTTGGCGTTCCTTCGCACGCGCCTCGATCGCTTCCTGATCGGCTTTCTGCCGGGCCACGATCTCCTCGTCGGTGCGATCGCTTTCATAAAGTTCGACATAGGTCACCGAACGCCCCGGCGAGGTGTTCACCTTGCTGTCGACCATGATGATGACGACGATACTGCCCGTGACGAGCAGCGCGAGCGTGGCACCGATGACGTGATCGCGGTCGGCGCGGCGGACGAAGGCGCCGAAGTCGCGGATCGCCCCCAAGGGACTGAAAGCGCGGAAGAAAGACATGGATCGAAGATAGGGGCCGACGCGCCAATACGCCAGCCCCTACGATCCGCTACTGCAATTCAAAGCGCAGCGTGACGGTGAGGCTGGTGGCAACGGCCTTGCCGTCCCTCGTCGCGGGCTCATAGCGCCAGACGCGCTTCAGATGCTTCTCCGCCGCCGCGACGAAGCGCGGATCGGCATCGTTGAGCGGAGTAACCGCGACCACGCGCCCGCGCGCATCCACCTCCAGCCGCAACCTCAGCGCGGCTTCCTCCCCGCGCCGCTGAAGGGCGGCCGGGTAAGGCGGCTTGAGGTCCGCACCCGACGTGATCAGGCTTGCCGATGTGGGGGCGATCGGCGGGGCCGCCTCGACGGCCGGGCTGCCCGGTTGGGGCGCCGGCACGCGGGGGGCGGGAACGGGGTTGATCGGAACGTCAGGCGCCTCGAATGTCGGCGCTATCGGGCCATTGAAGGTCGGCACCTCGATGCGCGGGGTCGGCACCGTATATTCGGGCTGTGGGGCCGGCGGGGGAGGCGTCTCGCTCGGCGGCGACGGTTCGACGGGCTCGGGAGGCACTGGCGGAAGGGGTACGTTCGTCACGACGGTCGGCGGCGTCTTGGCCGGCATCACCAATTCGGACCGCATCGTCAGCACGGCGGCGAGCGCGACGCCGTGGAGCGCGACCACGACCGCAAGCGCCTTGGGCGACAGGGAATTGGCGGGACGCGGGGCGTAATTCAGCATAACACGACTCCTGCTTGGGACTGTCATGTTACAACATTACATTCTTAATGCAAGTTGGTGGCTGTGCAGTCGCAGCATTCGCCAGACCGACCGCAGTGCTAGCCCGCGAGCCGCGCCAAGGCGCGCTCCTTCTCGATCAACGGGAGAAGTGCCGCCATCTCGGGGCCCGAGGTGCGGCCAGTAAGCGCCAGACGCAGCGGGAGAAACAGCGCCTTACCCTTGCGTCCCGTCCGATCCTTGAGCGTGGAGGTCAGTTCCGACCATGTGTCCGCCGTCCAGGGAAGCGCGCCGGCGAGCTCGGCGGCCTCGGCGAGATACGCCTCGTCCTCCGGCGGGAAATCTGGGCGCTCGATCGAGCCGGCCAGCACCTCGGCCCACGCCTCGACATCGCCGAGACGTTCGATATTGCCGCGCAGCACGTCCCAACGCGCGGCGTCGATCGTGTCGGGCAACCGGTCCTTCACCGCCTCATGGTCCATCGCATGAAGGAGTCGTGCGTTCACATGTCCGACCTCTTCCCAGGAGAAACGCGCGGGCGCCCGTCCGAACGTCGACAGGTCGAACCCTTCCGCCAGCCCCTCGAGCGTCTCGACCGCCTCGACGGGTTGCGACGTCCCGATCCGCGCAAGGACGGACAGGAGCGCCATGGGCTCGATTCCCCGCTCCGCGAGCCCGCCGACGCCCTCGGCGCCGTCACGTTTGGAAAGCTTTCCGCCTTCCGCGACGATCAAGGCGGTGTGCGCTAGGGACGGGCGGTCCGCGCCCAGCGCATCGAACATCTGCAGTTGGATTGCCGAATTGGTGACATGGTCCTCGCCCCGCACGACATGGGTGATGCCAAGCTCGGCATCGTCGATCGTCGAGGGCAGCATGTAGAGCCACGATCCGTCGGCCCGCCGAATCACGGGATCGGAAAGCTTCGGCGGCTCGAAATGCTGCGGTCCGCGCACGCCGTCGTCCCATTCGATCGCCGCCGAATGGTCCAGACGGAAGCGCCAGTGCGGTGCGCGGCCTTCGACCGGCGCATTCTCTGCCTCCGGACGCTCGTAGATCGGCGGCAACCCGCGCCCCAGGAGCACCTTTCGCCGAAGCTCCAGCTCCTCCGGGGTCTCGTAGCAGGCGTAGATCCGCCCTTCTTCCCGCAGCCGCTCGAACGCAGCCTCGTACCGGTCGAACCGGTCCGACTGGCGGACCTCCTCGTCGGGCGCGAGACCGAGCATGGCCAGATCGTCGCGAATGCCTTGCGCAAAGGCCTCGGTGGAGCGCTCGCGATCGGTATCATCGAGCCGCAGCAGGAAGGTGCCGCCCCCCTTTCTGGCCAGCAGGAAGTTCTGCAGCGCGGTACGGATATTGCCGACATGCAGCCGGCCCGTCGGGGAGGGGGCGAAGCGGGTCTTCATGATGTCGGCGCGCTACTGCGCTGCGCCGCCCGAACGGCCGATCAGCAAATTGCCGCCGGGCCCCGAGAAGCTGAGGGCTTCCTCGCCGCGGGTGACGATGACGTTCAGCTGCGGGATCGCCTCGTCGAGCTGCTGCTCGCCGCCCGACAGGCCGCGCGGGCAGGCCGTACCGCTGAGCTTCTCGGGCGCGATGATGTTGCCCGTGCGGTTGAGCGCGTAGACATAATCGATGCACTGCGAGGTAAGCTGCATCCGGCCCTCGGGGAAGGTGACCGTGATGGGGTGCGTCGACAGGTTGGTCTGACCGTTGAAATTGCTGATCGACCAGCTGCCCGAGAGGTCGAGCTCGGGACGCGCTGCCGTCTCGGCGTCGACATTCTCGCCGGCATTCTCGTCGAGCGCGGCGGGATCCTGCAGGTCGGGATCTTCCGGCGCGGAACTGTCGGCACAGGCGGCCAGCGCCAGCGGCATCGCGATCATCAAGGCAAATCGTTTCATTTTCCGGTCCTGAAAGTGTTGGTGATGGGATAACGGCGGTCGCGGCCGAAATTGCGCTGGCCGATCTTCACCCCGATGGGGGCCTGGCGGCGCTTGTACTCGGAATGCAGGATGAGTTTTTCGATCTCGGCGACGAGTTTCTCGTCCGCGCCCGTCTTGCGTGCGGTCTTGGCCACGGCATTCTCGTCCTCAATGAGGCTCTCGAGAATTCGGTCGAGCAGCTTGTAGGGCGGCAGGCTGTCCTCGTCCTTCTGGTCATGACGCAGCTCGGCACTGGGGGGCTTGGTGATGATGCGCATCGGCATCACCGCGCCGTCCGGCCCCTTCGCCCGCCGGGGCTTGTGCCGGTTGCGCCAGCGCGCGAGCGTGAAGCACGTCGTCTTGTAGGCGTCCTTCAGCACATTGTAGCCGCCCGCCATGTCGCCGTAGAGCGTCGCATAGCCGACGCTCATCTCGCTCTTGTTGCCCGTGGTCAGCAGCATCGGTCCGAACTTGTTCGACAGCGCCATCAGAATCACCATCCGCAGCCGCGACTGGATATTCTCCTCGGTCGTATCCGCCGGGTGGCCCTCGAAATGCTCGTTCAGGATCGACGTCATGGCGTCGGTCCCCTCGCCGATGGGAATGATGTCGTAGCGGCAGCCGAGCATCTCGGCGCATTGCTTGGCATCCTCCAGACTGTCGTCGGACGTATATTGGCTCGGCAGCATGACGCACCAGACACGGTCCGCACCCAGCGCATCGACCGCGATCGCCGCGGTCAGCGCGCTATCGATCCCGCCCGACAGGCCGATGAGCACGCTCTTGAAGCCGTTGCCGTCGACATATTCCTGCAGCCCCTCCATCATCGCGTGATAGATGTCCTCGGGGAACGGATCGAGCGCGGCTTTCTCGCCGTCGGCGCAGACCCAGCCGTCCTCGGTCTTCTCCCATTCGGTAACGACAATCGTCTCGTTCCAGTCGGGAAGCTGGATGGGGATCGCGCCGCCCGTATTGACGACGAAGCTCGAGCCGTCGAACGCCAGCTCGTCCTGCCCGCCGACGCGGTTGAGGTAGACGAGCGGCAATCCCGTCTCGCTCATCCGCTCGCGCACCATCTTCGTGCGCGTCTCGTCCTTGTCGAGTTCGTAGGGGCTGCCGTTCATCACCAAGAGGATTTCCGCGCCCTCGTCGGAGAGATGATGGCAAACGCGCTCCTGCCAGATGTCCTCGCAGATCGGCAGGCCGAGCTTGATCCCGTTCCATTCGACCGGGTCGGGCAGCGGCCCCGCATCGAAAATCCTATGCTCGTCGAAGGTGCCGTAATTGGGTAGTTCGTGCTTGGCGCGCCACGCGGAGATTCCGCCTTTCTCGGCCAAAAACACCGCATTGTAGACGCTGCCGTCATGCGCATGGATCCCACCGAAGATGATCGGCGGGCCGCCGTCCGAGGTCGCATCGGCGACATCCTCGTTCGCTTCCATCGCGCGGCGCACGAAACTCGGCTTCAGCGTCAGGTCCTCGGTCGGGTAGCCGGTCACCTGCATTTCGGGGAACATCACGATATCCGCCCCCGCCTCGGCAGCGCGCCGGCGCCACTCGAGCATACGTTCGACGTTACCGGCGATATCGCCGACCTTCTGGTTCATCTGGCAAAGCGCGAGGCGGAATTTCATGGACATCCGTTAGCTATCGCTTCGAGTGGCCACAAGGTTGCGCTCGTCGCGCACGCGCCGCTAAAGGAAACGCAGATATTGCATCACAGGGGACCCCACGCGCCATGAAGCTGCTCACCGGCAATTCCAATCCGCCGCTCGCCAAGGCCGTGGCCGACTATCTCGAGATCCCGCTGGTCGACGCCAGCGTCAAGCGGTTCGCCGACGAGGAAATCTTCGTCGAGGTTCACGAGAATGTGCGCGGGCAGGACATGTTCGTGCTCCAGTCGACGAGCTACCCCGCCAACGATCACATGATGGAACTGCTCATCATGATCGACGCGCTGCGCCGCGCGTCGGCCAGCCGCATCACCGCGGTCGTCCCTTACTTCGGCTACGCGCGGCAGGACCGCAAACCCGGCCCGCGCACCCCGATTTCCGCCAAGCTGGTTGCCAATCTCATCGCCGAAGCCGGCGCCGACCGCGTGCTGACGATGGATCTGCATGCGGGGCAGATCCAGGGCTTCTTCGACATCCCGACCGACAACCTCTGGGCCGCGCCGGTCATGGCGGCCGACATCCAGGCGCGCTACGGCGACAAGAAGATCGCGGTCGTCTCGCCCGACGTCGGCGGCGTCGTGCGCGCGCGCAGCCTCGCCAAGCGCCTCGACAACGCCCCGCTCGCCATCGTCGACAAGCGCCGCGAGCGCGCGGGCGAAAGCGAAGTCATGAACATTATCGGCGATGTCGAGGGCCATGCCTGCGTGCTCATCGACGATATCGTCGATTCGGGCGGTACGCTCTGCAACGCTGCCGCCGCCTTGAAGGAACAGGGCGCAACCGACGTGATGGCTTATTGCTCCCACGGCGTGCTCTCGGGCGCGGCGGGCGCCAAGATCAAGGCGAGCGTCCTCAACGAATTGGTCGTGACCGACTCGATCCACCATGAAAATCTCGAGGATGACGAAAAGATTCGCAAGCTGACCATCGCTCCCTTGTTCGGCGAGGCGATCAGCCGGATCGCGGACGAGAGCTCGGTTTCCAGCCTCTTCGACTAGGCGCCATCGATGGTCGCCGTTGTCCTGCTGGCGCTCGGGCTCGCGATGGATGCCTTCGCGGCGTCGATCGCTCGGGGCGCCGGGGGAATTTCCCGGCGCGACGGCGTCCTGCTCGCGCTTGCCTTCGGACTGTTTCAGGGCCTGATGCCGTTGATCGGACTTCTCCTCGGCGACGCCTTCGCGGGGACGATCGAAGCGTTCGACCATTGGATCGCCTTTTTCCTCCTCGGTTTCATCGGCATCCAGATGATCCGCGAGGGGCTCGACCCCGCCGAGGCCGTCGAACCGTCCAGGCGCCTGACCCTCGGTGCCATTGTGACGTTGGCGGTCGCGACCAGCATCGACGCCGCGGTGGCCGGTTTGACATTGCGTTTCTTCGATCCCGCGATCGGCACCAGCCTGCTCCTGATCGGCGGCGTGACCTTTGTCCTGTCGATCGTCGGCTTCACGCTTGGCGCACGGCTGGGCATGCGGATCGGCAAACGCGCCGAAATGGCGGGCGGGACGGTCCTCGTCCTCCTCGGCGCGAAGATTCTCGCCGAGCATACGGGACTGCTCGCCGCTTGAGTTCGCGTGCCTTCACCTCTATAGGCGCACACGACTTTTCCGAATCGTTGGAAAATCCGACCGGTCCGGCCACCAAGGCTGCCGCGGCTGGTCGCAATCGTCGCTGCGTTGACGCGCAGCTTCAATAGGAGACGAAAATGCCGAAGATGAAGACCAAGAGCGGCGTCAAGAAACGCTTCAAGATGACCGCTTCGGGCAAGGTCAAGCACGGTGTCGCGGGCAAGCGCCACCGCCTGATCAGCCACAACGCCAAATATATCCGCCAGCAGCGCGGCACCAAGGTCCTCCCGGACTGCGACGCCAAGCGCCTCAAGCAGTGGGCGCCCTACGGCCTCTAAGATTCAGGGAGTTTAGACTATGCCTCGCATCAAACGCGGCGTGACCACGCGCGCCAAGCACAAGCGGATCCTCGACCAGGCGAAGGGCTATTACGGCCGTCGCAAGAACACCATCCGCATCGCCCGTCAGGCCGTCGAAAAGGCCGGCCAGTACGCCTACCGCGACCGCAAGGTAAAGAAGCGCAGCTTCCGCGCGCTCTGGATCCAGCGCATCAACGCGGCGGTCCGCCAGGAAGGCCTCACCTACGGCAAGTTCATGCACGGGCTGAAGCTCGCGGGCGTGGACCTCGACCGAAAGGTTCTCGCCGACATCGCCATGCACGAGCCGGAAGCATTCTCGGGCATCGTCGCGCAGGCGAAGAAGGCACTGCCGGAAGAAGCCACCGCTTAGGCCTCGCGCATCTGCAGGTGACCTGAAAAAGGGGCGTCGGGGGCAACTCCGGCGCCCCTTTTCATGACCGGGCCCCCGAAGCTCTCTTCTTGCAAAATCGCCCGCCCTGCGGCACCGCCCCTCGCGAACTGAAGGACGAATAATGGCAAGCGCTGACGAACTCCAAACGCTCTATACCGACAGGGTTTCATCCGCCGGCGACCTCGCCGCGCTCGATGCCGTGCGCGTTGAGGCGCTGGGCAAGCAGGGGCAGATCACCGGCCTGTTGAAAACACTCGGCAAGATGTCGCCCGACGAGCGCAAGGTCGAGGGCCCCAGGATCCACGCCGCACGCGAAGCGGTGCAGGGCGCCATCGATGCGCGCAAGGCCGCGATCGAAGCCGATGCGCTCGAAGCGCGGCTCGCCACCGAGAAGATGGACCTCTCGCTTCCGGTCGATGCCGCCCCGCAGGGAAGCGTGCATCCGGTCAGCCAGGTCATGGACGAACTCGCCGAAATCTTCGCGGATCTGGGCTTCCAGGTCGCCGAAGGCCCCGAGATCGAGGACGACTGGCACAATTTCGGCGCGCTCAACATTCCCGAGGCCCATCCCGCTCGCGCCATGCAGGATACCTTCTACGTGCGGACCGAGGGCGATGAGGCACCGCCGGTGCTGCGCACGCACACCTCGCCGGTGCAGATCCGCACGATGATGCGCGAAAAACCGCCGCTCCGCATCATCGCGCCGGGCCGCGTCTACCGCTCGGACAGCGATGCGACCCATACCCCCATGTTCCATCAGGTCGAGGGGCTCGTCATCGACCGGAACATCCACATGGGGCATCTCAAGTGGACGCTCGAGACGTTTCTCAAGGCCTTCTTCGAGCGCGACGACGTCGTGCTGCGGCTGCGCCCGTCCTACTTCCCCTTCACCGAGCCCTCCGCCGAGGTCGATGTCGGCTGGTCCGAAGTGAAGGGCCGCCGCGTGGTCGGCGGGGCCGAAGGCTGGATGGAAGTGCTCGGGTCGGGCATGGTCCACCCCAAGGTCATCGCCAATTGCGGACTGGATCCCGACGAATGGCAGGGTTTCGCCTTCGGCTGCGGGATCGACCGTCTCGCGATGCTCAAATATGGCATGGATGACCTGCGCGCCTTCTTCGACGGCGATCTTCGCTGGCTGCGGCATTACGGATTCGGGATGCTCGACACCCCCACGCTTTCGGCAGGAGTCGGCGCATGAAGTTCACCCTGTCGTGGTTGAAGGACCATCTCGATACGACGGCGTCGGTCGAGGAGATCGCCGAGAAGCTGACCGCCATCGGGCTGGAGATCGAGGACATCGTCAACCCGGGCGATGCGCTGCGACCGTTCAAGGTCGCGAAGGTCGTCGACGCACGTCCGCATCCCGATGCCGACAAGCTGCAGGTGTTGACCGTCGATGACGGCATCGAAAAGAAGCAGGTCGTGTGCGGCGCGCCCAATGCGCGCGCGGGCATGAAGGGCGTGTTCGGCGGGCCGGGCACCTATGTGCCGGGCCCCGACTTCACGCTCGGCGAGGCGACCATCCGCGGGGTCGAAAGCTTCGGCATGATGTGCTCGGCGCGCGAACTGCAGGTCGGCGAGGGCCATGACGGCATCATCGAACTGCCCGAGGACGCGCCCGTCGGCACCAGCTATGCCGATTATGCCGATCTCGACGACCCCGTCTTCGACGTATTCGTGACGCCCAACCGGCAGGACTGCATGGGCGTGCATGGCATCGCGCGCGATCTCGCCGCCGCGGGGCTCGGAACGTTGAAGCCGCTCGATGTGCCGTCGATCGAGGGCAGCTTCGATCCCGCCATCGCCGTCCATATCGAGGACGAGGAAGGGTGCCCCGCGCTCTACGGTCGCACGTTCCGCGGCCTCAAGAACCCCGCCAGTCCCGACTGGATGCAGCGGCGTCTCAAGGCCATCGGGCAGAACCGGATCAGCGCGCTCGTCGACATCACCAATTATGCGATGATCGATCTCGGGCGCCCCAGCCACGTCTATGATCTTGCCAAGGTGAAGGGCGACCTCATCGTCCGCCGCGCCGCCAACGGCGAGGAATTCGAGGCGCTCAATGACAAGACCTATCCACTGACCGGCCGCATGACGGTGATCGCCGACGATGAAGGCGTACATGATCTTGGCGGCGTCATGGGCGGCAATCGTACGGGTGTCGACGACGACACGACCGACAGCTTCCTCGAAGTCGCTTATTTCGAACCCGAGCGGATCGCCAAGACGGGCCAGAAACTCGGCCTCGTCAGCGACGCGCGCAGCCGCTTCGAGCGGGGCGTCGACCCCGCCTTTCTCGAAGACGGCGAAGCGATCATTTCCAAGATGATCCTCGACATCTGCGGCGGTGAAGTCAGTCACCCGGTCCGCGCGGGCCAGCCGCCCCTCGAACCGCGCTCCATCGCGTTCGACTGGAACCGCACGGCTGCGCTCGGCGGCGTCGGTATCGCGCACGACGAACAGGCCGCTATCCTCGAGCGCCTCGGCTTCGGCGTGGACGGCGATACCGTGACCATTCCGAGCTGGCGGCAGGACGTGGAAGGCGCCGCCGACCTCGTCGAGGAAGTCACCCGAATTCACGGCTTCGAGGACATTCCCTCGACCGCACTGCCGCGGCCCGATGGCGTGGCTCCCCCCGTCGCGACCCGCACGCAGAAGGCCGAACGACGCCTGCGACGTGCCGCTGCCGCGCGCGGCATGAACGAAGCGATCACCTGGTCCTTCATCAGCGAAGCGCAGGCCGAGCCCTTCGGAGCCGGTGCGCACGTCCTCGCCAACCCGATCAGCGAGGACATGAAGGTCATGCGCCCCTCGCTGCTCCCCGGTCTCGCTGCCGCCGCGCGCCGCAACCTCGATCGCGGCGCGGACAGCGTCCGCCTGTTCGAAGTCGGCCGCCGCTATCTCGCCGACGGCGAGCGCGCCACCGCGACCGTCCTGCTCATCGGCGACAAGGCGCCGCGGAACTGGTCCGACGGCAAGGCGAAGCCGTTCACGCCCTACGACGCCAAGGCCGAGGCCATCGCGCTGCTGGACGCCGCGGGCGCCCCGACCGGCAACCTCACGCTCTTCGCCGGCGCGGGGGATGACTGGCACCCCGGGCGCAGCGCCGCCCTCGGGCTCGGTCCCAAGAAGATTCTCGCGCGTTTCGGCGAATTGCACCCGAGCCTTGCCAAGGCGCTCGATCTGCCCGCTCAGGCGATCGCCGCCGAACTCTATCTCGATGCCATCCCCGAACCGCGCTCGTCCGAGCGGGCCCGGGTGGCCTATGCGCCGCCGCCGCTGATGGCGGTCAAGCGCGACTTCGCCTTCCTGGTCCCCGAAACGCTCGCTGCCGCCGATCTGGAACGCGCAGTCGGCGGCGCGGACAAGAAGCATATCGTCGCGACGCGTGTCTTCGATCGCTTCGAGGGCAAGGACGGCCTCAGCCTCGCGGTCGAAGTGACGCTTCAGCCGAAAGACGAGAGTTTCACCGAAGAGCAGCTTGGCGAGATCGCGCAGAAGATCATCGCGGCGGCCGAAGCCAAAGGCGCGCGGCTGCGCGGCTAGGCGTCGATCGGCGGCGAGGAGCACGCGAAGCGGTTGATGGCCGCATGAACCAGCTCCTCGACCTCCTCGCGGCTCAGACCCGCCGGGATGGGCTCGCCGACGTGGAAGCGGATGACGCCTGCCTTCTTGACGAAGCCCTTCGGCCACAGGTGCGCACTGTCATGCGCGATCGGAATGACCGGAAGCTTGAGCGCGCGATAGAGGCCCGCAAAGCCGGGGCGCAGCGGCGGGGCCGCGCCTTCCGGGACGCGCGTTCCTTCGGGGAAAATGACGATGGGGCGACCGTCGGCCTTGGCGCGCTTGCCCTTCGACATCATGTCGCGCAGCGCCCTTGCACCCGCCGAACGATCGACGCCGATGACCCCGTAGATGCGCGTCACCCAGCCCCAGATGGGCAAATCCACCAGTTCCTTCTTCATCACCACGATCGGCGTATGGGCAAAGCGCAGCGTATCGACCGCCTCGACCATCGCATGATGCTTCACCGCGACGATATAGGCCCCCTCCGGCACCTCGCGGTTCCACTCGAAGCGGATGCGCAGGACATGATGGACCAGCCAATGGTGGAAACGCGCCCAGAAATGCACGACGCTGCGGATGGGCGCACGGCCGAAGGGCGCGACCAGCAGTCCCGTCAGGCACACGAGCAGCGTGCCGGGGTAGAACAAGAGCGCGAAGAGGGCCGAGCGCAGTGCGTTCATATGCCCAGCAGCAGCCCGATGCGGCGCAGCACATATTTGTTATATTCGCCGAACAGCGTCATCAGCCCCGGCGAGGTCGGCACCGCGTCGAAGATGATGGGAAAGTCCTCGCCCAGTTCCTCGCGGAATTCGAAGGTCGCGCGGCGCATGTGCCAGTCACTGGTCACCAGCCGCACCGCATCGAACTCGTTTTCGGCCAGCCATGCTTTCGCCTCGACCGCATTGGAGCGCGTATCGACCGAATCCGATCCGATGGTCACGCAGCAGTCGTAGAGCCGCTCGGTGCCGCCCACCACTTCGACCAGATCTTCCGCGCGAACCGCAGGGTCGGCGCCCGAGATCAGCAGCCGCTCGGCCTTGCCCTCTCCAAGTCGCTGGAGTGCCTGCTCGATCCGCCCGCTCTCGCCCGTCAGCACAACCATGGCGGGAGTCTCGGCAGCATCGGCGGGCGCAGGCTCGCCGAGATCGACCGAGAACAAAGCGAAGCCGAGTGCGTACAGGCCGACGACGAAGAAGAAAAGGCGAACGATCATAGAGCGGCTCGCAAATCGCGCAGGATCGTCGCGCGCGCAACTACAAATGCCATTCCCGCGGCGAGCAGCGGCAGGAGAGCGAGGAGCGCCAATTCACCGATGCCGATCAGACGCGCGTTGCCCGACAGGAAGTCGAGACTGTCGCCGCCGGTGGTGGCCAGCACCAGGAGGAGCGCGATCGCGAGTGCCGTTCCGAAGCTGCCGCCGACGAGGGCGTCGCGCGCGATCGCGGGGGTGAAGTTCTGCGCGATCTGGGTGTCGCTCGCGCCCATGCCGTGGAGGATCGAGATCGTCGATCGGTTTGCGGCGATCGCGGCACGGGTCGCAAGGATGATGCTCGCCGCGGCGGCAAGCGCGATTCCGAGCACGAGACCCAGGCCGACCAGCGCGACGGTGGCGAGCGCGTTCAGCACGGGGGCGAGCACCGAGCGGTTCGAAACGAGCCGGGCGTCCGGAAAGGCGTCGGTCAGCGCGGCGCGCAAGGCCGGGGCCGCGCGCTCGGAACCGAGTTCCACTTCGACGAGCGCGGGGAGTGGCAGGTCGGCACGGCGCGCTGCGGGGCCCATCCACCGTTCCATCGTCGCGCGGGTTTCCGATGGCGGCACCGCGCGCACCGCGTCCACGCCATCGGCCTGCGCCACGAAGTCGGCAAGGCGGTCGGTCTGCTCGATCCCGCCCGGCAACTGCACCATGTGCCGCGCCGCGGCCGCCTGCGCGACCGAGCGGTTGCCGTTCCAGACCATCAGGCCCGCCGCCGCGGTAATCGTCATCACGAACAGCATGATCGCCAGCAGGTACGCGCTCGCGCCCTGCGCGCGCCGCTTGATCAGCGTTCGCCGCCGCGCGATCACGAGAGGCCCTCGCGCCGACCCGGCGGATAGCGCAGCGCACCGGTAGGGTCCCTGAGCGTTCCGCCGTCGAGGCGCAGCAGGGCCGCACCCTGCGTCTGCTTGATAAGCGAGAGATCGTGCGTGGCGATGAAAATCGTGGTCCCGAGCCGGTTCATTCCGGAAAACAGCTTCATCAGTCGCGCCGCCATGTCCGCATCGACATTGCCGGTCGGTTCATCGGCGATGAGGAGATCGGGTTTGGCGATCACCGCCCGGGCGATCGCGACGCGCTGCTGTTCGCCGCCCGACAGGGTCGGCGGCCGTGCGGATGCGCGCGCCGACAAGCCCACCCAGTCGAGCATTTCGTTGACCGGCTCGGCCACCGCCTCCTCGTCGTGGCCCGCGATCCGCAGCGGCATCGCGACATTGTCGAAGGCGCTCAACTCCTCGATCAGCCGAAAGTCCTGATACACGATCCCGATCCGCCGCCGTAGCGCCGGAAGCGCGTCGCGCGGCAGGCTCTGGATATCCTCGCCGAACAGCCGGATCCGTCCGCGGGTCGGCGACTGGGCGAGATAGAGCAGCTTGAGAAGCGATGTCTTTCCGGCGCCCGAGGGGCCGGTGAGGAAGTAGAATCCCCCTTCGGCGAGCGCGAAATCGAGGTCGTGAAGCACCTCGGCACCCGTGCCGTAGCGCAGACCCACGCGTTCGAACGCTGCGATCATCGCGCGCCCGTTCCGACTTGCGCGATCCGCCTTGCATTCCCGCCAAAACTTGCCATTGCGGTCATGTTGCGGTTTATGCCGGGAATGTCGAGCGACAAAAGCATGATCCTGACCTGTCCGTCCTGCGCCACGCGCTACAACGTCAAACCGGACGCCGTGCCGCCCGAAGGCCGCACCGTGCGCTGCGCCGCCTGCGGCAACAAATGGCACGCGACCCCCGAAGACGCGCCGCCGTCCGACCCGGCGGAAGCGCGGGATGCATCCGTGGCACCGCCCGCGGATCCCCCGGCGCCCGCGCCCTCGGACGGCCCCGTGCCCTACCGAGCGGACGAGCCGCCTTCGGTTGCCGACGAACCTTCGGTGACGCCGCCACCGCCACCTGCCTATGACGCCGACGTGACATCGCCAGTCGAGACACCCGTCGCGCATGAACCCGACCCCCAGCCGGTGGTCGCCGCACCGCCCGAGCCCGAGGTTGCCGAAGAGGCTGCGCTCCAGTCCGAAGAGCAGGAACAGGCGATCGCCGAGGAGGCGACCGACCAACCCTTCCACGACGCGCCGACCACCGACATGGGCTTTACCGGCCTCGACGAGGATTTCATCCACGACGAGGATGGCGAAACACCCAAGCGGCGTGGCTGGCTGTGGCTGCTTCTTTTCATCCTGATCGTCGCGGCTGCGGTTGCCGCCTTCGCCTTCCTCGCCCCGCCCGACCTTCGTGATCGCCTCGGCCTTTCCGGCGCCAGCGCCGCTGCAAACGAAAGCCCGCTCCAGATCATGCTCGAACGGCAGGACCAGTCGGCGCTGGCCAGCGGAAACGAACTCTTCACCGTCAGTGGACGCGTCATCAATCCGACCGAGGAGGAACTCGACGTCCCGCCCATTCGCGCCGAACTGCTCGACGCGGCAGGCGCCGTCGTTCACCAGTGGACGATCGCCCCGCCAGCCCCCAGCCTCGGCCCGGGCGAGAGCGCGAGCTTCAACAGTGCCGAAGCCGACATCCCCGACAATGCCGAGGAATTGCAGCTCACCATCGCGGGTTGAAATTCTCCGTTGCCAGCCTCGGGAACGCTTGCTAGAGGGCGCGCCTTACCAGCATGGCCCTCTCGGGGTCATGACCCTCGGGTGCGGTCGTGGCGGAACTGGTAGACGCGCAACGTTGAGGTCGTTGTGGCCGAAAGGCCGTGGAAGTTCGAGTCTTCTCGACCGCACCATTTTCCCTCCTTTTTGAAGGCACTGGAAGACGGTCGCCGCGCGTCCTATATCGGGACGCATGTCGAACCGTCACCTTACCGACGCCGAATGGCGCGATCGCCTCACCCCCGAACAATATCGCATCCTGCGCGAAGCCGGCACCGAGCCGCCCTTCTCGGGTGCGCTCAACAGCGAGAAACGCCCGGGCGAGTTTCATTGCGCGGCGTGCGGCGAACTTCTGTTCCAGTCCGACGACAAATACGACAGCGGCTCCGGCTGGCCGAGCTTCACCGCGCCTGCGGAAGGCGAGGCGATCGACGAACATACCGACACCAGCCACGGCATGAAACGCGTGGAAATCCGCTGTTCATCCTGCGGCAGTCATCTTGGCCATGTCTTTCCCGACGGGCCGGGGCCCTCCGGCCTTCGCTACTGCGTCAATTCCGCCAGTCTCGAGTTCGAGCCCAACGCGGACGACCAGGACGCGTGAACGCGCTTGCCGGGAAGGGCGCACGGCCCTAACCGATAAGGTCACATGAGCGTCCAGCCCCGTAAAATCTTCGTCGGCCTGTTCAAATGGGGCCTCATTCTCGCCGGGGTCGGGCTCGTCGGCCTCGTGGTCGCGGTGCTCCTCGCCATGTCGTCGCTCCCCTCGTTCGAGCAATTGCGAACGCGCGGCGATCTCGGGCAGACGATCCGCGTACGGGCGGCGGATGACAGCATTCTCGTCTCGATGGGTCCCAGTTTCGGACGCTGGCTGACCTACGACCAGATCCCCTCGACGATGACCGACGCGATGATCGCGGTGGAAGATCGCCGTTTCCGGTCGCACCCGGGCGTCGATCCGGTCGGCATCATGCGGGGCATGGCGATCTCGATCCGCGAGGGCAATGGCCCCGGCGGGGCGCGCGGGGTCTCGACCATCTCGCAGCAGGTCGCGCGCAACATTTTCCTCACCCCCGACCGCAGCTTCATTCGCAAGGTACGCGAAGGCATCATCGCGCTCGCGCTGGAGCGTAAATTTTCCAAGAACGAGATCCTCGAGATCTACCTCAACCGCGTCTATTTCGGCGGCGGCGCCTACGGCATCGATGCGGCGAGCAACACCTTCTTCGGGCATGACGCGACGACGCTTTCGCTCGGCGAGGCTGCGATCATCGCGGGCCTGGTGAAGGCCCCCTCCAACTACTCGCCGACGGCCGACATCGAAGCCGCGCGCGATCGTGCCGACGTCGTTCTCGATCTGATGGTGCGCCACGGCTATCTCTCCGCTCAGGAAGCGCAGCTCGTCGACCCCGCCGAAATCAAGCTCGAGAAGCGCGCGGGCGCCAACAGTGCGCGCTATTTCACCGATTGGGCCCTGCCGCAGCTCGACACGCTCATCAGCGAAACCTCGGAGGCCATCGACGTTTATACGACGCTCGATCCCGACATGCAGGCTGCCGCTTCGGACGCCATCAACGCCCATGCCCCCGCGGGGGCGCAAGGGGCGCTCGTCGCCATCGACCGCGACGGCGCGGTGCGCGCGATGGTCGGCGGCAAGGATTATGTCGAATCGATCTACAATCGCGCCACGGTCGCGCGTCGCCAGCCGGGCAGCGCCTTCAAGCTGTTCGTCTATCTGACCGCGCTCGAGCAGGGACTGCGACCCGACGATATCGTCGTCGACGAACCGATCACCATCGATGGATGGACCCCGCGCAACTCCAACCGCAATTTCCTCGGCGCGATCACGCTGCGCGAAGCTTTTGCGCGATCGGTCAATACGATCAGCGCGCAGATCGGGGCCGAGATGGGCTTCACGACCATCGCCAACATGGCCAACCGCTTCGGCATCGACGACCGGATCGATCCATACCCCTCGATGGTCCTCGGCAGTCACGAAGTGCGGCTGATCGACATGACGCGCGCCTATTCCGCGGTCGCGCGCGGCGGCATCTCGCGCCCGCCCTATGCCATCACCAAGGTCGTGACGGCAGAAGGACGGCTGCTCTATTCGCATCAGCCCAGCGCCCCGCGCGTCCTCGTCAATCCGTTCGTGGCGCAGGAAATGACCGACATGCTGCAGACCGCCGTCCAGTCGGGCACCGGCCGCGCCGCGCAGATCGGTCGCCCGGTCGCGGGCAAGACCGGCACCACCAATTCGAACAAGGACGGCTGGTTCATCGGCTTCTCTTCGGGTCTCACGACGGGCGTGTGGATGGGCGCGGACGACAATGCTCGCGTCGCGGGCCTCCAGGGCGGCACCGCGCCCGCGCGCGCTTTCTCGGATTTCATGAAGAAAGCCGTCGCCAACCGGCCCGTCGAGCAGTTCGATACCGGTAGCGAGCTTCCCGAGTGGCAGATGGAGCCGGACGAGGAAGTGTGGATGGAGGGCGACCCGCTGCTCGATCCCTATGGCGAACCCATTACCGAGCCGCTCGACCCGCTTGCGCCGCGGCCGGACGGGGGCGACCCTGCCGCGCCCGATCAAAACTGGCTCGACCAGGTCCTCCAGCGCCAGCGCACCGAGCGCGAGGCGGATCGTGCGGCGCAGCAGGAACGCCAGCGCCAGCAACAACAGCAGGAACGACGCCCGCCGACCCCGGGCCGTGACGATCCCGGCGCGGTTCGCGTGGAACCGCTCGATCCACGCCGCCAGCAACCGACCCCGCCGCGCACGCCGCCGCCGCGACCGAGCGACGGATCAACGCCCGATCCGCTGCAGCCTCGGCCCTAGCGCGTTCAATTCTTTCGAAAGCGCGCGCACGTCGCCCTCGACCAACGCCGCTTCAAGCGCCCGGAACGCGGGTCCATGGTTCATATGCACGCGGTGCGCGACTTCGTGCGCCACGACGTAGCGCCGCACCGCATCGGGCGCGCACACGAGGCGCCATGAAAAGCGCAGCCGCCCGTCCGCCGAACAGCTTCCCCAGCGCGAGCGGGCATCGCCGACCGCCACGCCCCTGACCGGCACGCCCGCCAGTGCCGCGAAATGCGCGCTCTCGTCGGACAGAAGCCGAAGCGCTTCGGCACGAAGCCACTGTGCATACCGTCGCGGTGCGGTCTCGACGGGCCCGCCGGTCACGAGACGATCGCCCTCCAGCCGCACGCGCCGGGGCGCGTCGACTTGCCATTCCAGCAGCAGGCTTCGTCCTCTGAACGGGATCGTCGCTCCGGGCGTCAGGGGAACGGTCTCGGCGCGTCGTGAGCGCTGCCGCTCGACCCATTCGCCCTGCGTGGCCGCCCATCGAAGGCCCGCACGCTCGCTGGCGCGCTTGGGGAGGGTCAGTCGCAGCCGGTCGCGTACCGGATCGTAGCGGAGCAGAAACCGCCGCGCCCGTGCATGCCGCACGACGTCGATGTCGGGAAAATGCTCAGAGTTCACGGTCGACGAGATGATCTTCGATATTGCCGGCCTCGTCCTCGCTGATCGTCCAGCCGACAATCGACTGCCCCGCCTCGATCACGCTCGCCGCCCTCCCCGTCAGCAACGGGTGCCAGGCGGGTAGCGGCGCGTCCTCAGCCCGCAACCGATAGGCACAGGTCGCCGGCAGCCAGCGCGTCGCCTCGACCGCATCGGGTTTGAGCGCAAGGCAGTCGGGCACCTTGGCCTTTCGTCCCGCATAGTCGCTGCATCGCGCGGTCTGGAGATCCAGCAGGCGACACGCGACATCGGTGGCATAATAGTCGCCCGTGTCGGCATCTTCGGCCTTGTGCAGGCAGCAGCGCCCGCATCCGTCGCACAGCGCCTCCCATTGCCCGGCGTCGAGCGAGGCTAGCGGCTTTTCCCAGAACGGACGATCATCGGGCATCTTCAAGCAGGATTCAGCGCTCGTCGCCGAGGCTCGGGTCGAGCTCGGCCGCCAGCCGCCGCGCCGCGCGCCGCGCGAAACGGGCGCTCTCGGCCTTGCGGCGTGCGGGGGCGAGGGCGACTTCCTTCGCCTCGCGCACGCAGGCGGCATCGTACCGGTCGGCGACGATCAGCCCCGCCTCGCCCGGAGCGAAAGCCTCGCCCTCGCAAATCCGCGCGAGGTCGGGCGTCACCGCCCAATAGAAGCGGTCGCAATAGTCGAGATAGTCGCGCCATTTGCCGTCGCCCATGAGATCGGCACGCGACACCTTGATCTCGACGATCACCAGCTTGCCTTTGGTATCGAGGCCCATCAGGTCGGCGCGCCGGTGATTGGGCAGCGGAACCTCGCAGATGACGAACAATTGCTGGCGCGCGAACAGACGCGTGACGCCGCGCGCCACGTCGAGCGCCACCGCAGGCGAATCGGCAAGACAGGTCATGCGCGCGACCCTAGCAGCGCCGGAACAAAAGGCGAATGGTTGCCCGAATCCTATTGATAGAAAATATGATTTCCGATCGCGCCCATGCGCTTGAGCCGCCAGCGCGGGTTGACGTGCTTGGCGTGGAAGAAGAGGGCGCCTTCGAGATCGGTCTCGTGATGATCGGCATCGACGATCCGCGCGATCGCGACCGCGGTGCGCCAGGCCTTGCTTGCCCGCCGCGGCTCGGGAATCCGGCCACTGCGCACGAAGCTGAACTGGCGGTGCTGCTTCACGACCCCGCAATAGCTGTCGGGAAACTTCCGGCTTGCGGCGCGGTTGGCGATGACCTCGCCCACGGCAAGCTGACCCCGGAGCGGCTCGCCCCGCGTTTCGAAATAGATCGCGCGCGCAAGGCAATCCATCTGCGCGTTGCGCGGCTCGCTACCTTTGAAACGATCGACAAGAGCGGCGAGCGACAGGCCGCCGAGCGCTTCCTCCGTCTCGGCCGCGGCAATCTCTTCCTCGATTTCCTCCGCGATCGTGGTGACGGGATCGAGTGTCGCGGGATCCTCGCCCGTGAGCAATTCCCCCTGGTCCAGAAGCGAGTCGACCGCAGGCACCGCGACGCGCGGCATCGCACCGAGCGGCATGTCGGCATCGCCTGCCCCCACGGTACTGCTCATGGTCACCGCATCCTGTGCCGGTGCCACCGCATTCGTCGTCGACACCGCCAGCGCGAACAGCGCCGCCTTGATGATGATGCTCATCGTGATTTCATCCCCCTCGACGACATCCCGTTCGACCCACCGGCGCGCAAAAGTTGCGCCAAGATGCTTGCCAAAAGGTTACCCTCTCCCTGAGCGGCCGATCGTTACGGGTCCGCTCCTCGTCGGCAGGGCTTTTAACCCAGAACAGCTATTTTAGGAAATTTCGAGGATTTCTGCGGCGTATCGGGTCGGATCAGCGAGGTCGAGCTCCACCACCCACAAGTCCGGATCGATCGCGCGGCGTTTCGCGATCGTCTCGTCGACCGCCCCCGGACGGTCGGGATCCGCGCTCGCCAGAATGCGCCACCGACGCTGGCCTGCCGCCGTATATTCGCGCCCGACGAGCGCCTTCGTCACGCCGCGCTCGCACAACAGCAGGAAGATATCGCCGCGATCGCGGTCGCCCTTGGACAAGAGCATCGCGCTGCCGCCCGTCGCTTCCGCCGCGCGCATCAGGGCGCGCACTTCGAGTTCTGCAGGCAGCGTGTCGCTCACGCCGTGTAGCCGTCGAGCCCCGCCAGGGGGATGTGCGAGCGCATGAAGGTTCCCGTGCCGCGCGCATATTCCTCGCCTTCGGAATCGAGAATGCGCGCATCGGCCACCAGCACACGGCGCCGTCCCGAGATCCATCGCCCTTCGGCGAGTGCGGGACCCGCTTTCATCGGCCGGGTGAAATGGAGGTTGAACGCCGTCGTCAGCAGAAACCGATCCGACACGAGCGTATTGGCCGCAAAGAAGGCCGCGTCGTCGAGCATCTTGAAATAGACCGACCCGTGCGCCGCGCCCGCCGCGTGGAAGAAACCCCGCTCTACCTCGAACTCGAGACGCGACACGCCTTCCTCGGGCAAGGTCAGACGGCTCGCGTAGCGCCCCTGGATCGGGGCGGCGGCGTAAAGCGATTCGAGCCCGCGCAGATGCGCAGCCATGCCCGCGGGAGCGCCTTCAGGCGGCGGTGCGCTCATCGCAGCTCGTCAGGACTGCCACGAAGGCGTCTGCGTCGCGCGCGCCGCGCAGTTGGTCGACACTCGAGGCATCGCGCACCGCGCGGCTGATCGCGGCGAGTGCGCGAAGATGATCGGCGCCGCGCTCGGGCGGCGACAGGAGCATGAAGACGAGGTCGACCGGCATCTTGTCGATGGCTTCGAAATCCACGGGCTTGTCGAGCCGAAACACGAGGCCGAAAACGCTCGTCAGGCCGGCAATCTTGCCGTGCGGGATCGCGATGCCGCCTCCGAACCCCGTCGAACCCAGACGTTCGCGCTCGAGAATGGCGTCGATCACCTGCGACGGCTCGATGCCGAGCTTGAGGCCCGCAATCTGTGCCATCTGCTGGAGCAGCGCACGCTTGTCGCGGACCTGCTCTTCGAGCCGGACGCTGGAGGTATCGATCAACTCACCAAGATTCATGACGCACTTTCAAGACACGCCGCACGTGCCTTTTCCTTGTTCTTACAACGGACCGGCGGGTCTTACCCCTTGCCAGGCTCCACCCAGCCGATGGTCTGGTCGTCGCGCCGATAGACCATATTGAGCTGACCTGTCTGCCCGTTTCTGAACATCAGCGCGTTGGCGTTGCGCAGATCGAGCATCATGACGGCATCGCCCACACTCGCTTCGGGAATGTCGGTGTGCGTTTCGGCGATGATGGGCGGTGCGGTGGGCGCGGGGGCCTCATCGCTCTCGGGGGACATTTCGAGCACGCGATAGTCGGCTTCGGCGGGCAGTTCGTCCATGGGCTCGGAGCGGTGCTCCTTGAGCCGCGCGGCGTAGCGCTTGAGCTGCCGTTCGATCTTGTCCGCCGCACCTTCGAAGGCGACGTGCGCATCGGCGGCGCGGTTGGAGGCCTTGAGGACATGGCCGTTGGTCACGGGCGCCACGATGTCGCAGCGGAACTGGTCGTGGGGAGAGCGGCCGAACGTCACGCTGGCCGATACGGCGCGCGAGAAATATTTGCTCGTCATCGCCTCCAGTCGATCGCTGACGTGCGTACGAAGGGCCTCGCCGGTATCGACCTGGTGACCTGCGACACGGATGTCCATGCCTCTCTCCTTGCTGTGAACCTTTGGTGCGATCCGATATGGGGAGCGGATCGGCGCGATGCTAGGCGGCGGTCTGACGATTGTTCCAGATCGGGTCCTGCATCTTTGCGATGAAGATACGATGGCGCTCGCGCTCTTGTTCCGTCGGTTTATCGAAGCGCGGGGTCCGCCCCGAAGCGACGGGCGCGGGCGATGCGACCGCCACCGCCGTGCGCGAGGCCTCCGCTTCCGCCCGGGCGCCCAGCGACAGGCCGATCTGCCGACCGCCGGTCAGTTCGATATAGACCTGCGCGAGCAGCTGCGCGTCGAGCAAGGCGCCATGCTTGACGCGCATGGTGCGATCCACGCCGAACCGGCTGCACAGCGCATCGAGGCTGTGCTTCGCCCCCGGGAATTTCTGCCGCGCGATCGCGACCGTATCGATCATCCGCGTCAGGCACACGCCATCGCGGCTGCAAAAACCCAATTCGTGATTGAGGAAGCCGAAATCGAAGCTGGCGTTGTGCGCGACCAATTTGTCCCCGCCGAGGAAGTCGAGCAGCTCTTCGGCCTTGTCGCGGAACAGCGGCTTGTCGGACAGGAAGATGTCGGACAGGCCGTGCACCGCTTCGGCCTCGCTCGGCATCGTGCGTTCGGGGTTGAAATAGGCATGGTAGGTGCGCCCCGTCTCGACGCGGTCGATCATCTCGACACAGCCGATTTCCACCATGCGATCGCCATTGGCGGGCGAGAGGCCCGTCGTCTCGGTATCGAAAATGATTTCCCGCATGGCGGAATCTATGCGCCGTTCGGCAGGTCGAGGCAAGCAAGGATGCGCTCCACCTGCGCCTCGGTTTCTTCGAGTGAAATACCCGTATCGATGACGAAATCCGCTTTCTCGCGCTTGTCGGCATCGGGCATCTGCCGCGCCAGGATGGATCGGAATTTCTCTTCGCTCATTCCCGGCCGCGCAAGGACACGCCGGTGCTGCTCGTCCGCGCTCGCACTGACCACGATGACATGGTCGAAATTCTCCTCGCCATGCGTTTCGAACAACAAGGGAATGTCGAACAGCAGCGCCGCGGCCGCCCCGTTCTCGAGAATGAAGCGCGTGCGCTCATGATGGACGGCGGGATGGACGAGGCCCTCGAGGCTTTTCAGCTCCGAGGAATCGCCGAGCACCGCTGCCGAGAGTGCATCGCGGTCGACCGCGCCGTCGCGCGTGGTGCCGGGAAAGCGCTTCTCGATCTCGGCGACGAGCCGACCGCCCGGTCCCTGCAATTCACGCACCACCGCATCGGCATCGAACACGGGAATTCCGCGATCCGCGAACATCTGCGCCACGGTCGACTTGCCCATGCCGATCGATCCGGTGATGGCGAGCGTCTTCATCCCCGCAGCATAGCAAAAAGTTCATCGTCGCGCGCTCTTTTCGGCGGCTGACCGAAAAACAGCTCGAAGCTTGCCGCGGCCTGCTCGACGAGCATGTCGATCCCGTCAACGATCCCCAAGCCGCGGGCCTTGGCATTGCGGAGCAGTTCGGTCTCGACGGGCGCCGACACCATGTCGAAGACCCAACCGTCCGCATCGATCTGGGACACGTCGCACGACAGGCATTCGTTGCCGACCATTCCCAGGGGCGTCGCATTGACGATCCCGCTCCCGTCGGGCGGCTCGTCGAGCCCGACCGGCGCGTGCGCCAGTCCGAATTCGACGGCCAGCTTCACCGCTTTTTGCCGATTGCGCGCATGGATGACGACGCCCGGATGGTCGAGCGCCCGTGTCGCCACCAGAACCGCGCGCGCCGCCCCGCCCGTGCCCAATAGGTGGATGCGCTCCATCGGGCGTCCGCCCTCGTGAAGCCGCGCCAGCAGCAACATGACCGCACCGACGTCGCTATTGCCCGCGATCAGCTTGGCGTCCTGCGGCAGGATCATGTTCGCCGCGCCCGCCGCCACCGCGCGGTCGGTCGCCCCGTCCGCCAGCCGGATCGCCTCGAGCTTCAGCGGCATCGTGACATTGCATCCGCGCCAGTCGGGATCCTTGCGGCGCGCGTCGAGATAGGCGGCCAATCCCTTCTCTTCGACGCGCGTGCGGCGATAATCGGCCTCGATCCCCGCTTCCTTGAGCCAGAAGGAATGAATGATGGGCGACTTGGATTGTTCGATCGGGTCACCGATCACTTCGGCATAGGGGCTCACGGCGCCAATCCCCGTTCGCGCAGCGCGCCGAGAAGCGGCAGGAGCGGCATTCCGAGGATCGTGAAGTGGCTCCCTTCGACCTTCTCGAAGAGCGACACGCCACGACCTTCCATCCTGAAGACGCCCACGCAATAGCCGACCTCGGGCCATTCGGCATCGAGATAGGCCGAAATGAAAGCGTCATCCAATGCGCGCACCGTCAGTCGCGCGGTTTCGGCATGCGTCCAGACGATCCCGCGTTCGGCTGTCAGCACGACGGCGCTCGTCAATTCCATGGTCTTGCCCGAAAAGAAGCGCAGATGCTCGGCCGCCTGAACGCGGTCTTCGGGCTTGTCGAAGCGGCGTCCGTCGACCTCCAGAACACTGTCGCCGCCGATCACCGTGTCTCCGGCGCGGGCCGGGACCGCCAGCGCCTTGCCTTTTGCCAGCGCCAGCGCCAGCGACGGCGCATCGCCTAAATGGCCGGCCTTCACCGGTCCTTCCTCATAGGTCGGCGACCGCGCTTCGAAGGCGACGCCCGCCGCCTCGAGCATGGTCGCGCGGATCGGGCTGGACGAGCCGAGGATCAGCATGCCTGGAATATCCCTGTGGAAAAGACTGTGGGACGGACTAGCGCAACGTCGGGGATCACGAAACCTCTCCAATCCGTCCCCGGATCGGGAGAAGAAGCTCCCCGTTCCGTCCACAGCCGGGCCATGCGCCAATGAATCCTGTGGAAAACGGGAGTCCGCTATGGCGACTCGCCCGATCCGCGTCGTCAACGGGATTCTGAGTCTGTTGGCAAAGCGGGAAGTTCGTGCCACTCCCCGCGACCAAGCGCCCTACTACTCCAAGAATCTATTCATTATATAATATAAGAAAGAAGAAGAGCGACGATGCCCGAGGGTTCGAACCGTCCTTTGCTCAGCGTGCTCCGAGGTGAGCGGATCGACCCCGTTCCCGCCTGGATGATGCGCCAGGCCGGCCGCTATCTCCCCGAATATCGCGAGTTGCGTGCCGAAAAGGGCGGGTTCCTCGACATGGCCTACGACCCCGAGGCCGCCACCGAGATCACGCTCCAGCCGCTGCGCCGCTTTGCCTTCGATGCCGCGATCCTCTTTTCCGACATCCTCATCGTTCCCCATGCGCTGGGCCAGGACCTGACCTTCATCGCGGGCGAGGGTCCACGCCTGTCACCACCGCTCACCGACGCGCGGCTGGAAGATTTCACGCCGGCGCCCGAGCATTTCGACCCGATCTACGAAACCGTGCGCCGCGTGCGGGCCGCGCTCGACGACGACAAGACGCTGCTGGGCTTCGCGGGGAGCCCCTGGACGGTCGCCACCTACATGGTCGCGGGGCAGGGCTCCAAGGATCAGGCCGCCGCGCGCAAAATGGCCTATGGCGAACCCGATCGCTTCGGCGCGCTCATCCAGGCCATCATCGACAGCACGATCACCTATCTTTGTGGACAGATCGAGGCGGGCGCCGATGCGGTGCAGCTCTTCGACAGCTGGGCCGGCAGCCTCTCGCCGCAGCAATTCGACCGTTGGGTCATCGCGCCCAACGCGGCGATCGTGAAGGGCGTCAAGGCGCGCCACCCCGAGACGCCGATCATCGGTTTTCCCAAGGGCGCAGGCGACAAGCTGCCGAAATATGCGCGCAAGACGGGCGTCGATGCCGTGGGTGTCGATGAAACGGTCACCCCCGAATGGGCGCACGAAGTGTTGCCCGCCGGCATGCCCGTCCAGGGCAATCTCGATCCCATGCTGCTGATCGGCGGCGGGGAGCCCCTGCTCGAGGCCGTCGACCGCATCCTCGCGGCGTTCAAGGACCGCCCGCATATCTTCAACCTCGGCCACGGGATCGACAAGACGACGCCCATCCCCCATGTGGAGGCCATGATCGCGCGGGTGAAAGGCTGATGGAAAATCTCGTCGGTTGGCTCGGCGCGGCCGCCATCTGGGTCAAGGCCGCGCACGTCATCTTCGTCATCTTCTGGATCGCGGGGCTGTTCATCCTCCCCCGCTATTTCGTCCACCATCACGAGACGACGCCCGGCTCGGCCGAGGATCGCGCGTGGATCGAGCGCGAGGACCGCGCCTATACGATCATCCTCACTCCGGCGATGCTCATCACCTGGGCACTGGGCCTCAGTCTCGCATTCAACGGCGGCTATTTCCTCGCCGGCTGGTTTCACGCCAAGTTGCTGCTCGTCCTTCTGCTGACGGGCTATCAGGGCTGGGTCGGCGCCTTCCGCCGCAAGCTCGCCAAGGGCAAGCGCCCGTTCGAGGGCAAGACGCTCCGGATGCTCAACGAGGTGCCGGGCCTTTTCACGATCCTGATCGTCATCCTCGCGGTCGTGCGGCCGTTCTAGCGACCCGCCGCAGCGTGGTTGACAGCTTCGAAGCCTGGACCTACCTCCGCGGATCGTAGGCGTATGGTGACGCGTTCATCGAACTACCACCGCGCTATTTGCGATCCGCCCTGGCGTCCTGCCCTCGCGGATCGGGTTTCCCAGACCCCTCATTACGAAGACATTTTTCCATGATGCACCTGCAAGAACTCAAAGACAAAGCCCCCGCTGAACTGGTCGCCATGGCCGAGGAACTCGGCGTCGAGGGCGCCTCCACGCTGCGCAAGCAGGATCTGATGTTCTCGATCCTGAAAGAACATGCCGAAGAGGGCGAGCAGATCATGGGCATGGGCACGATCGAAGTGCTCAACGACGGCTTCGGCTTCCTGCGCAGCCCCGAGGCGAACTTCCTTGCCGGTCCCGACGACATCTACGTCGCGCCCAACATCGTGCGGAAGATGAACCTGCGCACCGGCGACACCGTCGAGGGCGAGATCCGCAGCCCGCAGGACGGCGAGCGCTATTTCGCGCTGACCAAGGTCACGCAGATCAATTTCGACGAGCCCGATGCGGTGCGTCATCGCGTCAATTTCGACAATCTGACGCCGCTCTATCCCGACGAGAAGCTGACCCTCGACAGCGCCGACCCGACGGTCAAGGACAAGTCGGCGCGCGTCATCGACATCGTCTCGCCCTTGGGCAAGGGACAGCGCGCGCTGATCGTCGCGCCGCCGCGCACGGGTAAGACCGTTCTGCTTCAGAATATCGCCAAGGCGATTACCGACAATCATCCCGAAGTCTTCCTTCTCGTCCTGCTCATCGACGAGCGCCCCGAGGAAGTGACCGACATGCAGCGCAGCGTGAAGGGCGAGGTCGTCTCCTCGACCTTCGACGAACCCGCCTCGCGCCACGTCCAGGTCGCCGAAATGGTAATCGAGAAGGCCAAGCGCCTCGTCGAGCACAAGAAGGATGTCGTCATCCTCCTCGATTCGATCACGCGCCTCGGCCGCGCCTACAACACCGTGGTGCCCTCGTCGGGCAAGGTGCTGACCGGCGGCGTCGATGCGAACGCCCTCCAGCGTCCCAAGCGCTTCTTCGGCGCCGCACGCAACATCGAGGAAGGCGGATCGCTCTCGATCATCGCGACCGCGCTGATCGACACCGGCTCCAAGATGGACGAGGTGATCTTCGAGGAATTCAAGGGCACCGGGAACAGCGAAATCGTTCTCGACCGCAAGGTTTCGGACAAGCGCATCTTCCCGTCGCTGGACGTCGGGAAGTCGGGTACCCGCAAGGAGGAGCTGCTCGTCGATCAGGCGACGCTCTCCAAGATGTGGGTGCTGCGCCGCATCCTCATGCAGATGGGCACGGTCGATGCCATGCAGTTCCTTCTCGACAAGATGAAGGACGCCAAGTCCAACGAAGACTTCTTCGCGAGCATGAACCAGTAGGGACCGCGACACGATGACCGACTTGCTAATGATGCTGGCCGCCGCCACGACCGACGGGCTCTCGCTCGGCGGGCCGGCGGATATCTGGGCCGCGATCGTCAAGGATTTCTCCAACATCACCGAGCCGGCCGCGATGGCGGCCTTTTTCCAGGTGTTGGCGATCGACCTCGTGCTGGCGGGCGACAATGCCATCGTCGTCGGCGCGCTAGCGGCGGGACTGCCGCCCGAGCAGCGCAAGAAGGTCATCATCATCGGCGTGCTCGCCGCGCTCGTGCTGCGCATCGCTTTCGCGCTCGTCGTGGTACAACTCCTTCAAATCGTTGGACTAATCTTTGCCGGGGGCCTGCTGCTCCTGTGGGTTTCCTGGAAGATGTGGCGCGAACTGCATCATTCGGGCGAAAGTGCGGGGAGCCCCGAGATCGAGGGCGACGAGCATTCGGGCGTCAAGCCGGTCAAGAGCTTCGCGGCAGCGGCCTGGGCGGTCGCGGTGGCCGACGTCTCGATGAGCCTCGACAATGTGCTCGCGGTCGCGGGTGCGGCCAAGGAGCATCCGGGAATCCTCATCGTCGGCCTCGTCCTGTCGGTCGCGCTGATGGGCGTCGCGGCCAACATCATCGCCAAATATATCGAGCGCTATCGCTGGATCGCCTACATCGGCTTGGTGGTGATCCTCTATGTCGCGGGCAGCATGATCTACGACGGTATCGTCGATCCCAATGTCGGGGTCGGCCAACTGTTCGGATAGGATTCGCCAGGTGAGCGCGTCGACGATCGTCGCGCTGTCCTCGGGCGCGCTCCCGTCCGCGATCGCCATCCTTCGCCTCTCGGGACCTTCGGCCCGCGCGGCTGCGGGCCGACTGTGCGCGCTCCCCGACGTCGGAGAGGCGCGGGTCCGAAAACTGTTGGATCCCGTGGACGGCGCGCTGATAGACGAAGCGCTCGTCCTGCGCTTCGATGCCCCCGCGAGCGCCACCGGCGAGGATGTGGTGGAGATCCACGCGCATGGCAGCATTGCGATCGTCGATCATCTGATCGCGACGCTGACGGCCATGCCTGATGTCCGGCTTGCCGAAGCAGGGGAGTTCACTCGCCGCGGCCTCCTGAATGGCAAGATGAACCTCATCGAGGCCGAAGCGCTCTCGGACCTGCTCGCGGCCGAGACTGAAGAGCAGCGGCGGCAGGCGATCGGTCAATGGTGCGGAGGCCTTACCGCCGCGCTTGAGGAATTTTCAGAAGCGCTCCTCGAACTTTCGGCGCGGGCGGAAGCGGCGATCGACTATGTCGACGATGAAGAGGAAACCGGTCAGACCGACGGCGTTCTGGCCGGGACGAGGGCGCTTCTCGCCCAAGCGCACGAATTGGCAGCACTTCCGTCGCGGCGGCCACTGCACGAGGGCATCCGTGTCGTTCTGGCCGGGTCTCCTAACAAGGGAAAATCCAGTCTTTTCAACCGGTTGGTAGCACGTGATCGTGCCATCGTTCATGCCGCTGCGGGCACCACGCGCGACGTCATCGAGCAACCCGTGCGATTGGATGGCCGCGCCTATATCTTTATCGATACGGCAGGTCTTCGAGAAGGCGAGGGTGATGTCGAACAGGAGGGAATCGCGCGCAGCCATGCGGCAATGCAGTCGGCTGACATTCTCCTTTGGTTCGATGACCCGGCAGACGCGCCCGCACATCCCCGGCGTATCGATGTTCGGGCCAAGGCCGATCTTCACAGCGATCATGACGATGGGAGCGGGATCGCGGTATCGTCTGTAACGAGGGATGGTGTGAATGCGCTTGTCGCCGCCATCCATCAACAGGCGGACACGCTTCTTCCGAAGCCACACGAGGCCGTTCTGAATGCGCGGCAGCGACAGGAAATCGTGCATATCATCACGATATTGGAGGAAGCGCATCACGATCTACCGATCCTGGCCTCTCAACTGTCTCAGATCCGACCGATTCTTCTGAGATTGATCGGGCAGGGCACGCTCGACGACGTTCTGGACCGAATTTTCGCGAATTTCTGTCTCGGGAAGTGATGTTCCACGTGAAACATGTTGAATTGGTGCCGAGCCGGACCCATTAGCATGGAATGTACGACGTTCTCGTTATCGGTGCCGGTCATGCGGGGATCGAAGCCGCTTTAGCCGCGGACAGGCTCGGTGCGCGAACGCTTCTCGTCACCTTCGCGGATGCAAACGTCGGCGTCATGTCGTGCAATCCCTCGATCGGGGGTGTCGGGAAGGGTCATCTCACGCGTGAAGTCGACGTATTCGAAGGCGCACAGGCGTGGGCCTCCGATCGCGCCGCGATCCATTACCGGCTCCTCAACAGAAGCAAGGGCGCGGCCGTTCAGGGACCGCGCATCCAGGCAGATCGCGGCCTGTTTTCGCGTGCCATTCGCGAACGGCTCCAGTCCTCGACGGTCGAGACGCATTTCGGAGAAGTGACGGCGCTCACACTCCGATGTGGGAAAGTTGAGGGCGTCGAACTCGCCGACACCACCAAAATCGCCTGCAAGACGCTTGTCGTGGCGACCGGAACGTTCCTCGGTGGGCGTATCTTCCGGGGGCGCGATTCCGCCTTGGGCGGTCGCATGGCGGAGCGTGCTGCGACACAGCTAGGGAAGCAATTTATCGATCTGGGTCTTGTCGCCGGACGACTGAAGACGGGCACACCGCCGCGTCTCGACAGACGAACGATCGATTGGGGCAAGCTTCAGCCTCAGCCTTCCGACGTTGAATCATGGCGGTTCTCGGTTCAGCCCTCTGGCGAACGCCTCCCGCAGGTCGATTGCGCCATTACGCGGACCAATCCCCGCACCCATGAGGTCATTGCCGATCATGCCGACGAAAGCCCGCTCTACAGCGGGGTGATCGATGGGCGCGGTCCGCGCTATTGTCCCTCGATCGAGGACAAGGTGCGACGCTTTGCCGATCGCGACGCGCACCAGATCTTTCTCGAGCCCGAGGGTCTCGCCACCGATCTTGTTTATCCCAGCGGGATTTCGACGTCCTTATCGCTCGATACCCAGATCAAGATGATGCGAACCATCGTCGGACTCGAGCGGGTCGAGATCGCTCAGCCGGGCTACGCGGTCGAGTATGCCTATTGTGATCCACGACAGCTGCGCTCAACGCTCGAGCATCGCAATGTCGAAGGGCTCTTTCTGGCGGGCCAGGTCAACGGCACGACGGGTTATGAGGAAGCCGCCGCGCTTGGTCTGGTGGCAGGGTTGAATGCGGCCGCCAAATCTTCCGACAAGGATCCTTTCCTGTTCGATCGGCGCGAAAGTTATATCGGCGTGATGGTCGACGATTTGACGCTTCATGGCGTGAGTGAGCCCTATCGCATGTTGACGGCCCGTGCCGAACGCCGTCTCCACCTCAGGGCAGACAATGCGATCGAGCGCCTCGCTCCGCCCGCCTATCGCGCTGGCGTCTCGGCACCGCATCGTCAGCGCCTCGAAGATCACTTGGCAGCCAAGGAAGCGCTGAAGCGCGGCCTCAACGTTCCGGTTGAGGGTGAACGGTTCGGTGTGGACGCAGCACCCAAGCCCATGCGGGAGTGGCTCGCGCGATCGGATACGCGCGAGACCGCGAGCCGCGAGCTCGGAACGTCGCTCGCAGCGGCCGAGGTCGCGAACGATGTCTATTACGAGCCCTATCTGGAACGCGAACGTCTCGAGTGGGAGGCCGTTATGCAAAGCGATGCGGTCGCCATCGACGAGAATTTCGATTTTCGCAGCGTCGCAGGCCTTTCGAACGAGATGCGAGAGCGCCTGGAGCAAAGTCGGCCGGAAACGCTAGCGCAAGCGCGGCGGCTCCCCGGTCTTACGCCCACGGCGCTTACAGCGCTCCATTTTGCGCTCCGCCATGCATAAGGCACGATTGGAAGAGAGCGTAGGAGAGGCTGTTTCACGTGAAACAATGGACGCCATCGTTGAGTACAGACGATTGTTGCTTGAAGAGAATGCGCGCCAGAACCTCATTTCCAGAGAGAGTTCCGAACATATCGACGAACGCCATCTCATCGATAGCGCACAACTTCTTCGTTTCTTCCCCGACGCGTCGACATGGGTGGACATCGGTTCAGGTCCTGGGCTGCCGGGCCTCGTCATCGCGATCCTGACGTCGGCGCACGTCGCGTTGGTCGAGCCGCGGCCCCGACGCACCCAATTTCTCGAAACGACGATCGAACAGCTTCGCCTTTCCCATCGGGTCAACGTCGTCACCGCCAAGGCCGCCGCTGTTACAGGGACATTCGATGCCATCACCGGGCGTGCCGTAGCCTCGCTCGACAAATTTCTCGCGCTTTCCCATCATCTATCCACAGAAAAGACGCGGTGGGTGCTTCCGAAAGGACGAAACGCGGCGCGAGAACTGGAACAAGCGCGCATATCTTGGCACATTGGTGGGCGGATCGAGCCGAGCTTGACCGATTCCGAGGCCGGAATCGTCATCATCGATCGCGCGGAGCGGAGGGGAAGAGCATGATCACGATCGCCGTAGCCAACCAGAAGGGCGGGGTGGGCAAGACAACCACCGCGATCAATCTCGCCACCGCGCTCGCGGCAATCGGATGGCGCGTCCTGCTCATCGACTTCGATCCGCAGGGGAACGCCAGCACGGGCCTCGGCGTATCGGCAAATGATCGCTCTTCATCGAGCTACGATCTGCTCGTCGATGGCACCGACCTGGCCGACGCTGCAGTCGCGACCAAGGTCCCACGGCTCGACATCGTTCCGGCCACTGTCGATCTTTCGGGTGCGGAGATCGAGCTTGTCGACCGCCCCGACAGAGCGCGGCTGCTATCGCAGTCGCTCGCCAAGCGTGCCGATCGATGGGACATCTGCCTCATCGACTGCCCTCCCTCGCTGGGGCTTCTGACCGTCAACGCACTCGTTGCGGCACGCCATTTGATCGTGCCGCTCCAGTGCGAGTTCTTTGCGTTGGAGGGGCTCTCGCAGTTGCTGAAGACGGTCGAGCGCGTGCGGGGAAATTTCAATCCCGAGCTGTCCATCCTCGGTATCGCGCTCACCATGTACGACCGCCGCAACAAACTGTCGCTCAACGTCGCCGAGGACGTGCGGGCCTGTCTTGGGGATCAGGTCCTGAATACGATCGTGCCGCGTAACGTGCGTGTGTCCGAGGCGCCCAGTCACGGCCTTCCCGCGCTGGTGTACGACCTGAAATGCCCTGGATCCGCTGCCTACCTGTCGCTCGCGCGAGAGGTGATCGATCGGCTTCCGATGCCGGCGGAGGCAGCCTGATGGCGCGCCCCGGGCTCGGCCGCGGCCTTTCGGCTCTTCTGGAGGATGGGGATTCCACGACGGCGTCGACGGGCGGCGTGCGGACCATCCCGATCGATCGCATCGCGCCCAATCCCGACCAGCCGCGACGCCATTTCGACGAAGACGCGCTCGAGGAACTGGCGCAGTCGATCGCCCAACGGGGTGTGCTGCAGCCGATCCTCGTCCGCAATCACGAAGGCACGTTTCAGATCATCGCGGGCGAGCGCCGGTGGCGCGCCGCGCAAAAGGCCCAGCTCCATGAAATCCCGGCCATCATCCGCCACAGCGACGATGGCAATACCGCGGAACTGGCGCTCATCGAGAATATCCAGCGCGAGGATCTCAACGCTCTCGAAGAAGCGCGCGCCTATCGTGCCTTGTCCGAAAACTACGGGCATAATCAATCGGATATCGCGCGTATCGTGGGAAAATCGCGCAGCCATGTCGCCAACCTCATCCGCCTTCTCGATCTTCCCGAAGACGTGCAGGCGATGCTGGCGGGGGGCCAGCTGAGTATGGGTCATGCCCGGGCGCTGCTCGGTGCCGATGACGCCACGGCGCTTGCAAAACAGGTCGTCGCCGAGGGTCTTTCGGTTCGCGAGGTCGAGAAGCTCGTCAAGAAAGGCGGGGCTTCTGGCACCCGATCGCGGAACGGCAAGTCGGCGGCCGGAACGCAAAGCGATCCGGATATCCTGGCGTTGCAGCGCCAACTCGGCGACGTCCTGGGTCTGAAAGTCGTGATCTCCAATTCAGGCGACACGTCCGGTACCATGACCCTTTCCTATCGCACGCTCGACCAGCTCGACATGATCTGCCAGCGGTTGACCGGCGAGCGGATCTAGGCCTTTCGCGCGCCAATCCGCGCGATCGCAAGCAATTCCTCTCCCAGTGCCGCTTTTCGCGCGGCCGGATTGAGCATCGCCGCGCGTTCGGCCGCGGCGACGCGTTCGGCCAACCGCGCAAGGCGCGGGCCGGACCAGATCTTGAGGAGACGGGGGACGATGGCCCGATCCTTTCCGTACAAGGCCCGTCCCATCGAGGCGACGACGCCTTCGGCACTCTCCCCGCGGGCGACGCGCGCGCCGAGCGGCGCAAGCATCTGAATCCGGCGCTGCAGCGCGCGCAGCACGGTGGTCGCCTCGGTGCCCTGGGGCGAGAGCGTGCCAAATGCGGTCTCGAGCGTACTCACGTCGCCGAGCAGCGCGGCATCCCCGAGACCGAACCATTCGGTATCGCCATAGTCCGCGCCGATCGCATCAAGCTGTTCGTGGGTGATCGCGTGTTCCTCGCCAGCGTAGAGCTGCAGTTTCTCGATCTCCTGCCGCGCGATGTCACGGTTGAGGTCACAGCTTTCCGCGAGCCGCGCCGCGACGCCTTCCGCTGCGACAAGGCCCCGCTGTTGCAATTGCGTCTCGATATCAGCCGTCAGCGATCGCAGGTCGGGGGGATAGCTGACGACCGCTACCGCCGCCTTGTCCGCTTCGACGCGCTTCAGGAGCTTGCTCGCCTTGGTCAAGGTCCCCGCGATGGCGATGACGGGAAAATCGGTCGTCGCCGTGCCGAGCAACGCTTCGGCGGCCCCGAGAAAGTCGTTTCCGACCGGTTCCACCCAGATCAGTTTGCCGTCCCCGAACAACCCGGCACCGGCCGCCTCGTCGACGATCCGACCCGGATCGCTTTTGAGGGCCGAGGGCTCCAGACGCGTCCTCTCTCCGCCCAGATGCTCGGCGAGCCTGGTCGCGAGCGCATGGCTGCCGGCCGTATCGGCGCCGTAGAACAGGTAGAGCCGCAGTGGATCGGAGCGACCCAGAAACTTGGAAAAACTGTCGCCCTTCGCCTTCACTGTGTGGGCTGATCTGTGAAGTACAGTGCCAGACGCGCGACGATGTCGTCGGCGACTTCGGCGGAAAGCCGCTCGAGCGCGCTCTGCTCGGCAGCGACGGTCGCATAGGGACTGGAGGTGATGTCGATGCCGGCATCGAAGCCCGCGGTGGCATCGACGAGCGTCTGCCCCGACGCGATCTCGACGAGTTGATAGCGCGCCCGCAAGGTCCGCCGCTCGCGCGTTGCCCCGGCATCGCCGCGCAGGCCGAAGCGGGTGATGTCGTCATCGAGCCGGATATCGAGCCGGTAGCGCGGATCGCTTGCCGCGCCCGGCTCCGCCAGTCGGTCGACGAGCGCGTTACGCAGCAGCCAGCCCGATTGCTCGTCGATCGGCGCTACGACGATTTGCGCCAGCGCAGCCTTGGTCGGATGATCGCCGCTCGTTCCGTAGAGCGGTCGCAGGCCGCAGCCCGACAGCGCCGCCGCCGCGAGAAGCAGGGCGACCCGCGCCATCATGCGACGATGTTCACCAGCCGGTCGGGCACGACGATCACCTTCTTGGGGGACGCGCCCTGGAGCTGGGCTTGGATCTTGTCGAGCGCGAGCGCATCGGCTTCGACCTGATCCTTCGGGGCCCCACGCGGAACAACCATCTTGTCGCGCAGCTTGCCGTTGACCTGCACCACGATCGTCACCTCGTCTTCGACGAGCTTTTCCGCATCGAGCGCGGGCCAGGGCGCGGTCGCCAACAGGCTCATCCCGCCGCGCGCCGCATGGGCTTCTTCCGCAAGGTGCGGCGCCATCGGGGCGGCGAGGCGCAGGAGCGTGTCGATGACGTCATCGCGCGTGGCGGATTTCGGGGCTTTCTCGATCGCGTTGACAAGTTCGTAGAGGGCGGCGACCGCCTTGTTGAACTGGAGGCCCTCGATCGCGTCCGTCACCGTCTTGATCGCGATGTGACGCTTGCGGTCGAGATCCTTGTCATCGCCTGCCCCGCCAGCGTCTTCGCGTGCGAGCTTCCAGACGCGCTGGACGAACCGGGCCGCCCCCTCGATCCCGCCCTCGGACCATTCGAGGTCGCGTTCGGGCGGCGAGTCGGAGAGCATGAACCAGCGCACCGCATCGACGCCGTAGCGCTCGATCATCGGATCGGGATCGACGACGTTGCGCTTGGACTTGGACATCTTCTCCACACGCCCGCGCTCGATACCCGAGCCGGTGGCCCGCTCGACCATCGCGCCGTCTTCCCCGACACCGATCTCGTCGGGGCCGAGCCAGCGCCCGTCGAGGGATTTGTAGGTCTCGTGCGTCACCATGCCCTGGGTGAACAGGCCCGCGAAGGGTTCGGGGACGTCGAGCGCGCCGACATGGCTCAGCGCGCGACTGATGAAGCGGGCGTAGAGCAAGTGAAGAATCGCATGTTCGACGCCGCCGATATATTGATCGACCGGGAGCCAGTGATTGGCGACCGCAGGGTCGAACGGCTGGCCGTCGGGCTGGCTGGCGAAGCGCAGATAATACCAGCTGGAATCGACGAAGGTGTCGAGCGTGTCGGTCTCGCGGCGGGCGGGCCCGTCGCATTTCGAGCACGTCGCGCGCTGCCACTCGGCATGGCGGTCGAGCGGATTGCCGGGGGTATCGAAGGTCACGTCTTCGGGAAGAACGATCGGCAGGTCGCTCTTGGGAACGCCGACCGGCCCGCACTTCTCGCAATGGACGATGGGAATGGGCGTGCCCCAGTAGCGCTGGCGCGAAACGCCCCAGTCGCGCAGGCGATAGACGGTCTGGCCCTCGCCCCAGCCTTCGGCCTCGGCCCGCTCGACGACCGCGGCTTTCGCGGCGCCCGTGTCCATGCCGTCGAGGAAGCGCGAGTTGACCGCGACCCCGGCATCGGTGTCGGCGCCATCGCCGACGGGTTTGTCGGCGTCTTCGAGGGAGGGGGCGACGACGCGGTTGATCGGCAGATCGTATTTGGTGGCGAACTCATGGTCGCGCTGGTCGTGCGCGGGGACCCCGAAGACGGCGCCGGTGCCATACTCCATGAGGACGAAATTGGCGATATAGACGGGAAGCTCCCACTCGGAATCGAGCGGATGAATGGCCTTCAGGCCCGTGTCGTAACCGCGCTTTTCCGCCGTTTCGATGTCGGCTGCGCTCGTGCCGCCGCGCTTCAGTTCGGCGATGAAGTCGGCGGCGCTATCGTCCTTCTCCGCGACCGCCTGCGCAAGCGGATGGTCGGCCGCGATGGCGACGAAGCTCGCGCCGAAAATGGTGTCGGGCCGGGTGGTGAAGACGGTGACCTTGTTCTCGCCGCCTTCGCCGTCCGCCAAGTCGAAGGCGAACTGCAGACCCTGGCTCTTGCCGATCCAGTTTTCCTGCATCAGCCGCACCTTGTCAGGCCAGCGGTCGAGGCTGCCGAGGCCTTCGAGCAATTCGTCGGCGAAGTGCGTGATCTTCAGGAACCACTGCGACAGTTTCTTGCGCTCGACGGGCGCACCCGAGCGCCAGCCCTTGCCGTCGATGACCTGCTCGTTGGCCAGCACCGTCATGTCGACGGGGTCCCAGTTGACCTCGCTCTCCTTGCGATAGACGAGCCCCGCTTCGAGCAGGTCGAGGAACAGCGCCTGTTCGTGACCGTAATAATCGGGCTCGCAGGTGGCCAGCTCGCGCGACCAATCGAGGCCGAAGCCCAGGCGCTTCAGCTGCGCCTTCATCGTCTCGATATTCTGACGGGTCCAGTCGCCGGGATGGACCTTGCGCTCCATCGCGGCATTTTCCGCCGGCATCCCAAAGGCGTCCCAGCCCATCGGATGAAGGACTTCGAACCCGCGCATCTTTTTGTAGCGCGCGAGCACGTCGCCCATCGTGTAGTTGCGCACATGGCCCATGTGGATGCGCCCCGAAGGGTAGGGGAACATCTCGAGGATATAGGCCTTGGGCCGCTCCGACGCGTCGTCGGCGCGGAACACGCCTTCCTCGTCCCAGCGTGCCTGCCAGCGCCGCTCGGCTTGACCCGGGTCGAAACGATCCATGGTCGCTTATCCGGTCGGCGCGATCGTGGTGCGGCGGATGTCGCGCGCACGGGTCAGGATGACATCTTCGAGCTTCTGGACCGTTGCGGCTTCGACGGGTTGGTCGACCCAGGCACCGTTCTGGTTGACCTGGCGCACGGCGGTGACGCGGATCGCGTCGGCCCGCAGGCTCGCATCGAGAATGGCGGCGGTGATCTTCATCCGCTCGCCCGGCGCCTGCGGACTGGCGAACCAATCGGTCAGCACCACGCCGTTCGTGGCATCGGCCTGAAGCAGCGGCGCGAAGCCGAGCGTGTCGAGCGCGGCCTGATAGAGATAGGAATTGACGCCGATCTGCGTCATCTGCGCGGGCGCGGTGCGTACCGGCGCCATGGTCTGGCGTCCGCCGCAGGCGACGAGCCCGAGCGCACAGGTCGAAACGAGAAGGATACGAGCGTTCATCACGGGGGGGCCCTTGCGATTAGTCTTGCCAGAAAAACGGTTGCGCCAACGCCTAAACGGTGGCGCGCGCAAAGAAAAGCCGCATCGTGGCTGAACGCGCGCTGTAGGCGTTTGTGTGATCGAGGCCACAGCTATGGCGTAAACGACTCAGTCAGGTTGGAACCTTCACGCTCGTGACGCTATATTCCAAGGCAAGCAGGAGTTGCGAGCAGTGTCAGGGGACGAGTCGAAACGGGGTGAAATGCGAGGCGCGTCGCGTCGCGCGCTCCTCGTGGCGCCCCTCGGTCTCGGCATTGCGTTGGCGACCGCTTCGCTTCCTGCCTCCGCTTTCGATGGCGTTCCCACCAGCGTCGTCTCGACCTCCGCACCGCCCACCACCGTCACCGGCAAGCCGCGTGGCTTCACGCCCGCCAAAGGCGATCCCCGCCTTGCGGCCAGCGTTGCGAAACGGTCCTCGGGCGAGCGGTTGAGCTTCACCGCTACCGGCGTCGAGAAAGCGCAAAAGAACGATGTGCGCGTCGCGGCGCATTCCAATATCACGCCGGCACGCACCAGCACCGATCGGCGCGTCGCCGATGTCGTCGACTCCTCGCGGCGCACGAGCGTGGTGCAGAGCGATTACAATCTCGGCGTCGATGTCGGCTGGAAGCGTCTCGGCGTCAGTGGCGAAGTGCGCAAGCGCGAAGGCATCGGGGGGAGTGCGCCGCTGGTCGAACGCGAAGGCGGCTCGGTCGGCATGAGCTACGACCTCGGCCGGGTTCGCCCGCAGGTCTCGGTTTCGGCCGACCGCGAAACGAGCCGGATCTCGCCCGCGCTCGAGGAAAAGGAAAATGTCTCGCTCGACGTCGGCACCGCGCTCAAGGTCGGGCGTAACGTCGCGATTACGGGCGGGGTGCGCTATCGCGTGGACCGCGAGCGACTGGCGGAGCCTGGCGCAGAGGCGTCGCGGATCGACAGCCAGGCCGTCTATGTCGGCACGAAGCTGAAGTTCTAACGCGTCGGGTCCGGCGCGAGAAACGCGTCGATGCCGGCCCATCCGGCAAAAACCTTCCGGTCCAGCCTTTCGAAACTTTGCGCATTCATGCCGCCAAGGGCAATGCGGGGCGCCGCGCATCGCCGCGCGAGGCGTTCGGCACGATCGATTCCGAGCGCTGTGGCGCCCGGATGCGATGATGTCGCGAATACGGGAGAGACGAAGACGAGCGCCGCGCCGCGCGCGTTGGCAGCGTTCGCTTCGTCGGCATCGTGCACCGGCAGCGAGATGGGAAGTCGGGTCGGGCCCGACGGGCGGTGCACCATGTCCGCGCCCAACGCCTCCGCAAGAGCGACATCTCCCGCCACCGCGACCCGCAATCCGCGCTGCCGCGCTGCCGCTACGACTTTTCCGCCGAGTGCCGCCCGATCGGGGAAAGCGTCATGCCGGAACAGGACGCCGCCCCCCTCCGGGACGCGGGCGATCGCGTCGAACAGCGCCTCGCCCATCCGCTCGTCGGTCATCAACCAGGGGGGATGGTATCGCGCCATGGCGATCCGTATAGCGCGGGGCATGACCGCACTGGAAGATGTGAAGAGACGTATCGCGAAGGCGATGACGACCGCCGGCCGGTCCGATCCGCCGGTGCTGATCGCGGTGTCGAAGAAGCAGGGCAGCGACGCCATCCGGCCTCTGCTCGAAGCGGGCCACCGGGATTTCGGGGAAAACCGTGTCGAGGAAGCCGCGGAGAAATGGCCCGCGTTACGCGCGGACTTTCCCGACGTGCGCCTGCACATGGTCGGGCAACTGCAATCGAAGAAAGCGGGCGATGCGATGGCGTTGTTCGACGCGATCCATTCGCTCGACCGCGAATCCTTGCTCAAGGCACTCGTGAAGGAACGGGACAAGGGCGCGACCTGTCCCGACCTGTTCGTGCAGGTCGACCTGCAGGGCGAAGAGCAGAAGGGCGGCATCGCCCCCGACGCGCTCGGCGCGTTTCTCGGCGAGGTCCGGGAAAAGTCTGCGCCGCTCAAGGGGTTGATGTGCCTACCACCCGTCGATCTCGAGGCCTCGCCCTTCTTCGCGCTGCTCGCGGAGCTTGGCCGACGTCATGACGTCAACGGACTGTCGATGGGCATGTCGGGCGATTACGAGGAAGCAGTGATGCTGGGGGCGACCCATGTCCGGGTCGGTACGGCGCTGTTCGGAGCGCGCTCCTAGTCGAGGTGGCCGGACCGCTTCTTCTTGGTTTCGATATAATGCGCGTTGTGCGGGTTGGTCGGAAGCCGGTGCGGCACGCGCTCGACCGCGATCCCCTCCGCTTCCAGTCCCTCCACCTTGCGGGGGTTGTTGGTCATCAGGCGGACGGCATCGATCTTGAGGGCGCGGAGCATGGCCGCCGCGAGGCCGAAGTCGCGTTCGTCGTCCGCAAAGCCCAGGCGCCGGTTGGCATCGACGGTGTCGAGCCCGCGATCCTGAAGGGCGTAGGCCCGCAGCTTGTTGGCGATGCCGATCCCGCGCCCTTCCTGGCGTAGATACAGGAGCAGGCCGCCGCCATCGGCTTCGATGGCATGGATGGCGGCGTGCAGCTGCGGACCGCAGTCGCACTTGAGGCTGCCGAAGACATCGCCGGTGAGACATTCGTCATGGACCCTGATCAGCGGCGCGCGGCCGCCGAACCCGCCACCGACCAACAGCGCGACGTGCGCGTCGCCCGCCGCCGCATCGCGAAAGGCGATCATCTGGGCGCTCGCAGCGTCGCCGATCGGGAGAGTCGCGCGGCTGACTTCAACGAGCGTACGACGCGCGTTCTCGATATCATCGCCGGACACGACTAGGGCATCGGTTTCCACGATGAAGGCCGCGGGGAGCAGGCCGGCGAGGGTCAGCAATCGGAGCGCTGCAGCGTCGCCTTTGCCGGAGGGGAGGGCCTCGAGCGGCCCGATGGGACCGCGCGCGAAATCTTCCGAGGGATCCGCGAGCCGCACGGCGGCGGCGCGATCGAGCCATGGCGCGCGGGCGATCCGCGCGGGCTCACGTCGGTCGGCCGCTGCGCGTGCATTACCAAGCCCGAGGGCGGCGGCACGATTGCCACTCGCGAGAAGCGGAGCGGTGCCGCCCGTGTCGAGAAGGTCGAGCATCGCGTCGGTTGCGGTTTCGATCGGCAGGATCGCGGGGCCCCCCGCGATGCGAACGGGTCGCCCGGCGCGCACGGCGGCGACGGCGCGGGCGACGGGGGCGGTCACGAGCAGTCGACCTCGACCAGCAGCGGCACATGATCGGACGGCTTCTCCCAACCCCGACAGGGTTCGAGCACCGTATGGCTCTTCACGCGCTCCTCGAGCGCGGGGCTGCACCACATATGGTCGAGCCGGCGCCCGCGGTCGTTCTTGGTAAAGTCGGGCGAGCGATAGCTCCACCATGTATAGCAGCGCTCGGGAGCGGGAATGAACTTGCGCCCCAGATCCACCCAGTCGTGGCTGTCCTGGAAGCGCTTCAGGGTCTCGACCTCGACGGGCGTATGGCTGACGACCTTGAGCAGTGCCTTGTGGCTCCAGACGTCACATTCGAGCGGTGCCACATTGAAGTCACCGACGATCAAAGTCGGCTCAGCCAACTTTTGACCCCACGCCGTCATCCGGTCGAGGAAGTCGAGTTTCTGGCCGAATTTCGGATTGACGTCGCGGTCCGGGACGTCGCCGCCCGCGGGGACGTAGACATTCTCGAGCCGGAACAGCCCCGCCACGCGAACCCCGATATGGCGCGCTTCGCCATTGTCCTGCCAGTCGTGGCGAAGGTCCTCCTCGAGCGGCATCTTCGAGATGGTCGCCACTCCGTGGTGCATCTTCTGTCCGTTGAGCGCGATATGCTTGTAGCCGCGCTCCTCGAAGAATTTTCGCGGGAAATGGTCGTTGTGGGCCTTGGTTTCCTGAAGGCACAGGATGTCGGGATCGGCTTCGTCGAGGAAGCGCGAGACGAGATCGGGGCGCGCGCGGACCGAGTTGATGTTCCAGCTTGCGATGGTGAGCGAAGTCATGCTGTTCCGTAATCGATGATGGGGATTGCGGCGTGGTGTAGCCGCCGCCCGCCCCCCGCGCCAAGAGGCCAAAATAAAGGCCCCCGCTCCGGGGGCGTGGAGCGAGGGCCGACCAAGCGTTCGTCACGCAAGGCGATAGAAGCGATCCCGGGTAACAGGGGGAAACCCCGGCGGTCTCCTATCTATGAGTCGTTGTAGGCCTTCGAGGCTTGCAGCAACATGAACAGTTTTAATTCGGAACGATATTATTTCACGTCGCGATAGGCGAATTTGGTGTCGGGGATCGACACGTTGTAGCGCTGGCCCGACAGCTTGATCGCCGTCTTCTTGTTCTGCGCATCGATCGCGGTCCAGCCTTCCAGCCGCAGGCCGCCCGGATAGGCGCTGTTCTTGGTGAAGGCCATGATGAGCGTGCCGAACTCGGGGCGACGCGCATCGCGGGCCCGCACGATGACGACCCGGTCGTCCTTCGAGGGCACGATCCGCGCGATCCGCTCGAGGTTGGGATTGTTCTCGAGCAGCACCGACAGCGGCGAATCCTTGATGTCCCAGCTCGACTTCTGTCCGACTTCATAATCGAGGAAATGCAGCTTGGTGCCATCCGAGACCATCAGCATATTGGCATTCTTGCCATAGTCGAAGCGCACCTTGCCCGGACGCTTGATCGACAGCGTGCCGTTGATCGAGCGGTTCTTGCCGTCGGTCTGGGTGAACGTGGCGCTCAGCGAACGGGTTGCCGACAGATGCTTTTCGACCTGGTCGATCGAGGGCTTCTTCTGCGCCGCGGCGGGGGCCGCGATGACGGCGGTCGCCGCGAGGGCGGCGGGAATGGCAAAACGATAGGACATGACTGTCTCCGATAACTTCTTTGAGCCTCTCATTAGGCGTTCGTCATTGAATACGCCTTGAACATGGAGGTTCCCCGCCGTTCAGCGTGCCGCGCCGGAGCGAGCGTCAGACGGGGTTGCCCTCGCGGTCGATCAGCACGTCGCGGCGGCCGACATGGTCGGGCGGCCCGACGAGCCCTTCGTCCTCCATCCGCTCGATCAGGCGCGCGGCGGTATTGTAGCCGACGCGAAGCTGGCGCTGGAGGTAGCTCGTCGAGGCTTTCTGGCTGGTCGCGACGATCTGGATTGCCTGCGCGAACTGCTGCGCTTCGGGATCATCGTCTCCCGGTGCGCCGTCGAGCGAGAAGCCGCCGTCCTCGGGTTCCTCGGTCACGGCCTGGATATAATCGGGCTGACCCTGCGCGCGCCAATGATCGGCGACCTTGCGCACTTCCTCGTCCGACACGAACGGACCGTGGACACGAATGATCTTCTTGCCGCCCGGCATGTAGAGCATGTCGCCCTTGCCTAGGAGCTGTTCGGCCCCCTGCTCGCCGAGGATGGTGCGCGAATCGATCTTGCTGGTGACCGCGAAGCTGATCCGGGTCGGCAGGTTGGCCTTGATGACACCGGTGATGACATCGACCGACGGGCGCTGCGTCGCCATGATGAGATGGATTCCCGCCGCACGCGCCTTTTGCGCGAGCCGCTGGATAAGGAATTCGACTTCCTTGCCCGCCGTCATCATGAGGTCGGCGAGTTCGTCGACCACCACCACGATCTGCGGCAGCGGCTCGTAGTCCAGCTCCTCGGTCTCGTAGGTCGGCTGGCCGGTCTCGGCGTCGTAGCCCGTCTGCACGCGGCGTCCCAGCGGATTGCCCTTTGCCTTGGCCTCGACGACCTTCTTGTTGAACCCCGACAGCTGGCGCACCCCGACGCTCGCCATCATCCGGTAGCGCTCCTCCATCTGCTCGACCGTCCACTTCAAGGCGCGGATCGCCTTGGGCGGCTCGGTCACCACGGGCGAGAGGAGGTGCGGGATATCGTCGTAGATGCTGAGTTCGAGCATCTTGGGGTCGATCATGATCAAGCGGCACTCGTCGGGCGAGAGCTTGTAGAGCAGGCTCATGATCATTGCGTTGAGGCCCACCGACTTGCCCGACCCGGTGGTGCCCGCCACCAGCAAGTGCGGCATCGGTGCGAGGTCGGCGATGATCGGCGCGCCCGAGATATCCTTGCCGAGGATGAGCGGCAGGCTCATCGCGCTGTCGTCGAATTCTTCCGAGCCGAGCAGTTCGCGCATGTTGACGAAATCGCGCTCGGTGTTGGGCAGTTCGATCCCGATCACGCTGCGACCCGGAATGGTGGCGACGCGCGCCGACAAGGCGCTCATGTTGCGCGCGATATCGTCGGCGAGCTGGATGATGCGGCTCGCCTTGATGCCGGAGGCCGGTTCCAGCTCGTACATGGTTACGACGGGGCCGGGCTTCACCTCGACGATGTCGCCGCGCACCGAGAAATCCTCGAGCACGCTTTCTAGGAGGCGTGCGTTGCGCTCGAGCGCGGCCTTGTCGATGGTTGCATTGATCTCTTCGCCCGGGGGCACGAGCAGGTCGAGCGCGGGCAATTCGTAATCGTCGCCGAGGCGCAGGCTCTGCTGCTTTTGTTGCGCGGGTCGCTTCGATTTCTTCGGATCGGCGGCGACCACGCGGCGCGCCGGTTCCGCCACCGCAACTTCGCGGGGCGGGGCGGCGGGGCGGGGTTCATCCTTGTCCTTCGCCTTGCGGCGCAGATTGCGCTCCGCTTTGGGCGCCCGTTCGCGGCGTTCCATCTTGGGTTTGAGCTTGGCGAGGCTCTCGCGTTCCTCGGGACGCAGCGCGAGCGCGATGGCGAACAGCGCGAGACCCGCGATTACCGCGATGGCCACGACCGACAGCCGCACGGGCCCCTCGATACCGGGATCGTTGATGAGGCCGATCGCGGCGGAGGCCGCGCCGCTGCCGCCCAGCCCCAGCAGGCCGCCATATCCGGCCGGCAGACCGATGCCTGCGCTATCGGTCGCGAGCGCCAGCCCGCTACCGACAAGGAAGAGGCTCGCGAGCGTCAGCCCGACGCTGCGCCAGGCGCTCCCGGTTTCCGCGAGCCGGAGGTGCCGCCAGCCCGCGACGAGCAGCAGCGGCACCAACAGCCATGCGGCCACGCCAAACAGCTGGAAGAGGAGATCGCTCGCATAAGCGCCAGCCATGCCGAGCCAGTTGGTCGGCGCGCCCCCGGCGGCCGTCGAAAGCGACGGATCGGTGAGGTCGTGACTGCCCAGCGCGAGCGCAAGCATGACCGCGCCCGCGGCCAGCGCCGCCCCACCAAGCCGTCGCATGGTGCGATTGGTGAAGGTGGCGATCGTCTCGCCCCAGCCCTCGCCGGTCTTCGTCCGTGTCGTCGCGCGTGTCGCCATCCTTGGCCCTTCCCCTTGCCCGTTCCCCTTTTGGCCCCGTGCCTATGGATCGGTCAACGCACTATCGGCGCGCGGCACAATTGCGTATCAGTCTTCTCATGAGCGAAATCGTCATCCTCGGCGGCGGCCTCGTCGGCCTCGCCTTCGCCGCCGCGCTCGACGAAGCGGGGCTCGGCTGCACCGTCATCGACCCCGCCGACCCCCAGACGCGGCTGACGGGCGCCTATGACGGGCGCGCCAGTGCGCTGTCGTCCTCTTCCAAGCGCATGTTCGATACGGTCGGCATCAGCGCGCATTTCCCGCAGCCCGGTAGTCCCATCGCACGCATCGAGGTGGCCGACGGGCTCGAGCCTGGCGGCCTCACCTTCGACCCAGAGGATGCGGACGAGCCCTTGGGGTGGATGCACGAGAACCGGCACCTGCGTTCCGCGCTCCTCGAACGGGCGAAGGCGGGCAAGCACATCGACCTTCGCTACGGGCGCAAAGCGACGAAGGTCGAGCGCGAGGAATCGGGCGTGCGCCTGACGCTCGACGATGGCGAGACGCTGGAGGCGCGGCTGCTGGTCGCCGCCGATGGCCGGAGTTCGCCGATGCGCGAGGCGGCGGGCATCCGCACCGCGCAATGGCGCTACGACCATGCCGCGATCGTCTCGATACTGGCCCATGAACGGCCGCACGAGGATGTCGCCTACGAGATCTTCTATCCCGCCGGCCCCTTCGCGCTGCTGCCGATGCTCGACGACGGCGATACGCATCGCTCCGCGATCGTCTGGTCGGTGAAGGCCAAGGACCGCGCCGGGATGCTCGCGCTGTCGGACGAAGATTTCGCCGCCGAGGCGCAGGCCGCGATGGGCGGTTTTCTGGGCAAGATCGAGATGCTCGCGCCGCGTTCTTCCTATCCGCTGGGCTTCCACCATACGGTGCGGATCACCGACACGCGGCTCGCGCTGATCGGCGATGCGGCGCACGGCATCCATCCGATCGCGGGGCAGGGCGTCAATCTGGGCTATCGCGACGCGGCCGCGCTCGCGCAGGTGCTGGTCCAGGGGCGGCGCAAGGGGTTGGACGTCGGAGATGCGCAATTGCTGGATCGCTATTCGCAGTGGCGCAGCCTCGACACGCTGATGGTGGCGATGGCGACCGACAGCCTGACGCGGCTCTACGGCCTGCCCGGACGGCCGGCGTCGGCGGTACGGCGGTTCGGCATGGCGGTGATCGACCGGCTGGGGCCGGTGAAGCAGCGTCTCATGGACGAAGCGCGCGGCACGTCGGGCGATCTGCCGCTCCTGCTGCGTGGACTGCCGATCTAGGCCTTACTGCAACGTCTGGTCGGCCTCGGGTCCACCGGGCGCGATTCGCTGGAACTGCATCAACTGGACGAGGAGGTCGGCGCGCGGGGCGAGGTCGCGCTCTTCGAGCAGCGCCTGTTTCGATGAAATGTCGAAAGGCGCGATCTGCGCGATGGCGTTGACGAGCGTTTCGTCGTCGACCCGCGACACCGCATCCCAGTCGACCTCGAGATCAAGCGCCGCGCCGAACTTGCGCGCTTCTTCCTCGACCGACTGGCGACGGGCGGGCCCCAGCGGATCGGGAAAGGCGCCATCGTCGAAATCGGCAAGATCGACGTCGGCTTGGCGATAATGCGTGTCGACCTGCGCCTCGCGGATCATGCGGAATCGGTCGACGCCTTCCAACACGATATTGAAGCGCCCGTCGTCCAATTCCTCGAGCGACACGATCTCGCCGATGCAGCCGACCTTGTGGAGCGCGCTCTCGTCCTGCGAACGGAGCGGCTGGATCATCGCGATCTGGCCCTCGCCCGCGACGGCGTCGCGCACCATGTCGCGATAGCGCGCCTCGAAGATGTGCAGCGGCAATTGCGCGCGGGGAAAGAGGATCGCGCCGGGAAGCGGGAAAATGGGAACGCGGACGGGCCGTGCGCCCATCATGTGAAGAGTACCGCCGATAGTCGCCGTCGCTGGGTGCGCGACCAGTCGTCTTCCAGCCCCGCCGCCTCGATCAATTCGAGAAAGGTCGTGCGCGCCTTGCCGTCATCCCATTCGCGATCCGCTCCGATGATGTGCAGGAGTTGGTCCGCGGCCGCGTCGCGCTCCCCCGCCGCCATCGCAGCCTCGGCAAGCTTGTAACGGGCGTCATGGTCGTCGGGATTGGCTTCGAGGCGCGCGACATAAGGCGAGGTGTCCACCGCTTCAGTGCCCATGCCGGCCATCTTCACCTGGGCACTGGCCTGTGCGATCGCGGGATCGGCGGCGAGCTTCTCGTCGATGCCATCGAGGAGAGCCTGCGCTTCTTCCTGCTTTCCGGTGAGCAGCAAGGCGCGAGCCAACCCACTGATAACCTTGGGATTTTCGGGATCCATCTCGCGCAGCTGCGTGAACAGGATCTGCGCCCGCTCGCCATCGCCGCTCTCGAGCACCTGCTCGCCCATCTCGATCAGCGGCCCGACTTCCTGCTCGGTCTGCTGAGCCTCTCCGTCGAGCGGCAGCTGGCGGACGAGCTGGTCGAGCGCCTGCGAAAGCTGACCCGGCGTGCGGTAGGGCGTGAGGTCGGCGGCGGGCTGGCCCTGGAAGATCGCATAGACCGTTGGCACCGACTGGATGCGGAACTGCGCTGCGATGAACTTTTCCTCGTCCACATCGAGCTTCTCGAGGATCACGCCCTTGTCGGCATAGTCCGCCGCGACCTGTTCGAGGATCGGCGAGAGCTGCTTGCAGGGCCCGCACCAGCTGGCGGTGAACTGCAGGATGACGAGCTTGGTCATCGAAGGCTGGATGATCCGCTGCTCGAACGATTCGAGCGCCTTGCGGTCGTCTTCGGTCATGCTGAGGCTGGCCATGCGCGTCCTGTTTCTCGTTGATCGGTCGATGGGGTTCGATCCGATATATGGGGGCCGCCACGCGCGCTCGCAACCGGGGCGGGAAAAGGGGTTGCAGTCCGGGGCGGCCACGGCTATCTGCCCCTCCACCCGGTCGGGATGCGCTGCCAAGCGCGTGAGTCCCGACCCGCCAGTGAGCGGGCGTAGCTCAGGGGTAGAGCATCACCTTGCCAAGGTGAGGGTCGGGCGTTCGAATCGCCTCGCCCGCTCCATTTTTCCCGCAGTCGGTTCGTGCCATACGGCCCCGCCGGACATCGCCGACGCGCGCCTCACTCCGTCAGGCGCTCGACGCTTTCCAGCAGCACATCGTCGAGCGTATCACCGTGGAGAACGCTGACATCGCCCGTCGATTCGAGCACGGCGGCCTGCACCTTCTTCAGATCGAGCACGTTCGCCTCGCGCAGCTTTGCGATCATGTCGTCGCGCGAGACGCGCGTGCGGTCGAGCGCTTCGTCGATGAAGGCGCCGTTGCGCATGAGCAGGACGGGCGCATTGCCGATCGCATCCTCGAAGGCGTCGCTCGACTTGCGTATGCGCGAGATGAGGAACTGGACGATGAAGAGGCTGGCGATCGCGACCAGCGCCTGACCGAAGCCTTCCCATCCGGTCGCCTGCGCCGCGCCGGCGAGCAACGAGCCCACCGCAACGGTCATCACGAAGTCGAAACTGGTCATCTTGGAGAAGCTGCGCAGACCGAGCACGCGGACGCACAAGGTCACGTAGACGAGCGCGATGCCCGCGAGGAGAAGACCGCGCAGCACGGTGTCGATGACGGTATCGGGATGGAACATGGCGCTTCAATGTTCCACGAACGCCGAAAGCTCCCGAGCCTCAGCGCCGCGTCGCCGCCTTCAGCGACGAGACGAGATCGCGCACGGCAGCAGCCTTGTCGCTCGCCTCTTGCGCGGCCGCGACGATGGCGCTGCCCGAAATGACCCCGGCCGCGCCCGCGGCCAGCCCGGTGCGGACGTGGTCGGGCGTCGAAATCCCGAATCCGAGGACGGGCGGCGGGGCGCCATGGGCGCGGAGCGCGGCGAACAGGTCGCCATGATCGAGGCTCATGTCCGATTGCTGGCCGGTCACGCCCGCGCGCGCCACGCAATAGGTGTAGCCCGAGCCGAGGGCCGAAATCCGTTCGATCGCGACGGGGCTCGCGTTGGGAGCCGCGATCAGGACCGGATCGATCCCCGCCTCGCGGCACGCCTGAACGTAGGGCGGGGCTTCGAGCGAGGGAACGTCCGCGACCAGCAGGCTGTCCGCTCCGGCCTCTGCCGCAGCCCGCGCGAACGCATCGCGCCCTCTGGCCGCGACGAGATTGGCGTAGGTGAGGATCCCGATGGGGACATCGGGCGCGGCTGCGCGCACGCGGGCAATGAGGTCGAAGCCGTCGCCTGGGCGCACGCCCGCGGCCAGCGCGCGCTGGCTGGCGGCCTGGATGACGGGTCCGTCGGCAACGGGGTCGGAGAAAGGAATGCCCACTTCGAGCATGTCCGCCCCGCCTTCAACGCAGGCCATCAGCAGCGCGTAGCTCGTCTCGATGTCCGGATCGCCCAGCGTCAGAAAGGCCCCGAACGCGCCCTCGTCGTTCCGCTCGCACCGCGCGAACATCGCACCGTAGCGCTGCGTGCTCACGATAACAGCTCCCGGGCCTGGCCCAGATCCTTGTCTCCGCGCCCCGACAGGTTGACGAGGATGACGCGCTCCTCGCCAGCTCGCTGCGCCGCCTCGACCTGTTTGAAGGCGTGGGCGAGCGCGTGCGCGGTCTCGAGGGCGGGGATGATGCCTTCGGTGCGCGAGAGGCGTTGGAACGCAGCGAGCGCCTCGGCATCGGTCGCGCCGACATAGCGCGCGCGGCCGGTCGCCATCAGAAAAGCATGCTCGGGGCCGACGGCGGGATAATCGAGCCCCGCCGAAACCGACCAGCTCTCGCCGACCTGCCCGTCCTCGTCCTGCATCAGATAGGTTTCCGCGCCGTGGAGAATGCCGCGGCGGCCCTTCTGGAGCGTGGCGCCATGTTCGCCGCTGTCCATGCCCTTGCCCGCCGCCTCGACGCCGATGAGCGCGACGACCGCATCTTCGACGAAATCGTGGAAGATACCGATCGCGTTGGAGCCGCCGCCGACGCAGGCGATGACCTCGTCCGGCAATCGCCCTTCGACCTCGAGCAATTGGTCGCGCGCCTCGCGGCCGATCACACGCTGGAAGTCGCGCACCATCTGCGGGAAGGGGTGCGGCCCCGCGACCGTGCCCAGCAGGTAATGGGTGTCGGCGAAGCTGGCGGTCCAGTCGCGCAGGGCTTCGTTGACCGCGTCCTTCAAGGTCCGGCTTCCGATTTCGACGGGAATGACCTTCGCCCCCATCAATTCCATGCGGAAGACATTGGGCTTCTGCCGCTCTGCGTCGAGCGCACCCATGTAGATCTTGGTTTCCATCCCGAACAAAGCGCCCGCGATGGCGGTGGCGACGCCGTGCTGGCCGGCCCCCGTCTCCGCGATCAGCTTGGTCTTGCCCATCCGCTTGGCGAGCAGCGCCTGCGCGATGACCTGGTTGGTCTTGTGCGCGCCGCCGTGCAGCAGGTCCTCGCGCTTCAAGTAAAGCCGGACCTTGTCGTCGCCGATATTGCGACAGCGCGTCAGGCTAGTGGGGCGCCCCGCATAGGTGCGCAGCAGGTGATCGAGTTCCGCGAGGAACGCCTCGTCCTCGATGGCGTCGAGATAGGCGGCTTCCAGTTGTTCGATCGCGGGGACGAGGATTTCGGGGACATAGGACCCGCCAAATTCGCCGAAACGGCCTGGTTGTTTCATGGATTAGCTCCGGCGGCTGGGGTGGCGAAGGGTGGCGAAGAGGGCGGCGACCTTGTCGGGGTCCTTGGTGCCGGGCTCGGCCTCGACCCCCGAGCACAGGTCGAGGCCATAGGCGCCGATGCGGGCGGCGTCGCCCACATTGTCGGGCGTGATGCCGCCGGCGAGGAGGGCGGTGGCGAGATCGTCGCGCTTTTTCAGCAGCGACCAGTCGAAGGGTTCGCCCGTGCCGCCCGACCGTCCCGCGCGGCTGGTGTCGAACACCATCCGGTCGGCGGCAGGATTTGAGGGGCCGATCGCACCGCCCTCGACCGGCGCGAGGGCCCAGATCTCGGTACCCGGCTTGAGGCTCTGACGGAGGCCTTCGATGCGCTGGGCATCGCTCGCCTCGTGCAACTGGACGACGTCGAGCCGCAGCGTGCGGGCGGTGTCGGCGATGGTTGCATCCTCGACATCGCGGAAGACGCCGACCGCGCGCATGCCGAACTCGCGCGCCATCATGACCAGCGTCCGCGCCCGCTCGACGCCCAGATAGCGCGGCGTACCCGGAGCGAAGATGAAGCCGACATGGGTCGCGCCCGCCCGCGCGGCGAGCGCGACATCGGCGACGCGGGTCATACCGCAAAGCTTGGTGACGCCATGCACCAGTTCGCGTGCGGAAAAGGCGATATCGTCCGCGGCCATCAGGTGCGAACCGACCAGGAAGCCTTCGACCTTCGGCGCGAGCCGCGCGGCGTCGGCGTGACCCGCGATGCCGCTCTCGCTGATGAGCGTCACGTGATCGGGGACGTGCGGCGCCAAGCGCTCGGTGACGGCGAGATCGGTCTTCAGCGTCTTGAGATCGCGATTGTTGATGCCGATCAGCGCGGCGTCGAGTGACAAAGCGCGCTCCAGTTCGGCCTCGTCGTGCACTTCCACCAGCACGTCCATCGCGAAGGTGCGCGCGCGCTCGATGACCGCTTTCGCCTCGGTATCGTCGAGGACCGACAGCATGGCCAGGACGGCATCGGCGCCGATCGAGCGGGCTTCGTCCACCTGCACGGGGTCGACGATGAAATCCTTGGCGAGGATCGGGCCGCCATAGTCGCGGCGAAGATCGGCGAGCAGTTCGGGCGAACCGCCGAAATCGGGGCCGTCGGTCAGGATGCTCAAGGCATCGGCGATCGGCCGGTAGGCGGTCAGCGCCTGCGACGGCGAGTGGCGGGCGACATGGCCCGAGGGGCTTTTCGGCTTCACTTCCATGATGAAGCGTGCGCCGGGCCGGCGGAGCGCGCCGATCAGGCTGCGACGCGTCGGCTGGGCGCGCGGCGGCTTCGCAAGCCGCGCGGCGACCTCGCCACGCTTGCGCTCGACGATGCGGGCGAGAACGTCAGCCATTGCTTGCCTCCACATAGGCGGCAAGCGTCTTGGCCGCACTGCCGTCGTCGATCGCTTTGCCCGCCGCAGCCACGCCGTCGCGCAGGCTGTCGGCGCGGCCCGCCGTGTGGAGCAGTGCGCCTGCATTGAGCGCCACCATATCGCGTTCGGCACGATTGCCCTCGCCATCGAAGATGGCGCGAAGACGCTTCGCATTCTCCTCCGCATCGCCGCCGACGAGCGCCTTGAGCGGTGCGGGTTCGACGCCCGCGTCCTCGGGCGCGATCGTCACTTCCTCGAGCGTGTCGTCGACGACCCGGATCGCGCGGCTGTCCCCGTGCAGCGCCAGTTCGTCGAGCCCGGCGCCGTGAACGACCAACGCGCGCCGCACGCCGGTCGCCTGCAACGTCTTCGCGATGCGCCGCAGCAACGTGGGGTCGGCAACCCCGAGGAGCTGAACGGGCGGGCGCGCGGGATTCACGCATGGACCCAAGAGGTTCATCACCGTACGGACGCCCAGTTGCCGCCGCACGGGCCCCGCATGGCGCATGCCGGGATGGTAGGCCGGCGCATAGAGAAAGCAGAAGCCCGTCGCATCCATCAGCGCGCGCGCTTCGGCGGCGGGCATGTCGATCCGCGCGCCCAGCGCTTCCAGCACGTCCGCCGAGCCGCATTTGGAGCTGACCGACCGGTTGCCGTGCTTGGCGACGGGCAGTCCGCAAGCGGCGGCGACGAAGGCTGCGGCGGTAGAGATGTTGATGATCCCCGAGGAATCCCCTCCCGTTCCGCAGCAGTCGGCAAACAGCGTATCCGGCGAAGGGAAATTCTCGGCCGCTTCCGCCAGCGCGCGCGCCGCGCCGATCATCTCCTCGGGCGTTTCGCCCTTCATGCGCAGCGCTACCAGAACGCTGGCGATTTCGGCTTCGGACAGCCGCCCGAGCACCAGGCGCTCGAACAGGTGCTGCGCATCCTCGCTCGGCAGGTCCTCGCCGGACAGGAGCTTGGGTAGCGGATTGGGAACGGGGCCGTGGTCGGCGGGCAGGGTCTGGATCATGGGTTCACGATGTCCTGTCAGGCGGCGCGGCGGTGGCGGGCGGACGCGGCGTCCGCCCACGTAAGAAGATTGGCGATCAGTATGTCGCCGCGCGGAGTGAGAATGGATTCGGGATGGAATTGCAACCCGAGCTGAAGCCCGTGGTCGTCGCGCACCGCCATCGCGAAGTTTTCATGTGTCGAATCGACGGTGAAATTGTGTGGGACGCTGTCGGTCGGCGTGGCGAGCGAATGGTAGCGGCCGATGGCGAGGGGGCTGGGCAGTCCGGCGAAGATGCCGTCACCCGGATGGTCGAGCCGCGTCACCTTGGCATGGTGCGGCTCGGGCGCGCGGACGACCGTACCGCCTGCCGCTTCGACGATCGCCTGGTGCCCGAGGCAGATGCCGATGAGCGGCACGCGCCTGCGCGCTGCGGCGCAAATGGCGAGGCAGGACCCCGCATCGGTCGGTGCGCCCGGGCCGGGTGACAGCAGGATCGCGCCATCGCCCGCGCGCTCGATGGCGGCCTCGGCGGCGATGCTGTTGCGCACGACGCTCACCTGCGCCCCTGCGACGGCGAAGGCATCGACGAGGTTGAAGGTGAAGCTGTCGCGATTGTCGATGACGAGGAGCGTCATGCCGCGGCACCCAAGGCTTCGAGGACGGCGCTGGCCTTGGCGCGGGTTTCGGCGGCTTCGGCGGCAGGGTCGCTGTCGGCCACCACCCCCGCACCCGCGCGCACTTCGGCCTCCCCGTCGCGAACGAGGGCAGAGCGAATCACGACCGCACTGTCGAAGGCGCCGCGAACCGTCAGGACGCCGATCGCGCCGCCATAGGGGCCGCGGGCGCTGGTCTCATGGGCGCGGATCAGTTCGATGGCACGCAGTTTGGGGGCGCCCGAGAGGGTGCCGACGTTGAGGCAGGCGCGGAGGGCGTGGATGGCATCGAGATGGGGCGCAAGTTCCCCTTCCACCGTCGACACGAGATGCATGACCCGCGCGAACCGCTCGACGCGCATCAGGCTGGTGACGCGGCGCGTCCCGGGCGTCGAGACGCGCGCGACGTCATTGCGGGCGAGATCGACGAGCATGAGATGCTCGGCGGTTTCCTTGGTGTCGAGCCGGAGGTCGGCTTCGAGGCGGTCGTCGGCGTCGTGGGTCGCGCCGCGCGGGCGCGTGCCCGCGATGGGGCTGACCGAGACGACGCGGCGGTCGCGGCCAGGGCGAACTTCGACGGCCGTTTCGGGTGAGGCGCCGAACAGGGTGCCGTGCGGCGTCTCGGCGAAGAAGGTGTAGGCACTAGGGTCGAGCGCGCAGAGGCGGCGGAAGGCGGCAAGCGCGTCGTCGCACGGCAGCGAGAAACTGCGGCTGGGCACGACCTGGAAGATGTCGCCCGCCGCGATATTCTCCTGCAGGGCGCGGACGGTGGCGGCGAACGCCTCGTCCGACGCATCGCTGGTCGCGATGGCGGGTTCGGCGGCGGCGATGTCGGGCGCGCGCGCCTGTTCGATCCGGTTGGCGAGCCGAGCCAGCCGTTCCGCTGCGAGATGCGCGAGACGGTGCGCCCGAGCCTCGTCGTCCGACCCGGCGGCCAGCGCGATCAGCCGTGCCGCTCCGCCGGGTTCGACGACGACCATCGTCTCCGCCAATGTTGCGAGCAGGTCGGGAAAGGCTCCTTCGGCGCGTGCGGGGAGGTCTTCGGCCATGTCGACATGATCGAAGCCGACGAGCGTGAACAGCGCGCCGGCATAGGGATCATCGTCTTCGGCCGCGCCCAGCGCCGCGAGCGCGCGCAGCAGGTCGAGCGGCGAGGGTGTGCGCATTCGTTCCTCATCGTCGTCGCTGTCGGGGAGCCGGAAGGAATAGGCGAGGCGATCTCCCGTTCGCGTGCCGTTCGGCAGATTTGCGTCGCGGGACAGCCGCTCTATAAGGGCCTCGCCATTCTCGCTCGTCGCGCGCACCGCCGCGTCATTTTCCCGCGCTTCCAATGTCAACGCCGCGTCGACAAGGATGAGAGCCGTGCCGCCGGTGCGACGGAAAAAATGGCGCGCCGCCCCTTCGCCGTGCAGCGCGGCGAAGAGGGTGACGGGATCGTGCGCACCGGCGAGGCGGCGGACGAGGATATGGGGATCCGTCCTCACAGCTCGCGGCCCAGGGCGCCCAGCAGCGCCGACAATTGCGCGCCCAGCGCCTCCATCTGTTCGGGGTAGAGCGACTGCGGGCCGTCCGACAACGCGCTCGCGGGGTCATGGTGCACCTCGACCATCACCCCGTCGGCACCCGCCGCCGCCGCCGCCAGCGCCATTGGCGTCACGAGGCTGCGCTTGCCGGTCCCGTGGCTGGGGTCGACGATCACGGGGAGGTGCGTCTTTTCCTTCAGGAGCGGGATGGCGGCGAGATCGAGGGTGTTGCGCGTCGCCGTCTCGAAGGTGCGGATGCCGCGCTCGCACAGGATCACGTCCTCGTTGCCGCCGGCGAGGATATATTCCGCCGCCATGAGCAGATCGTCGATCTTGGCGGCCATGCCGCGTTTGAGCATGACGGGCTTGTTCGCCTTGCCGACGGCCTTGAGCAATTCGAAATTCTGCATGTTGCGGGTGCCGATCTGGATGGCATCGGCATGTTCGCACAGGATGTCGAGATCGGCCGTATCGACCAGTTCGGTGACGATCGGCATATCCAGTTCGGCGCCGATCTTCGCGAGGAGTTCGAGCCCCTCGGGGCCCTTGCCCTGGAAGCTGTAGGGCGAAGTGCGCGGCTTGTACGCCCCGCCGCGCAGGACACGGGCGCCGGCATTCCTGGCCGCGGTGGCGCTTTTGCGCAACTGCTCCTCGCTCTCGACAGCGCAGGGGCCACCGATAAGGGCGAAGCGCCCGCCCCCGATCGTGACGTCACCGATCGCAACGCGGCTGTCATGCGGATGGAGGTCGCGCGCGGCGAGCTTGTAAGGGGCAAGGATCGGCTTGACGCTCTCGACCGAGGGCTCGGCCTCGAGATTGAGTTCGGCGAGGATGCGCTCATCGCCCAGCGCGCCCAGCACGACGCGCTCGGCACCGGGCATGTGAAGCGGCTTCAAGCCTTTTTCCTCGATCCGTCCCAAGAGGCGGTCGATCGTTTCCTGTTGGGCGTCGGGTTTCATTACGATGATCATGTCGGTCGGGTCTCTTGTCGTTCTTGAAAGCAGAAGGAAGAGAGCGGACCGTCAGATCTGGTCATGAAAAAGCCCGCTCGATGGCGGGCTGAAGGTTCACATCATGCGTGAAGCAGCGCCGCCGTCAGGACGTGCGCCACCACCAACGATTGCCGTCGGCGAGAATCGGAAGGGATGCAGTGCGAACCATGGCCTATAGCAGAACGTCCTTTTCCCTACCCGTCAAGCGGCTTCTTTCGCCGGATAGCCGATGAACCTCCGCGATGCTCGTGGCGAGAATGAACCCTGTAGAGCGACGGGGGTTGCAAAGCCGGACGGATCGACTACATGCCGGTTTCAACGTTTTAGCACGCTGTAACAAAATGAGTGAAGATGGCGGAAATGGTGGACATGATTGCGCGGGAATCGCGCGCGGAAGCCATAGCGCGCCTCGCGGTCGCCTTGGCGAAGCTGGATGATGCGGGAGACGTCGCGGCGCTGCTCGACGATCTCGCCACGCCCGCCGAACTGACCGCGATGGCCGAGCGATGGCACGTCGCGCGGCTCCTGGCGGAAGGATCGCTGACCTATCGGCAGATCCATGACGTCACGGGCGTGTCCACCACCACCATCACCCGCGTCGCGCGCTTCCTGAAAGGCGGCGATGCGGGCGGCTACCGATTGACGCTGGAGAAACTTGGAATGACGGAGCGCAGCCGATGACCACGACCATAAAGCGCCTGCGGATGGCGGTGCAGAAATCGGGGCGGCTCGCCGAAGCCTCCAATGCGCTGCTGAAATCGGCGGGGATCAAGGTGCGCTCGTCCAAGGGACAGCTGACCGCGCGCGCGATGAATTTCCCGCTCGACCTCATGCTGGTGCGTGACGACGACATTCCGACGCTCGTCGGCGACGGGGTCTGCGATCTCGGTATCGTCGGACTGAACGTGCTCGAGGAATATCGCCTCGATCCGTCGAACGAGGACGTCGATGTGCTCGCACGGCTGGGCTTCGGTGGCTGCTCGCTCAAGATCGCGGTGCCGGTCGAGGAGCAATTCGAGATCGCCGACCTCGAAGGCAAGCGGATCGCCACCAGCTATCCCTTGCTGGCGCGCAAGTTCTGCGACGATCAGGGGATCGATGCCGAGGTCGTGACGATGCATGGCGCGGTCGAACTCGCGCCCCGCCTCGGGATCGCCGACTACGTCTGCGACCTCGTCTCGACGGGGCAGACGCTGGAGGCCAACGGTCTTCGCCCCGTCCACACTATCCTCGAATCGGAATCGGTACTGGTCCGTACCCGCGCCGATATGGGCATCGAAAAGGCCGAACGTGCCGACGCGTTGACGACGCGGATCGATGGCGTCATCGCGACCCATGACAGCAAATATGTCGTCCTCAACGCGCCCGAGAGCGCGCTGGAGGCGATCACGCAGATCCTTCCCGGCGCTGAAGCCCCGACGGTAATGCCGCTTCTCGGTCGCGAGGGCCAAGTGGCAGTGCAGGCAGTCTGTCAGGAATCGGTGTTCTGGGAGACACTGGAAGCGCTGAAACAGGCCGGCGCGCACGACATTCTGGTGATGCCGATCGAAAAGATGATGCTCTGATGGACGGGGTGTTCGACTGGAAAGCGGCCGATGACGACGGCCGTCGTGCCGCACTGGCCCGACCGGCCATGCGCGAGGACGAACGGCTGCGCGACGCGGTCGCCGAGACGGTCTCGAGCGTCCGCGCGGGCGGCTGGGATGCGCTGTGCGAAATCGCGCTCCGGATCGACGGGCGGCGGCCCGAGCGGGTCGCGGTCTCCGACGCGGCCCGCGATGCGCGCGCGACGCTGCCCGCCGAGGCGGTGAGCGCGATGGAGCTTGCCCGCGATCACATCATCACCTTCCACGAAGCCAGCCGCCCCGCCGACGTGAAAGTCGAGACCGCGCCGGGTCTGACGGTCGAGAAGCGCTGGACGCCGCTCGGCAGCGCGGGCCTCTATGTCCCCGGCGGCAAGGCGCCTCTATTCTCGACGCTGATGATGCTCGCCATTCCCGCGCGGGTCGCCGGGGTCGAGCGGTTGACGGTCGTCACGCCCCCGCGCCTCGATGGCGAATTGGATCCGGCCATCGCGCTTGCTGCCGATTTGTGCGGGATTGAGGCGATCTGGACAGTGGGAGGCGCGCAGGCGATCGCCGCGCTCGCCTTCGGTGCGGGCGACATCGAGCCGGTCGCGCGCATCTGCGGTCCCGGCAACGCCTGGGTCGCCGCCGCCAAGTCGCTGGTGTCGAGCCTTCCGGGCGGTCCGGGGATCGATCTTCCCGCGGGGCCGAGCGAACTGATGGTCATCGCCGACGATGCTGCCGATCCCGCACGTGTCGCCGCCGACCTGCTCAGCCAGGCGGAGCATGACCTCGACGCTCAGGCATTGCTGGTGTCGCCCTCGAGTGACGTCATCGAGGCGGTCCTTGTCGAAGTGGCCTCACAGAAGAAGGCGATGGGTGGCGATTTCGCCGACGTGCGCGCGATCCGGTGCAGCGATCTCGAGGAAGCTGCCGCGATCGCCAATCGCTACGCGCCCGAGCATCTTTCGCTTGCCGTCGAGGGCGCGGCCTCGCTGACCAGCCGAATCACTGATGCCGGCGCCGTCTTCGTCGGCGGCGCGATGGCCGAGACGTTCGGCGACTATCTGGCGGGGTCGAGCCATGTCCTGCCCACCGACGGTGCGGCGCGCTACACGGGCGGCGTCACGGTCCACAGCTTCATGAAAGCCGTCAGCTTCCAGACGATCAGCGATGATGCGGCCGAGCGCCTCGCGCCTGCCGCCGCCGCACTCGCGCGCCTCGAAGGGCTGGAAGCGCACGCCCGCGCGGCCGATGCAAGGCTAACGCGCGCCAAGGAGGCCGCAGAATGAGCGCCGCCGATCTCGTCGCCCGCCTTTTGAGGCCCGATCTCAAGGACTTGCCTCCGGTCGACCTCGCAGGCGCGCCGGTGCCCGGAACCGCGCGGCTCGACGCCAACGAGAATCCGTTCGAACCGCTCGCGGGCGGCAAGGCCATCAATCGGTACCCCGAGCCGCAGCCCGCGGCGCTGAGGCGGCGGATGGCGGACCTCTACGGCGTCGGGTCCGACCAGCTGTGGGTGAGCCGCGGCAGCGACGATGCGATCGATCTTCTGTCGCGCGCCTTCCTGCGACCCGGCGAGGACCGGATCGTCGTCGTCGAACCGACCTTTTCGGCCTATGCGCAATTCGCGCGGATCCAGGGCGCAAACGTCGATGCGGCGAGGCTAGTCGAGAACTTCGCGTTCGACAAGGACGCCGTGCTGAACGTCTGCCGCGACGGCATCGCACCCAAGCTGCTCTACCTTTGCACGCCCAACAATCCGACCGGGACGCCTGTCGATCCGCAGCACGTTCGGGACCTCGCCGCGGCACTGCCCGAGACGTTGGTCGTGGCGGACGAGGCTTATGGCGAGTTTTCGGATATGCCGAGCCTTGCGGGCGAGGTCGGCGCCATTTCCAACCTCGTCGTGCTGCGCACGCTCTCCAAGGCGTACGGGCTGGCGGGCGCGCGGATCGGTTGCGCGATCGCGGACCCGGCGATCATCGACTGGCTGGCGCGCGTCTCGCCGCCCTATCCGCTGCCCGGCCCATCGATCGAGGCGGCGCTCGGCGCGCTGGCGCCCGAGCGGATGCCGCTTCACCGCGCGCGGGTCGAGCGGTTGCTGGCCGACCGTGCCATGCTGGCCGAAAAGCTTCGTGGAGTGGACGAAATCGAGGCGCTTTACGAGGGGGGTAATTATCTGTTCCTCGTCGTCACGGATCCCGAAGATCTGGCGAAGCGCCTTGCCGCAGCGGCGGTCAAGGTTCGGTTCCGCCCGAGAGCCGCGCCCGGTGGCGTGCGCGTCACGGTCGGGACCGACAGCGAGAATGCGGCACTGCTGGCGGTCTTCGGCGTCGACGACGTCCCCGCCACCGCCCGCCGTGCCGCCATTACGCGCGACACGAAAGAAACGCGTATCGCGGTCGAGGTCGATCTGGATACGGAAACGCCGTCGCGGCACATCGACACGGGGATCGGTTTCTTCGACCATATGCTCGACCAGGTCGCCAGCCACGGCGGGTTCGGCCTCCAGCTCGCCTGCACGGGCGACACGCACATCGACCTGCATCACACGATCGAGGATGTCGCGCTCGCGCTGGGCGCGGCGCTCGACAAGGCGCTCGGCGACCGGGCGGGGATCGGCCGCTTCGGCTTCGCGCTGCCGATGGACGAGACGAGCGCCGAAGTGCTCGTCGACCTGTCGGGGCGACCTTATGCCAAGTTCGATGGCAGCTTCGAGGCGGCGCATCTGGGCGATTATCCGACCGAAATGACGCCCCACGTCTTCCGCAGCTTTGCCGACAGCATGCGCGCGGCGATCCACGTGCGGGTCGAGGGCGAGAACGACCATCACAAGACCGAAGGCGCCTTCAAGGCGTTCGGCCGGGCGTTGCGGCAGGGGCTCGCGACGGGCGGTGGCGGGGGCATTCCCTCGACGAAAGGCAGCCTGTGACCGCGCTCGCGCTGATCGATCTCGGCTACGGCAACGTGGAGTCGGTGCGGCTCGGCTTCGCGCGGCTGGGTGCCGAGGCGGAGCGCACGTCGGACCCTTCTGTCATCTCGGCGGCGGACAAGGTGATCCTTCCGGGGGTCGGCCATGCGGGCTATGCGATGGATCGGCTTGTGGAGGCCGGACTGGATGACGTCATCCGGAACCGTGTTGGCCTTACGCTTGGGATCTGCGTCGGGATGCAGCTCTTGTTCGAAAGCTCCGAGGAAGCCGATCGACCCCTTTTGGGCCTGCTACCCGGCCGCGTCCGCGCGTTGGAGGCGGCCCCCGGCCAGCCCGTCCCGCACATGGGCTGGACGCAGCTCGAAGACTGCAAGCCCGCGCTCGGGGTCGCGGACGGCGACCATGTCTATTTCGCGCACAGCTATGCCTGTCCGTCGAGCGCAGCGGATGCCGCCTGCGCCTCCTACGGGCGGCAGTTTCCCGCCGTCGTGCGCGAGGCGAATTTCTGGGGGGTGCAGTTCCACCCCGAACGCTCGTCCACGCCGGGCGCACACTTCCTGAAGGCCTTTCTGACCGCATGAAACTCATCCCCGCGCTCGACCTCATGGACAACAAGCCGGTACGGCTTTCGCAGGGCGATTTCGACCGGCGCACCGATTATGGTGCGACGCCGGCGGAAGCGCTCGTGAGATTCCGCGAGGCAGGGGCAGAGATGGCGCATGTCGTCGATCTCGACGGCACGCGGGACAAACTGCCACGCCAGCACGATTTCATCGCCACGCTGACGGACGCGATCCCGCTCCAGGTGGCGGGCGGCGTGCGCGGCGGCGCGCATGTGAAGCAATTGCTCGATGGCGGCGCGAAGCGCGTGGTCATCGGCAGCCTCGCGGTCAACGAGCCCGACCAGTTCGCGGCTGTCCTCGAGACTTATGGCCCCGACGCGATCACGCTGGCGCTCGACGTTAATCTGAAAGACGGCATTCCGATGGTCGCGCGGCACGGCTGGGCGGAGGACAGCGGTCAGTCGCTCACGCAAGTGCTGAGCCGTTTCCCGACGATCCGCCACCTGCTCGTCACCGACATCGCCAAGGACGGTATGATGGAAGGGCCGAACGTCGCTCTCTATCGCGAGCTTGCGCGCAGCTGCCCGGACAAGGAGGTGCAGGCCTCGGGCGGCGTCGCGCGGCTCGAGGACCTCGACGCGCTCCGCGACGCGGGTGCGGCGGCGGCAATCGTCGGCAAGGCGATCTGGGAAGGCGCGTTCACCGTCGCCGAAGGAGTGGCCCGTGCCCGCGGCTAGAATCATCCCCTGTCTCGACGTGGCCGACGGCAAGGTCGTCAAGGGCGTCCAGTTTCGCGACCATCGCGTGATCGGCGACATCGTCGAGAATGCCGAGCGCTACGCCGCCGAGGGCGCGGACGAGCTCGTCTTCTATGACATCACCGCGAGCGCCGACGGGCGCAGCGTCGATGTCGACTGGGTGCACAAGGTCACTGCCGTCATCGATATCCCCTTCAGCGTGGCGGGCGGCATCACGAGCGTCGAAACGGCGGCGGCGGTGCTGGGTGCGGGAGCCGACAAGGTCAGCGTCAATTCACCCGCGCTGCGCGATCCTGAACTGATCGGACGTCTCGCCGAGGCGTTCGGGCGGCAATGCGTCGTGCTCGGCATCGACAGCTTCACCGATGAAGACGGTGTGCTGCGCGTCAAGGCGCTCACCGGTCGACCGGACAAGATGCAGGACGCGCAGTGCGAGACGGTTGCCTGGGCGCGCGAAGCAGTGGCGCTCGGTGCAGGAGAGATCGTGCTCAACGCGATGAACCGCGACGGGGTGCGCAAGGGCTACGACCTCGAGCAGCTGGGAGCGCTGTGCGCCGCCGTCGATGTGCCCGTGATCGCCTCGGGCGGCGCGGGGGCGGTGGAGCATTTCCGCGAGGCCTTTGAGGTCGGTTGTTCGGGCGCGCTGGCAGCGAGCGTCTTCCACGACCGGCGGATCGCCATTCAGGACCTGAAGGACTATCTGGCGGGCGAAGGCCTGGAGGTGCGGCGATGAGCATGGATATAGAGACCCTGGCGTGGGACAAGATGGACGGGCTGCTCCCCGCGATCGTGCAGGAAGCCGACGGTGGACGGGTGCGGATGCTCGGCTACATGAACCGCGCCGCGCTCGAGACGACGCTGGAGACGGGTGACGTCACCTTCTTCTCGCGCTCCAAACAGCGTTTGTGGGTGAAGGGCGAGACGACCGGCAACACGCTCAAGGTCGTTTCGGTCCATGGCGATTGCGACGATGACGCCATCCTCATCCTCGCCGAACCGCAAGGACCGACCTGCCACAGGGGCGATGACAGCTGTTTCGCCATCGAGACTGCACCGCATTTTCTAGCGCAGCTCGAAGCGGTCATCGCCGAACGCGGTTCGGCCGATCCGGAGGATAGCTACACCGCGAGGCTGATGAACAAGGGCATCAAGCGGATCGCGCAGAAGGTCGGTGAAGAGGGCGTCGAGACGGCGCTGGCGGCGACGGTCGGCGATCGCGAAGAGCTGACCAACGAGGCCGCAGACCTGCTTTACCACCTGCTGGTGCTGCTCCGCGCGAGCGATCTCACGCTCGCCCACGTCACGGACGAGTTGAAGCGCCGCCACGGCTGACCTACGGCGCGACGATGGAACGGTTCGACGTCATCGTCATGGGGGCAGGCGCCGCGGGGCTGATGGCGGCGTTCGTCGCGGGGCAGCGCGGGCGGCGCGTGCTGCTGATCGACCATAATGATGCGCCGGGCGCCAAGATTCTCATCTCGGGCGGCGGGCGTTGCAACTTCACCAACGTGCATACCGATCCGCGCAATTATCTCAGCCAGAACCCGCATTTCGCCAAGTCGGCGCTGCGCCGCTACACGCCGTCGGATTTCATGGCGCTGGTAAATCGTCACGGGATCGACTGGCACGAGAAGACGCTGGGCCAGCTCTTCTGCGACGGTTCGGCCAAGCAGATCGTCGGGATGCTGATGGAGGAATGTCGCGCGGGGGGCGTGACCTTCGCGTTCGGCGAACAGGCATTGATCGAGCGCGAGGGTGAAGCCTTCGTCGCGCGGTTCGGCACACGGCGGGCGGGCGCGCCCAGCCTCGTGCTCGCGACGGGCGGTCTGTCGATTCCCAAACTGGGCGCCAGCAGCTTTGCCTATGATCTCGCGCGCGCGTGGGGTTTGAAGATCGTCGAGCCCCGCCCCGCTCTCGTGCCGTTGACGCTGTCGGGCGAGGAAGCGCTGTTTCGTGAATTGTCGGGCGTCGCGGCCCCCGTCGAGATGCGCGCAGAGCAGGGACCGGTCTTTGCCGAAGCCGCGCTTTTCACGCATCGCGGCCTGTCGGGACCGGCGGTGCTTCAGGCGTCGAGCTATTGGCGAAACGGGCAGGCGGTGTTCGTCGATTTCTTCCCCGGCATGGCGGAAGGATGGCTCCGCGATGCCAAGCGATCGGCGCCCAACCGGCAGGTCGGACACGTCTTCGGCGAAGCGCTTCCCGAGCGACTCGCCAAACGGCTGGAGGAACGCCTCAGACTATGGGGACCGCTGCAGCAGCACGGCGATGCGGCGCTGCGCGAAGCCGAGGAGCAGTTGGCGGGTTGGCGCTTCGTGCCCTCGGGAAGCGAAGGGTTCGCCAAGGCCGAGGTCACCGTCGGCGGCATCTCGACCGACGAATTGTCGTCGAAGACGATGGAAGCGAAGCGGGTGCCGGGCCTGTTCTGCATCGGCGAGGCGGTCGATGTGACCGGCTGGCTCGGCGGCTATAATTTCCAGTGGGCTTGGGCGTCGGGCATGGCGGCCGGCCAGGTGGCCTAAGACAAAGTGTCGACGGCCTCTCGGTAGAGCGCCTCGCTCGCCGCGGCGATGACGTCACCGCCCGACAGATCCTCACCCCCCGACCAGTTCCCGATATGCCCGCCCGCGCCGCGCACGACCGCGACGAGCGCATCGTAATCGTGGCGCTTGAGTCCGGCGTCGAAGGCCAGATCGAGCTCGCCGCTCGCGACCTTGGCAAAGGCCATCGCATCGAGGCTGTAGCGAATGAGGCGCGCCGCCTCGCGAAGCCGCTCGAAGCGCGGTTTGTGCGAAGGGTCGAACAGATAGGGATCGACCGTCGAGATCTTGGCATCGGCAAGCGTTTCGCACCCGCTGGTTTGCACAGGGGTTCCGTTGAGCGCCGTCCTGCCATCCACCGCGATCGTCAGCGCGTCCAAGTCGGGAAGGTCGATCATTCCCGCGACATGCACGCCCTCCTCGATCACGCCGACGAGCACTGCCCAGCTCGGCAACCCGCAGATGAAGGCGCGGGTGCCGTCGATCGGGTCGAGGCTCCAGACGCGGCCCGCGCCCTCGCGCGTCCAGCCATATTCCTCGCCCCAGATGGCATCGTCGGGGAAATGCGCCTCGATCTGCGTCCGCAGCACCCGCTCGGCGGCGCGGTCGGCCTCGGTAACGGGATCGAACCCGGCGGCTTCCTTATTGTCGGGGGTGATGTCCGCGACGCCCGCGATGGTGCGGCGCGCTGCGGTGCTCAACGCCTGGAAGAACGCGGGCTCGACAGTCACCGGCCCCTGGCCTCGCGGTACCATTTGGTGATGATATATTTGGTGCCCTTGCGCACCTTCATCCCCTGGTGGAGCGTGAAGTCGTTGGGCTGGCCGTCGGGCTTGAGGTTGTTCCAGATCAGCAATTTGCCCGTCTCGGGCTGGATCGTCTTGTTCAGCGTCTTGAAGCGCGTCGCCCCTCCGGCCTCGGGCTCGTTCAGGAACAGCATGGCGGTATAGGTTCGCTGGCCCTTGTCGGCGGTGTGGCGATAATAATCGGCGGTGCCGGGATTGAAGGTGTCGGTGTGGGGCTTGAACTCCTGGCCCACGGCATAGCGCTGGCCCTGGATCTCCTCGCCGAACCGATCGTCGATTCCCACGAGGTCGGACAGGCGCGCATTCACGCGGCCTACGAGAGCATTGCTCTCGTCGAGATCGCAGGTTTCGCTCGTCCGGTAGGCGTCGTCCTTGCCGTCATGATCGGCGATTTCGCTCGGACGTCGCTTCTCGTCGATCAGGGCGCAGATTTCGGCGCATTCCTCGCCGGAGAGGAACTCGCGGACGATGAAAATCTCTGCCTTCGGCGTGGGGACCTTCTGGACGCCATCGGTGCTGGCGAGCCGCTGTGCAGTCGTGCCGTCAGACGATGTTCCCTTGGCGCTCATGATGTTCGATCACCATCCGTGTTACATCGCGCATCAATTCCTGCGCATCGCCATTCGTAGCATTGGGACAGGTCATGAAGGCAAGCGCATATCGCGATCCGTCGGGCGCGGTCAGGATGCCGACATCGTTCAATCCGCCGACGCGGCCCTGGAAATTCTGTCCGGTGCCGGTCTTGTGCGCCCATTCCCAACCCGGCCGCAGTCCGCCCTTGACGCGCAGGCGCCCGGTGCTCGTGAGGCCCATGGTGGTGAGGAACTTGGCGGTCGAGGCGGGCGAGAGAAGCTCGCCGCGCTCGAGGCGCGACAAGGCACGGGCGATCGCCATCGGCGCCGCGCCGTCGTACGGATCCTCGATATAGCGGTCCATCGCCGCCTTGCGTGCGGTGGCGGGCAGCGCCGAACGGGCGCGGTTGAAGCCGTTGTTGTAGGCATAGCTCTGGTTCCAGCTCAGCCCCGCGATCTGCGCCTGCATCTTGCGCTCGCCCTCGCCGAAACGGATCGATCCCAACGACTTGTCGCGGATCATCGCCCGCACGGCGTCGGGGCCGCCGACCGTCCAGAGGACCTTGTCGTTCGCATGATTGTCCGACTTCGTCAGCGCGTCGTACATCAGCGTGTCGAGGCTGCGCGTGTAGCCGCCCGCCATGATCTTGGACGCGGTTGCGCCCGACCAGAGCGTGACGTCATCGCGCGAGAAGTTGACCCGCTGCGTAAGCGAGAGCTTGCCGCGATCGACCTGGTCGAGCAGCGTCATCTGCACCCACAACTTGCTGACGGACTGTTGCGGGAAGAGGCGTTCGGTCTGCCAGCCCGCTTCCCAACCCTCGTCGATCGACTTGACCGCGAGTCCGCTCGCCCCGTTGAACCCACGGACGCGCTCGAGGATCTTCTCGTTGAGCGCGGCGACGTGGGCCGGCTGTGCACTGCGGATCTCGGGGAGGGTGATCTGGAAGCTGTTGACGTCCTGTCGCGGTGCGATCCCGCGATCGTTGTCGGCAGCCGTCGGGTCGAGCGCCACGGTGCGCGGCGCCTGCTGCACGTCGCCCCGCTCGTCGCCGACCAGCTGTGCACTGGCCACCGAAGACAAGATGAACGCGCTTCCAAGCGCCAATTTACCGAGCGTCGTCGTCATAACAGACTTTTCCCCTAACCCCTTAATTTGCTTTGGACTTTACCTAGCAAAGCCTTGCTTAACGCGCCCTGTATTCGAGCGGAATCACTCTGTGCCGCGACTGGTCGCAATATCGGCACGGCTCATCACAGTTGAAGTCGGTTTTCGCGAAGGTCGGCGCCTTCTTTCGGTCGCCCAACGAAGAGGAAGCTGTGCCTCGTTATCGTGGATCTTGTACGAGCCGGCGAACCGCGCGCAGCAGGCTTCGGTCTGTCGGATCGTTCGCGATCTCCACCGATGCCCATCCCTCGCCGACATCGCTGGCTGCTTCCTCGCTGATCGCGACGACCGCGATAGCGGCGCGTTCGTACCCCCGCTCATCGACGAGGGTGGCAAAACGACGACCCGCGCGGGGCGAGTGAATGCAGGCGATCGCGCCTTCGACCGCAGAAAAACCCTTGGGCTCCTCGCGCGCGACGCTGGTGTAGACGGTTACCGGGACGATCGTCTGGGTCGCGTCTTCGGGCATCCGTCGATGTCGGCCCGAAAGATGGAGGAGTCGTGCGTCGGAGGGCAGTATCGCAAGTAGGTCGTCGACCCCGCCCTCGCCGACCTCGCCGACCATCATTCCCGCAGCCCGCGCCGCCGCCGCCGTCGATTCGCCGACGGCATGGACCGGAAGGTCGCGAAGCGCCGCGAGCCCTTCGCCACCGTGCCGCGCCGCATTGGCGCTGGTCATCAGGATCGCGTCGAACCGGTCGGGTTCGGGCGGCGTCCAGTCGGCCGGCCGGACCTTGAAGAGCGGCACGGCGTGAACGTTTTCCAGCCCCATGTCGGCAGCGCGGCTGGCAGAGAGACTGGCGCCCGGTTCGGGCCGCAGGATCACGATCGGGCGCGTCATGCGTCGAAGAGCCCGGCAATGGAGGACGGGGCGCCCGCGAGCATCGCGCGTGCGAGATCGGCGGCATCGCCAGTCGCGCCGCGCGACAACGCCCTGCGTTCGCAAATCCGCTCGGACCCGTCTTCGCTGTAGAGCTCGGCCTTGAAATCGAATCCGTCGCCATCGGGCGATGCATGGGCTGCGACGGGCGAATGGCAGTCGCCGCCGAGCGCGGCGGTGAAGGCGCGTTCGAGCGCGATGGCGGCGGATGTTGGGGCATCGTCGATGCCGGCGAGGAGAGCCGCGGTCTCCTCGTCGTCGGCCCGACAATCGATCCCGATTGCTCCCTGAGACGGGGCGGGCAGCAGCGTATCGGTCGAAACCGGAGCGCCCTTGTCGCTCATTCCCAAACGGTTGAGACCCGCCATTGCGAGCAGGGTGGCATCGACCTTCCCTTCCCCGACCGCGGCCAGGCGGGTCGCCACATTGCCGCGTAGCAGTGTCGTCTGGAGGTCGGGGCGGAGCGAGCGCACCTGCGCGGCGCGGCGGGGGCTGGCGGTGCCGATGATCGCGCCCTGCTTGAGATCGTCGAGCGACTCTGCGCCGATGAGGCAGTCGCGCACGTCCTCGCGGGGGAGCGTCGCTGCGATGCGGACGCCGTCCGGCCGCTCGCTCTCGACGTCCTTCATGCTGTTGACGCTGATCTGCGTATCCCCCGCCAGCAGGGCGCGGTCGAGTTCCTTGGTCCACACCGCCTTGCCGCCCATCTCGGTGAGCGGCGCGGTGCGGTTGCGGTCGCCGCGGGTCGAGATGGTGACGATCTCGACCTGTTCGGGCGCCCAGCCGTGCGCCGCCAGCAGCGCGGACTTGACCATTTCGGCCTGGATGAGGGCGAGCGGGGAACCGCGCGTGCCGATGCGGAGGGTCATGGATTGGGGGCATGGCAAAGCGCAGCGCCGCGCACAAGTGCTGGCCTTTTGGGGTGGGCCGAGGGTAGAGCCTTGACGCAATGGCCGTGATCCTCGCCCTCGAAAGCTCCTGTGACGACAGCGCCGCCGCGCTCGTCTCGTCCGACCGGCAGATCCTCGCGCAGGCGATCGTCGGCCAGGCCGACCGCCACCGCCCCTTCGGCGGGGTGGTGCCCGAGATTGCGGCGCGCGCGCACGTCGAGATTCTGCCGGGGCTGGTGAGGCAGGTGCTGCACGAGGCCGACATGACGGTGGGAGAGGTCGATGCGATCGCCGCCACCGCGGGTCCCGGGCTGGTCGGCGGCGTGATGGTCGGACTGCTTGCGGGCAAGGGGCTGGCGCTGTCGGCGAACAAGCCGCTCGTCGCGGTCAACCATCTCGAGGGCCATGCCCTCAGCCCGCGTCTCACCGATGCCGAGCTTCGATTTCCCTATCTCCTGCTGCTGACGAGCGGCGGGCATTGCCAGCTTCTGGAAGTGCGCGGGGTCGGCGACTACCGGCGGCTCGCGACCACGATCGACGATGCGGCGGGCGAGGCGTTCGACAAGTCGGCGAAACTGCTGGGCCTTGGCTACCCCGGCGGTCCGGCGGTCGAGCGGCTGGCGAAAGACGGCGATCCCGAAGCGATCGCCTTTCCGCGGCCGCTGGTCGGCTCGGGCGAACCGCATTTTTCCTTTGCGGGCCTCAAGAGCGCCGTCCAGCGCGCGGTGCAGGCCGGCGCGCATGACGCCGCCGATATCGCCGCCAGTTTCCAGCAGGCCGTCGTCGATTGTCTCGTGGACCGTACCCGTCTCGCCCTCGAGGAGAGTGACGCACCGAGCCTCGTCGTCGCGGGCGGGGTCGCGGCGAATGCGTCGGTTCGTGCGGCGCTGCAGGCGCTGGCGCAGAAGAACGGGCGGCATTTCTCCGTGCCGCCGATGTGGCTGTGCACCGACAATGCCGCGATGATCGGATGGGCAGGTGCGGAACGGTTCGCCGCGGGCCTGACCGACGATCTCGACGTGCCGGCGCGCGCGCGCTGGCCGTTGGACGATACTGCCGACAAGGTGCGCGGAGCAGGGGTGAAGGCATGATCGAGAAAATCGCCGTGATCGGGGCGGGCGCCTGGGGCACCGCGCTGGCGCAGGTCGCCGCGACGGGGGGACGCGAGGTGCTGCTCTGGGCGCTGGAAGAAGACGTCGCCCGCGCGATCAATCGGATCCACCAGAATCCCGTGTATCTTAAAGATATTGCGCTCCATGAGAATATCCGCGCGACCGCCAATTTCAGCGAGTTGAGCGAGGCGGACGCCTGGCTGGTGGTGACGCCCGCGCAGCATATGCGTGCCGTGCTCGGACGCGCGCCCTGCCCGGGAATGCCGCTGGTGCTCTGTTCCAAGGGCATCGAGGAGAAGTCGGGCGAACTCCTGCACCATGTGGCGAAGGACGTGTGCGGCACATCGCCCGTGGCAGTGCTGTCGGGGCCGTGTTTCGCCCACGAGGTGGCGCAAGGGCTGCCGACCGCCGCGACGCTGGCGTGCGAGGACGAGGCGCTGGGAAGCGCCCTCCACGACCGCCTCTCGCTCCCGCAGTTCCGCCTTTACTGGAGCGACGACGTTGCCGGCGCCGAGGTTGGCGGTGCAATAAAGAACGTGCTCGCGATCGCCTGTGGGATCGTCGAGGGCAAGCAATTGGGACAGAATGCGCGCGCGGCACTGATCGCCCGGGGGTTTGCCGAGATGAAACGCTTCGGCGCAGCGGTCGGCGCGCGCGAGGAGACGCTGGCCGGTCTATCGGGCCTCGGCGATCTGGTGCTGACCTGTTCCTCGACGTCGAGCCGGAATTTCTCGCTCGGCAAGGCCATTGGCGAAGGCGAACGGGCCGAGACGCTGATGGCCGACCGCACGACGGTGGCGGAGGGGGCGTTCACGGCGCCCGTGCTGGCGCGCATTGCGAAGGAGCGGGGGATCGACATGCCGATCGTCGATGTCGTCGCGGGATTGCTGGCGGGGGACTTCAGCGTGGACGAGGCGCTCGCGAACCTGCTCAGCCGTCCGCCCCGGGCGGAGACGGTCTAGGCGATCTATTATGGCTATAGGGGTCGGGGCGGCCCGACCCCGTCAGTCGGGTTCGCAAGGGCGACCCGCTGGCCGTTGCTCGCTGTCTCTCTCGCAACGTCGCTCGCTCCGCTCCACTCCTGTTGCGTTCGGCAGCTCGCTTAAAAATCCCAGGCGATGCCTTTTCGCTCCCAGTCGCCGTAGCGCGTGGGGTCGGGCTTGTCCTTTTCGCCGACGGGGCCGTCGGGCGTCTCGACAGGTTCCGGCTCGGGAACGGGCGGCGAGGGAGCGAGATGTTCGGGCGGGTCGAGTTTCTTGGGGCGTTTCATCCTTCGGAGATGGGCGCTAGGGGGAGACATGCCAAGACCTGCCAACGACGGTACTGCCAGCCGCCTCGCCGCGCTGAAGATTCTCGACGCCGTGCTGCGCCGCGACGAAACGATCGAGGCCGCCGCGCGCCATGCGGCGCGTGGCCTGCCGCCGAGCGACGCGGGGCTCGCGATGGCGATCGCGGGCGAAACGCTGCGCCGCCTTCCCGATCTCGACGCGCTCATCGACGGCGTGATGGAGCGCCCGCTTGCCGACGACGCGAAGGCGCGGATGGTGCTGCGGATGGCGCTTGCGCAGCGGATCGCGCTCCGAACCCCCGATCATGCCGTGGTGGCGACCGCGCTGCCGTTGGTCGAGGGCGGACCGCGGCGGCTGGTGCACGGCGTCCTGTCGCGATTGCTCAAGTCCGACCTTCCGACGCTCGATGCGCCGCATCTGCCGGAAACCATCGCGGAGCGCTGGTCGCATTGGGGGCACGACGTCATCGCGGCGGCGCGAACGATGCTCGGCCAGCGCCCGCCGCTCGACATCAGCCTGAAGAACGAAGACGTTGCCGCCCCCGAAGGCGCGACGCTGGCCGCACGGCACCGCCGCGTGACGTCGGATGCGAGCGTGACCGATCTCGACGGCTTTTCGGTCGGTGGCTGGTGGGTGCAGGACTTGGCCGCCTCGATCCCAGCCCGTCTCATTCCCGCTGAGGCGCGACGGGTGCTCGACGCGTGCGCTGCCCCGGGTGGCAAGACGCTCCAGCTCGCGGCGGCAGGCCATGACGTCACCGCGCTCGATCTGTCGGCAAAGCGACTGCGACTGGTGACGGAAAATCTCGAGCGCACCGGCCTGTCGGCACGGATCGTCGCGCACGATCTTCGCCACCATAAGGACGATGCGTTCGACGCGGTGCTGCTCGATGCGCCCTGCTCGGCGACCGGCACCTTCCGGCGCCACCCCGAGACGCTCTACCGTGCCCGCCCGCGGATCATCGAGGAAATGGCGTCGCTGCAGGCCGCCCTCCTCGACGCATCTGCCCGGCTGACGCGGCCCGGCGGTACGCTCGTCTACGCGACCTGCTCGCTGGAGCGCGAAGAGGGCGAGGCGCAGATCGAGGCCTTCCTCGAGCGCACGCCTGGCTGGCGCATCGAGCCGGCGGAGGTTTCGATCGACGGCATCGTGCCACACGAACGCGGCTGGCTGCGGATCCTTCCAGGCGACCTCGCCGGGGCGGGCGGGGTCGACGGTTTCTTCATCGCATCGCTTGTCCGCGCGGGCGATTGACGGCACAAGGGCACGCGTCATGACGATCATCTCCCCAAGCATCCTGTCGGCCGATTTCGCCAAATTGGGCGAGGAAGTGCGGGCCATCGACAACGCGGGCGCGGACTGGATCCATGTCGATGTCATGGACGGGCATTTCGTGCCCAACATCACCATCGGCCCGGCGGTCGTGAAGGCGCTGCGCCCGCACACCGACAAGCCGTTCGACGTCCATCTGATGATCGCGCCCGTCGACCCTTATCTCGAAGCGTTCGCCGAGGCGGGCGCGGACATCATCACCATCCATCCCGAAGCCGGCGCGCACACGCACCGGACGCTCCAGCGGATCCGCTCGCTCGGCAAGAAGGCCGGCATCGTCGTCAACCCGGGAACGGGCATCGAGGCGATCGATTATCTCACCGACCTGGCCGACCTCGTCCTCGTGATGAGCGTCAATCCGGGTTTCGGCGGGCAGAAGTTCATCACCGACCAGCTGCGCAAGGTCGAGGCCATCGCAAACCTCAAGGAACAGCGCGGTCTCGACTTCCACATCGAGGTCGACGGGGGGGTCGATCCCGACACCGCACCCCGCTGCGTCGATGCGGGCGCGACGGCGCTGGTCGCGGGAACGGCGGTCTTCCGCGGCGGGCCCGACCATTATGCCGACAATATCGCGGCGCTGAAAAACGGGCGATGAGCAAGGGCCACGGCGGACTCTCCAAGAAGCTGATCGGCCGCCTGCTCAAACAGTCGGGAAAGCCGCTACGCATTTCCGCCGTTCCGCGCGATCATGTCGAGGGCGACCGCGAGGCGGGCGAATTGCTGTTGAAGGGCGTGCTCACCTATCGCGGCGAGAGGATGAAGCTCGCCAACCTCGATTTCGCCGATCATAGCATCGAGCGGCCCATCGTCCGTTATCTGCACAGCTTTGCTTGGTTGCGCGACGTGGCGGCCGCTACCGGGCGTGAACAGGGCGCCAAACTGGGCGAGGCGGTGGCGCGTCGCTGGTTGGCGCGCCACGGCGAAAAGCCCGACGCCGCCTGGGCGCCCGCGCTGCTTGGCGAACGACTGCTGTTCCTCATCGCCTACGCCCCGTTCGTGCTTTCGACGAACGACCCCGACTATCGCCGCGTGCTGCTCAACGTCATGGCGCGCGGTGCCCGAACGCTGGATGCCGAAGCCGACAAGGCGACACCGGGGCTCGAGCGCATCACGGCATGGGCCGGGCTGACGGTTGCCAGCCTGACGCTGTCGGGCAATGTGCCGCGCATCGCCAAGGGCGAAGCGGGCCTCACACGGGCGCTGGCGCAGGGACAGCATGACGACGGCGGACTGATGGCGCGCCGACCGTGGGAGCAGGCGCTGCTGGTCGACCGTCTGGGGCTGACGCGAGCGGCCTATTTCGCGGCCAAGCAATCGCTCCCCGATGCGGTCGAGGAAGCGACCACCGCCGCACTCGCCGCACTGCACGGCGTTCGCCATGGCGACGGAGGGCTTTCGGGCTGGCAGGGCGGCAATCCGGGCGATCCCGTTCATCTCAATGCCCTTGTCGAGGGGTGCGGGGTGCGCGCCCGTCCGCTTCGCGAGCCGCGCGGCTGGGGATACCACCGGCTCTCCGCGCTCGGCACCGTCGTCCAGATCGATGCCGCCCCCCCGCCGACGGGCCCGTACGCCGATGCCTCCCACGCGGGCACCCTCGGGATCGAACTTTCCGACGGCGACCAGCGGATCGTCATGAGCTGCGGCGGCGATGGCCGCTCGGGTCGCTTGCCCACGAGCCTTGCCCAAGCCTTGCGCGCGACGGCGGCCCATTCGACGCTCGTTCTGGAAGATGCCGATAGCAGCATTATCGATACGGCCGGCAAGCTGAAGACGGATATCCGCGATATCGACGTCGCGCGCCGGGAAAAGGACGGCGCGAGCCAGATCGAGGCCGGTCATGAGGGCTATGCGAAACGTTTCGGCCTGTCGCACCGCCGCACCGTGAAATTGAGCGATACCGGCAAACAGGTCGACGGCATGGACGTGCTCGAACCCGTGGGTCGTCGGTTGCGCCGTCCCGAACGCGCCTTCGCGCTGCGGTTTCACCTTGCCCCCGGGATCGAAGTGACGCCGACCGCCGACGGGCTCGGCGCGCTGCTGCGCTGTCCCGCCGCGCCGCCTTGGCAGTTTCGCTGCGATGGCGCGACGCTGGGGATCGAGGAAAGCCTCGTCGTGAATGGCGTAGGCCGCCCCTTGAAGACACAACAGCTTGTCATCGCGGGCGCAGCGGGCAAGGAGGGCGCGCACGTCCACTGGCACTTCCGCCGTTCAAGCTAGGAGTTGTTCTTCCCCATGGCCGACCACAAGCCGATCGCCCGCGCATTGCTGTCCGTTTCCGACAAGGCGGGGCTCGAGCCGCTGGCCGCCGCGCTCGCGAAACATGGGGCGGAGCTGGTGTCCACGGGTGGCACGGCCAAGGCGCTGCGCGCGCCTGGTCACGAAGTACGCGACGTTTCCGACCTGACGGGTTTTCCCGAAATGATGGACGGGCGCGTCAAGACGCTCCACCCCACGGTCCATGGCGGCATCCTCGCGCGGCGCGACAAGGACGATCATCTCGCCGCGATGGAGGCGCATGAGATCGGCCCCATCGATATGGTGGTGATCAACCTCTATCCCTTCGAGGCGACCGTGGCGAAGGGCGCGGACCGCGAGACCATCATCGAGAATATCGACATCGGCGGTCCCGCGATGGTGCGTTCGGCAGCCAAGAACCATGCGAGCGTGGCGGTGGTGACCGACCCCGACGACTATGATGCCGTCATCGGCGAAATCGAATCGCACGGCGGCCTGACGCAGGAGTTCCGCACCATGCTCGCCGCCAAGGCCTATGCGCTGACGGCGAGCTACGATGCGGCCATCTCGAGCTGGTTCGCGGATGTCGATCTGAACGAGGCCTATCCCGACACGCGGGTGATCGCGTTGAAGAAGGCGGACGAACTTCGCTACGGCGAAAACCCGCATCAGAAGGCGGCGCTCTACATTCCGCAACGCGCCGAAGCGGGCCTCGCGGGTGCCGAACAGGTGCAGGGCAAGGCCCTGTCCTACAACAATCTCAACGATGCCGATGCGGCCTACAATCTCATCAGCGAGTTGCGCGACGGGGCGCCCGCGTGCGTGATCGTCAAGCATGCCAACCCATGCGGCGTTGCACGCGCAGCGAGTCTCGAGCAGGCGTGGACCGACGCACTCCAGTGCGACAGCGTCAGCGCGTTCGGCGGCATCGTGGCGGTCAACCGTCCCCTCGACGGCGCGACCGCGCGCGCGATCGCCGACATTTTCACCGAAGTCGTGGTCGCACCCGACGCGGACGATGAAGCGCGGGCGGTCTTCGCCAAGAAGAAGAACCTTCGCCTGCTGCTCGTCGGCGAGCTGCCCGATGCGGGACGAGCGGGGCAGATGCTCAAGCCTGTTGCGGGCGGGATGCTCGTCCAGGATCGCGATATCGGACGCATCACCAAGGATGATCTTACCGTCGTGACCAAGCGCGCGCCGACACCGCAGGAACTGGACGACTGCCTGTTCGCCTGGACGGTCGCCAAGCATGTGAAATCCAATTCGATCGTCTACGCCAAGGACGGAGCGACCGCGGGGATCGGCGCGGGACAGATGAACCGCCGCGATTCGGCGCGGATCGCGGCGATGAAGGCCAAGGAGGCCGCCGAAACGCATGGGTTCGGCGAGCCGCGCACAGTCGGTAGCGCGGTGGCCTCGGACGCCTTTTTCCCCTTCGCCGACGGCCTGCTGTCGGCCGCGGAAGCGGGTGCGAGCGCGGTCATCCAGCCGGGCGGCTCGATCCGCGACGATGACGTCATCGCCGCTGCCGACGACGCCGGTCTCGCGATGGTCTTCACCGGGATGCGGCATTTCAATCATTGAAGACCCAAGCGCAGCGACGCTGGCCTGAAAGGCCGCCGGAGCAGCGCGTAGAGGGGCTGAAATGCGGACGGCCTGCGCGGCTTGGCGCGACAGGACCGACGGCGCGGGCCGCCCCGCGCCGCTACGCCGCCGTCTAGTGCGCCACGGGGGTCGGGGCGGCCCGCCCCCGTCGGTCGGGTTCGCATTGCGACCCGCCGTCCGTCAGGGTCGCGCCCTCTTCGTGCTACTCCGGCGGGACCTGCGGCCCCGGCGTCGCTGCACTCGGGCGCTCCTTCTTCATCTTGAACAGCTCGCGGTCCTCGGGTCCGAACCCCCAGCGCCAGATGACGAAGCCGAAGACGGCAAGGATGGCGGGAACGCCGATGATCAGCTGTCCCCAGTCGCGGAGCTGGACGATGAGGAGGCCCACCGGCACGGTCGCGAGCGCTGCCCAGATCATCGGCCAACGCCAACCGGAAACGGGCGCGTTGACGATGCCCGACAACAGCCACGCCTTGGCGAGCGCAGCGAAGCCGAGGGCCACGCCCAGTCCGACCGCCGCCCCTGCGGCCTGAATTTCGGGCGGATAGCCGAAGGAGCGCAGGACCAGGATCGCTGCCACACCCGCGCCAACCTCGATGGCGAGCATGATGAATCCGATGATCATGTTGCGGTGGCGCGCGAGATAGATGAGCGCCGCGTCCGATACCGCCGCCATTGCCGCCACCACTTCTGCAGCCAGCAGAACGCCGAGGATGACATAGCCCGAGCCGAACTCTTCGCCGACGAGGTTCATGACGGCCATCGCCGGGATACCGAGCGCCAGTCCGATCCCCGCCTGCGCGGCGATGATCCAGAAGCCTACCTGACGAACCTGCTGCGCGACGGCACCGTAATTCTTTGCTTCGACATTCTGGCTGATGACGGGGCCCATGATCGGTTCGAAACTGGTCTTCAGCTTGCTCGGAAGCGAGGCGACCTGCTGGGCGGCCCAGTAGATTCCGTAGATCGCTTCGGAGAAGAAGAAGCCCAGCAGGAAGAGGTCGAGGCGGCGGCTGGCCCATTCGGTCGCGTCGGCGGCGGCGACGGGTAGATTACGCCATGCCATGCTCGCGAGTTTCGAGGGGTGCGGGCGCCAGTGGGAACGGGGAAGGCCGTAGCTGCGCACGAACGGCCAGAGCGCGGTGACGAGCGCACCGATCATCGAGGCGACATAGGCGACGATGAGTCCGTCGTCGGTGTTCACGAACGCCCATCCCAGCGCGACGAGCGAAATGGTCCACGGTTCGACGATGGCGCGGCTGCGCACCGTGGCGGCGATGTTGTGGCGATAATTGCAGGCCGCGAGCGAAATTTCGGTCCAGGCCAGTGCCAGCACCGTCAGCGGAAGCCATTTCTCGAGGCCGCGCGGTGCGTCGCCCTTGAACATGATCTCGGGGACGAGAAACAGGATCGTCATGGCGACGAGGCTGCCGAGCATAGCGACGACCAGCCCGTCCCAGACGATGTCGGCGTGATCGTCCGGGTCCTTGGCCTTGGACAACTGCTGCGCCAGGCCGCGCTTGAGGCCCAATGTCGAGAGTTGCGCGGCGAACTCGACGACGATCAAAGCGAAGGCGAAGCGCCCCATGCTTTCCGCGCCGTAGAACCGCCCCGCGATGAAGAGGAAGGGGATCCGCGCCAGCAATCGCAGCACGAAGCCGAAGAAGTTGATCCGTCCGCCCCGCGCTAGCGCAGCGAGATCGCCCTTCCCTCCGTCCGCAGCCGGTGCGCTGTTGCTAGCGGATTTGCCCCCCGTTCCGCCCATCAGTGCGCCGCGCCCCAGTTCGGCCCCCAGCCGACCTCGACATCCAATGGCACGTCGAGCGCGAGCGCGGGCCTCGCCGCCTGTTCCATCACCGGCTTGATGACGGCGGCGGCCGCTTCTTCCTTCCCCTCCGGGACCTCGAAGAGCAGTTCGTCGTGCACTTGGAGCAGCATCTTCACGTCCGACAGGCCCGCGTCGGCCAGCGCCGCGTCCATGCGCGCCATGGCCCGCTTGATGAGGTCGGCGCTCGTCCCCTGGATCGGCGCGTTGACCGCTGCGCGCTCGGCGCCCGCGCGAACGTTGGGCATCTTCGACTTGATGTTCGGGAAATGCGTCTTGCGCCCGAACAGCGTCGTGGTGAACCCGCGCTCCTTGGCGTCGGCAAGCGTGCGCGCGATGAAGTTCTGGATTTCGGGGAAGCTCGCGAAATAGGCGTCGATGATGCTCTTGGCTTCGTCGCGCTCGATGTCGAGACGATTGGCGAGCCCGAACGCGCTGATCCCGTAGAGGATCGCGAAATTGACCGTCTTGGCCTTGCCGCGCGTGTCCTTGTTGACCTCGCCGAACAATTCGGTGGCGGTGCGGTCGTGGATGTCCTCTCCCTTCTGGAAGGCGTCCTTCAGCGCGGGCACGTCGGCCATCTCGGCGGCGAGCCGCAGCTCGATCTGGCTATAGTCGGCGGAGAGCAGCACGTGCCCCGGCTCGGCGATGAAACAGTCGCGGATCTTCGCGCCGATGGGGGTGCGGATGGGAATGTTCTGGAGGTTGGGGTCGTTCGACGACAGCCGCCCCGTTTGCGCGCCCGAGAGGCTGTAGGTCGTGTGGACGCGGCCGGTGACGCCATTGATCTGCGCCTGCAGCGCGTCCGTGTAGGTATTCTTGAGCTTGGTCAGCTGGCGCCATTCGAGCACGAGGCTCGCAACCTCGAAGCCCTCGCGGTCCAATCGCTCCAGCTCGTTCTGATCGGTCGAATAGGTCCCCGACTTACCCTTGCGCCCGCCGCTCGCACCCAGTTTCTCGAACAGGATCGCGCCCAGTTGCTTGGGGCTCCCGATGGTGAATTCTTCTCCCGCCCGCTCGAAAATCTCCTTTTCGAGCCGCTCGATGTCTTCCGCGAACTGCTTCGAGAGCGCTGCGAGCGCCTCGCGATCGACCTTGATGCCCCGACGCTCCATCCCCGAGAGGGCCGCTGGCATCGGGCGGTCGACCCGCTCGTAGACATTGGTCGCGCGTTCAGGCGCGAGGCGCGGTTTCAGGCGCTTCCACAGGCGCAGGGCGATGTCGGCATCCTCGGCCGCATATTCGGTCGCCTTGTCGAGCGGCACTTCGTTGAAGCCGATCTGCTTCTTGCCCGTGCCGCAGAGCTCCTTGAACGTGATGCACGTGTGTCCGAGCGCGGACTTGGCCAGCGCGTCCAGCCCGTGCGCGGCAAGACCACGCCCCGCATCGAGATCGAAGCTCATGACCAGCGTGTCGTCGTAGGGCGCGACCCTGATCCCTTCGCGCGCCATCATCGCGAGGTCATATTTGATATTGTGACCGATCTTGAGGATCGCATCATCCTCGAGCACCGGCTTGAGGGCCGCGAGCACGTCCTCTTTCGAGAGTTGCTCGGGCCGTTCGCCGAGAAGATCCTCGCTGCCATGCCCGAGGGGAATGTAGCAGGCGACATCGTCCCCGACCGCGAGGCTGAGGCCGACGAGATTGCCGGTCACGCAGTCGAGACAATCGGTCTCGGTATCGAAGCCGACGTACCCGACGTGCCGGATCGCCTGCACCCAGCGCTCGAGATCGGTCGCATCGGTGATGGTTTCGTATTTCGAGCGGTCGACGCTGATCTCGACCGGTTCGGGCGGCTCCGCGGGTCCTGCCTCGCCGCCGCCGATACCGGTCTCTCCGGCGACACCGCGCTCGGCGGACGTTTTAGAGCCGCCACCCATCCGGTCGAGCAGGCGCCGGAAGCCCTGCTTCTCGAGAAAGGCGCGAAGCGGATCGGCAGGGATGCCGTCCAGCTTCAGCTCTTCGAGCGGCTGCGGCAGCGCAACGTCGCATTTCAGCTCGACCAGCTGGCGTGACAGCCGCGCATTGGCTTCATGCTCGGTGAGATTGCGCTTCAAGGCAGGCTTGGTAATCTTGTCGAGGTTCGAGAGAATGCCCTCGAGGTCGCCATATTCCTCGAGCAGCTGCGCGGCAGTCTTGGGCCCCACGCCCGGCACGCCCGGGACATTGTCGATCTTGTCGCCCATCAACGCCAGCATGTCGCCGACCTTGTCGGGCCCCACGCCGAACTTCTCGACGACCTCGGGCGCGCGGATGCGCTTGTCCTTCATCGTGTCGAGCATGTCGACGTCCGCGCCATTCTCGCGCGTCTCGATCAACTGCATCAGATCCTTGTCGGAGCTGACGATCGTGACCTTCCACCCCTCGTCGGCGGCGGCCTTGGTGTAGCAGCCGATGATATCGTCGGCCTCCAGCCCCTCTTCCTCGATGCAGGGCAGCGAAAAAGCGCGCGTCGCCTCGCGCACCAGCGGGAACTGGGGCACGAGATCCTCGGGCGGCGGCGGGCGGTTGGCCTTATATTCGTCGTACATCTCGTTGCGGAACGTCTTGCTCGACGCATCGAAGATTACCGCGAGGTGGCTCGGGCCGTCCTCCTGATTGAGCTGGTCGGCCAGCTTCCACAGCATCGCGGTATAGCCATAGACCGCGCCCGCGGGCGTTCCCTCCTTGTTGGTAAGGGGGGGAAGCACATGATAGGCGCGAAAGATGTAGCTCGAGCCATCGACGAGATAGAGGTGGGGCTGGTCGGCCATCGGGGGGTTCTAGCAGCAAGTGCGGCGGTTGCCATGCTCTTGTGACTGGCCGATAGACCGATGCCATGATCGATCCGACGCTCCTTCTCGCCGCCGCTGCCGAAGGCGAGCATGCCCCCGTCGATTTCACGACATTGGGCCTCGTCATCTTCATCGCGACCCTGGTGGCGATCGCGACGCGGCGGATCGGCCTGCCCTATTCGGTGGGGCTCGTCATCGCGGGCTTCGGCATTGCCCTCACGCCCATCGGCGTCGATTTGCAGCTGACGCCGGCGCTGGTGTTCGAGCTGTTGCTGCCGCCCTTGTTGTTCGAGGCGGCGATCCAGATCCCGTGGAAGAATTTGCGACGCGAGCTTCCGCTGCTTCTCAGCCTTGTCACGGTAGGCGTCGTTGCCGCCGCGACCTTGGTGGCGATCGGGATGCATTATCTGGTCGGCTGGGGATGGCTCGGTGCGGCCTTTTTCGGCGTGCTCATCGCCGCGACGGATCCGGTCAGCGTCATCGCGACCTTCAAGGAGAACAAGGTCGACCACCGGCTGCATCTTCTCGTCGAGAGCGAAAGCCTGCTCAATGACGGGGTCGCCGCGGTTCTGTTCGCGCTCCTGGTCGGCGTCGCGATCGCCGGCGGGACGGAAGGGATCGGCGTCGGCACGGTCGCGCTCGACGTCGCGCGCATCGCGGGCGGCGGGGTGATCGTCGGGCTGATCGTCGCGGGGGCGCTCCTGCTCATCGCGGGCCGCACCGAAGACAAGCTCGTCGAAATCTCGCTGACCATGCTTGCCGCCTACGGCAGCTTCCTTGCCGCCGAGCATCTCGGCATGTCGGGCGTGCTGGCGACGGTGGCGGCGGGCATCATGGTCGGCAACGTCGGCTGGCTCGGCTCGATTTCGGACGAAGGCCGTGGCGCGGTCCTGAGCTTCTGGGACTATGCCGCCTTCCTCGCCAACAGCTTTGTCTTCATCCTCATCGGCGACGGTGAAGCGAGCCCGACATTGATCGCCGCCATCCCCATTGCCGTCGTCGCGACGCTCCTCTCGCTCGCGGGCCGCGCGGTGGCGATCTATCCGCTCACCTTGGGCTGGGCGAAGACCAAGCTGGCGATGCCGTGGAAATACAAGCACGTCATGTTCTGGGGCGGGCTTCGCGGCGCGCTCAGCCTCGCGCTGGCGTTGTCGATCCCCGCCGTCGTGCCCGAGCGTTCGGCGATCATCTCGGCGGCGTTCCTCGTCGTCGCCTTCTCGATCTTCGTCCAAGGCATCACCATGCCGATGCTGCTCAATCGCCTCGACCTCATCCGGGGCGAAGGTGAGGGCGACGATTGCGAGCGCACCGAGGACGAAGGCGCGCGGGAGAACTGGCACGTCTAACCGTTCGGCGTAAATCGGGCTGATCGATGTTGGATCGCTGCAACCCGGCGCGCGCCTATCTGTTGGGGCGGTGTAGGCGTCCGAGCGAGTGTGTCCGTGAATCAATTTCATCTTTTCTATTTCGAAGGCAGCAAGCTGGTCGACGGCGAGACGATCGCCTCGCGCGACCTGCTGGAGGCCATCGACCGCGCCCATCAGGATCGCGGTGACCTGAGGGTCGAAATCCGCGCCGCCAACGGATGGACGGGCAGCATGGGACTGCCCCCGATGCACGACGCGATCGACGACGACAGGGATCGTCGCCGGATTTGACCGCGATCAAAGCGGTCCGCGAAAGGCCATGGGACAAAAGGGTATCACGCAAGGAGATGCCCGATGTCCAAACCGATCAAAGCCCAAGACCTTCACGCCGCCGAGCGCGTCGCCGCGCCCCATCTCAAGCCGAACCTCCGCCAGGATATCGAGGATCGCAACTTCGGCCTTCCGGTCGCGATTCATGCGACCTTCTTCGGCCTGTTCCTCGCTTATCTCGGGGTGATGTTCGCGGGCTTCTACGAGCCGCAGATGATCCTGCCGATGGCGATCTTCGTGATCTTCACCGTCGGCTTCTACGTCGTGCCGATGATGTGGACCGGGATGGCGCCGGGCAACGAGACCCGCGCGCTCAGCATGGAAGAGCTGTTCGCCCGCGGGATCCGGATCGAAACCGGCGTGTGCAAGGGCCGAGATGCGATGGTCCAGGCGCTCATCCTGCCCGTTCTCATCCTCGGCTGGGGCATCGCCGTGGTGAGCATCGCCGCCTTCGTCTGAGAGGCCTAGCCTTCGGCAAGCGCGGTGAGCCGCGCGGGATCCTTCACCAGGATCCCGCGCGCGCCGCTTTTCTCGATAAGGCCGTCCTTCTCCAGCCTCGTCAGCTGGCGCGAGACGGTCTCGATGGTAAGCCCCAGCAGCTGCCCCATCTCGCCGCGCGTCAACGGTAGGTCGAACCGCTCGGCGGCGTGGCAGGGCGAATGGCTCGCCGCCTTGGCCAACGCGACCAGCAGGTTCGCGACCTTGGCCTGTGCGCCTCTCTTCGCATCCAGCGCGATTTGCGTGCGCGCCTCGTACAGGTCCTGCGCGGAGCGACGTAGGAGCGCTTTTGCGAGCGCGGGATGCCGCTCCATCGCGGCTTCGTAATCGCTTCGGGCAAACAGGCAGAGGCTGCTGTCGGTCAAGGCGACGACGTCATGATGCAATACGGGCGCGAACATCTCGCCCGCGAAACCTGCCGGGTGAACGAGCGACAGGATGCGCTCGGCGCCGTCCGGCTCGCTGCGTGTGATCTTGAGCAATCCAGACGTCAGCGTGGCGCAGCGATCATTGTCGTCGCCGGCATGGAAGACGGTTTCGCCGCGCTCGAACGTCCGATGCCGCCCTGCCCGCGCGAGCTGCTTCCGCTCCGCATCCGACAGCGCCGAACAGGCGGCACTGTCGCGGACGGGGCAATGGGCGCAGTCCAGCTTCACGGCGCCAGCACCGTATCCTTCGCGATCTCGTCGGTCTCGGGATAATCGAGCGTGTAGTGCAGCCCGCGGCTCTCGTGGCGTTTCAATGCGCAGCGGACGATGAGGTCGGCGACTTCGACGAGGTTGCGGAGCTCGATTAGGTCGGGGGTGACGCGGAAACTGCCGTAATAATCCTCGACCTCCTTGCGCAGCAGGTCGATGCGGTGCTTGGCGCGCTCCAATCGCTTGGTGGTGCGCACGATGCCGACGAAATTCCACATGAAGCGGCGGATTTCTCCCCACACCTGCTTGATCACGACTTCCTCGTCGCTGTCGGTGACGCGGCTGGCGTCCCATGGGCGAATGGCGATCGGCTCGGGAAGCGTGTCCCAGCACTTCTTGATATGGTTCGCCGCCGCATCGCCGAACACGAAACATTCGAGCAAGGAGTTGCTCGCAAGGCGGTTGGCGCCGTGCAGCCCGCTCATCGTCACCTCGCCTGCCGCGTAGAGACCCGGCGCATCGGTGCGGCCATGCGCGTCCACGATCACGCCGCCACAGGTGTAATGCTGCGCAGGCACCACGGGGATGGGTTCGGTCGTAATGTCGATGCCGAGCCCGATCAGCTTCTCGTAGATGGTCGGGAAATGCTCCTTCACGAAGGTCTCGCCACGGTGCGAGATATCAAGATGCACGAAATCCAAGCCGTCGCGCTTGATTTCGGCATCGATCGCGCGGGCGACGATGTCGCGCGGGGCCAGCTCCAATCGCTCGTCGTAATATTTCATGAAGCGCTTGCCGGTCTGCGGGTTGGTCAACACCCCGCCCTCGCCGCGCACCGCCTCGGTAATGAGGAAATTCTTGACCTCGAGATTATAGAGGCACGTGGGGTGGAACTGCATGAATTCCATGTTGGAAATCCGGCACCCCGCGCGCCACGCCATCGCGATTCCGTCGCCCGTCGCCCCGCGTGGCGCGGTCGAAAAGAGATAGGCGCGCCCGGCCCCGCCCGCCGCCAGCACGGTCGCGCGCGCGGTCAGCGTCTCGACGGCGTCCTTGGTCCGGTCGAGCGCGTAGACCCCCCGCACCGTGCCGTCGGTCGAGAATTCCTCCGCATTGCGTCCGGTCACGAAGTCGATCGCCGCCATGTGCGGGAGAAGCGTGATATTGTCGTGCTGCACCGCCGCTTTCTCGAGCGCCTCGGCGACCGCCCAGCCGGTCGCGTCGTGAACATGGACGATGCGTCGGTGCGAGTGCCCGCCCTCGCGCGTCAGGTGCCAGTCGCCGTCGTCGGCGAGGTTGAACGGCACTCCCAGTTCGGCGAGCCTTGCGATCGCGGCGGGCGCGCGTTCCACCACCATCTCGACGATCTCGGGATCGTTGAGCCCCGCGCCCGCGATGATCGTGTCGCGGATATGGTTGTCGAAGCTGTCGCCATCTTCCAGCACCGCGGCGATACCGCCCTGCGCCCATTCGGTCGCCCCACCGCCCAGCGCGCCCTTGGCGAGCACGCCGACATTGAAACGTTCGGCAAGATTGAGCGCGGCGGTCAGTCCCGCCGCGCCGGTGCCGACGACTAGGACATCGAAATGTTCGCTCATGCCGCCGGGTCTCGCGTCAGGCTCAGGAACACGTCTTCAAGATCGGGCTCCCGCGTGCGCACATCGACGATGTCGAACCCGTCGCGCGCGAGAATGCGAAGGACTTCACCCGCATTGATGCGGTCCTTGGCGTAGGTGATCGCGAGCGCGTCCTCCCCGATCCGCTCGATCTTCGCGAAGCGTTCGTCCGCAGGCAACGTCTGGACGGGTGTGTCGAACGTCACGAGCACTTCCTTGTCCTGCGCGCGAGAAACCAATTCGCCGGTCGGCTCGTCGGCAATCAGCTTGCCGTGATTGATGATCGCGATGCGGTCGCACAACTCTTCGGCCTCTTCGAGATAGTGTGTCGTCAGCACCACCGTGACGCCGCGCTTGTTGAGATCGCGCACCGTGCTCCACAATTGCTGGCGCAGGTCGATGTCGACCCCCGCCGTCGGTTCGTCGAGGATGAGGATGGGGGGTGAGTGGACCATCGCCTTGGCAACGAGCAATCGGCGCTTCATCCCGCCCGACAGCGTGCGCGCATAGGCTTCCGCCTTGTCGGTGAGGCTGACGGATTCAAGGATCTCGGCGGTGCGACGCTGATCCTTGGGGACGCCCCACAAGCCCGCCTGGTTTTCCAGCGCCTCGCGCGGGGTGAAGAAAGGGTCGAAGAGAATTTCCTGCGGGACGATGCCGATCGCCCGCTTGGCGTTGCGATGATCCTCGTCGATGTCGAAGCCCCACACCGAGACGGTTCCGCTCGTCTTGTTCACGAGCCCTGCGATGATGTTGATCATCGTCGACTTGCCGGCCCCGTTCGGTCCCAGGAGGCCGAAGATCTGGCCTTGCGGGATGTCGAGGCTGACGTCGTCGAGAGCCAGCTTGCCGCCGGCGTAGGTCTTGGACAGGTTGCGGATCGAAATGGCAGGCGGTTCGGTCATCGGCCTTCCGATAGACAAAGGCGGCGCGATACACCATTGCTTTTGCTGTATTAGAGTAATACATCAGCAAGACACCTACTCTGCAACGCGGGAGAGATCAGATGCTATTTGCGGTCGCACTGAGTTTGCAAGCCACGGCATTGCCGGCCCCGACTCCCCTCGATATCGCCTTGGAGAAGCTCCTTCCGGCGCGGGTCATCGCGGGCGAAGAGGGCGATACGCGTTCACTCTATGAGCTGATGGCCGAACATCACGTTCCCGCTGTTTCGATCGCGCTGGTCGACGACAATCGCATCGTCGCGGCGCGCAGCTTCGGCTGGGCGGATCCGCAAGCGCGAGTCCCGGCCCATCTCGATACGCGGTTTCAGGCTGCCAGCATTTCCAAGTCGGTCGCGGCCTACGCGCTTATGGCGCTGGCCGAGAAAGGGGCGGTGGATGTCGATGTCCCGGTCGATTCCATGCTGACGACGTGGCAGTTACCCGCCGGCGAACACGACGCGCCGACGCTTCGCACCCTGCTCTCCCACCGTGCGGGGACCAATGTGAGCGGGTTCAGGGGATATGCGAAGGGCGAGGTACTTCCCTCGGCCGTTGGCGTCCTTGCGGGCGAAGGAAACAGCGATGCTGTTTCCGTGACGATGCCGCCGGGATCGTTTCGCTATTCGGGCGGTGGCTACACGATCGCCCAACAGGCGGTGGAAGACCATATTAATGTGCTCTTCGAGACACTCATGGCGCAGAATGTTCTGGGCCCGCTCGAGATGATTCATTCGACGTACGAGCAGCCGGCGTTCGATGCAGGGCCAAGTTTCGCCCGTGCGCATGATTCCGCGGGGCGAGCAATCGAGGGTGGTTACCATGTCTATCCCGAGTTGGCCGCAGCAGGGCTGTGGTCCACTCCCAGCGACCTTGCGAAGTTTCTGATCGCGGCAAACGAGACGCTTTCCGGTGCCGACGCGGGTCCGGTGAGCACCGATGGGCTGAGGGCGATGACCGCACCTCCGGCGACACCGCCTCTCTACGGGCTCGGCTTTACCCTGCGAGGCGAGGGAGAGGATTTCCATTTCGGCCACAGCGGTTCCAACGTCGGGTTCAAGTCGCTCATGCTGAGTTTTCCGGAACGGGGCGAGGCGCTGGTCATCATGGCAAATGGCGAACAGGGACGTGAATTGCTGGTGCCGATCGTCAATGCCGTTTCGGCCCAGATGGGCTGGGGTGGGTACGACACCGAGGTGCTAGTGCCCGCACCGGCCGACACCACGGGTTTCGCCGCGATTGCCGGGCGCTATCGCATGGGGGAGGACGTCTACGTCTTCGAGATGAAGGACGGCGCCGTTCGGATGACCGGACCCGATGGCAAGTCAGAGCGGGTCACGCTGCTCGCGGATGGGCGCCTCTATCTGCATGGTCAGGATGCATTGCCGGAGGTCGTCCGAAACCCCTCCGGAACGGTCACCGGTCTGCGCTTCCAAGGACAGGACATTCCGAAGATCGATTGAGATAAACTCGGACTTGCGCAGCGTTGCCGCATTGATAGCGGCGCTCCATTTCCTTATCTCGTGCGCATGACCAACATCCCCCCGCCAGAGACGGTTCGAGTCGACACGCTCAAGGTCCATTGCGACGGCGCGACCGAGATTTCGCCCTCGCTCGGCCACCCGCGCGTCTATTATCACATCGACGACGACGGCTATGTCGAGTGCAAATATTGCGACAAGCGCTTCGTGTTGATCGGCGGCCCCGCCGACGATACCGCGCAAGAGACGGCGGCGTGATCGCGGGTCCGCGGGGCTTTCTCTATCGCGACGGCATGCTCGATCCCGACGGCGCGGCCGCGGCGGCGCGCCGGCATTTGTCGGGGCATGACGATGGCGAACTCTATCTCCAGTATCGCGCGGCCGAGACGATCGCCTTCGACGACGGACGATTGAAGGCGGCCGATTATTCGACCGATGCGGGCTTCGGCCTGCGCGGCGTGAGCGGCGAGATGACCGGCTTTGCCCATGCCAACGAATTGAGCGTTGCGGCGATCGACCGCGCCGCCGAGACGCTGCGGCTTCTAGACCCGGCCGAACAGCGCGCCGCGGCGTCGCCCGTGCGAACCAATGCGCGTCTCTACACCGACGAGGATCCGCTGGCGCTCGTTCCGTTCGAGAAGAAGCTGGCGCTCATCCAGGAAATCGAGGCCGAGGCGCGTGCACGCGATCCGCGCATCGACCAGGTCAGTGTCATCCTTTCGGGCACGTGGAGCGTCGTCGAGATCGTGCGCGCCGACGGCTTCGTCGCGACCGACATCCGCCCGCTCGTGCGCCTCAACGTCAGCGTCGTGATGGCCGATGGCGACCGGCGCGAGAGCGGCAGTTTCGGTTATGGCGGGCGCTATCTCTACGACCGATTGTTCGACGAAAAAGCCTGGAAGCGCGCGGTCGACGAAGCCGTGCGCCACGCCGACGTCAACATGCGTTCGGTCGCCGCGCCCGCTGGCGACATGCCCGTGTTGCTCGGCAACGGCTGGTGCGGCGTGCTCCTTCACGAAGCCGTCGGCCACGGGCTCGAGGGCGACTTCAACCGCAAGGGCCAGTCAACCTTCTCGGGCCGCATCGGCGAACAGGTTGCGGCCAAGGGCGTCACTGTCATCGACGAGGGCAATATCGCCGACCGGCGCGGCAGCTTGACGATCGACGACGAGGGCACGCCGACGCAGCGCAACGTGCTCATCGAGGACGGCATTCTCAAAGGCTATATGCAGGACCGGCTGAATGCCCGCCTGATGGGTGTCGAGCCGACCGGCAACGGCCGCCGCGAGAGTTTCGCGCATGCGCCGATGCCGCGGATGACCAATACCTTCATGCTCGGCGGCGACGAGGAGCCTGAGGCCCTTCTGGAGCGTGTCGACAAGGGCATCTACGCCAAGAGCTTCGGCGGCGGCTCGGTCGATATCGTCTCGGGCAAGTTCGTCTTCTCCTGCACCGAGGCCTACAAGATCGAGAAAGGAAAGCTCGGCGATCCCATCAAGGGCGCGACGCTGATCGGCGACGGGCCGACGGTCATGCAGCGGATCACGGGCATCGCCAACGATCCGGCATTGGACGAGGGCGTCGGTGTCTGCGGCAAGGCGGGCCAGGGTGTTCCGGCCGGCGTCGGTCAGCCCTCGACCCTCGTCAGCGCCATCACCGTCGGCGGAACGGAAGCCGCCTGATGTCGCTCGCTGAGGCGGGTCGCTTCCCGACATTGGTCGAGGCCGAGCTTGCCAAGCACCGGCTCGAACATGCCAACATCCCGAGCTTCATTTTCGACGAGGGGCTCAACAGCGTCTTCGGGGGCGGCGGCATGGTCTGGGTGCGGCTCATGGTGTCGCTCGAAGAGCAGGAAGCCGCCGTCGCTGTCCTCGCGCGCGAGGCCGACGCCTAGGCGTCGGCAAGGGCTGTCAGCAGTCCCGTCCCGTAGCGTTCGAGCTTTTTCTCGCCCACGCCCTCGATCCGTGCGAGCGCCGACAGCGTGTCGGGCCGCGTCGCCGCCACCGCGCGCAAGGTGCTGTCGTGGAAAACGACATAGGGCGGCACGCCCTGCTCCTTTGCCACGTCGCGGCGCCATTCGCGTAATGCATCGAAGACCGGATCGGGCGGAAAATCCTCGGCAGCACGGCGGGTGCGTCCGGTGCGCTTGGGCGGCACCGCGATCACCAGCTCCCGCTCGCCCTTGAGGATCGGTTTGGCACCGGGACCGAAGCTCAGCCCCCCATAGGCGTCGGCACGCAACGCGTCGCGGGCGATGAGCGCGCGGGAGACGGGCTGGACGAGCGCGAGCTCGTCCGCATCCATGATCCCGAACACCGACAGCGCATGATGGCCGTTCGAGCGCACCTTTTCGTTGTCGTCGCCCGCCAGGACTTGCTTGAGATATCCGACCCCGAAGCGCATCTCCGTGCGGAAGGCCGCGGAGAGCAGCTTTTGCGCCACCACCGTCACGTCGATGGTTTTAGGCGGATCGAGGCAATTGTCGCAATTGCCGCAGGTTTCGGGCGGGTCTTCGCCGAAATAGCGCAGCAGGATCGCGCGGCGGCAGGTCGCGGCTTCGACGAAGGCCGCCAGCGCGTTCAGCCGTTCGCGCTCGCCCGCGCGGCGTCCGGGTTCGACCTCGGCCTCGATCCGCTGCCGTGCCCGCGCGAAATCCTCTGCGCTCCAGAAGAGCCAGGCCTCTGCCGGTTCGCCGTCGCGCCCGGCGCGGCCCGTTTCCTGGTAATAGGCCTCGATCGATTTGGGCGTCGCGGCATGGGCGACGAAACGCACGTCGGGCTTGTCGATGCCCATGCCGAACGCGATCGTCGCGGCCATGACCATGTCCTCGCTTTGCACGAAGGCGGACTGGTTGCCCGACCGCATATCGGGCTCCATCCCGGCATGGTAATGTGCCGCGGGGCGACCCGTCTCGCGAAGGCTTGCCGCCACCGCTTCGGTCTTCGCACGGCTGGGGCAGTAGACGATGCCGGGGCCCGGATGCGCCTTGGCGAGCCGCTTGAGCTGCGTCGGCAGGCCCGAGCGCGGCACGACATGATAACGGATGTTGGGCCGGTCGAACCCCGCGACGATCATGCCTTCTTCGGGAATGCCGAGCTGAGCGAGGATGTCGACGCGCGTCCGGCGATCCGCAGTTGCGGTCAACGCGAGGCGCGGCGCGGCGAAATGGTCGAGCAGCGGGCGGAGCAATCGGTAGTCGGGACGAAAATCATGGCCCCATTCGGATACGCAATGCGCCTCGTCGATCGCGAACAGACTGATCCGCGCACGCTCGAGCATCTGGCCGAAGCGATCGGTGGTGGCGCGCTCGGGCGCCACGTACAGCAGATCGAGCTTGCCCGCCTCCAGCGCGCGCTCGACTGCAACCCGGTCGCGCGTCGCACTGGTCAGCGCGGCGGCGGCGATGCCGTTGGCACTGGCCGATCGCACCTGGTCTTCCATGAGCGCGATGAGCGGCGAGATGACGATCGCGGTGCCGTCCTTGGCGACCGCCGGAAGCTGGTAGCACAGCGACTTGCCCGCGCCCGTCGGCATCACCGCGAGGACATTGTCGCCCGCCATCACGCGCGCGACGACATCTTCCTGCACGCCGCGAAAGGCGGAGAAGCCGAAGGTCTCGCGAAGGATCCGGTGCGTGTCGTTCACCCGCGTGTCGCTAGCGGGTGCTTCGATGCCTCACAACAGGTGCTCGATGGGATCGAGCGAATAGCCAGCCGCCTCGGCGCTGTTCCTCAGTTCCGCCACGTCGCGACCCGCCTCATGTTCGGCTGCTGCCCACAGCAGCGTGGAGCGGGTGCCGGACCGGCAGAAGGCGAAGGTCTTCTTGCCCTTTGCGCGATCGAGCGCGGCGCGTTCGGCCTCGATGTCCGCAGGGCCCATGCCCCGCCCGAGCGGGACGTGCGCATAGTCGAGGCCCGCCTCGCGCGCGGCCGCTTCGATCGCTTCGTCCGAAGGTTGCCCCTCTTCCTCGCCGTCGGGGCGATTGTTGATGATCATCTCGAAGCCTGCCTCCTGTAGCGCGTTCACATCGGACGGCTTGATCTGCGGGCCGACATGGAAGTCGTCGTCGAGTGCGTTGGTCGTGAGTGCCATCGGGCGGTGTCCTTGTGATCTGGTATCGCTTGCCTGTCCTAACGCGAGGACAAGCCGCTTGTCTCCACCGCTTCGTGCCGCCACACTCGCGCCGATGAGCGTGAACGTGGACATGGGGGCGGATCCGTCGGGCCGAACGGTCGAGCTGGACCTTGGCGAACTGCTGGCGACGCGGCTACTGGTCCAGGGGAATTCGGGGAGCGGAAAATCGCACCTCTTGCGCCGCCTGCTCGAGAAAAGCGCGGGCGAAGTGCAGCAGGTCATCGTCGATCCCGAAGGCGAATTCGTCACGCTCGCCGACCGCTACGGCCATGTGGCGATCGAGGCGTCGGACCATAGCGACGGCGAGATCGCCAAGCTCGCCGCGCGCATCCGCGAACATCGCCTGAGCGTCGTCCTCAGCCTCGAGGGGCTGGAGAACGACGGCCAGATGCGCTGCGCCGCAAGTTTCCTCAACGCCTTGTTCGACGCTCCGCGCGAGCATTGGTATCCCGCGCTCGTCATCGTCGACGAGGCACAGATGTTCGCGCCCACCGGGGGCGGCGAAGTGCCCGAGGACGTGCGACGCGCGAGCCTAGGCGCGATGACCAATCTGATGTGCCGGGGCCGCAAGCGCGGGCTGGCGGGCATCATCGCGACGCAGCGGCTCGCCAAGCTCGCCAAGAATGTCGCGGCCGAAGCCTCCAACTTCCTCATGGGTCGCACCTTCCTCGACATCGACATGGCGCGCGCGGCCGACCTGCTCGGCATGGAGCGGCGGCAGGCCGAACAGATCCGCGATCTCGAACGCGGCCAGTTCCTGGGGCTCGGCCCGGCCATCGCGCGGCGGCCCGTCAAGGTGATGATCGGCGCGGTCGAAACGGGCCCGCGCGAGGGGACGCCGGGTCTCGTTCCGCTGCCGCAGGCCGCTGCGGATCCGCAGGCGCTGCTGTTCGACGGTCTTGCCGACGCGCCCGAGCCCGCGCCGGCGCCCAAGCCCGAGCCCAAGCCGTTGCCGTCCGAGCGAATGATGGCCGAGCTCGCCGAAGCCGCGCTGACGCGTCGTGGGCCGAGCGAGCCCGATACGCCAGCCCCCGCTCCTGAGGACATCGCGCCCGTGATCGAGCGCGCGCTCGCCGCCATCGTCGAGGAAGAAGCGGGACGCCCGCGGGCCACGCCCGTCGCCTACCAGGATTTCCTGACGCGCTGCCGGATGGAAGGGGTGCGCCTGCCCCCGCTCGATCTGGCCGCCTTCGCGCGCCGCCTTGCCGCCGCGCGCGCGGGCATCCTTGCCGATCCCGCCGAGGAATGGGGCGCGGCGATGGATGCGGCCGCCGACCTGCCCGACGACATGCTCGCGCCGTTTCTCCTGATCGCCAAGGCCGCGCGCGACGGCGCGCCCTGCCCCGACGAGGATATGATCGCCGCCATCTACGGCACCGCCAGCCTGTCGCGCGCGCGTCGCCTCATCGACTATATCGAGGAGAAGGAGTTGATCGTGACCCGCACCGACATGGGTGGCAAACGCTCGATCACGCTCCCTGCGCTCGGCTGGACGACGGCGGCCGCCTAGAAGGCCGAGCGATACCGCAGCGCGACCCCCCGGTCGTCGGGCATCGCGGCGATATGTCCCGGCTCCCGGCGCCAGTAGAGGTTCGCATCGAGCCTGCCGGGGCCGACGCGCGTTCCGTAGGCCGCTTCGACGTCGATCTCGCGTCCTTCGGGCGCCAGCGAGACGAGCCGGGTCCCGAGGTCCGCCGTCATCGTCGCATAATCGAAGGCCACGGGCGCCTCGACGAACAGGCCGCCGCTCGTGACGCGGAGCGGTTGTGAGACGCGCAGCGACAAGGGCCCGTTCGTGAGGGCGAGCGACCATCGTTCGCTTGCCAGGCGCGTCTGCGCGACCATGCCGTTGCCCGACATCCGGCTCCAGCCCTGCTGCCAGTTGGCAGCGAGGGTCCAGGGGCCGTGCTCGATCGCTGCGTCGAGATCGAGGAAATGGCTCGTCGCGCCCTCGTTCGAGAAGGCGAGCGAGCCGCCGAGGATCGAGGAATCCTCGTCGAGCCGCGTCAGTCCTGCGCCATAGGACAGCGCGCCGGTCTCGCCCGAAGCCCCCACCCGGATGCGTCGATAGTCGTCACGATCGCCCGCACTCCATGCATCGAGCGGTCTCGCGACCATGCCCGTTTCGACGCCGGCCTGGAACGCCATCCCGGCCATCTCGTGCGCGATCGATGCGGATGTCTCGCCGTAGGATGTGAACCCTTTTGTCTGCGCCCCCGTCTCGAGGAGGAAGCGTGCCGAGCGCGCCGTCGGCGAGGGCGCGATGCTGTCGAGGCCCTGTCCCGCACCGAATGCGATGCGGGTGGAGGGAGCGAGTGCGACATCGAGGCTCGCCGCGACCAGCCTTGGTGCCGGGCCATCGGCCAGCGAGGAGCGGTCGTCGCTGGTGACCAGTCCCATCCGGTGGCCGCCGAGATGTGCCGACCGACCTTGAATTCCTTCCTGCGCCAGCGCGCGCAAGGGCGCTGCCTGCCCCGCCCGGCGCTCGAACCCACCGAGATCGGCGCTGAAGGCGCGATCGTATCGGTCGGTGATGGCGACGCCCTCGATCCGTCCGGTCGCATCGCCCATCGCCGCCGACGCGATCCCCCCGAACAGGCCCTCGGTCGCCATGTCCGAGCCGGCAAGCACGGTCGATCCCAAGGGCTGGAAGGCGCGTTCGATATTGAGGATGCCGCGCCCGTAGATCTCGTCGGTGCCGGGCGCGCCGGCATCATCGGCGCTTTCGAACAGGATCGAGACGATGTCCGCGCCGCTGAGGTTCGGGAAGGCGCCCGCAAGCAATGTGGCCGCGCCCGTGATGATGGGAGCGGACAGCGACGTGCCGTTGGCCGTGCGTAGCCGCCCGTCGTTGCCGTAGGTATCCACCCCGACGCCAAGCGCCATCAGGTAATTGTCCTTCGAAACGCCCGCGAGGTTGGAAAAGGGCGCGGGCGTGCCGTTGGCGTTGAGCGCCCCCGCGATGATCGTCACCGTCGGCGCGAGGTCGGCCATGCCCTGCGCCATCGCGTGCGGGCTCGACAAGCGGTCGTTGCCCGCTGAAATCACCACCACCATGCCCGCCGCCTCGGCCGCTTCGGCAGTGGGGATCATCCGGACGGGGAAGCGCTCCTCCCCCAGCGAGAAATTCATCACCCGCGCCCCGAGGTCGATCGCTTCCTGCATGCCGACGCGGTAGCGCTCGAAGCTCTCCTGCCACTCAACCTCGTTGCAATAGCTGTCGAGGCAATAGTCGCCATAATCATAATAGACGATGTCCGCATCCGGGGCGACGCCGACGATCCCGCGCCCGTCGTCCGCCGCGCCGATCACCGCGGCGACCAGCGTTCCATGGTCGGAGAACTGGTCGGGCGTGTCGCTGCCCCACAGCGCTCGCGATTGCGGCGCGAGTCGATCCTCGAAGACACGATCGTCGGCATCGGGACCCGTTCCGCTGCGATCGTCGAGATTGGAAAGATATGCGAGCGCGCCGGTTTCCATCACGGCGACCAGCACGCCTTCACCGGTGTGGCCCATCGCATGGGCGACATTCGCCTTGGAAGACATCACCCCGTTGGAGCGCGCGGTCTCGGCATCGAGTTCTGCCTGCGTCGGGATATCGCGCGGAGGCGTGACGGGCGGCGGCGCGGATACGGGAGGCGGCGCGGAATTGACCCCGCCACCACCGCCGCAGGCCGCGAGCGCGGCGGCGCTCGTCGATACCATGACCGTCCGGAAAAAAGTTCGTGCCTTCAACGCCATACCAAGGCTCCTCCCGACCGAGACGATGGCGCAGGCATGTTTTTTGTCAAGCGCGTCGCAAGCCTCGCCTAACGACGCCACGCCTAGTCGGCAGCGTCTTCGAGTAGCCGCTCGGCCTTCTGACGCGCCCAGAGGTCGGCGTAGAGGCCGCCTCTCGCGAGCAGCTCGGCGTGCGTCCCACGCTCGGCGACGCGACCCTCGTCGAGCACGACGATCTGGTCGGCGTCGACGACGGTCGAAAGCCGGTGCGCGATCATGATCGTGGTGCGGCGGCGCATCACCTTGTCGAGCGTCGTCTGGATGTCCTGCTCGGTCGCGCTGTCGAGCGCGCTGGTCGCTTCGTCGAGCAGCAGGATGGGCGGGTCCTTCAGCAGCGTCCTCGCGATCGCCACCCGCTGCTTCTCGCCGCCCGACAGCTTGAGCCCGCGTTCGCCAACCGTCGTGTCGTAGCCGTCGGACAATCCGTCGATGAAGCGATGGATGGCAGCCGCCCTCGCCGCTTCCTCGATTTCGGGCGCGCTCGCCCCGGCATCGCCATAGCCGATATTGTAGCCGATCGTGTCGTTGAAGAGCACGGTGTCCTGCGGGACGATGCCGATGGCGGCGCGAAGGCTTTGCTGGGTGACATGGGCAATGTCGTCGCCGTCGATCGTGATGCGTCCCTGCTGGGGCTCGTAGAAACGGTAGAGCAGCCGCGCCAGCGTCGACTTGCCAGCCCCAGAGGGGCCGACGACGGCGAGGCTCGTTCCCGCCGGCACGTCGAGCGAGATCCCGCGCAGGATCTCGCGCTCGCCGTCATAGGAAAAATGCACGTCCTCGAAGCGGACGTGCCCGTCGCCGACGACAAGCGCATGGGCGCCCGGGCGGTCGACCACCTCGGCCGGCGTGTCGAGCAGCTGGAACATGTCTTCCATGTCGACGAGGCCCTGCCGGATCGAGCGATAGACCCAGCCGAGCATGTTGAGCGGACGGTAGAGCTGCATCAGCAAGGAATTGACGAGCACCACGTCGCCCGGCGTGAAGCGCCCCGCGCTCCAGCCCCAGACGGTATAGGCCATCGCGCCGCCCATCATCAGCCCGGTCAGCACCGCTTGTCCCGAGTTCAAGAGCGCAAGGCTCGTCTCGTTCTTGACCGCGGCGTCCGAATAGGTGTCGATCGCCTCGTCGTAGCGCTTGGCTTCGCGCTCTTCGGCGCCGAAATATTTGACCGTCTCGTAATTCAGCAGGCTGTCGACCGCCGCCTGGTTGGCGCGTTGGTCGACGCGATTCATCTCGCGGCGGATATGGTTGCGCCAGTCGGTCACCTTGCGGGTGAAAAGAATGTAGGTGACGACCATCACCAGCGTCGCTGCCGTCAGGCCGATCCCGAAATTGACCGTGAAGATGATGGCAATGCCGACCAGCTCGATCGCGGTCGGCGCGATATTGAAGAGCAGGAAATAGAGCATGGAATCGATGCTCTTGGTGCCACGCTCGACCAGGCGGATGATACTGCCCGTGCGCCGCTCGAGGTGGAAACGCAGGCCGAGGCGATGGAGGTGGCGGAAGAGTTTCTGCGTCAGCCGCCGCGCGGCGTCCTGCCCGACCCGTTCGAAGATGGCGTTGCGCACATTGTCGATGACCGTTCCGAGCATCTGCAGCGTGGCATAGGCCGCGACCGTTCCGAGGATGATCGCGACGAGCGCATCGCCGCTATCACCGCTCGCCATCCGGTCGACGATATTCTTGTAGAGAAACGGCACCGAAAGGGCGATGCCCTTGCTGACGAGCACGAGCAGCAGCGAGATGACGACGCGCGCCCGCATGGCGGGCGCGTGACGCGGCCACAACATCGGCAAAAAGCGCAGGAGGATACGGAAGTCCCCGTCGCCTTTCGAGGAAGAGCCGTCGCTAGGTGGAGCCATTCCCTGTAGATAGGCACCATTGATGACATCGACAACGCAACGGCTCATCGCATTTTCGTTACGCTAACGTATTCCTTGGAACAACAGCCCACCGATCGCAGTTTTCCGTTCAAGTTCGTTAATCATTCAAGAGACTTGCAATGGAACCCGTCAGCTTCGCCATCCTACTGTTCGCCTGTGCCGACGGGGGCAATGCCTGCACCGCCGTGCGCGCCGAACCGATGACGTTTGACAGCGTCGCGTCGTGTGAAGCAAAGCTCGACGAGGTGCTGATGCGTTCCGACGACATCGACGCTCCCTGGATCGAGGGCGAGTGCCGTGCGGTCGCCAAACTACCGGCCAAGCTGCGCGGACCGTTGGCAAAACCCGCCAACTAATCGCGGGATTTTTCACCAAGGGCGCATCCATCGGGTGCAGCCATACTGAAATCATTGGACTTTTTCATTTGGCACACCTCCTGCAATGTAGGGGGTGAGCTTGCTTTTGAGCTCGCCAAAAAGGGAAAAGAACAATGCAACGCCTCTCTCGCGATAACCTCGTCGTCTCGATCTTCGGCGCCATCCTGTCGGCCAGCCTCTTCATCGGTGCTGCCGTCTCGGGCGCACCGATCGCCTAGACGCGATGCCCTCGTCCCAACTTCAAATTCTTCGAAAAGGACCATCAATGGATCGCAAGTTTCTCGTCAAACCCACGCAGGGCAAGCTGATGGGCGTTTCCGCCGGCATGGCCGACTATTTCAACGTCGATGTCACGCTCGTTCGCCTCGGATGGGTCGCCGGTTTCTTCATCAGCGCCGGTACCGCGCTCATCCTGTATCTGCTCACGGGTCTCGTCGCCGACAGCGCGCGGTAAGCGGCGGCTGACCCACCATGCCCCTGGCCAACCACGGCCAGGGATGCGACGAGGCCCGTCCGGTTCTTCCGGCGGGCCTTTTGTCGTCTCCTACAGCCCGTAGGTGATCGACAGGATGATCGAAAGGCTGATGACCATCAGAACGACGAGCGGGATGCCGGTCTTCAAATAGTCGTTAAACTTATAGTCGCCCTCGGCCATGATCAGCATGTTGGTCTGATAGGCGATCGGCGTCGCGTAGCACAGGTTGCAGCCGAACAGCACGGCAAGCACCAGCGGCTCGACCGGTAACCCCAGTTGGCCCGCGAGACTGAACGCAATCGGCGTGCCGACGGCCGCCGCCGTCGCGTTGGAGGCGAAGTTCGTGAGAAGCGTCACGAACAGCATGATCAGCGCGAGGACCAGAGAGCCCGACAGATCGGCCATTGCGAGCGCGAGCGTTTCGCCGAGATATTGCGCCGCGCCGCTCTCGAGGACGAGCCGCCCGATCGCGATCGAGGCGGCGACGAGAACGATCACCTTTGCCGACAGGGCGCGCCCCACTTTATCGAAATGCACGCAGCCGGTGACGAACATCGCGATCGCGCCCGCGAGCGCGGAGATGGCGATGGGGACGATGCCGAAGCTGGCGAGGATGACCGCGGTGCCCATGATGGCGATGGCGGTCCAGGCCTTGCGTCGGCGGGGCAAGGGCCGGGCGCCGTCGAGCATCAGCATGGCCTCGGCGCTCGCGAAATCCTGAAGCGCCTGCTCGCGCCCGAGAACGAGCAGGATGTCGCCCTCCGCCAACCGTGCTTCGGCGGACAATTCACGCGGGGCGGCGAACCCGCGCGAGGGCGCTTGCGCGACGCCGAGGATCGCGACGCCCTTGATGCCGGCGGTCTGTAACGTGCGTCCGACCAGACGGCTGTCGGCGCTGATCGCCATTTCCGCTTCGACCAGATCCTGCCCCAGCGAGGCGCTTTCCTTCTGCAACCGCTCGACCAGCCAGCGCGGTGCGGTCGAGGCGCCGAGGCGACGGGCGACTTCGCGAAGGCTGTCGGCAGTCGCGAAGGCGGTGAGGCGCTGGCCGGGTTCGAGTTTCGCAGGTTCGCGCACGAAGGAGAAGGTATCGGGCAGTTTGTCGCGGAACGCGTCGACCCCCAGTCCCAGCCAGCCCGAAGTCATGCCCACCCGAAGCGTGGCGATGAACTTGCGTGGTTCGTGACCCGCCTCGGGGCTGTTGTCGGGCAGCAGCCGCGGCATCACCAGCCAGATGTAGGGCAGGCAGACGACCGCGGCCATCAGCACGATGGGGGTGAAATGAAAGATTGGCATCTCGGGCATGCCGAGATCGGCGGCGATCGAGACGACGAGGAGGTTGGTCGACGTTCCGATCGTCGTCGCCATCCCGCCGATGAGGATCGCGGCGTTCAAGGGAATGAGCGTCTTCGATGCGGGCATTGCCCCGCCATGCGCGAGCTGGACCATGATCGGGATGAGGAGGACGAGGACGGGCGTGTCGTTGACGACCATCGACGCCGCCATCGCGAGCACCAGCGTTACGAGGAGCCCGAGCCAGTTGTTGATCCGCCAGATCCCCGCCAATGTGCGCGCGGCAGGCTCGAGCGCTCCGGTGACGACCAGGCCCCGCCCCATGACCATCAGCGCGGAAATGGTGATGAGCGCGGTATGGCCGAAACCGCCGAACGCAAGGTCGATCCCGTCCTTGGGTGCGGTTCCCGGAATGGGAAAGAGATAGAGCAGCAGCGCGATCGCGCCGATCGTCGCCAGGCTGATGATCTCGATCCGAAACCGGTTGCTCGCAAAGGCCACGAACATGGCACAGGCCACCAGCATGGCGAGCGCGGCGTGAAGGGTGGGAAGGGTCAGTTCAAGGCTCCGGGCGGCAGCATGGAGCGATGGTAGGCGGGAGCAGCCCTCGAAACCAGCCCTTTCGCCGTGCGCGGCCTCTGGCGCCGTCCGGAAAAAGGCGTAAGATCAAGGCAACCATCGTGATCGCGAGCGGTTGACCGGATAACTGGAATTAAAGGGCATCACTCATGCATCGTGAAGGCGAAGAAGTTCATGTCACCGAAGAAGAAGCGACCGGCGCGGTCAAACCGCATATCGGGCGCTGGGTGCTGGGCATTTCGCTCGTCCTGATCGTTATCGCCATGACACTCGTCTGGGTCATTCCGGCCCTGTCCACCTAAGCACGATCGGCCGCGGCGTGACGAGCGCCGCTACCGGACGGGAAGTAGCGCCGTCATGCTGCGGATCGGAATCATCACCGGCCTGCTCGAGGAGGCAGAGCGCTTTCGCCCCGGTTCCGGCCGTTCCCGACATGATCTCCCCTTCTATTGTCGCCAGGGCGATGACGGCTGGCTGCTCGCCTGTGCGGGCATAGGAAAGGTCAATGGCACCATCGCCGCGATGCATCTCGTGGCGGAAGGATGCCGCCTGCTCGTCAGCATGGGTGTCGCGGGCCGGATCGGTCAGGGAAGCGAGAACTGTTATCGCCTCGATCGTGCCTACCAGCACGATTATGGGCGCTTCGATGCCGATCGTTTCGTGACCTATCGTGCGGGCAGCCTGCCCTTCGGCGACGCCTTGCCGCAAAGTTTCAACGCGGTTCCCGATGTGGGTCTCGACCTCCCTTCCGCAACGATCCTGACGGGCGATGCCTTCATCGCCGACGAAGGAAAGGCCAGCGCCATCGCCGAGCAGTTCGGTGCCGAACTCGTCGACATGGAAACGGGCGCGATTGCGCAGGTCGCCGACATGCACCGCATCGGCTGGGCAGGCGTTCGCGCGATCAGCGACAAGGCCGACCAGACCGGCGTCGGCGCCTTCAAAGACAATCTTCAGATTGCGGCGATGGAAGCAGCCAGACATGTCGACCGGCTTGTCGACCTGGTGCATCGCCAGCAGCACTGAATCGCCGCCCGTACTCCTAAAAAGCAAAAACGCCACCGATCCCTTTGGCAGGATCGGTGGCGCTCACATCGGGGCGCGGCTGTTGAGCGGGCGCCGCGCTCCGAATGTTTCGTCCGGGCGTTAGGCGGCCGGCATCAGGACCGTGTCGATCGCGTGGATCACACCGTTCGACGCCTCGACGTCGGTGGAAGTCACGGTCGCGCTGTTACCATTGGCGTCGGTCAGCATGACGTTGCCGCCTTCGATCGTCGCGGTCAGCGTGCCGCCCGAAACGGTCGTCAGGTCGAGGCTGCCACCGGCGTCCTCGATCTGCCTGGTGAGATCGGCTGCCATCACGTTACCTTCGACCACGTGATAGGACAGGACATTCGAAAGCTGCTCGCGCTGGCCTTCGCTCATCAGGTTCTCGAGCGTGGCGCTGTCGACCTTTTCAAACGCGGCGTTGGTGGGGGCGAAGACCGTGTAGGGACCTTCACCGCCGAGCGTCGATGCGAGGTCGGCCGTTGTCACCGCGCCAACGAGGGTCGAAAAGTTGCTGTCGCCCTGCGCGACTTCGACGATCGTGCCGCCAGCGGCCATGTCGTCATCGGCGGCCATCGTATCGTCGGCCATCATCGCCGTATCGTCTTCAGGTTCGACCGTCGTATCGCCGTCGCCGCAGGCCGAAAGGGCCAAAGCAGCACTCGAAATAGTCGCAAGAATGATCTTTTTCATCGATTTTCTCCGTCTTTACGGGGGTTTGCATTTGCCCAGTCAACAAGGGAACTGGTGCGCATGTTCCGCCGCCCCCGACTTTGGGAGAGGGGTTGAATTGATGAAACGACCCGAATCCGCCGACGAGGCGAGGCATTTCCCCGCCTCGTCGAATGCGATCAGTAGCTTTCTTCGGCGTCGACCGAATCGTCAAGACCGACATCGGTATCGTTAGGGTTCGTGCCGCCTTCATTGGCTTCGCCACTGTCGGGCCCGGGCATCGGACCGTCGCTCACCGAGTCGCCCGCGTCTGAGCCCAGCGTCGAGGGAGCGCCGGTCGTGCCGTCGGTTCCGATCGAATCGGTCGAACCGTCGACACTCGGGGATTCGCCCAGATCGACGGGCTCGCCGTTGGCATCCACGTCGGCAGTCGTGTCGATTGCCGTGTCGCTGTCGCCGCAGGCGCCCAGTGCCAGCGCCGCCGCGAAAGGAAGGATCAATGCTTTCATGTTCGTTCTCCTCATGATCGGCGATACAAACCTGCGGCTTGCGATTCCGGTTCCCGCACGAGACTTGTCAAACCGCCGCCGTCGCTGGAGAGAGAGACATGGTCGAGCCACCCGAGAACAGAAGAACGTCGTTTCTCGCCCGCCTTCTCAAATGGGGTGTGATGCGTTGGTGGAAGATCAATGGCTGGCGGGTCACGGAGTCGCTGCCCGACGAGCGCAAGTTCGTGATCGCCGGCGCGCCGCACACGTCCAATTACGATTTTTTCGTCTTTCTCGGCGTCGTCGATGCCTTCGGGCTGACGCCGCGTTTTATCGGCAAGCACAGCCTGTTCAGCTGGCCGATGGGTGATTTCATGCGTGCCATGGGTGGCGTTCCCGTCGACCGTCGCCGAAAGGGCGTCGGCATGGTCGAGCAAGTGGCCCGTAAGATCGAGGAGGCCGACGCGTTCGCGCTCGTGATCGCGATCGAGGGAACGCGCGGCGCCACCACCGAATGGCGCAGTGGGTTCTATCGCATCGCGCAGGAAGCGGGGGTGCCGATCGTCTGTGCCGGCCCCGACTATGAGCTCAAGCTCGGCATCATAGGGCCGACGATCTGGCCGACGGGCGACATGGAAAAGGACATGGAACCCGCGATGCGCTTTTTCAAAAGTCTCGCGCCGCGCCATCCCGACCAGGCGCTTTTCCCCGACGGCTCGGGGCTTGATCGTCAGGCGCAGGAAGCGCGCCAGCGCGCTATGCTGTCGGCAGGCACCGGGGGCAGCACGCCCGTCGAATAGCTTCCATAAGCCGCGGCGAACCCCTGTTCGAGCATCGTCTCGAAATTCTCGGGCACCGGCCCGCGACCGGCAATGCTCGGCATCCCGGAATTCGCATCGGCGACGAGCGCGACCGCAAGGTCGCCGCTACCGATCGTCAAGCGCTCCTCGCTCGTGATCGGCGCGACATTCTCGAGCCGCACGATCAGCCGGTCGCCGACACAGGTCAGGAGCACGATAGGGTCGTCCCGCTCTTCCGCATAAGACAGACGCGCGCCGCGCGCCGACGTGTCGATCTGCCAGTCGGTGGTGGCGGCGAGCGGGGATAGCGGCGGAACATTATTCTCGTCGCTCGTATCGCCCTCCACTTGCGCGGCGGCCGGAGCGCCGCTGTCCGCATCTGTGTCTCGCGATGCGTCTCCGCCACAACCCGCCAGCAACGCGGCCATCAGAAGGATGGCGACTGGTGCTTTGGGAACGGTCATGTCATCCTCCGGTCTATCGACTCCGCACGCATCCTAGAGAGATGGTACGCGGGGCGACAGTGGGAGAGTGAGATGGGTTCGACGAAACGGTGGATGATCGGCGGATTGGCGGCGGCATTGCTCGCGTTTCCCGCTTCCGCGCAGCTGGCCGCGGGTGCCAAGGCGCCCGATTTCAAGACCATGGGTGCGATCGGGGGCGAGACCTTCCGTCTGCACCTTGCCGAACAGCTCGAGAAGGGACCTGTTGTCCTCTATTTCTTTCCCAAGGCTTTCACGAGCGGATGCACGCTGGAAAGCAAGGCGTTCGCCGACGCGATGCCGGACTTCGAGGCCGCGGGCGCGACGGTTATCGGCCTGTCGAGCGACGACATCGAGACGCTGTCGCGTTTCTCGACCGAAGTCTGCCGCTCCAAGGTCCCGATGGCGCACGCCTCGGGCGAACTGCTGGAAGCCTATGACGTCGAGCTTGCGGGGGTGAGCGCGCTGCGCCCGACCGCCAACCGGACGTCCTATGTCATTTCGGCGGACGGCACGGTGGCGATGGTCCATTCGAAAATGGACTATAAGGAGCATGTCGCGAAGACCCTCGAGGCCGTGCGGCGGATGGCGCGGGGCTGATCTGTCGGCTGGAGGACTGTGGCGAGACAAGCACGGTTCATCATCAATTCCATATTTATGGCGCTAACGTCTTGTGCATTAAGGCGAAAATACGCTTCATTCAGGGCAACCAGACGAATCCAGACAAAGGTGTAGACGTATGAGAACGAGCAAGCTTACGGGAACGTTGATCATGGCCGCGATGCTGGCGAGCTGCGGGAGCAGCAGTTCGGCGCCGCCGATCGTCAACAATCCGACCCCGACTCCCACGCCTACGCCGACCCCTACGCCCACGCCCACGGGCGCCTGCTCGCTCAGCCAGCGTCAGGACTGGGCGCTCGACCAGCTCCAGCAATTCTATCTCTTCTCCGACCAGCTGGCGACGAACGTCAACAAGGCGGACTATGACGATCTCCAGTCGTACATCAACGCGCTGGTCCAGCCGCTGGCCGACCAGGGCGTCGATCGCGGCTTCACCTATGTGACCTCGATCGAAGAGGAAAACGAGTTCATTCAGAACGCCACCAGCGAGGATTATGGCTGGCGTCCGGTGCTGTTCAGCGACGACACGCTGGGCATCCGCGACATCTACGAAAACTCGCCCTCGGACGGCATCGGGATGCGCCGCGGCGACTTCATCGTTCGCATCGGTCCCAACTCGGGCGACCTTCGCACGCCGGGCGCGTGGATCGACGCGGCGAACGGTAGCACCAGCATTCTGTCCGATCTCCTCTTCCCGTCGGAGAACGGCGAGCAGGTCACGGTCGAGATCGATCCCAACAATGGTGGCGCGAACTATACCCGCACCATCACGGCGGCCGAATATCAGTTGCTGCCCGTCTCGCCGCGCTTCGGCGTGTCGGTTCGCGGCAATACCGGCTATCTCAACCTGCGGACCTTCTTCGCGCAGACCGCGGCGGAAGATCTCAACAACGCCTTCACGACTTTCCGCTCGCTGGGCGTCCAGAACGTCATCGTCGATCTTCGCTACAATGGCGGCGGTCTCGTGAGCGTCGCCGAGCAGCTCGGCGATCTCCTCGGACGCGATCATGTCGGGCAGGTCTTCAGCGTCACCGAGTTCAATGCCCAGAACTCGGGATCGAACGACACCGAATATTTCGAAGCGCGGAGCCAGGCGATCGCGCCGATGAAGATCGCCTTCATCACGACGCGCAGCAGCGCCTCGGCGTCCGAACTGGTCGCCAACTCGATGGTGCCCTATTTCGGCGAGAATACCGCGCTCATCGGCACCAACACGTTCGGCAAGCCGGTCGGGCAGATCGCCCGCGACCGGGCGGAGTGCGACGACCGTCTTCGCGTCCTCGCGTTCCGGACCGTCAATGCCGACGGCTACGGCGGCTATTACAATGGCCTCGCCGCCTACTTCAACGCCAACGCCGATACCTGCGCGGCGACCGACGATATCCTCGACCAGATGGGATCGATCGACGAGCGCATGACCGCACAGGCCTACGACTGGGTCGGCGGCGCCGTCTGCTCGCCCATCTCGACGGGTGGCGCGCTCTCGACGCAGCGTCTCAACCGCATGGAAGTGCCGCTGATGCCGACCAATCCGTCGGTCTCGGCGCGCGTCACGCTCGGGCAGCTCTAGGCCAGCGCCTCGAGTTCGAAAGAAAAGAGCCCCCGGAAGCACGGCGCTTCCGGGGGCTTTTTCGTGCGCGGATCAGTTGCCGCGGAATACGCTCTTCAAGTTCATGAACTCGTGCAGTCCGAAGCGCGCCAATTCGCGGCCATGCCCCGAATTCTTGACCCCGCCAAAAGGGGCCTCCGGGGCCGAGGCGGTCATCTGGTTGATGGCGGTCATCCCTGCATCGAGCCCGATGATGAAGCGCTCCGCTTCCGCCTCGTCCTGCGTGAAGACGGCCGACCCGAGGCCATAAGGCGTGATGTTGGCGATCCGCAGCGCGTCGTCCACGTCCTTCGCTTCGAACAGCATCGCGACGGGGCCGAACAGTTCCTCGTCCTGCATCGGGCCATCGGGTTCGAGGCCCGTCAACACGCCAGCCGACAGGAAGGCACCCGGCCCGTCGATCTTCTCGCCGCCGACGAGATGCCCGCCCGCTTCCATCGCCTTGTCAAGCTGCTCGAGGACCGTGTCGCGCTGCTCCTCGCTCGACATCGGACCGATGTCGCTCTCCTCGTCGAACGGGTCGCCCGCCTTCACCGCAAGCATCGCCTCGATGAACCGACCTTCGAACTCCTCGAAGATGTCGCGGTGCACGATCATCCGTTTGCCGCAGATACAAGACTGGCCCGCATTCTGGATACGTGCCTTGACGGCCGTTTCGACGGCCTTGTCCATATCGGCCGACGGCATCACGATGAAGGGATCGGAGCCGCCGAGCTCCAGCACGACCTTCTTGAGGCATGCGCCTGCTTTCTCGGCCACCGCGCGCCCGGCGGGCTCGCTTCCCGTCAACGTGACCGCACGCACGCGGTCGTCCTCGATGATTCCGCCGACGGCCTTGGAGCCGATCACGAGATTCTGGAACAGCCCGTCTGGACCGCCGGCCTCGGTCACGATCCGCTCGATGGCCTTGCCCACCCCTTGGACGTTGCTGGCATGTTTGAGCAGGCCCACATTTCCTGCCAACACCGTCGGGGTGAGGAAGCGAACGACCTGCCAATAGGGAAAATTCCACGGCATGACCGCGAGCACGGGCCCGATCGGCAACCAGCGCAACTCGCCTTTGCCACCGGGGATCTTCTCGGGCTCGAGCATCGCGGGTCCGTGCTCGGCGAAATAGCGCAGCGCACTCGCGCATTTCTCGACTTCGCCGCGGCTTTCCTTGAGGGTCTTCCCCATCTCGCGCGTGGCGATCTCGGCGAGCGCATCGCGTTCGCGCTCGAACCCGTCGGCGATCGCGGACAAGAGGTCGGTGCGTTCATCGAGGCTGGTCTGCCGCCAGTGCGCGGCCGTGTCGTGCGCCTTGGCGAGCGCCGCCTCGATGCCTGCTTCATCGAGCGCATCGTGGGTCTCGATCGTCTCGCCTGTAGCGGGGTTCGTACTCGTCAGCATGTCTGTCTCCTTCGCACGGGCGAACGAGACACAGGGCACTCTCGTTCCTGTCAGTCGCGGTCCATGTCGGCCGCGGACTCGAGGCTCTTGTCCATCGCGCTGGCAACGCGGCGGCGCATGCTCCGCGCCTTGCGGGCATTATCGGTGCCGTAAAGCGCCTTCAGGAACGCAAAGTCCCAGTCGGTCATGGTCAGCGGCACGGTATCGTCGAGTCCGGCGTTCATCAGCTTGAGGATCGTCGGAGAGGCCAGCTCGTCGACCGCATCCGGATCGAGCGGCGCGAGCGCACGCATCGCCACATGATCGGCGAGCTGGCGGACGTCGAGGCCGGCAAGTTTCGCTTTGTCCACCACCACCACAGCGCCGCGCGCGCTTGGCAGCATCGAGGTGCGCATCCGGGTCGCGTCGGTGCTGGCAACCGAATAGACCCCGCTCTGCACGTCCTGTTGGACGGGCATCATATTGTTATCGAGCATCATGATGAGCTGCCATGACAGCACCGGCGCGTCGTCCTCGAACAGCGCTTCCTTCTCCTTGCGGTCGAGGTTCCAGAAGATGTCGGGTTTCTTGCGCTTCCAATAGTCGAGCACGGCTTCCCGGTCGTCGGTCACGACGACGAGAAGGTTGGCGGTGCATGTGGCGTCAGCCGCGCCGAGACCGATGGCATCGGCAACGGTGCGCAATCGCGCCTCCACGTCGCCCGCCGGTTCCGGGTCGAGCCCGACGACCAGGGGGCACAAGGCTTCGTGGAACTGCGGCACTTGGCCCTCGAACGTACTGTCGGTGAGGGCGTCCACCATCTGCGATATCTGCTGGCGCTGCTTCTCGAGACGCTGCGCCCTGATGACGATTGCCTCCTGGTCGGACGGCGGCGGGGCGGCGACCTGCGGCTGGGCAGCGAGGGCAATCGAAGCGAGAAGCGACGTAAACATGTGATCAGCCTAGAAGCAAATCCCGCGCTGTTCCAATGTCTTTCGACCAATGGTGGTCGAGGATGGACAGCCGTCTCGTCCGCTGTCATCCTCGGCCTCATGCCGCGCGAACACAAGACTTTCTCGACCTTCTGGCCCTTCTACCTGCGCGAACACAGCAAGCCGACGACGCGCGCGCTTCATTACATCGGCACCAGTCTTGTCGTTGCCATCGCGATCTATGCCCTCGTGACGGGGCGCTGGCTGCTGTTGGCCGCGCTTCCGGTGGCGGGCTATTTCTTCGCCTGGGTGGCGCATTTCGGGGTCGAGAAGAACCGACCCGCGACCTTCACCTATCCGCTCTGGTCGCTCGGCGCGGATTTCAAGATGTGGTGGCTTTGGCTGACGGGACGCCTCGGTCCCGAGCTCGACCGGGCGGGTGTCGCGCGCTAGCCGCGCAGCCGCTCGAACATCCGGGCGAAGAAGCCCTTGGGTTTCTCGGGCGGTGCCGTCGGCGCAACATCTTCGATCACGACGGGTTCCTCGACTGCCTCCGCTGGATTCTCATCGGCCTCGCTCGTGGCGATGCGCTGACGCAGGCTTGCGCCGCTCTCCATGTCGGCGAGGGGATCGTGCTTGGGCACCCATTCGCCCATCGTCAGCGTGGCGACCGGAGCGACACCGTCCTTCTTCTCGACAACCACTTGCTTGGCGCTGCCGAGGATGGTCGCGCAATCGGTATTGAGCCCAAACGTCCCCGCGAGGAGGCGCACCCCTTCGGGAAGACCGTGTGTTTCGACTTCGCGCTGGAGGGCCTGGAGATAGCGGATGCAGCGTAGCCAGCAGCCCAGTTGATATTCGACATAACCGCCCGGCGCGCGACCTTCCACGCCGTCGCGACCATCGCGCAGGAAATGCACGTGCTTGCACTGGATGAGCGCGGTGTTGAGCGCAGCGAACCCTTCGATCGAAACGTAGAATTCGACATCCTCTTCCTCGCCCGCCCAGCCAGGGCAGTCTTCCTCGCACGCGGCAAGCAGTTCGGTGTCCGAACGCGCGGAAAAGTCGTAGACATCGTCCGAATAGAGCTGGAACACGAGCATGGGTTCATGCTCCTTGGTGAGGTCGAACACGAGGTCGGGTTCGTTTCCGAGCCCCGCCGTGATCGCGCTGATGTCGGGCCCTTCGAATTCGGCAATGATCTCGGCAAGATCTTCCCATCCCTCGATCAGGATGTCCGCGAGCTTCAGCGCCTTGGCGCGATTCGCGATGCGCCCGTCGAAGGGCGCGAGCCCCTGCTCGACGACCTCTGCCGCTTCGTCGAGCTTGCCCGCCGCGCAGAGCGAACGCACATGATCAAGGAAGGCGCGCTCGCCTTCGGGGCTGAGGAACGTGACCTGCAGCGGGTGCGGGGTCTCGGGCTCCTTGTAGGAGCGCAGCCCCTCGGTACCCGTATCGGGAATGTGCACGAATCCCGGATGATGCGCCGCATTGGCGACGTCCGCATCCTCGACCCGCAATCTGTCCTCGCGCCCCATGCACGCTCCCGCTTCTGCCCACTCGTATAAGCGGTGCGTAAAGCCATGAGGTTAAGAAGTGGTTGGGACGTCGTCGCATCCGCGGCTCACTAGGGCGCAGGCGGTGGAACGGGCGGTGGCGATGGGGCGTCGGTCGCCTATCCAACAACCGTCAGGAGTATGCGCCATGTCCGCCCCCAAAAATCTTGAAGACTGCCTTGTCCACGAACTGAAGGACAATTGGTCCGCCAACGACCAGATGCGCCGCATTCTCGTCGACATGGCCCACGCTGCCAGCGACGCAAAACTGAAGGAGCGGCTGCAGGAAACGATCGACGGCATTCCCGATAACAATGACGTGATCGAGAATATCCTGTCCGACATGGGTCAAAGCGGGAAGGAGCATTGCAAGGGCATGGAAGGCCTCGTCGCGGAAGCGAAGAAGCATGCCATCGATGCCGACATTTCGGATACGGACGTGCGCGACGTCATCATCGTCGCCCAATATCAGCGGATGGCCCATTACGGCATCTGCGGGTTCGGCACCGCGAAGGCTTTTGCCGAGGCGCTCGGAAAGAGCGACGTGGCCGCCAAACTCGACGAACTCACCGCCAGTATCTACCGCGCCGACGAGAATATGACCGACCTCGCCGAACGGTCGGTGAACCTTCAGGCCAAGCAGGGCGCCGACGCGTGACCCCTGCCGGAGAATAGTGGTCAAAGGGCGGTCTTCGGATCGCCCTTTTTCGTTTCCGGGTGCAACGTCCCCGAAGGCGGAGGCGTTCGACCTTGCGAACCTTATCAAGGAGAAGAGAATGGCACAGTCCGATCTGAAAACCGCTGTTTCGGCGATGAAAGGCATCGATATCGCGATGCTCGTGACCAAGACGAAGGACGGTGCCATCGCCGCACGTCCGATGTCGAATAACAAGGACGTTTCGAGCGAGGACGGCACCAGCTATCATTTCAGCACCGACGACGGGCGGATCGACGACGATCTCAAGCGCGACGACCAGTGCGGCGCCACCTATGCGGGCGATGAAACCTATGTCGCCGTCCAGGGCCGCGGCAAATTGCATCGCGACAAGGCGTTGCTCGAGAAGCACTGGGTCCCCGATCTTGAGAAATGGTTCGAGGACGGCCTCGATACCGATGGCCTGATCCTCATCGAAGTGTCGCCGGAGCGTATCGCTTACTGGAAAGGTCGCGAAGAAGGGGAGTGGGTCGCGTGACGGTCAATAAAGCATCGGCCCGCTACGAGGGGCTCGGCAAGGACGGCAAGGGCCATATCTGGACCGAGAGCGGCGCGCTCGACGCGCAGCCCTACGGCTTCAACACGCGCTTCGAGGATGCTCCGGGGACCAATCCGGAAGAACTGATCGGTGCGGCGCATGCGAGCTGCTTCACCATGGCCACGAGCTTCGGATTGGCAAAGGCGGGCTATGAAGACGGCCAGCTCGATACGCGCTGCGAAGTGACGCTGGAAAAGGATGGCGAGGGGTTCACGGTAACGAAGTCGGCGCTGTTCCTCACCGGAAAGGTGCCGGATATCGACCATGAGGAATTCGAGAAGATCGCCGACGAAGCGAAGCGGAACTGTCCGCTGTCCAAGCTGCTCGACTGCGAGATCACGCTCGATATCACGTTGAAAAGCTAGCGGCTGAGGCGGCGACGGTTGGCGCGGACGCGGGGTGTTGCGACATCCAGCGCCGCGTCGGCGATGCCGGTCCAGCTCGGTTCGCTCCACATCCGCAACCACAGGGCACTCGAGGCGGCCATCTTCTCGCTGATCATGCGCTGCGCCTCGCGGTCGGCGAGCTTGCCGCCCTGCATCATCCGCAGCGAGCGCAGGCCGACGACCTGCGCGGCTTCCATGCCGAGCCACCAGCTGCGGGTCATCAGGGCGAAGGGCTTTTCGTCGTTACGGCGGGACATGGACTGACTTTCTGATTGTTGCACTGCACCAACGCAGCGCGACTTGCGTCGGGCCCGTCAGGCGTCGCGATTCTTTTCGGCACGCATCGCGGCACGCTCTTCGCGCATCTCCGCGGCCTGGAGATGAATTGCCTGGCTCGACAGGCGGATCTCGCGGCTCTGCTGGAAATAGCCGAGAACGAGCCAGAGGAAGGCGAGCGGGCTCGAGACGCCGCCGAGAAAGTCGCCGAGTTCGTTCAAGGCGAGGTCGGCGGGGTTCTGGCCCTGCGCCCAGAGATAGAGAATGAGGCCGACAACGTAGACGGCGGTGAGCGCCAGACCGATCTGCGGCAGGCGGCGGCGATGTTTGTGATCGTCGAGGATCGCGGCTGACGACGTGCTTCGCGTCATGGACGCAAAGCCCGCCGGAAAAGACTTTTCCCGAGGGAAAGGGGCGGAAGAGGACGGTGGCCGCGGTGCCAGCCGGAGGCGCTGTTCTCGCGGGGGCGCATGGAGATGGATCGGGCGAGGGAAGCGACCATGCGGGCGGTCATGCCACAGTTGGGGCCTGTAGGACAGCGTGGGCGCAGCGGCCGACGCACGAAAAAAGGGCGCGGCGTCCGTCCCGTGAAGGAAGGAGCGCCACGCCCTCTTTTTTCAAACGCTTAAGAGCGCTTAGTCGGCCATCGACAGGTTGACGGCGCTTTCCTTGCCGTTGCGACCCGTCTCGAGCTCGTAGTTCACCTTGTCGCCTTCGCGAAGGTCGCGCAGGCCGGCGGACTGGACCGCGGTGATGTGGACGAACGCGTCGCCACCGCCATTTTCAGGCGTGATGAAGCCGTAGCCCTTGTCGCTGTTGAAGAATTTTACGGTTCCGGTGTTCGACATAATCGTGTTCCTTTCAAAGAACGAGAGTTGCCCGGGCCGCGAAGGTGCGGCGCCGAGGATGCGTGTTCGTGTCGTTTGAAGGGAAGTCGCGGTCTGTTTTAACGCCGGGGTGCTGGGCACAAGCGGCGGCAGGCAAAGTACGAAGTCCGTCGCAAATTTCGACGTCAGCAAGGGCCTTGTAACACACAACGCCCGAATGACCTAATCCTCATTTGCACCCTGTGCGGCGGGGTCGTTGGCGGCGCGCGCCTGCTGGGCCAGCGCCAGCGCCAGATCGGTGTAGCGATAGGGGCCGACCCGATATTCGAGAATTTCGTGCGTGACGATGGGAGGAAGCGCCGAGCGATCCGCGATCGCGGCGATGGCGGCGTCGCCCGTATCGTCCGCGCTGCCGGCCTCGGGATAGCGGGGCGCGCTCTTGGCGTGGCGGAGGGTCGCGATCCGCTCGGCACAGTCGGCGACGGTGTCGAGATGCGCGCTGCGTTCGGCGCCATCGTCGGCCAGATCGGCCTTCATCAGCGCGATCTGCTGGCTGTGCAAAAGTTCGTTGAGGTCCATTCGCTCGGGAATTCCTTGTTGTGGGGGGTGTGGGGACGGCGGACAGCAGACGACCCGGAAGCCGCCACAAGGGCGAGCTCCCGGGCCCGGCAGGCGGTCAAGCGTTATGCGTTGCGCTGCTCGCCGCCGCTATCCTGGCGCTCGAGCTTCACGGCCTGGTCCTTGCCGTCGACCTGGCTCTTCTCGAAGCTGTAGCGCTGGGTGGGCTTGGGATCCTGCTTGGGATCGACCAATCCGTCCTTCTTGAACATCAGCGAGTCGCCGCCCTTTTCGGGAGCGATGGTGCCGGTGCCCTGTTTGCCGTCGTAATTCTTGATGAGGCCATAATTCGCCATGGGAGAGGTACCTTTCGTTGGGCGCAGACGGCCAGGATCGGCCGCGGATGCGCCGGCTAGAAGGCGGAATGGAAAGAAGAGGGGGGCGAAAAAGGTGCTGGCCCCGCAACCGTCGATCACGACTGGTAGCTTGACCTCAAGATGGGGGGTCGCGGGGCGATTACAACGAAAGGGCGCGAATATATGTGGGGGCGAGCGGGGGCGCCGGAGAGGCCGCGCGAGGATGGATCGCGCGCTCTCCGGTCCTGCCGCAGGACCGATCGGCTAGCCGATCGTGTCGGGTTCGGGCTGGCGACGGTCCAGCTTGCCGAAGTGGCTGGTGAGCAGCCGGTCCATCTTCTCGCCGGCTTCGAAGGCGACGCCATCGACACTGCCGCCGCTGGCGGTGACGGCCTGCGGCTGTTGGCCCTCGATGCGGGCTTCGAGGCTGGCGGTGTAGCGGTCCTCGGTTTCCTCGCGGACGTGGACGATCAGGCGGGTCAGCTGGTCGGCGTGGCGCGCGAGGGTGGAGCGCAGGCCCGTCTCGATGCGGTCGGCGAGCTCGGCGGTGCCGTCGATATTGTTATCGGTGTTGAACTGGAAATCCATGACTCTTGTCTCCTGATACGCGGTCGGGGTCGACCTTCTGCGCAAGAGACGCGCGAGCGGCGGGGGAAGTTCACAAAGTTCACGCTACGTGGAGGGCTTGGCGGGGCGGTTGCCGGCTGGCGTGAGGTCGGGCGTGTTGCGGGTGGCGATGGGCGGCAAGGGCGCGCGCTCGACGCCGTCGGCGTCGGCCATCGCATCGAGCTCGGCGCGAACCGCCAGTTCCTCGGCGAGCTGGGTGGCGCCGTCCTCGTTCTGGCGGAAGGCCATGGTATCGAGCCATTTGCCGTAGCGTATGGGGTCGCGGTAGCGCAGGACGAACATGGTCAGCCGCTCGTCGTAATAGGTGCGCTCGCCGATCTGCTCGCCCTGGTAGAAGACGGGGCGGGTGACGCCGTTGAGGGCTCGCGAGAAAGCGGCGTCGGAGAGGCGGCGGACGGCATAGTCCAGCGCGGCGTCCCACGCGCGGCGGAAATGGTCGGCATCGGGGCGGCGCCGCAGCGCATAGGCGGCGCGCGGGCTCATGCCGACACGCGCACAGGCCTCGCTCACCACCCCGCATTCGGCGAGCGCGACGAGAAAGTCCTTTTGGCGTGTGGGCGTCCAGCCATCGTGGCGGGCGCGGGTGGGCACGGGCGCGACGTCGTCCCATTCGGACGCGTCGGCGGCGGGATCGAGGAGATGCTTGGGCTTCATCCCCGATGATATTTCAGAAAAAAGGGAAGTAGGAAAGTTTTGCAGCGCCGAGCGGTAGGAAAGCGGAGCGAAGCGAGCGTCCTACCGTGAGAGACGCGCAAAACCGGCCGGGCTGCGGCGCTGGCTAGCGCCGACAGCTTCGACGGCGCGAGGCCGCCCTCGCGCCCATCTGAAATGGCTCAGGGTTGAGAGTTTCGACTGACAAAAGGCGATTAATACTGCGCCAGCCAAAGGGTTTTGGACTGGATGCCTTGATCGGGTCTCGACACCCCACTACATTCCAAGAGCTTACACTAGGTGAAGGTTTTCCATAAGTGTCTTTGCTACAGCAAATCCAATCGGACCTTCTCGACACCGAAAAAGAATTGGCTCCGATACTTCTAAAGTTTAAGTTCTTGGCCTCTAGGCTTAATAGTTCGCCGCTTGAAAAATGGATTATGTATGAACTAGAGGGCTATCCGGAAGGCACAGACCTACCGCCTTATAGGATTTTCGAAGTTGTATACCGGGCGACGTTTTCGGGGCCATTTGGAGCCGGTATACAGAACGCCCCGATCCCTCCCTATCTGATTTCGCAGCATGCGGGGGAATCTTGGACAAATTATGAGATGCGGCAAAGCATTGCGGCAGTCGATGAACTCGCACGCTCTGGTTCGAGCGGATCCCTACATATAAATGCGTCGAATCTCATCCTCCTCTTACAGGGGAAAGTCTATGAAGGTTACGCCTGCAACGACGTGACTGGCACTGTTTCGATCTCGCAACTGACCGAGCTAAAAATGCCGTCAGAGCGCGGTTGTTGGATCTGACCCTCGAACTAGAAAAAATTCCCGAAGCTGCGAAGGTATCCGTAGCGGGGAGTAGCGAAGGTGACGAATCAACATCTTCTCAAGTCACTCAGATCTTCCATCAGACGATCCATGGGTCTATGCAAAACGTCGCAAACACGGGACGCGTCGGCGACATCCACCAAAATGTACACACAGGTAATGCAGACGAATTGGTAAAACTTCTTGTCAGCGCAGGAATTTCCGACGATGACGCCAAGGACTTCGCAAACATTCTGGCATCCGAAGAGCCTGATGATAGGCGTGAGCCATTCGGGAAGAAAGCGAAGGCTTGGATAGCAAAGTCTATTGGCAAGGCTGCGGATGGTACTTGGAAAGTCGGTATAGGCGCAGCCACAGAAATCCTAAGCAAAGGCGCATTGGAATTTTACGGCCTTTCGTAGGTGTCACCGATCTTGACCGCTCACATTAATTTCACTTCTTTGGACCTATTTTTGCCTGTCGTTCAAATGGCATAAGTCCGTCCGCCTCATAAGCTGCCATATTCTCTACTCGGCGTCTTTCCATAAGGTCTTGCACCTCGCGAGCTCGTGCAAAGTCAGTCTCGCTGAGATCCGCCGTCATCGCATCTTCATACCAAGACAACATAGCTTTCTGGACACCAAGGAAAGAGAAATCGTTCTGAAATCCACGTCTCATTACGAAGTTTAATAGCTGAGCGCTATTTCGGGGAAGTTCTTTTCCATCTAGTGCCCGTTTGAATAACCAAAGGATCAAGTCTATGACTTGAATGCCCGGGCTGTCAGCCGCTGCGCATATCTCAAACCTTGAGTTCTTCACCAACTGGATCTTACGGGTCTCGCCAGGTAACGAAATCTCGCCTGGAAGGGCATTCGAGTATAACTCATGCCATTCAGCCAGGGTCGCTTCAAATTGGGCCTGTCGATCATGGCGTATCACGCGGACGTCTCTCTTCCACTTCGAAGAAACACTTTCCAACGCATCAAGCAAATTGGTGAATCCAACCATATTTGGCATATGGCCGTTTTTCGCCTGCCTGCGAGCTTGATAAAAGTCCAAACCTTCAGGATGGTCTCGAGACCAAGTTAGGCCATCCGATATGACTTTGCGGGAACGCTCGTCGGGTAACCTATCGATGCGGTCGAGAATGGCTTGGCAAATGGCAGGAATCCGCGCTCTTGCACGGGCTTCTGACTTTTCCATCAGCATTGCCCAAAAAAGGCGAGCGACTTCGTCATCGATGAGAGAAGCAACTTTGAAGGCAAGCAAAATGCGGAGCGGTCTTACGTTGTATGTGTGCCATGGAACTGCAGGATTCTCACCACTATCGAAAAAGGTGTCAAAAATCTTAGTCGCGAGGAGATACTTTTTCTCCACTCGGGAAAGCACAAATCTACAGTCGGACCTCTTCAACAATCTTAATACTGGAAGGGCGATATCTTCAACGACGCCTAGGCCAATCACTGAGGCGTGAATTTCGTCCACGCCAGCGCCCCGGAGAATTTTTGAAAAGGGTCTGTGTTGAGATCTGTCGAAATCGGTTTTGGTGACGAGAGCTGCTGTCAGGTATACCGGCTGGTATTGATCAAAGATGTTGCCGCCAGTGTTACCTGTTTCATCCACGAAAGCGTACATTTTGGTGCTATAGAGTTATTGTGGTCCAAGGTAAATCAAATTGAACGTAGTAAGGTATTGACATTACTCCCCTTCCTCCAAATACAATTTCTCCCCCTTAGCCCGGTACAATTCGCTCATCTCCTCCATCCCCTCGCGGTTCTCCGCCGCTTCAGCGGCGTCGGTCTCGCGCTTGATGTCGTGGGATTTGAGGTAGCTTTCGCCTTCCTGCTTCGCGGCGAACTCGCGCACTTCCTGCGTGATCTTCATCGAGCAGAACTTGGGCCCGCACATCGAGCAGAAGTGGGCGGTCTTGGCGCCTTCGGCGGGAAGGGTCTGGTCGTGATATTGCTCGGCGGTGTCGGGGTCCAAGCTCAGGTTGAACTGGTCGCGCCAGCGGAATTCGAAGCGGGCCTTCGATAGCGCGTCGTCGCGGACCTGCGCGGCGGGATGGCCCTTGGCGAGATCGGCGGCGTGGGCGGCGAGCTTGTAGGTGACGACGCCGACCTTGACGTCGTCGCGGTCGGGGAGGCCCAGATGCTCCTTGGGCGTGACGTAGCAGAGCATCGCGGTGCCGTACCAGCCGATCTGCGCGGCGCCGATGGCCGAGGTGATGTGGTCGTAGCCGGGCGCGATGTCGGTGGTGAGCGGCCCCAGCGTGTAGAAGGGGGCTTCGCCGCAGGCTTCCAGCTGCTTGGTCATATTCTCGCGGATCTTGTGCATCGGCACGTGGCCGGGGCCCTCGATCATGACCTGGCAGTCGTGCTCCCACGCGATCTTAGTGAGTTCGCCCAGCGTGTAGAGCTCGGCGAACTGGGCCTCGTCATTGGCGTCGGCGATGGAGCCGGGGCGCAGGCCGTCGCCGAGGCTGAAGGCGACGTCATAGGCCTTCATGATCTCGCAGATTTCCTCGAAGCGGGTGTAGAGGAAGCTCTCCTCGTGGTGGGCGAGGCACCATTTGGCCATGATCGAGCCGCCGCGGCTGACGATGCCGGTGACGCGCTTGGCGGTCATGGGGACGTAGGGGAGGCGGACGCCCGCGTGGATGGTGAAATAGTCGACGCCCTGCTCGGCCTGTTCGATGAGCGTGTCGGCGAAGATTTCCCAGGTGAGGTCCTCGGCGATGCCGCCGACTTTTTCCAGCGCCTGGTAGATGGGGACGGTGCCGATGGGCACGGGCGAGTTGCGGAGGATCCATTCGCGCGTGTCGTGGATGTTGCGGCCGGTGGAGAGGTCCATGACCGTGTCGGCGCCCCAACGGGTGGCCCAGACCATCTTGTCGACTTCGGACGCGACGTCGGAGGCGACGGCGCTGTTGCCGATGTTGGCGTTGATCTTGACGAGGAAGTTGCGGCCGATCGCCATCGGCTCGGTCTCGGGGTGGTTGATGTTGTTGGGGATGATGGCGCGGCCACGGGCGATTTCGTCGCGGACGAACTCGGCGGTGATATGGTCGGGGATGGCGGCGCCGAAGCTTTCGCCGTCGCGGGGGCGGTTCAGCGCCTCGGCGCGGCCCAGGTTTTCGCGGATGGCGACATATTCCATCTCGGGGGTGATGATGCCTTGTCTGGCATAGTGCATCTGGGTGACGTTGTGGCCCGGCTTGGCGCGCAGCACCTGGCTGCGGACGTTGGGGAAGGGGTCGACGCCGCCGGAGCGGTCGGGGCCTAGCTGGCCGTTATCCTCGGGCTTGACCTGGCGCTGGGTCTTTTCCTCGACGTCGCCGCGATTCCGAATCCAATCGCGGCGGAGCTCGGGGAGGCCCGACATGATGTCGATGGTGGCGTTCTCGTCGGTATAGGGGCCCGAGGGGTCGTAGACGGGGACGGGGGGTTCGCCCGAGGACGGCTCGAGATGGACTTCGCGCATGGCGACGCGGATGCCGTTGGGGCCTTCGACGTAGATCTTCTTCGAGCCGCGGATGGGGCCGGTGGTGACTTCCAGAGCGCCGCCGCGCTGGTCGCCGGCACCGGTGGCGGGGAGGTTGGGATCGCGGTCGGCCATGTGTTCGTCTCCAAATAAATTCGGAGTGGACACGGGCGAGGGGACGCGCGCTCCACTCCCTACGGCTGTTTCCAGCATCAGGTTCGACGGGTCGGTGGACTTGAACCACCCTCTCAGCCTCATGGCTCCCCGGGGATGAAAGCGACGGTAGAGAGGCGCGCGGGCTTGTGCAATGGTGCGCGCCATGGATTTGCCCGAACCCAAGATCGATGTGCGCGTGGTGGGGCGCGACCGCGAGCCCGTGGTGGTGATCGACGGCTTCTCGGGGCGGGCGGCGGAATTGCGCGCGGCCGGGGAGCGGCTTGCCTATGCGCCGATGGGGGCGAGCTACCCCGGCGTGCGGGCGCAGACGGGGTCCGAACTCATCGATGCGCGGGCGGATTTGCTGGTCGCGGTGGTGCGCAAGGTGTTCGGCGCGCGGCGGGGCTTCCGCTTGCAGGGCTGTGCCTATTCGCTTGTGACGCATGCGCCCGCCGACCTTTACCCGTTGCAGCGGATCCCGCATTACGATGTAGCGCAGGCCGACATGGTGGCGGGAATGTTCTATTTTTCCGACGCGGACGGGGGAACGGCCTTCTATCGGCACCGCGCGACGGGATACGAGGCGATCACGCCCGAGCGCGAGCCGCATTACAATAGTGCCTTGAAAGAGGAAGTTGCGGCGAAGGGCTTGCCGGACGCACGCTACATGGCGGGCGACGATGCGCGCTTCGAGCAGATCGGCGCGGTGGAGGCGAAGCCGGACCGGTTCGCGCTCTATCGCGGCCGGCTGCTGCACAGCGGCATCATCCCGGCGCCCGATGCGCTGAGCGAGGATCCGGGACGGGGTCGGCTCACGTTGAACAGTTTCATGATGCTGGGTTGATCGCGGCGGGGTTGCCGTTACGCATAAGGGAACATTCCCTTTCAGGACCGAGCCCATGAGCGAGAATCCCATCCCCGCCTACGAGCACGAGCGCGCCAAGCGGAACGCCTTCTCGCGTTTCCTCGACGGGGTCGAATGGCTGGGCAATCTCCTGCCGCACCCGGTGACACTCTTCGCGCTACTGGCGCTTGCGATCGTGCTGCTATCGGGCCTGCTCGCCGCGATGGGGGTGGCGGTGGTCGATCCGCGGCCCGCGGGGGCCAACGGCGTCGCCGAGGACGGCATGATCCGAGCCGTCAGCCTGATGGACGGCGACGGCATCCGGCGCATCTTCACGGGGCTGGTCGACAATTTCACGGGCTTCGCGCCGCTGGGCGTGGTGCTGGTGGCGATGCTGGGTGTCGGCGTCGCCGAGCATTCGGGCATGTTGTCGGCGGCGGTCCGCAGCCTCGTGCTGGGCGCGCCGCCCAAGCTGGTGACGGTTGCGATCGTGTTCGCGGGGATCATCTCGAATACCGCGAGCGAGGTCGGCTATGTCGTGCTGATCCCGCTCGGCGGAGCGATCTACTATGCGCTGGGGCGGCACCCCTTGGCGGGGATGGCGGCGGCGTTCGCGGGCGTGTCGGGCGGCTATAGCGCGAACCTGCTCATCGGGACGGTCGATCCGCTGCTGGCGGGCATCACCGAGGAAGCCGCGCAGCTGATCGACGGCGACTATAGCGTGCTGGCGACCGCCAACTGGTATTTCATGTTCGCCTCGACCTTCCTCATCACCGCGATCGGCAGCGCGGTCAGCATCTATATCGTCGAGCCGCAGCTCGGGAAATATGATGCCTCGAAGGCCGACGAGGGCATCCTCGACGATCAGATGATGGAAGAACTCAAGCCCAACGAGCGCAAGGGCCTCAAATGGGCGGGGATCGCGTTCCTGGCGATGCTGGCGTTCATGGCGCTCACCCTGTTTCCCGAAGGCGCGATCTTCCGAAACCCGGAAACGGGCGACCGGATGGACAGCCCCTTCTTCGACGGGTTCGTGGTCTGGATCTTCCTGTTCTTCATCGTGATCGGCTATGCCTACGGGCGCGCCGCGGGGACGATGAAAACCGACCGCGACGTGATCGACGCCATGGCCAAGGCGCTATCGAGCCTCGGGCTCTACATCGTGCTGGTGTTCTTCGCGGCGCAGTTCGTCGCCTTCTTCGGCTGGACCAACTTGGGCGCGATCACCGCGGTGACGGGAGCGAACTTCCTCGTCGAGACGGGGATGACGGGGCCTGCGGTGTTCTTCCTGTTCATCCTGCTGTGCGCGATGATCAACCTGTCGCTGGGGTCGGCGAGCGCGCAATGGGCGGTGACCGCGCCCATCTTCGTACCGATGCTGATGCTGATCGGCTATGCGCCCGAGGCGATCCAGGCAGCCTACCGCATCGGGGATTCGACGACCAACATCATCACTCCAATGATGAGCTATTTCGGGCTGATCCTCGCTTGGGCGACCCGCTATCAGAAGGACCTCGGTGTCGGCACGCTCATCGCGATGATGCTGCCCTACTCGATGTTCTTCCTCGTGGCGTGGAGCCTGTTCTTCTACCTGTGGACCTTCATCCTCGGGCTGCCGGTGGGGCCGGGAAGCCCGACCTTCTATACGCCCTAGTGGCCCCCTTCACATCGCGGGGCCAATCGTTACGGTGCCGCGCGACCCTGCCAATCTGACGGAGAGATACCTTGCAGCATTTCAAATGGACCGCCGCCGCCGCGCTCGGCGCGATGATCGTCGCGAGCCCCGCGCTCGCCCGCCCGATGACGCCCGAGGATGTGGCGCGCATCAAGAGCGTGGGCTCGATGGCGGTGTCGGACGACGGAAAAGTCGCTTTCTCGACCGGCGGGCGCCCCGACATCCTCGGCGGCGAGGACAATGGCAGCTACGTCGGCCAGATCATGATCGCCACCGCGCCGGGACAGGCGACGACCTACATTCCCCAGGGCGTGAGCGCGGGCAGCCTCGCCTTCTCGCCGGACGAAGACTGGCTCGGCTTCACCCACCGCGCGAGTGGCGAGAAGACGGCCGTGTGGGCGATCCCCGTCGGTGGCGGTGCGATGCAGAAGATCGCGGCCGTCGAGGGCGCCGACGTGCGCTCCTTCGTCTGGGGCGCGGGCAACACGGTGATGATGCTGGTCGGCAGTGAAACGGACGCCCAGCGCGCCAAGGAATCCAAGGCAGGCTTCGATGCCATCGTCTACGAGGAAGAAGCCGAACTCAATCGCGTCTTCCGCGCCAATGTCGGCGATGCGATGGACATGAATCCCGTTGAATATGACGTTCCGGGCTATGTCAGCGAACTGGATGTCAGCGAGAACGGACGCTACGCGCTCATCGCGACCGCGCCTACGCCCAACGTCGACGACAGCTATACCAAGAAGCGGATCAACATCATCGACATGAGCACGGGCCGTGTGTCGGCGGTGGTCGAGACGCCGGGCAAGGTCGGCGATGTCGAATTCTCGCCCGACAGCCGCCAATTGTCGATGATCGCGGGGGTCGACATGAACGATCCCGCCGATACGACCCTGCATCTCGTCGACGTGGCGAGCGGCGACTATCGCGCGCTCAACGCGGGCGCGGCGGAAGCGGCCGTCGATGCGGCCTGGCTCGACAACGGCCAGCTTGCGGCGGTCATCCACAAGGGTGTGAACAGCGCCGTGCGCATCTATAATGCCAACGGCAGCGTCAATCGCGAGATCGAGGCGCCGGGACTGGCGATCAGTGGAATCGAGACGGCGGGCAACACGATCGTCGTGCGCGCGTCGTCGCCCACGCATCCGAACGAATTGTTCAGCCTGACGCGCAACAGCTTCACGCGCTGGACCAATTCGAACGACTGGCTGGGCGAGATCACCTTCGGCGAACAGCGGCCTTATCGCTATACGGCGCGCGACGGCCAGGAAATCGAGGGTGTGCTGGTCATGCCGGTGGGCGGTGCGCCGGCGGGCGGTGCGCCGCTGATCCTCGACGTGCACGGCGGGCCCGAAGCGCATGAGTCGAACGGTTGGGTGACCAATTATTCGGGCCCCGGACAGGTCGCGGCGGGCAAGGGCTATGCGGTGTTCCTGCCCAACTATCGCGGCTCGACGGGCTACGGCACCGCGTTCAGCAAGCAGCACCAGGGCAATTACACCGACCCCGAATTCACCGACCTCGTCGACGCCAAGCGCGCGCTGGTCGCGGACGGGGTCGCCGACGGCGACCGCACCGGCATCACCGGGGGCAGCTACGGCGGCTATGCGAGCGCATGGGGCGCAACGCACGACAGCGCCGAATATGCGGCCAGCGTCATGTTCGTCGGCATCTCGAACCAGGTCTCCAAGTTCGGCACGACCGACATTCCCTACGAGATGTACAACGTCCACAGCCGCAAATGGCCGTGGGACGACTGGACGGGGCTGCTCGAGGTCTCGCCCGTCTATCATGTCGACAAGGCGAACACGCCCATTCTCATCATGCACGGTGCGGAAGATACGCGTGTCGACCCGAGCCAGAGCTTCGAGCTCTATCGCTCGATCAAGGTGCGCAAGCCCGACGTGCCGCTGCGCATGGTGCTGTTCCCCGGCGAGGGCCATGGCAACAGCCGCGCGGCCGCGCAGTACGACTACAACCTGCGCATGATGCGCTGGTTCGACACCTATCTGATGACGGGCGATCGCCGCGCGGCGGTGCCGCCGAGCCGCGTGACCCTGCCCGATTCGATCTTCGAATAGGCACATGGCGCGTTGAACGCGAAAGGGCGCCTCCTTGCGGGGGCGCCCTTTTTCGTCGGCCGTCGGTTTCGGTTGGCGCGGGCGCCTATTTGTCGATCCGCGAGAGGATCAGGCGGCGCATTTCGGCGCGGCTCAGCTTGCCGTTCTTGTCGCGGTCCTGCTCGGCGAGAACGGCGTCGATGCGCTCGTCCATCGTGCCCTGACTCAATTCCTTGTCGCGCACGACGAGGCTCGCCATGCGCAGCGTCTTGGCCATTTCCGCGCGGGTCAGCTGACCGTCGCCGTCGCTGTCCGAGCGATCGAACAGCATGTCGCCCATCCTGAGCGCACGCTGCTGCTGCGCTGTGGGTTGGACGTCGGTCGTGACGACCGGCTGCGCGGTGCTGGCGGCGAGGAGAAGGGTAACGGAGAGCATGGCACGGGCCTTTCGGTTCGATCGATCTTTCCATGATAGTAGCGATCCCACGCTGACTGGAAGCTGTATCGGCCGCCAAAGCATCATTCACTTTCCCGAACGGAAAGTTATCGCTTGCCAATCCGGAAAGTGATGGGTAACGCTTTCCACATTGGAAAGTGAGGTGTGCGATGGATGGTTCGATGAAGTGGCTGGTCGTTCTTCTGGTCCTGCTGGCCGCGCTCGGGTGGATGACGGTGCGCGACAAGCAGGATTATGCGCGCTTCAAGGCCGCCGGGACTACGCGCCAACGGCGACGCTTCTATGCGCGGTGGATCGTCACCTGCTGGCTGGTCTTCGGGATCGGCGGCCTGGCGCTTCTCATGGCGCTCGGACAAAGTGATGCGTTGAGCACGTTCCCCACGCCCTTTGCCACGCTCGGACTGCAGGAGGCCAGCGCGGCGGCGGCGGACACGTCGGACATCTGGACCCTCGTCGGGATGGCAGCGGGCTTCGCGGTCGGCGCCCTGATCGCCGCTGCGATCTGGCGGATGCGGATCCGCAAGATGCGCCAGCCCGTGGTCGGTGACATCGAACCCCTGCTGCCGCGCGAGGCCGGCGAATATCCCTATACGGGAGCCTTGTCCGTGACGGCGGGGGTGACCGAGGAACTGTTCTTCCGCCTCGCGCTGCCGCTCCTCGCCTTCAAGGCGACGGGCTCGGTTCTTCTCGCTCTCGGGATCGCGGGCGCGGCATTCGGGCTGATGCACTGGTACCAGGGATGGGCTGGCGTGGTGGCGACAACGCTCGTCGGCGCGTTCCTGACGTACCTCTATCTCTCGAGCGGATCGTTGGTGAAACCGATCATCGTCCATATAGTGATCGACCTGATGGCGCTGGTAATCCGTCCGGCGGTGGCCACGCGCTTCGCAAGCCCGCCGACCGACCCCGCCTCTTCCGAGGCCCTCAAGGAAGGAGTGTGACATGGAAAACGACGATGCACGTGCTGCTCTCGATCTCGTTTCGCGCAGCGATCGCAAGATGGTCGGCCAGACCGGCTGGCCGTTGTGGCGCCACGCTGCTTTCGGCCTGGTGCAGGCGCTCTTCGTCCTCGCCTGGGGACTGCCCGTCGCCGCGATGGCCGCGACGATCGTAGTCGCCATCGCCGCGACGTCGTGGATCGTCCATGATGATCGTCGGCGGTATGGCATGTTCGTCGATGGATGGTCCTCGTCTGCCGCACGGCCCGCAACGTGGGCGAGCGTCGCGCTGTTCGTGGGCGCGCTCGCAATCCTGTTCGCTGCGGGAGACGGCCCCAACCACTGGTCGCCGATCGTGCCGATCGTGACCGCGGTGGTCTTCGTCGGATCGACCCTCCTGAGTATCTGGTGGCAGAAGCTCTACCATGCCGACATGGCGCGCGCGCGGTCCGATGGCTGAGCTGGATCTCCATCTCCACGCGCCGGCGCGACTGCAGATCGCCGCCGTGCTCGCGCGAGTCAGCGACATCGAGTTCGCGCGGCTCGCGGAGATCGTCGAGGTCAGCGATTCGGTGATGAGCAAGCATCTCGCGGCCTTGTCGGGCGCGGGGTACGTCAGTTTGCGTAAAGCCAAGGCCGACGGCAGGCAGCGCACCTGGGCGGCCTTCACGCCGACGGGGCGCAAGGCGTTCGCCGCGCATATGGCGGCGTTGGAAGAACTGGTCGCGAGCGCACGCCGCGCGGCGGAATGAACCCGCCTAGAAGGTGTAACCGATCCCGCCGCCGGTGATCCACTGGCCGGCCGAACCGGCCTGGCTGACGATGGGGCTGTCGGCGAAATCCCCCAGAAGCTGACTGCGCGAGACGAGGCCGAAGACGCCCCATCCGCGGCGGATGTCGCCCGAGAGCGAATAGGCGCCGACGAGATTGATCGAATAGCTCTTCACGCCGCCGTCCGCGTCATACGCCGGCAATGCGGGCACGAGGGTCGGACCGAGGGCGGGGACGTCGAAATAGGTGTCGGCGAAGCCGTCGCCGACGATGTCCATGCTGGCGCCGAGCGAGACGAAACTGCGGATCGACAAAGGGGTCGAGAAGTCCACCGACGGGGTGATGATCGTACTGCCGTGCGCGCCGTTGATGTCTTGGACGACGCTGACTTGCGCGGTGAGCGTGTCGTAGGGGTTTGTCAGTTGCTTGAACTGTACGCCCGCGAAACCGCCGACCTCGATGGCGGTTTCGGTCTCGGGGAGTTGGGCGACCAGCGGGTCCTTCACATTGTCGCCGCGCCCGAAGCGCACGCCCGCGATGGGGCCGGCGGTGAAGCCGATCTTGCCCGACGTATTGGGAAGCACGTCGGCATAGAGCTTGAGCCCCCGCGACTGGATCGAGATGTCGCCGATCTGCGCGCGGAAGGCGGCGCCGGGAATGATGCGGTAATCGTCCGAGCCCTCGTAATCGGGCAGATAGACGATGCCCGCACCGATCGTCACGCTGTCGCCGAAGCCCTCGGTCGCTTCGGGCGGCGGGCCCGACGGGGGACCGGCCTCCTGCTGAGCGACGGCAAGACCGGGCGCGACAACAATAGCCAGCGCGGCGACGAAAAGGCGTTTCATGTGGTCTATCCCCGAATGGTCCGGGGGTGAAGCGTTCTACACGAGCGATGGGTTCCCCCGACGTGCCGAACGCTGGCGGATCAGTCGCCGGTGCCGGGTTCGGGCGAGAAATATTTCTCGAACTTGTCTTCCTCGCCCTTGTGCTTGTCGGCATCGGCGGGCGGATCCTTGGCGACCGTGATGTTGGGCCATTCCTCGGAGAATTTGGCGTTGATCTCGAGGAATTTCTCCTGGCCGGCCTCGGTATCGGGCAGGATCGCCTCGGCGGGACATTCGGGTTCGCACACGCCGCAATCGATACATTCGTTGGGATTGATGACGAGCATGTTCTCGCCCTCGTAGAAACAGTCGACCGGGCAGACCTCGACGCAGGTCATATATTTGCATTTGATGCAGGCCTCGGTGACGACGTAGGTCATGTGTTTCTTCCCTGAAACTTGAATGGTTGGCGATTGGCTAGACGCGGCTCCAATGCGTCGTCAACGGACAAGTTTCTCCTGCGATTGGTTCGCATTTTCATCTAGCAATCGATAGTGCGCGCGGGCTTCGGCCGGGGGGCCCCGCCGCTCGGGCAGATCGAGAATTTCGAGGACGCGGACCTCGCCGCGCAAGGGAAAGGTCAGCACCGATCCGGCGGCGACGCAGTGACTGGGCTTGAGGATGCGCTCGCGGTCGATGCGCAGGCGTCCTTCGGCGACGAGGCGCTGCGCGGCGCCGCGCGTCTTCACGAGCCGTAAGCGGCACAGCAGCGTGTCGATGCGGAGCTGGTCGTCCTTCAGCGTTTGAAGTCCTTGAGCGCGTCGGCAAAGGCGTTGCCGGGTCTGGGGGCGCGGACGCGTCGCTTGGGGTCGGCGCGCCGCTTTTTCCTGCGGTGCCCCTTCCATTCGTAGCCCGCCTTGCCCGGCGCGAAGCCGATATCGCGCATGAGGAGGGCGACGTGCCGGTCGTCGAGCCCGATCGAGGTGGCGAGCGCGACGTCGAGCGGATCGCTCCCCGACGCCTTGGCCTTCATCGCGAAGGCGGCGAGGCGGTCGGCCATGTCGATGCGGATCCACTGGTCGTCGAGGCGGCGGAAGGCCAAACGGGCGCCTGCCGGATCGACCGTCTCCTTGAGGATGGCGGCACCGGGCGGCGGAATGTCGGGGAGCGGAATGCCCTCGCGGACGGCGAACAGAAGGCCGCGCCATTGCTGGGCGGCGGGCTTCAGCAGCGTCGCGATGAACACGTCGAGGGGGCCGAGGCGGACGCGAAGCTTGTGAAGTTGCGAGCGGTCGGGCTTCTCCAGATTGGAGATCGCGCCCGCGAGCGCCTTGCGCGGCATCACCCCGCCCGCATCGGCGAGCATGGCGGCGATGGCGCGGACATTGCCTGCGATCTTGGAATCCGACGCGGCGTCCGCGAGCTGGCGGAGCGGGCCGAGATGGCGCTCGATCTGGCGGTCAACCCAGCTTTCGAGCCGGGCGCGAAGCGCGGCGCGCTGGGGAGCCGAGAGCCGGTCGAGCGCGCGCACGGTGCGCACGGCGGGTTCGGTGAGCGAGCGGCCGGGCGCGAGCCTTGCGAGAAGGACGCCATCCCAGCCGACGCCGATCCGGCCATTCTCCTCGACCAGGGTGAAAGCGGTGTCGGGGGCGTCGATGAGCTTTTGCGCGCGGCGGGAGAGCTCTTCGCCCAAGCGCCGTTCGGCGGCGGCGAGCAGCAGGCGTTTCTCGCCCGCCTTGGCAGTGGGGTCGACGATGAACTCGAAGCCCGCAAGGTGCCCGATCGGCTCGGGGCCCACCGACACTTCGCCGTCGGCCGCGACGGTGACGGGTAGCGCGTCGGCCCCTTTGGCGCCGATGTCGCGGACGAGCAGCGACGTGCGGCGATCGACGAAGCGCTGGGTCAGCGCATTGTGGAGCGCATCGGACAGGCGGGCCTCGACCTCGCGGGTCCGCTCTGCCCAGCGCGAGGGATTGTCGAGCCAGTCGGACCGCTGCGCGATGTAGGCCCATGAGCGGATGCCCGCGAGGCGGTCGGCGAGCGCTTCGATATCGCCCTGGACACGGTCGAGGCGATTGACCTCGGCATTGAACCAGTCCTGGCTGATATGCCCGCCTTCACCGATATAGCTGTAGATGCGGCGGACCATGCGCGCGTGGTGCTGGGGACCGACCTTGCGGAAGTCGGGCAGGCCGCAGCAGGACCAGAGTCGCTTGACGCAGGCGCCCGATGCAGAGGCGATCGCGGGGTCCTCGGCGAGTTGCTTCAGGACGGCGAGGTCGATCGACAGCGGGGCAGAGCGGAGCATGCCCTCGTCGGGCTTGATCTCGAGGCTGGCGATCAGCGCGGGGACATCGGTGAAATCGAGGTCGGGATTGCGCCAGTAGACATTGTCGAGCGGGCGGAAGTGGTGCCCTTCGATCGCGTGGATTTCCTCGTCGGTGAATTCGGGAGCGCTCTCGCCGCCCAGCGACAGGGTGCCGAAGCTGCCGTCGGTCTGGTGGCGGCCCGCGCGACCCGCGATCTGCGCCATTTCGGGGATGTGGAGGCGGCGCGTGCGGCGGCCGTCGAACTTGGTGAGGCCCGCGAAAGCGACGTGCTTCACGTCCATGTTGAGGCCCATGCCGATGGCGTCGGTGGCGACGAGATAGTCGACCTCGCCGCGCTGGAAGAGTTCGACCTGCGCGTTGCGGGTGGCGGGCGAGAGCGCGCCCATGACGACCGCGGCACCGCCCTTGAAGCGGCGGAGCATCTCGGCGAGCGCGTAGACCTGCTCGGCGGAGAAGGCGACGATGGCGGCGCGGGGCGGCAGGCGGTTCAATTTCGTGGTGCCCGCATAGGTCAATGTCGAGAAACGGGGGCGGGTGACGATCTCGGCCTCCGGCACGAGTTCGCGTACGATGGGACGCAATGTTTCGGAGCCGAGGATGAGCGTTTCCTCGCGTCCGCGCGCATGGAGCATGCGGTCGGTGAAGACATGGCCGCGTTCGGGGTCGATGCCGAGCTGCGCCTCGTCGATGGCGGCGAAGGCGAAGTCGCGCGGCAAGTCGCCGGGGTCCCCGGGGAGCGCTTCGGCGTTCGGAATGGGCATCGATTCCGCCGTACACAAAACGTAGCGCGCCTGCGGCGGGACGATGCGCTCCTCGCCGGTGACCAGCGCCACCGATTTCTCGCCCTTCAGCTTGACCACGCGGTCGTAGACCTCGCGGGCGAGAAGACGCAGCGGAAAGCCGATCACGCCGGAGGAATGGGCGCACATCCGCTCGATCGCCAAGTGGGTCTTGCCGGTATTGGTGGGCCCGAGGATGGCCCGTACGAGGCCGCTGTCGGCGCGGGTCATGGACATGATGTTAGGGCAGCGGGGCGGCGATGCAAGTCTGTCGTTTCCGAGCCACGCGACGGCCATCCCTTTGACATTTACACTTTTTAACCATCTCATCGGCTATAGGGGACGCCAAGGACTCGCGCGCATGCGACGCGCCGAGTCGGGGAAGGATGATCGTGAAGCTCAGACCGCTGGAAATCTCGGGACGCGTGCGGGTGACCGCAGGGGTGTCGCTGGGCGCCATCGGGCTGGCAGCGCTGGTCGGCGTCGCGCCGATCTCGACCGCGTTCGCGGGGAGCGATCCGGTGTTGCCGGGGTCCGACATGGCCGCCGAGCTGGGCGCGGCGGGTGTGAGCGCGGGGACGAGCGGTCGCCTCTCGGGACGGCGGATGGCGCCCGATGCGAGCGTCCATCACCTGGCCTACGTTCCCGAACGACCGTTCCGCGAACTGGTCGCACGGGTCGGCGAGGATGGCGGGCTCGAGAAGAGCTTGCGCCGCGCCGGCGTGTCGGCGGGCGATGCGCAAGCGGCGAGCGCGGCGGTCAAGGCCGCGAGCGGCGTTGCGGTGCCTGCGGGTACGAGCGTCTCGGTGCGGCTGGGCGAGGCGGGGGCCAATGGTGGTCGCCCGCTGACGCATTTGAAGCTGCGCGCGCGGTTCGATCTCGACGTCTCGCTGGAGCGCGAGGGCAATCGGTTCCTCGTGACGCGCCAACCGATCGCGGTGCGCGCCGACCCCAAGCGGATCCGCGGGCGCGCCGGCAGCGGCCTCTACTGGGCGATGCGCTCGGCCGGTATCAGCGCGCGCGCGGCGCAAGATTATCTCAAGGCGATTTCTTCCAAGGCTGACGTCGGTGATGTCGGGCCGGGCGACTGGTTCGATGTCGTCATCGAACATCGGCGCAGCGCCGCCGGCGAGGAAGCGGCGGGGCCGTTGCTCTACGCGGCGCTCGACCGCGCGTCGGGCGACGATGTAACGCTGATGAACTGGACGGTGCGCGGCAAGGCCGACTGGCTCGACGCGACCGCGATGGACGGCGAGGCCGAAGGCATGATGTGGCCCGTGGCGGCGCGCATCAGCTCGGGTTTCGGCATGCGGCGCCACCCCATCCTTCGCTACAAGCGGTTGCACGCGGGCATCGATTTCGCGGCGGGCCATGGCACGCCGATCGTCGCCGCCGCCGATGGACGCGTCGCGCGCGCCGGCTGGGCAGGCGGATACGGCAAGCAGGTGCGGCTCGCCCACGAGGACGGCCTGTCCACGAGCTATAGCCACATGTCGGGAATTGCGGTCGCGCCGGGCACGATGGTGCGACAGGGCGAGGTCATCGGCTATGTCGGCTCGACCGGCCTGTCGACGGGCGCGCACCTCCACTACGAGGTCCGCCAGAACGGCCAGCCGATCGATCCCAACAACGTGCGGATGGTCCGCCGGCCCCTGCTGGACGCTGCGGAAATGAAGCGCTTCGAGGCGCGGCTCGAACAGTATCGAAAGCTGCCGACGGCCTGAGGCGCGTCGCTCCTACGTAGAATCCGGAATGACCGTCCGTGTGCGCCTGCGCTCTGCGGCGCCGAGCGGCGTCAGGCGTTGACGGTGCTCGAGGGGACGCCGAGAGGCGCATCGGCCGGCTGGGACTCCGCCTTCGCCTTGACGACCGCGGGGTTCAGCTTGCCACCGGGCAGACGGTGCCACCAGTAGGTGAAAGGCGCGAACCACCATTGACGGAAGGTCGGTTCGGGAAAGTCCTTGACGCCGACGGGCGGACGATATTCGTCGTCATGCCAGTAGACGGTGCCGAACATCACGTCCCAGACGGTGAACATGGCGCCGAAATTCTTGTCGAAATGTTCTTCTTCCATCGAATGATGGACCCGGTGGAAGCCCGGCCCGATGACGATCCAGCGCAGCGGCCCCATGTCGAAGGTGACATTGGAATGGGTGAAGGCCGCATGCAGCTGGCGGATCGCGATGATCCACCACAACAGGCCCGCCGACCCTTCGATGAAAGCGAGCGGGAGCGCGACGATGATCCCGTTCTGGATGGGCGCGGTCCAGTGGTTGTGATTGTTGATCGCGGACAGATAGGTCGGCGCATGGTGCGGCGCGTGGAACGGCCACAGATAGTAGCTGTGGACGATACGGTGCGACCAATAGGCGACGAAATCCTTCCACAGGATGGTGCCGAGGACGACGAAGGGTCCCATCCAGGCGAACAGGTCGACGACCGGAGTGATCCCGATCGAACGGTAGAAGTCCACGAAGGCCGTGCCGACCAGCATGAAGCCCGCCATCTGCACGAGCTGGAAGGGCACGCCCGCGAGACGGCGCTTCATCGGCATGTCTTCGCGCCCGAACCGCATCTCCACGATCGTGAGGAAGAGCAGCATCAGGAACAGGACAAGGCCCGAGTTGAACACCCGGTGCAGGAAATCGAGAGCGCCTTCGATCAGCATGACTCTACCTGTGGAGAGGAAGGGTTAAGACTTACTTGCCGTGACCGCGCCAGCGTTTGACGACGCGGCCGATGATGCCTTCCTCATCGCCTGTCTCGCGCCACATTTCGGCGAAGCTGGGGTCCGAGGAGGCCGGGCGTTTTTCCGCTTCGAGCGTGTCGAAGGACACGCGGATCGGGATATTCACGCCCTCGCCGCAGACGATGACTTCTCGGTTGCGGAGCGCGGGAATCGCATCGAGGAAGCCGCGCGCGCCTTCGGGCATGGCCGCGCGCACCATGTCCTGGTCGCGCTCGTTGTTGAGACGCATCGAGAGGATGGTGCCGCACTGCGAGAGCACGCCTTCGGCAAGGTCGGACGGGCGCTGGGTGATGAGCCCCAGCGACACGCCATATTTACGCCCTTCCTTGGCGATCCGCTCGAGGATGCGGCGGACCGACTGGCCCTTGCCGCCCTTGTCGTCCTTGGGGACGTAACGGTGCGCTTCCTCGCAGACGAGGAGCAGCGGGCGGAGCGCCTCGGTACGGCTCCAGATGGCATAGTCGAACACCATGCGCGCCAGCACCGAAACCACCGTCGAGGTCACTTCGGACGGGACGCCCGACACGTCGATGATACTGATCGGGCGACCGTTGGCGGGCAGGCGGAACATCTTGGCGATGAACTGCGGCATGGTGTCGGACACCATCATGCCCGAGAACATGAAGGTGAAGCGCGGGTCGGAGCGCAGTTCGTCGAGCTTGTTCTTGATGCGCTTGTAGGGCGTTGCCTCGCCTGCGCGATCGAGGTTGCCCATTTCGGCGACGATGATTTGGTTGAGGTCGGTCAGGAGATAGGGGATGGGGCTGTCGACCGTGACCTTGCCATATTCGGCGGCGAGCTTGTTGCGGCTGCGCGCTTCGAGGAGGCACTTTGCGAGAATGTCCTCGTCGCGCTGGCGCTCCGCGCCGTCGGAGGTGAGGAGCACTTCGCAATGCTCCTCGAAATTCATCAGCCAGTAGGGCAGCTGGAGATTGTCGACGTTGAAGATCTCGCCGTAGTTCTTGAAGGCCGCCGAATATTCGCCGTGCGGGTCGATCATGACGATGTGACCTTCGGGGGAAAGCTCCGAGATACGGTGCAGGATGAGCGCGACCGAGGTCGATTTGCCGGTGCCGGTCGAGCCGAGAATCGCGAAATGCTTGCTGAGCATGGGATCGACGTAGAGCGCGCCGCGAATGTCGTCGGTCGGGTAGACGGTGCCGATCTCGATGTGCGGACGGCTGTCGGCGGCGAACACGCTCTTGAGGTCGGCGGTGGTGACGGGAAACACTTCGGCGCCGGGAATCGGGAAGCGGGTGACGCCGCGCTTGAAGCTCGACAGGCGGCCGCCTTCCTCGCGCTTGCCCTCACCGAGGAAATCGACCTTTGCGATGACCTTGTTGCCCTCGCCCGCGCGCATTTCGCGCACGTTGGCGATCAGCCAGTTTTTGCCCTGCGCCATCTTCACCTGGCTACCGACCTGGCCCGACAGGCGCAGCGCGGGATCCTCTTCCTCGGCAAGTTCGTGGAGCCGCTCGATATCGATGGTGATGGCCGAGCCCGAGCCGGCGATCTCGGTGACCCGTCCGATCGGGGCGGAGTCGAAGGGTGCGGCTTCGGGCGAAGGCGTATCGCCGTCCGCATAGGTCTTCAGTTCCGAGAGGAAGGCGTTGAGGTTGGGTTGGTCGGTCATGGCCGCTTTCGCTTGTCAAAGAGGTGCTGTTCAGCCTCTCCTGTCGCAAAAAGCGGTTAACGATCGATTATGGTTGGCTCCATTTTACGAGCGGCGCGCGAAGACGAAGGCGGCGAACCAGCCGAGAAACAGCGAGATGGCAACGGCGGCGAGGCCATATTCCCACTGGCGCCGTTCGGCGGCGAGCGCGACGAAGCGCTCGAAGCCGGTCTTGCCGATGGCGACGTCGCGGGTCGCGACCGCTAGCACGCGGCCATCGGCGATCAGGAAGGTCTCGGCGGTATAGTCGCCCACGGGAACGCGGCTGGGGATGGCGATGCGGGCACGGTAGAGCACGCCGTCGGTAACCTCGATGCCGTCCGGATATTCGGCGTAGAGCTGCGCTTCCTTCATGCGTTCGATGAAGCCCTGCTCGATGCGACGCTCGCCTGCGGGATCCTGCCCGGCGCCGGGCGAGAGCTGGAGATTGGCGAGGCCCAATTCGTAGATGGCGGCGGTGCGCTCGTCGACGAGGCGGCCCAAGGGCGCGCTGCTGGCGACGGCGTAGAAGCCGGGGGCGGAACGAAACAACTGCGAATCGGCATTGACCCAGACGCCGGCGACCTTCTGCTTCTCGCGCACGAGGATGCTGTCGGCGGGGCCGCGCAGGACGACCGCGACATCGGCGCCGCCGGCCGGCATGTCGCCGGGGTAGATGATCGCGCCGAACAGAAGCAATTCCTCCCCCGTGAAGCTGGTCTGGATCTCGACGCGGCGCGAGGAAACGTCGGGAACGAGCGTCGGCGCGGCGCCAACGAAGAGAAGCCAGAGCGCGACGAGGGCGGCGATGCGCGTCACAGGATGGTGACCGTGAAAATGTCGTCGGGGCGGTAGGTGAGGCCGAGGAACATCCGCAGCGCCACCGCCATGATGATGAGCGCGAGCGCAAGGCGCAGATAGTCGGGCTTCACCTTCTGCGCGATGACCGCGCCATATTGGGCGCCGATGACACTGCCGAGCAGGAGCAGGATGGCGAGGACGATGTCGACCGCCTGCGTGGTGAGCGAATGAATGAGCGTCGTGACCGCGCTGACCGCGAGGATCATCACGAGGCTGGTGCCGACGACGACGCGCGCGGCCATGCCGAGGATGTAGATCATCGCGGGGATGACGATGAACCCGCCGCCGACGCCCAAAAGCACCGTCAGCACCCCCGCCCCGTAGCCGACGAGCGCAGGGGCGATGGGGCTGATGTAAAGACCCGATGCATAGAAGCGCCAGCGCCCGGGAAGCGCGGCGATCCAGCGGCGGTGGCGGCGTCGCGGGCCTTTGCGCGTCGGCGGGTCGATCCATCCCAGCGCGACCGCAGCGTCGCGAAGCATGAGGCTGCCGATGCCGCCCAACAGGAGGACGTAGAGAAAGCCGATGACCAGATCGACCTGCCCAGAGGCCTGGAGAAGGCGGAAGATGACGACGCCCGAGAGGCTGCCGAGAATGCCGCCGACGATCATCACGCCCGCCATGTGGAAATCGACCCCGCCGCGGCGCATGTGCGCGGCCGCGCCCGAAACCGACGTGCCGGTGACCTGCGTGGTGGCAGAGGCGACCGCCACGGTGGGCGGGACCCCGTAGAAGATGAGCAGCGGCGTCGTCAGGAACCCGCCGCCGACGCCGAACAGGCCCGACAGGACGCCCACCAGCCCGCCCAGCGCCACGATGACGAGCGCGTTGACGGCCATTTCGGCGACGGGGAGGTAGATGTCCATTCCATCGCCAGCCGTAGCGCTGCAGTGCAGCGAAATGAAGGCAGGAAGGCCCTCTTTGGACTAGAAATCGGCAGCCACGGTCACGGTGGCGCCGGTGTCGGGCGCGGCATTGCCGGTGAGGCGGTAACGATAGTCGGCGTGGACGCGGACGGGGCCGAGCGGAACCGACACGCGGGGACCGATATCGAGACGCGAAACGCCCGGTTGTGCCGCGCCCCAGACGCCCGCGCCGCCCGATAGCGAACGCCACAGCGGACGGGTGGCGGTGGCCGCGCCGTCGATGAACCATTGCGGGTTCTCGATCCCGACGGCGCCGCCTTGCGCATAGGCATCGAGGCGAAACGCGCCGAGCGATCGGTCGTAGAGGCCGGTTTCAGCGAAAGCGGCGAAGGCCGAGCGGGCAGCGGCGCCCGCCCCGATGGCCTCGCGCCGTTCGATGGTGAAGGCGAGCGGCGCGTCGGGCGAAGGTCGGTAGCGCAATCCGAAGGCGACCTCGTCGCCGCGTACCGACCCGACGGCGCTCGAAGCGCGGGCGGAAAGGCCCCAGTTCTCGCTGTGATTGTAGAGCAAACGTGCGCCGATCTGGTCGCCGCCGAGCATCGAGCCGGGGGCGAGGCCGGGCGCCGCTTCCGCGCCGCCCAGTGCCTCGCGGAGGAACGCCCACGCCGAAAGCTGCCAGCGGTCGGCGCTTCGCGAGGGCGCGGCGCCGGGGGCGGCGATCGGCGGGGGGACGGTCGGCGCGGCGGCAGTACGCGGCGCTGCGCGCGCGATCGTGTCGGCGTAGACGGGCGTTCCGTCGGCGAGCGAATAGCCGATGAGGGGCGCGCTCGGCGCGGTCGCCTGCGCCATCACGGGATAGGGAATGCGCTGCGGGACGTAACGCGGGACGGGCACGTCGATCACCTGTCGGCGGTAGCGAGGTTGCGGCGGCGGAGCGGCAGCCCATCGCGGCATGGCGGGCCATTTTCCGACGGCAGGCGGGGCCGAGCCGTAGGGCATCAGGATGCCATAGGGAGTCAGGATCGCACCAGCGGGCCATCCGGCCTGCGTCATGATCGGGGCCCCATCGGCGGATGTCGCGGCGGGGTCGGCGGCATCCTGTGGGATGGAGACGCGGGGAGCGTCCAGCGCGGCATCGACGACGCGCGTCTCGTCGCCATCGTCCGGGCCGTCGAGCCAGCTGGCGTCGACGACCTGCGGCCCCACGAAACGCACGCCTGCCCATCCGACCATCACGAAGGCGAGGAAGCGGACCGCGGGGCTCATGCCTGGTGCTCCGCGGGAAAGACATGGTCGGTCTTGTCCCACTGCAGCGGGCGGCGGCCGACATGAAGACGCAGCGCGCGCCACGAGGCGAAGATGGCGATGACGTTGCCGACGACCAGACGTGGGATCGAGAGCAGCCCCTGCATCGGGCCGTAGGTCATCGTGGTGAAAAGCGCGCGCATGAGAACGCGCCAGGTGAGGAGCACGGCGTTCGCGACCAGCAAGCTGCCGAGCACCGGGCTGACTTCCGGCATGACCGGCGCGCCGAGCTTGGCGGCGATCCACAGCTGGGTCCAGAGGAGCAGTGCGGCATAGCCGGTCAGCAGCAGGAGCGCGGCGAGCGGTCCGCGACGGTCGCGCAGCCGCATCCACCGCTCTCCCCAGCCACCCTGCCAGCCGAGCCGATCCCATCCGGCAAAGGCGATGCCGCCGATCCAGCGCGCCTTCTGGCGCACGGCGGCGTTGAAGGTGCCGGGAAAGTGGCCGCGGCTGGCGACCATGTCGCCGGATCCGGGAATGGCGGGGATCCGCACGAAGATGGTGCGCTCGCCCGTCTGCCCGATGCGCAGGCCCAGTTCGTAATCCTCGGTCTGGCTGTCGGCGTCGAACGGCTTGCCCTGTTGGCGCGCGGCGATCTTGCCGAGGGGGTCGCGCCCGATCGCGCAGGCGACGCCCGCCAGCGGCACGGCGGCCCCCACAGCCTCGCGCACGACCAATTCCTTGCCATGGCTCTCGGCGAATTCGTCGCAATAATGGCCGCCGATGAACGTCGAACGCGGATCGAGGAGCGGAACGACGGGAAGTTGCACCGCGCCCGCTTTCTCGATGAGCATGTCGAACAAGGGCAGCTCGAAGGGGTGCACGAGATCCTCGGCGTCGTGGAGGATGACCGCTTTGGCGCTCTTGCCGCGCTCGCGTTCTTCCTCGAGCAGCGCGAGATAGAGGTGGTTGAGGCAGTCCGCCTTGGTCGTCGGCCCGTCGTGAGGAAGTTCGACGGGGATCACGCGATAATCCTCGACGCTCGCGATGGCCCGGGCGGTCCGCGGATCGTTGGGATAATAGCCCACGAACAGGCGATAGTCGCGCTTGCCCCAGCGCGAGAGCGTGGAGGCGAGCATGTCGGCGATGACGCGATGCTCGTCCCAGGCCGGAATGAAGACGGCAAGCCAGCCGGGCTCGCGCGCCGGAGTCATGCGGTCCCCGAACGCGCGCGGATAGCGGCGGTAGACCGTGGCGTAGCGCCACAGGCGGCGGGTGAAATAAAGGATGTCGACGACGAAATCGTCGATCGCGAAAAGGAAGAAGCCGACCGCGGCAAAGAGCGCGAGCTCCTGCGCGATGGTCGGCAGGACGCCGCTCACACTCATGACTGGATACCCCGGACCACTACGCGCCTCCCCCAAGGCCGTTTTTCCGAGCAAGGCGAGTGATGCCAGCGGCTGAATGCGAATGCAACCGAAACGGATGAACAACCTGTGCCGCAGCGGGATTCTTGCGGTGAAGATCGCGCTAACCTAGCGTGGCGCGCATGTTGACCCTGACGACCGCGCTGCTGCTGCTGGCGAGCCAACCCGTCCACCTCGGGGGCGACGAGCGCTGGGCGGCGTTCCGCCTGGCCGACGGGCGGTGCGAGGCCCGTGGCCGGGCGTGGCGGGTGCTGCCCGACAGTCAGCGCCATCGCCAGCCGATGATGCGGTTCACATTCCGCGAGGCGCGAGCCCCCTATCTGCACGTCGGGCTGCGACGGCAGGTACGCGAGGGCGCGGCGGTGACCTTGGCGGTCGACGATACGCCTTTCGTCCTCGAAGGCGAGGGTTACGACGCCTTCGCCGACCCGAAGACGACGCGTGCGATCGTCGCGGCGCTCCGGACGGGCGCGAAGATGCGGGTGACGGCGCGCTCGGCGACGGGCGCGCGCTTCACCGATTATTACCCGCTGGGCGGTGTGCAGGCGGGGATCGACGCGGCGGCAGCGGGATGCGCCGGACGTCGGACGCGTTAGGGCTGGAAAAAGCGACCTCCATCAACTAGATGGCCGATCACTCATGAGCGCCGATACAAATCTGATGCCGATCGCCGGCAACGTCGATCCCGTGGTTGCGGGAGGCCGCGATGCGCCCGACTTCGGCGGCAGGACCAATCTTGTCGGGATGTCCAAGGACACGCTGCGCACGACGCTGACCGAAGCGGGGATGGCGGAGAAGCAGGCGAAGCTGCGTTCCAAGCAGATCTGGCACTGGATCTACAACCGCGGCGCGACGCGCTTCGACGAGATGACCGACATCGCCAAGGCGCAGCGCCCCTGGCTCGAGGAGCGGTTCACCATCCGCCGCCCCGAGGTCGTCGAGGAGCAGGTCTCCACCGACGGCACGCGCAAATGGTTGCTGCGCACGCACGACGGCCATGATTTCGAGATGGTCTTCATCCCCGACGCCGACCGCGGGACGCTCTGCGTGTCGAGCCAGGTGGGATGCACCCTCAATTGCCGTTTTTGCCACACGGGCACGATGCGGCTGGTGCGCAACCTCGAACCCTACGAGATCGTCGGGCAGGTGATGCTCGCGCGCGATACGCTTGGCGAATGGCCGAGCCGTCCCGACGGTCGCCTGCTGACCAACATCGTCATGATGGGCATGGGCGAACCGCTCTACAATTTCGACAATGTCGGGCAGGCGCTGAAGATCGTCATGGACGGCGACGGGTTGGGCCTGTCGAAGCGGCGGATCACGCTGTCGACGTCGGGCGTGGTGCCGATGATCGAGCGCTGCGGCGAAGAGATCGGCGTCAATCTCGCGGTCTCGCTCCACGCGGTCACCAAGGAGATCCGCGACGAGATCGTGCCCTTGAACCGGAAGTATGGGATTGAGGAACTGCTCGAGGCTTGCGCGGCCTATCCCGGCGCCAACAATGCGCGGCGGATCACGTTCGAATATGTGATGCTCAAGGACAAGAACGATAGCGACGAGGATGCGCACGAGCTTGTCCGGCTCTTGAAGCACTACAAGCTCCCCGCGAAGGTGAATCTCATCCCCTTCAACCCCTGGGAGGGTGCGCCGTACGAATGTTCGACGCCCGAACGGGTCAAGCGGTTCAGCGATATCGTGTTCGAAGGCGGCATTTCCGCACCCGTGCGTACGCCGCGCGGTCAGGATATCGACGCGGCCTGCGGGCAATTGAAGACGGCGGCCGAGAAGAAATCGCGCGCCCAGCGCGACCGCGAGGCGGCGGCCGAAGCCTAAGCGGCTTCGTACAGCGCGAGAATCGAGACGCCAAAGGGCATGGGGACGCGGCCGATCCAGGCACGTTCGGCCCCGAAGATCCGGCGCAGAAGGCCGTTGACGGGTGCGGGCGGGACGGCGTCGTCGGCGCTCTCGCTCTTCGTCACCTTGCCGACGAGCCGCGCGGCGGCGATCGGCGGGAAGAGGTGGCTGTTGAAATAGGTGGCATGGACCGGGCGCCAGCCATGCTGGGTCGCCAGGCCGTCGAGGCGGCTGCGGGTATAGCGGCGGAAATGGTGGTGCGCCGCGTCGTGGTGCGACCACATCCATTGATAGGCAGGTACCGTCAGCAGCAGCTTGCCGCCGGGTTTGAGGACGCGGTGCAGGCCGTCGAGCGCGCTCGCGTCGTCCTCGACATGTTCGAGCACGTCGAGCAGCGCGACCATGTCGTAGGCACCGTCGTCGATGCCCGAAAGTTCGGGTAGCGCGGCGTCGGCGACGGGGGCGCCGAGGCGCTGGCTGGCGAGGACGCGCGCGGGCTCGTCGAGTTCGACCGCGTCGATACGACCGTGCTTTTGCAGCATCGGGAAATTGTGGCCGGTGCCCGCGCCGACCTCGAGGATGCGGGCGTCCTTCGGGAGTGCGGCGCGGCGGGCGATGAAAGTATCGAGGATGTCGCGGCGCGCCTCGAACCACCAATGGTCCTGGTCGGTCGCGGCCATGCGGTCGAAAACGGCGCGGTCCATGTGGCTATTCCCCCAGTTTCTCGGCGACGATATAGAGCGGGCGCTGTTTGGTTTCGGTGAGGATTCGCCCGACATATTCGCCGAGCACGCCCAGCGAGATGAGCTGGATCGACCCGAGGAACAGGACCGCGACCATGATGCTCGCATAACCCGGCACGTCGACCCCGGTGATGAGCGTTTCGGCAACGATGAAGGCCGCAAAGACCAGCGTGCCGAGCGCGACCAAAGCGCCGATATAGGACCAGACCCGCAAGGGCACGGTCGAGGCCGAGGTGATGCCGTCCAAGGCGAGCGTCCAAAGCTTCCAGAACCCGAATTTGGTGGTGCCGTGCGCGCGCTCCTCGCGTCGATAGCTGACGGTCGCCTGGTTGAAGCCCGCCCAGCCGAACAGGCCCTTCATGAAGCGGTTGCGCTCGGGCATCGCGCGCAGCACGTCGACAACCTTGCGATCGAGCAGGCGAAAATCGCCCGCATGTTCGGGGATCTTGTCCTTCGAGAGCGCATTGTGGGTGCGGTAGTAGGCACCGGCGGTGGCGCGCTTGAGAAAGCCGTCACTGGCGCGATTTTCGCGCACGCCGACGACCACGTCATGGCCTTCGCGCCACTTGGCGATCATCTTGGGGATGGCCGAAGGCGGGTCCTGCATGTCCACGTCGTAGGGAATGACAGCCTCGCCCGAGGCATGGTCGATGCCCGCCGAGAGTGCGGCTTCCTTTCCGAAATTGCGGCTGAAGGAGATGGCGCGGATGCGCGGGTCGGCGGCGTGCGCGGCGCGGATGATGGCCATGGTCGCATCGCTCGACCCATCGTCGACGAACAGGATCTCGAAGCTCCTCGCCACCGGGTCGTCCATCGCTTCCAGCAGCGGAACGATGGTCTGGAGGAAGGCCGGAATGGCGTCCTCCTCGTTCATCACGGGGAGCAGCAGCGTCAGCTGGGGGCGCTCGATCATGGTCATGTCGTTCATGCATACACCCATTTGCGGTGGAGGGCGAAGGTCAGCCACGGGGTGACGAAGAGGAAGGGCAGCGTCGGCCACCAGGTGGGGCCGCCGAGCTCCTTGACGAGCAGCCAGACCCAGAACTGGTTGAGGGCGAAGCCGAGGATGTTGACGGTGAAGAAGCGCGCGTTGCGCACGCCCGGCCGGTCGCGTTCACCGTGACCCTTGAAGCTGAAGCGTCCATGGACGGCATAGGAGAGGAAATTGAAGACGACGAACACGACGCCAAGCGCCAGGTTGGGGTCCATCCAATGCGCGAGGATCCAGTAGGCGAGGCTGAAGAGAGCGGTAATCCCGAAACCGGCCACGGCATAGCGCAGGATCTGCGTCAGCACGTTGCGGCGGTCGGGGCTCAGCGCCTCCCATCGCTCGATCATCGCTGCCCCCATCGCTGTTCCCACCCTTCGATTGCCCTTACGCCATCGCTTGTGCTTCGAACATGGTAAACAGTGCGTAAAGAGAAGGGCGCCGGCGCGCATGATACGCCGACGCCCCCGATCTTCGCTCTATTCGGCTGCTCAGCTCGTGCCGAGCTCGCGTGTCAGGCGCGGGGCGGGGTAGATGACTTCGAGCGCTTCCTGGATGGCAGCGGCCGAGACGGTGATCATGCGGTTGTTCTCCGCATCGAACCCGAAACTGCCCGCCGTGGTATGGATGTTGCCGTCGAACGCCGCGCCGATGACGGTGCCCGCGCGATCGAGCACGGGCGAACCCGAGTTGCCTCCGATGATGTCGTTGTTGGACACGAAATTATAGATCTTGCCCATGTCGATCTTGTCGCGCTTGGCGATGAACTGGCTGGGAAGATCGTAGGGCTCGGCACCGGTGGCGCGATCGAAGGTGCCGCCGAAGACGGTCCGGGTCGGCTGCTTGACGCCGCGTTCGGTCCAACTCTGGACCGAGCCGTAATTGATCCGCAGCGTGAAGGTGGCGTCGGGATAGAGGCTGTCGCCGAACGCAGCGAAGCGCGCATCGGCAAGCCGCGACGCGGGGTCGGCGAGGCGGCCCGCATATTCGGCCGCGCGTTCGGCGTTGATTTCCTGTGCGCGGTCGTAAAGCCGCAGCGCATATTGGATCATCGGATCGTCCGAAGCCTCGACGGCCTCGAGACCGCCTTCGTAAAGCGCGAGGCGCACGGCGGGATCGGTCAGCGACGTGCCGCGCACGGTCCGCTCGGCGAGCCCTTCGGGGCTTTCGTTGCCGAGCAGCAGCTTGGTGTGCGGATCGTCGGTGCCGAGATATTCGCGCGCCTTGGACAGCGACCATTCCATCAGCAGTTCGTCGAGCCACAGGTGGACGTTGAGCGGTGCCTGCGCGCCGGCGCGGCCCTGATCGGTCGGCGCGACGCCCGACTTTGCGGAGGCGACAATCGCGGTGGCGATGCCCATCAGCGTACCCGAGGGCGTGTCGTAGGCATAGCGAAGACCGTTGGCGCGGTCCCACTCCAGTGCGGTTTCGATCTCGCTCCACGGATCGCCGATCGCGTCGTTATCGGCGACGCCCTGGCGAAGGGCATTCTCCTGGTCGACGAGAGTCTGGAAGAAGGGCCGGTTGTTGAGCGCGCGCTGGCGACCGAACTGCACCTTGAGGCTGTTCTCGATGCCGCTCAGCGTGTCTGCGCCTTCACGCGCACGCTCCTCGTCCTCGTCCATCGCGGCGATCAGGCGGCCGCGCAGTTCCGACAGGGTCGCGATCTGCCGGGGAAGCTGGAAGTCGCGGATATGCTCCAGCTGGGAAACCGTCAGGAGGCGCTGGGTCGAGCCGGGATTGCCGACGACCATCGTGATCTCGCCATCGGCGATATCGGTGCGCGGGTTGAAGGTCAGATGATCGGGCGTGCTCGCGGGCTTGCCGTTATCGTAAGCGCGCAGGAAGGCGCCATCGAGCGAATAGCGCGGGAAATTGAAATTGTCGGGATCGCCGCCGAACTGCGCGGCCTGCGCTTCGGGCGCCCAGGCGATGCGCACGTCGTCGTAGCGGCGATAGGTGTAGAGGCTGTAGCGACCGCCGTTGTAGAGGCTGACGACCTGGCAGCTCATGCCCTCGCCGGTGCAGCCCTCGCCCGACTGCAGCGCATCGACGATTTCGCGGCGTGCGGTGATGGCCTCGGCACCGTCGAGACCGTCGACCGCGCCGCGCACCTCGTCGGTGACGTCGCGGATGGCGGTGACGACGTCGGCGCGCTGGCCCTCGCACTTCAACTCCTCTTCCATCGTCGCGACGTTGAAGCCGTCGGCAAGGAAGTCCTTCTCGTCCGAGGAAAGCGCGGCGAGGCACGAGGCCACGCAGTGGTGGTTGGTGAGGATGAGGCCCGCGTCCGAGACGAAGCTGGCCGAGCATCCGTTGAGACGCACCGCACCCGCACGCACGTCATCGAGCCATGCCTGGTCGGGCGCCCAACCGTAGATGGCGCGCATCGCGGCCGCGGGGAAGGCGTCGAAAGTCCACATCCCTTCCTCGACCGCATTGACGCTCGAGGGCAGGGTGACCGCGCCGGCGATCAGGAGGGCTTTGAGGGTTCGCATACTAGTCTCCGAAGGTAGGAACGAGGTTCGATGCGGGTTTTGAACCTCCAGTGCCGTCTGCACAAGGGGGAGGACTTGCGCCGCGAGGACCAAGTGCGCATGAGAACGGCGACACGGGGCGGGGACGCGGAGACGATGGTCGAACGGTTGAATGCGATGCTCGAGCGACGCTGGATCGCGGTCCTGTTCTTCGTGTGGCTCCTGTTCGCCAATATCGCGATCTTCAGCGGAATGCAGGGGATCGTCGAATTCCAGCTGCGTGACACCGACGACAATCTGCGTATGGCGCAGGTGCGCGACTGGCTCGGCGGACAGGGCTGGTTCGACCTCAGGCAATACCGGATGCTCAGCCCCGAGGGCGCGGATATCCACTGGTCGCGGATCGTCGACTTGCCCATCGCTGGCCTCATCCTGCTGTTCGAACCCTTCGTCGGGATGGCGACGGCGGAGCGGTTCGCCGGGGTGATCGCCCCGCTGCTCGCCATGTTCGTGGCGCTCATCGGTATGGGGCTCGTCGTCCGGCGCGTGGTGGGGCCGAAGATGGCGCCGCTTATGGCCATCGCCTTCATCTTCTCCGCGAGCCTCGCCTTCAATTTCTGGCCCCTGCGGCTCGACCATCACAATTGGCAGCTGGCGGCGCTCTCGTTCGTGCTGGCGGGGGCGGTCGACCCCGAGCGGCGCCGGGGCGGGCTGGTGACGGGGTTCGCCAGCGCGACGAGCCTCGCCATCGGGCTCGAAATGCTCATCCCATTGGCGCTGGTGGGCGCGGGACTGGTGCTCGGCTGGGTGTGGCGCGCCGAGGAAGCGCGGCGCCTGGGTGCCTATGGCGCCAGTCTCGCGCTGGGGTGCGGGGTGGGCTTCCTCCTGTTCGCGTCCGAGGCGAACCGCGCGATGCTGTGCGACGCGCTGACTCCGGTCTGGACGGTCGACATGCTGCTGGCGGGTGCGCTTGCGGTGCTACTGGCGTGGCGCACCCCGCAAGGCGCCGCCGCGCGGTTCGCGTGGGCGGCGGGTGCCGGCATCCTTTTGGCGGCGGTGCACGCGTTGGCGTTTCCGCAATGCCTGTCCCGGCTCGAGGGCGTCGATCCGCGGGTTGCCGAAATGTGGCTGTCGCGCGTGACCGAAGCGCAGGGCCTGATGGAGCATGGCCCGGGGTTCCGGGTAAAGTCGTTGGGGCCGGTGCTGACGGGCCTCGTCGGCTATGTCCTCTGGTGGCGCGCCAACGGCGCCGAGGGCGAGACGCGCCGACAGGTCCTGTTGCTGGGGATCCCCGCACTGGTGATGGGCGCGCTTCTCTTCTGGCAGGTCCGGGCGGGCGCGGCGGCGCAACTGCTGGCACTGCCGGGATCGATGATGCTGCTCGCGCTGCTCTTTCCCAAGGCGCGGGCGTCGGGTTCGCTGCTGGTGCGCGTGCTGGGCGCAGTCGGGGTCGCACTGGTCGCGCTCAACGTCCTGTGGCTCCCATTGGCGACCAAGATGCCCAAGAATGCGACCGAACGTGCCAAGGCCGAATTGCGCGCCGAATTGGGTAACGAGCCGCGCCTCGAATGCCGCGACGACTATGTCCTCTCGCAGCTCGATGCGCTGCCGGCGACGACGATTTTCTCGCACATCGACCTCGCCCCGCGGCTGCTGGTGACGACGCATCACCGCACGATCGTGGGCCCCTATCACCGTAACGACGCCGCCATCGGCTATGTGCTTTCGGTGCTTCAGGCGCCGCCACAGGAGGATGCGGCGGCGGCGCGCACCGTGCGCGCGCTGGGCGCGACCAAGGTCATGATCTGTGCCGAACCGCGGCCCGAGGGACAGGCCGAGGGCGACGATCTGGAAGCGCGGCTTTATCGCGGCGAGGTGCCGGACTGGCTGGAACGCGACGATGCCCCGTGGCTGAAGGGTCTGCCTATCCGCTTATATTCAGTTCGCTGATGAGACTTTGCGTGATGCCGTCGATGACGAACTGGGCGGCGAGTGCGGCGAGGATGACGCCCAAGAGCCGCGTGATCATCGCTTCGACCTTGGCGCCCATGAGGTTCATCAGCGGCCCGGCGGTCAACAGCGCGACGAGCGTGATGAGGATGACGAGCGTCATCGCGGCAAGCACGACGACCACGTCCTGAACCCCGGTGGCATTGGCCATGAAGAGCAGCATGGCGGCGATGGTGCCGGGACCGGCGATCATCGGGATCGCCATGGGGAAGATCGACACGTCTTCGGCCTCGGGCGTGCCTTCGATCTCGTCGGCGCGCTTCTCGCGGCGCTCGGTGCGCTTTTCGAACACCATGTCGAGAGCGATGATGAACAGCATGATCCCGCCCGCGATGCGGAAGGCGGCGAGGCTGATTCCGAGCGCGGACAGCAAGGCTTCGCCAAGGAAGGCGAAGAAGATGAGGATGCACCAGGCGACGATGACGGCGCGAAAGGCCATCCGGCGGCGCTGCGCTGCGGTGGCGTCGCGGGTCAGGCCGGCGAAGATCGGCGCGTTGCCCGGCGGATCGATGATCACGAAGAGCGTCACGAAGGCCGAGCCGAAGAGCGCGAAGAGTTCGTTCATAGCTGCGGCGGCTCCAGTCCTTCGCGCGCGTGCGCGGCGCGCAGCGTATTGGCGAGCAGCATGGCGATGGTCATGGGGCCGACGCCGCCCGGCACGGGGGTGATGGCGGCAGCGTTCTCGGCAGCCTCCTCGGTCGCGACGTCGCCGACGAGACGGGATTTTCCGCCCGGCTCCGTCGGGTCGAGGCGATTGATGCCGACGTCGATGACGGTCGCGCCGGGTTTGATCCAGTCGCCCTTCACCATCTCCGCGCGACCGACCGCGGCGATGAGGATGTCGGCGGTGCGGGCCAGCGCAGGCAGATCCTTCGTGCGGCTGTGCGCGATGGTGACGGTCGCGTTTTCGCCGAGCAGTAACTGCGCCATCGGCTTGCCGACGATGTTGGAGCGGCCGATGACGACGGCGTGCAGGCCGGACAGGTCGCCGTGGCGTTCCTTGAGAAGGTGGAGGCAGCCGTAGGGCGTGCAGGGCACGAGCGCGTCCTTGCCGACCGCAAGGCGCCCTGCGTTGACGACATGAAAGCCGTCGACGTCCTTGGCGGGGTCGATCGTGTCGAGCACTTCGGCTTCGTCGAGGCCGTCGGGCAGCGGAAGCTGGACGAGGATGCCGTCGACGGCATCGTCGGCATTCAGATGGTCGACGAGGGCGATGAGGTCGGCCTGGCGCGTGTCCGCAGGGAGACGATGGAGTTCGCCTTCCATCCCCGCCTCGCGCGTCGCCTTCTCCTTCGAGCGGACGTAGACCTGGCTGGCGGGATCCTCGCCGACGAGGACGACATGAAGGCCGGGCGCGCGGCCGGCTTTCGCACGGAAGGCGGCGACGGCTTCACCAACGCGCGCGCGAACCTTGGCGGCTTCGGCCTTGCCGTCGATCAGGGCCGCGCTCATCGGGTGATCGTCGGGCCGATTTCGAGCAGGATCCCCGGCAGGACCATGTCGCGCAAGACGATGATGCCGAAGATGACCACCATCGGCGACAGGTCAATGCCACCGAAGTCGGGCAGCAGCTTGCGGATTGGCCGATAGATGGGGTGCGTGACGCGCTCGAGGAATTCGACGATGCTGGCGACCGTGCGGTTGTACGGGTCGAGCACCCGGAAGACGAACAGCCACGAAATGACGACCTGCGCGATGATGATCCAGAAAAGGATCGTAAGCGCGTAGGAGATGATGTTGAGAAGAGCGGCGATCATGGGGCCGATGTAGCGACGGCGTCCGAACCCCGCAACACAGCGTTTAAGGCGCGAAGCGCGGGGGCTGGGCCTGGGCGAGGATGAACGCGAAGTCGTCGTCGGCATCGGTCCATTCGGCGACCGGCGTCCAACCGCCCGCGAGCAACAGCGTGCGTGCGCCCCGGGGGCCGTATTTATGGCTGTTTTCGGTGTGGATCGTGTCGCCCGCGTCGAAGTGGAACGTCTCGCCCGCAATGCTGAAGTCGACCGCCTCGCCGGCGACGAGGTGCATTTCGATGCGGCCGAGCATCTCGTTCCAGCGCGCTTCATGATGGAAGGCATCTTCCGGGATGGTGCCGTCCAGTTCGCGATTGATGCGCGTGATCAGGTTCATGTCGAAGGCGGCCGTGACCCCCTCGCGGTCGTCATAGGCTGCTTTCAGGCGATCGAGGTCCTTGATCCGGTCCATTCCGATGAGGAGCTGGCTGTCGGCGTGCAGGATGTCGCGGAACGTGCGCAGGAGATCTGCGGCGCTGCGGGGCACGAAATTGCCGATCGTCGAGCCGGGGAAGAAGCCGACGCGGTGCAAGCCGTCGATGGCGCTTGGAAGGTCGAAGGGCTTGGTGAAATCGGCCTCGACGGGATCGACGGCAAGACCGGGATAATCGGTTTCGAGCTTCTTCGCGCTGTCACGCAGATAATCGCCCGAAATGTCGATGGGGACGTAATGGTCGGGCTGGAGCGCCTCGATCATCAGCGGGGTCTTGGTGACGCTACCCGCGCCGAATTCGATCAGCGCGCCGCCGGTGCCGACCTTGGCCGCGATGTCGGCGGCATTGTCGCGCATGATCTGCGTCTCGCGCTGGGTCGGGTAATATTCGTCGAGCCGCGTGATATCGTCGAACAGTTCCGACCCGCGCCGGTCGTAAAGCCAGCGGGCGGGAATGGCGGGCTGCGGTTCGCGCAGACCGCGGAGCACGTCTTCGCGGAAGGCGGGATCGACGGTACGCACCGCCTCAGTCGTTTCGGGCAAGACGCACTCCGGTAAATTGCCAGCGTTGGGCCGGGTAGAAAAAATTGCGATAGGTGGCACGGCTGTGACCGCGCGGGGTGGCGCAGGACGCACCCTTCAGGACGAACTGCCCGCACATGAACTTGCCGTTATATTCGCCGACCGTGCCGGGCTCGGGCTCGAAACCCGGGTAGGAGAGATAGGCGGACTGGGTCCATTGCCAGCAGTCGCCGAAGGGCTCGTGCCCGCCCGCAGGCATCACCGCCTTGGCGATGTCGAGCTGGTTGCCGCGGGTGGGGTCGGCGTCGGCATAGGCATGTTCCCATTCGGCCTCGGTCGGCAGGCGATGGCCGGCCCAGCGGGCATAGGCGTCGGCCTCGAAATAATTGACATGGGTCACGGGCCGCGAGGGCTCGATCGGGCGGCGTCCGGCAAGGGTGAACCGCGACCATTGGTTGTCGAGCAGCCGCCAGTAGAGCGGGCTTTCGACCTTGTTCTCGCACACCCAAGCCCAGCCGTCGGCAAGCCAGAGCGAAGGCGTGGAATAGCCGCCGTCCTGCATGAACGCAGCCCATTCGCCCTGCGTCACCAGCCGGTCGGCGATGGCGTAGGTATTGAGCAGCACGTCGTGCCGCGGACGCTCGCAGTCGAAGCTGAAGCCCGAGCCGTCGGCGCCGATCGCGACGCGGCCGCCCGCATGCGACGTCCACGTCAGCTCCGGCGTGGACGCCGAGGCGACAGGGCCGCCGCGCATGTAAGCGGGATCGAGCGGATTGGCTTCGAGGGTGGCGAGGATGTCGGTGAGGAACAGCTCCTGATGTTGCTGCTCGTGCTGGATGCCAAGCTCGATGAACGCCTTGACCTCGGGGGCGAGGTCGGGGAGCGCGTCGAGCAGCGCGGCGTCGACATGCTTGCGATAGTTCCGGATCTCGTCGAGCGAGGGGCGCGAGACCATGCCGCGTCGGGCGCGGTCATGGCGTTCGCCCTCGCCCTCGTAATAGCTGTTGAAGAGGAACGGCCATTTGGCGTCGTAAAGGTCGTAACCCTTGACGTGGTCGCGAAGGATGAAGGTTTCGAAAAACCAGCTGGTGTGCGCGAGATGCCATTTTGACGGGCTGGCATCCTCGTGCGGCTGGAGCGTCGCGTCGGCGTCGGACAACGGCGATGCAAGGTCGAGCGTCAGGCTGCGGGTTGCCGCATAGCGTTTGCCGAGATCCGGCCTGGGGTGCTCGTCCGATCGGGCCACGTTCATCACCTTAACATCATTTGTGGCGGCGATGCTATGCGGGCGTCACCAATCTGGATTAGCGGGTGGCGCCGGGCTGCCACTTGATCTCGCCCGACCCCTTCACCGCACACCAACGCGCGGCGACGAAAAGATGGTCCGACAGGCGGTTGAGATAGGCGAGCGCATCGGCATTGATTCGCTCTTCGCTCGCGAGCGCGGCAGCGTGGCGCTCGGCGCGGCGCACGACGGCGCGGGCGAGGTAGAGCTGGGCGGTCGCAGCATCGCCGCCGGGGAGGACGAAGCTGTCGAGCGCGGGGAGGTCGGTGTTGTAGCGGTCGATCTCCTGCTCGAGCCGCTCGACCTGTTCGGGCTGGATACGCAGCGCGCCGTCGATGCCCTCGGGGGTGGCGAGGTCGGCGCCGAGGTCGAACAGTTCGTTCTGGATACGGCGGAGTGCATCGAACAGGTCGCCGTCGTCGAGCACGGCGATGGCGACGCCGATCGCGCTGTTGGCTTCGTCGACATCGCCGATGGCGGTCATGCGAGGACCATGTTTGGGCACGCGGCTGCCATCGACGAGGCCGGACGTGCCATCATCGCCGGTGCGGGTGTAGATCTTGTTGAGTTTGACCATGTGGCCGGTTGTGAACGCGTGCCTAGCGGGTCGCAAGCAGGATGAGCATGATCACCATGATCGCGGCGCCCTGATAGAGCACGCGCTTGCGCATGTAATCCTGCTGCTTGGCGCCCGTCATGTCCTTGCCCGAGGCCATGGCGATGACACCGCGCACCAACACATAGGCGGTGGCGGCCATGAGCGCGACGAGCGCGAGGATGAGGAGCGTGGTCATGAGATGGATGTAGGATCGGCGAGGGCAAAACCCAAGGGCAGTCTTTGGGCCATGAGGTCGGCGAAGAGCGCAGGGCCGTCGACACCCTCTTCGCGCATGGCGGCGAGCGTGGGGGCGAGGTCCCGCTTGGCGAGGCGTTTGCCGGTTTCGTCGACGACGATCGGGTGGTGCAGATAGGCGGGTTCGGGCAGGCCGAGCAGCAGTTGCAGCACGCGCTGGATCGGCGTCGATTGGGCGAGGTCCGCCGAGCGGGTTACGAGCGTTACGCCCTGCGCGGCATCGTCGAGGACGCAGGCGAGATGGTAGGCGGCGGGCGCATCCTTTCGGGCCAGCACCGCATCGCCGATGGCGTCATAGTCGGCGAACTGGATGCCAGTCGCGATATCATCCCAGGCGGGGAGCGTTCCGATACGCTCCAATGCCTTTTCCGCATCGAGACGCCAGCTGTGCGGCTCGGCCTCGCGGCGTGCAGGCTCGTCGGGCAGGTCGCGGCAGGTGCCGGGATAATGCGCGCCGGGGTCGCCGTGCGGCGCGGCCTGTGCCGCCTCGATATCCTTGCGGGTGCAGAAGCAGGGATAGAGCAGGCCGCGACGTTTCAGTTTCTCCAGCGCGGCGAGATGGGCGTCGGTGCGCATCGATGCCGTCATGACGTCACCATCGAACGTCACGCCCAGCCATGCCATATCCTCGTGGATCGCTTCGACATATTCGGGGCGGCAGCGGCCGGGATCGAGATCGTCGATGCGCAGGCGGATTTCGCCTTCCACGGCGCGTGCGGCGGCGACCCCGCGGGCGAGGCTGTAAGCATGGCCGAGATGCAATAGCCCCGTCGGCGAGGGGGCGAAGCGCGTGACGATCAAGGCGCGCACCTGTTGCAAAAGTGACTCTTGTCAGATTCTGAAGATTCTGGTGTCATCATCCTGACTCGTGCGGTTGGCATCGGACGGGGGACAGACGGAAAGACGGGCTGCGGCTGCCGGTCTCCCGCAAGGTGAGTGCGATGCGCCAGGGAGGCGGCGGCGGACCCGTTGGGGACCGAGCCGAGGAGATCCTTGTCGTGGTTGAAGTGCATCCGGAAGTTTCGCGCCATCCTGATCATTGTCCGGCGCTGGTGCTGAACGCCGACTATACGCCCTTGTCATATTATCCCTTAAGCCTGTGGCCGTGGCAGACTGCCGTCAAGGCGATGTTTCTCGAACGCGTCGATGTGGTCGATCACTACGACAGGACGGTGCACAGCCCGAGCTGCGACATCAAGTTGCCGAGCGTCATCGCGCTGAGGCAATATGTGCGGCCCAACGAATATCCGGCCTTCACCCGGTTCAACCTGTTCCTGCGCGACCGCTTCTCCTGCGTCTATTGCGGGACGCACAAGGAACTGACCTTCGACCATGTCATTCCGCGCCGCTTGGGGGGCGTCACCAGCTGGGAGAATGTCGCGACGGCCTGCGCGCCGTGCAATCTCAAGAAGGGCGGGCGCACGCCCAAGCAGGCGAGCATGCCGCTTCACGGGGGCGACCCCATCCGCCCGACGAGCTGGCAATTGCAGGAATATGGCCGCGCTTTCCCGCCCAACTATCTGCACGAAAGCTGGCGCGATTATCTGTACTGGGATGTCGAGCTGGAGGCTTGATGGGCCGCCCGATATTTACGTTCAGCGGCATGATCGCTGGATCGGGTCTCGCGATTGGTCGCATGAAAGACTTATGACGTTGGCTTGTCTCGATTTTCGGCCTTTTCGGTTATTACGGCCATCAACCACAATTCCATCGTGAAAAACATAGCGATGAAGAAACTGGCTGTATCGCGTAAGTAGGCGTCGAAGAGCAAGACCGACACCATATTGAGAAATAAGAAAACGATACCTACCGGAATCCCAACCCTCTTTTTGTCCCGATGATAAGAGGCCATGATAAAGCAAACGGGAGAGAAAACGGCACAAAAGACGAAGAAAGCCATATTGAAGTCATAGAAGAAGAATAGAAAGATAGCCGGAACAAAGGCTGTCACTGTAGCAAGCAATATCGAAATATTATCATTTCGATCCATTTCTTCATCTGATTTCATCATTGTCCCGTGCGTGTGCTCTCATAGCTTGTGGAAACTAAACCGTTGGCGATCATCGAGCGGGTGGCGAGGAGCAGTGGACGATCGTCAGAACACGTCAAAGCATTAGGAATGGTCGAGCCATTCCTTTAGCACCGGCGCGACGTCCGCATCGGCCATGCCGAGCGCGAGGTTGGCGAGGACGAAGCCTTCCTTGTTGCCGCAATCGTGGCGGACGGCGTCGACGGCGAGGGCGTGGAAAGGTTGTTCGTCGATGAGCTTGGCCATCGCGTCGGTGAGCTGAATCTCGCCGCCCGCGCCTTTCTCGTGCGCGCCCAATTTGTCCATCACTTCGGGCTGGAGGATGTAGCGGCCGACGATGCCGAGCGTCGAGGGCGCGTCGGCGGGGGCGGGCTTTTCGACCATGCCCTTCACCTGCGTCGCCTTGCCGCGCGTCTCGCCGGGATCGACGATGCCGTAGCTCGACGTCCGCTCGCGCGGGACGTCCTGCGCGCAGACGATGTTGCCGCCATATTGGTCGTAGGCATCGACCATCTGCTTGAGCGCGCCCGGCTGACCGACCATGAGGTCGTCGGGGAGGAGTACGGCGAAGGGCTCGTCCTTCACGATGTGACGCGCGCACCAGATGGCGTGGCCGAGGCCCAGCGGTTCCTGCTGGCGGACGGTCACCAGTTCGCCGAACCCCGCGCGGCTGGTGCCGAGGACGGCCTTGTCCTTGCCCTTGTCGTCGAGCGTGCGCTCCAGTTCGTAGGCCATGTCGAAATAGTCGACGAGGCTCGACTTGCCGCGTCCGGTGACGAAAACGAGCCGGTCGATTCCCGCCTCGCGCGCCTCGTCCACGGCATATTGGATGAGCGGGCGATCCACGATCGTCAGCATTTCCTTGGGCATCGTCTTGGTCGCGGGCAGCAGGCGCGTGCCGAGGCCGGCGACGGGGAAGATGGCGGTGCGGACGGGCTTCATGGGGGTCATTCTCCGTCGTCGTCGAGTTCGACATCGGGTCCGGGGATGTCGGATACGTCGACGTCCTCGCTTTCGACATCGGTGGGATCGGGTTGCGGTGCCGCCCCGCCCTCGGGCGGAGGCAGGTCGAACGGGTCGGGCTGCCGCGGGGTCGAACGCGTGACGATCTCGTCGATCCGCTCGGGCCGCGCGGCGGGAGGCGGGATCAACAGGTCGTCGGCGTCGGGCGTGGTGCGCGCAAGCACGGGGCGCGGCGGCAGGTCGGCACCGGTCGCGGGCTTCAGCGGCCCCGCATCGCCGCAGGCGGCAAGCGCGAACAGGGGAAGAGCGAGGAGCCAGCGTGTCATGCAAGACCGAATGCCGCATTGCAGGCGCGATGCCAACCGCTTAACCCCCTGATCCATGATACGCACCTTGACGATCGCCTGCGCCGCCCTGTTCCTCGCCGCGTGCGGCAACGAGGCATCCGCGCCCGTCACCGACGAACCGGTCGTCGCCGAAGCGGGCGGCCTCGACCGCAGTCATGCCGGTGCGATGATGCCCGACATCGAGATGACGTCGGGCGAGGGCGAAGTCGTCCGGCTGGCGGACTATGCCGACGGCCAGCCGCTGCTCGTCAATCTCTGGGCGAGCTGGTGCGCGCCCTGCGTCGAGGAACTGCCGACGCTGGTCGAACTCTCGACCTTGGAATCGGCGGGTATCCCCAATGTGCTCACGCTGAGCCAGGACATGGCGCCGGCCGCCTCGGTGCGCGCCTTCCTCGAAGAGCAGGGGCTCGGCGACGTCGAGCCGTGGCAGGACGCGAAGATGGCCTTTTCCGACGCGCTGCCGGTCAATGTGATGCCGACGACGATCCTCTACGATGCCGAGGGCCGCGAAGTGTGGCGCTATCTCGGCGACCGCGATTGGTCCGACGCCGAGGCGATCGCGCTGGTCGGCGAGGCGTTCTGAGCCTTAGTCCCGCAATAATTCGTTGATGCTCGTCTTCGAGCGCGTGCGCTCGTCGACCGTCTTGACGATCACCGCGCAGGCGAGGCCCGGCTGGCCGTCGCGGCCGGGCATGGTGCCGGGGACGACGACCGAATAGGCAGGCACGCGGCCGTAGTGGACGGCGCCCGTATGGCGGTCGACGATCTTGGTCGAGGCGGACAGGAACACGCCCATCGAGAGCACCGCGCCCTTCTCGACGATGACGCCCTCGGCGACTTCGGAGCGCGCGCCGATGAAGCAATCGTCCTCGATGATGGTCGGTTCGGCCTGCAGCGGCTCGAGCACGCCGCCGATGCCCGCACCGCCCGACAAATGGACGTTCTTTCCGATCTGCGCGCAGGAGCCCACCGTCGCCCAGGTGTCGATCATCGCGCCTTCGCCGACATAGGCGCCGATATTGACGAAGCTCGGCATCAGCACCGCGCCCTTGGCGACATGCGCGCCGCGACGGACGATGGCGCCGGGAACGGAACGGAAGCCCGCGCTCTTGTACTGCTCCTCGCCCCAACCGAGGAACTTGCTCTCGACCTTGTCCCACCAGGGTGCGCCGCCGGGACCGCCCTCGATCGTGGTCATGGGGTTGAGGCGGAAGGACAGCAGCACCGCTTTCTTGAGCCACTGGTTGACCTGCCAGCCATCGCCCGTGGGTTCGGCAACGCGTTCTTCGCCGCTGTCGAGCTTGAGGATGGCTTCGCGAACGGCTTCGGCGAGATCGGTATCGCTCGCCGAGACGCTGTCGCGGCGGTCCCAGCCGGCTTCGATGGTGGATTGCAGCTTGCTCATGTCTCGTCCTCGAACAAAGTTTCCAGCCAGTCGCCCACATCGGTGATGCGAAGATCGACATGCGCGGTGTCGGGTGCCTCTACCGCCTGTTCGGAGCCGTTGTCGACCCAGACGGTCGCGAAGCCCAGTTCCTTGGCGGGTTTCAGATTCTTCGCCATGTCCTCGACCATCAGCGCGCGGGCGGGATCGATATCGAACTGATCGATCAGGCAATCATAGCCGTAGCGTTCGGGCTTGGGGCGATAGGCGCAGGCGTGGATGTCATGGACGTGGACGAAGTGACTTCCGAGCCCGATTCGTTCGAGCACCCGCCGGGCGTAGGGCGCGTCGCCGTTGGTATAGACGAAGGCACGGCCCGGGAGCCGCGCAATGCCTTCGGCAATCCGTGGGTCGGGGGTCAGCGCCTCCATCGGAATGTCGTGGACGTCTTCAAGGAAGTGATGCGGATCGACGTCGTGATGCTCGATCAGGCCCGCGAGCGTGGTGCCATGGCGATGGAAATAGTCTTTCTGCACCTGGCGCGCCTGCGCCGAATCGACGCCGAGCAGCCGGGCGATATAGGCGGTCATCCGCTCGTCGACATGGGCGAACAGCCCGCTCGAGGCGGGGTAGAGCGTATTGTCGAGATCGAAGATCCAGTCGCGGATGGGGGAGACGTCGAGCGGGGTCACGCTCAGAGAGGTAGCGCTCGCGGGGCCCTTCAGCAACGAGCAAGCTAGACCTGCTTATAAAAGTCCCACGTTATCAGTGCGTTGATGTGGGGATGCTATGCAAAAGGCCAAGGCGGGACGGGGTGCGATGGTGAGTATTGGCGCATTGGCGCTGATGCTCGGGGCGTGCGGTGGCGGGGGGAGCACTGCCACGCGTCCCGCGCCGACCCCGCCGCCACCGACGGGCACCAATCCGACGCCGACACCCACCCCGACGCCTACACCCACCCCTACCCCGACGCCGACCAGCGCTCGGGTGAATTACGACACCGGCGAGTATCGCAATTCGGCAGGCGCCGTTTCGGCGCAGGCGGTTTCTGCCTATGATACGGAAGCGAGCGGGCAGGGCATCGGGATCGCGATCGTCGATACCGGAATCAATCCCGACCTTCCCGATTTCGCGGGCCGTGTATCGAGTGCGAGTGCCGACACGGCGGGCGTGCGGGGGATCCGCGACGAAGACGGGCACGGCACCGCGGTCGCCGCCGTCGCGGCCGCTGCGCGTGACGGACGCGAGACCATGGGCGTGGCCTATGCGGCGACCGTGATCGCCTATCGCGCCGACGATCCCGGCAGCTGCGCGAGCGAGGATGGTTGCTCCTTCTACGACGATGCGATCGCGCGCGGGATCGATGGCGCGGTGCAGGCCGGAGCACGGGTCATCAACCTGTCGCTCGGCGGCGAGGGCGCCGGCCGGCGAGTGACCGAAGCGGTACGCCGTGCTTCGGCTGCGGGTGTGGTGACGATCGTGTCGGCGGGCAACGACGGGGTCGACATTCCCGACGGTTTTGCGCGCGATATCCTGACGAGTGCGCCCGGCATGGTCATCATCGCGGGCGCGCTCGGCGGAAGCACGGGGAGCGACAGCGTGCTCGCCAGCTTCTCCAATCGCGCGGGCGGGGGAATGGCCGACCATTATCTGGCGGCATATGGCCGACGGATGGCCGCTCCCGATCATACCGGGCAGCGCTATCTCTGGTCGGGAACGAGTTTTTCCGCGCCGGTGATCGCCGGCGCGGCAGCCTTGCTCGCCGATGCCTTTCCGAACCTGACGGGCAACGAAATCGTCGAACTGCTACTGACCACCGGCGACGATCTGGGGGCGGCGGGGGTCGACGCGCAGTTCGGGCGTGGGCGGCTCAACCTCGCGCGCGCCTTCGCGCCGCGCGGCACGACCTCGCTCGCGGGCACCGAGATCGCGATCTCGACGCTCTCGAACGGCACGCTTCCCGCCGCCGCGGGTGACGCGGGCGCTGGCGCGGGGCAGACCGCTCTGTTCACCGACAGCTATGATCGCGCTTATCAGCTCGATGTATCGAAGACCCTTGGCGCAGCACAGGGCGACCGTCCGATGCAGCGCGCTTTTGCGGGGAACGTCCAACGCCACGCCGTCGATGCAGGCCCGGTTGCGGTCGCGATGACGGTTGCGGCCGATGCGCCGCAGTCGTTGCGCCTGAGCGAGGAAGCGCTGCCCCAGGCCCGCATCATGGCCAGCCGCATCGTCGCGCAGATCGGCGATAGTACCGCGGTCGCACTGGGGTTTTCCGAAGGCGCCGAAGCGATGCGCGCGCAGCTGGCGGCGCATGATGATGGCGGGTTTCTCGCCGCGCGCGGCCGCGACCTCGGTTTCGCCGCCAATGTCGGGACCAGCGCCGCAGTGCGCCGCGACTTGGGAGCGGTCGGGCTGACCCTGTCGGCGGAGACCGGATCGGTGTTCGAGCCCATGGTCCTGTCTCCCTTCGAAGATGCGCCCGACGGCTCCTACCGCGCGCTTGCGGCGGGCATCGACGGTTCGCTCGGCAAGGCGGGCGAGGCGCAGTTCACCCTGACGCAGCTCGACGAGCGGGAAACCTTGTTGGGTGGCAGGCTCGCGCCGGCGCTGGGCGGCGGCTCGGGAGCGACCACGCGTTTCCTCGATTTACGTTGGCAGAAGGATCTCGGCGCGGGTTGGTCATTGGGACTCGATGCGCGGCGCGGATGGACCGATTTTTCGGGCGGTGCCTTCACCAGCAGTGCCTATGCGGTCGATGTCGCGACGCGTTCGCTGTTTTCCGTGGGAGACCGGATGGCGCTGCGGTTCTCGCAGCCGCTGCGCATCGAGAGCGGCGGGCTCGCGCTCGATCTCGCCACGGGCTGGGACCCGGCGACCGAGACGGCCACGTTCGGGCGCCAGCATTTCGCGCTCGCGCCGTCAGGGCGGGAGCGGGTGGCGGAGCTGGCCTATTGGACGCGGCTCGGCGCAGGCAATGTCGGCGCCAACCTTTACCGTCGTATCGATCCCGGGCACGTAGCCTCCGCGCCGGCCGATACGGGCGTGCGGGTCAGCTACGGACTGAAATTCTAGGACGAGGGACGCGTGCCGGTCAGACGGTGAAACTCTCGCCGCAGCCGCAGGCGCCCTTGGAATTGGGATTGTCGAAGACGAAGCCCGCAGCGAAATCGTCTTCCTTCCAGTCCATGATGCTGCCGACGAGATAGAGCACGCTCGCGCCATCGACGTAGAAGATGCCGCCGGGGGTCTCGATCTTTTCGTCGAAGGCCGATTCTTCCGCGACATAGTCGACCGAATAGGCGAGGCCCGAGCAGCCGCGACGCGGGGTCGAGAGCTTGACACCGATGGCGTCGTCGGGGGCCTTGCCCATCAGATCGGCGATGCGCTGCTCGGCAGCGGGCGTCAGCGTGATGGCGGCGGGGCGGGTCTTTACGTCGGTCATAATTTCTTCTGCCAGAATAATGCCCGGCCCATTGCAGGGTCGAGCTCATAATCTCCATAGCCTTGCGCGGCGTAGAGGCCCTTCGCGCTCTCGTTGCCGTTGAGCACCTCGAGCGTGACCTTGCAGGCATTGCGGCGGCGCGCTTCGGCATGGATCGCGTCGAACAACGCCTTGCCCACGCCCTCGCCTCGCCTGTCTTCGCGCACGACCATGTCGTGAATGTTGACGAGGGGCCGGGCGGCGAACGTCGAAAAGGTGGTGAAGCAGTTTGCGAGGCCGATCGCCTCCTCACCCTCGAACGCGAGAACCGAAAAAGCGCCCTCGGTGGCGCGAAGCCCATCGATGAGGTTCGCACGGGCGTGATCGGACAGGGGTTCGCCCCCGCCCATCGGGTCGCGCGCATAATGGTCGAGCAGGGAGACGAGCGTGTCGGCATCGCCCGCATCGGCATAATCGGCGAGACGCGTGGTGACGGCCATCACAGCATCCCCAATTCAAGACGCGCTTCGTCGCTCATTTTGCTGGGGTCCCAGGGCGGGTCCCAGACGAGCTTCACTTCGGCGTCACGCACGCCGGGGACCGAGAGGGTGCGGACCTCGACTTCGCCCGGCATCGATTCGGCGACGGGGCAATTGGGCGTGGTCAGCGTCATGGTGACGGTCGCATCGCCCTCGTCGGTGACCTCGACGTCATAGATGAGCCCGAGGTTGTAGATGTCGACGGGGATCTCGGGATCGTAGATCGACTGAAGCATCTCGACGATCGCGCCCTTCACGTCTTCCGACGGTTCCTCCGCAGGCTTGTCGCCTCCCGCCAGAAAACCTTCGAGATAGTCGCGCTTGCGTTCGAGCTTCGCCGCGGCGGTCTCCTCGTCGAGCACCTCTCCTACGCGGGCGCGCGGCGGCATGTCGACGGCGTCGACTTCCTCGATCTCGATCTTGCGTTCGTCGGTCATCCGAAAATCCGTTTTACCTTGTTCAATCCTTCGAGCAGCGCCGCGACGTCGCTCATGTCATTATGCGCTGCGAAGCTGGCCCGCACCGTTGCGGGCACGTCCCACCAGTCCATCAGCGGCTGGCAGCAATGGTGGCCTGCGCGGACCGCGACGCCCGCATCGTCCAATATGGTAGCGACGTCGTGCGGATGCACCCCCTCGACGTTGAAGCTCACGATGCCGGCGCCGTCGGTCGGCCCGTAGAGATGCACGTCGTTCATCGCGCCCAGTTCCTCGCGCGCGAAGGCGACGAGGCCGGCCTCGTGCGCGTGGATGGCGTCGAGACCGGTGTCGGTCACCCAGTCGCACGCGGCGTGGAGGCCGACCGCGCCGACGATATGCGGCGTCCCCGCTTCGAACCGCGTGGGCGCGGGGGCGTAGGTCGTACCGTCCTCGAAGGACACGCGGTCGATCATCGAGCCGCCACCCTGATAGGGGGGCATGGCATCGAGAATGTCCCCGCGCGTCCACAGCGCGCCGATGCCGGTGGGTCCGTAGAGCTTGTGGCCGGAGAAAGCGTAGAAGTCGCAGTTCAGCGCAGCCACGTCGATCGTGAGGCGCGGGGCTGCCTGGCATCCGTCAAGCAACAGCTTGGCGCCGACATCGTGCGCCATGGAGGCGACGGCGTGCGCATCGAGGATCGCGCCGGAGACATTCGAGAGGTGCGACAAGGCGACCAGCTTCACGCGTCCGTCGAGCTTGGCGCGCAGGTCGTCAATGTCGATGCGGCCATCGTCGGTGAGGCTTGCGACGCGGATGTCAGCGCCGAAGTGTTCGGCGAGCATCTGCCAGGGGACGATGTTGCTATGGTGCTCCAACCGCGAAAGGAGAATAACGTCGCCCTCGCCGATATTCTTCTCCCCCCAGGTGGCGGCGACGAGGTTGATCGCCTCGGTCGCGCCGCGGGTGAAGACGAGTTCGTCCGGCTTGCCGCCGATATATTTTGATACCGCCTCGCGCGCCGCCTCGTAGGCACGGGTCATGTTGGCGCTGCGATCGTAGACCCCGCGATGCACGGTGGCATAATCGGCGCCATAGGCGTTGGCGATAGCATCGATAACCGCCTGCGGCTTCTGCGCGGTCGCGGCGCTGTCGAGATAGTGCCAGTCGCCGACACCGGGAAATTGGCTCCGCACGTCGAGCGCGTTCAGGGCGGTGGGGGCGTTCACAGCGTCAGGGCGCGCAGTTTCTCGCGCGCCACTCCGGCGATTTCGCTGTCGGGCCCAAGGTCGTCCCACAGACTGCCGACGAACCCTTCCAGCAACAAGGCCTTGGCCTCCTTGGGGGGAAGACCGCGCGCGGCGGCATAGTAGAGCTGTTGCTGGTCGAGTTCACCGACCGTCGCACCATGTTCGCACTCGACATCGTCGGCGTAGATTTCAAGCTCGGGCTTGGCATTGGCGGTGGCAGTACGCGAAAGCAGCATGGCCTTGATGTCCTGCTCGCTCTTCGTACGCTGGCCCTCTCGCGCCACGGCGACCTGGCCGAGATAGGATGCGGTAGCCGTGTCGCCGAGGACGCTGCGGACGGTCTGCGACGAGGTGGCTTCGGGTTCGATATGGCGCACGGTCGTGACGACTTCGAGCGTTGCCTCGCCCGCGCCCAGACTGGCGATGTCGCAGCCGAAATGCGCGCCTTCGTGGAGCGTGACATCAAGTTCAACACGTCCGTAGCGATCCGCAGCATTGAGCGCGAACAGGCGCATTTCGGCTCCCGCCTCGAGCACGATGCGCGCACGCTTCACGTCGATCGCTTCGCCCGACGGCATCCAGATTTGCTGCACCTTTTGCTGCGCAGCAATTTCGATGCTTTCGGGCGCGGCGAGGTCTTGCCAGACTTCGCCCAGCGCAGCGATATCGGCGTAGCGATAGGCCTCGTCGGCGCGGGAGGGGAGCCGTGCCGTCATCTAGGCGAGCACCTCGGCATAACCTTCGGCTTCGAGCTCTTGCGCGAGTTCGGGGCCGCCCGTCTTGACGATCTTACCCGCCGACAGGATGTGGACCTTGTCGGGTTTCACATAGTCGAGCAGGCGCTGGTAATGGGTGATGAGCAGCACGCCCTTGTCGGGCGCGCGCATGATGCGATTGATGCCTTCGCCGACGGCTTTCAATGCATCGATGTCGAGCCCGCTGTCGGTCTCGTCGAGCACGGCGAAACGGGGCTGCATGATCCCCATCTGGACCATCTCGGCGCGCTTCTTCTCGCCACCCGAAAAGCCGACGTTGACGGGGCGCTTGAGCATCTCGGCGTCGAGGCCGAGCGCCTCGGCCTGCGCTTTCGCGCGCTTGATGAAGTCGGCGCCCGACAACTCGGACTCGCCGCGAGTGCGGCGCTGGGCGTTCAGACTCTCGCGCAGGAACTGGAGCATCGATACGCCGGGAATCTCGACCGGATACTGGAAGCCGAGGAACAGCCCGTGCGCGGCGCGCTCGTGCGGATCCATGTCGAGCAAATCCTCGCCGTCGAGGCTCGCGGTGCCGCCGGTCACGTCGTAATTAGGGCGACCGCCCAACGCGTAGGCGAGCGTCGACTTGCCCGCGCCGTTGGGGCCCATGATGGCGTGCACCTCGCCCGCCGGAACGGTGAGGTCGAGGCCGCGCACGATCGGCTTGTCGGCGACGGAAACTTGGAGATTTGAAATCTGGAGCATGGAGTCTTTCGCGGTCATTCGATGGGGCCGTCGTACGGCACGTATGGACGGTAAAGGTCGGCGTGTGCCTCTGCGCGCTTCGGGCCGGTGCAATCGGGGATCGCCTCGTGGAAGCGGCGGCGCACGTCTTCGGCCTCGCCGGTGAGGACGTGATAGTCCACGGCATAGGTCATGTCCTCGCCCGCTTCGGCGCGCGCGACATAGTCCTCGATGCGGGCGACGGCGGCGTCATATTCGCGTTGGAACGCTTGCTCGATGGCGCGACAACTGCCGGGCTCGGCAGCGGCCGGGGCGCAGGCGGTCGCGGCGAAAACTGCAGACAGGGCGAAGAGAGGGGGGGTCATCCCACACTCCCCTCGAGGCTCAGCGCGAGGAGCTTCTGCGCTTCGACGGCGAACTCCATCGGGAGCTCTTTGAGCACTTCCTTCGCGAAGCCGTTGACGATCAGCGCCACCGCCGCTTCCTCGTCGAGGCCGCGCGACTGGGCGTAGTACATCTGATCTTCGGAAATCTTGCTGGTCGTCGCTTCATGCTCGACCTGCGCTGTCGGATTGCGGACCTCGATATAGGGCACGGTATGCGCGCCGCACTGGCTTCCCAGCAACAGGCTGTCGCACTGGGTGAAATTGCGAACGTTTTCCGCCTTGGGCATCACGCGCACGAGGCCGCGATAGGTATTGTCGCTGCGCCCCGCGCTGATGCCCTTGGAGATGATCGTCGAACGCGAGCCCGACCCGATGTGCACCATCTTGGTGCCCGTATCGGCCTGCTGGAAATTGTTGGTGAGGGCGACCGAATAGAATTCGCCGACCGTGTCCGCGCCTTTCAAAATGCAGCTTGGGTATTTCCAGGTGATCGCGCTGCCGGTCTCGACCTGCGTCCAACTGACTTTCGAGCGGTCGCCCGCGCAGAGCGCGCGCTTGGTGACGAAATTGTAGATGCCGCCCTTGCCGTTCTTGTCGCCCGGATACCAGTTTTGGACGGTGGAGTATTTCACCTCCGCATCCTCGTGCGCGTAGATCTCGACCACGGCGGCGTGGAGCTGGTTCTCGTCGCGCATCGGCGCGGTGCAGCCTTCGAGATAGCTCACATAGCTGCCCTTTTCGGCAACGATCAGCGTGCGTTCGAACTGGCCGGTATTCTCCGCATTGATACGGAAATAGGTCGACAGCTCCATCGGGCAGCGGGTGCCCTCGGGGATGTAGACGAAGGTACCGTCGGAAAAGACCGCGCTGTTGAGGCAGGCGAAATAATTGTCGCGCTGCGGCACGACCGAGCCGATATATTTCTTCACCAGCTCCGGATGCTCCTTGATGGCCTCCGAAATGCTCATGAAGATGACGCCGGCCTTGGTCAGCTCCTCGCGGAAGGTCGTGGCGACCGACACGCTGTCGAACACCGCATCGACCGCGACCTTGCGCGCGCCCTCGACATTGGCGAGCACCTTCTGCTCCTCGATCGGAATGCCCAGCTTTTCATAGGTGCGGCGGATTTCCGGATCGAGTTCGTCGAGCGATTCCAGCGTCGGCTTTTTCTTCGGCTCGGCGTAATAATAGGCGTCCTGATAATCGATCGGCGGGATCGTGAGCTTGGCCCAGTCGACCTCCTCCATCTCGAGCCAGGCGCGGTAGGCCTTCAGGCGCCAGTCGAGCATCCACTGGGGCTCGCCCTTCTTGGCGGAGATGAAGCGGACGGTGTCTTCGTTCAGACCCTTGGGCGCGAAGTCCTGCTCGATATCGGTGGAGAAGCCCCACTCATATTCCTTGTCGAGCGCCTCGCGGGCCTCGGGGTTCATCTGCTCGCGGGAGGTGAGGGTGCGGGTATCGGTCATTGGGTTAGTTCCTGCAGCGAGACCGCGCCGAGCGCGCCCCGCACTTTCTGTCCGACCAACCCCATGTGCGGCTTGATCCTGCAATTGGCGTCGAGGGCGCAGTCCGAACTGCCGTCGCTGCACTGGGTCATGGCGATGGGCCCTTCGACCGCCTCGATAATGTCGGCGAGGCTGATGTCCTCGATCGGGCGGGACAGCGAATAGCCGCCGTTCGCGCCGCGCTGGCCCGTGATGAGATCGGCGCGTGCGAGCATCTGCATCAGTTTCTGTGCGGTCGCCTGCGGGACGCCCGTCTCGGCCGCCAGCGCAGCCGCCGACCAACGCGCCTCGGGGGCACGGGCGGCGGCGGTCATCATGACCACGGCATAGTCGGCAAGGTGGGTGAGGCGCATCGCTCTTTCTAATCGGACGGTTTCGTTCCGATTGGCGAGATGGCGGTGCGCCCGCCCTTTTTCAACCGATTTCCGCCACTTGCGAGTCGTTAGCAACTGGCGCGGCGGGTCATCCTCGCTTCGCGGCGATATAGGCGAGGATATTGTCTTCGAGCATGTCGAGTGGCACCGGTCCGGGGACGAGCACGGCGTCGTGGAACTCGCCCCAGTCGAAGTCGTCACCGAGTTCGTCCATCGCCCGTTGGCGCAGCTCCATGATCTTGAGCTTGCCGATCATGTAGGCCGTGGCCTGCCCCGGCAGCACGGCATAGCGCTCGATGGCCTTGCGGATGTCGGCCTCGGGGTTGGGCGTATTCTCCTGGAGATAGGCCATGGCCTCCTCGCGGCTCCAGCGCTTGTAATGGAGGCCGGTGTCGACGACCAGTCTCGCCGCGCGCCACAATTCCATGCCAAGGCGACCGAAGTCGGAATAGGGGTCGGTGTAGAAGCCCATGTCCTTGCCGAGCTCTTCGGAATAAAGGCCCCAGCCTTCGGTATAGGCGGTCTGCCCGCCGAAACGGCGGAAGGCGGGAAGGCCGTCCAATCCGGTCTGGATCGAACGCTGGAGATGGTGGCCGGGATTACCTTCGTGATAGGCGAGCGCCTCCAGTTCGTTGAGGCTCATGGCGTCCAGCTCGTAGAGATTGACGTAATAGGTGCCGGGTCGCGAGCCGTCGGGCGCGGGTGAATTGTAAAAGGCCTTGCCGGCACTCTTCTCGCGGAAGGCCTCGACGGGTTTGACCGTGAGCGGATCGTCCGGGAGCACGCCGAAATAGTCGGGGAGCGCGGGGTTCATCTTCGCGTAGACCGCATCCACCTTGGCGAGATATTCCTCGCGGCTTCTGGCGTAGAAGCGCGGGTCGGTGCGCGTGAATTCGAAAAAGTCCTGGAGGCTGCCCTCGAACCCGACCTCGTCCATGATGTCGCGCATCAGCGCATGGATCCGCGCGACATTGTCGAGGCCGAGCTGGTGGACCTCGTCGGGGCTCATGTCGCTATTGGTATAGTTGGCGAGCTGGGCGGCGTAATAATCGGCGCCGTTCGGCAGTCTCCAGACGCCGTCGTCGGTGGGGGCCATGGCTTGCTGGCGGACCATCTCGCGGCGCAGCTGCTCGTAGGCGATCTTGGCGTTGGCGTTCCACGCATAATCGGCGCGGGTCTTGAGGTCCCGCTTGGCGGCGGCGTCGAGGTCGAGCGCGTCGACCTTGCCGCGGAAATCTTCGAGCACCGCATTGTCGAGGCCTTGGGCGAGAAGATTGTCGATATCGGCGATGACATAAGGGTAGACCCAATCAGGCGGCATGATGCCGTTCGCGGCGCGCTCGGACGACTGGCGCGTATAGTCCTCGAGCACGCGGCCCATGTCCGAGATGCGCGCGATATAGGCCTCGGCGTGCGATGGCTGCGAGACGCGGTGGATGTTGATGAGGAAGGCCGGCAGCCCCGATTGCTGGCCGAACATCTGGTTGAAGAGGAAGCCGTGACGGCTGAACGGCTGCAGCCGCTCTTCCATCGCGAGATCGCGCAGGAAGAGATCGTAGCTGATGCGGTCCTGCATATTGAGCGAAGCGCGATCGAATTGCGCCTTCATCGCGTTGGCGGTGTCCTGCATGAGGCGCAGCTGCGCGATGTCGTTGGCTTCCGAAACATCGCCCCAGGTGCCGTAATCCTCGTCGATGATGCCGCGATAGGCTTTCGACGTCGGCGAGAATTCGAGTTGCATGGCATCGTAATTTTCGAACAGCGCTGCAAGCCGCGCGTTCGGCGCCGGCTCGGCGCCGGTGGCGGAGGAGACTTGCCCTGCTTCGGGCGTCGCGCAGGCGGCGGTGGTGGCAAGCAGCGCGGCGGCAAGCGTCAGGCGGATCATGCGGTCAAACTCCTGTTCGGACGAATCGATTGACGGCGAACTTGCCGACATCGACGTGCCCGCGCTAGTGCTTGCTCCATGTTGTACCCACTGATGCGGCCGCTCCTCTTTGCCGCCGACGCCGAGACCGCACACCGCGCCACGATCAAGGCGCTGTCGCATGTTCCGCCGCTGCCGAAGCCACGCTTCGCGCCGAGCCTGGCGCAGGAGGTGGCGGGCCTGCGCTTCCCCTCACCGATCGGGCTGGCGGCGGGGTTCGACAAGAACGGCGAAGCGCATCGCGCGATGCTGGGACTGGGGTTCGGGTTCGTCGAGATCGGAACGGTCACGCCGATGCCGCAGGAGGGCAATCCGCGCCCGCGGCTCTATCGACTGAAGGAAGACCGCGCCGTCATCAACCGCATGGGCTTCAACAACGACGGGCAGGACGTCGTGCGCAAGCGGATCGCGGGGCGGGACCGGTCGCGCGGGATCGTCGGCATCAACATCGGCGCGAACAAGACGAGCGAGGATCGCATCGCGGACTATCGGCGCGGGATGGTCTCGATGGCGCCCTATGCCGACTATATCACCATCAACATTTCCTCGCCCAACACGCCCGGCCTCCGGCAGTTGCAGGACCCCAAGCCGCTGCGTGCCTTATTGAAGACCGTGCGCGACATGCGCGAGGAAGGCGGACCACCGATCTTCCTGAAGGTCGCGCCCGATCTCGAGGAGGGCGACGTCGAAGCGATCTCGAAGGTCGCCGTATCGAAGGCGCATAAGGTCGATGCGCTGATCATCGCCAACACCACCATCGAGCGTCCCGACACGCTCCGGTCGGTGTTCGCGGTGCAGGAAGGCGGGCTGTCGGGCGCGCCGCTCGGCGACAAGGCGCTGGAGGCGCTCCGGGCGTTCCGCAAGGCGACCAAGGGGAAGCTGCCGTTGATCGCGGCGGGCGGGATCGGCACCCTCGACGATGTCTGGACGCGGATGCGTGCAGGGGCGAGCCTCGTTCAGCTCTATTCGGCGCTCGTCTACGAGGGTCCGGGCCTCGCGCGACGGCTGGCGAAGGGGCTGGCCGAGCGGCTCGAGGCCGAGGGCGTGGGCAACATTGCCGAAATCGTCGGAAGCGAGTAGCCCCACCGTCATGCTGCGCACCATTTTCGCTTTCGCCACGCTCTCGCTGACCGCGTGCGCCACCACCCCGACGGCAACGCCTTCTTCTCAACCGCCATCGGCGGTCGTGACCGGGGCCGTCTCTTCCGCCGAACCGCGCGCCACGGCGGCGGGCGAGGCGATGTTGGCGCAGGGTGGAAGCGCGACCGACGCCGCGATCGCGGTGATGCTCGCGCTCACCGTCGTCGAGCCGCAGTCGAGCGGGATCGGCGGCGGCGGTTTCATGCTGCACAGCGCCGCCAACGGACCCGTCACCAGCTACGACGGCCGCGAGACCGCGCCGATGGCAGCGGACGAGAACTGGTTCCTTGGCGAGGACGGCGAGACCCTTGGCTTTCGCGAGGTCGTGCCGGGCGGCAAGAGCGTCGGCGTTCCGGGCAATATCGCGCTCGCGGCGATGGTTCACGAGCGTCACGGACGGCTCGACTGGGCGGCGCTTTTCGAGCCTGCGATCCGGCTGGCGCGCGAAGGGTGGCCGATGACCGAACGGCTGCGCAGCACGTTGGAAGGCTCGCCGACGGCACCGCTGACCGCGGCGGCGCGCGACCTGTATTATGACGGCGAGGCGCCCAAGCCGGTCGGTACGCGCCTGACCAATCCGCGTCTGGCAGCAACATTGGAACGGCTCGCGGAACTGGGCCCCGAAGCCTTTTACGCGGGCCGCAATGCCGAGGACCTGCGCGATGCGGTGGCGATGGCACCGGTCGCGCCCGCAGACATGACGCTCGCCGATATCGAAGCCTATCGCGCCAAGGAGCGGCTGCCCGTCTGCGGCACCTACCGCCACCATGAAATCTGCTCGATGGGCCCGCCATCCTCGGGCGCGACGACGGTGTTGCAGATCCTCGGACTTCTCGAGCGGTTCGACATCGGATCGATGGGCCCCGACGACCCCGACTTCTGGCATCTGTTCGCCGAAGCGACGCGGCTCGCCTTCGCCGATCGCGGTGCCTATCTCGGCGATCACGATTTCGTTCCCGTCCCCGTGCCCGGCCTGTTCGACAAGGCTTATCTCGCCGAACGGTCGCAGTCGATCTCGCTGACGTCCGCGATGGACGAAGCGCGCGCGGGCTACCCGCCGGGCAATGTCGCGACCGCTTTCGGCCAGGAGCCGCGCGAAAGCGGGACCAGCCATTTCGCCATTGCCGACGATGCGGGCAATGTCGTCAGCTATACCTCGACGATCGAGAGCGCCTTCGGGTCGGGACTGATGGTCGGCGGCTATTTCCTCAACAACGAACTGACCGATTTCAGCTTCGATCCCGTCGGCCCCGGTGGCGTGCTCGCGGCCAATCGCGTCCAGCCGGGCAAGCGCCCGCGCTCCTCGATGAGCCCCGCGATCGTCTTCGGTCCCGACGGGGAGGCGCTGCTCGGAGTCGGCGCGGCAGGTGGCGCAACCATCATCGCGCAGACCGCCAAGACCATCATCGCGGTCATCGATTTCGAAATGGATGCGCGGCAGGCGATCGCGCTTCGCAATGTCTATGCGCCGGGCGGGACCGTGCTGGTCGAGGAAGGCGAGGGAGCCGACGCGCTTGCCGCCGCGCTCACCGCGCGCGGCCACGGGAATGTGCGCGTCACGAGCCCGCGTTTCAAAGCGAATGCGGTGCACAAGATCGGCGGGCGCTGGATCGCCGCCTTCGATCCGCGCACCGAAAAGGATGTGAGAGGAGTGGCATTGCCATGACCGCAAGGACCCAGCTCGAACATTTTCCCAACCTGGTGACGATGTTCTTCACCCGCGCGCGCGAGCGGGGGGACCGGCCGTTCCTGTGGTCCAAGAAAGACGGCGCGTGGACCTCCATCAGCTGGAGCGAAGCGGCGCAGAAGGTGGCGGGGCTGGCGCAGGGCTTGCGCGACCTCGGCGTCGAGCCGGGCGACCGCGTCATGCTGGTAAGTGAAAACCGCCCCGAATGGCTGCTGTCCGACCTCGGCATCATGGCGGCGGGGGCGATCACGGTCCCGACCTACACGACCAATACGACGCGCGATCACCAGCACATCCTCGGCAATTCGGACGCCAAGGCGGTGATCGTCTCCAACCAGAAACTTGCCGAGCCGCTCATTCCCGCAGTGCTGTTCCAGAGCGACTGCCATCACATCATCTCGATTGACGACATCATCACCGGTCAGTCGCCCGACGTCGCGCGCTTCCACCATTGGAACGACATCGTCTCGACCGCCGCTTCGGTGGAGAAGTTCGAGAACGAGGCGCAGGCCAAGGGCCGGGACGATCTCGCCTGCATCATCTATACGAGCGGCACCGGCGGCGCGCCGCGCGGGGTGATGCAGCATCACGGCATGGTGCTGCATAATGTCGAGGGCTGCGTCGACGTCATCGCCAACGATTTCGGCTGGGACGAGGAAGAGCGTTTTCTATCCTTCCTGCCCGCCAGCCACGCCTATGAGCATACCGGCGGACAGCATTTTCCCGTGGGGCTGGGCGGACAGATTTTCTACGCCGAAAGTCTCGAAAAGCTGGCCGCTAACATCGAGGAGACCCGCCCGACGATCATGGTCGTCGTGCCGCGCCTGTTCGAGATGCTGCGCGCCAAGATGCTCAAGACCATCGAGAAGGAAGGCGGGCTGCCCAAATTCCTGCTCGACAAGGCGGTCGCGATCGCAACGCGGCGCTACGAGGGCAAATATGGCCCCGGCGATTTCGTGATGGACAAGGTCGTCGGGATGACGCTGCGCAAGAAGGTGCGTGCCAAGTTCGGCGGACACAACAAAGCGATGGTGTCGGGCGGCGCGCCGCTCACGCCCGACGTCGGGCTGTTCTTCCAGGCGATGGGGATCACGCTGCTGCAGGGGTACGGCCAGACCGAGAGTGGCCCCGTCATCAGCTGTAACCGTCCGCGTGCGGGCGTGCGCATGGAGACGGTCGGGCCGCCCCTCAAGAATACCGAAGTGCGCATTGCCGAGGACGGCGAAATCTGCGTGCGCGGCGAGCTCGTCATGAAGGGGTATTGGCGCAACAAGGACGATACCGAAAAGGTCATCGACAAGGACGGCTGGCTGTTGACGGGCGACGTCGGGCATCTCGACGGCAAGGGCCGGATCGTCATTACCGATCGCAAGAAGGACCTCATCGTTCTCGACAAGGGCGACAATGTCGCGCCGCAGCGGGTCGAGGGGCTCCTCACGCTTCAGAACGAAATCGGGCAGGCGATGGTCTATGGCGACAATCGCCCCTATATCGTCGCGCTCCTGGTCCCCGACGCCGAGGCGACGCGCGGGATGGACGACAAGCAGATCCACGCGGCGCTGAGCGCGGCGGTCGACCGCGTCAATGCGGACCTCAATGTGATCGAGAAGGTGCGGCGGTTCATCATCGCCGACGAACCCTTCAGCGTCGAGAACGAGATGCTCACGCCCAAGCAGAGCATCCGTCGCCACAAGATCCGGGCCGCGTATGACGAGCGGCTTGGCGCGCTCTACAGACGGTGAGCCGCCCTCTTAGCTCGAATGGTCGGCGACGATGCGCCAGCCCCCTTCTTCGCGCGCGAAGACGAGGCTGGTAAAGCCTGTGGCCGGTTCTTTTGTGGCGTCGGGATAGGTGAGGACATAGCGCGCGATGAAAAGCGCATGCTCCGGACCCAGCGCACGCACATCTTCGGTTTCGAAGGACAGCGTGCCGCGTTCGGCGGGATCGGGGTCGCTCCAGTCATAGGCCTCGCGGTAGCGCGCCTCCATCGCCGAGCGACCGCGCACAAGCCCCGAGGAGCCGACGAAACTGGTTTCGGGCGCGTCGGAATAGATGGCGAGGAAGCGCTCCATGTCGCCCTCGTTCCATCCGGCCGCGCTGTCGGCCATCACGGCTTCGATCTGTGCGCGGATGTCCTCGACCGACTGGGGCGCGGTCTGTTCGTCCACCGAAGGAGGCGCGTCGCTGGGAGGCGCGGATTCACAGGCGGTCGCGAAAAGCAGGATCGCGATGGCGGGAACCGCGCCCGCCCGCACTGTCAACATGACTAGCTGCCGGCCCGTTCGTAGGGGACGAAGGACTCGATGCCACAGGCACCCGTCTGCATCCCGGTGCTGGTATCGATCGACGTCACGATGTCGGAATCGCAGACCTGACCTCCAAAGGTTTCGAAAACGAGCACCTCGCCATGCCGTTCGAGCGCTGGACAGCGGTTCGAGAAGGTCGCAACCACCCGTTTGGCACCATCGCGGTAGAGTACGGTGCGATCGTCGATGACGGTCTGGCGCTGCGTCAGTCGCAGGTCGAGGCAGCGGTCAGGTTCGCCGACCACATATCCCGCCAACTCCTCGTCGAGCTTCATGCGATCCTCGGGCGCCATCGCATAGTCGTCGGCCGGCGTCGCGGCGCAGCCTGCCAGAAGGATGGCGGGAATTAAGGCGAATGCGCGCATGACAGGCTCCTCGAAAGATCGGTCCAGGCTAGAAACGATCCTTTGCCTCTCGAAGTTGCCCTAGCATGAACGAATCGCGCGCGCGGACGAACAGGTTGGTCGCCTTTTCCTCGCCGATCGTGGTCGGAACCGTGCGCCGGGAGGCTGCGCGGGCCGTCCGCACTTTCTCCATGCGATCGAGGATCGCAGGGTCGTCAGGCTCCATCGACAATGCGAACGTCCCGTTCGCCTCGGTATATTCGTGGGCGCAATAGACCTTGGTGTCGTCGGGCAGCGCGGCGAAGCGCTGGAGCGAGGCGTGCATGTCCTCGGGGCTTCCTTCGAACAATTTGCCGCAACCCATGGCGAACAGGGTGTCGCCGCAAAAGAGCAACCCGTCTTGGGCAAAATAGAAGGCGATATGGCCTGCGGTGTGACCCGGAACGTGCCAGACTTCGCCGGTCGCATCGCCGAGCTTCACATCGTCGCCGTCGTCCACGGCCTCGTCGATCCCGGGGATTTTCGCCGCTTCGGGTTTCGGCCCGACGATCGTGCAGCCCGCTTTGTCCTTCACGGCAAGATTACCGCCCGTGTGGTCGGGGTGCCAGTGGGTGTTGAGGACGTGGGTGATCGGCCAACCGAGCGCATCGGCGGCCTCGAGGCAGGCCGCGCCGTCGCCCGGATCGACCACCGCCACCGTCTCGCCGATCTTCGCGAGCCAGTGATAATTATCGCTAAAGGCAGGCACGCAGGCGATTTCGAACCGCCCGACGCGATCGATCTCGTAACCGGCGCGCGTTTCTACCATGTGCCGTCGTTCTCCATCGACGCCCACGGCTCGCGCGGCTCCTGCGCGCCAGACTTGTTGAGCAACTCGATCGAAATGCCGTCGGGCGTCTTCACGAAGGCCATGCGTCCGTCGCGGGGCGGACGGTTGATGGTGACGCCATGGTCGCGGAGCGTCTCGCAGGTCGCGTAGATATCGTCGACATGGAAAGCGAGGTGCCCGAAATTGCGCCCGCCTTCGAGCCCTTCGGGTTCGCCATCCCAATTGTGCGTCAGCTCGACTTCGGCTTCTTCGCCCGGAACGCCCAGAAAGACGAGCGTGAAGCGTCCCGCCTCGACGTCGCGGCGGCGACGCTCCTCAAGGCCGAGGAGCTTGAAGAAATCGACCGTCGCGTCGGGATCGGCGACGCGGAGCATGGCGTGGAGATAAGCGGTCATTGCGGCGTCAACGCATCGAGGGCCCTGGCGGCTGCACGGCCCGCCGGATGGTAGGGCATCGCGATGACGGCGTCGGTGAAGGCCTTGCGCGCGCCGGGTAAATCCTCCGCCGCGAGGGCGATCTGCCCCGACAGGAGCAACAGTTCGGGGCTGTCCTTGGCGCGCACGAGACCCGCATCGACCCGGGTCCGCGCCGCGTCCAACTGCTGGCTCTGGAGCGCCATCGCCGCGCCCGTCAGCCAGTAATAGGGATCTTCGGAAACGGTCTCGCCCGCCGCAAGCCACGCGGTATCGGCCTCGTCCTTGCGATCGAGTCGGTAGAGCGCCTGCGCCCGGTCGAGATGCGTCCAACCCTGCTGGAGCGGGGTGAGTGCATTCAGTGCCAAGGCATTGGCGGCGGTCGCCTGTGCGTCGTCCAGCTTCCCGGCCACCGCGAACAAGGGAGCGGCAGCGGCAAGCGCGCGCGCCTTGCTCGCGGGGTCGTCCACCGACTGGGCCAGCGTCACGAACTGTGCGGCCGCCAGTGCATGGTCCCCCGCCTCGATCGCCAGCTTGGCGTTGCATTCCATCTGCGCGGGCGTGTCGCCTGTCGTGCAAGGCATGGGCGGTGCGTCCTGGATGGCGAGAAGGGCGAGGAAGGAAAGGATCATTGCTGCGTCACCAATCGGTCGAGGGCATGAAGGTCGGCAAGGATGGCGCCGATCTCGTGCGGTTCGGAAAGGCGATGTCCGCTATTCTTGATGAGGCGAAGCTGAACGTCGGGACTGGTCAGTCGCTGGAGTGCGGCGGCCGAAATGCGCGCGGGCACATCGGCATCGCCTTCGCCGTGAATGAAGCGAACGGGGCCGCGATAATCGATCGGCCCGTTCAGCACCTTGAGCCTTTCACCCGACACCCAGAAGCCCTTGTGCGTGACCTGGACGCTGTCGTCGTACCGGCTGGGTCGCTCGATCTTTCCGTCGGTGGCGAGAAGTCGCTTTTCCTCTTCCGAGTAGCCCCAGTCGGTAAAATCGGGCGCGGATGCGAGGCCGAGAAGGGCGGCGACACGATCGGGCCGACGGGTCGCGGCAAGGAGAGCCAACCAACCGCCCATCGAGGACCCGACGAGAATGACAGGGCCCTTGGCGACATGGTCGATCATCGCCAGCACGTCCTCGAGCCAGCGTTCGAGCGTGCCGTCGGCGAAGTCGCCGCCGGACGACCCCGTGCCCGAATAATCGAAGCGCAGGCACCCGCGCCCGCCGTCCGCCGCATAGGAATCGATCGCGGTCGCCTTGCCGCCCTCCATGTCCGAGGCATAGCCCGGCAGGAAGAGGTAGGTGACGCCTTTGCCTTCGCGGTGGCGGTAGGCGATGGAGCGACCGTCATGGTCGAGATGCTGGATGGGGGGCTGGTCTGTCATGCCCCCCACCTAGGGCGTCGTCGGGCCGCTTTGAAGAGCGTCAGTCGCCGCTGAGCGCCTTCAATTCGGCGAGGAACACGTCGGGCCGGTCGAGTTGGACGAAGTGGCGGCTGTTATCGACGGGGACCATCCGCACGTTCGGCACGGCCGCCCAGTCGGTCGCGTAACGCTCGACCGCCATCTGCCCCAGCGGCTCTTCGACGAAATGAATGACCGTGACGGGCATCTGGAGTGTCGCAACCTCCTGCCGCAGATCGCGCATCATGTCTTCGTGGATCAGCCGCGCAACCACGAGCGGTTCGGCCTTCAGGCTCCAGTTGGCGATCTTGACCCGGGTCGCTTCGTCGACAGACATGCCTGTCGCCCCGTCGCCGCTGGTCGTGCCCTGCTCGCCCATCGCGCGCATGGCGTCGGCCTGGGCGATGATCATGTCGCGCATGCTGTCGGCTTGCGACCCGATCGTTTCCAGCGTCTGGTCGGCGCCGAAGACGGTGCCGAAAAAGGGCAGCGAATCGAGAATCAGCAGGTTCTTCGCCTGGGCGTCATGATCGAGGCCGAACTGGGCCGCGACAAGGCCGCCGAGGCTATGGCCGACGATGGTCGCGGGCTCGAGGCCGCGCGCCGCGAGATCCGACGAGAGGTCGGAAACGATGCCGTCCAACGCGCCTTCCGCTTCGTTTGCCGTGCCGCGCTCGCCGTCGAAGCCGCGGACCTCGACGGTGAGGAGGCGGTGCGTGTCGCGAAGCGCGGCGACCGTATCGTCCCACACTTCGTCGGGGGTGCTCATCCCGGGGATCAGCACGACGACCGGGCCCGCATCGCCATAGAGCGTGGTGCGGATATGGTCGTGGAGCACGACGTCCTGCGCGGCGGCGGGCGCGGCAGCGGACAAAGGGGTGGCGATCGCCGCAAGCGCGGCGGCAAGGAACATCATCGATTTCATGGACCTATCCTTTCGGGTCGAAAATATCCTCGATCTTCAGCGCGAAGATCTCGGCGATGGTGAAGGCGAGTGGGAGCGAGGGGTCGTACTTGCCCGTCTCGATGGCGTTGACGCTCTGGCGGCTGACGCCGAGTTTGTCGGCAAGCGTCTGCTGCGACCAGTCGCGCTCCGCGCGTAGAACCTTGAGACGGTTTTTCATCGCAGCGTGGTGCCCCAGGTGCCGTAGGTAATGCGGTTGGCGATCTGCCCGACGAACAGGCCCGCGAAGAACACCACCGGCCACCAATAGGCATCGACCCGATCGACGATGCCGAAGTCGCTGAGGAAACCGTGCATCGCCGCCGCGCCCAGCGCGATGCCCGTCGCGATGAGCGTCTGGCGGACCATCAGCAGCTTCAAGAACTCGTCCTTCATCTCGACGATCAGCGCGCCGATGACCAGGAAGACGGCGGTGATGCAGAGTCCGCAAACGAGCGCGATGGGAAAGGCGGCGGCGTCGGACAGCAGCCCCTCGCGCATCGCCAGCTGGCCGCCGACGAGCGCGAGGATATAGACCGTCATGACCGCGAGAAGGCGCACCGTGTAGCGCTTCATCGGTCCCTTGTTGGGATGATCGGCCATGGTTCAGCAACCGCCGTTGGCGCGGCGGGCACAGCCTTTGGGATCAGCCACGCCCATGGCGATTAAGGCGCAGAACACGATCCAGAAGCTCGCGCCGTCCCATTCGCTCAGCATCGAGATGGTGGCGAGGGCGATCAGTGCGAATGCCCAGAACAGTGGCCGGATCTTGGATCGAAGCATTGGTCAAACTCCCTTTTCATAATGTAAAGCGACTTTGACATCCGATTCGGTGATTGTCAAGCGACATTGACAAGATGACAAGCAAGGTTGAATTCTCCTTTTGGTTGAAGCTCTTGCTGCGCTGCACTAGGAAACCGGCATGACCGAACTGTCGAAAATCTCCCTGCCCGACGGCAGCGTGAAGGAAATGAAGCCCGGCGCGACCCCTTATGACGTCGCCGCCGAGATCGGCCCCGGGCTGGCCAAGGCGGCAATCGCCGCGCGCGTGGACGGCGAGGTCCGCGATCTCAAGCGTCCGTTCGAGGGCGATGCGCAGCTCGAGCTGATCACGAAGCGCGACGAGACCGATGCGCTCGAACTGGTGCGCCACGACTTCGCGCATATTCTCGCCGAGGCGGTGCAGAACATGTACCCCGGCACGCAGATCACCTTCGGCCCCGCGACGGACGACGGATTCTACTACGATTTCGCTCCCGCCCCCGGTCGCGGCATGTTCACCGAGGAGGACCTTCCCGCGATCGAGGAAGAGATGCGGGCCATCATCAAGGCCGATAAACCGCTGATCCGTGAAGTGTGGGACCGCGAGAAGGTGCGCCAGTTCTTCATTGACCATGGCGAGGCGTTCAAGGCCGAGTGGGTGATGGAGCTGCCCGAGAACGAGCCCATCACCATGTACAAGACGGGCGAAGGCGAGGCCGACTGGATCGACCTGTGCCGCGGACCGCATTTGCCGAGCACCGGCTATCTCGACCCCAAGGCGTTCAAGCTCACCCGCGTGTCGGGTGCCTATTGGCGCGGCGACCAGTCGAACCCGATGCTTTCGCGCATCTATGGCACCGCCTGGCTCGACAAGAAGCAGCTCGCCGCGCACCTCCACCGTCTCGAGGAAGCCGCCAAGCGCGACCATCGCAAGCTGGGCGCGGAGATGGACCTGTTCCACCTGCAGCAGGAGGCGCACGGCAGCGTCTTCTGGCACCCGCAGGGCTACAAGATCTGGCGCGAGCTGGAGGCCTACATGCGCCGCGCGATCGACGCGGGCGGCTATGACGAGATCAAGACCCCGCAGCTGATGGACGTCCGCCAGTGGACCCAGTCGGGCCACTGGGGGAAATATGCGGAGAACATGTTCGCGGTCCCCGACATCGTGCCCGACGTGGAGAGCGAGGAGGAGGCCGCTGCGCCTGACGTCGCTGCAGATGCCGACTGGATGGCGATCAAGCCGATGAACTGCCCGGCGCACGTGCTCGTCTTCAAGCAGGGCATCACCAGCTACAAGGAGCTGCCGATCCGGCTCTACGAGAACGGCTGCTGCCACCGCAACGAGCCGCACGGCGCGCTGCACGGGCTGATGCGCGTGCGCCAGTTCACGCAGGACGACGCGCACATTTTCTGTACGCAGGAACAGGTGGTCGAGGAGATCCAGAAGTTCTGCACGCTGGCCGACCGCATCTACAAGGACTTCGGCTACACCTATGCCGTCAAGCTCGCGACGCGCCCCGAAAAGCGCTTCGGCAGCGACGAGATGTGGGATCGCTCGGAGCAGGAAATGCGCGACGCGGTGAAGGCCGCGGGCATGGACAATGACGACTATGGCTGGGAGGAACTCCCGGGCGAGGGCGCCTTCTACGCCCCCAAGCTCGAGTGGCACCTGACCGACGCGATCGGGCGTACCTGGCAGGTCGGAACGATCCAGTCTGACCGCGTGCTGCCCGAGCGGCTGGACGCGAGCTACATCGGCGAGGACGGCGAGCGGCACCGCCCGGTGATGCTCCACCGCGCCATCTTCGGCAGCTACGAGCGCTTCATCGGCATGCTCATCGAGCATTATGCGGGCCGGATGCCCGTATGGCTGAGCCCCACGCAGGCGGTCGTCACCACGATCGTGTCGGACGCCGACGGCTTCGCGCGCGATGTCGCGGCGCGGCTCGAGGCCGAGGGGCTGCGGGTCGAGGCCGATCTTCGCAACGAGAAGATCAACTACAAGGTGCGCGAGCACAGCTTGAAAAAGGTCCCCGTGATCGCGGTGGTCGGCAAGCGCGAGGCCGAGGAAGGCACGGTCGCCGTGCGGCGCCTCGGCTCGGGCGACCAGCAGGTGATGGCATTGGATGACTTCGTCGCGATGATGAAGGACGAGGCGACCCCGCCGGACTTGCGCTGACGGGGACGGCATCCCCTTATAACATGTTAACCAATTTTTCGGGGTCGCCGATCTAAGTCGTGATTCAATTGACGTCGCCACTCGGGGCGATGCATGAATCACGGGGTAGGCGGGTGAGTGTCTTCGACAAGATTTCGGGCCAGGCGCGGCTGACCTTTTCGCGCGTGTCGCGCGGGGAGTTCTCGCTGGTCCGCGCGATCGTGATCACAATTCTCATCATGGCCGCGATCATCATCGGGCTGGCGGTGTCGAGCTTTACCACATCGATCCATGATCGCAGCGCTGCGTCCGATCTCAAGCGCGCGAACATACTCACCTCCGAGGTCAACGCGGCCAGCGAGCATTGGGCGACCTCGCGCGGCCTCACCTACATTGCGTTGAAGGATGCCAAACCCGTCACAACCGAGCGGCTGAAGACGATACTGGCCGAGCGGCGTGCGGGCGATGCTTCGATGGCCGAAGCGCTCTCGCATTTCGAACCCCAGACTGCCGAAGAGCGCGCCCTCGCGAAGGATTTCGAGATTGCGCGACAGGATTATGAAACCATGGTCGCGCTGGCCGGGAAGGCGGTTCAGGCACCGGTTGCCGAGCGTGACCCCGGCCTCGCGGTCCGCTTCCTCGCCGCCGCGACCAATCGGATCATGACCGCGCAGGCACTGCGATTCGCGGTCGCCACGCAGGCGCAATCTTCTGCCGACATCGCGAACCTCATGATGCTCAAGCATCTCGCATGGGAGATGAGCGAATATTCGGGGAGGGAACGCGCGCTCGTTGGCGGGCAGATTGCAAGCGGCCAACCCATCGACCCGACGCAGCGCTCGGTCATCATCGAGAATCGTGGCCGCGTCCTCGCAGCCTGGGAAACGGTCGATACGCTGAACGCGCAGGGTGCCAATGCGCGCTCGATCGATGCAGCGATCGACGCGGCCTCCGGCAACTATTTCGACGACTATGACGCGGTCCGTCAGGCGGTCTACGCCGCGAGTGATGCGCGCACTCCCTATCCGATGACCGCATACGAATGGTTCGATCGGTCGACCGAGGCGATCGACGGACTGCTCGCGATTACCGCGGCTGCCGACGCGGTCACGACCCGGACCGTGGATGAACGCCACACCGCCGCCGGCTGGTCGATCGCGATGCAGGCAGCGTTGATGCTCGCTGCGATCGCGGCGGTGGCGGGGCTGATCTGGGTGGTGCTTCGCCACGTCCAGCGACCGATGAGCGAATTGATGGGGGCGACCGAGCGGATCAGTCGCGGCAAGTTCGATGCGCGGCTACCGACCGATGCGCGCAGTCTCGAGGTGGCACAGATCGCGCAGACGCTGACCAAGTTCGGCGACGCCGTTGCCGAGCGCGAGCGGTTCGAGCGGGACAAGATGGCGGCAGAGCGCCGCGACCGCGAGGCGCGCGAGGCGGCACTCGAGGCTGATCGCAGGATGGTGGAGGAGCGCGAGCAGCGCGCTCGCCATCTCGCCAACACCGGTAACGAATTCACGCGCCGGATGCACCAGACGGTCTCGACGCTCGCGGCGGCGGCGGACCAGCTTTCCGCGACCGCCGACCTGATGCTCGAGCAACTCGGCAATACCACGCAGGAACTGTCCGCGGTCGCACGCGAGACGGGAACGGCATCGGCCCATGTGCGCGAGGCGGCGGCAGCGGCCGACCAGATCCGCCTCGCGATCGACGATATCGCGCGGCAGGTCGAGGACCAGCGCGGCTCCGCGGTCGAGGCGGCGGATCGTTCGACGCAAACGGCGGGCGAAGTGCAGCGGCTATCGGACAGTACCAGGAACGTGGGCGAGATGGTCGGCATGATCGACGATGTCGCCAAGAAAACGGGCCTGCTCGCGCTCAACGCCACCATCGAAGCGGCGCGCGCGGGCGAAGCCGGGCGCGGATTCGCGGTCGTGGCGGGCGAGGTGAAAAGCCTTTCCGAACAGACCGCCGATGCAACGTCGAACGCCGGCAGCACGGTCGGCCAGATGAGCAGTGCGATCGACAGTTCGGTGGCGGGGTTCCGCGAGGTCGACGCGGCCATTCAGCGGATCAGCCAGGCAGCCACCGCGATCGCGGCATCGGTGCGCCAGCAGACGCAGGCGACCAGCGCGCTGAGCCAGGGCGTCGAGGGCGCGGCAAGCGTGGCGGACGACGTGGCGCGGCGGGCGCGAACGGTCGACGAAGGGGCGGGCTCGGTGCTTGCAGCCGCCACGCAGGTCAAGTCGGCGAGCGGCGAATTGGCGAAACTCGCCGACGCGGTGCGTGTCGACGTCGAACATTTTCTGAACGACCTCCAAGCGGCCTGATCGCACAGGCCGAGGGAACCCCAATGCGCGGCGGGCCTTTATTTCTGGGCCCGGCATGCCTATCTCGCTGCCTTGCAACGCCAAGAAACGACTCAAGAGGAGATTTCGCTATACGACCCCCTATTTCGCGACGCGGGATGTCGCCGCCACCACCGTCCGGCCCCCGCTACGACAATTTCATCCAGGCACAGAAGGTGCGGGTGATCGACGAGAACGGTGACAATCTGGGTGTCATGTATACGCGCGAGGCGATGGAGCAGGCCAATGACATCGGCCTCAATCTCGTCGAGATCTCTCCCAACGCCGATCCGCCCGTCGCCAAGTTCCTCGATATCGGGCGCCACAAATATGAGGCGCAGAAAAAGGCCAATGCCAAACGCAAGGCCCAGAAGACGCAGGAGATCAAGGAGATCAAGATGCGTCCCAATATCGACGATCACGACTATCAGGTGAAGATGAAGAAGGTCGTCCAGTTCATCGAGAACGGCGACAAGGTGAAACTTACCATCCGCTTCCGCGGCCGCGAAATGGCGCACAACAATCTCGGCATGGCCGTGCTCAACCGTGTCGAGGAAGATACGGCCGAAATCGCCAAGGTCGAACAGCGTCCGCGCATGGAAGGCCGTCAAATGCTGATGGTCGTCGCGCCGAAGTAACGACCAACTTCAGTATAGTATAAGCAACCTATCGTGCAGTGCAGCGTAAATGCTGCGCTGCACGATGTTGCATTGATGCAATAGAATTGCCCGTCTCGGTCGCTTTTTGACACCGAAGTCAGCAAAATCACGCCAAAGCGCTTTCCGCCTTCACGCTCCTACAGTAGTCCGGGTGAATATTTCATACCTGACTGGGGAGCTCCTTATGCGCAAATCTATGCTTTTGGCATCGGCCGGGATGTTCGCGATCGCGACACCCGCCTATGCGCAACAGACCGATACCGACGACGGGTCGGCACAGGCCACCGACGGCGCCACTGCCGAAGCGGGCGCGGTCGAGGACGACAGTCTTCAGGACGACCAGAACCAGGACACGTCCGCCATCATCATCACCGCGACGCGTCGTAACGAAGCGCTCTCGGACGTGCCGCTCGCCGTTTCGGCGGTGACCGCCGAGGTGCTCGAAAATTCGGGCGCCAGCGACATTCGCCAGCTCCAGCAGGTCTCGCCCTCGCTGCTCGTGTCCTCGACCACGTCCGAAGCGGGCGCGGGCGTCGCGCGTATCCGCGGCGTCGGAACGGTCGGCGACAACCCCGGCCTCGAAAGCTCGGTCGCGGTCTTCATCGACGGCGTCTACCGCAGCCGTACCGGCACCGGTCTCACCGAACTGGGGCAGATCGACCGCGTCGAAGTGCTGCGCGGTCCGCAGGGCACGCTGTTCGGGCGCAACGCCTCGGCAGGCCTCATCTCGATCATCACCGCGCAGCCGAGCTTCGAGCCGGAATTCTTCGTCGAAGGGACGATCGGCAACTATAATCTACGCCGCGGCGAAGTCTCGCTGACGGGACCGATCGGCGACACGCTCGCGGCGCGCCTCGACGGCGTCTATCTCGAGCGCGACGGCTTCCTCGAAGACGTCATCTCGGGTCGCTCGCTCAACGATCGCCAGCGCTACCTCGTGCGCGGTCAGCTTCTCTGGGAGCCGTCCGCAGATGTGTCGGTGCGCCTCATCGGTGACTATGCCAATCGCGACGAGGAATGCTGCGGCGCGACCTATCTGCCCGCGCGCGACTTCATCGCGGGTGTCGGCGAAGCGCCCTCGACCTTCAAGGCGCTGCTCAACGGCCTCGGCGGCATCATCAACGACGACACCTTCGTTCGCGAAGTCGCGATCACGCCGGGTCGCTCCTATCGGTCGGACGTCGAGGATTATGGTGTCTCGGGCGAGATCGTCTGGGATCTGGGCGGGATCGAACTGACCAGCATCACCGCCTATCGTCAGAACGATTATATCCGCGGCCAGGATGCCGACTTCAACAATCTCGACATCCTCTATCGCGACGATGACGGTAGCGCGAACACCAAGTTCGAGACCTTTACGCAGGAGTTGCGCTTCCAGGGTGAAGCCGGTCCGCTCGACTGGCTGGTCGGCGGTTTCTTCTCCAAGGAAACGCTCACCGTCAACGACAACCTCACGGTCGGCGAAGACTATGGCAAATATGCCAACTGCCTCGTTGCGCTGAACTTCATCGGCGCGGGCTCGCCCTCGGGCCTGCTCAATCCGCAGAACGACACCTGCTTCAACCCCGCCGTCGCAGGCGGCGTGCGGCAGGCGCTGGCAGGCCAGCTCCAGCAGGCGCTGCTCGCGGGCGCACCGCAGGCGACCATCACGGGCATTGTCTCGAACATTACCGCGCTGAGCGCCTTCGCGCGCCTCGGGGCGATCGATCTCGGCATTGGTCCGGCAGGTCAGCTTCCGAACTTCGGCGCGCCGATCTTCGCGGACAGCGGGTTCACGAACCTCGCGCTCGGGGGAACGGGCCAGCCGCTCGGGTTCAACATCAACGTCGACGACAATTACGTCCAGGACGGCACCAACTTCGCGATCTTCACGCACAATATCTTCGCGCTCACCGATGCGATCGATATCACCGTGGGGCTGCGCTACACGCACGACGAGAAGGAGCTGGCGGTCGATCTCAACGACAATAACGCACTCTGTTCCTTCTATTCGGTCGCCGCGCCGGCGCTGCAGACGCTGCCGTGCCTCGTGCCCTCGACGCCGGGCGGCAATTTCACCGGCACCGACAAACGCACCGAGGATCAGCTGTCGGGTACGGCGATCCTGTCGGCCAAGCTGACCGACGATATCCTCACCTATGCGAGCTACTCGCGCGGCTACAAGGCCGGGGGCTTCAACCTCGACCGCACGCCGCTGCCGCGTGCAGGCGGTAACGGGGCGATCATTGCAGGATCGAGCCTGACCGCCCTGCAGTTCGAGCCGGAAATCAACAACGCCTTCGAGCTCGGCATGAAGTATGACGGTCGCGGGATCGACATCAACATCGCCGCCTTCCACCAGGTGTTCGAAAGCTTCCAGCTCAACCAGTTCAACGGCCTCGCCTTCGAGGTCGAGAACATCAACGGCTGCTCGGAGCTCGACGTGCCCAACGGCGATGCCGATGCCAGCCCGACGACCGGCAATTGCGTCGGCGACCTCAAGGGTGGTGTCCGCTCGGCGGGGATCGAGTTCGAAATGTTCTCGCAGCCGCTGCCGAACGTGAACTTCAACCTCGGCGGCACCTATGCCGACACCGCCTATCGCAGCGAACTGGTCGGCGCGGACGGCGAGGCCATCTCGCCGCAGCTCTTCCAGCTCAACGATCGCTACATTTCTAATGCCAACGAGCTGACCGTAACCGGTTCGCTCGGCTGGACGCCGCCGATCGGCGACAGCGGCCTGAAGGCACTGTTCTACATCGACGGTCGCTACATGAGCGAGTTCAACACCGGTTCGGATCTCGATATCGAGAAGCTGCAGGACGACTATATGGTGTTCAACGCCCGTGTCGGTCTGCGTGGACCGCAGAATAGCTGGGCGGTCGAGTTCTGGGGCCAGAACATCACCGACGAGGACTATCTGCAAGTGGCCTTCGATGCGCCGCTGCAAGGCATCGGAACGGGCCTCGCCACCAACACCGCGCGGGGCGTTACCGAAGGTCTCTACCCGGTCGCGAACCAGCTGTTCGGCGCCTTTCTTGCCGAGCCGCGCACCTATGGCCTGACCATCAGCGGGACGCTGGGTGCCCGGCGCGAGCGGATGCCGGATGTGGCCCCGCCGCCTCCGCCGCCGCCGCCCCCGCCGCCGCCTGCGACGATCACCTGTCCCGACGGCACGGTAATTCTGGCGAGCGAGGAATGCCCGCCGCCGCCGCCGCCGCCGCCCCCGCCGCCGCCGCCGCCCGAACCCGAGCGCGGCTAGGCGAAAGGGGCCGAACGGCTCCCCGTCAGAGAGAGAGGAAGGGCTCCGCGATCATGTCGCGGGGCCCTTTTCCTTGAGAGCTGTCAGGCGGCGACGGTATCGGTGGCCGCTTCAAGCAAGGCGGCACGAAGCGTTTCGATCACGGTGGTCGTGAGTTTGCGGCCATGTCCGTCGGTAAGATAAAACGTGTCGATCGCCCGCTCGCCGTAGGTGGTGACGTGCGCCGAATGAACCGTCGCGCCTGCCAGATGAATGGCGTGGGCAAGCCGCGCGAGCAGGCCCTGGCGGTCGCGGGCATTGACCTCGACGACGGTCATCCGTGTCGACGCGGTCTGGCTGACCATGACGCCGGGCGGGACGTCGAAGGCCTCTTCGCGCGCGCTCAACGCTTCGCGTTCGGGAGGTTCGGGTACCGTCTCGGCATCGAGTGCCGCGTAGATCGACGCACGCAGGCGCTCGCGGCGACGGGCGTCGTCGTAGGGCTGTCCCTGCGCATCGGTCACGAGCAGATTGTCGAGCGCCATTCCGTCGCTGGTCGTATGGACGCGTGCATCGATGATCGATCCGCCACCCGCGCTGACGCCGATGCAGATTCGCGCGAACAGGCCGGGCGCGTCGGGCGCGAAGATGCTGACGCGCGTCGCGTCGCTGTCGGGATCGCGCTTGAGCTGCACCGACGGCTCGGCCGCGCCGATGACGCTTTCCGCTTCGGCCATCTGCCGGGCATTGGCGCGCTGCCAGCCGAGCGGTTCGGCAAGCCAGTAGCTGTCGCCGAGCCGTTTGTGGTGCGCGGCGATTGCGTTGCGCGGCCATTTCAGCGTGTCGGCGAGTTCGCCCTTGCGTCGTTCGACGACCTCGGCGCGGCCCTTCTCCTTGTGACCGAGCCGAAGTTTCTCCTCGGCGGCTTCATAGAGCGTGCGCAGGAGCCGCCGCTTCCAGTCGGTCCAGGTCCCGGGGCCGACGGCGCGGATGTCGACGACGGTGAGGATGAGCAGCATCTTCAGTCGCTCGGCGCTCTTCACCTGCGCGCAGAAGTCGGCGATCGTGGTCGGGTCCGCAAGATCGCGCTTGAAGGCGGTCGCGCTCATCAGCAGATGGTGCCGCACCAGCCAGGCGACGAGATGCGTCTCGTTGGGATCGAGTCCGAAGCGCGGACCCAGTTCGAGTGCGATGTCGGCGCCCAGTTCGCTGTGATCGCCGCCGCGGCCCTTGGCGATATCGTGCAGCAGGACCGCGACATAGAGCGCGCGCCGCGAGGCGAGCTGGGGGAGGAGCTTGGTCGCGAGCGGATGGTTGTCCGCAAGTTCGCCGCGGTCGATTGCGGCGGTCAGGCCGATCGCGCGGATGGTATGCTCGTCGACCGTGTAGTGATGATACATGTCGAACTGCATCTGCGCGACGACCTTGCCGAAATCGGGGACGAAGCGCCCGAACACCTCGGCTTCGTTCATCCAGCGTAGCACCGTGTCGGTCGCGTCGCGTCCGGTCAGCGTGTCGAGGAAGATGGCGTTGGCGAGCGGATCGTCGCGGACCTCGTCGACGCGGCGCGCCGCTCTGGCGGCGGCCCGCATCGCGTCGGGGTGAATCTCCAACCCTTCGCGTTGCGCGGTGCGGAAAAGCTGGAGGAGGCGAATGGGGTCGTCCTCGAGCCATTGCTGCGACTTGATCGTGAGGCGACCGCGATCGAGCGGGAAGCCGTCGATGGCCTGCTCGCGGCGGAACACGGACGCCAGTGCGAAGCGCCGCCCTTCCTCGGCGAGTTGTGCATCGAGCTGGGCGAGGAAGACGCCGGTGAGGTCGCCGACCGCTTTGGCATTCAAGAAGTAGAAATGCATGAACCGCTCGACCGCCGACTTTCCGGGACGATCGGCATAGTTCATCGCCTCGGCGATTTCCTTCTGGTGGTCGAAGCCCAAGCGGTCCTCGGCGCGGCCGGCGGCGCGGTGGAGGTGGCAGCGGACCGACCATAAGAAGCGCTCGGCGCGCTCGAAGCGGCGGAATTCCTCGGCATCGAACAGCCCTTTGGCGACGAGATCGGCGGGCTTGTCCACGCCGTGCACATATTTTCCGATCCAGTATAGCGTGTGGAGGTCGCGCAAACCGCCTTTGCCGTCCTTGACGTTGGGCTCGACCAGATAGCGGCTGTCGCCCATCCGCTCGTGGCGCGCGTCGCGTTCGGCGAGCTTGGCGGCGACGAAGTCGCGGGGAGAGCCGCGCCGGACGTGCTGCTCGAACCCGGCCTGCATCTCGTCGAAGAGGGCGCGGTCTCCCCACAGGTAGCGGGCCTCTAGCGTGGCGGTGCGGATCGCCATGTCCTCGCCCGCGAGGCGGACGAGTTGGGCCGGTGTCCGGACCGAATGCCCGACGGTAATGCCCATGTCCCAGAAGAGGTAGAGCATGCCCTCGACCGCCTGCTCGATCCACGCGCTGCGCGTTTCGGGAACGAGAACCATGAGGTCGAGGTCGCTGTGCGGCGCCACTTCCCCGCGCCCCGTGCCGCCTATACCGACGAGTGACAGTCGCTCGGCGGCGCTGGGATTGGGATTGGGGAAGAGGCGCGTCGTGACGACATCGTGGACGAGGCGTACGATCTGGTCGGCGAGGAAGGCGTAGGCGGCGGCGTGGACGCGCCCGCGGTTGGGTTCGGCTGCGAGGCGGCGGGCAATTTCGGTGAGGCCGTCTTCGCGCGCCTGCTTCAGAATGGCGAGAGCGGTGTCGCGACCGTCTTCGCCATAGCAGAGCGCGGCGAGCCGGTCGGAAAGTGCGCGGCGGTCGATGATCGCGCGGCGATCCTCGACCAGTTTAGCGCGCAGGGGAGGCGTCACGCCTCGTCTCCCAGCGCCTTCAGCCGGTAAAGCGCGTCGAGCGCCTCGCGCGGCGTCAATGCATCGGGATCGATCGCGGCAAGCGCCTCGGCGAGCGGATCGCCGGCCTCTTCGTCAGCCGCGGCAGCGAAGAGCGGCAGGCTGTCCAGCCCTGCGGCAATGCCGCCCGTCTCGCTGCGTCCGGCCTCCAGACGCGCGAGGATATCCTTGGCGCGCTTCAGCAATTTGGGCGGCATGCCGGCAAGTTTGGCAACCGCGATCCCGTAGCTCTTGTCCGCAGCCCCCGCCACGACTTCGTGGAGAAGCACCAGATCGCCCTTCCATTCGCGCGCGCGGACATGATGGAGCGAAACCCTGTCAAGCCGCGCGGCGAGGCGGGTGAGTTCATGATAATGCGTGGCGAACAGGGTGCGCGCCCCGATATCGTCGTGGCAGGCCTCGGTCACAGCCCAGGCGATGGCGAGGCCGTCGTAGGTCGAGGTGCCGCGCCCGATCTCGTCGAGAATGACGAGGCTGTTCTTCGTCGCCTGCGCGAGAATGGCGGCGGTCTCGACCATTTCGACCATGAAGGTAGAGCGACCGCGCGCGAGATTGTCCGAAGCGCCCACTCGGCTGAAAAGCTTGTCGACGAGGCCGATCTTCGCGCGCGTGGCAGGAACGTAGCCGCCGGCCTGCGCCAGCAGGGCGATGAGCGCCGTCTGGCGCAAAAAGGTCGACTTGCCGCCCATGTTGGGGCCGGTGATGAGCCAGAGCCGGTCGTTGGGACCCAACTGGCAGTCGTTCGCGATGAATCGCTCGCCGGTGGCAGCGAGCGCAGCCTCGACGACGGGGTGGCGTCCTCCCTCGATCTCGAGGCAGGGCTGCTCGGTCAAGCTGGGGAGCGTCCACCCGCCCTCGACCGCGCGCGAGGCCTGGCCGGCGGCGACGTCGATACGGGCGAGCGCATCGGCAGTGCGGGTGAGCGCGGGCGCGGCGGCGGTCGCGGCCTCGACGAGGCTCGCGAGATGATCGGCTTCCAAGGCCAACGCACGGTCGCCCGCTTCGCCGAGCGCGGTGGCCTTTTCGTGCAACTCGGGACTGTTGAAGCGCACCGCATTGGCCATGGTCTGCCGGTGGGTGAAGCCCGACCCTTCCTGCATCAGCGCCGCGGCGGCCTTGGCGGGGACCTCGATATGATAGCCCAGCACATTGTTGTGCTTGATCTTGAGTGCGGCGATACCGGTCTGCGCGCGATAGTCGGCTTCGAGCGCGGCGATGGCCTGCCGACCGCCCTTGGCGGTTTCGCGCAGGCGGTCGAGCGCCTCGTCGAAGCCGGGTGCGATGTAGCCGCCCTTTGCCGTCTCGATCGGTGGCGTCTCGACGAGCGCTTCGCCCAGAAGGCCGATCAATTGCGCATGGCCCGTCAGGCGGGGGAGGAGATGGTCGAGCAGGTCGGGACGGTCGTCGTCCGCGCCCAGGCGCGCGTGCAGGTCGGCGGCCCCCGTCAAGGCGTCGCGCAGCTGACCGAGATCGCGCGGGCTGCCGCGTCCGGCCACGAGGCGCCCGAGCGCGCGGGCGAGGTCGGGCAAGGCCTTCAATGCGCCGCGCACTTCCTCGCGGCGGAGCTGGTCGCGCTCGAAATGCTGGACGAGCGCGAGGCGGGCGCGGATCGGCTGCAGCGTCGCGAGCGGCGCGGCGATATCGGCGGCGAGCTGACGACGGCCGCCGGGCGTGACGCAGCGATCAATGGCGGCAATGAGACTGGTGGCCGTGCCGCCGTCGGCACCGCGCAGCAGTTCGAGGCTCGACCGGGTCGCGGGGTCGATCGCCATCAGGCTCGAGCGCTCGATGCGGCGCGGCGCTGCGAGATGGGTCGCGGCGTCCTTTTGCGTCGCGTCGAGGTAGGCGAGCAGGCCGCCCGCTGCGGCGCACTCGGCGCGTGTTGGATTGCCGAAGCCCGCAAGATCGGCGACACCGAAGCGCGTTTTGAGCGCCCGCTCTCCCTCCGCACTGTCGAACCCGCCCGCGCCCTTGCCGGTGGTGAGGCCCGGGATGGGCTCTTCGGCAATGACTTCGGCGGCCTCGAGCCGCGCCAGCTCCGACGGCAGCGCCCCCGTGTCGCAGGCAATGAGCTCGAAGCGCCCGGTGGAAATGTCGGCCGCGGCAATCGCGAACTCGTCGCCCGCACGGCCGACGGCGGCGAGCCAGTTGGCCGAGTGGCTATCGAGCAAGGTCTCTTCGGTGAGCGTGCCGGGCGTGACGACCCGCACGATTCCGCGCGCGACCAACGCCTTTGACCCGCGCGCCTTTTTCGCTTCAGCGGGGCTTTCCGTCTGCTCGGCGATCGCGACGCGATGCCCCGCCTTGATGAGCCGGGCGAGATAATTCTCCGCCGCATGGACGGGGACGCCGCACATCGGGACGGGCTGCCCGCGGTCCTCGCCGCGCTTGGTCAGCGCTATGTCGAGGCAGGCCGCCGCGACTTTCGCATCCTCGAAGAACAGCTCGAAGAAGTCGCCCATACGGAAGAACAGGAGCGCGTCCCCGGCCTGCGCCTTGAGGTCGTGGAACTGCTGCATCACCGGGGTGCTTTGGGGGGCGGAATCGTCGCGGGCCATGATTGTGTTTCACGCTAGCGGGTTCGGGGCCGCGTTTCCATTAAGTCCGTGACTTGAACCGAAGCGCTTCGCTATGCGCTTCAATCTCAAGGAGAGACCATCGATGAGTGAAGCGAACGTCAAGTTCTCGCGCGAGGAAGCGCTTGAGTTCCACAGCCGCGGGCGGCCCGGCAAGATCGAAATCAAGGCGTCGAAGCCGATGGCGACACAGCGTGATCTGGCGCTGGCCTATTCGCCGGGCGTCGCGGTGCCGGTCGAGGAAATCGCCGCCGATCCCGGCAAGGCGTACGAGCTCACCGCCAAGGGCAATCTCGTCGCGGTCATCTCCAACGGTTCGGCGATCTTGGGGCTCGGCAATCTGGGCGCGCTCGCGTCCAAGCCCGTGATGGAAGGCAAGGCGGTGCTCTTCAAGCGCTTCGCCGACGTCGATTCGATTGACATCGAACTCGATACGCAGGATTGCGACCGCTTCATCGATGCGGTCGAATTGATGGGACCGAGCTTCGGCGGCATCAATCTGGAAGATATCGGCGCGCCCGACTGTTTCGTGATCGAACAGACGCTCAAGGAGCGGATGAATATTCCGGTCTTCCACGACGACCAGCATGGGACCGCAATCATCACCGCGGCGGGGCTCATCAATGCCGCGCACCTGACCGGACGCTCGATGGCGAGCCTCAAGGTCGTCGTGAACGGCGCCGGCGCGGCTGCGATTGCCTGTTCGGATCTCATCAAATGCATGGGCGTCAAAGCCGAGAATGTTCTGATGTGCGACCGCACCGGCGTGATTCACCAGGACCGCGACGATCTCGACCAGTGGAAGTCGGCGCAGGCGGTCAAGACCGACCGGCGCACGCTCGTCGATGCGCTGCAGGGCGCGGACGTGTTCCTCGGACTGTCGGCGGGCAACGTGCTCGACGGCGACATGATCATGGGCATGGCGAAGGATCCGATCATCTTCGCGATGGCCAATCCCACGCCGGAGATTTCGCCTCCTGTCGCCAAGGAGGCGCGTCCCGATGCCATCATCGCGACGGGGCGCTCGGACTATCCCAATCAGGTCAACAACGTGCTGGGTTTCCCCTTCATCTTCCGCGGCGCGCTCGACTGCCGCGCGACGGCGGTCAACGACGAGATGAAGATCGCGGCGGCCCGCGCGCTCGCCGAACTGGCGCGCGAGGCGGTGCCCGAGGAAGTGGCGGCTGCCTATGGCGGCGCGGCCAAGAGCTTCGGGCCCGACTATATCATTCCCGCGCCCTTCGACCCGCGGCTGATCGAGATCGTTCCGGCGGCGGTTGCAAGGGCGGCGGCGGAAACGGGCGTCGCCCAAAAGCCGATCGAGGATTACGAGACCTATCGCGCCGAACTGCGCGCGCGGCTCGATCCGACCAGCTCGGTGCTCACGCTCGCGTTCGAAGCGGCCAAGCGCAATCCAAAGCGCGTGCTGTTCGCCGAGGGCGAGGAGGAAAATGTCCTGCGCGCTGCGATCGCCTTCAGGGACGGAGGCTACGGCACGCCGGTGCTCGTGGGGCGCGAGACGACCTACGACCGGTTGGCCGAGATGGGGGTCGACGATCCGGAAAGTTTCGAGGTCTTGAACTCGCGCAATTCGCCGCTGGTGGAGAAAGCGGTCGATTTCATCTACGAGAAGCACCAGCGAAGCGGGATGCTGCGCCGCCAAGTGGAGCGGATGGTCAACCAGGACCGCAACTACTTCTCCGCCGCGATGCTCGCGCTGGGCGAGGCCGATGCAATGATCACGGGGACGACGCGTCCCTTCTCGACCAGTCTGGCGCAGGTCCGAACGGTCATCGACGAGGATCTTGGCGCAGAGCCCTTCGGTATCAATATCGTCGCCAAGCAGGGACAGACGGTGCTGATCGCCGATACGAGCGTCACCGAACGCCCGACGGCAGAACAGCTCGCGGCGATCGCGATTCGCTCGGCGGCCTTCGCCCGGCGGATGGGCACCGAGCCTCGCGTGGCGTTCATCTCCTATACGACCTTTGGCAATCCGCCGGGCCACCATGTCGAGCATCTTCGCGATGCCGTCAAAGTGCTCGACCGGATGACGACGGACTTCGAATATGAGGGAGAAATGGGGCCCGATACCGCGCTCAACTATGACGCACAGCGGGCCTATTATCCCTTCTCGCGGCTGACGGGGCCTGCGAACATCCTGATCATGCCCGGCCTGCAGTCGGCGAGTATCTCGACCAAGCTTCTCAAAGCCATCGGCGGGGAAAGCGTCCTCGGGCCCTATCTGATGGGGATGAGCCTGCCGGTTCAGATCGCCCCGATGACGGCGACTTCGAGCGACCTCGTCTCGCTGGCCGTACTTGCCTCGGGCGGTGCCGACGCGCTGCGCCGCAATTCGGCCGCGCGCGGCGCGACCAGCGTCGGGATCGGTTAGACCCGTTCGGCCGAGCTGATCGAATCGCTGGCGCGCAGCGCTGCGATCATCGCGTGCAGATGCGCGAGGTCGTGGAGTTCGGTGTCGACGTCGAACGTATGGAAGCTGCCATCGCGGTGGACGAGCCCGAGGTTGACGATGTTGGCACGCTTGGAACCGAAAATCCCCGCCATCTCGCCCAGCGCGCCCGCGACATTGTGCAGGATGACTCGGATCCGCGCGGTACCGCCGTCCGACTGGTCGCCCCACGCAAGGTCGAGCCAGTCGACGTCGTCGCTTTGCAATAGCGTCTCGCAGCCGATGACATGCACCTCGATCATGTCGTCCTCGCGCCGGACGCCGACGATGCGGTCGCCCGGAATGGGGTGGCAGCATTCGGCCAGTTCGAAAGCGACGCCGGGGGTAAGACCCTTGATGGAGATGGCGTTGCGCTGCTCGGGGCCGCGCTGATCGTCGTCGTCGAGACCCGCCGTCGAGCCGGGCACCAGCGCCTCCATCACCGCCGCATCCGAGATGCGCTTCTTGGCGATGGCCTCCATCAGCTCGGCCTCGTCTTCCATCTTGAGACGTTTGGCTGCGCGCTTGGTCGCGCCGCTGCGCGGCGCGTTGGGCAGGCGCTCCAGAATCTCGGCAAAGATCTTGGTGCCGAGTTCGATCGTCTCCTCGCGCTCCTTGTGGCGCACGAAGCGGCGGATGGCGGCCCGCGCCTTGCCGGTGACCACGAAGTGCAGCCACGAGGGCTGGGGCTGCTGGGCGTCGGACGCGAGAATCTCGACCTGGTCGCCATTGTCGAGCTGGGTACGCAGCGGCACGACGCGGCCGTTGACCTTGGCGCCGACCGTCTGGTCGCCGAGGTCGGTATGGACGGCGTAAGCGAAATCGACCGAGGTCGCGCCTTTGGGAAGCTGGATCAGCTCACCCTTGGGCGTAAAGGCGAAGATGCGGTCCTGGTACATCGCCATGCGCGTATGCTCGAGCAGCTCCTCGGGGCCGTCGGCATGGTCGAGGATTTCGACGAGGTCGTTGATCCACGGCACGTTGATGTCGGCGACTTGCGCGCCGTCCTTGTAGGCCCAGTGTGCCGCCAGTCCGCGCTCCGCCTGGAAATGCATCTCGCGCGTACGAATCTGGATCTCGATGCGCATATTGCTGTCGTGGATGACCGACGTGTGGAGCGAGCGGTAGCCGTTGCGCTTGGGCGTCGAGATGAAATCCTTGTAGCGCCCGGGCACCATTGGCCAGCGCTGGTGAATGAGGCCGAGCGCGCGATAGACGTCGTCGGCGTCCTCGACGATGACGCGAAAGGCCATCACGTCGGAAAGCTGCTCGAAGCTGATGTGCCGCTCGGCCATCTTCTTCCAGATCGAATAGGGATGCTTCTCGCGTCCCGTGACCTCGGCCTCGAGGCCATGGTCCTTGAGGTGCAGTTCGAGGTTCAGTCCGATGCGGCTGACAACGTCGCCGCCCTTGTTGTTGAGCTGCTCTAGGCGACGGATGATCGAAGCATAGGCGTCGGGTTCGAGGTGCTGGAAGGCGAGCGTCTGCATCTCCTTCATCATCTCGTACATACCGATCCGCTCGGCGAGCGGGGCATAGATGTCCATCGTCTCCTTGGCGATGCGCCGGCGTTTGTCCTCCTTGGAGATGTGGTGCAGCGTGCGCATGTTGTGGAGGCGGTCGGCGAGTTTGACGAGCAGGACGCGGATGTCGCCCGACAGAGCGAGCAGGAACTTGCGCAGATTCTCCGCGGCGCGCTCGCTCTCGCTCATCGCTTCGACCTTGGAGAGCTTCGTCACGCCATCGACAAGCCGCGCGACCTCGCTGCCGAAGAGATTCTCGATCTGCTCGGGCGTGGCGACCGTATCCTCGATCGTGTCGTGGAGGATCGCGGTGACGATGGTCTCGCTGTCGAGATTGAGATCCGTGAGAATGCCCGCGACTTCGATGGGATGCGAGAAATAGGGATCGCCCGAGGCGCGCAACTGGGCGCCATGCGCCTTCATCGAGAACACATAGGCGCGGTTGATGAGCGCCTCGTCGGCATCGGGATCGTAGGCCCGGACCTTCTCGACGAGTTCATATTGTCTCAGCACATCTGCAAAATGGGACCGGGGGGAGGGTTTTTGCAAGTGCGAAAGGACTTTGATTTACCTATATTTTCATTACGGCCCTGTCCTTTCGTCCATGATGCGCTTATGACAATCTCTTACGCGAACGGGACGGCACCTGCGTCAGGCGAGTGTCGATGACATCAGCGGAGACGACATCTTGAGTGGCGTGACACCGGATATCGAAGCTTTCAAAGCCGCCGCGCTTCAATGCCCGCTGCCGCCGGCGATCGAACTGATCGGCGAGAAATGGGCGTTTCTCATTCTTCGCAGCGCGTTGAACGGCCTATCGCATTTCGAGCAATTCCAGGCGGGACTGGGAATCGCGCGCAATATTCTTTCGGACCGCTTGTCCAAGCTGGTGTCCGGCGGAATCCTCGACCGCCAGCCCGATCCCGACGACGGACGCAAGGTCGTCTACAAGCTCACCGAGAAAGGTGCCGGACTGCTTCCGGTCGTGGTCGCACTGCGTCAATGGGGCGAGCGGTGGGGCCATGGTTGTGCCGAGATCCAGCTGGCCGACGCGCGCGACGGGGAGCCTGTCCGCTCGGTCGCGGTGATGTCCGCCGACGGGCGCGAGCTCGGTCTTCAGGACCTCATGTGGGTGGACACCAAGACGGGTGCCAGCCTGCGCCGCACCGACAAGGTGACGCTGTAAGCTTGGCACAGAAAAGGGCGGCCCGCTTCCGGACCGCCCTCACTATGCGAAAAATTGAGAGTGCTTAGTCGGCCGTGCCGGGGCTCGGACGCGGCGGCGCCGACGCCGTGAGCCGCAGTGCTTCAGCCTGATCGGTGAGGCTCGACATTTCGTCGATGTCGTCATCGTCATCAACCTGCACCTTCTGGTGCCCCGAGACGAGGCTTTCTTCCAGATGCTTGGGCTTGACCGTCGTCTCCGCAATCTCGCGCAGCGCGACGACCGGATTCTTGTCGCGGTCGCGGTCGATGGTGAGGTCCGCGCCGCCCGAAATCTGGCGTGCACGCTCGGCGGCCAGGAGAACGAGATCGAACCGGTTGTCGACCTTGTCGACGCAATCTTCGACGGTAACGCGCGCCATGAGCGGCTATCCTTCTTTTCAAAAAGGGGAAAATCTTCGAACGCGCGAGATAGGGACGCAAGCGCGAAGAGTCAAATATGACCCGTAGGCTTGCGACACCGCGCGGGCGGGGCCATCAGGCTCGTCATGGAGCGCGAAATCAGCTTTGTCGTCGACGACAACCGCATGGCGCTCGTCGCGTCGGGCGAGCAGCGCCGCTCGCTGATCGTCCAGTGGGTCGATGACGCGAAGGACACGCTCGACCTCCTCTTCTACGACATGGCGGACGATGATTGCGGCACCGAAATACGCGACGCGCTCGTGCGCGCGGCGGCGCGCGGGGTCGCGGTGCGGCTCATCATCGACGGGTTCGGGCTGCGCGACATCGACGACGTGGACGCCTTCTTCGCGCCCTTGCGAAACGAGGGGGGCGAGGCCTTCGCGTTCAACGCACGGGTCGGGCGACGCTATCTCATCCGCAACCACCAGAAAATCCTCATTGCCGACGGCGGGCGGGCGATCATCGGCGGGGCGAACCTGGCCAAAGACTATCTCGGCGACCATGAGAATGCATGGCGCGACCTGTGGTTGACGATCGAGGGGGACGCGGTCGCCGCGCTGGCGCATTATTTCGAGGAAGTGCGCAAATGGATGAAGCACGGCAAGGCGCATCTGCGCACGCTGTCCGACATCATCGCCGAGGCCAGTACCACCAAGGGGGCGCTGCAATGGCAGTTTTCCGGCCCGTGGCCGCGTCATACGCCGTGGCCGGGAGGAATGATCCGCGACCTGTGGAGCGCCAAGCGGATCGACCTCGTCGCCGCCTATTTCTCTCCTTCCTCGGCGATGCTGCGGCGGCTCGAGCGGGTGTCGAGGGCAGGCGGCACGGTACGGCTGCTGACACCGGCAAAGTCGGACAACAACGCCACGATCGCGGCGGCGCGGCACAGCTATCACCAGTTGCTCGATGCGGGCGTCGAAATCTTCGAATATGAGAAAACCAAGATGCACTCCAAGCTCATCGTGATCGACGATGCGGTGCATATCGGCAGCTCGAACTTCGATTTCCGGAGCCTGTTCCTCAACATGGAAGTGATGCTGCGGATCGAGGATGCGGACGCGGCCCGGCTGATGCGCGAATGGATCGACCACGAGCTCACCGACAGCCGCGCGATCACCAAGGAAGTTCACAAGAAGCGCGACACCTTCTGGCGTCGCACGATCTGGGCGCTCTCCAACTTCCTCGTCACGACGATGGACTATACCGTCAGCCGGCGGCTGAACCTGCCATTAGGCGGCGACGACTGATGAACGCGGCGACGCCGTTCGGACGGGTCGCGGGTAGCGCGCTCACGACACGCCAGTTCGTCCTGCTCTATGCCGCGATGCTCATCGCGGCGGCGGGCAATACCGCGTTGCAGTCCGTGATGCCCGCGATCGGCCGCGCGATCGGGATCGCCGATGTGGTCGTGGCGCTGACCTTTACCGTGTCGGCGGCGATGTGGGTGCTGTTCGCGCCGCGCTGGGCGACGCTGAGCGATACGCGCGGGCGCAAGCCGCTCATCCAACTGGGCGTGGGTGCGGGGTTCACCTTGTCGACGCTCCTGTGTGGAATCGTCCTGTGGGCGGGGCTCGAGGGGTGGATGAGCCCGATGCTGACTTTTGCCGTCTTTGCCGTGGCGCGCGCGCTGTACGGGATTTTCGGCTGTGCGACGCCGAGCGCGACGCAGGCCTATCTGGCGAGCCGGACACGCCGATCGGCGCGCGTCGGCGCGATTGCCAACCTGTCCTCGAGCTTCTCGCTGGGGACGATCGTCGGGCCGGCGCTCGCGCCGCTGTTCGTGCTCCCCGTCCTCGGTTTGTCGGGACCCTTGTTCGTCTTTGCGGGGTTGGGATTGATCGTCCTGCTCGCCGTCGGCGCGCTGCTTCCGAACGATCTCGGGCCGCGGCGCGGGCGCGGCGCGGCGATGAGCTACCCGAGCCTCGCCACCGCGCCGACGGGCGCGAGCGTGCGCGCCGCCACCAGTCCGCGCGCCAAGATGAAGTGGCGCGACCCGCGCATCCGTGGCTGGATCACGGCAGGCGTCCTGACCAATCATTCGATGGCCGGCATCCTCACGATCATGGGTTTTTTCACGATCGACCGGCTGGGGCTGGAGCCGGTAGGATCGGAGCAGTCGATCGCGCTGGTGATGCTGGCGGGGGCCGCGGCGACGCTGGCGGCCCAATGGGGTCTCATTCCCCGGCTCGCGCTGGGCCCGCGCCAGTTGATCGTCTGGGGATCGCTAATCGCCGCGGTCGGCACCATCGGGACGATGCTGGCGACGAGCCTTTACGGGATCGTCCTTGGCTTCGCGCTCGCCAACATCGGCTTCGGCTTCACCCGCCCGGGTTTTACCGCGGGGGCCAGTCTTGCCGTCCGTCTCGACGAACAGGGCGGGGTCGCGGGCATCGTGACGAGCGCCAACGGGCTGGCGTTCGTCGCCGCGCCGACGATCGGCATCCTGCTCTACGAGGTCGCGGACTGGCTGCCGTTCGTGGCGGCGGCGGGGCTCCTCGTAGTCATGGCGATCTGGAGCCGCCGCCTCTAGCCTTTCACTCTTCCTCGCCGTCGTCGTAGCCGCCTTTTCCGCCTTCACGCGGCTCGAGCATTCCGGGCGAGATGAAACCGATGGTAGGCTGCGGCTTCAAGGCATCCTGCTTCAGGTTCTCGCGAATTTTCTTGTACTGCTCGAGCATCTTGGTCGTCACCGAGGCGCGCGTTTCCTTCAGGGCTTCCTCGAAGTCCGCCATCGAGACCTCGGCCTTGTCCATGTCACGCCGCATGGCGGTCAGGCCCGCGCGACGGGTCAGATCTTCCAGATCGGCGCCGGTAAAGCGCTTTGTGCGCGTCGCCAGTGCCTCGAGATCGACATCGCTTGAGAGCGGCATGCCTTCGGTGTGGATTTTCAGGATTTGCAGCCGCCCCTCCTTTGCGGGAGGGCCGACGTAGATCAGCTCGTCGAACCGGCCGGGACGGAGCAGTGCGGGGTCGATGAGATTGGGCCGATTGGTCGCGCCGATGACCACGACATTGTTCATCTCCTCGAGCCCGTCCATTTCGGACAGGATCGTGTTGACGACACGCTCGGTGACCTGCGGCTCGCCATTCGATCCGCCACGTGCGGGGACGAGGCTGTCGAGTTCGTCGATGAAAATGACGGTGGGGGCCACCTGACGGGCGCGGGCGAAGAGGCGGGCGATCTGCTGCTCGCTTTCGCCATACCACTTGCTCAGGAGGTCGCTCGACTTGGTGGCGATGAAATTGGCTTCCGATTCTCGCGCCGTCGCCTTGGCGAGGAGCGTCTTCCCGGTGCCCGGCGGGCCATAGAGCAGGAAACCCCGCGCAGGACGGATGCCGAGACGACGGAAGGCGTCGGGATGGCGCAGCGGCAATTCCACGCCTTCCTTCAGCTTGTCGCGCGACTCGTCGAGCCCGCCGATGTCGTCCCAGCCGATGTTGGGCATCTGGACCATCACTTCGCGCATCGCCGAGGGCTGGACGCGCTTCAAGGCTTCGCGGAAGTCGTCGGCAGTGACCGCAAGGGTTTCGAGAATCTCGTCGGGGATCGTCTCCTCGTCGAGATTGAGGCGCGGCATGATGCGGCGGACCGATTCCAGCGCGGCTTCGCGCGTGAGGCTGGCGATGTCGGCGCCGACGAAGCCGTAGGTGCGCCTGGCGAGCCGGTCGAGATCGACGTCCTCGTCCAGGGGCATGCCGCGAGTGTGGATGCCGAAGATCTCGCGGCGACCGGTTTCGTCGGGGACACCGATCACGATTTCGCGGTCGAAGCGTCCGGGGCGGCGCAGTGCCGGGTCGATCGCATCGGGTCGATTGGTCGCCGCGATGACAACGAGATTGGCGCGCGGCTCGAGCCCGTCCATCAACGTCAGGAGCTGGGCGACGAGGCGCTTCTCGGCCTCGCCCTGCACCTTGTCGCGCTTGGGCGCGATCGAATCGATTTCGTCGATGAAGACGATGCTCGGTGCGGCTTTCGAGGCATTCTCGAACAGTTCGCGCAGCTTCTTTTCCGATTCGCCATAGGCAGAACCCATCACTTCGGGACCGGCGATATGGAAGAATTCGGCATCGCTCTCGTTGGCGACGGCGCGCGCGAGCATGGTCTTGCCGGTGCCGGGCGGGCCGTGGAGCAGCACGCCCTTGGGCGGATCGACGCCCAGGCGTTGGAACAGTTCGGGATGGCGCAGCGGCAGTTCGACCATCTCGCGCAGCGCGTCGATGGTGGGGGTCATGCCGCCCAGATCGTCGTAGGTGACCGCGGGCCGCTCGCCGTCGCGTACCTTCTCGCCCGGCGCGACCAGTTCGATCTCGGTCTCGGCGTCGATATGGACGATGCCGTCGGGCTTGGTGCCGACGACCTTCAACCGGATTTCCTGGAGCGCGAAGGCGGGTGCCTGAAGCATCTGGCGCACGGCCTCTGGCATATCGGTGTTGATGCGCTGATGTCCCGCGGTGGCGACGAGGTCGCCCTTCACGATCGGCGCGCCGAAGAAACTGCGCTTCAATGCGTCGGTCGAGCCCTGCAGGCGCACGCCCTTCTGGGCGGGCGCGAAGGTGACCTTGCGTGCGGGCTGTGACTTGGTCTTTTCGACGCTCACGAAATCGCCAGCGCCGATGCCGGCGTTGGACCGCTGGAGGCCGTCGAGGCGGACGATGTCGAGGCCCTTGTCGTCCTTGTAGGGGCGGATCGCGCGGGCGGGCGTCATCCGCTTGCCCGTGATCGCGATGACGTCGCCGTCCTTGAGCCCCAGTGCCTCCATGACGCTGACGGGCAGGCGGGCAAGTCCGCGTCCGCTGTCGGCGGGGGGAAGGCTGGCAACCTGGACACGGTTGGATTTGGTTTTGGTATCGGCCTCGGCCAAGATGAACTCCTCGTGCGTTTCCCGTCCAATGCATGGGGACAGGGTCGAGGTTCACGTGGGAACGGCGCGGCGATAAAAAAAGGGACCCGACCGCCGTGAAGCAATCGGGCCCCGTCAGGAGAGGATGTCGAACCGTAGTTCGACAAAACCTTTATCGCACTGCACAACAAATTGTGCAAGCGCGAAATGAACCGCGTTATTTCTTCAACAGGTTGACGGCGCGGCGGACCACGCCACGGGGCAGAAAACGGCTGGAACTGGCGGAAATCTTATTCACCGCGCCGGGCACCACGACGGCCTTGTTGGCATCGAGACCCGCGATCCCCGCGTCGACCACCTCGCGCGCGCCCTTCGAAACGCTGTCCATCGCGCGCTGCATCATCTTGGAAGCCTCGAACCCCGCCACCTCGCCGAATTCGGTCCGAGTCGGGCCGGGGCACAGACAGCTGACCTTGATGCCCTCATCGCGGACTTCCTCGTGCAACGCTTCTGAAAAGCTCAGCACATAGGCCTTGGTGGCGAAATAGACCGCCATGCCGGGCCCCGGCTGGAAGGCCGCGACCGAGGCCACGTTGAGGATCTCGCCCGCTCCGGCTTCCAGCATCGAGGGAAGGACCGCATGCGCCAACTCGGTCAGCACGCCGCAATTGAGGTCGATCATCGAGCGCTGCTGAGCGCCTTCCAATTCAGCGAAGCGACCGACGAGGCCGAACCCTGCATTGTTGATGAGTCGCGCGACCGTCTCGCCCTGGGCGGTGCAGTCGGCCATCAGCGCGGCGGCGGCCCCGGGCCCGGACAGATCCATCGCGACCGCCCGGGCATTCCCCAGCTCGCTCGCCAGTTCCTCGATCCGATCCTTGCGGCGCGCCACGAGCACGAGCCGGTCGCCCCGCCCGGCATAGCGCCGCGCGAATTCGGCGCCGAGACCGGCCGACGCGCCGGTGACGAGCGTGACCGGCGTCATCCTTAGCTGACGGTCGCCTTTTCGATCTTGCCGGGATTGGGGACGGGTTCACCCGTCGGCAGCTGGTCGACATATTCCATGCCGCTCTCGACCTCGCCCCAGACGGTGTACTGGTTGTCGAGGAAGCTCGCATCGTCGAAGCAGATGAAGAACTGGCTGTTGGCCGAGTTGGGGTCGGGCGTGCGCGCCATCGAGCAGGTACCGCGCTTGTGCGGATGGCTCGAGAATTCGGCCTTCAGGTCGGGCAGATCGCTGCCGCCCGTGCCCTGGCCCGTCGGATCGCCACCCTGCGCCATGAAGCCCGGAATGACGCGGTGGAACACGACGCCGTCGTAGAAGCCGTCCTTGGCAAGGCTGGTGATCCGCTCGACATGGTTGGGGGCGAGATCGGGCAGCAGTTTGATGACGACGTCGCCGCCGGTCGAAAGGGTAAGGGTAAGCGTATCGGCCATGAAGGCGGCTCCTGCAGATGTCCTGAAGTGAAAAACGGTTCAGGAGCGCATGTAGGGGCCGCCCGTGCGAATGGCTAGTCCGCGTCCCCCGCTTGCCCCTCGGCGTTGGCCAGCGCCACCCAATCGCGGACGTCCTTCAGATACCGGTCGAGCGTTGCGCGATCATCGAGGTGCCCGTCGAAAATGACCGCCGCGATCGCGTCGCTATGGTCGATGTCTTCGAGCGGATTGGCGGTGAGCAGCAGGAGGTCGGCGAGTTTGCCCGCACGGACCCCGCCGAAATCGTCCGATCGACCGAGATAGTCGGCCGGCACGGTGGTCGCGGCGCGCAGCACGTCCATTTCGGACAAGCCAGCGGCGACGAGGTGGCGCATCTCGTCATGCACCGAAAAACCCGGAAAGGTCATGGTGTCGTTGGCGTCGGTGCCGACCATGACCTTCACGCCGGCATCGTGCGCGATCTTGGTAGTGCGCAGGCCGAGGGCGAAGAAGTCGGCGAGGTCGGCCTTGCGCTCGGCTGACACGGATGCGGTGCGCTCGATATCGCCCTGCCAATGCTCGAGTTGCATGGCGGGAAGATACTGGCGGCGTGCGTCCTCGACATATGCCGCCTCGCCCGCGCGCACGTCGAACTCGCGGGTGATGTGCGTGGGGACGTAGTAGGTTCCGTTGGCGGCCATCGCGGTGACTTGCGCAGCGCAGGTCCCGGCATCGAACGTATCGCGCGCTCTTGCAGGCAGGACCGAGCGATCGGGCCAGTCGCCTTCGCCCCTGAGCGCAGCACCAACGGCGGCGCGGAAGGTTGCACCGTGGGTCGAGCAGTCGAGCGGCAAGTCGCGCGCATGTTCGACCGATGTGAGGCCGAGCGCGGAAAGCTCGCCGATCGAGAACATCAGCGGGACGTGGCCGCCGACCACGATTTCCGCCGCGTTGGCGGCTTCGAGGAGGCCGCGGACGGCGTCGGGGGTCATCTCCTCGCTGATCTTGATGAGTTCGGCCCCGCGTTCGGCAAGCCAAGCGACGCTGGCCGCCGCCTCATCGGCGTCGGTTGGCGTATAGTAGGCAACCGCATCGTCGGCATCCTCGGGCCGGTTGGAGCTGACCTTGGACGAGGAGAGCTGGAGGAGTCTCGGTCCGACGAGATCCCCCGCCTCGATCGCCGCCCGCGAGGTCTGCATCGCATCGAGGCACATCGTGAGGCCGCCCTCGCCGCCCTTGCAGTCGCTGCCCATCTCGCGCGCGCCCGTGACGCCATTGGCACGCATCAGCTTGAGGCTGGAACGGTGGACGGGCGCGAAGCTCGAATGGGTGTGCATGTCGAACAGGCCGGGCATGAGATAATGGCCGCTCGCCACGACCGTTCGCTCGGCAGCGATCGCAATGCTTTCGTGCGGCACGACGGCAATGATCCGGTCGCCATCGATCAGTACGTCCTGGCCTGCGGTGACGGTGCGGCGCTCGGGATCGATGACCGTCACGTCCTCGATGAGCAGCGAGGCACGCACGGGCGCTTGAGCCACGGCGGCTGGCGTCGCGGTCTGACAGGCGGCAAGTGCCGGCGTGAGCATCGCGGCTGCGGCAATCATGGTCGGTTTCATCGTCTTTTATCCCCGTTCGAATGCATAGGATGCTTACTGTATTATATCACTAACACAGAAGGCGCAAGTGTTGTTGCTTGGTTGCCCGCACGCGCATAGGAGGGGGCGGCTGGCGGAAAGGAGGGCGAGAATGAGCGACGATACGACCCTTCTGGAGGAAGATCTGGTCCACGACGCCGAGGACCGGCTGCGCCCCGATTTCGTCCGCGAGGTCGTTGCAGACGTCCGCGAGGGCCGCATCGAGGATGCGTGCGCGCTGGTCGCCGAACTGCACCCGGCCGACCGCGCCGACCTCATCGAACTGGCCGAACCCGAGGACCGCCCTGCGCTGATCGGCGCGCTGGGAAGCCTCCTCGACGCCGACGTCTATGCCGAGATGAACGAGCATGTCCGCGAGCTCGTGGTCGAGGAAATGGACCCGGGCCAAGCCGCCGAACTGACCGGCGACATGGACACCGACGATGCGGTCGCGCTGCTCGAGGATCTCGACGAGTCCGACCAGCGAGCGATCCTCGACGCGATGGAGCCCGACGACCGTGCGGCGGTCGAGGAGGCGCTGACCTTTCCCGAGGAAAGCGCGGGCCGCATCATGCAGCGCGACCTCATCGCGGTGCCCGAACATTGGGAGATCGGGCAGGTCATCGATTACCTTCGCTCGGGCGGGGACGAACTGACCGACGATTTCTGGGAGGTCTTCGTCGTCGGCCCCGCGCATCGCCCGGTCGGAACCGTCCGGCTGTCGACCTTGCTCCGCACGCAGCGCGGGACGCCGGTCACCGCCATCATGCAGGAAGAGCAGACGTTGATCCCGGTCGACATGGACCAGGAAGAAGTGGCGCTGCGCTTCCAGAAATATGCGCTCATCTCGGCGGCGGTGGTCGATGCCTCGGGGCGGCTCGTCGGCATGATCACGGTCGACGACATCGTCCATATCATCGAGGAAGAAGCCAGCGAGGATGCGCTGCTCCTGTCGGGCGCGGGCGAGGGCGACATCAACGAGCCGGTGCGCGAGGCGTATCGCGACCGCGTGCGCTGGCTGATCGCCAATCTCGGCACCGCCATGCTCGCGACCTTCGTCATCGCGCAGTTCGAAGATACGATCGCGCGGCTCGCCATTCTCGCCGCTCTGATGCCGATCGTCGCGGCTTTGGGCGGCAATGCGGGGACGCAGGCGCTTGCCGTCACGGTGCGCGCCATCGCCACCAATCAGCTGACCGGCTCGAACCGGATGCGCGCGATCCGCCGCGAGGGGCTGGTCGCGATGTTGAACGGGCTGACGATCGCCGCCATTCTGGGTGTAGGCGTCGGCTTGGTGCTCGACCCGATGATCGGCGCGGTGATTTCGGTGGCGATCCTGTTCAACATCATGGTCGCGGGTCTGGCGGGGGTGCTGGTGCCCGTAGTTCTCGACCGCTTCGGCGCCGACCCGGCGGTCGCGAGTTCGGTGTTCGTGACGACCGTCACCGATACGTTCGGCTTTCTCGCCTTTCTCGGCCTTGCGAGCGCGGTACTGCTCTAGCCGCTTGAAAATCCCTGACTTTCGCGCCACTTAATGTGCCGTGCCGGTCCATCTCACCAAGGTTGCCTATGGCGTGAAGACGCTGCCGACGCTGGAAAAGCGGATGGCGACGCGCGCGCGTGATGGCGAGGTGCGGATCGTCACCAAACGCCGACCCGTACGCCACGCCGAAGTCTTGGACGGCGGGCGGCTGCACTGGATCGTCAAGCACCGCATCGTCGCGCGCTCCAAGGTGCTGCGGTTCGAGGAACGCTCCGACGGGCGCTGGGATATCGTCATCTCGGAAAAGCTCGAGGGCTGCGGCGCGATCCCCAAGCGCGCGCACCAGGGGTGGCGCTATCTCGAGGACAAGGATGCGCCCGGAACCGACGACGACGGCTCGGGCCTCGCCGATCTCCCGCCGCGGCTTTACGGCAAACTGGCCGCGCTGGCGCTGGTCTAGGGCCGGCAGCCGAGGATCGTCGGCGATCCGGCGGCCGTGACCGTGCAGGCGGGTTGTCCCGCAAACCGCACTTCGCCCGGCCCGACCATGTCTAGCTTCACGGCGCGCGAGGTGCCGAGTTCGGCATAGCCGGGCCCATCGATACCGACCTTAAGGTCGCGCACGTCGAGATCGCTGCCGCGCAGTGCCGACACCCCGCGCAGGACGATCGTCCCGTCTTCCGCGCTGCCTGCAATCTGTGCACTGGCCGCGCCGTTGAGCATGAGGTCGAAGCGGTCGACGTCGAGCTGTCCGATCCGCACCGCGCCCGACCCTTGCACCGACACGCCCAGCTCGAAGCCGTCGACCGCTTCGATGTCGAGCGCGCCCGCACCGTTCACATAGGCCTGTGTGATGTCGTAGGTGCCGATCTCGATGCTGACCGCGCCGCGATCCTCGCCCGGATAGCCGCCCCAGGCGCTGCCCGATTGGCGGATGACGAGTGTCTTGCCGTTGACGCTGACCGAAAGGCTGTCGAGCGCGGCGGGGCTGCCCTTGGCAAGGGCGAAGGGCGAGCGTCCCGTGGTGAGTTTGACGGCGAACCCGCCATCCACGCGCACCTTGTCGAATTCGGTGACGGTGTAGCGCCGCTCGTTCTGGCTGCCGCCGAACTGGGCGTGGGCGGGCGAGGCGAAGGCGACGAGCGCCAGCAGAAGGGCGATGATTCTCATAGGAGAGAAGCATCGCTCCATATGGTTAATTTTTGAAGTAGGCGCGTGGTCTCAGGAGCAATTGACGTCGCCCGAGCCGACCTTGGACACGGTGCACTTGGCGCCGCCGGTGATATCCACATCGCCCGATCCCGCGATCGAGATCGCGACACTCCGCGACACATTGGCGGCGACATCGCCCGAACCGGCGATCGAGACGTCGGCCTCCTGCGCGTTCAACTCTGGATTCTCGAAGCTGCCGGAGCCGGCGATCTCGATCGAAAAGCGCTCGGCGGTGCCATTGGCGCGGATGTCGCCGGAACCGGCGATGTCGAAGTCGGCCGCGGCGACCTTCAGGTTCTGGATCCGCAGGTCGCCCGATCCGGCCACGTCGCCGTCGAAACTGTCGCCCGTCACCTGATCGATCTGGATGAAGCCCGATCCGGCGATCGACGCGCCTTGGAGCGAAGGCGAGGTGATCCGGATTAGCGTCGACGCATCGCCGTCCCAGCGGATCGACGAGCCGTCATTCTTGCGCGGGCGGATACGAAGCCGTCCGTCCTCGACCGAAAAGTCGGTATATTGAATGACGTTGGCGGGTCCCTCCGCCTCGATCGCGATCTCTTTTCCCGGCATGACGACCACCTCGTAAGGCCCGGCGACGGCGAGGCGCGTGAAATCGTCGACTTGCACGGACTGCGTCACGTCCTCGCCGACTTTCATGTCGACATTATCGTTCGAAACGACGCCGATGCAGCTCGAAATGGCTCCGGCCAGGAGTGGAATGGCAGCAGTAGCGACTTTGATCATCGAAGCGTCCCCTGTTACTGTATTGCACGACTAATACGCGTAATGGGGCGGGAAATCAAGATGGGATATCGACCAACGCCGACTGCGGGCCAGTCTGAACTGCGAGGCTTGTAAAGACGCTGCGTTCGAAGGGTTGGGCGCCCAGAGTGCTCAGCGCGATACGGCGAGCGACGGTGCGGTAAGAAGAAGGTCGCCGCGGATCGGCGTGCCCGAGCCGACCCATCGTTCGCCCGAAAAATATCCCTCGAATTGCACCGGCAATCCCTCTCCCGCGCCGTAGGCGGCCGCGGTTGAGAGGTGGTAGTGGAGATGGGGAAGATCGCTGCGCCCGCTGTTGCCACATTCGCCCAGCATCTGCCCGGCGGCGACCGTGTCGCCCGCCGCGACGGCTACGCTGCCCGACTTGAAGTGAGCGAGCATCGAATATTCCCCGTCGCCATGATCGATGATCACATGGTTGCCGGCGGGCTCATCGTCGTTGCGCTTGCCCGGAACATTGTCCTCGATCCCGTCGATCGCGATCGACACCGTTCCACCGGCGGGGGCAACGATCGGAACCCCGAAGCAGTAATGGTCCGAGTTGGTCGCGCCTTCCCCGGCGAACACCTCGCCCGCTCGAGAGACGACGAAATCATGGGCGTAACGCTGCTCGGGCGATGGCGCATGCTTGTTGTAGACCGGGTGCTCGCCTCCCCACGCGACGTACCAGCGATCGCCTTGCGCCAACGTGCCGAGCGGCAGGCGGTAGCGATTGGCGAGCGGACCAGCCTCGCCGGTAGCGGCGAGCGTTGGCGTGGGCTTGATCGACATGGCGACGATCCGCCCGTCGCGACCGAACACGTAACGCCAGGTCACGGAATCGACCTTGGAAAAGCGACTGACGCGATAGAAATCGACATTTCCCGCCTCGCGAAAGGCGGTTTCGAACAGCACTTCGCGTTCGCTCCCGAGCTGTTCGTCGAACTTTTCGGCAAATCCTCGCAGTGCCGTGCGACCGCCGATCGCGGAAAGAAACTCTTCGGTCATGGCCTGTTCGAGACAGTCCGTCGTTCCGGCGAGAAGCTCGGCGGTGTAGGCGTGGACACGCGCTTCGATCGGTGCCTCGGGACAGGCCATTCCCATCAGGGCAAGAGAGAGCAAAGTCATCGTCACACCTTCGCGAGAGATGAAGCAGACGATAGCATAGCCCCTTGTCCCGAGGTTTCAACGTCGGGTCATTGCCGCGAACAAAAAGGCCCGACCATCGCTGGCCGGGCCTCCTTGGTGATGGGATGGGAAGAAGGATTAGGCTTCAGAGGAAGCGTCGAGCGTTCCCCGGACGCTCTTAGGCTTCCTCTTTCTCCGCGTTCCAGATCTTGGCGGCGGCATCGAGGACCTTGAGGATCTTCTTCAAGGCGGTCGGCTCGTCGGTCTTTTCCATCGCAGCCAGCTCGCGCGCGAGGCGCGAAGAGGCGGCTTCGAAGATCTGGCGCTCCGAATAGCTCTGCTCGGGCTGGTCGTCGGCGCGGAAGAGGTCGCGGGTCACTTCGGCGATCAGGATGAGGTCGCCCGAATTGATCTTGGCTTCATATTCCTGCGCGCGGCGCGACCACATGGTGCGCTTGACCTTGGGCTTGGACTTCAACGTTTCCATCGCGTCCTTCATGGCCTTGTCGCTCGACAGCTTGCGCATGCCGGTGCTCTCGGCCTTGCCGACGGGAACGCGCAGCGTCATCTTTTCCTTCTCGAACCGCAGCACGTAGAGTTCGAGCTGCGCGCCCGCGATCTCGGTCGACTGGATTTCGGTCACTTTCCCAACGCCATGCTTGGGATAGACGACATAGTCGCCGACATCGAAAAGAAGAGCTTTGCTCGCCATATGGTGGGTCTCCGGGCTGTATCGCTTGGGCCAAAAATATCGAACCGCCCCCGAACGGGTTCGTCTGTGCCAAGCGGGTTGGTGTTCCTATGAAAGCGCCGCCGCGATGGTCGCGACGGCTTTGCGTAACAATTATATAACAGAAATGTCAGTCGAATGCCAGTCCCAGTTGCTTTGGGCCACTGTCCTCGTCTTCCACGGGCGACGACAGCCCCAGGCCGAGTAGGCGGACCCCTTTTGCCAATGGAAACAATGGCATCAGCAGCGAACGACCCGCCGCGTGAAAGGTTTCCGCCTCGCGCACCGGCCCCCCGAAGCTCTTCGCGCGGGTGATGATTTCGAAATCGGCATATTTGACCTTCAGCGTCACCGTTCGCCCGATGAATCTGGCGCGGTCGATTCGCTCCCAGGCGATCCCGCTGACCCGGTCGAGCTCGGCGAGCAATTCGGCCCGGTCGCGCACGTCGGCGCCGAACGTCCGCTCGGCGCTGCAGCTCTTGCGTACGCGCTCCGAGCGGACCGGGCGCTCGTCGATCCCCCGTGCGATGCGATAATACCAGTCGGCGCTGGAGCCGAAACGCGCGCGCAACTCCTCGATCTTCCATGAGGCAAGATCGGCCCCCGTGTGGATGCCGAGCCTGTTCATGCGCTCGGCGGTCTTCGGCCCCACGCCGTGAAAGCGCTTGACGGGGAGGCTCTGGACGAAGGCGGGTCCCTTCGAGGGCGGGATGACGCACAGCCCGTCGGGCTTGTTCTGGTCCGATGCGAGCTTGGCGATGAACTTGCAGTAGGACACGCCCGCCGATGCCGTGAGGTCGGTTTCCTCCCTGATGCGGCGCCGGATGTCCTCGGCGATGGCGCGACCGCTGCCGAGCCCCTTGGGATCGTCGGTGACGTCGAGATAGGCTTCGTCGAGCGACAGCGGCTGGACCTCTGCGGCGTGGATGGCGAAGATGGCGCGGATCTGCTGCGACACCTCGCGATAGACGTCGAAGCGGGATTTCACGAAGATGAGATCGGGGCATTTGCGCTTCGCCGTGACCGACGGCATTGCCGAGCGCACGCCATATTTGCGTGCCTCGTAGCTGGCCGCCGCGACCACGCCGCGCCCCGTCGATCCGCCGACCGCGACGGGCTTGCCGCGCAAGGCAGGATCGTCGCGCTGCTCGACGCTGGCGAAGAAGGCATCCATGTCGACATGGATGATCTTGCGCCCGTCGGCGCCCGGTTCGGGCAGGTCGGTGGGATCAAAGGCGGTCGGGGGAATCACGGCGTTGGCCCTTCTAGCGGGTTTTCGCGGGGGCCGTGATATGCTTTAGGCGCGAGCGAGTCTTTCATCCGAACAAGCGCAGGAATGCCGATCTCATGAACATTCACGAATATCAGGCCAAGACCGTCCTCAAGGAATATGGCGCGCCGGTGCCCGACGGTCATCCCGCGATGAGCGTCGCCGAGGCGGTCGAGGCCGCCAAGCGCCTTCCGGGGCCCCTCTGGATCGTCAAGGCGCAGATCCATGCGGGTGGACGCGGCAAGGGCCATTTCAAGGAACTGCCCGAAGGCTCCAAGGGTGGCGTGCGGCTGGCGCGCAGCCTCGAGGAAGTCGAAGCGGCGGCCAAGGAGATGCTCGGCAATACGCTCGTGACGGTGCAGACGGGCGACGAGGGCAAAGAAGTCCAGCGGCTCTACGTCACCGACGGGGTCGATATCGACAAGGAATTCTACCTCGCGATGCTCGTGGACCGTGCGAGCGGAAAGCTCGCGATCGTCGCCAGCCCCGAGGGCGGCATGGACATCGAGCAGGTCGCCCACGACACGCCCGAAAAGGTGCATACCATCCTCGTCGACCCGGCCACCGGCCTGATGCCGCATCACGGCCGCTCGGTCGCCGCCGCGCTGGGGCTCGAAGGCGGGCTCGCCAAGCAGGCCGCCAGGGTCACTGCAGCGCTCTACAAGGCGTTTCTCGGCACCGATGCCAGCCAGATCGAGATCAACCCGCTCGCCGTCTCGGGCGAGGATCTGCTGGTGCTCGACGCCAAGGTCGGCTTCGACGGCAATGCGATGTTCCGCCACAAGGACATTGAGGAACTGCGCGACCTTACCGAGGAAGACCCGATGGAGGTCGAGGCGTCGAAGTACGACCTCGCCTACATCAAACTGGATGGCGACATCGGCTGCATGGTCAATGGCGCGGGCCTCGCCATGGCGACGATGGACATCATCAAGCTGAACGGCGCCTTCCCCGCCAACTTCCTCGACGTCGGCGGCGGCGCATCGAAGGAAAAGGTCACCGCGGCCTTCAAGATCATCTTGTCGGACCCGGCGGTGAAGGGCGTGCTCGTCAACATCTTCGGCGGTATCATGCGCTGCGACACGATCGCCGAGGGCATCGTCGCGGCGGCCAAGGAAGTCGAACTCGACGTGCCGCTGGTCGTCCGTCTCGAAGGCACCAAGGTCGCCGAGGGTAAGGAAGTGCTGGCGAATTCGGGGCTCCCGATCATCGCCGCCGACGATCTCGGCGATGCCGCCAAGAAGATCGTCGCGCAGGTCAAAGAGGCCGCATGAGCGAACGTTACGAGGGAAGCTGCCGGTGCGGCGCGGTTCGCTTCGCCGCCACCGGTAGCCCCCTCGTGACGATGGCCTGCCATTGCCGCGGCTGTCAGCAGATGACCGGCGGGGCCTTCTCGCTCAGCAGCCTCTATCCTTGGGACAAAGTCGAGGTTCTGGAGGGCCAAACCGTGCGCGGCGGGCTGGGAACCGGCCCCGACCACCAGCATTGCGCGAAATGCCACAGTTGGCTCTGGACCACGCCCGACGGCCTCGAGGGCTATGCGAACGTCCGCTCGAGCCAGTTCGACGATGCTGCGGCCCACCGTCCGTTTATCGAGGTTCACCTGTCAGAGGCGCTCCCCGGAGCCACGGGGGTGGCGCAAAAGGCATTCGACGGGGTCCCCGACGCCGAGACGTTCCCGAAACTGTTCGCTGCCTACGCCGAGTGGGACGAGCGGGCCTAGCCTCCACCGCCCATCAGCAGTTGGCTCAATCCGAAGCCCACCGCCGCAAGCCCCACGGTCACGCTGACGAGCAACAGGATTCCGTCGCGCACCAAGAGCGCGAGGCCGATGAAGACGATCGCCAGCATAGGGCCGGCGCTGGCAAATGGCAGGAATTCGAGCGGCGGGACGGCGAAGCACAAAAGCAGGATTACGACGGCCGCAAGCTTGATGAAGACGCCGCGGGTCAGCTTGCGCAGCCTCTTGTGGAACCATGAGTCCATGCGTTCGGCGATCGGCTCTACCTTCTCGGCGGCCTTCTTGAGCTTGTCGCCGTTGACCTCGCGATTCTCGATCACGCCGGGTATCCAGATATGATCGCGCCCGAGCAGCATCTGCACCGCGAAGATAGCGATGGTGATAGCGAGGAAGGTCGGGACACCGGGGATCGCGCCGATCGGCGAGAGTTCGAGCAGTGCGGGGACGATCATGAACGGCGCGTAGGTACGCGTCCCGAACGCATCGGCCATGTCACCGACCGACACCTCGCCCTTTTCCTCGCCGACTTTCTCGAGACAATCGAGAATGTCCGCGATCGAATGGACTTCGTAGTCGCCGCTGCCTTTGTGCGTGCTCATGAAGGCCTCAACGGCGCGCCGGGTGATTCGTTGCGGCTCCGTGCCGCTACGGAACTTTGGCGGTTTGACGCGCGCTTCTGGGACAAGCATATCGCGCCCGAGAAAATCAATTCAGGAGAGCAAGCCCCATGAAGCTGCTGGTCGCCGTCAAACGGGTGATCGACTATAATGTCAAACCGCGCATCAAGCCCGATGGCAGCGGAGTCGATCTCGCCAACGTCAAGATGAGCATGAACCCCTTCGACGAAATCGCCGTCGAGGAAGCCGTCCGGTTGAAAGAAGCCGGGACCGCCGAGGAGATCGTCGCGGTCTCGGTCGGCCCGGCCAAGGCGCAGGAGACGCTCCGCACCGCGCTGGCGATGGGTGCCGACCGCGCCATCCTGGTACAGACCGACGAGGACGTCGAGCCGCTGGGCGTCGCCAAGCTGCTCGAGAAAATCGTGGCCGAAGAGAGCCCCGACATGGTCATCCTCGGCAAGCAGGCGATCGACGACGACACCAACGCGACGGGCCAGATGCTCGCCGCGTTGCTCGAGTGGCCGCAGGGCACATTCGCGAGCAAGGTCGAGCCGTCCGACGGCAAGATCGCCGTCACGCGTGAGGTCGATGGCGGGCTCGAGACGGTCAGCCTGTCGCTGCCGGCGGTGGTCACGACCGATCTTCGCCTGAACGAGCCGCGCTACGCCTCGTTGCCCAACATCATGAAGGCCAAGAAGAAGCCGCTCGATACCAAGTCGCCCGACGATTACGGCGTCGATGTCGGTCGCCGCCTCACCATCACCAAGGTTGCCGAACCGCCCAAGCGCGAGGCGGGCGAGAAGGTCGAGAGCGTCGATGCGATCGTCGCCAAACTGAAAGAAATGGGGGTCGCGTAATGAAGACGCTTGTTTATGTCGAACATGACGGTGCCGCCGTTTCGGACGCCACGCTGAGCGCGATAACCGCTGCCAAGAAGCTGGGCGATGTCGATCTGCTCGTTCTCGGCGAAGGGGTGAGCGGGATCGGCGATGCCGCGTCGAAGATCGACGGGGTGGGCACTGTCCATGTCGCCGAGGGCGCGCATCTCAAGCACCAGCTGGCCGAGGAAGTCACGCCGGTGATCGTTTCGGCGATGGAGGGCTACGATGCCTTTCTCGCGGCCGCGACCACCACAGGCAAGAATATCGCGCCGCGCGTCGCCGCCAAGCTCGATGTGTCGCCGATCAGCGATATCATCTCGGTCGAAGGCGAGAGCAGCTTCACTCGGCCCATCTACGCAGGCAACGCCATCGCGACCGTCGAAAGCGCGGACGCCAAGAAGGTCATCACCGTGCGCGGCACGTCCTTTGAAAAGGCTGCGGCGGAAGGCGGCTCTGGCAGTGTCTCCGCACTCGATGTCGGTGGTGCCGCAGGCAAATCCGATTTCGTCTCGGCCACCGAGAGCGAGGGCGATCGTCCCGATCTCACCAGCGCAGGCGTCGTCGTCTCGGGCGGACGTGCATTCGGCTCGGCGGAGAAATTCCACGAGTTGCTCGACCCGCTCGCCGACAAACTGGACGCCGCCATCGGTGCCAGCCGCGCGGCGGTCGATGCGGGCTACGCGCCCAACGACTATCAGGTCGGCCAGACGGGCAAGATCGTGGCGCCCGAAGTGTATATCGCGATCGGTATCTCGGGCGCGATCCAGCACCTGGCCGGGATGAAGGACAGCAAGGTCATCATCGCTATCAACAAGGACGAGGAAGCCCCGATCTTCCAGGTCGCGGACGTCGGCTATGTCGGCGACCTCTTCGAGGCGGTACCGGAGCTAACCAGCAAGCTCTAGGGTGACGAACCTGATCGAAGGGCGGCGGGGCAGCGCGCTCCGCCGTCCTTTTTTTTGTCCGAAGGGCACGCATCGCCGCGGCAGATTGCGGTCGTCGCGAGGGATCCCCTGCGTTAGGGTGTGCGGATGACCACGATGAAGGACATGATTGCCGACGCGTTGCTCGAGGGCGCGAGCGAGACGGAACTTCGCGACCGGTTGATCGCGGACGGCGCCTCGCCGGCGAAGGCCGACTATGAGTTGAAGCGGCTGGAGAAGGATTCCTATGCCCATGCGCTCATCAAGGCATCGCGCCGGTTGGCCAAGCGCGACTGGACGCTGCGGCTCTACGGAAAGCTCGCGGCACAGCGCTCGGGCGACCTCTCCATCGCGCAAGAGGAGTGCATCGATCCGCAGCATTTTCTCGATGCCTATTACCTCGCCAACCGGCCGGTGAAGCTGACGGGGCTGGTCGATCGCTGGGACGCGCTTGGGACGTGGGATCTCGACTATCTCGATAAGCTTGTCGGCGACCGCATGGTCGAGGTGCAGGAGAAGCGCGAGAGCGCGGCAGATTACGAGATTGCCAAGGATCGCCACCGGCGGATCGTGCCGATGCGCGAGATCACTGAGCGCCTACGTGCGCTGGGTGACGAGCCGAGCAACGACTTTTACGTCACCGCCTATAACGACAGCACGAACAAGCAGACTCTTGCCCCGCTATGGAAGGATCTCGGCCCCGTTTCCATCCTGTCGGCAGGTGGCGGCAACGAGGGTTTCTTCTGGATGGGACCCAAGGGCACGCTGACGCCCTTCCATCACGACCTCACCAACAATCTGCTGGTGCAGGTCAAGGGCCGCAAGCGGGTTCGCATGGTGCCGAGCTGGGAAGTCGGACGGATGAAGAATTTCATCCATTGCTTCTCCGGTCGCGACCCGAGCCACTGGTCGACGGCGGCGGACAATCCCTCGCTCCCGCCGATGCTCGAGACGGTCATCGGTCCGGGCGAGGCGATCTTCCTGCCGATCGGCTGGTGGCATCATGTAGAGGCGCTCGACGCCTCCATGTCGATGAGCTTCACCAACTTCGCCGCGGACAATGACTTTCTTGCGGGCTATCCGGCGGACACGCGCTTCTAGCTCGCCCGTTCCTTCAATTCATCGTCTGCCACGAAGACATCGTCCGCACGGTCGATCTCGTCGCTCGTGCTTGGAGTGGGCGGCGTGAAGCGCAGGATCGAATAGCCCAGCAACGCGCTCAACAGCGAACCTGCCAGCGTCCCGATCTTCGCAGCGTCGACCATCTCCGGATTGTCCGGGAAGGCGAGCTTGCCGATGAACAGGCTCATCGTGAACCCGATCCCGCACAGCGCCGCAGCCCCGTAGATCTGTGCCCAGCGCGTGCCGCGGGGGCGCGACGCGAGGCCGGCCTTGCAAGCGCCGTAGATCGCGCCGAACACACCGATCTGCTTGCCGATGAACAGCCCCAGCATGACGCCCAACTCGACGGGCGAGAAGATCGCGCCGAAATTGCTCGGCAGCTTCACGCCCGCGGCGACGAAACCGAAGATGGGGACGATGACGAACATGACCCACGGGTGGATGTCATGCTCCAGCTGGCGCAGCGGCGACTTCTTCTCGCCCCGGCCCAGCGGGATGGTCAGCGCGGCGATGACGCCTGCGATGGTGGCGTGGACGCCGCTGGCGAGCACGAGATACCAGAGGATCGCGAAGCCGATGAGATACCAGATCAGCCGCCGCACACCGTAAAGCGCCATCACCGACATGATCAGCGTGACGCCCAGCGCGCCGCCCAGCGCCCAAGTGTTGAGGTCGGCGGTATAGAACACCGCAATGATAATGACGGCGCCGATATCGTCGACGATCGCGATGGTGACGAGCAGCAGCTTGATCGAGGCGGGCGCGAACCGCCCGAGGATCGCGAGCACGCCGATCGCGAAGGCGATATCGGTGGCGGCGGGGATCGCCCAGCCGTTGATACGCTCCGGATCGAAGCCGACGACGAAGGCGTAGACGAGCGCGGGGATCGCCATCCCGCCGATGGCCGCAATGATCGGCAGGCGGCGGGCCTGGCTGTCGGCCAGTCGTCCTTCGAACCACTCGCGCTTCACCTCCAACCCGACGAGCAGGAAGAAGACCGCCATCAGGCCGTCGATTACCCAATATTCCACACTGAAGACGCCGAACCGCGGCCATTCCGGTCCGAACTTGAATTCGAGGAAATGCTGGTAGGTCTCGGCCAGAGGCGAGTTGGCCGCGATGAGCGCGAGTGCCGCGGCGGCGATCAACGCCACTCCGGCGCGCTTCTCTTCCTGCTGAACCTGCTGCGGGGTCTTTGCCATGCGGGGGGTGATAGCCAGAGGTTGCAGGGCAAGTCGACCCGTTTTTCCCCAAAAAAACACGTTCGCCGGCGTAACATTCGGCGTTCGTACGCGTAGGCCACAGTGATTGAGGCGAGGAAGGACAAGGCAATGACCCGATTGAGCGAGCAACAGGCGACCATCTGCGAGGCCTCCGAGGTTGACTTCACGGGGCTGAAGGCGGTGCTCGTCAACGCGAGCCTGAAGCCTCCCGGCGAGGATAGCCACACCGACACGCTCCTCGACGTGGTCGACGAGATTTTCACCCGCGGCGGTGTCGGCATCGATCGCCTGCGACTGTCGGACCATCTGCTGGCGCCCGGCGTCTATCCGGACATGACCGAGCATGGATGGGAGCGCGACGACTGGCCGAAGATCTGCGACCGCGTTCTCGATGCCGACATCCTCGTGCTTGGAACGCCGATCTGGCTGGGCGAGAAATCATCGCTGGCGCAAGGCTTCATCGAGAAACTGTACGCCCATTCGGGGCAGACCAACGACAAGGGCCAGTACCGCTTCTACGGGAAGGTCGGCGGGTGCGTCGTGACCGGCAACGAGGACGGCATCAAACATGTCGCGGCCGGATGCCTCTACGCCATGAGCCATGTCGGCTACACCATCCCCCCGCAGGCCGACTGCGGGTGGATCGGCGAGGCTGGCCCCGGACCGAGCTATGGCGATGAAAAGAAGAACGGGAACGGGCGGGTCGGCTTCGACAATGTCTTCACGCAGCGCAATACGACCTTCATGGCCTTCAATCTCCTGCATTTCGCGAAGATGCTGAAGGACCAGGGCGGGGTGCCAGCGGTGGGGAATGTGCGCACCGAGTGGGACGACGGCTCGAAACCCGGATGGCCCAATCCGGAATATCGCAGGGACGATTCGGAGGAATAGGCCGAAACCTAGAGCGCTTCTCACCAGAAGCGACTTCCCGGCACCCCCTTGAACGGGCCGGCGAGATCAGCGGTGATCCAGCCGCCGTAGAACCCGCCGGGTTGCGGCGTGACCTGTTCGCCATCCACCAGGACGGTGTCGAAGGGCGCCGCGTAAAAGGCGATATGGTCTTTCAACGCCGCGAACGACGCAGAGGGATCGGGATAGCCCCACCCGGCCCTCTCGAAGCGTTCATCGCCGATCAGCACGTCCCAGTAGCGCGCCTGCCCTTTCCACTCGCACAAGGACCGTCCCTTGCCGTGTTCGAGCAGCGCCATGTCGATATCGTCCGGCGGAAGATAATAGGTGGGCGGGTGGCTCGTTTCCAATGTTCGTACGGCTCGCCGCGTGTCGGCAAGCGTCACGCCGCGATGCGCGATGCGGATATGGCGCGACGTGGGTTCGGCGATGGCGGGACGCGGATAGTCCCAGACACTCTCCTGGCCGGGGCGCACAGGGTCGGGACGCGGGCGCACTAGTCGAGGACCTCGCCCAAGGCCTCGCCGAGGCGGTCGCCCGAAACGAAGCCATTCTCGACCCGCGGCCCGAGCATCCAGTCGCCGCAGACGCCGAGCCGCTTCTCGCCGTCGATCAGGAAATCGCGATCCGCGCTTCCCGACCGGGCGTAGCGCCAGCGGTGCGCGGCAAGATATTCGGGGCGCGCGGCGGCGCCTGTCCGTTCGCGGAATACCGCCATCAGCGTTTCTGCGACGTCGGCTGGATCGTCCTCGAGATGGGCCTCGCTCCAGTCCGGACCGGCCTGCACGACCCAGCACTCTTCCTCCCCGCGACCGGGCTTTGCATTGTTGCGCGCTGCCCAGCCGATCGGCCCGGCATCGCGCAGGATGTCACCGTGCGGGAGGGGCTCGGCAAAGGCGGCCATCACGGTCCAGCAGGGCGAGGAGTTCGTGCGCCGCGCACAGTCCGCGAAGTTGGGCGCATGGTCTTCGAGAAGAGGGGCGGCCTGTTCGGCAGGAACGGCGACGACGAGCGCATCGAAGGGGGCGCCTGCGATTCCATCGCCGACGAGATGCCATGAAGCGCCGCGCCGTTCCACGGCATCGACTTTCGTCTCGAAACGGACATCGGCACGTTCGGCGAGCGCTTTGACGGGGGCATTCATCGACGGCGTGCCGACGAAGGCCTCGCTTCCCGCGGCTGGCCAGCGTGCGGCAACCCCCTCGCGCTCCCACTCTTTTACAACCGCTCGGAAGCGGTCGTCGCGCGCGGTGAAATATTGCGCGCCATGATCGAAGTGCAGCGTCGTATCGCCGCGCGGGACCCGGCGCGTCGCCATCCGCCCACCGGGACCGCGCCCCTTGTCGAACAATTGGACGTCGTGCCGGGCGAGGGCGCGCCCACAGGCCAGTCCGGCGATCCCCGCGCCGACGATGGCGACGCGCATCTAGGCGCTGCGAACGGCGTCGTAGAGCGCGATCTTGCGTCCGTAAGCACGTTCGGCGGCGGCCTGGGCGTAGGCGGGGCTGTCGAGAACCGTCCAGCCATGATCGCCCGCATAGACCTCGATTTCGGCGGGCCGACCGGCTGCTTGGGCGGCGGCGCGGAGCGCACGCTTGGCGTCGGGGCTTTCGGCGTCGTCATCCTGCGCGATCGCGAAGAGGAAGCGCGCCTGCGTCTCATCGAGCTGCCGGTGGGGACTGTCGGCTGCGTCGGTGACGAGACCGCCGCCGTGGAAACTGGCTGCGGCACGGACGCGGTCGGGCCGCGCGACGGCGGAGCGGACGGTGAAGGGGCCGCCCATGCAATAGCCTTCGGTCACGATCCCGATATCGCTATCGACCTGCGCCTGCGCATCGAGCCAATCGACGAGGGCATTGGTGTCGGAGCGCAGGGCCTCGGGCGTCAGCTTGTCGCGCCACGGGCCGACAAGTTCGAAACCGTTGCGTTCCCGGAAGGTCGCGAAATCGGCGAACTGGGGTGCCTTCGTGTCACGGTAATAGGGATTGGCGACAAGCACCGCACGTCCGGTGGACGCGGTTCGCCGCGCCATCACCTCGAAGGCGGGACGCAGCGATGCGATGTCGGGCCACACGATGACCGCTTGGCTTTCGACACCCGACGGCGCGACGAAAAAGGCATCCATCACCCCATCGGGGGTCGTGATCGACACGTTGCGTTCCGAAAGCCCGGACCGCCCCGGCCGGCCGCCGACATTGCTGCATGCGGCCAGCGTGGTCGCCAATCCGAGAGCGGCGAAGCGACGTCGGCTGAGATTGAGTAGCTCGGTATCGAGGAAGGAATCTTTTTCGCACATCGCGCATCTCCTGCTGGCCAGTGCTTCGCAAGCGAGCGAGCGGAGCGTCCTGTTCCCTCCGTTTCCCGCAGTCGCACCACAACCGCATAAATATGCTGTTTAGTGCATAACTATTGAACTTGCGTGCGGGGTTATGCATATGGCGCGCCATGACGATCTATCGGACCATGATTCTCGGAGCGAGTGGCTTTGTCGGAGGCGAATTGTGTCGCCTGCTCGCGGGCCACCCTGCGATGGAGGCATCGATCCTCGTCGGGCAAGGCGACGTGGGCCGTGCGCTGGGCGAGGTGCATCCGCATCTCGCGGCGCACGGCGCAGCCGTGATCGAACCCTACGACCCATTGCGGCTTGCCGACGTCGACGTCGTGTTTGCGGCATTGCCGCACGGCGCTACGCAGGATCTCGCCGAGACAATATTGGACGCGGGCGTGACCTTCGTCGACCTGGGCGCCGACTTTCGCCTCGACAGCGCGCAGGAATTCCAGCGCTGGTATGGCGAGGCGCATCGCGCTTCCGACCTGCTCGGCCGCTTCGCCTACGGCATTCCGGAGCTCCACCGCGACGCGATCGGCAAGAGCAAGGCGGTCGCGGCCGCAGGCTGTTATGCCACGGCGGCGATCCTCACCCTGGCGCCATTGGTCCGGGCCGGATTGCTGGAGCCGGGGAGCCTGACGGTCGACGGGCTGTCGGGGGTTTCGGGGGCGGGCAAGTCCCCGTCCGCGACGACCCATTTCAACCATGTCCACGCTTCGGTGCGCGCCTATGGCCTTCTCACCCACCGTCATACCGCCGAAATGCAGATGGCGCTCGGACAGGAGCTGCTGTTCACGCCGCATCTCGTCCCGATGGATCGCGGCATCCTCGTCACCTGCCATGCGATGGCGGCGACAACGGGTGACCCGCTCGACGTGCTGCGCGCGGCCTACGCGGACGAACCGTTCATCCACGTCACGGAAGAGCCGCCGTCCACCAAAGCGGTCATGGGAAGCAACCTGGCGCATGTGACCGCGCGGCGCTGCGAGCGGACCGGCCGCATTCTCGCGCTCGGCGCCATCGACAATCTCGTGAAAGGAGCCGCCGGACAGATGATCCAATGCGCCAACCTCATGCTCGGGCTCGACGAAGCCACGGGCCTTCCGCGTGAAGGAATGTGGCCATGAGCGTCACCGCAGCGCCCGGGTTCGTGACGGGCGGGATGCATTGCGGCGTCAAGCAGCGCCGCCGCGACCTGGCGATCATCGCCACCGACGATGGTCGACCCGTCGCTGCCGCGGGGGTCTTCACGCGCAACAAGTTCGTCGCGCCGCCCGTCACCTTTTCGCGCAAGCAACTTTCGGACAATGGCGGCATGGCCAGCGCGATCGTAGTCAATTCAGGCAATGCCAATGCCGGCACGGGGGACAAGGGTCTTGCCGACGCCAAGGCCATGGCCTCCGCGACCGCACAGGCTCTGGGCACCGACGCCGCGCACTGCCTTGTCTGCTCGACGGGGATCATCGGCACGCCCTTGCCGATGGCGAAGATCGAGGCGGGCATCGGCGCGCTGGCTCCCTCGCTGTCGAAGAACGCCCATCTCAAGGCGGCAAGCGCGATCCTCACCACCGACCATGTGCCCAAGGAAGCGGTCGTCGAGGGGTCCAATTTCACGCTCGGCGGCATGGCGAAAGGATGCGGCATGATCGCGCCCGACATGGCGACGATGCTGGCCTTTCTCACGACCGATGCGGAACTGTCGCCCGACGAGATGACCGCGATGCTGCGCCAAGCGGCAGATGCGAGCTTCAATCGCCTCAATGTCGACGGGGCGACCTCGACCAATGATACGGTCCTCATGCTCGCCAACGGCCGCGCGGGGCCGGTCGACAAGGCCGAGTTCCAGGCGGCGCTGACCGAGCTGTGCAACCAACTCACGCTGCTGATGGCGCGCGATGCCGAGGGGGTCACGAAGATCGTCCACCTGACGGTCGAAGGCGCGGCGAGCGAGGAGGACGCGCGGCGCTGCGCCAAGGCCATCGCCGAGAACAATCTCGTCAAGTGCAGCTGGCATGGCGCCGACCCGTATTGGGGCCGGATTCTCGCCGCCGCGGGAAGCTGCGGCGTTGCGATCGATATCGAACGCTCGCGCGTGGCCTATGGCGGTACCGCGGTTGCCGAAGCGGGCATCGAGGTGCCGCACGATGGCGGCGCCGTGCTCGCGCACATGCAGCAGGACGAGGTGGAGATCCTGCTCGACATGGGCGTCGGCAGCGCGTCGACGACGACGATCGGAATCGATCTCGGCCCGGGCTACATCAAGGAAAATGTGGTGACGTCATGAGCGGAATTGCGACCGGCAGTCACCGGATCGGCGGACGCACGCCGGCCGATACCGCCACGATCCTCGTCGAGGCGCTGCCCTACGTGAAGGGGTTCGCGGGGAAGACGATCGTCGTCAAGCTGGGGGGCAACGCCATCGACGCCGAGGTCGACAAGGCGCTCGCGCAGGACATCCTGCTGCTCCGCCAGGTTGGCGTGCGCTGCATCGTGGTTCACGGCGGCGGGCCGCAGATCGACGAGACGCTGCGCGCCTTCCGCATCGAGCGGAAGTTCTCGGGCGGGCTGCGGGTCACCGATGCTGAAACGCTGCAGGCGGTGCGCATGACGCTGGTCGGCAAGGTCAATCGCGATCTCGTCGCCAAGTTCAATGTCGAGGCCAACGACGACCCCGTGGCGGTCGGCGTGTCCGGAGAGGACGGCGGCCTGCTCGTCGCCCGGCAGATGGATCCGGCGCTCGGCTTCGTTGGCACGGTCGAGCATGTGCGCGCCTCGTTGCTGACCCGCCTTCTCGACGAAGGGCTCGTCCCCATCGTATCGACGGTCGGTGCGGATCGAAGCGGCCAGCCGTTCAATATCAATGCCGATGCCGCTGCCTGCGCTATCGCGGCGGCGGTCGATGCGGAGAAGATCGTCTATCTCACCGCCGCCCCCGGTCTTTTGCGCGATGCCGACGACGCTGGAAGCCTGATCGAGCGGCTCACGCCGGACGAGGCGCGGGCGATGTTGGGGTCGGGCGGCGTTGGCGAAGGGATGATCCCCAAGCTGACCGCCTGCATCGACGCGGTGGAGGGCGGTGTGCCCCGTGCGCATATTCTCGACGGGCGGATCGCCCACTCGCTGCTCATCGAAATGCTGACCGACGAGGGGATCGGCACGATGATTTCAAAGGAAGGAATGGCGCGATGCTGACGCTGGCCGAACTGTCCGCCGACGATCTGCGGGCCATCCTCGAGCGCGCGCGCGGGGATGTGGGGCGACCGCTCGAGGGCAAGGGCGCGGCGCTTCTTTTCGAGAAGCCCTCGGCGCGTACGCGGCACTCGATGGAGATGGCGGTCGTCGATCTGGGCGGACACCCCGTCACGGTCCGCGCCGACGAGGTCGGCATCGGCGGCCGCGAGAGCGTCGAGGACGTTGCACGCACGTTCGCCTGCTATCACGCGCTCATCGCGGCGCGGGTGAAGGACCATGGCGTGCTCGAGGCGATGCAGGCCGCGGTGCCCGATACGCCGGTCGTCAATATGCTGTCCGACATCGCGCACCCGCTTCAAGGGCTCGCAGACCTGCTCACGATCAAGGAACTGACGGGATCGGTCGAAGGCAAGACGATCGCCTTCGTCGGCGATGGAAACAATGTCGCCCGCAGCCTTGCCGAAGGAGCCTCCAAATTGGGCGCGACCTTCCGCCTCGCCGCACCCGAGGGTTACGGTTTCGATGCCGAGACCGCAGCGCTGGAAGGCGTCGAGGCGCATCACGATCCCGCGGACGCGGTAGCGGGCGCCGAGATCGTCTACACCGACGTCTGGGTGTCGATGGGCCAGGACGAGGAAGGTGCGGCGCGTCTTGCCGCCTTCGCCCCCTTCGCGGTCGACGATGCGCTGATGGCCCGCGCCAGACCCGACGCGCACTTTCTCCATTGCCTGCCCGCCATTCGCGGACAGGAAGTGACCGCATCCGTGATCGACGGGCCGCAAAGCGCGGTGTGGCGACAGGCCGAGAACCGCCGTCACAGCGCCCGGGCGGCCTTGTCGTGGATTTTGGAGTACCGCAAATGAGCAAACTTTCCGATCGACGCCGGGCGCTCGAGACGATGCTGCGCGAAGGCGGCGTCGCCAGTCAGGAGGAACTGGTGGAGCGGCTCGCCGATGCGGGGCATCCGACGACGCAGGCGACCGTCAGCCGCGATCTCGACGCCATCGGTGCGGTGAAGGGCCGCAAGGACGGCAAAACCGCTTACCTGCTGCCCGACCAGCTTTCCGAGCTCGATGCGCGCACCAATGATCTCGACCGGATTCTCTCCGAGTGGGTCGTGCGCGCCGAGGCGACCGGGTTCATGGTCGTCGTCCGCTCGAAGCCGGGCTCGGCCCATGTCGTCGGCGCGGCGCTCGATGCCGCCGACCTTCCCGGCGTCGTCGGCACGATCGCCGGCGACGACACGCTCTTCGTGGCGGTGCGCGACGGACATAGTCCCAACGCGCTCGCCGCCGCCCTTTCCAAAGGAACCACGCCGTGACCCATCCCCCCAAGAAGATCGTCCTCGCCTATTCGGGCGGCCTCGATACCTCGATCATGCTCAAATGGCTGCAGACCGAATATGACGCCGAAGTGGTGACCTTCACCGCCGACCTCGGGCAGGGCGGCGAGGTCGAGGAAGCACGACGGAAAGCCGAACTTCTGGGCATCAGCCCCGAGAATATCTTCATCGAGGATCTGCGCGAGGAATTCGTGCGCGACTTCGTCTTTCCGATGTTCCGCGCCAATGCACTGTACGAGGGTCAGTATCTGCTCGGCACCTCGATCGCGCGGCCGCTGATTTCGAAGTGGCAGGTCGATATCGCAGCACGCGTTGGCGCGGATGCGGTCTGTCACGGCGCGACCGGCAAGGGCAATGACCAGGTGCGCTTCGAACTCGGCTATTATGCGCTCGATCCCGACATCAAGGTGATCGCGCCGTGGCGCGACTGGGAGTTCAGGTCGCGCGGCGATCTTCTGGGCTTCGCCGAAGCGCACCAGATCCCGATCGCCAAGGACAAGCGCGGCGAGGCGCCCTTCTCGATCGACGCGAACCTGCTGCACTCCTCGTCCGAGGGCCGCGTGCTCGAGGATCCCGCGGTCGACGCGCCCGACTATGTTTTCCAGCGCACCGTCAGCCCCGAAGAGGCGCCCGACACGCCGACGCTCGTGACGATCGGGTTCGAACGGGGCGACCCCGTGTCGGTCGACGGCGAGACGCTGTCGCCCGCGACGCTGCTCGCAAAGCTCAACGAACTGGGCGGCGCGAACGGCATCGGGCGGCTCGATCTGGTCGAGAACCGCCAGGTGGGCATGAAGTCGCGCGGCATCTACGAGACGCCTGGCGGCACCGTGCTGCTTGCCGCGCGGCGAGGGATGGAGAGCCTGACGCTGGATGCAGGAGCGATGCATCTCAAGGACGAACTCATGCCGCGCTACGCCAAGCTGGTCTACGACGGCTTCTGGTTCGCGCCCGAACGCGAGATGTTGCAGGCGGCGATCGATGCCAGCCAGGGACCGGTGACGGGCGAGGTGACGGTCAAGCTCTACAAGGGCAACGCGACCGTGGTCGGGCGCACCAGCCCCTATTCGCTTTACGACGAGGATCTGGTCACCTTCGAGGAAGGGTCGGGCAGCTACGACCAGAAGGATGCCGAGGGCTTCATCAAGTTGCGCGCCCTGCGGCTGCGCACGGTGGCCAAACAGCGCGAGGCGATGGACGCATGAGCGAGGGCGCAAATCCGATGTGGGGCGGCCGGTTCGACGGCGCGCCCGACAAGGTGATGGAGGCCATCAACGCGTCGATCGGCTTCGACAAGCATCTCTGGCGGCAGGACATCCGCGCGAGCAAGGCGCATGTCGCGATGCTGGGCGCTCAAGGCATTATCGCTGAAGACGAAGCGGCGCGCATTGCGGACGGGCTCGACGCGGTCGCGGCCGAATATGAAGCGGACGGGGTGGCCGAAAATCCGGCGCTCGAGGACATTCACATGCATGTCGAGGCGCGGCTCGCCGAGATCATCGGCCCCGCTGCGGGACGGCTCCACACTGCCCGCTCGCGCAACGACCAGGTCGCCACCGACTTCCGCCTGTTCGTGCGCGAGGCCTGTGCGGAAGCCGACGCGATGCTGTGCGCATTCCAGCACGCGCTGCTCGACCGCGCCGAGGAGCATTGCGACACGATCATGCCGGGCTTCACCCACCTTCAGTCGGGACAGCCCGTGACGCTGGGGCACCATCTCATGGCCTATGTCGAGATGGCGGGACGGGACCGCTCGCGCTTCCGCGACGCGGCCATGCGGATGAACGAATGTCCTTTGGGCGCCGCCGCGCTCGCCGGCACATCCTTCCCCATCGACCGCGAGGCGACGGCGCAGGCGCTCGGCTTCGATCGCCCGATGCGCAATTCGATCGACGCGGTCAGCGATCGCGACTTCGCGCTCGACTATCTCATGGCCGCGACCGCTTCGGCGCTGCACCTCTCACGGCTGGCGGAAGAGATCGTCATCTGGGCGAGCCAGCCCTTCGGTTTCGTCAAATTGCCCGACGCCTGGTCGACGGGGAGTTCGATCATGCCGCAGAAACGCAATCCCGATGCCGCCGAACTCGTGCGCGGCCATTCGGGGAGGGTGCTGGGAGCGCTGGTGGCCTTCGCCACGATGCTCAAGGGTCTCCCGCTCGCCTATGCAAAGGACCTGCAGGACGACAAGCCGCCCGTTCTGGAAGTGCGGGGCCTGCTGACACTGTCGCTGAAGGCGATGACCGGCATGATGGAGACGCTCGTCTTCGTGCCCGAACGTCTGCGCGCTGCGGCGGGCGCGGGTCATCCGACCGCAACCGACCTTGCCGACTGGCTCGTGCGCGAAAAAGAGGTGCCGTTCCGCGAGGCGCATCACGTCGCGGGCGCGGTCGTGGCGCTGGCCGAGCGGCGCGGGGTGGACCTGGCCGACCTCGACGCCGCAGCGCTTGCCGATGTGGATGCGCGACTGACGGCCGACGTCAGGACCGTGCTCGGACTCGATGCCTCGGTCGCCGCGCGCACGAGCTTCGGAGGCACCGCGCCCGAACGCGTGCGCGCGGCGATCGCCGAGGCGCGTTCGAGGCTCGAAGACTGATGGGGGGAAGTGGTGCCCAGGGACGGGATCGAACCGCCGACACTGCGATTTTCAGTCGCATGCTCTACCAACTGAGCTACCTGGGCATCTGACGCCGCTCGGGAAGAGCGGTCCAGCGAGTGGGCCGTCTAGCTATCCTCAGGAGGACTGTCCAGCCCTTCTTCGACGATGCTGGGGCCGGGAATGCGATAGCCGTCGCCGAGCCACGCCAACAGGTCGCGATCCTTGCAGCCGCGGCTGCAGAACGGGCGATGTTCGGGGTCGGTCGTCTTCTTGCAGACGGGACAGGTCGAAGGCTTAGCCGGCATACCCGCCCGACATGGCGAGGCCCGGGTCCGCCTTCAAGGTCACACCGCCGCCCGTCTTGCGGGAAAGCGCGTCGATCCAGTGGTGACGGGCCTCGAGAGCCGCAATGACGGCGGGGTGGGCGTGGAGCGTGGCGGGGCCCACGTGGGACGCGGCGCGCCGAAGCATCGCGCGGGCTTCGAACGCGGCGCGGTCGTTTGCGAGGTCGATCAGGCTGGCGCGCGTTTTGGGCCGCACGACCTGCACGAAGCCATAGCCGTTCATCTGCGTGCGCTCGCATCCGTCCGGCAGATAGCTGTCGAGGATCGACCCGATTTTCTGCCGTGCGGTCTTGCCCTCGAGGCTCGGGAAATCGATCCCGATCGCGCCGCCGAGGTCGAGGCGGCGGATGGCGGTGGCGGTGGCCCAGGCGGCCATTTGCGCGAGCTTGTCGGGAACGAGCCAGCCGTCCACGTCGATCATGGTCATGGCGGCAGTCGGTTCGATGCGGAGCTGGCCTCCATCGAAATCGACGAGGCCGGTGCGGGCCTCTTCGAGCAGCTCGTCCCAGCCGTGAATGACGCTCTCCACGCCCTCGGCGAGCGGGGGGGCGTCCATTGCATCCTCGTCGGTCTGGACGGCAAGCGCGCGCTTCCAGGGTTCGGTGCCGATGCTTTCACGCGTGACGCGGATTCGCATGGTGGCACCCTCGGAGATGCCGCTGGCACCGCGTGGAAGGAGGAATTGTTCTCCCTTCGCCTCGACTGTCACACGCGGTGCGATGGCGAGCAGTTTGGCATCGAGGACGGTGCCGGCTGGCGTAACGCCGTCGCGTCGGACTCGGGCTTCCACGATGGCGCCGGAGGCATCGAGCCGTGCGGCGCGCGTTTCGCCGATGCCGTGTTCGAGGATCCAGTCGCTCACGGCAGATCGTATCCGGCGGCCTTCAGCATATGTCGCACTTCACCGACCGGAAGGCCGACGACGTTGGAATGGCTGCCGTGAATGAAGCGGACATAGACCTCGCCATAGCCCTGCAGGCCATAACCGCCGGCCTTGCCCATCCATTCCTCGGGCATCGCGGCGTAAGCCTCGATCTCCTCGCGGGACAGGCGCTTTATGACGACGATGGTTTCGACGGTGCGCTCCCATATGCGGCCGTCGGGATGGACGAGACAGGTGCCGGTATAGACGCGATGGCGGCGGCCCGAGAGCAATTCGAGGCATTCGCGCAGGGTCGCCTCGTCCTCCGCCTTGGGGAGAATGCGCCGACCGACCGCGACGACCGTATCGCCCGCCAGCACGAGTGCATCGGGATGCCGCGCCGCGACCGCCGCCGCTTTTTCGCTCGCGAGGCGCTGCGCGTGCGGTTTGGGCAGTTCGCCGGGCTGCGGCTCCTCGTCGATATCGGCGGGATCGACAACGTCTGGCGCGGCATGGATGCGCGCGAGCAGGTCGCGGCGGCGCGGGCTGGCCGAGGCGAGGACGAGTTTCATCACGGGGGGCGTTGGCCCTATTTGAAGCGGTAGGTGATGCGGCCCTTGGTAAGGTCGTAGGGCGTCAGTTCGACGAGCACTTCGTCGCCGGTTAGGACGCGGATGCGGTTCTTGCGCATCTTGCCCGCGGTGTGACCGAGGATCTCGTGGCCGTTCTCCAGCTCGACGCGGAACATCGCATTCGGCAGCAGCTCGACCACCCGTCCACGCATCTCGAGAAGTTCTTCTTTGGCCAAGAATGATCCTTTCATGGTGTCTGAGTGAAAAGCGCCTTTAGCGGCAAAGGCGCTGAAATGAAAGCGGGAGCGTGGTTTCGCGCCACGCCCCCGCTCTTCTACAGATGGTGTCCCGATTGGACTAGATCAAGCCATGTCCCGCGCCCGCAAGCGCTGCGAGCAGCAGGATCGCGACGATGTTGGTGATCTTGATCATCGGATTGACGGCCGGACCCGCGGTGTCCTTGTAGGGATCGCCGACCGTGTCGCCGGTGACGGCAGCATGGTGCGCGTCCGAACCCTTGCCGCCGTGATTACCGTCCTCGATATACTTCTTGGCATTGTCCCATGCGCCGCCGCCCGAGGTCATCGAGAGAGCGACGAACAGGCCCGACACGATCACGCCGAGAAGCAGGGCGCCCAGCGCCGCAAAGCCGTTCTCCTGGCCCGCGACGGCGGTGATCGCGAAGTAGATCACGACGGGTGCCAACACCGGAAGCAGCGAGGGGAGCACCATTTCCTTGATCGCCGCCTTGGTGACGAGATCGACCGTGCGCGCATAATCGGGGCGCTCGGAGCCATCCATGATGCCCGGCTTGTCCTTGAATTGCTGGCGGACGTCGACGACGACATCACCCGCCGCACGTCCGACCGCGGTCATGCCCATCGCGCCGAACAGGTACGGCAGCAAGGCCCCTAGCAGCAGTCCGACGATGACGTACGGATTCTCGAGACTGAAATCGACGTCCGAGCCCGGGAAATATTTCCGAAGATCGGTCGTGTAGGCGGCGAACAGGACGAGTGCGGCAAGCGCGGCCGAGCCGATGGCATAGCCCTTAGTGACGGCCTTGGTCGTGTTACCGACCGCGTCGAGAAGATCGGTTTTCTCGCGCACGCTTTCATCGAGCCCCGACATTTCGGCGATGCCGCCGGCATTGTCGGTGACGGGACCGTAGGCGTCCAATGCGACGACCATGCCCGCAAGGCTCAGCATCGCGGTTGCCGCATAGGCGAGGCCCATGAGCCCGGCGAGCTGGAAGCTGGCGATGATCCCGATGACGAACAGGATCGTGGGCAGCGCGGTCGCCTCGAGGCTGATCGCGAGACCCTGGATGACGTTGGTGCCGTGACCCGTTTCCGACGCCTTGGCGATCGACTTCACCGGGCGGTAGTTGGTGCCGGTGTAATATTCGGTGATCCAGATGATGAGCCCCGTCACCGCCAGACCGATCATCGAGCAGAGGAACAGGTCCATGCCGGTGAAGGCGGCGAGGGTCGTCGTGCCTTCCTCGGCGATCGGCGCGCCGGGATCGACGTCGGTGATGACCCCGCCGATCTGGGCACTCATGTCGCCCAATGCATATTGGATCGCGAGATAGATAAGCGGAATGGCGAGGATCGCCGAAACGAGGAAGCCCTTGTACATCGCCGCCATCACGTTCGACGAACCGCTGCCGAGGCGGACGAAATAGGTGCCGATGATGCTGGTGACGATGCACGCGCCGCCGATCAGCAACGGGAGCGCCATCAGCGGCACCAGAAGGTCGCCCACGACGCCGCCGAGCAGCAGCGCGGTCAGAACCATCGTGATGCCAACGGTGACGACATAGGTTTCGAACAGATCGGCCGCCATGCCCGCGCAGTCGCCGACATTGTCGCCGACGTTGTCCGCGATCACGGCAGGGTTGCGGGGATCGTCCTCGGGAATGCCCGCTTCGACCTTGCCGACGAGGTCGGCGCCGACGTCGGCCGCCTTGGTGAAGATGCCGCCCCCGAGACGCGCGAAGATCGACACGAGCGACGCCCCGAGCGCAAGTGCGGTGAGGCCGATGACGACGGTGGAGCTGTCCGCTTCCAGACCGGCGGGGCCGATGAGATAGGCGAAGAAGCCGGCGATCGCGAGCAATGCGAGGCCGACCACCAGGAGGCCCGTGACCGCGCCCGAGCGGAACGCCATCGTCAGGCCGGCCTGGAGACTGTTGGAGGCGGCGTGGGCGGTGCGCACGTTGGCTCCCACCGAAACGTTCATGCCGATAAAGCCTGCAAGGCCGGAAAGAACCGCGCCGATGATGAAGCCGATCGCGGCGACGACGCCGAGGAACAGGAGAACCAGCACGGCGACGATCACGCCCACGATGGTGATCGCGGTATACTGGCGCTTGAGGTAGGCCTTGGCGCCTTCCTGGATGGCGCCCGCCACCTCGATCATGCGATCATTGCCCGCCGGTGCGCTCAGCACCTGGCGACTGGTCAGGATGCCATAGAGGCAAGCGAACACCCCGCAGGCGAGCGCGATCAGAACCAAATTCATGCTTTTTGTCCCCCAACTGACGTGACCCGGAGAGGTCCCCGTTTTAAATCAGGGCAACAGGTGTAACGGGAAGTTCGGCAGGCGCAAGCGGCTAGACGAGCAGCAGTGCGGCGAGGCTCCCCGAGAGGAGGCCCGCGATCCCGATGACGGCGCGGCGAAGATCAAGTGCCGTGATGTTCATGGCCGAGCCTTTCGGGCAGATCGACCGGCACGTCGCCATCGAAGAGGGCAAGGCCGGTGCCGGACGCCAATCGCCCGACGGTGGCCATGATGGTGCGAGGCGGTAAACAAAGTCTTAAGGCTTCGACGCCCTGCTCGGGAAGCGCGGCGAGCAGCGCATAATCGTCGCCCGCCGTGGCGGCGAAAAGGCGCGCGTCGCGGCCGCGGCCACGCGCTTCGACGAACGCGCGGCTCAAGGGAACGCTCGCCAGGTCGATTTCGGCGGCCAGTCCGGAGGCCGCGGCGAGCCGGCGGGCATCGAGGAGCAGGCCGTCGGACACATCCATCATGGCATTGACGCGTGCCGCGATGGCGCCGCCTGCGGCCAGTTGGGGGACGGGTCGGTGGTAGATGTCGACGAGCGCGCCCGAGGCGCCTGCGTCGGCGACGAGTTGTGCCAGCCCGGCCATCGCATCGCCCAGAGTCCCCACGACCACGAGATGATCTCCCGCTTTGGCGCCGTCGCGTCGCGGGGCATCCGTCCGGCGACCGATGACGGTCATGCCGAGGACGCGCGGCGCGCCCGGAGGCAAAGCGATCGTGTCCCCGCCCAAGAGCGGAAGTCCATAGCTTTCCCCCGCCGCCGCGACGCCCGAAAGGAACCGCTCTTCCCACTCCCCAGCCTGCATCTTGTCGGGCGTGTCGCCGATGGTGAGCGAGAGGAGCGCTCCGACGGGTTCGGCGCCTTTTCCTGCAAGATCGGACAGGTTTACCGCAGCGAGCTTCCAGCCCACGCTCTCGGGAGGGTCCTCGGGGCGGTAATGGACGCCTTGCGCGATCGTGTCATGGCTGAGGACAAGGTCACCCAGATGCGCGGCGTCGTCGGCGAGTCCTGCCGCCGCCGGATGCGTGGCCATGGCGCGCAGATGCTCGATCAGGCGGGCTTCGAGGCTCTTCGAAGGTGGCGCGAACTTTGTCATGGTCGCGGCCAATCTTGCACGGCGATCCGCCGATGCCAATCGCCGCGCCTTCGACCGGCTTGCCTAAGCCGCGCCGCGCGCATCCTTGGCGATGGCGTCGAGGAGGCCGTTGACGAAACCCTTTTCCTTCTTGTCGTAGAAGGCGTCGGCGACGTCGAGATATTCGTCGATCACGGTGGCGCGCGGGACGTCGGGACGGGCGATCAGTTCGTAGGTCCCGGCGCGCAGGATAGCGCGCATCGGCTTGTCCAGCCGCTCCATCTTCCAGCCTTCCGCAAGTTTCGCGGCGATCCGCTCGTCCACATCGGCGGCGCGGGCGATGACCCCCGCGACGAGATCGTCGAAGAAGAGCACTTCGGCCTCGACATAGGTCTCGCCCTCGATGGTCGCGCCGAGGCGATGCTCGTGAAACTCGTGGATGAGCTGCGCGGTGGGCGTGCCTTCCATGTCGCGCTGGTAGAGCGCCTGGACGGCGGCGAGGCGCGCGGCGGAACGGGAGTTGGAACGGCTGGTCATGGGGTGCGCATGTGCGACCAAGCGCGTATGTAATCAACCCCGAACGAAAGCCGACACGATGACCACGCCAGCCGCCGCCTTCGCCAACCAGGTCGACTATTGTCGTGCCAACGGGGCACCGCTGACGGCGGCGATCGTCAAGGCGATCTGGGCACGCGTCGCACCCGGAAGTGCGCTGGGGCGGGCGTTGCACGAATGGCCGGGCGATCCGCTGGCCGACGTGCTGCCGCTGCGGGTGGCGGCGGGGGTGCGCGCGTTGCACCTGTCGGGCGCGGCGAGCGAACTGGCCCCGCTCTACCGCGGCGAATTGACGCGGGACGCGCTGTCCGATGCGATCGCCTCGGTGCTCGTCGATCATGAGGCTGCGATCCTGCCGTGGCTGAATGGACCGCCACAGACCAACGAGGCGGGACGCTCGGCGGGGCTGATGGCGGGACTGTTGTGGTTGTCGGCGAACGGGTTCGGCGAGCGGTTCGAACTGATCGAGATCGGTTCGAGCGCGGGGATCAACCTGATGATGGACCGCTTCGGCTTCGATCTCGGCGGCGTTCGGGTGGGTGACCCCGAAAGCCCGGTGCAGATCGCGCCGCGCTGGGAGGGCGCTCCGCCGCCCGACGCGCCGGTCGGGATCGTATCGCTCGTCGGGTGCGACCGCGATCCGATCGATCTGGCGAGCGCGGCGGGAAGGGTGCGGTTGGCCGCCTATGTCTGGCCCGAGATGAAAGCGCGGCTGACGCTGCTCGAGCAGGCATGTGCGCTCGCGGACGCAAGGGCGCCAAGAGTGGCCGAGGCCGATGCGGCGGATTTCGTCGAGGCGCAGCTTTCGCAACCCCAGGCGTCCGGCGTGACCCGCGTGCTGATGCACAGCCTCGTGTGGCAATATCTACCAGACGCAACACAGGATCGCATCCACAGCGCGATGGACGCAGCGGGTGCGAAGGCCGATTCGGAGCGACCGCTGGCGTGGCTGTCGCTGGAGGGCGATCGCACCTTGTTGCAGCACCGGCTGCATGTGAGGGCGTGGCCGGGCGGGGATAGGGTGGAACTGGCGCGGGCCCATGCGCACGGGGCTTGGGTGGAGTGGCGGATCTAGGCACCGCGCTCGGATCGGACAGGGCTCCGGCTTTCGCTAGGCACGTCAGGGGGCGAGGAAGTCGCGAAGGGCGGCGGCGACGGGTTCGGGCTTTTCCCACGGCACGAAATGGCCCGCGCCCTCGACGCGCTCGATGGTGAGGTCGTCGATGAGCGTGTCGAGGCCGTCCAGCTGGCAGGGTAGGAGCGCCTTGTCCTTCAATCCCCAGACGATCAGTGTCGGGATGCGGATGGTGGGCACGCCGTTCAGGACCCAGTCGGGATAGGCGACGCCGCGTTCGTCCGGTTCGGGAACGAGGATCGGGCTGGCGCGATACCAGGCGAGCATGCCCTCGAGCGCGCCGTCCTCGGACCATTGGTCGATGGTGATCTTGCGCTCGTCTGCGGCGATCGCATTGAGATCGACATGGGGGGTAAAGCTTTTGTCGAAGAAGGTCTCCATCCCCATCGCGCGGATCTGCTCTTCCATGCCGGTTTCGCGGAAGCGGCGCATATACTGGCTGGCCTCGCGTTGATCCGGATCGTCGATGAGGGTGCGCTGGAAGACGAGCGGATGGGGCGAATTGATCGCGACGAGCTTCCCGATATGGGGCCCGCCGCGGAGCGCCGCTGCCCACGCGACCGCGCCGCCCCAGTCGTGGCCGACCAGGCTGAAGCGGTCGTGACCGAAATGATCGGCGAGCTGGAGCAGGTCGGCGATCGGCTTGTCGGTACGATAATCTTCGATATCGGCGGGCTTGTCCGACCCGCCGAACCCGCGCTGGTCGGGCATGACAAGGCGGAACGCGTCTTCCAGCAGCGGCACGAGCGCGCGCCAGGTGCGATGCGATTCGGGGAAGCCGTGAAGCAGGTAGACGGGCGGCGCATCTTTGGGACCGGCGGTCGCGACGTTCAACGTGATGCCGTCGGGCAGCGTTACGTGCTGTGTCTTCAAAGCTCTCCGACCAGCAGCGCTTTGGGCTCGTCCGGATGCATGGGCGGCCCCGGGACGGGCTGATAATAATGCATCATCAGGACAGGTGAGGCCGGAGACGGCGCGGGCATATAGCGCAACACCCATTGCGGCGAGACCATCGTGTCTTCGATCGTCATGTCGGCGACCACCAACTTGTAGAAGGCTCCGTTTCGATCCCCATAGGGTTCGAGCTTCCACGCATCGTCGAGATCGATGCTCTTCAGCGTCTCGTGGACGTCGTCGCCGCATTTGCCCTGTTTGGTATCATCACGACAATAGAGTCCGGCAGCCGGCGCGCCGGTCTTCCGCGCGCGGATGTCACCGATCTCGGCCAGAACGCGCCGTGCATTGGCGAGATCTGCCGCGCTGTCGACGCGCACCCAGCCCTCGGTCCCCCCGCAAGCATCGCCCGGTCGGAAACTCAGCTCGGACCGGACGCGGTGCAGTTTCACGGCGTCGCCGGTTCGGTCGCTGCCGTCGAAGCTGGCCACATAGCTGCGACGCACGCATTGCCCCTCGGCATCGGCGACGCCTTCTTCGGCAAGCAGGATCGTCGAGATGCGGCCGTCGCTCCTGAAATTGATGCGATGTCCGGACATGGGGCCGTGGTCGTCAACGAGGATCGTATTGGCGAGTTCGCTACTGTCCATCGCGCGGGCTTGATCGGCGGTCAGTTCGACGTCGGGGCCGGCGAGCGAGGCGGCAATGAGGAATGCGAACGTCAACATAGTGCGGGCTCCTACGATCGCGTGATACCCTGTTACACGGCAGGCCGCGTGTCAAACCGTTACGGATAGCTGACCGTCTTGGGGACGTCCGGGATGGGAATCCGTGCGTCCGCGTCGCCCGGGACGATCGGAAAGCGCTGTTCCTTCCAGTCATGCTTGGCCTGGTTGATCCGATCGCGGCTCGACGACACGAAATTCCACCAGACATGACGCTTGGTCGCGAAGGCTTCGCCGCCCAGCAACATCGCGCGGCCCTTGCCCTTCAGCGTCATCGCTTCGCCGGGCGCGAGAACGTACAGCGTGAACGGCTCGAGCGGCTGGTCGTCGAGCCGGACGGTGCCTTCGGTCACCAGCACCGCGCGCTCGTCGGCCTCGGCGTCGATCGGGATCGCGCCGTTGTCGAGGAGGATGTCGGCGTAGATGGTAGGGCTGTGCTGGAGCGTTCCGGCGGTCTTTCCCCAAAGGCTTCCCATGAGCACCCGTGCGGAAGCGCCGCCGTCCTCGACCAGCGGCAGTGCGTCGCCACCGACATGGTCGAAGGCGGGATCGATCTCTTCCTTGTCCTCGGGCAGCGCGAGCCAGGTCTGCATGCCGTAGAGCCTCGGCCCGTCGGCGCGCTCCTCATCCGGGCTGCGCTCGGAATGGACGATGCCCTTGCCCGCGGTCATCAGGTTGATCGCGCCCGGGCGGATTACCTGGCTGGTGCCGAGGCTGTCGCGGTGGTGGATCGCGCCTTCGAAAAGATAGGTGACAGTGGCGAGATTGATGTGCGGATGGGGCCGCACGTCCATGCCCTGTCCGGTCTCCATCTGCGCGGGGCCGAATTCGTCGACGAAGATGAAGGGTCCGACCATGCTGCGCGCCTTGGAGGGCAGGACCCGGCGCACCTTGAACGCGCCGAGGTCGTGAACGGTGGGGGTGATGTCGATCAGACCGGTCATGCGCCGTCGAGCTCCGGATAGTGACGGAAGATACCGTCTTCGTTGAAGGGAATGCGGCGATCGCTGTCCAGATAGGAGGCGATCCCGTCGAGCTGCGCCACCGCATCGCGGCAGGCGATCAACCGCGGATAGTCGCCTTCGAGCGACGCCATCCGCTTCGGAAAAGCGTAGCGCAGCCCCTCGACGAGCTGGAAAAGCGAGGTGTCGACGTGGGTCCAGTCTTCGCCTCCCGCGAAAGGACCCGCGTCGCGCGCCGACAGCGCGTCTTCGAAATAGGTGAAATATTTGGGCATCCGGTCGTCACGGAATTCCTTCGCGGCGCGCTCCGCCTCGGGTTCCTGGTCCTTGTAATAGGCGCCCTGCGCGACCGGGTGATGCGTGTCGTGCGCTTCGGCGACCACGTCGGTGATCGTCAACTGCACCTGCATCAGCGCGGACCCCTCGTGCGCATCCTTGCCGCCGAACCCGTGCTTCCCCGCGAGATAGGCGAGGATATGCGCGGTCTGGCTGACGACATGATCGCCGTCGACGAGATAGGGCGGCGCGTACGGGCGAAAACCCGACCGTGCCTCCATGTCTTCCACGAGCGCCTGCGCGTCGGTCTCGCGGGCGCGGTCGCGATAGTCCTGCCCGGCCGCTTCGAGCGCCAGCCGGACGAATTCGCCGCGGCCCTGGATCGAGGGCCAGTACCACAGATCGTAGCTCATGATCGTGCTTCTCCGGGTGTTTGCGCCTTGATGGCAAGCGCATGGATGGGATTGTCCATGAGGTCGCCCAATGCCTTGTAGACCATCCGCTGGCGCGCGACGCGGCTTTGGTCCTCGAATTGCGCCGAGACGATGTGCAGGCTCCAGTGCGTCTCGCCCGAGCCGTCATCGCCGGCGTGACCGGCATGCTTGGCGCTGTCGTTGTCGAGCCTGAGCGTCTCGGGTTGGAGCGCATTACGCAGGCGGCGAATGATTTCGGCTGAGGTGGTGCTGTCGTCGGTCATGGCAACCATACGCGCGGGCTAGGCTTCCGGCTCCCCGGGCGTGGTGCGGAGCGCCAACCATGCCCGTGCCGAACGCAGCGGGCGACTGCGCCAGATGACGAACAGAAGGGCGACCAGCAGCGCCCATGGTAACAGCGCGGCGGCTGCCGTCAGGACGATCCGAACCAGCGCGACCGTTGAAGCGACCAGCGCATGCCACGCCTGCTCGAGCGGGTTGTCGCCACCGAACCCCGGAACGCCGACATCGCCATAATAGGCAAAGCGCATCGGGGTGACGGCGAGACGCGCGCGCGCTTCGTCAGCTTGGATTGCGCTGGACCGGGCACGGTCGCGCAGTTCGGCGAGGCGGATGCGCAGACGGGCGGCTTCCTCGTCGGAGAGATTTTGCGCGGCGGAGAGCTGTGCCTCGATCGTCTCGATTTCGCTGCGGGCAGAGGATGCGTCGCGCGTCCCGCCCTCGATCAGCGACGACATGTCCTCGCCGTCGAATTGCATGCGCGCCAGCGCGCCCTCGGCCTCCTCCACGGCTTTGGTGGCATCCTTGCCGAAGACGCGCGCGATGCGCGGGTCGATGCGGATCTCCAGATTGGCGACGACCTCTTCGTCTGGGGTGATGCGATAGTCGAAGCCAGAGATGCGGCAGCGCGCGAGGCCAAGCTTCTCGCAGGCGGCGGCATGCGTTTCCTGGACGGCCGCGATGGCATCGTCGTCGAGCCGGTAATCGTAGGCGAAGGACATCGCGACATCGGGGGCCGCCTCGGGAGCGATATCGGGACCCGCCATGCTGTCGGCGGTATCATATTCTGCGCTACACGCGGACAGGGCAACCAGACCCGCGCAAACGGGCAACCACACATAATTTCGCATCAAAGCCTCCACTCTTCGTTGCGAAGACCCAATGCCGGGTGCAGATGAAACGTTCCATAGATGCGACGAGCCGTTGGTGCTGGAAAGTCGGGTAGGCGCGACTTATCTTATCACTTCATGGCTTCACGACAGACCAAATGGCACGGGCGCGTCGAGGATGCGCAGGAAGAATGCGCGCATCCCGGGTGCCGCGAGGCAGGGGAATTCCGGGCGCCGGTGACGTTCGGCGATTTCGATGGGCCGGGGCAATATCGCTTCCTGTGCCTTGAACATGTGCGCGAGCATAATGCGCGCTACGACTATTTCGCCGGCATGAGCGCCGAGGAAATCGAGGAGGAATGTTCGCCCATTCCGCGCCGCGAGCCCGGGGGAAAGCGGTTCGCCTTCCAGGCGGCAGGCGATCCAGGCCCACGCTGGGCCGACTTCGACGATCCGCTCGACGCGATCGCCGCGCGTTTTCGCGGCGGCGCGACGATGCGTGCCGCCAAGGCGCGATCGCGGTTCGGCGCCTCCGAGCAGGAGGCGCTGCACGTGCTGGGGTTGGGACACGATGCCACGATCGCCGACGTTCGCGCGGCCTATAAGAAACTGGTGCGTGCCTATCATCCCGACCGCAATGGTGGGGACCGGCGGCACGAGGCCCGGCTACGCGCGGTCATCGATGCCTACGACCGGCTGAAAGACGCGGACGCCTTCAGGGCCTAGTCGTCCACTGGCTCCAGCGCGAACGCCACCGTCACGCCGACGCGGCTCTGGTTCATGCCGGGCTGGAAGGGCGCAGTGCGGGTGACGGGCGGCGGGGCGGCGGCCGAAGTCTCCACCGCGACCGCATCGACCGGATAGGGACCATCGCCATAGCCCGCGCCGCCGTCGCGGATGGTGAGGATGCGGGTGACGCGCAGGCCTGCCGCTTCGGCGTAGGCGTCGGCGCGCAGGCGGGCATTCTCGTAGGCGTCGGCATAAGCGGCCTTGGTGGCGGCTTCCGGGTCGGACTGGGTCAGTTGCGGACCCGAGACGAGGTTGCCGCCCGCGTCGGTGACCGCGGTGACGGCCTCGCCCGCACGCTCGACGTCGCTCATGCGGATTTCGAGGATGTTGTAGGCGCGGTAGCGGCCGCGTTCGGGGCCATAGTCGATGCGCCCGACCGACAGGTTGCGGGTCTGCATCTTGTCTTCCGGAATGTCGAAATCGGCTAGGGCTGCCATCAGCTCCTGCATCTTCTGCGCATTGGCAGCATTGGCCGCCTTCGCCGAGCCCGCCATCGTCTCGACACCCACCGAGAAGCGCGCTTCGTCGGGGCGGTTCTCGGCTTGGCCGGTGGCCGAGACCGTCAGCAACGTCTCCTCACGATCGACCCCGCGCGGGTCGTCGGGCGATTGCTGGCAAGCAGCGAGGGCGAGAAGGGGGAGGGCAGACAACGAACGCATGGACGAAACTCCTGATGTGATAGTGTCACATCAGGAACGAGAGCAGCGTAAAGTCAACGGTTTTTCGCCGAACGCCTACCAGTGGCCGCGCGCCATCAAGTCCTGCCGAGGCCGCTCGCGCTCGCTCGTGGCCTGCTCGGCGATTGCCTGCGTGACGACCGGACCGACCGGCTCGTAGGTGGCGATGACGGTGTTCCCGGAGACGCGGTCTGCAATTTTGCGAAGCGTGCGGGCGGGGGTGCCGTCGCCGAACATGCGCTTGCCAGAGCCGAGCAGGATGGGGAAGGTCATGACGATCAGCCGATCGATCAGGTCGCGCTCCAGAAGTTGCGGATAGAGCGTGCTCGACCCCTGAATGATGATGTCGGGCCCGTCGCCGGCCTTGATGTCGGCGATGTCGTCGATCGAGACCTTGCGGCTGTTCTGCCATTCGAGCGGTGAGTCCGAGCCGGTCACGACATATTTGGTGCAGCGGTCGAAGGCGTCGCGCATGTCCGCCATCTCGTCGGGCGCATAAGGCCAGTAGGCGGCAAAGATGTCGTAGGTGCGGCGCCCCAAGAGCAGGTCGTAGTCGCGGCCGAACAGCTCGTCGAGTTCGGCCCCGAACCCCTCGTCGGCGAGCGGCGCCACCCAGCCCCCATGGTCGAAGCCCTGCGTCGGGTCCTCGGTGGGCCCGCCGGGGGCCTGCATGATGCCGTCGAGCGAGACGAACGCCGCGCCGATGATCGTGCGCATCAGAAGCTCGCTCCGTCGACCTTGTTGATCCTTAGCGCATCGAGATCGCATTCCATGACGCAGCGCATGTTCACCGCGACCATCTCGTTGCCCTCGCCATCGGTCCCGTGACCGAACGGATTACAGCCGCAATGGGCGCAGAACTGGTGGTGGATGGCGTGTCGGTTGAACGTATAGTCCGACACGGCGTCGGGCTCCCCCTCTACCTCCGCCTGGTCGGCGGCCACGAAATGCAGCAGGTGGCCCTTGCGCCGACAGATCGAGCAATTGCAACTCATCGCCTCACTCGGCATCTCGCCCTCGATGGTCGCCTTGACCTTGCCGCAATGGCAACTTGTCTCGAATGCCATGTCCTATTCCGCTCCTTCGACCGCCGCTTCGATCGTCGCGAGGTCAATTCGTACCATCGGCATCATCGCCTCGAACGCCGCTTTCGCTTGCGGTCCGCCCGCCGCCAGCGCCTCATTCAGCACCCGCGGCGTAATCTGCCAGCTATAACCGTACGGATCGGTAATCCAGCCGCACTGCACTTCGCTGCCACCTGCCGCCAGGATCGCGTCCCAAATGCGGTCCGTTTCCGCCTGATCCGCGGTCTCGACCATGAAACTCACCGCCATCGACGGCTTGAAGTCCACCTCGCCGCCGTTGAGCAGCTGGAAATCGCGTCCACAGATGACGAGGTCGATCAAGATCGGGTCGCCCTCCTTGCCGTTCGGGTAGTCGCTCGGCGCCGGTATAGGCTCAGACAAACTGCTATCCGGGAACGTCTCGACATAGAATCGCGCTGCCGCCTCGATGTCTTTCTCGAACCACAGAACCGTGCGAAGCTTCTTGTCCATCTCCGCTTCTCCTACTTGCGCGGGCCGAGGATCGAGACCATCGCGCCCTGAGGATCCATTGCTTGGAAGACATATTCGCCGCCGGGGATGTCCATCGGGCCGTTGATGATCTGTCCGCCCTTGTCGGCGACGTACGTGGCGGCCGCATCGATGTCGGGCACGCGGAAATAATAGGCCCAGAGCGAAACGGGCATGTCGTCGGGCTTCTTCATCATCGCGCCGAACATGAAGTCGCGGTCCGCGCCGTTGCGGTACATCTGGTAGGTGCCCATCGGGCCCATCTCCATCGCGTCGGCCTTCTCCCACCCGAACAGCGCGGAATAGAAAGCGTGCGCGGCTTCGGGGTCGGCGGTGACGAGCTCGTTCCACGCGCAATGGCCGACGCACGGTTCGGTCGCGGCGAAGGCGGTGCTGCCTTCGTCCGAATTGCCGCGCATGACATAGAAGGGCGCGCCCTGCGGGTCGGCGCAGAAGGCGAAGCGGCCGACGTCCGGAATGTCGTCGGGACCCATCAGCACTTTGCCGCCGAGATCGGCGACCTTGGCGGCGGCCGCGTCGACATCGTCGACTGCGATATAGCCGGACCAGAGCGGGCGGGCGCCGCCTTCGATCATCTCTGATGTCAGCGCCATCAGGCCGCCGACCTCGGGCCGTCCCATGCCGAACATGCGATAGTCCATCCCCGGCTGGCCGCTATCGCTGAACGTCCAGCCAACAAGCCCTTCGTAGAAGGCCTGTGCCGCGTCGGCGTCGCTGGTCAGCAGTTCGTACCAGATGAAATCTCCATGCGTATCGAGCGCCATCTTTTGTCTCCCCTCAGGCCTCTTTCCACACGATCGGCTCGAAGCCGCCGTAGACCATGCGCTTGCCGTCGAAGGGCATGTCGCCGAAGTCGGCCATGCGCGGGTCTTCCATCATCTTCGTCTCGGCGGCCTTGGCGGTGTCCTTGTCCTTCCAGGTCACCCAGCTGAAGACAATCTTTTCGCCCTCCTCGGCTTTGACCGATCGGCGGAAGTCGGTGGTGTGGCCGTCCTGAACGTCGGCCTCCCAGCACTCGACCTGGCTCAGCGCGCCGAAGTCCTTCGCCAGTTCCCAGAATTTCTCGGCGGTCTCGATATAGGCCTGCTTGTTGTCGGCGGGCACGGCGAGGACGAATCCGGTCACGTAGGTCATGCGTCTGCTCCTTCAGGGGTGGGCGTGTCGGCCGTCGCGGCGGGGTCCATGAAGAGGGTTTCCCAGATGTGGCCGTCCGGGTCCTCGAACGCGCCGCCGAACATCGGGCCCTGCGCCTCGACCTTTCGGGTTTCGGTGCCGCCCGCTTCGACCGCGCGGCGGTGGACGTCCTCGACCGCTTCCTTGCTGTCGAACGAAACGCACAGAAGCGCGCCGCTGGTCGTCTTCGCGTCGATGATCTTCTTGTCGGTGAAGGTCGAATAGAAGCCATGATCGAGCAGCATCACCCAGATGGTGTCGGACCATTGCATCCCCGAAGCCTGTTCGTTGGAGAAGGTCTCGTTCTTTTCGAACCCGATCGCCTCGTAGAAGCGGGTAGCGGCGGCGACGTTGGCAACCGGCAGGTTGATGTAGATCATCTTGGCCATGGGCATTCCTTTCGTTCGAGTCGGGCAATGGGATAAAGTCCGTAGTTGTAAATTACAACCATGATGTTACATTAGGTAACGATGAAGCGACCGGACGAGACGAGACGCCGATATGACGACGCCTGCGGGACAGCGCATGCGCTCGAACTGCTGGGCGAGCGCTGGACCTTGCTGGTGCTGCGCGAACTGATGCTGGGACCGCGGCGCTTCTCGGAGCTGCGCGCCGACCTGCCGGGGATTTCCGCGCGTGTGCTGACGCAGCGGCTGGAAGAGATGGAGGCGAAGGGGCTGGTGGCGCGCCGGATGCTGCCGCCTCCCGTCAACGCACAGGTCTATGACGCCACCGACTGGGGACGCGAGGCCGAGCCGATCCTGCAGGAGATGGGTCGCTGGGCCGCGCGGAGCCCGGGGCACGATCCGCGATTGCCGATCAGCGCGGTGTCGGTGCTACTGAGTTTCCGGACCATGCTCGATGGCGCTCGGGCAAGCGAACGGGACATGGTGCTGCAGTTCGTGCTGTCGGGACGGCCTTATATCGGGCGGCTGGATAAGGGCCGTCTCGTGATCGATCCCGGCGAGGCCGATGCGGCAGACGTGACGATCCGCGCTGCGCCCGAAGCCCTGGTCGCGGTTGCCTATGGCGGCGCGCCCTTTTCGCTCATCGAAATAGAAGGCGATGTCGAAGCGGCCGCCCGTTTCCTCTCCCTCTTCTCGCTGCCCGAGAAAGTGGCGGCGCCCGCCTAAAGTCCGCCATTGAGGCTTTGGGCGCTTGCCCTTAAGTCGGTCGCCATGAACGATCCTGCAAACGCCTCCTTCGACAACGACGACGCCACCATCCTGCCCGCGCCCGATACCGAGGTCAGCGCGCGCGAGGTTTTCGGGGTCGACAGCGACATGATGGTCCCGGCCTTTTCCAAGGCCGACCGCCGCGTGCCCGATGCGGATCCGGCCTATGTCTTCGATCCCGATACGACGATGGCGATCCTCGCAGGCTTCGCGCACGACCGGCGCGTGATGGTGCAGGGCTATCACGGGACGGGAAAATCGACGCATATCGAGCAGGTCGCGGCGCGCCTCAACTGGCCGCTTATCCGCATCAACCTCGATGCGCATATCAGCCGCATCGACCTCGTCGGGCGCGACGCGATCGTGCTCGAGGACGGCCAGCAGGTTACCAAGTTCAAGGAAGGCCTGCTGCCGTGGTGCCTGCAGCATCCCGTTGCGCTCGTGTTCGATGAATATGACGCCGGTCGGCCCGACGTGATGTTCGTCATCCAGCGTGTGCTGGAGACCGAAGGCAAGCTAACGCTGCTCGACCAGAACCGGGTGATCCAGCCCAACCCGAACTTCCGCCTGTTCGCGACCACGAACACGGTCGGCCTCGGGGATACGACGGGCCTCTATCATGGCACGCAGGCCATCAACCAGGGCCAGATGGACCGCTGGAACATCGTGACGACCCTGAACTACTTGCCCGCCGAGACCGAGGCGCGGATCGTGCTCGCCAAGTCGGGCGAATATGACAAGCCCGAAGGCAAGAAGACCGTCGAGCAGATGATCAAGGTCGCCGACCTGTCGCGTCAGGGTTTCATCAACGGTGATATCTCGACCGTCATGAGCCCGCGCACGGTGATCAGCTGGGCGCAGAACGCGCTGATCTTCGGCGATGTCGGCTATGCCTTCCGCGTCTCGTTCCTCAACAAGTGCGACGAGAGCGAGCGGCCGGTGATCGCCGAATATTATCAGCGCGTCTTTGGCGACGATCTGCCCGAGAGCGTGGCGAGCCGCGCCTGACGTGGGCGCGCCCGACAATCTCGACGATTTCCGCCGTGCGCTGACGGGCGCGGCGCGGGCGCTGGCGCGCGACGAGGCGCTCGAGGTGAATTTCGCGGAGAGCGGGCGTGGCCCGAGCGAAGGACGCGTCCCCTCGCCGGGACCGGATCTGGCGCCGGGGCCTGTCGCCGAGGCGCGCGGAGCGGCCGATGCCTTGGCCTTGAGGGCGCGTCTGCATGATGCGGGCACGCACGCGGCGCGGGCGCCGGCGGATGTCGAGGCGCGGGCGATCTACGATGCGCTGGAGACGGCCCGCGTCGAGGCGCTGGGGGCGAGCGAGTTTCCGGGCGTTGCGGCCAACCTCGATGCGCATGGCATTGCGCGGGTGCGGGCGAGTGCCCTGATGCGGGCCCGTTCGGCCGAGGAAGTCCCCCTGGAGGTAGCACTGGGTCTGATCGCGCGCGAGCGGCTGACCGGCAAGCCCTCCCCCGATGTCGCCGTCAAGAAACTCGACCTCGTACGCGACATGATCGAACAGAAGGCAGGCAAGCGGCTGAACGCTTTGGGCGCGGACCTGAGCGACCAGCACGCCTTCGCGCAGACCATCCGGCGCATCCTCGAGGATCTCGACTTCCAGCTCGATGACGACGATGGCGAGGCGGAAGACCCCGAGGAAGAAGACGAGGACAGCGATCCGCAGGGCGACGACAGCCAGGACGAGGGCGACGAGGAGGACGATGCCGGCGACGACGACGGCGATCCCGAACAGCGTCCGCAGGAGGACGACGGCGCCGAAGACGGCAATGCCGAGATGGACGAGAGCGATCTGCCCGAAGACATGGGCGAGGACGCCGAGCAGGGAGAGGCGCCGCGGCAGGGACGGCGTCCCGATTGGGCCGAAGCGCCGCGCGAAGGCTATCGGGTCTTCACCACGGCGCATGACGAGATCGTCCATGCGGAGGAGCTTTGCGACGCCGAGGAGCTGGATCGCTTGCGTGCCTATCTCGACAACCAGATGGCGGGGCTGGCCGGAGTCGTGACGCGACTCGCCAACCGCCTGCAGCGGCGACTGATGGCGCAGCAGGCCCGTAGTTGGGCGTTCGACCAGGAAGAGGGGCTGCTCGACGCGGCACGGCTGGCGCGCGTGGTGGTGAGCCCGACGCACAACCTGTCCTACAAGATCGAGCGCGAGACGGACTTCAAGGATACGGTCGTAAGCCTCTTGATCGACAATTCGGGCTCGATGCGCGGGCGGCCGATCTCGATCGCCGCGATCTGCGCGGACATTCTCGCGCGTACGCTCGAACGCTGCGGAGTGAAGTCGGAGATCCTCGGCTTCACGACCCGCGCCTGGAAGGGTGGCCTTAGCCGCGAGGATTGGCGCGCAGCGGGTTGTCCGCCGGGGCCGGGGCGGCTCAATGACCTCAGGCATATCGTCTACAAGCAGGCCGACGAACCCTATCGCCACGCGCGCCGGCCCTTGGGCCTGATGATGCGCGAAGGATTACTCAAGGAGAATATCGACGGCGAGGCGCTGGTCTGGGCCCACCAGCGGCTGATCGCGCGTCCCGAGGAGCGGCGGATTCTCATGGTGATCTCCGACGGCGCACCCGTTGACGATTCGACCGGTTCGGCCAATTCCGGGACCTATCTCGAAAGCCATCTGCGGCAGGTGATCGACTGGATCGAAACCCGCTCGCCGGTCGAGTTGTCGGCGATCGGCATCGGTCACGATGTCACGCGCTATTACGAACGGGCAGTCACGATCATGGATGCCGAACAGCTGGGAGGCGCGCTCATCGAGCAACTCGCCGGATTATTCGACTTCGAGATGCGCGGATAAAAATAGGCCCGGCGCGGATTGCTCCGAACCGGGCCCCCCTCGTTACGCGACGCGAGGGTTTTCATGGACAAGGGAAAAGGGGAAAACCTTGTCGTTGGAAGTAGTTATAGGTGATTCGCCTGTACGAAGGGCTGAATAGTCAATGCAGCTAGCGTTCAGGATTTTCGGGGTGACGGCACTGGCGTCGTGCGTCCTGTTCGCGGATTCCATGACGAAGCGTCTGCCGCTGCCGCGCGACATGACGGGTTCGCACGAGATGCGGATCGTGCCCGCAAGAATCGACGGCAGCGATCTTCCGCGGGGCTGGACGCTCAAGGGCGCCTGGCGCGTAGCCGAGCGTCACGTGCAATTCCGCGGGATCTCGGGACTGGATTTTCGCGGCGACTGGATGATCGCCGTGACCGACAACGGATTGGCGCTCGGTTTTCCGGCTCCGACAGGGCCGGGGCGAATTCCCGTCCGCACGCGGATCGCGAGTGAGGACTCGCGGCTCTTCGATGCGGAGAGCGTCGTGGCGCGCGATGGCGCCTTGTGGATCGCCTACGAGATGCGTCCACGCCTCGTGCGGATCGTGCGCGACGAAGAGCGCGAATGGCCGCTCCCCGGATTTTCCGATGACAATGAAGGCGCGGAAGCCATGTTCGACGGCCAGCGCGGACTGACGCTGCTGGGCGAGGACGGGACGACCGCGGCGCGTTTTGATCGCGCGACGGGAAAAGTGTCAGGCGTCGCGTTCGAGGGTGCGACATGGTCGCCGACGGGCGCGGCGGCATGGCCCGGCAGGCCCGGCGGCCTGTTGCTCCAGCGCCGGCTCGGACTGCGCGGATTCGAAGCCGGGATCGCCAGCATCGAGGAAGGCGCCGAAGGGATCCGTGTAGGACCGATGCGGCGGCTCGGCATTGCGTGGAACGACAATGCGGAAGGCATTGCCATCCGCCCGCGCACAGGCGGCGGCTACGAGGTCTGGATCGTGACTGACGACAATAACCGTGCGCCGCAGCGCACGATCTTCGTTCAGTACGAGCTGGAAGAAGACGCCTGGCCGTTCACGGCCGGAGCGGACGCGGAAGACTAGGCTTCGGCTTCCTGGCTCTTCTTGGCCTTGGCAATCTCGCGCTTGAGCTTGGCTGCCTTGTCCGAGAGCTTCTCGGCTTTGGTCTTCATCAGCCAGTTGTCGAGCCCGCCATTATGTTCGACCGAGCGAAGGCCCGCGGTCGAGACACGCAGCTTCACGCGGCGGTCGAGCGTCTCGCTCAGCAACGTGACGTTCTGCAGGTTGGGCAGGAATACCCGCTTGGTCTTGTTGTTGGCGTGGCTAACATTGTTGCCCACCAGCCGGCCCTTGCCGGTCAGTTCGCAGATGCGCGACATCGTCTTTTCCCGTCAATTGAAGCGGTGGCCCATTCACGTGGGCCTTCAAAGCGCGACCCGTTAGCGCGGCGTACCGTGAAGGTCAACCGACTTGGCGAAACGAGACGCTTGTGTCGGAAACCCGACAGTCCCTTTCGCGTTGGGTCATCAAATGGTTCGAAACAACGAGGTTTTGTCGTGCGCGCTTTGGTTGCCACCGCTGTCGTCATCCTGATTGCCCTGCTTGCGGCGATCGGTCTGGGTGCGTTCAATCAAGGCACGGACAGTACGAAGGAAGCCGAGTTCGAGGATGGTCGCATCGACATTGAACTGATTGGCGGCAAGGGTCCGGGCTTCGATGTCGAGACCGGAAGCGCCGCGCCCGGCGAGCGCGAACGACAGCCGGGGGCGGAGCCTTCGGGAAGGCAGGCCGCAGCGGACGATCAATCTTCAAGCGATCAATTTGAAAGCGGCGAAACGGCCGAGGGGTCCGGGCCGCGCGCGCAGCAGCCGCGCGATAGCATGGCGGCCCCTGTCCCCGCGCAGCCCTGAAGGCTTTCCCAACGCAATGACAGCCGCGCGATCCGCCGCTAAAGCGCGGGACATGTCTTCCTTTCCTCTCCCACCTCCCATGAAACGGGCCTTGGAACTGGCCGAAGCGGCGGGGGCACAGGGCGACGTGCCCGTTGGCGCAGTAGTGACGGATAAGACCGGCGCGGTCATCGGCGAAGGCGCCAACCACCGGCAATCGAACGATCCGACGGCGCATGCCGAGGTGCTGGCGCTTCGAGCAGCTGGGAGCCGGCGCGGGAGCGCCCGACTGGACGGCTGTAGCTTATGGGTGACGCTCGAGCCTTGTGCGATGTGCGCCGGTGCGATCGCGCTGGCCCGGATCGAGACGATCTGCTTTGGAGCGGAGGACCCCAAGGGTGGGGCGGTCGTCAACGGACCACGGCTGTTCGCGCAGCCGACCTGTCATCATCGTCCGGAAGTGATGGGCGGTCTGGGCGATGCGCAGAGTGCCGCCTTGCTGCGAGCCTTTTTCGCTGCACGCCGATAAAAAAAGCCCCCGATCCCGAGCGAGCGGGACCGGAGGCTTCATCCAATCAGTTGGCTTCGGGGCTTTAGTAACCCGCGGCCTGGACGTCGTTTTGCGTGATGGGGACGACCTTGATTTCCACACGGCGGTTCTGCGCGCGGCCTTCAGCGGTGTCGTTGGACGCGATCGGCTGCGATTCGCCGTAACCCTGCGTCGCGACGCGGGCGCTGTTCACACCGCGGCTCGACAGGTAGCTGGCGACCGCCTGGGCGCGGCGCTCGGACAGCGTCTGGTTGTAGCTGTCGGCACCGGTCGAATCGGTGTGGCCGAGCACGTCGATATAGGTCGAATCGTAAGTCGCCATCGTCTGCGCGAGTTCATCGAGCGTCGCGCGGAAGCCCGGCTGGATCGTGTAGCTGTCGACCGGGAAGGTCACATTCGACGGCATGCGCAGCAGAAGTTCATCGCCCTGACGGATGACGTCGACGCCCGTGCCTTCGGTGGCGCGGCGCATCTCTTCCTGCTGCCTGTCCATATAGGCACCGATGGCACCACCGGCGACCGCACCGACGCCCGCGCCGATGATCTTGGCGGTACGATCGTTACGCCCACCGAGAATATCGCCGAGCAGATAGCCAAGTACACCGCCGGCGCCGGCGCCGACGATGCCTTCAGTGGAATTGACGTTGTCGCCCGTGATGCCGGTCGAGCAGGCGGTGGTCGTACCGAAAGCGGCGACCACGGCGAGAGCGGTCATCTTTTTCTTGAAACTGGTCATTGGGAATATCCCTTCGAGTAATTCACATCGGCGCATCAAACGCGCAGAAGCACGGAAGTTCCGTTCAACGCCCCTGGGTGATCGTTTCGAAACCGCAACTGAACGCATTGACTTGTCGGACCGGCGCAAAACGTCCAAAGGCTCTACATTCCGCCATGGACCTCGACCCCTTTCCTTTTCTCGACCTTCTGTTTCTCGTCGGCCTCGTCATGCTGAACGGCGTGTTGGCGATGAGCGAGCTCGCGATCGTGTCGGCGCGTCCTGCGCGACTTCGCTCGATGGCGGAGAACGGCTCCAAGGGTGCCCAAGGCGCGATCAAGCTGGCGAGCGAGCCGGGACGCTTCCTGTCGACTGTGCAGATCGGGATTACGTTGATCGGCATTCTGGCAGGTGCCTATTCGGGCGCGACCTTCGGCGAGCCTGTCGCGCAGCGGCTGGAACTGTTGGGACTGGGCGCGGAGACGGCAGACACGTTGGGCGTGGGGCTGGTGATCATCGTGACGACCTATCTCAGTCTCGTGGTCGGCGAATTGGTGCCCAAGCAGCTCGCGCTGCGTAACCCCGAGCCGGTGGCGGCCTTTCTCGCGCGGCCGATGCAATTCCTCTCGCGATTGACGGCCCCTCTCGTGTGGCTGCTCGACCAGACGAGCGCGGCGATATTCCGACTGTTCCGAATGAACCGCGAGAACGACCAGGTCGTCACGGCGGAAGAATTGCACATAGTCGTGGCCGAAGCGCAGTCGGCGGGCGTGCTCGAAGAGAGCGAGCGGGCGATTATTTCCTCGGTCGTTCGGCTGGCGGATCGGCCAGTGCGCGAGATCATGACGCCGCGGACCGAAATCGACTGGTTCGAGGTCAGCGCTACCCCCGAGGACATCCGCGCCAAGCTCGCAACGACGCCGCACAGCCGTATTCCGGTGGTACGCGGCTCGGTTGACGATATTGTCGGCGTCGTGTCGGCGCGCGACCTGCTCGATGCGATGCTCGACGGTCGGGGGCTGGACCTCGAAGAGCTGGCGCGGCCGGCCCCGGTCATTCCCGACCTCATGGACGCGATGGACGCGCTCGACGTGCTGCGCGATGCGGACGTGCCGCTGGCGCTCGTCCACGACGAATATGGGCATCTCGACGGGATCGTGACGCCGGGATCGATCCTGACCGCGCTGGCGGGCACGTTCCGCAACGACGAGGACGAACCCGAGCCGGTCAAGAAGCGCGATGCAGGCGGCTGGTTCGTATCGGGCGCCGCCAACGTGGAATCGCTGGCCGACAATCTCGGACTCAGGCTTGAGGATGACCGCGACTATTCTACCGCGGCGGGGCTGGCGTTGGCCGTGCTGCGGCGGTTGCCGACCGAAGGCGAAAAATTCGCCTATCAGGGTTGGATCTTCGAGGTCGTCGACATGGACGGCCACAAGATCGACAAGCTGATCGCGCGGCCGTCCAAGAAGAAGCGTCGCAAGGCGACGGACGCGTAAGCCTAGCCCAGCTTGCCGAACTTGGCTTCGTAACCGTCGGTGTCGCCGCGCGCGAGATAGTCGGCCTGTTCGACCACGCGATCGCGCTCGAGGCGGCCCTTGAAGCTGCCGAGCCTGGCATCGAGCGCGGTGAGCTGTTCGGGAGTGAGCCTGGCGATTTGGTCGTACCGAACGATGCCCAGCCCGTTGAGCGTCTGCGCCAATTTGGGGCCGACGCCCTTCAGGCGCTTGAGATTGTCGGGTTCGCCCGTCGCGCCCGGTAATTCCTCGTGAACCTCGGCCTGCATGAACTGGCCGATTTCGTCCGAGAAGCCGGCAGCGCCCGCATCGACGACGCTATCGCCTTCGTGGCTGCGCGCGTCGGCGATCCCCGACATGTGCGGGCGGGTGGGCGTCTCGTCCTCGCTCAGGCGCACCGACTGCTTCGGGCGGAAGATGAGAAAGGCAGCGATGAGACCGATGACCAGCGCTACGACGAGCACCGGCCAGTAAAGGGTGAGCAGTTCCTGCATGAGCGTGAGTTGTCCCTGTTGGAAAGGCGTTAGAGATTGAAGCGATCGGGCTCGCGCCGCCGGTGGAAGGCGAAGTAGCCGAACAGCAGCCCGACACCGAAGGCGGCGAGACCCGCCAGTTCGACCTCGACGATCATCGGCAACAGCGGCGCGCCCTCAACGTCGTTGCCATCCTGCGAGATCCATTGGACGTCGCCGACCGAATCGAGGCCCGAGAAGATGCGCTTGAGTTCGGGGCGCTGGAAGTCGTCGGCCTCGCCCGCGAGCCAGAGGCGACGGGTCAGCGGGCCGCGCTGCATGAAGGGGGTGATTTCCTCCATCTCGTAATATTCGAGATTGGCGCGGACGAGCTGTTCGGTATCGAGCGTATAGCGCACCGCCGCGCCGCCGACCGGGCCGTGCCAAAGCGCGGCGGACAGGACGACGAGCGCGACCGAGAGGAGGAGGACGATGCGCGATTTCATTGCGCTTGGCTTGGCACGGCTCCCAGTTCGTTCGCAAGGCCTACGAGCATCAGGAATTGCTGGCGGTAGAGATCGGCGCCCGCCGAGGGGCGGGCCAACGCTTCGATCTCGGGATAGGAAAAGCGCGCCAGCATCTCGTCACCGCGCAATTTCTGGCCGAAAGCCGCAACCGCCGCCTGGAAGGCGAAATCGCCTTTCGTCGCGGTCGCGCGGGCGAGGGCAGCGGCGGGGACCACCTCTTCGACCAGAATCGACTCATTCGCTCCCGGAAGCTTGTAGCGAAGCTTCACCATTGCCGCTTCGTCGAGCCGACCGGATGGCGCTTCGCCGTCCTGATAGCGAAGTTCGGGGAGCCAGCCCTTGGTGCCCGCTGGAATGACCTCGTAGAGCGCGGTAACCTGGTGGCCGGCACCGATCTCGCCCGCATCGACCGCGTCATTGTCGAAATCCTCGTCGGCAAGCTTGCGATTCTCGTAGCCGATGAGACGATATTCGCTGATGACCGCAGGATTGAATTCGACCTGGATCTTCACATCCGAGGCGATGGTGAGGAGAGTCGCCGACATTTCGCTGGCCAGCACTTTGCGGGCCTCCGAAGCGCTGTCGATATAGGCGTAATTGCCATTCCCGATATCGGCGAGCTGCTCCATCAGCGCATCGTTGATATTGCCGGTGCCGAAGCCCAGCGTGGTCAGCGAAATCCCCGTTTCGCGCGCACGGGCGATCCGGTCTTTCAGCGCTTCGCGATTCGTGAGACCGACGTTGAAGTCGCCATCGGTGGCGAGGATGACGCGGTTGATACCGCCGTCGATATAGGCGGCCTGTGCGGTGGCATAGGCGAGTTCGAGCCCGGCCGCGCCGGCGGTCGAGCCGCCCGCCCGAAGCCTGCTCAAGGCAGCGAGGATCTCGCCGCGCTGATTGGTCGGTTCGAGGACGAGGCCCGAGGCTCCGGCGTAGACGACGATCGACACCTTGTCGGCGGGATTGAGCCGGTTGGTGAGGGTCTTCATCGCGGTCTTGACGAGCGGAAGCTTGTCGGCGCTGTTCATCGACCCCGAAACGTCGAGCAGGAAGACGAGATTCGCCGGCGGTCGATCGGCGGCGGGCACGTCGTATCCACGGATGCCGATGCGCAGCAGGCGCGACGAGGCATTCCAGGGCGTCCGCGCGAAGTCGGTCGTAACGCTGAACGGGCGGCTCGCGTCTTGCGGCAGCGGATAGTCGTAGCGGAAATAATTGAGGAATTCCTCGGTCCGCACCGCGTCCGATCGCGGCATCTCTCCATCTTCCAGCATCCGGCGCGCGTTGGCGTAGGCCGCCGTGTCGACGTCGATCGAGAAGGTAGACAGCGGCGTCGTGATCGAACGCTGGACGTCCGACACTTCCTCGCCTTCATAGGTTTCCCGATCCTGCGACCGGATGGAGTAGGACGTGGGAGCCTGGACGTAGCGGGTGCTAGCGACAGCGATCGCCTCCGACGCGCTATCCCGCTGGGGCGCTGGGGGTGGCGGGGGAGGCGGCGGTGGCGGCGGTGGCGGCGGAGGGGGAGGCGGGCATTGCTCGCTCGCGAGGATGACCGTGCCGTCAGGGCATTGGGTCGTCGCGACCTCGGGTTGCTCGGGCATCGGTGGCGTTTGCGTCTCGACGCGGCGTTCGCTCGCGCATCCTGCGAGAAGGCTGGCGGTCGCAACTGCGGCGATGAGGTTCCGGATACGCAACGTCGTTTCTCCCGCTGAATGTAATTCTGTTACATCATCGTTCGAACCGGGCGTCAAGTTTCGGTACGGTTCCGTTCCAGTTCGCGCCACCCGATGTCGCCGCGGAAGAAGCCGTCCTCGAAGTCGATCGTATCGACCGCGCGATAGGCGGCTTCACGCGCGGCGGCGATGTCGACGCCGGCGCCGGTGACGCCGAGCACGCGCCCACCGTTGGCGATGATCTCGCCATCCTCGCGGCGCGCGGTGCCTGCATGGAAGACGATCGCTCCCTCTTCCTCCGCCTCCTCGAGGCAGCCGATCCAGCCGCCCTTGGCAGCGCTGCCCGGATAGCCCTTCGCACAATAGACGACGGTCATGACGACGGCCTGCTCGAGCCCCAGCGGATCGGCGGCCGCGAGCCCGCCCTTGGCGACGGCATAGAGCGTCAGCGCCAGATCGCCCGCGATGCGCGGCATGATCGCTTGGCATTCGGGGTCGCCGAAGCGCACGTTATACTCGATGAGCTTGGGGCCCTCGGCAGTGAGCATCAGCCCTGCATAGAGGACGCCACGATAGGGCGTGCCCGCGTCGGCGAGCGCCTTGGCGGTCGGCAGCACGATCTCGTCCATCGCCTGAAGCGCAAGCGCGTCGGTGAGCACGGGCGCGGGGCTGTAGGCGCCCATGCCGCCCGTATTGGGACCGATATCGCCTTCGCCGACCTGCTTGTGATCCTGCGCCGAGGCGAGAAAGCGCGCTTCGGTGCCGTCGACGAGCGCGAACAGGCTGGCTTCCTCGCCGTGGAGGAATTCCTCGATGACGAGCGGCGCGTCGCCGGCCTCGCGCACGGCGGCCTCGGCTTCCTCATGCGTGAAGGCGACCGTGACGCCCTTTCCCGCGGCGAGCCCGTCGGCCTTGACGACGACGGGGAGGCCGAAATCTCCGAGCGCGGCAAGGCCTCGGTCGACGCCTTGCGTTTCCACATAACGCGCGGTGGGGACGCCGGCCTGGTCGCACAGGCGCTTGGTGAAGCCCTTGGAGCCTTCCAGTTTCGCCGGGGCCTTGTCGGGGCCGAAGCAGGCAATGCCCGCAGCGTTGAGCATGTCGGCGAGACCGGCGACCAGCGGGGCTTCGGGGCCGACGACGACAAGGTCGCTGCCGAGGTCCTTCGCCAGCGCCAGTGTTGCGTCGAGGTCGGCGAGATCGAGGTCGTGCATCGCGTCCGCCCAGCGTTCCATGCCGGGGTTGCCGGGCGCGACATCGAGCCGTTCGCAGCTTGGACATTGCGAAAGCCGCCACGCCAGCGCATCCTCGCGTCCGCCCGAGCCCAACAACAGGATTTTCATGACCGACCCCTCCTCGACTTCTTCCAGCCTGTTAGCGAGCGTGGCGCAGGGCGACAATGCGCCCGCGCAAAGCGTCAGCGAATTGTCGGGCGCGCTGAAGCGAACCGTCGAGGACCGCTTCGGCAATGTGCGGGTGCGCGGCGAGATTTCAGGCTGGAAGCGCGCAGCCTCGGGGCACTGCTATTTCACGCTGAAGGACGACAAGGCCTGCATCGACAGCGTGCTGTGGAAGGGCAGCGCGGCGCGCCTTGCCTTTGCGCCCGAAGACGGCGTCGAAGTGATCGCCGCGGGCAAGCTCACCACCTATCCCGGGCGCAGCAAATATCAGGTCGTCGTCGAAACGCTCGAACTGGCGGGCGAGGGCGCGCTGATGGCGCTGCTCGACAAGCGCAGGAAAGCGCTGGCGGCCGAGGGCCTGTTCGCGCCAGAGCGCAAGCGGGCGTTACCCTATCTGCCGCGCGTCATCGGCGTGGTGACGAGCCCGACCGGCGCGGTCATCCGCGACATCCTGCACCGCCTCGAGGATCGCTGCCCGACCCATGTGATCGTCTGGCCCGTGCAAGTGCAGGGCGAGCGGGCGGCGGCGCAGGCGGCCGAGGCGATCCGCGGGTTCGACGCATTGGCGCCCGGGGGGCCCGTCCCGCGACCCGATCTGTTGATCGTCGCGCGTGGGGGCGGCTCGATCGAGGACCTGTGGGGCTTCAACGAGGAAGTGGCGGTGCGCGCGGCGGCGGACTGCTCGATCCCGCTCATCAGTGCCGTCGGGCACGAGACCGACACGACGCTGATCGACCATGCTGCCGACCGGCGCGCGCCTACGCCCACTGCGGCGGCCGAGATGGCGGTGCCGGTGCTTGCCGATCTACGGCGCTACGTCGGGGACCTTGCGATGCGGACCGCGGACAGGTTGCACGAGCGGCTGCGCGACCGCGACGATCGGTTGCGCCTGCTGGGCGAGCGGCTTCCCGCACCCGCGCGGCTGCTTGAAACGGTCGAACGGCGGGTCGCGGACGCCGGTCGCGGCCTGCCGCGCGGCCTGACGCTGCGTGTCGGTGAGGCCGGTGCGCGGCTGGGTGCCATCGAGGGCAGGCTGACCGCGCGACTGCTCGAACAGCCGGCCTCGGTGATGGCCGAGCGTCTCGATCGTGCGGCCCGCGCCTCGGTCCGTGCCCTCCAACAGCGTAGTGCGCTCGAGGAAAATCGCCTCGTCGAGCGATCCGCTCGCGCACGCAGGGGCCTTGGCCAGCGCGTCGACATCGCGAGAGAGCGTTACCGCCCGCTCGGATTACGGCTGGATGTCCGGATGCTGGATCGGAAACTGGCGGAACACCAACAGGCTTTCGAGGCGGCTTGGGCGCGCGCCCTCATGGCGCATCCCGACAAGCCGCTCGAACGCGGCTATGCCCGCGTGACCGGCGCTCTGGGCGACACCGTGCCAAGCGCACGGCAGGCGCGGAGCGAGCCCCGACTGACCCTCCACTTCGTCGACGGAAGCCTCGACGTCGCGCCCGGCGGATCCGCCGGTCGCGGCCGTGTTGCCAGAAAGCCCGCCTCTGCCTATTCGGGCAATCGCCAGGGCGACCTCTTCGGGTCGAAGGGCGACGACGAGGAGAATGGGTGAGATGTTGATGGGTGGCGGAGGGCGCGAAGCCCGAATCCAGTACGGCGACGGGACGTTTCGGCTGATTGCCCATGGCGATCATGTCCGCTGCGCGGTCACCGGAACGGCCATTCCCCTAGCCGAGCTCAAATACTGGTCGGTCGAGCGCCAGGAAGCCTATGTCGATGCGGCCGCCAGTCTTTCGGCGGAAAAGCGCGCCGGAGGGCTTTCCTGAGGCCGTTTCGCGTCTGTGACACTTGCGACACAGTGTGATCGCAAACGACGCGCGTCGCCCATGTGACACTTTACAGACATGGGTCTCCCCCTCTTAAAGCCGGGGTCTACGTGGGTGCGCGCGAGTGTGCTTGCGGGGGAATTTGGGGACCAAGTTTTCTAAAAGCTTTCATAACGGAGAATTTTTCACATGAAGAAAGCAACTTTGCGCGCAGCGGCTTCGGCCTTTGCGATTGTCGGAGCCGCTGCAGGGACCGCCTTTATCGGCGCCGCACCGGCGATTGCACAGGATCTCACCAGTGCCCAGCTCTCGGGCCAGGTTACCGATGACAATGGCAATGCCGTTTCGGGTGCCGAAGTCATGCTCGTTTCCGAATCCACCGGCCAGCGTCGCTCGACCACGACCGGTTCGAGCGGCAACTATCGCTTCGGTTCGGTCGCTCCGGGGACCTACAACCTCATCGTGATGCGCGATGGTGCCGAAGTGTACCGCGCTGAAGATTTCCGCCTTCTGGGTTCGCAGAATGCCGAAGGTAATGTCGTTCTTTCGAGCGACGAAGGAATCGTCATCGTCGGCCAGAACCTCTTCATCAACGACTTCGAAGGCACGACCATCGGCCTCAACGTTGACGTGGAAGAGCTGACCAAGCGCGTTCCGCTTCCCCGCGACCTTACATCGGTCGTGCTGCTCGCTCCGGGCACCACGCAGGGCGACAGCGCGTTCGGCAACCTCGCCTCGATCGGCGGTTCGTCGGTGGCGGAGAACGCCTATTACGTGAACGGCCTCAACATCACCAACTTCGACAACTATCTCGGTTCGGCCCGCGTGCCGTTCGACTTCTACCGCTCGGTGGAAGCGAAGACCGGGGGCTATCCGGCCGAGTTCGGTCGTGCGACGGGTGGTATCGTCAACGCCGTCACCAAGTCGGGTTCGAACGAATTCTTCGGTGCGGTTCACCTCGACTGGTCGCCGGACTTCCTCCGTTCGACCGCGAAGGATTTCCAGACCTGCCAGTATAACGACGTCAACGGCGACGGCGCGGATCCCACCGATCCGATCAGCTGCCAGTTCTCGTCGAACCAGGCGGCCGATGAAGCGGACAGCTACTCGGCAGTTATCGAAGCCGGCCTTCCGATCATCCGCGATCGCCTTTTCGTCTACGGCCTCCTCGAGCTTCGCGAGAGCGACAGCTTCAACGTCAGCCGCACGACGGGTCTCGCCACGCGCAACCTGCAGGACGATCCGTTCTACGGCATCAAGGTCGATGCCTATCCGATCGACAGCCAGCACCTCGAATTCACGCTGTTCGACACGCGTCGTCAGACGGAAATCCAGACCGCTGACTACACCGAGGTTGGCAACGAGTATAACGTCGGTACCTTTGCCGATACCGGCCTCGCGAACTTCGGCGGCGTTTCCTACGTCGGTAAGTATACCGGCAACTTCACCAACTGGCTGACCGTTTCTGCGGCCTACGGTAAGATGGAAGATCGCTTCGACAACGTCGCGCTCGGTTCGGCGGCGCAGCTGCCTTACACGGTGAACTTCTCGGGTACGACGGTCGACGGCACGCCCAACGGCGCGTTCCTGAACGGACAGACGACGCTCAGCGTTTCGCCGACCTATGAGACCGAGCGCGAGTTCTACCGCGGTGACGTCGATCTGTATGTCGACGTTCTCGGCGAGCATCACATCCGTGGTGGTTTCGAGGTCGAAGAAACCGCGCTTGCGCGTGGTACCGTCCGCAGCGGCGCGCCCTTCCTGAACGGTAACGGCCTGATTTCCGACGCGGCGTTCGACGCCAACGCGGGTAGCGCGGGTTATGCCATCATTCTTCGTCCGTCCATCGGCGGCCGCGGCGTGGCGGAGCTCAACTACTTCAACTCGGGTGGTGTGTTCGAAGGTCGTAACCTGGCCTTCTACATCCAGGACGAATGGCGCCCGACCGAGCGTCTGACCCTCAACCTCGGCCTGCGTCGCGACGACTTCAAGCTGTTCAATGCGCAGGGTGACAACTTCCTCAGCCTCGAGGACAATTACGCACCGCGTCTCGGCTTCACCTACGACCTGTGGGATGACGAGCAGGGCAAGCTGTACGGCTTCTTCGGTCAGTACTTCCTGCCGGTCGCGTCGAACACCGCCTTCCGTGGTGCCGGTGCCGAATACTACATTCGCGAGCGTTTCTTCTACGATACGTTCGACAATAACGGCATCCCGAACTTCCAGGAGCAGCTGACGGCTGCGGACAACGCTTCGTACGACGATGCCTGCCCGTTCGGTCTGACGCCCTTCTCCTCGGGTTCGAACTGTAACGTGACGGGTGACGGCTCGGTGCCGTCGAGCGAAGAGTTCTTCGCGTCGAACCTCGAGGCGACCAAGCAGTCCGAATATATCGTCGGTTACGAGCATGACTTCGGTGGGTTCACCGCCGGTCTCGCTTACATCCACCGCAACCTCGACCGCACCGCGGAAGATGCTGCGATCGATGCCGCGGCGAACCGCTACTGCGAGAGCCTTGGCTTCTCGGCTGCGGAATGCTCGAGCGTCTGGACGGGTTACCACCAGTACGTGACGTTCAACATCGGTTCGGAAGCGACCTTCCGCCTGCTCGGCGATGAGCTTTGCGACGACGATCCGCGCCTGTGCGACGTCGTGACCTTCAGCGCCGACGAGCTTGGTCTCCCGGCGGCTGAGCGTACCTATGACGCGCTCGAGTTCACCTTCAACCGTCCGTGGGATGGTGTGTGGAGCCTTCGCGGCAGCTACACCCTGTCGCGCAGCTACGGTAACTCGGAAGGTTATGTGCAGTCGGACTTCGGTCAGGACGATGCCGGCATCACGCAGGACTTCGACCAGCCGGGCTTCACCGACTACGCAACTGGCCGTCTGCCGAACGATCGTACCCACCGCATCAAGCTCTTCGGCGCCTTCTCGCCGCTGGAAGGCCTGGTGTTCGGTTCGAACCTCTCGATCGACAGCCCGCGTCCGCTGAGCTGCTTCGGCTTCCACCCGACCGACGTGTTCGCGAACGGTTACGGTGCGGCGTCGCACTACTGCAACCTGCAGCCCGCTCCGCGTGGCGAAGGTTCGGAAACCGATTGGGTTGCGACGGTCGATCTCTCGACGCGTTACAACATCGACTTCGGTCAGGACCGCCTGGTGTCGTTCACGGTCGACGTGTTCAACATCTTCAACACGCAGGCTGTGACGCAGCGTAACGAGTTCGGCGATCAGTCCGAGTTGACCTTCAACGCGGCTGGCGCTCCGACCTCGGTCCTGGCGAACCCGAACTACGACCTGCCTTCGGGCTATCAGGCTCCGCGTTCGCTCCGTCTGGGTCTTGACATCGAGTTCTAAGTCGCTCGGGTCGAACCGACAAAGAAAGAGAGGCGGGCCTGACGGCTCGCCTCTTTTTTTGCGCACGTCGCAGACAGCCGACAGAAGCGTCCGAGAGCTGACGCACCGCGGGCATCCTTATTCCTATGAAGAAATGGAATGGCCCGACGCTGTTCAAGGTGGCTGGTCTGGTGAAGACACGCACTTAAAACGAGATCACCATGCCAGCAAAGCTCGAGTGGGGGTGCGTGCCAAACCGCCGGCGGTCGATGACGCCAGGCGGATGCTTGAGCATTGCCTTGAACCAACCGGTGCGCGCGCGGTCGCACCCGACGGCGAGACCGGTTCAGCCGTCGTATACGGCGTCGAACGCTTCCAGATAGGCGTCAATGTCGCTCGATTGTCGGACAGCGCGCTCGTGGATCGGAGCGCGGACCTGCGAAACGCTCGCGGTCCGAACGGATCGCTCGGTTCGATGCGGGTGCAACATCGCATCCTCGAACCCCAGGCCGTAGAAAGCGGCAAGGTCGCGGATGTGCGTCTCTGGTTGTTTGACGAGCTCCTCGTACTGGAGGGTGCGGATCCGATCCGGAAAAAGCGCCGTCCAATGTTCGTGCAGCCGGTCCTGCATCCGGTAGAAATGCCCGATGTCGCCAAGGTCCCACGAGAAGGGCAAGGCTCCGGTGAAATAGTTGCGATACGTCGACCAGGCCGCGTCGCGTGGATTGCGCTTCATCCAGACCATGCGTGCGTCGGGCAGCATGTGGAGGAGCAAACCTGTATTATTCGACTGTAGCAGCGTCTTGTCGACGATCAGGCCGTCCGCGCCGAACCGTTGCTCGAGTAACTGTTCGTACTTGGCTGCGAGCGTACCCCACGGGTCACTGGATCCTGCCCTCTGCTCATAGGATCTGGCCAGATCGATCCGCGGACCACCTAACGGGAGCAATGCGGCATCGATAAGGCTGATTTCCCCGCCATCTTCGACCGCGGAATGCGAAGTCAGGATCTGTTCGACCAGCGTGGACCCGGAGCGGGGGACGCCATTGACGAACAGGGCTCGCGAGCCTTCGTATCGGGATGGCATCAGTGAGGAGAGCGCCGCCGCGTCGAAATCGCTGATGATCGTGTCGACTTGCCGTTCGATCGCAGCCCTATCGTAGGTTTCGCTGCGACGGCGGATCGACGCGCCCGCCCGATAATGCTTCATCGCGCGGTCGACCTCGCCGCTGTCGAGATAGGCTTTTCCGAGGGCATAGCGATATCGGGCCGCAGCATCGTCCGGAAGATCCCTGGCCGCAGCGAGATCCTTTTCCATCGCCGAGATGTCGGGGTCATCCGGGCCAAAAGACTTGATCATGGAGAGCGCGAACCAACTGGTGGGCGCGAACCCCGGAGCTGCAATTGCAGCACGAAAATGCTCTTCGGCCGCTCGATTGTCGCCGCGTCCCGCGGCGATCGTTCCCAGCAGGTGCTGGATACTTGCCTGGTTTCGCGTTGCCGGGCTCAGATGCTTCGCTTCGCGCTCGACCTCGTCTTCGCGCCCAAGTGTTGCGAGCATGTCCCAGTAAAACAAGATGCGCTGCAGGGTTTGGGGCTGGGTCGCGGCAAAGCGGCGCGCTGCCTCGATGGCGAGCCGTGTCTCGCCGATCTTGCGAGCGACCATGGCGACGCTTCGCCAACGGTCGCCGGTTTCGGGCCCCTCACGAAGTTCCTGTGCAAAAAGCGCCAGAGCAGAATCGCGATCGCCGGCTTGCAGCGCGTCGATCGCCTGCACCAAGAGAGGTTTTTCGTTCATGACGCTCGGCCTTAGGCCGCTTCACCGCTGTTGCCAAATGTCAGCTGCCCATCGCCCTCGTCGACCGTCACCGTCATGCCGTCGCGGATGCGACCGGCGAGGATTTCATCGGCGAGCGGATCCTGCACATACTTCTGGACGGCGCGTTTCAGGGGCCGCGCGCCGTACACCGGATCGTAGCCGACCCGTCCCAGCCACGCGAGCGCGGCATCGGTCAGTTCGATGCGGATCTTCTTGTCATCGAGCAGTTTCTGCAGACGCTTGAGCTGGATCTCGACGATCGGCGCCATATGGCTCTGGCTCAGGCGATGGAACAGGATGATCTCGTCGAGACGGTTCAGGAATTCGGGACGAAAGTGACCGCGGACGACTTCCATCACCTGATCCTCGACGACCTTGGGATCGGCATTTTCATCCTGTTGCGCGAGATACTGGCTGCCGAGGTTGGACGTGAGGATGATGATCGTGTTGGTGAAGTCCACGGTGCGGCCTTGCCCGTCCGTGAGCCGCCCGTCGTCGAGGACCTGCAACAGCAGGTTGAAAACGTCGGCATGCGCTTTCTCGACCTCGTCGAACAGCACGACCTGGTAAGGACGGCGGCGCACGGCTTCGGTGAGTTTGCCACCTTCCTCGTAGCCGACGTAGCCCGGAGGGGCGCCGACGAGGCGGGCGACCGAATGCTTCTCCATGAACTCGCTCATGTCGATGCGAACCATCGCTTGGGCGTCGTCGAAGAGGAATTCGGCTAGCGCCTTGGTGAGCTCGGTCTTGCCGACGCCCGTCGGGCCGAGAAACAGGAAGCTGCCCAGCGGGCGGCCCGGATCCTGGAGACCGGCACGGCTGCGGCGTACGGCCTTCGAGACGGCGACCACGGCTTCCTTCTGGCCGATGACGCGCTTTCCGAGCAGCTCTTCCATCTGCATGAGCTTCTCGCGCTCGCCCTCCATCATTTTTTCGATGGGGACGCCGGTCCAACGGGAGACGACCGATGCGATATCCTCGTCGGTCACCTCCTCGCGAAGCATCGCGCCTTCGGTCGCCTTGCCCGCTTCCTCGAGCTTCTTTTCGAGCTCGGGAATCCGGCCGTACTGAAGCTCGCCCGCCTTGGCGAGGTCACCCGAGCGCTGTGCCTGTTCGAGCTCGATCCGCGCGGCATCCAGATCGGCCTTGAGGTCGCCCTCGGCGTCGATCTTCTCTTTCTCCGCCTGCCAGCGCTGGGTCAGTTCGGCGGACTGCTCCTCAAGGTCGCCGAGCTCCTTGCTCAGCCGCTCGAGGCGCTCTTTCGAGCCGGCATCGCTTTCCTTCGACAGCGCCTCGCGTTCGATCTTCAACTGGATGATGCGCCGATCGAGGGCCTCGATCTCCTCGGGCTTGCTCTCGACTTCCATGCGGATGCGGCTTGCGGCCTCGTCCATGAGGTCGATCGCCTTGTCGGGCAGGAAGCGGTCGGTGATGTAGCGATTGGAGAGCGTGGCGGCAGCGACCAGGGCGGCATCGGTGATGCGCACGCCGTGATGAAGCTCGTACTTCTCCTTGAGGCCGCGCAGGATCGAGATCGTGTCGGGGACCGTCGGTTCCTCGATCATGACGGGCTGGAAGCGCCGTTCGAGCGCGGCGTCCTTTTCAACATAGGTGCGATATTCATCGAGCGTGGTGGCGCCGATGACGTGCAGTTCGCCGCGCGACAGGGCGGGCTTGAGAAGGTTGCCTGCATCCATCGCGCCGTCGGTTTTCCCCGCGCCGACGAGCTGATGCATCTCGTCGATGAAGAGGATGATCTGTCCGTCGGACTGCTTCACTTCGTCGATGACGCCTTTGAGGCGCTCCTCGAACTCGCCGCGATATTTGGCGCCCGCGATGAGCGAGCCCATGTCGAGACTGACGAGCGTGCGGTCCTTGAGGCCCTCGGGCACGTCACCGTTGGCGATACGAAGGGCGAGCCCTTCCGCGATGGCCGTTTTCCCGACGCCGGGTTCGCCGATAAGGACGGGATTGTTCTTCGTGCGGCGCGCCAGCACCTGCACGGTGCGGCGGATTTCCTCGTCGCGCCCGATCACGGGATCGAGCTTGCCGGCGCGTGCCTTTTCGGTGAGGTCGACGGCATATTTCTTGAGCGCGTCGTAGCGATCCTCGGCATTCTGCGTATCGGCGGTCCGTCCGCCGCGGAGGTCCTCAATCGCGGCATTGATCTTCTGCGGCGTGACGCCGGCCTGCTTGAGCGCCTCGCCGACATCATCCTTGCCCATCGCGGCGGCGAGCAGGATCCGCTCGACGGTAACATAGCTGTCGCCGGCTTTCTCCGCGATTTCCTGCGCGCGGTCCAACAGCCGCATGGTATTGCCGTCCACGCCGGGTGCCTGGCTTGCGCCGCCACCGGTGACGCTCGGCTGCTTGGCGACGAGGGTATCGACGTTGGAACGGGCGGCCTTGGCATCGCCCCCGGCCTTCGCGATGAGTCCGGCGGCCATGCCCTGCTCGTCGTCGAGCAGCGCTTTCACGAAATGCGCGGGCGTGATGCGCTGATGATTTTCGCGCACGGCGATGGTCTGCGCCGCCTGCAGGAAGCCGCGCGCACGTTCGGTCAGTTTTTCAAGGTCCATGAAAGCCCCTCGTGTCTCCAAGTTTCACACCGAATGTGGTGTGTTGTTCGAGCAACACAAGGGGCTTGCGGACGAGGCCCGATTTTTAGCGCGTGGCCTTCGGAGCCTGCGGCGCGAAGCGGGTACCGAAATAGCTGTCCGCATACCAGCGGGGGCGCTCGTCGGTATCGGCGATGGTTCGCGCGATGCGATAATTGACGAGCGAGAATTTCGCGCCCGCGTTCCAGTCGATCGGGAGCGAAAGATCGTCGCTCGGGCGGTGGTAATGGTTCTCGAGGAAATCCTCGACCACGCCTTCCGCCGAAGGAACAGCGGCCGGATCGAGATAGACCGAAGGGACGCCCGCCTTCACGAAGGCATAATGGTCCGAACGGATGAAGAAATTCTCCTCGGGCATCGGATCCTCGATGCGGCTGACACCGAGGCTGGAGATGGCGTCCTCGACCGCCGCGCCCATGGTCGAATGCTGCGCGCCGAATGCGACCACGCGGTCGAAGTCCGACAGGATCACGGGCATATCGAGATTGACGAGGCCGACGATCTCGCGACCGCCGAGCATTGCGGGGTTCCGGGCGAGCCATTCGGCCCCCATGAGCCCTTTTTCCTCGGCCGTGAGCGCGACGAACATCACGGTGCGGCGCGGCGCCTTGCCGCTGGCGCGGAAGGCTTCGGCAGCTTCGAGCAGCGAGGCGATTCCCGCGGCATTGTCGAGCGCGCCATTGTAGATGACGTCGTCATCGCCCTCGGTTTTCGACGGGAACTGGCCGCCGCCGCCGCCGTGGTCGTCGCGCATCCCGACATGGTCGAGATGGGCGGTCAGCATCACGACCTCGTTTTTGAGAACGGGATCGCTGCCCTCGATCATGCCGATCACGTTGGCGCTGCTGAATGCCGGCTCGCTGACGATCGTCCGTTCCATGCCGATCGATTTGCCAAGATCGAAAGCGGCCACCCGTTCGCCCTTGTTGATGCGATCGCGCACGCTCTGCCAGCGGAGCGACGCCTTGTCGAAGAGCATCGGAGCGGACTGGTCACGCACGATGCCCGCGATCCGCATGCCGTGGGTTTCGGTCAGCGCGCTCCCATCCGGATTGAGCGTCACCAGCGAGGGACGGTAGGTCGTCTGGGTGAATTCCGTCCACGGAAAACGCGCGAACACCGCTTCGGGAAGGATGTTGATGATTCCGACCGCGCCCTGCTCGACCGCCATTTCCGCAACCGAACCGCCCATCACCGAGGCGACTTCGGACGGAAGACCATCGAAGGCATCGGCCGAAGGAGAGCCGTACAGCACCACGACCTTTCCGCGCGCATCCACGCCGGCATAGTCGTCGATCCCATATTGGGGGGCGTGAATGCCCGAACCGACGAATACCATCGGCGCCGGTTCGGCGCGGGTGCCCGAGTGACCTTCGAGCCGGCCGACGATGACGCCGTCGCCCTGTGCCACCCGCTTGCCGTCGAGCAGGAAAGCGGGCGCGGGGTCTTTCGCTACCGTGTAGTTGGCAAAGGAAATGTCCTGCATATAGTCGCCGTCGATATCGCCGGGTGCGAGCCCGAGGCTGCTCATCTGCGTGGCGACATAGTTGGCGGCGATGTCGAAGCCGCGCGTTCCCGCTTCGCGGCCCTCGAGCGCGTCGTCGGCGAGGAACTCCACATGCGCGCGGAAGCGATCGGCCGAACTGCCGGACGAGGCCGCCGGCGCAGATTGGGCGACGGGCGCGACGGGAGCGGTTGCGCAGGCTGCAAGCGGAAGCAGCAGGCTGGCGAGGAGCAGGGGTTTCTTCATCATCGGCGACACTTTCGGACGGCTGTTCACGCCGTCGCTTTTAGACGCGCATCGCGCGATGCAAAGTCGAACCTTCCCCCGTTCATCGAAAAGGCCCCTGCAGCCTATTCCTGCTCGTGACGTGCCGCGGCGCGGCGGGCGAGCGCGATGCGGCACTGGTCGCCGCCCTCGGCGGCGTCGACCCCCCAGATACGGTATTTCCAACTGTCGACGTGAAAGCGGATCCCCGAATAGAAGCCGAAGCCCGCATCGTACTGACCGCCGTAGCGCGCATGCATGGTGCAAAGGCGATTCATGAGATCGCCGCGCTGGAGCGGATAGCGAGGCACCATGTCGAGCGCGCTGTTGCTACGATGCACCGAGCGCGCAGAGCCGTCAGCGCAGCTGTTGAGGTAGGGGTTGCGATAGGCCGACAGCACTTCGATTTCGCCCACCGCTGGTTTGACGGCCTCGCGCGTGTAGCGCAGCGTGTCGACGATGCCCGGCCACAATGCGGCAGGGGGAATCTCGAAGGCGGGCTGGCCGCACTTGTTCCAGTCGCTGGCGGTGCGGGTCAGCTGCCAGGCCGGTACGACGTCGGCGACGCCCGACTCGCGCAGGTAGCCGGCATAGGCATCGAAGCGGGCCCGATTGGTCGGATCGGCGGCGATCCAGGCGCGGAAACCCGGCTCGTCCTGTCCCGGCTCGATATAGTCGGCCGCCGTGTCGGGCAGCAGCGGCTGGAGTGCGAGCACGGAGAAGAGGAGCGCGGTGAACAGGTGCATGGGCTTTCGACGTATGAGACTTGCAAAGGGTCCAAAGCGCGTCCAGCCTTGAGGCATGATGAACCAGGACATGGACGTCGATATCCCGCACCAGTTGGGGCGCGAGGAGGCCAAGCGGCGGATCGCCGGGAACACCCACAAGCTTGCCGACAAGATTCCGGGAGGCGTCGCGGAAGTGCACGAGGCGTGGGACGGGGACGTGCTGACCCTGACCGTCGGCGCGATGGGGCAGCAGGTGATCGCCACGATCACGGTGATGGACGCGCTGGTGCGCTGCCACATGGAGTTGCCGCCGATGCTGGCGATGTTCAAGGGCGCGATCGAGAATGCGTTCCGCAAGCATGGTGACGAACTGCTGCTGGAGGACCGGTCCAAGGGTTGACGGGAGGCTGAGGCCAATGCGCCATTTCGCGATTGTCGGATCGGGGCCTGCAGGCTTCTACACTGCCGAAGCGCTGTCGAAAGCCTATGGCGATGCAGCGCGGATCGACATCATCGATCGGCTGCCCGTGCCCTACGGCCTCATCCGCTTCGGCGTTGCGCCCGACCATCAGTCGATCAAGAAGGTGTCGCTTCGCTACGACAAGGTCGCCGACGCGGACAATGTGCGCTTCATCGGCAACGTGTCGATCGGCGATGGCGTTTCGGTGTCCGAATTGCGCGAACTCTACGATGCGGTGGTGATGGCGACGGGGGCACCTAACGACCGGACTTTGGGTATTGCGGGGGAAGAATTGGAGGGCGTCGTCGGCTCGGCGGCGTTCGTCGGCTGGTATAACGGTCACCCCGATCATGCCGATCTCGATCCGCCGTTGGATGGAAGCGACGTGGTCATCGTCGGCAACGGCAACGTCGCGCTCGACGTGGCGCGGATCCTCGCGAAGACGCCCGAGGAACTGGGCGCGTCCGATATCGTGCGCCATGCTTTCGACGCGCTGGCGGGAAGTGGGGTCGGGCGAATTACCATCCTCGGGCGGCGCGGACCGCACCAGATCGCGATGACGCCCAAGGAATTGTCCGAACTCGGACAGTTAGCCCGGGCGCGGCCGGTCGTGGACGCCGATGACCTGCCTACCCTCGCCGAAGAGGAGGCGCTCGAGGATCGCGGGCTGGCGAAGTCTGCGGGCCTCATCCGCGGCTATGCGGCGCTGGAGAGCGAGAAGGAGATCGAGATCGTCTTCGACTTCTTCGCGCGGCCGGTGCGGATCGAAGGCGAGGGTCACGTCGAGCGGGTTATCGTCGAGCGGACGGCGCTCGATGCCGAGGGTCGCGCGCGCGGCACTGGGGAGGAATATGCGGTCCCCGCCAGCCTCGTCGTGACCTGTATCGGCTATGCCAGCCCGCCGATCGCCGGGGTGGCCTACGATTCCGGCGGCGGGCGCTTCGCCAACGACGGTGGGCAGATCGAGGACGGCCTCTACGCCGTCGGCTGGGCGCGGCGCGGGCCGACGGGAACGATCGGCACCAATCGTCCCGACGGCTACGAAGTGGCGGCCACCATCGAGGAGGCAATGCCTCCGGGCAGCGATGGCGGGCGGAAAGGCGGTGCGGGTCTCGACGATCTGTTTGAGGCGCGCGACGTCCATGCGACCTGCTTTTCGGATTGGCGTGCGATCGAGCAGGCCGAAGTGGCCGCCGCCCGCGAAGGCTCTCCGCGCGAGAAATTCGTCTCGATCCGCGACATGCTCAAAGTGCTCGGCTGAACCCTCCGACGCCGCTTTCTTCGCTTGCATCCGACACGGGCGGGGGCTAGGGGACGCATCGCCCTTGCCCCTCCTGTTCAACGCCGAGCAGACGTCGGGGAGTAGCTCAGCCTGGTAGAGCACTGTCTTCGGGAGGCAGGGGCCGGAGGTTCGAATCCTCTCTCCCCGACCATTTTATCGCGAAAGCGACGGATTTCCGCCTTTTAGCGTGAGTCGCCGACAGCACCGATCACATCAACGGTGCACATACTGGCGACACATGCGGGAAGGTGAAACCGATGTGCCGCATCCCCCACGTATACCGCCGCGACGGACGATATGTCTTTCGCCGCCGCGTTCATTTCCGAAATATTATCTCTAAGCCGGTAGCGCTCGCCCTGCAGACGGCCGATCCCACCCTCGCGCGCGAGCGCGCGGCTTTCCTCTCGGCGCGTTTTGCGGTTGTAAAGGCGAGCGTACACCTGATGATCGAGACCGGACGTCCACTTAATAAAGCTGAGATCGAGGCTCTTTTTCGGGAAGAGCTCGAGGACGAACTCCGCGCCCATGTCCAACATGCCTTTGAGAACGGTGAATGGTCATCTGAAGCACTACAGATCGCCGCCGACACCGTGCAATGCTACAGGCTGCTCAGCCAGTCCGGTCGGCACGACGAAGAGCTGTTAGCCTATGCTAGGGAAATGATTTCCGACGAGGCGGTTGCCGAGCGATTGGCCGCCATTGGCGCCCCCATCGACTCCGGCAACCTCGCCGCCGCTCGAACGCACCTAATCCGGGCCCGTGCCGCCGCCTGCACGCGAGTTCAGAGGCTTTTCGATGACGATATCATGGACGCACCGGACCCGGTGCGAGCGATGATGCAGGACCTTGGCGAGCCGTCAGAAGCACTGTCCGGGCAAGTTGGCCTGACTCCGGCTGTGCCCGCCATGCTTAACGAGGCTACGGCGGCTCCCGAAAGTCAGTTCCTCATCTACGATAGTCGCCGCTTCGGGGACGCCATCGAAGACGTGATCGTCGAACTTCGGTCCGAGGGAAAATGGAAGGGTGACTTAGGCCAGCAGCGTCGCATCATGCAGGTGTTCGCCTGGATCACGGGCAATCGCGAACTTGGATCCTACGACCATCGCGACGTGGCCAATTTCAAGAAGGGATTGCAGCGCCTGCCGAAGACGTTTCGCTACGGCACGCTGTCGAAGGGGGCGATGTCACGACCATATGACGAGGTCGTGTCCGAGCTTCCGCCGGTCGCCCCCGATCAGCAGCGGAACAATAAAACGATCAACCGCGATCTCAGCACGATGAGCACGGTAGCTAATCACCTTGCGCAGACCGCTTGGAAGCCGCGCGTTCCCGGCGCGAAGATCATGGATTTCGCAGAGGCTACGATCGCGATCAAAGAAAGCGACAGTACTGTCCTACGACCGCCCTGGACGACTGCGCATCTCAAGTGCCTATTTGCTTCGCCGATTTATACTGGAGGTGGGGCAGGCAAGCGGCGCCTGAAAACCGAGAAGGTATCCAAGCGGGTGTGGCACGACGCCGCCTATTTCGCGCCGCTGCTGTGGTATTACCACCACGCGTGCCGCGAGGAGATTTGCGGATTGGAGGTGGCCGATGTCACGATTGATCACCCGGTTCCCCACTTCCACATCCGCGACAACCTCACGCGTGGGCGAGACGGCGAGAAGGCGGGCGAGAAACGCGCGGCACGAAAGCGGGTGTTGCCAATTCACCCCGAACTCATTCGCCTAGGCTTCCTTGACTACGTCAACGCCATCGACGTCGAGGGCCATGCCGCGCTTTTTCCCGAGCTCTACCTCTTTAAGGCAAAGCGCGGCGGGGCTCAGTTTTACGATCGGGCATGGCGGTTCATGGTCGAATGGATAGCGGACCAAATGCCCTTGCCAGTCAACGACGCGGGTAAGGTTCCAGACATTCATTCGATCCGTTCGCTGGGTTCCTCGTTCTACGAAGTGGATCGGGTCAACGAGATCGTACGAGCCGACGTCATGGGGCACGCGCGCCAAGGCACCAACGCCAAGCATTACTCGAAGCGAATGCAAACCGAGGGTCTCGACGTGGTGCTGTCGGAGAGGCTGAAATTCATAACGGACTACGTGCCGATCATCACGAGCGAGGTTCCGCGCAAGCCCATACGGCTTCTCCCGATCGGACAGCGGACGCGTGTTGGGTCGGGTCGATACCGTCGCATTCGGAGTGATGCCGGTTCCCGCAGAACCACATCGTAGCTTACGCTCACCTAGGCTTGCTCGGGCTTTCCGCACATCGATATCCATCGCTTCGAAAAGTCCTGCCACTCGTCAAAGAGCAATTGCTGGCCCATGTCGCAGAAGACTTCGTCGTCATACGCACCGAATCCGCTCGCTGATTGGGTCCTGGCGAGCGTGACGAGGTGAACGTGCGGCTGGGCGCGGGACACGGCTTCGCCTGGTACGTGAAGTACGACGAGCGTGGATAATCGCCGTGCGCGAGCCAAGCGCTCTAGCGCAAAGGCATAGCTCATGTCGAACATGTCGTGCCGCGCATGGTCGACCGAAAAACGCAGCGTCAGCACGAGCAGCGCTCCCGTTTCGCACGGGGGAAGCTCGCTTTCGTACCGGGTGAACAGCAGTGCCGGGTCACTCCAAACGTCGGCCACCCCGGGCGCAAGAGCGACAGCGGCATCGGCCGCCGTCGACGGCCATAGGCCACGTGAACGGGGCTCGTCGAGTTGAGGTTCACACGGATTGAGCTTGGCGAAGGCGAAGCCGGGGATGCTATTCGCTTCACCGCGAATGCTCGTTCGCAAGAGTCCGAACGAGAAGCCGTCCATTGGTCCAAGCGGATCGGTGAACATCATGTCCATGGCCTCGGACGGACTGATCCAATGAGGTCTTTGGCTCAACGTGACGCCTCCATGTAGCTGGAGAGAAATTCGGTCGCGAGTTCAAATCCAAGGCTTGCTTCGGCGGGAGCGTGGAAAGGCTCAGGATTCAGTCGGAGGGGTGTCTTGCCAAGGTCGATCGCGACCTCACCGGCGCCCAGTTCGGAAATGCCGATCAGCCACAAGACACCAAGCGACGATGCCCAGAAACGGCAGGGCCCATACCAACGAATTCCCCCAGCACGCATTAGCGCTAGATGGGCGATGGCAGGCGAGACGGGTTCATCGCTTGCCACGACCACCACGGCATCGCATCGGGCTTCGGCCAAGGTCTGGTTGATTGCCCGGACAGGGACCATAGTCGCCGCCACGAGCAGCGCGTCGCGGCGTTTTTCGAAACCAAGACAGGTTAATCCTTCGGCATCCAGTTCACATCTGGGTCTGCAATTCCAACCCGCCAACTTCTCCACCGCGCGCGCAGCGAGGATGGCTCGCTCATCGCACGACCCATTTCCAACTTGTTTCATTAGTAGCACTCCGACCGGTACGGTCGCTGAAGCCGCGTACGGCCCTTTTTCATCCAATCGCTTCAGCCGAATGGCTAACGGTGCGTCTTGAAACTTCTGCCACCTACATCGTGTTGCGTCAGCCAGCGCTACATCGATTGCTATGCTAGCCTAGATAGCTCCGAATATCCTTCTCACTTGGTTCCTCGTCTGTGAGCGCGGGCATTTCCGTTTAGAATTGCAAATCGCGGCTCACTCGCGCCGAATGAGGCCTCGAAAATGGAGGTTTGCGTGGGATCGAGTTGTCAGAAATGGGAGGAATCCGAACAGTCGCTGACGGCAGCATTGCGCCCCATCTCAGTCGCTCGAGAGGTCGGCGGTAAGGCCTGAAAGCGGTCGTTCGCTCTAATTTGTAGGAATGCCATCGCCACGCCACCTTCGCTCTCAGCCCAATAAGCGATCCGCCCGAGAGCAATGATATAAGAACTAATGGTTTTCACGGTCTTCAAAATTAGAGAGAGAATTAACGGCGACTGTCCATTGTAAAACGTCAAGTTGTCAGTTTAGGCAGCGGACTGCAACGGGCACCGCAATCCGCTACTGACCGCGGAAATTCAGGTTTGCTTGCGGTCGGCAATTTTCAGAGGGCGTTACTAATGAGGGCTTTGGGGGATCAATTAAAGGACCTTGGTCTAATCAATCACCACGAACTCCTTCGGCGAAATCTTACGAAGTCCGGAAGACAGAGTTCCTCTCGCGACAGAGATGTCACGTCGCAGATGATCCTCGAACTGCCATCGTTAGGGCGAGTTACCCGGATCGAAAAGGAGCGGGGATTCGGGTTCGTGGCCCCTTATGGTGGTGGGAGGGAACTGTTCTTTCATCTCAAAGCCTATGCTGGTCGCCGCGGCGGCGAAGAAGCGCTTCCCCCGCCCAACACGAAGCTACTCTACATCACTGGGAGCGACTGGCGCAGACGATCACGCAAGGAAGTGGTGCGCTGGCGCCGTTTAGCCGAAGTCCCAGTTCTGGCCGACGATCGGACTACCGATCAGGAAATGTACGATGTCCTGCGTCGGGAATACCTGAGGTCGATTACTTGGGATGGGATGTGGAGCTTATTGCGCGCGGATTGGTACTGCCGGCAATGGGGAAACGATGCGCCCGCAGATCTCGATGACCCCGAGCTAGAGGCCGCGTGGAAGGCACGCCTCCGCGACATCGATGTCAATCAGTTAGCCGATGGTAAGTTTTGGGACAGGCTTTCCCATTGCCGATACGAATTTGCAGCCCGGCTTCATCCTAGCCATCCGCGCCGCAATTTTGACCTCGATCTGTTTGAACCTCGCCAGTTGGCCGCCTTGGGCTCACCCGATCCATCCTTGATGCAAAATGCGGACGAGGCCCTGAAGGTCAGGCTCTTGGAATGGCATCTTCGGCGAAAGGATGACGACGACGCTGAAGATGACTGGCGTCCATGGTTTCAAGGTACCGAAAATGTTGAACGGGAGTTAGCCGCCAAGCTTCTCGGTGAACGGTTTGACTCAGACCTTTTCGTCGATGATTGGCTCGCAAGGCTTGCTGGCAACGAGTTGTTGTCGCCCACTGATGTGGTCCGATGGGCAGAGCAAAGTCCAGCCACTGCTCTTACATTGTTTGGTTACCTGCCTGAGGAATTAAAGGAGGCCTATTTCGCAGATTGGCGCGCAGAGCCCAAATCACTCGTTGCATCAGCCCCATATCGGTCTCGTCTCGTCACTGTTCTGACCAGTGAAGCCCTCGCAATCGATCTAGAAACAGATGGCGAGTCCATATGGGAAGTAGGTTGCGCTCGAGGGAGTCTGGTGCGGCGACTCTGTGATCGTGGATCCGAAGAGGAGCTTGCCGCCGCGATGGCTGAGCTCGGGGCCCAAGTACGTGCAGCACCACTGCTCGTTGGGCATAACTTCCTGGCTTGGGACTGGCCGGTCCTCCAACGGTTCATCAGCCCCGCTTCTCCGCCTCTGATATGGGACACGTTGCTCATACAGTTTTTTCTGACGCCCCAAGCGCAATCCCATGCCCTCGGTGGCGACCATCACGCTGATGGCGACGCTCAGGCAACGAGGAAGTTGTTTGAGAAGCAGATCGCGAAATTCTCTCCGGAATTCGCTCGATCGATACTGGTCGGCGAGTTCGGCGATGCAGGGAAAATCATTGAGGCTATGCCCGCAGCATTGTCTGATCCTCTCGAATATGCGCAAGAAATGCCGTCGGACATTGCCGCGCATTCAAATCCGCAAGAGCTTTTGATTTTTCCGCGAGAGCAGCTGCGTAAATTCGACTGGGTGCCGAATGTGACGGTGGTTCCTGCTGACCCCGTCGATGGGCTTCCACCGGAGCTGCGACAGATTGATGTCGAAGCACTCGAACGGTATGTTCAAGAAGAAAACCCTCATCAACCAGCGGCCAAGGTGGTTGTTGCTGTTGCCCGCATGGCTGCGGATCTCGGTATCGCCATCAGGCGCAATATGATCCCCTTTTGGTTGCTGGAAGGGGAGCCGGCTTTGGCCTCGGCGATTGATCGTGCTGCCGTAATACCCCGGGTCGAAGGTGGCTGGCGCGTAGCGCTGATGCCCTCTCGTCCGGAATGGTGGCGCGATGCCGATCATGGAAACTTTTGTCTGGCAGCAGGCGGAAAGGCCGTCCTTGTCCTTCGTCGCCAACATGGATCGCCGATGGGCATCAGCCAAAAATTGCAGGATGGCCGGTCAGCGTCATTGATCCGTCTGAAAAGCCAAGAAGGCATGACCGACTGGCAAAGGGTTGATCGGGCGGCTCACATTCTTGAGCCTCGCGGCGGACTAATAGGTTTCACCACCTGCCGACTCCCGGATGAGTTGAAGCGTCTTCCTGGCGCCGTTGGTTCAGCTCCTTCTGCCAAGATTAAACTGGCGACAAGGCGCCATCATGTCCTGCACCCTGGAGCGATGGATCAACTCGGCTACTGGACGGAAGTGCTGCGCACATTTCGTGAACTATCTCAGCGCGATGATCGAGCTACACCACTGCTGATCATTTGCAGTTCGGTCAGTCCTACACTGGTCAGAATGCTTGAAGTGGCTCTCGCCGAGCTTGGCTTGGGTGAAGTGCGTCCAGACCATAGGAGCAAACGCGAGCACTTGCTACGTGCTTCTCGTCGTGGCTACGCCGTGGTGGACATCCTGCACAACTGGTCCAGTTGGCATGGCCTGGCCCAAAGTGCAGACATCGTCCTTCAACCGGTTCTTGAAGCCCTGCCACTAGAAGAATGGTTCGCGTGCTCTGAAGCCAACGGGGATGGCTCCGAACAGTCGCCGCTGCCAAGTGATAAAGCCGGTAAGGTAGGAGATTCAGCCCAAATCCGAAGTTTCGAAACGGGTGCAATTCTCGAAGCGATGCCATCATTGGTGACAGAATATCTGCCCGGTTGGATTGCCGACAATGTGCCCCTTGATGGCACGTTGCCCGCAATCCTCATCGATCCCCGCTTATCGAGTATCGGCCGTGAAACAAGAGCACATGTAGACGTGCTTCCCCTCCGCGGATCGGAGCTTTCTGAGGGTGAACTCCAACGATTGGACGTCGTGCTATCGCACTTCAAACTTATTCGAGAGGTAGCGCCAACCGATTTCGCATCGATGGAACGCTTCTTCGTTGAGAATTGGAATTCCACAGGTGGCACGTCTAGGCGCGTTGAAGGTTTCAAAGAATCGCAGCGATCGGCAATGGAAGCGATTTGTGAGCGAGCCAGCAATGTGCTCGTCTCGCTCCCGACCGGCGAAGGGAAATCCGTCTTGTTCCAAGTGCCAGCGCTTAGCCGCGGCTTGAGGAACCGGCGTCTCACGCTGGTCATTTCTCCGCTGAAGGCACTCATGCGCGATCAGGTCGAAGGACTCCGCGACCTAGGCTTTGCAGAATCGGCAGATTTCTTGAGCGGTGACCGCCCGAAACACGAAATCGAAGAGGTCTTTCAGGGCGTCCTCGATCATAGGATAGTGCTCTTGTACGTGGCACCCGAGCGCCTTAGAAGCGCCGCCTTCCTTGACGTTCTCGACAAGCGAATGCGCTCGGATGGCGGCTTGGATCACGTGGTGATCGATGAAGCGCATTGCGTAAACCAGTGGGGCTTCGAATTCAGACCCGATTACTTTTTTGCAACAGACATTTTGCTGCGGAAATGCCGTGAAAAAGTAGGTTCTGAACCTACACCATTCATCTTACTGTCCGCGACGATTACGGCATCTGACAAGGAACGACTGGAAGCCATCGTATCGGGTACTAAGGACGGTCAAAGGTTGCCAATGCTGGTTCGGCCCGAAACCTTTGCCCACCCGATCAGGTCTCACATCTCAATCCTGCCGCGGAGGGTTCGTGGCAGAATTGGTCAAAACGATCTCGAGAGAGAAATGGCAGAACGTCTGCCACTCATCGAGAAGGCTATTTCCGACGCCAAACAGAACCGGCTGAACACCGGGCAGCGAAGCGCTGTCATTGTGTTCGTTCCCACCAGGCTCCTCGCGGAAGACCTTGCCAGGCGATTGTCAGATGACAGCGGAACGGACGCTGAATTCTACCATGCTGGGCTTGATGCTGCGACAAAGGAAGAGGTTTACGCCGATTTCCGCGATGGTGAGATCGATGTGCTCGTTGCCACAAAGGCGTTCGGGATGGGAATGGATATTCCCGATATTCATTGGGTCGTCCACTTGTCACCGCCTGGCTATCTGGAAGACTATCTTCAGGAAGTCGGCCGGATCGGCCGTGGCGAAGCCGAGCGCGAGCAGGCAAGGCTAACCAATCTCAGCGCGCTGCTTCCCTTCTCGAACGAGGATTTCGAACACATACGAGACCTTCGCGCCCGTAATACTCTCAGGGCGCAGGACATTGATGACGTGTTTTGGGAGATCCGAGGCAAGGCTCATAGCGTCGATGGACAGTTGCTCGCAATAGTTCCCGCAGAAGGCTATCAACCGCTCGAAACTGAAGCAGAGAGACGAGCGGCAGCCACGAAGTTGCGGATGGCCATTTATTGGCTGGAACGTGCCGGGCGACTCACGCTATCCGGCTCGCTCCCGGACATTCTAACAATCGAAATCTCTCCTCGGACCCTTGAAAGGATTTCGCAAGAGGAGGGGGCGCTTGGCGAATTGGCTCAGGTGCTACTCGACCTCGAGGACGCCGACGAAGAAAGATTAAATGTCGGTGGAAAGACCAAAAGCCGCGGACGGCAGGCGAGTCAAAATAGCCTACTCGTTCGGCTGGTCGAGGGCTTCGCAGATATTGTCGGCCTAGTCTTCAACAGTAGCCCCGTCCAAAGTAAAATCGACCCGTTCGCAAATCCCACGAGCGAGTCTAAGGGGCGACCAGCGACAGTCACGGATCAATCGAGGCGAACAGCGGTCGTAAACCTTTCCCAGATCAGATTTCGCCTGCGACCGATGGATTCAGATGACGATGTCTTGGCTGGCTTGGCTGATCTCGAAAAGCGCGGCGGGGTCTCGCTTAATCGTGAAATCGAGTTCTCTCTCAGGCGGTTGGCAAAGGAGGAGCGAGACGACAACATTCGAACGCTTTTCCGCTTCGTCGATGACGCCGCGAAGCGATTGCTGGGCAAGCTTTCCAAGAATGCCAGCGTCGAATTCCACCCATTCGAATTGGTGGAGGTCGAATCTTTCATTCGGACGGTCGCTGTAGAACGGCCCGCCCAACAGGGGAGTCCAGAACGCGAGGCGGAATCAAAAACGCTAGCCGAGACTGACGACGAAGCCATTCGACGCCGGCGCAGATATGAACGCGCCTTTATCAATGGGTTTCGGACTTTGGTCCGATCGTCTGGTGTCCGCCTGCGACAAATCGCGAACGCCGACGAGACAGTTTCTTGGGAAGCTAAGCTCGCCACTTCCGAAGGCCGAAATGCCGACTTACGCCGTAAGGCACTGGTTCGCGGCGCTCAATCGGTATTTGACCTCCTAAAAAGGTCAGATGAACGAATTGCCGTATCCAGACTCATTGAAAGGGTTCGAGGCGCGGGTTTTGGTAAGAAATTCCGCGAGCATGATCTGAAGAAAACGGCTGGCCTTCTGGCGACGATGAATCTCGTCGGCATGAGCGTTGATATCGTCCAGTTTTCGCACGTCGTGCTGCTTGACGAAACCGAGCCCCACGATGAGGAACTGTGGAACGAGCTCGCTGAAGTCAATGATTTCTCCGAAGCGCGCAACCTTGCGATGGAACTGTTTGCGAATGCGCGGGCAGATGCCCAAGAGGCATTCATTACTGGCTATTTTTCGCAATCTGACGCGAATGGTTTGAAGGATTTTCTTGAGACTCAGCTAGGCGAAATCGAGGAAATCGATGAGCAGGAGGATTCTCCGAACAACTCACGCATTATTGTCGAAATGCAGGAGAAGTTGCGGGCCACCAAAGCAGTAGAATTCTTCGAGAAATTCGAGACTTCCGAAGAGCGTGCGCAGTGGGAAGCCGTGCGCCATCCGTACAACCAGCATTTGCTGGTCAACGCGGGGCCAGGCGCGGGCAAGACTTTCGTGCTGGTAGGACGTATCGTTCACCTCATCCGCGAGCAGCACATTCATCCGTCTCAAATCGTCGTGCTGGCATTCAATCGTGCGGTGGTCTTCGAAATCAAACGTAGGATCCGCGATCTCTTCAAGTCACTTGGCTATGCCGCCTACGCATCTAGACTTCGCGTTTCGACCATTCACGCATTCGCCATGCGACACCTGGCCAAGGATGGCTGGGAGGGCGAAGACTCCATGATGGGAGAGGCTCTTTCCGAGTTTGCTCGGCGCATGGATAAGGATGCAGGGTTTCGTCGCGCAGTTGCCGGTGACGTTCGCTGTATCTTGGTGGATGAATTTCAGGATCTAACTGACGAAGTCTATGCAATTCTACGTGCACTACACCAAGGCAGCGAGTCTCGTGCCGGTATCATGGTGATCGGAGACGATGACCAGGATATTTTGAGGTGGCAGCGCCCGGAGAGGAATTTTTCTGAATCCTACTTTGACCGTTTCGTAGAGGATTTTGGTGGCGACAGCCTCAAACAGCTCGTGCTGTCGGTAAACTTCCGTTCGGGAAAGGAAATCGTTCAAAAGAGTCAGGCGATGATAGCCGAGTTCTTTGACCGATCGCCGCGCTCCCACCGCCTGAAGAATTCCACCCTCGTAACGCGGGAAGACGCACCCGCTGGATCAGAGTGCCAACGCTTTGATTGGCGTGGGAAATCTTTCGATAACGCTGTCAATGAAGTACTTAAAATATGGAACCAGATAGGCGGTCGTTCAGGGGAGACGGTCGCTATCCTCTGTCGCTCCAACGCCGATGTTGCTCAAGTCCATCGGCTGCTCGAACCCCACATATCCGGAATAACAGTCCAAGGAACGGCAAACCTGCGCGTCGCCAATCTTCGTCACATTGGTCTCTGGCTCGATTTTCTTCGAGATGAAGCTGCTAAGTCGGATCGAGCGCTTTCGGCGCAATTGGCTGAAAAACTTGTCGACGATTTCATCCGCCACATGAACATCCCCGAGGCCAACGCATCCGGGGGAGATATTGTCAGCTTGGCCAGCCTTTGGGACTTATGCTGCCAAGAGCAGGCCTTTCCACACATATCATCGCTCATCCGCTTCGTTGAAGAGTTACGCAGCGATGACCTAGGCCGGCTTATGGGAACAAGCGTGACGGCTTCGACCGTAGTCGTATCGACCATCCACAAGGTAAAAGGCCTTGAGTTCGATAGCGTAGTAATTCTCCCATCAAACCTTTCATTCGGAAAGAGCCGCCATGGCCGGTATGCCGACTTGGAAGGGGACGCCGCCGAAGAAGCCCGTCTCCTCTACGTCGCAATGACGAGAGCCAAACGAAACTTGTGGCAGTTTGTTGGAGATCGCGAGTATAGCTGGGCAAGGAGGTTGCCCCTTCCATACGACGGCCACCAAACTGACGGATGTGTGCTCATTGGCTCTCCTGAGGATGTAGGGCTGGGTTGGGCACTGCGACGAAGCGGCTTCAATCCTGAGCCTGAGCAATGCCAGAGTTATATCGAGCGCGAAGTCAAAGTGGGCGATCCAGTGCTACTCGGCGGACAAGGACAAGGTGCAAACAAGGCGCTGCTACATCGAAGCGCTTCGGGCAAACTGCGTCAGATCGGATTTCTGGCGAAAAAGCATGGTGCCGGAACCAAGAATTCTGATCTTCGTGTTAGCGCAGTGATTAGATTTCATCCTAATGAGACAAACGATGATGATCTAGGGGACGTCGTGATCCAACGCGGGTGGGGATACGTCGTATTGGTGTCTGGGCGAATTCGGTGACGTGATGACGACTTGTTTCGTCCGGAAAGGGCATTGCTAAGTACTTGTTTGCACTGTTAAAGGTAATAGGAAGTGATAGAGCTTCGAGCCTAGTCTTAGATGCCTCGGATTTGACGGAGCGCACCAAAATCTGCCGTCCATGGGCTTGATCGTTGCCTTGGGGCGACAGCATCGGAATTGTCGGTGAAACCCCTCGCCCGTCGTGCTTCCTACCCGAAAGCAGACTGTCTCCTTCCGGCCCAGTTCGGGTCTTATGGTAGCGCCAGTGATTGGCGGCGATCGACCGAGGCCTATCACTATCAGCTGCGTTCCGCGTCGAGGTATGAGCGAACAATTTGGAGATCGCTTACGTGACCCCCGAGCATTAGATCGAGGGCGCTGCCGCCATCGAATAAAGGCGCGCTATTCGGTTTGCGTATCCAAGCGTTCGCTCGCTCGGGCAGCGGATGAAGAATATTGATCGCCTTGAAGATACCCAAAACGTAGGAAATTCGTTTGAGGGCGTGGTCGGGCAAGTGCGGGACGTGGCCGCTCTTCCACTCCTTAAGGGTAGGGCGTGCGTCAAGGCCGAGAATAGTCATCTGCTCTTGGTCGGAAAGCGCCCAAACCTTGGCGATGTTGAAAAAGGCTCGAAGCGCCACTTCGCTCGTTTCGCGAGGGTCGACCTTGCTACACGCTTCATCAACCATTCTTTCTTCCTTTTCACACGCGATATGAGCCATTGGCTTACCAGTCTCGCTCAACGCTATCGTTTATTTCCGCCCTCTGGCCATACGCCGCTTGGAGCAGGCGATGACCGTATCCCAATCCACCTCATACTCGATCTCGTTGGTGCTGGACGACAGCATATGGGCGTCAATATTGGCATGAACTGCGGCGCGGGTGCTGGGCAGACGTGTCTCCACTGTCATGTGCATCTGATCCCTCGACGGAGCGGATGCATTGCGGAGCCTTGTGAGGGTGCGAGCGCCGTCATTCCTTAAAAGAAGCAGTGCTAAAGGTCGGTTCTTGGGCCTCTAGTGGACGTCGTCGGCTGACCTCGGCCATGAGGCCGGATTACCGGATCTCGGGTTGCAAACCAGCCAGGCCGCTACCGATCTAAAATATATCACACCGGGCGATGCCAACGGTCCATTGGCTGGACGGGAGACATACAGCGGCGCGAATTAATCCGGCTCGGTCAGTTTGGCGCGGCTGTCTCCGTGTAAGGGGTATCTAAAGATTTCGATGTTTGAAGAACCTCGCTCTGTCCGGGCGAGGAGTTTTGTGAGTGGCGTATTTGGGTCCAGCCGAGCGTTCAGCGTCGAACCAGGAAGAGCCGACGCGATGGTATCACGAAGTATTCAACGGGTACGCGCACACCACGTCACGAGGAAACCAATTTCTCGCAACGGACTGGGGCCGGCTCACTGCGATCGACGTTCAAGCAATCAAGAATAGCGTTCTCCGCCGGTTGAATGAGAATGATGACCTTACCGACGCCGAGGCCATTCTACTTCTTCTTGGAATATTGACGACCGGTAGGTCGTCATCCGACTGGTTAGCTTCACAGGTGGTCTCTGCCTTCTCTGGGAAGGGCTTGGAGGTCATGCTACGGCAAGATGACGCCCAATGGCGCTGGTTGCTCCCCGTCGGCTCTGGTCAAAATGAGGCTCCGCAGTCATCCGATCTTTTGATCTGCCCTTATCCGCACGTGGAACTGGCATGCGTTTCACTCATGAGATCTGCTTTAGAGGCCTGCTACCAGAGAAGGTTCAAAAGCCTCACACCGCCGCCAAAGCCTTATTCGTTGTTTTCCTCTTGGTCGTCATCACTGAATGACCGGGACAAGCGCGAGCACGACGTACGTAGGCGTGCAGTAGAGATCATTCGAGAGCGTGCTGGCGCTCGATCTTCGACGCTGACACTCCAGAGCCTAGAGCGTTGGTTTTGGGCGGCGGCGGCGCAAACGGAAGCTGGAGATCCCACGTCATCGTGCCGAATGACTGGGAGGGAAGAAAACCCATATCGGGCGCAATCATACTACGGCGTGGTGTCGAGAACGGCGGCAAGTAACCTTCAACTCCGCACATTGATGTTGTTCGGCCTTGCTGAGAAGAAAAATAAAGCGCCACCCTCAGAAGGCTATATAGGCAGCCGAAGGTCGCCCAGTGACGCCATGATCAGTCGCTTCGCTGCTCATTCCCGTAAGTCGGTCCGCGCGGCGCGTCGATCGAGAGACGAAAGGAAGCTGCATAACGCGCTGACGCTCCACACAGCTGCCGTCATCATGCTTTCAACCGGTCTTCGCCCGGCGCGCAAAGCGCATGTTCAGATGCGGATGGACCTCGATGTCGCACTGGTATTTGACAAAATTGTTGGAGATGAAAGGGTCAGGCCAGTCCCAATTAACCAGTTATGCAAAGAACAAATAGGCCTCTACGCTGCTCATCTTATCGCGGGCGGATTGGCGCGGAGACCAACTGCCACATGCAGCGCTCCGACTGAACTCCCATTTATTGTCATCGATCGTCGCGGAAGGCACCGCACCACAACCCTGGCGGCCTGCTGGCGTCTTGCTCTGCGGTCCTTCAGCACCAATCTGCCATCCAACTTACAGCGCCATTTCCTTCGCACGATAATGGTCGGGTCAGCTAGCGCCGACTCAATCGACGCGATGCTCGGTCACTGGGTGGTGGGAACCGAGCCATGGGGCCGATACTCTGGCCTAGACCCGTTCATATACGCCGAAGACGTCCGGCCGCTCGTTGATCGCGCTCTAAACAAGGCGGGATGGAAGGCTGAGCATGGCCTTCATTCCAAAAAGTCGGCCCTATCCTTCCGCGCAGTAGTTGCAATTGGAATGCCTCCGGAGCCCTCTCCACGGGAGCCGGCTAGTGGGCTTCAAGCCGAGCCATCTCCTTTCAACACCCTGTTGAGGGGAAATCTTCACGAACCCGTTATTTCGAGATTGTCCGACTACCTTTGCGTCCCGCTCGATTGTTCCCGTGCAGCGCTCGGCCAAATTCTAGCTTCTGCAATAATCAATGGCGCCCTCCTTGATCGGAATTGGTTCGGTCCGTTACTTCGCAGCGTGATGGCAATGCCGCTCAGTCGATCTCGTCTGTGCGTAGAGATGGAGGCTGCCGATCCGGAGGATAAGCGGCACGTTTACGCCTACCCACGGCGATGGTTTTGCGATCCAACTACCGACCTACTTATTCGTCGCTGGCGAGTAGACCACGCAGCCTCTCGAACCGGTTGGTCGCCATCGCCCAACGAATGTTTTGCTGCCTTTCTCCTGAGCATGAATAACTCGTCACAAGGAGAAACTCTCGATCAACTGGTACACGAAGCCGCCTTGCGTTGGCGACTTGCGCTGCCCGGACTTTTGGTCAGTCACGCTGTGGGTGATGGGCCTGCGCTCTCGCTGCCGCCGACGACATGGGACAGAGTCAGTTCCGGACGACCGATCGCAGCGACGAAGCCTTTGGCCAAACCCACCACCCGAGGAAGGCCAAACCGCACCGGCTATCCTGAAGTTTACCGATCGCTCATCTGTGCGCTGAAGGGCACCGAGCCAAAAAAGCAAATAGCCGAAATCCTAGATTGCATTTCTAAGCAAGATGACACGCTTGTCGCACATCTCGTCCGATGGGCGAACCTTGCAATTCTTCCGCGGGGAAAGACTTCGAACGGCAGGCGCGAATGGGGTCAAAAAGCACCGTATTCCGCACGTGGCACGATCGCCGGCTACGCAACCAAGCTCGCTGACCTTCTCTCCGAGAACTTGGAAACAAATCTAGGTGGTATCGATGCCGCAGAGCTCGACTCCTTTTACCGGCGCGGCTTCGAAAAAATCGGTGATCGCAACAAGGCGCTCAATGCGGTTTCCTCCTTTCAAGCATATCTATGCGCTTTGAACCCGGAACTCGACGTGGGCGACACCTATGACGAGTTGCGCGAGGAAGGGCGCGTTTCCGTCAACATGGTGTCCAGCGCTGATTACCTTCGCGCTTTGGAGCAATTGCCCGGCAATGGTCGCGAAGACCGATTACTTCGTCTCATCCTTACACTCGCTTTTCGGGCGGGCCTCCGACTGAACGAGATTCTCGGCCTTAGGCACGTCGACATTGCGTACACGGACAGTCCTTCGGGCGCTCCTCTGATGGAACTGTACGTCCGGCCATACGGATGGCGCGCCCTGAAAACGAAGCAAAGCCGACGCATGGTTCCTCTTGATGTTCTTTTGACGCCTCACGAACTCAACGAGTTGCGTACATGGTGTGAGGATTACGAGGCCGAAGCTCGGAATCGCCCGCTGGGCTTGTTGTTCACTCACGCCGGTGGTGGCGCTGGCGAACTTATCTCGCGAACGGTTAGGCCCAGACTGGAAAAGGCGCTTATCCGGGCGACGGGAGACAAGGGGATGAGTTTCGAGCACCTGCGGCATTCCTTCGCTACGCAACTGCTTGCTTGTCTATTGTTGCCCAAGGACGGAAGCTACTTATCAATCCCAGCAGGTCTAGACGATGACAGCATCTCAGAGGCCCGCCGAGAACGCATTATCGCGAGAGTATCCGGCAGTGCGCGTCCGGGCCGCAGCGCGATGCACATCGTCAGCCAGCTCTGCGGCCACGGGCCTGTGACGACCACTCTTCGCTGGTATAGCCATATGCTCGATTGGTCGCTGGGCGCATTTGTAAATCGAAAATGCCTGCAGCCGCGCCTTACAAGACAATTGGCATTGAGCGCTTTGAAGCGAACTCAAGAAGGGTACCGCGCGGAATCGTTATCGAGAGCCGATCATCGCTTTCGAAGATCAATCTCGCAACGTGACCACTTGCGAGGCGAGTGGGAAAACTATCGCACGCCCAACCTGACGCCACAGGTGGATTGGGCCAATGACGATATCCCGCTAATGGCTGTCCATCGCAGCATTCAGCGCGGCCTTGACCGTCAGTGTGCAGACGACTTCATACCGAGGTCTCGCCCATTGAGACGCCGGAAAGCGCTCGTGTCGGACGCGGCGGGCGACACTCTCCCGCCTTGGAGATCGATACGCGAGGCGGTGATCGCACTACGCGCCGGCTCGGATGCAGATGAGCAGGCAGCGTTACTTGGTGCGACCAAGGAGGAAGTCATTCGCTATCGCGAGATTGCCGACGTCATCGCTGGGCCCCGACGGCGAGGGGAAAAGCATATGCGCTTCGAGCCGAAGATGTCCTCCAGCAAAAGAGCCGTTTTCGACGTCGAGGACTGGCGCAACATATTTCCTCAGGAGCCTCGCGGTCGAGACGCGTTGGACGTTGTCGATCACATTTGGCGAAATGCGCAGCGTGTTCATACTCACGCTCATGTGCGCTGGGCGCTCGAGGAATTCTGCCGCTATCATAGCGTAGATAACGGCGTCACGACGTTCATGAAACGGAAGGATGCAACAAGGTTTTGGCGCGGCATGGCTATGCTGGGCTTCGCGGAGAACATGAGCGTGCGCCCACTCGGCAGCAAGTCGTGCTGTGACCAACTCCGCTGGCAGCTGACAAGGGGATTGCCGAAAGCGCTTCGTCCACCCGAGCCGACCACTCGCAGCAGTCGAGATGTGCCTTTTCCGCGCTCTATAGCGATACAGATTGGCGTACCCCGTCTGCCCGGTCGACGCTTCGAAGATCCAGTCAAGACGAACAATCACACCCGATCTGCTGTCCGGTTTGCGATCACGATGGTAGCCATTGCCACATTGGACGACGTGAGAGAGCCGCCTCGTCGTACCGGTCGCAGGCCGGGTTATGGCGGCTACTTTTGACTTGTTACGATATGAGTTGCTGTCTCCGTGCACGGGGTGGGAGCGATTCTATCCTCTTGGGCGAGTGTTTTTTGTCCGGGTCGCCAATCCATGATCATGGCAGCGATAGAAAATCATCTCGACGATAGGCATGGACCATCTCTGCCAGTTCTATCGGTTGCAGAACCTCGACGCTCGTTCCCCACGAATAGAGGTGCCAAGCCATCTCAAGATGACCCGACGCGGTGAAACGAACAATCAGGGACCCATCCTCACAACGTTCGGAAATTTGCGTGGGATGGAACAAGAAGCGGCTAGCGCGATCCGCCGCATGGGGCTTAAATCGCCAAACTACTTCGCCAAACTCCTCATCATTGTGGAATGAGCCGAAAGCGCGGCTGGCGTGAACGCGGAGATCGAAATCGTCAGGATATTGAAAACTGGTGGCGAGCACTTCTGCCTCGCTGATGTCCTCGACACGGTAGTGGCGAAAGCGTCCATCCTTTTTCGCCAGATCGCGCCCTACCAGATAGCGCCGCGCGCCCAATAAGAGTCCAAGTGGCTCAACTGTGCGCAAACTTGCCTTTGTTTCGCCGCGGCTACGGTAGGAAAGACGCAGATGAAATGGGCCTTTGAGAGCCTGTGAGATCGCGTGATCGACCTCCGCTGCCAGCGCAGGCTGAGGGCCAGGGCGAGCGGCATAACCGAGAGCCTCGAGCAACGCTTCCTCGTCAACAGCTAGTCGCGAGCCGCTTTCCGGCGGGATTAGCGCTCTAACCTTGCGATCGAGCCCGCCAAGCTGCTCGGCCTCCGCAACAAGGCCGGTTCGGCGAAGTTCACCCACCGCCGTCGACATGGCGGCAAGCTCATCGGCAGACGGTGACAGTAATTGCGCGATCGCTCGTGCCGGAACGCGCCAGTAGTGACGCTGATCTCCGTCATCGATCCGGTGTTCGGTGGCGGGGAATGCCGCTTCAAGGGCGCTGATCATCCGCTGCGCAGTCCGTCGCACGCAATCGAACTCGGCTTCAATGTCAGCGAGACAAACCCCGCGCCGTGACGTGGCCATCATGGCGAGGCGGAGCAGGTCGACAGCCTTGGAAAACGACATAGCACTCCCCGGGGTGACAGTTTTTGTCGCCCGCGTCCTTCATAAACAAATTGCTCGTAGACGAAAGGACTCGACATGGCATTTACCCACCACGCACAGGCCCGCCTCCAGCAGCGCGGCATTCCCATCGAAGCTGTCGATGCGCTGCTCGCCTATGGCAACAGCCGCAGGCACCACGGCGCCGATGTCTATTACCTCGATCAGCAGGCGCGTTCGCGCGTGAAGGCGGGGCTTGACGCCCAACTTTTCAATCGCATCGAGAAGGCCCTGGATTCCTATCTAGTCGTGGGCGACGACGGCGCGGTCATCACCGCCGCACACCGTCTCAAGCGGCTCAAGTTCTGAAGGGTGCACACCATGGCCAACATGCCGAACCATTTCAGAAAACGCCGCATTCTTGTCAGCAATTTGGGGGCGCCGTACTGTCCGGCCCTTACCCGAAAAGTGGAGCAATCCTGAACATGCGTACGCACCATTCCCGATTGCTTCACTCTGCCTCGGACCTCAACGCTTTCCTTGGCTGCGCACACGCCGCGGCGCTCAATCTCAGAAAGCTGCAGGCGCCTGACTCGCTGCCAGAACGGGCCGAAGACGATGAGACTATGGTTCTCATTCAGGATGCCGGTCACGCCCATGAAGCAGACTATCTGGCGTCACTGCGCGAGTCCGGTGGCGTGACCGAGATTTCGGGCGAAGGAACGCTGGAGGAGCGTGCAGAGGCGACCATTGCCGCCATGCAGGCAGGGGCGCCCTTCATCTATCAGGCAACCTTTCTAGATCCACCCTGGCACGGCTTTGCCGACTTCCTTCGACGCGTCGATTTCGACACCGACCTTGGCAACTGGGGCTATGAAGTCATCGACACCAAGCTGGCCCGGTCACCTGACCCCAAGCATGTGATCCAGCTAGCACTCTATTCGAAAATGATCGGGAGGGTGCAGGCAGAGCCACCACACGCAATGCACCTGGTCCTTGGCGACGGCACGGAAGCGAGCTTCCGCCGCGTCGAATTTGAGCACTTCGTCAACGCGGCAAGCGACCGCTATCTCACCTTCCTCGCCGAGGGTGCAGAAGGCTCGCGCCCCGAACCCTGCAAGGCCTGTTCGCTCTGCGGCTGGCGCGACGTCTGTGCCGCCCAATGGGAGGAGGAGGACCACCTCCACCAGGTGGCAGGCATTCAGTCGACGCAGATCGACAAGTTGCGCGCAGCTGGCGTCAACACCGTTGCGGACCTTGGCGCCCTCCCGGCAGGCACGCAGATTCCCCGGTTGGCTCCGCGCACCTTCGAGCGCCTGCGGGCGCAGGCAGCCCTGCAGGTTGCGCGGCGGACGGGCGAGCCCAGGCCCGAACCGCTGCCGATCGAACCGGGGCGAGGGTTTGCCCGTATGCCCGCGCCGAGCCCAAACGACCTCTTCTTCGACCTCGAAGGCGATCCGCTCCATCCCGATGGCCTCGAGTATCTCTGGGGCGTTCACTATCGTGACCCCTCGGGCGAACCCCTCTTCCGCCATGCTTGGGGGCATGACCGTGCAGCCGAGCGGGCCGCCTTTGAGAGCATAGTCGATTTCTTCACTGAACACTGCGCTCGGCACCCTGACGCGCACATCTATCACTACGCGCCCTACGAAGTGACGGTGCTGCGCCGCCTTTCAACCGCCTTTGCCAGCCGTGAGGCGGCGGTCGACAATCTCCTGCGCGGCGAGAAGCTGGTCGATCTCTATTCGATCGTTCGCGGCGCCATCCGGACTTCCGAGCCGGATCTCAGCCTCAAGACGCTCGAGATCTTCTTTGCCGAAATGCGCGGCGAGGATGTCCAGAAGGCCGACCAGTCAATCGTCCACTATCACCGCTGGCGCGAGACCGGCGAACAGGCACTGCTCGACGGCATTCTGGCCTACAACAAGGTCGACTGCGAGAACACCGAAGGCCTGCGCGACTGGCTGCTGACGCTCCGGCCCGACCTTCCTTGGTGGACCAAGACAGGTCCCGAGCCATCCCCTGAAAAGAGCGAGGAGGCTCAGCGCCGCGAAGAACGGCTTGATGCGCTGCGCCGGGCAATCACGGCAGGCTCCGCGCCGCCATCCGATCGTGCGCGCGAACTTACCTCGCATCTCATCGACTTTCACACCCGCGCGAAGAAACCCGAGCAATGGGCCATCTTCGATCGCTGCGAGCGAGAGGAAGACGAACTGGTCGATGACGGCGAGTGCATCGGTGCAATCTCGCCCGCGAGCGAGGACTGGCTGCGCCCAGAAAAGCAGTCGATCGTCGCGACCTACCGGTTCCCTGCGCAAGACACCAAGCTGCGCGAAGGCAAGGAGGCGCTCCATGCGCCGACCCGCGAGCGGCTCGGAACCATATTCGCAATCGACCGCGACCAGGGCATCGTCGAGGTCAAGCGCGGCAAGAAGGCAGGCAGCGACTTCCCGACTGGCGGGTCACTCATTCCCGGCTGGCCGCTCGACACCACGCAGCTTGAGCTCGCAGTCGAACGCGTCGCCGAGGCCTGGGCCTCGCAAAACCCTGCTAGCCCGAGTGCGCCACGCTACCGGGCGCTTTCCGACATTGTCGAGCGAACCGGTCCTCGCCTGCTCGACTGGCAGGGCGGGACGCTTGTCAGGGACAACGAGACATTGGTCGAGGCCGCAATCGCACGCGCCTTGGCGCTCGATCATTCTGCGCTCTTCATCCAGGGCCCTCCGGGGACCGGCAAGACCTACACCAGCGCCCACATGATCCTCTCGCTAATCGCGGCTGGCAAGAAGGTCGGGGTTTCCTCGAACAGCCACAAGGCGATCAACAATCTCCTCGGGAAGACCGAGGAGATCGGCGAAAAGGAAGGCGTCCACGTGTTCGGCGCCAAGAAGGTCTCGCCCGGCGATCCGGACAGCTACCTCAACGGCAAGATGATCTATGACCTCGCCGACAATGGCGATGTCGAAGATGGCGGTTATGACCTTGTCGGGGGCACTGCCTGGCTCTTCGCCCGCCCCGCCTTCGATCAGCATTTCGACTATCTCGTCATCGACGAGGCCGGGCAGGTCTCACTCGGGCATCTGCTCGCCATGGGTTCGGCGGCGAAGAACATCATTCTCGTCGGAGACCAGATGCAGCTTGGCCAGCCGATCCAGGGCGCCCACCCGGGCGAAAGCGGCCTCTCCGCACTCGACTATCTGCTCGAGGGCGCGGCAACGATCGCGCCAGAGAGAGGTATTCTCCTCGATACGAGCTGGCGCATGAACCCCTCGATCGGAAGCTTCATCTCGCGAGCCGTCTATGATGGCCGCCTCAAGTCCCATCCCGCCTGCGAGCAACAGACCTTGCTCCTCGGTGACGCAGCGGACCCCACCCTACCACAGCACGGGATCCACATGATTCCGATGGACCACACCGGCTGCAGACAGGTCAGTGAAGCAGAGGTCGCCAAGACAGTGGAGCTGGTCGATGCGCTGCTCGGCGCCCGCTTCATCGATTTCAATGGCAAGGAAGGGACGATCGGTCTCGACAACATCCTCGTCGTTGCACCCTTCAACATCCAGGTGAATGCGCTCAAGGACGCGCTTCCCGAGGGGGCCAGAGTCGGTACGGTCGACAAGTTCCAGGGACAGGAGGCCGAGATTGTCATCGTCAGCATGACGACCTCATCGCCCGACGATCTCCCGCGCCACGTCGACTTCTTCTATTCGAAGAACAGGCTCAATGTGGCGGTCAGCCGCGCACGGGCGCTCGCAATCGTCCTTGCCAATCCGAAACTGCTCGAGCTCGAGGCGACCACAGTCGAACACCTGAAGCTCGTCAATACGCTCGCCTGGCTCAATAACGAGGCAAGTAATTGAAGAAGCGACTGGATCGAAGCGGAGAAATTTGGAAGATGCGCGCGGGGGTATTTCGCCGGTGACCGAAGACAAGTTCAGAGAATGGATGGCGAGCGAGGGGCTGGTAGCCAGCTCGATTTCGACGCGGATCTCCGATTTGCGGCGGGTCGAGAAGCACTTCGGCGACCTCGACGCAGCCTTTGACAGGGATGGCTGCGTCAGCATCTTTGAGCAGCTTACTTATACCGCAGCCGATCAGGCCGCGGGCAAGCCCAACCCTTCCGGGATCGAGATCGAAGGCAATCTCTACGATGGCCTGTCGGGCTACAAGTCTTCGCTGACCGCTTATGTCCGCTTCAGGAATAGCGAGAAAAACACCGGAGCCATGAGCCAGGCGGAACGGATTCGCCAGCATGTGGCCGCCAATTATGCGACCCCGGCCCGCCGGAGAGGCGAAGATCAGTTCTCGGTGATTTCAGGGGACATCCACCGCGACCTTGGGCTCGCCAATGCCATGCCAGCCGTTTGCAGCGCGCTCGACAGCCGCAAGTTTGCCGAGCTGATCGACGGAGAGTTGATCGACCGGGTTGGGCCTGCCAATTCCTCGACTGTCCGCTTTACCTTCAGGCTCAATGCCGAAGGGGCTTTCGATATCGCCGCCGCCGAACGAGAATTGAAGCGACGCTACGGTGAAGAGATCCCGACCATCAAGGATACGGGCAACCGCTATGTAACGAGCTTTGCCTTGCCCGATGAGCGCCAGGTCGCGCTCGAAAAGGAAGGTCAGTCGGTCCGGATCTGGATCGAGGGCAGCAGGGACAATCCACCGCCTGCAGGTTCCCCGGACTACTACGCCCCCGAACAGGGACGACAATCCAATCTCCCCAGCCGCCTCAAGCACATGCCGCCCGGCGGCGCGAAGCCGCGCGAGGTCATCAAGATCACCTTTGCCGATTTTGCGAGCTTCAACGGCGTGCTCGACTGGTACGAGGCGCAAGGGACAAACCCAGGCACGCTGACCCGCGCGGCGGTCCTCGCCGCGATCCGCGAGTGCGAAGAGCTCGGGACCGACCCGTTCCTCGACAAGCATGGCTTCAGGCCCCCCAGAACCTACTGGATTGCCGAGGAGGGCAAGTTCTACCCCTGCAAGGCCATCGCCAATGTCGCGCTACGCGCCGTCGAGGGAGCCGATACCCAGACCCGTGATGCTACCCGTTCGCGCGAGCTCATATCGCGTCTGGGATTCAGGGTCGTCGACAGCCTTGATGAAAGGCTCGATGCAGCCGAGCTCGAGCGCCTCAAGCAGCGCTTTCTCAGCAAGTTTCCTGATTTTGAGCCGGCCGGTTTTACGGCGAGCGAAGGCGGATATTTCGATGAGGAGCGAGCATACAAGGAATCCCTGCTTGAAAAGGCGCAAGTAGCGCTGGACGATGAATCCTTGGCTGAAGAAGAGCTGGGCGGGCGCTTCCTTGATATTCTGACCGGTCCGCACTCGGGGCTGCTAGGCTGGCGCACCGATGCCCGGATGAGGAGCCTTCGCGCCAGTCACCCGGGGATCCTCGAAACTGAAGCTGGAAGCCTGATCCTTTCCGATGTCGACCCAGCCGTTGCCCTCGATCGCTTCGTCAAGGCCACTTGGCCAATCCTGAGCGAGGGACAGGACAAGAGCCAGCCCTACAGCGAGAGCCGCAATATCCCCTCGATGCTGCTGGCTCTTGCGCATCCGACAGAAGCGATGGGGATCAACACGGATCCCCTCTGGCGCGCAGGCAAGGCGCTGACGGGCAAGTCTCCCTTCGGAAACAATCCCCTCAACGAGGACGAATATGCAGCGGTCCTCGCCCTTGCCCAGACACTCTTCGAGAAATTCGGGGAATGGGGCTGGCAGCCGCGCGATCTCTGGGATGTTCAGGGATTCATCTGGGTCGTCAGGGAAACCCAGGACGCAGCCCAGCCCGACAATGATTCAGATCACAACGAGACCAAGCCCATGCCCAGACCCACCAATCTCATTCTCTACGGCCCTCCCGGGACCGGAAAGACCTACCGGACCGCAAAGGAAGCCGTAGCGCTCTGCGATGGCTCTGCTCCCGATGACCGATCCGAACTGAAGGCGCGCTACGATACGCTCGTCGAGGCGGGGCAGATCGGCTTTGTCACCTTCCACCAGTCATACGCCTATGAGGACTTCGTCGAGGGCCTGCGCCCAGAGACAGGAAGCGATGAAGGCGAAGAAGAAGCATCAAGCGCTGGCTTCCGGCTCGAGGCGCGACACGGCATCTTCCGCGAAATCTGCGCAATCGCTCAGGACGCAAGAAGGAATGTCGGACGCGGTGGCGGCTTCGACCTCGAAGGGCGCAAGTTCTTCAAGATGTCGCTCGGACGCGCGGGAAGCGAGGATTACATCTACGACGACGCCATCGAGGGGAATTACATCGTTCTCGGCTGGGGCGGCGAAGTCGACTGGTCGGATCCGAAGTTCGAAAGCTGGCCGCAGTTGCTCGAGCGCTGGCGGGAAGAGAACCCCGAGGCAACGGGCAACGATCCCAATGTCGTTCAGATGTGGCCGTTCCGCAGCTCGATGGCGGTTGGCGATCTGGTTATCGTCTCGGCAGGTAACCGCCATTTCCGGGCAATCGGCGAAGTGGTCGGTCCCTATGAATTCAAGCCTACCGATGTGCGGGAGTACAATCACCGCCGCTCGGTTCGCTGGCTCATGGTGGCCGACGAGCCGCTCCCCGTAGAGATGATTTACGGCAAGAACTTCATGATGCAGTCCTGCTATCAGCTGAAGAGCAATCGCGTGAAGCTCGAGGCGCTCTCGCGCCTGCTGCCTGGCAACGCTCCGGCTTCCGATGGCTCTCCCGACCAGTTCGTCCTCATCATCGACGAGATCAACCGCGCCAATATCTCCAAGGTCTTCGGCGAGCTGATCACGCTCATCGAGGAAGACAAGCGCATCGGCGGGACCAACCAGACGACTGTCAAGCTTCCCTATTCCGGTGATGTCTTCGGGGTGCCCGACAACCTCCACATCATCGGCACCATGAACACCGCCGACCGCTCGATCGCGCTCCTCGATACCGCGCTTCGCCGCCGGTTCACCTTCCGCGAGCTCATGCCCGAGCCTGAACTGCTCGAGGAGGCCGCCGAACGGACAGGCGTGCCCCTGGTTGGGCTGCTGCGCCGACTCAACGAGCGGATCGAATATCTCTTCGACCGCGAGCATCAGATCGGCCACGCCTATTTCATGAGCTGCCGGACGATCGAAGACGTCCACGAGACGATGCGGCACCGCGTCATCCCGCTCCTCGCCGAATATTTCTACGAGGACTGGAACAAGGTCGCGCTCGTGCTTGGCGATGCCGAAGGAGCAGGACGCTTTCTTACCCGCACCCAGCTGACTCCACCGGCTGGTATTCAGTCAGACGGCTTCAGCGAGGATCGCTGGCGTTGGCAGGTTCGCGATCACTTCGACGACAGTGCCTACGACGCCTTTGCATGATCAGCCGGACAGTCCTTGAATGGCGCAAGATCCGCTACGGTGAAGGGCCCGAGGAGATACCCGAATGGGCCGCTGACCGGATCGCCGCCGTGGCGCGCGCCAATCCGCTGGGCGGCGAGGAAGGCGCCCGCATCCTGCAACATGGCCGGAATGCTCTGCGCGCGCAGCAGGTTGTCGGCGTCATCGCCGCACAGGATTGCACCCTCGAAATCCTTCCCAAGATCGACGGGCTTGGCGATGGCGACAGCGCGGCAGGCCAGGCCCATATCCGGCGCAATCTCGTGCACATGCTTGCCGTTGCGCTCGATCTCGATATCGCCGCAGGCCAGATGGCGCGGCTCGGCTGGCAGGATGAGAACCTGCTCGAGGTCCTAATTCGCCTCTTCTGTGACAGACTTTTCGAAGCCGTCCATCTTGGCCTACCTCGGCGCTACGTCGCCATGGAAGAAGACATTCCTACGCTGCGCGGACGGCTCGATGTCATCCGGCAGTTCTCCACGCTAGCGGCAAGCCCCGACCGGCTGGCATGCCGCTTCGATGAATTGTCGAGCGACATTCCGCTCAACCAGATCATGAAGGCCGCCGTTGCCCGCCTGCTGAAGCTCTCGCGTTCTCCACACAATCAGCGCAGGCTGCGCGAACTTTCGTTCGCCTTTGCTGAAGTGAGCGACGTGCCGGTTCAGTGGCTGCGCTGGAACAGCGTGATCCTCGACCGCACCAATGCCCGCTGGAAGGATCTTCTCGAGCTCGCCCGACTTCTCCTCGGCGAGCGCTTCCAGACGACCACCAGCGGACGTGGACAAGGCTTCTCGCTATTGTTCGAAATGAACACCCTGTTTGAGGAGTTCATTGGGCGAACGCTCAGGCGCGCACTCGTCGGCACAGGTCTACAGGTCGATCTCCAGGGCGGAAGGCTGCATTGCCTTGCCGAGCTCGGCGACGATCATACGCCGACCGGTCGACGCCGCTTCATGACAAAGCCAGACATCATCATTCGCCGAGGGCCCAAGCGGGTGATGATCATCGACACCAAGTGGAAGCGCCTCGCGCCTTCAATCGACGATCCCAAGCAGGGCGTGAGCCAGTCAGACGTCTACCAGATGATGGCCTACGGCAGGATTTACCAGTGTCCCGATCTGATGTTGCTCTACCCCCACCACGATGACCTGAAGTCTTTCGCAGGCTTTCAAAGTCAGCACTCTGTTGTGGGCAGCGAGGATAAACTGTCGGCAGCGACCCTGAACTTGTCGGATCTCAAGACGGCCGCATTGCAGGCCGGAAACCTCATCAGGCCGCAGAACCAATTTGAAGCAGGAGCAATTCCAAGCTTGATTTTTCAGACACATAGAAGCCAGTTACCTGGCTGAACGGGGTAAGGTTTCGACTTTCAGGGCGCCAGTCTTGAAGCCTTTATTAAATTGAGGGACAAATGAACGAGATTCTCGAGCAAATACTCGATCTGTTTCTGGGCGTGCTTGACTTTGTGTACGGTGAACGCTGGGTCGCACCATTCGTCCTGCTGCCGATCATGTTCGCCGCCGCCTTTATCGTCAGGCAGCGAGCAAAGAAGAAAGTGGTCCCCTACCTTGCTGCTGCACGGGAACGGATCGACGCTCTGCAATCGGCTCTCGGGACTGATCGGGATCCCGACGCCGAAAGGCGAACCTTCGCCGAAAACTACATCGAGGTCTCAGGCGCGATGGGGGGCGAGCAGGAAGGCGCGCATAACCTCGTTCAGGCCTGGCGCGAATTTCAGGAATCCATGGTCGATGAGAGCGCCTCACCCGTGCGCAATACTAATCGTCCAAGCGCTTTCTTCAACCGCGCAGCGCCAAAGCTGACCGTCCTGCATTTCGCCTCGAATATCTTCGTTGGCGTTGGACTTATCCTGACCTTCCTCGGGCTGATCGTCGCACTCAACACTGCAGCGCAGAACATGGGTGAGGACATCACGGCTGCGAAACTCTCCCTTGAGCACCTTCTTACCGTCGCTGGCGCCAAGTTCTTTACCTCGGTCGCAGGTCTTGGCGCCTCGATCTGGCTGCGCTTCACCGAATACAGTCTCAGCAAGAAGATCCGCCGCGATACTGATCTGATCTGCGAGTTACTCGAGCGCGGCCTGCTTTACGTCTCTCCGCAGAGACTCGCCGTCGAACAGCTGGACGTCCTTCGCGAGCAGCGCGATCAGCTGAAGTTCTTCAACACCGACGTCGCCCTGCAGCTCTCCGAACGGATCGGCGCTCAGTTCACTCAGGCGATTGCTCCGGTCGCCGCCTCGCTGACCGAGCTCAACGACAACATGACCTCGGTTACGCAGGGCATTGGCGCTGGAGCCCGCGAGGCCATCGAAAAGGTGAGCGGCGAGCAATTGCGCGGCCTAAGCGAGACATTGGGAGAACTCCGAGGCAAGCTCGATGCGATCGGACAAACGGTTGGCAACAGCGGCGCAGACGCTGCCAATCAGATCCGCCTGGCAGGCGAAGACTTCTCCAAGGCCGCCTCCGATATCCGTGAGGCCTTCGACCGGCTTGCAGGCCAGGTCGACAGCATGGGTGCACGGATCACCGAACAGAGTGATGCGGCGCAAGCCGCTCAACAAAAGGCACTCGCAGACATCCTGGCAGGAATCGAGGATGCACAGGCTCGCTCCAATACCATGCTGACTACGATGCTGACGACGCTTCAGACGGCAGGAAGTGAAGCAGCCGGATCAATTCAGCAGGAAGTGGAGAAGACGCTCAAGAGCGGTGTCGAGGCAAGCGGAGAAACCTTCCGCAAGGCTGTCGAAGCCTCGAGCGGTGAGCTGCGGGACACCACGAAAAAGCTCAGCGATGCAGTGGGAGAGGCAGCACAACAGGTCGAACGCGCCAGTGTCGGTTTCAGCCAGTCTAGCGAGAAGGCTGCGCAGACCGCAGAAGCCATGCGCAATGTCACTGACAGCGCTAGAACGGTCGCGACATCGATGAGCGATGCGGCGCAGGGCTTTGCCAGTGCCGCAGGACCGGTTGCCGAAGCTGCGCGCTCCGTTAGCCAGGCAGCAGGCCGCGTTGCCGATACCGTTGAAGCTGATCGGGCGGCCGCAATGGCAGCGCTCACCGAGATGCGCTCGCTTGCCGACTCCATCCGCTCAACCCAGCAATCAGCGGAAACCGCCTGGAGCGATTATCGCGCCCGCTTCGAAGGTGTCGATCAGGCGCTTTCCAAGGCGACCGAGAAGCTTGCAGAAACACTCGGCGACAGTCTGACGCAGTTCCGCAAGTTCGCGCAGGAAACCGATCGCGAAATGGCTGCCGCTGTGAGCCGCCTGAGCAATACGCTCACACAGATCGAGGAATATGCCGAGTCCCTCGATGATTTCGTCGAGGAAACGCGGACCATTCGGGAAGCCGCTGAATGATCTTCGAGGAAGCTCACGACCACGCCGTCGAAGAGGAAAACTACTTCGTATCCATGACCGACCTCATGGTGGGCCTGGTGTTCGTGTTCATCATCCTCCTGATGTACTTCGCACTCCAGTTTCAGGAAGTCACCGAGGAGCTCACCGGCGCAAACCAGACGCGCACCGAGATTCTCGAGCAGCTCCAGGAAACCCTCAAGGAAAGAGGTGTCGAGGTTGTCATCGATCGCGAGAACGGAATTCTGCGTCTACCCGATTCCATTCTCTTCGACAGCGGACAGAGCCAGCTCAAGCCGGAAGGGAGGACCAATGTCGTCTATCTTGCCGACGCGCTCCGTGACGTGCTCCCCTGTTACAGTCAGGGGATCCCGCGAAGTGAAACTTGCCCGGACAGCCAGCATCTCATCGAATCTGTGTACATTGAGGGGCATACCGATAGCGACCGCTACGGTGGGTCAGGTGCGCTGCGCGACAATTGGGACCTTTCGGTGGTTCGGGCGACAAACACTTTTCGTGCGTTGGCGGAATTCGAACCCGATCTAGTCGGTCTTTGCGCTCCCAAACAGGAGCGCTGCGAGCCCATTCTCAGCGTGAGCGGATATGGACCTCAGCGTCCTGTGCCAGGATCGCAGGGAAGCGACGAGGCAAGCAAGCAACAGAACCGCCGGATCGACCTTCGCCTCATCATGATGGCACCCGACTCAGGCGAAGCGAGGCAAACCCTTGAGGACAGGCTGACCGACGAATGAGCCACCTCGCCAATCTTGTCGCTGACCCTAAACTACTCGTCGCACGAATGCGCGTTGGCACTACCGAGCCCGAAGAACTGCGTCGCACTGTGGCGCTCATCGAACAGAACGGCAGCACCGGCGCAGGGGAAATCGAAGAAGTTGGGGAACTGCAGCAACGGATCGCGCAATGGGCAGCCAATTCCTCCTCGGCAACCTTGTCTCGAAGAGATCTCCGGAACGGGTGCCAGGCAGTGCTGCATCCCCCGTATCCCCCTGCGGAAGATGAGGCAGTCATCGATCGATTGCTGAGTGAGGTCGAACGCAACCGGCGGCGCGCCGCATTCTTCGCAGTCATCGATGCCTATCTCGATGGCTTCGACAACGAGAGCCCGACTCTTGCCTCGCTCGCCAGCCGGCTCGAGGCCCTCGCCTCGAGGTGGCCTTGGCGCGAAAACGACAGCTGGCCTGAAAGGATCTCGAGCTTCTCCCTTCTCGACCCCGCTCGAGCACCTGAAGTTCTTGCACGCCGAGTCCTTGCCAGCGGAGAGGATCCTTTCAGGGTCTTGCAGGAATCCGGTCTCGACACGGCAGGACGCCGTTTTGGCGGTCTTGCCGAAGCAGCCTTCAGGTTCGCCTGTCATCTCGTCATGCGGATGACGGGGCAGGAGGCGGTTTCAGGCCAGCGAACGCTGATCGATTGGGCGCGAAACGAGGCCGGCGATTTCGGCTATCAGCGAGCCTGGCCTGATTTTGTCGAAGCCAGCCTCGCGCCCTGGGAAATCGAAGAGCCAAGCGAAGCCCACAAATCAGTCCTCCTCGATATGCTCGAGCGCTTCGGAGGCGGCGATCCGCGCGCCAAGCCAGAACGCTGGCGCACCGTCATGGACCGGGCACCGGGCGCCTACGCCGTTCTCATGCGCTGGCTGACCCGCGCCTCGGTCCTTCAGTTTCTCGATATCGTCGATCGGCTCATGCCCGACCGCGCATCAAGGCTCATGTGGGCATATCGCCGCGCATTCTGGATGTCCTATCTGCTCAGCGATGGCTCGGCGCCAGGTATCGATGCTGCCTGGGTGGCCTTTGGCGACGAAGGCGCGCGGCTGGCCCGAAAGACAGCACGCGAGACCGGTGACAAGTCCTTTAACGCCTTCGGTAAGCAGAACGACAAGTCACCGCAGCACGCTGCCCTCATCCTCCAGATGGGCGACCTCACAATCGTCGACTGGAGTCACTCGGCCAAATACCAGGTCTGGAAGCGAGGCGACAAAGGCACACCCCAGCTCTTCAAGGACCGGTATCGATCTGGCGAACTGTACAGTGCACCGATCCAGGAGAGCCATGTCTCCCCCAGGACCTTCAGCTGGCAAAAGTCGCTCGCCCGGATAATCGAGGGACGCAATTTCTATTCACCAAAGCCAGCGTGGAGACCGCGCGGTGTTTAAGAACCCCTTTCGCAAGAGTGAGCAGGCGCGTTTCGTGTGGCGTGAGGACGGCGACGAGCTTGTCGTGTCGCTCGAGCAAGGTGACAAGCAGATCCCCTCTGCAGACTGGCCCACGACCCGCCCAGACGTTTCAGGAGCGATCGCATCGCTGCTGTCGGAATTCGCTCAGGAGGACGGGACAGCACCAGGAGCCCAGCTAACGAATGCCGATCTGAGGCTCTCCCCGCGTGCCGTGGCCTCGCTCAATGCGAACACGGCAGCCCTTCTGGGCCTGCCGCCGCCAACGCCGCTGGCACTCGATTTGCGCGCGCAGAACCGGATCGACCAGGATGATTTCAGGCTGGCGGTCCGATGGGTCCGCCCCGGCGGACAACCTGTTCGCGCCAAGCCGCGAGGTGCGCTACTTCTGACCGAGAGCGGACCACGCCGCATTCCAGAGCCCCTCTGGTCTCTCCATGAGGCCGCCGAGCCGCTTACCCGGGCACTCGATCGATCCGAGCGCTTCGAGGCGCTCGCACGATTGAGAGAACACTGGCCGGAAGATCCCCAGCTTCCGATCGAGAGCGAAGCCTATCTTAGAGACCTCAGGGTCCATTACGCATCCAGTCTTTCGCTCAAACTTAAGACACTCACACCTGACCGAACCGAATTCGATCCGGTGCTCTTCAGTGCGCGATCGGTTTCCGAGGCTGACGAAAGCGGCAAGGCGCTCGACGAGGAGGCCGACAGCATCCTCGCGCCAGCCGCGCAGCGTCTCTTTGCCCAGGACCGCTTTCGCAGGGAAGCTGCGGCGCGCCCCGTCTATGTGCTTCAGAACGGCGAGTACCTTTTCATCGATCCGGACCTTCGTCCGGCGCTCGATGTCGTGCGCAAGGTTCAGGATGCCCCCGAAGAGCAGCGGCGATCATTCATCCTCAATCCGCGCAAGGTCATGCGCGAAGTGCTTGGAGATAGGCAGGCCGAAGCAATAGATCTCGAAAATCTGTTCATCGACACGGAGCAGTTTTCCGAGCGGGTTGCCGGGGTCGATGTCTGGCGCGCACCCGTACTTCCCTGGATCGTTCCTTCGCAGAAGAACAAATGGATACCCGAGAAGTTCGGTCTGCGGATCGGCGAAGACTATTTCGCCCTCCCCGCAAAGAACGTCGAGGAAGTCACAAGACGTGTCGAGAGCGCTGCCGAAGCCGGTGAGCGCGATACGGACGTCGAGGGACTGCTTGAGCCTGCCGAAGAGGACGGCCCAGCGCCGCCCACGCGAATTCCCGTCAACGATCAGAGCCGTGCGGCCCTCGCGAACTTCGCGCCGTTCGCTCAAGCGGGAGACCAGACAACAGAAGCCAAGTATCCCGAAAATGAAGATACCTGGGATGCAGCGACTCAGGGGAAGCTGTTTCTTGTCGTGCACGACAATTTCGAGGAGGTGGCGTACGCGCCGCTCGGGATAACCGAAACGGTTGAAGAAGAGGCTCTACCCCCTGTCGAGCCCCCTGACCTGCTCCAGTCCACGCTGAAGTCGCATCAGAAAGAGGGTCTGACCTGGTTGGGGCACAGCGCGCTTGCCGGTCGTCCGGGAGCCCTTCTCGCCGACGACATGGGGCTCGGAAAGACCATCCAGGCGATAGCCTTCATGGCATGGCTGCAGGAGGAGGCTCGCGCCTCAAGGCGCCAGCGCGCACCCTTCCTGATTGTAGCGCCAACCGGCCTTCTCGGCACCTGGCGCACGGAAATCGAGAAGCATCTGCACGACCCGCAACTGGGCCTTCTGGTCCCCGCATTCGGCAGCAATCTTAAACTGCTGCGCGACGAAGACAGCTTCGGATCGAGGGATATCGAGACAGGCAAGGCCTCACTCGATGCAGCCAACTGGCGTGACGCCGGGGTGGTTCTCACAACCTACGAAACCCTCCGCGATTACCACTTCAGCTTCGCCCGTACGCGCTTTGGCCTCATCATCTATGACGAGATTCAGAAGCTGAAGAATCCCGGCAGTCAGGTGACGCGGGCGGCCAAAGCTCTGAATGCGGAGTTCACGCTGGGGATGACCGGTACCCCAGTCGAAAACCGCCTTCAGGACCTTTGGTCCATCATGGATGTCGTCGCCCCGGGGTTTCTTGGCGCCAGCCGAGACTTCGAGAAGAGGCATCCCACGGACAATCCCGAGGCACTGGCAAGGCTCAAGTCGCAGCTGACCGATCCAATCAGAGGGCGGCCACCCTACATGCTGCGGCGGCTCAAGGGCGAAGTGCTCGACGGCATGCCTACGAAGACCGTGCACGCCATCAAGATGGACATGCCTCCGGCGCAGGCAAGCGCCTATCGCGATCTGGTCATTCGCGCAGCGGCTGCGGGTGCAGCGGGCAATCTCGGCAAAGGCGGAATGCTGACCACGCTTGCTAACATGCGCGGCGTTTCGCTTCATCCACTCGATCCGCGCCAGGCACCAGATGATCTTGATGCCTATGCCCGGGATTCAGCCCGGCTCGCACAGACCCTCACGATCCTCGAGAAGATTGCCGCCGCCAATGAAAAGGCGCTCATCTTCCTCGAAGACCTCGCCATGCAGGAGCGGCTGGCCGGGCTCATTGCGGATCGCTTTGGCCTCGCGCGTCGTCCCACGCGGATAAACGGAACCGTCCCAGGGCCAAAACGCCAGGCGCTCGTCGAAGCCTTTCAGGCTCACCCGGGCACCTTCGATGTCATGATCCTTTCGCCAAGGGCCGGAGGAGTCGGACTGACGCTTACTGCCGCAAATCACGTCATTCACCTCTCGCGCTGGTGGAACCCGGCCGTCGAAGACCAGGCAACCGACCGGGTATTCCGCATCGGGCAGACACGCGACGTCCATGTGTATCTTCCCATGGCGGTTCATCCCGATCCCGATCTCGCGCCATCCAGTTTTGATCTTCGCCTCAACGCGCTCATCGAACGCAAGCGCAAGCTGACCCGCGATCTGTTCTTCCCGCCCGATGCCAGCGATGGCGAGCTGGGAGATCTTTTCCGCGAAGTTTCGCTCGAACGCGAAGTGACGGAAGAGGCGCCGAGTAAGGAGAACTTGTCCGACGCGCCGACGTCAGATGGCTCTGCTTCCGTTCCAACGCTAGCTACTAAGGAAGCCGAGAACGGACAGGAAGAGGTGCCGACAGAAATCAAGGCGGCTACGGAATCCGAGAGCGAGCCCGACGAAGGCCAACTTGCCGCAATCGAACACGATCAGGGCGCTTCGGAGCGACGTACCCTATCCCTTCCTCGACCAATCGCAGACGCTCAGATCAGGCTGTGGCGCAGGGGCCCGGGAGAGGAACGTCCGACCGAGGAGATCCTTACACTTTTCAGCGGGCTCCACATCGCGAAGGTCACGATCCGTGACCCTTACGCCCTGGCAACCTATTCCGCGCGGCGCTCGCAGATCGAGTTCCTGCGATCGCTGCGCAGCACGGCTGGCGCGCTCGAAAGCATCATGATCGAATATGCTCCCGAGGCCGAAGGTGACCTCGGCGACGTCCGCAGCCGCACCCAATTTGGCTCCGATTATGCAACCAGCTTTGGCGGCTCTGCTCCCAGGCTTGCCCTAGTGCGGCGAAGCAAAAGGGCGCGCGATGATGATTTCCACGATCGCTTCATCGAGGTGGATGTCCGTCATGCCGGTGGAGCCATCAAGCGGCACGAGCTGACCATCGGGCGCGGGGTCGAAGCTCTCTACAATGACCGCAGGCAATGCACCGTGACCTATGCGCCGCCCGGAACGGCCTAGAGGCAGTCATGATGAAATCGCTTTCCCGTCAGTCTGTCCCGACCCGCTGCAGGAGCGCTCTTGCTGACGGGTATCTTCAAACAAATCCGGGCGTAGTCCTGGGAGCAGATAGCTATCTGTCGGACTATCGGGAAGCCCTCATCCCGGGAGTTCATCCCGATGCCTTCGTGGCTGACCTCATGGCAGGCGCCGGCAATGAGCTTGAAGGGAAGTTCCGTGCACCGCACTCCTCGTCTGCCCTCGCCGTCAATGCCTTCGGCTGGTTCGCCGGAAAGGCGGGTCTCGCAAGTTTGGCGGGGCATGAAGGGCTTGAACTTGTCGGCTTCGAGAAGAAGTTTTCGACTGGGCTAACGCGAGCCCAACCACCGAACCTCGACGTCGTTCTCCAGGGCCCCTCTGGACTTGTAGCCGTCGAATCCAAATGCATTGAGTATCTCTCCCCAAAGGAAGCCAAGTTCTCGCCAAGGTATCGCGACGAGATCGTGGACGAACGCCGGAATAGCCCCTGGTTCGCCGAGATGATCCGCCTGATGGAGGAAGAGCGATCGTCCTACCGTCATCTCGACGTCGCACAGCTCATCAAGCACGCCCTGGGGCTGAGCTATCGGCAGGAGCGCGATGTGACGCTCGTCTACGTTTGGTGGGAACCCGCCAATGCTGATGAATTCCCGGTCTTTGCCGCGCATCGCGAGGAGGTCAGGCAGTTTGCAGCAAGGATCAGCGGCGGCGCACTGGCCTTTGCTGCAGTTTCCTATCCGGAACTCTGGGCGCAATGGGCTATGTCATCCGACGAGACCTTGCAGAAGCACAGCGCAAATCTTCAAAGGCGATATGCCCGGCCAATCTGAGTGGTCGAACGGGGAGCCATGGGGCAGGCGGACCGGATCATCTTGCGCGCAGATAGAGGCTGTTTGGCGCGACTGATGCCCTTCAGACCTCCGACAAATCAGTAGTACTGGCACACATACCGGTATGCACGTTCAAACAGCTCGGTATCCTGGTGAAGCTTGTACTTGAACAGGGTCTGGCGAAGCGCCTTCTTGACCTCACGTTCCCCGGCATGGGTATCCTGCCAGCCGTCGAAACGGACGGCCCGGACGATGTCGTCAATGTCGTCGACCACGCGCTTGATCATGATCGGGGTCTCGCCCGTCTGCACCTCTTCGAAGAGCTCGGTCAGCGCAGCCTTGCCCCGATCAACATCCTCTTCGGCAGGCGTCTCGCGCTCAGCCTGAACCACATCCTTGGCCAGTTCGAGCAGGGCCTTCAAGAATTCGATACTGAGCAGCAGGCCCTGCTGATGTCGCTCCTTCAGATCCTCAAGCCGCTGGCTCAACGCCTTGAAGGCGGGATTGACTGCATGCTTGCGCAAACGCGCAGTCAGCTTGACCGAGATCTCCTTGCTCTTCTTGTCCGGGTCCGGCGATCCCACCACGGCTTCGAGCAGCTCTGCGTCGAGCACCAGCGTCTCGAGGTCATCACGCACCGTATCGACATGTACGTGCTCGTGGATGAGCTCGATCGTCTTGGCGCCAAGCTTGTGCCACAGCAAGCGTCCCGTCCCCGTCGAAGGCTTGAGTGATTCATAGACCTGAGCGAGCCAGCGATAGTCCTTCTGAAACGCAGATAAGGTAGGATCGGGCGACAGCGCTTCCCAGATACGCGCGAGCAGGCTGAATTCGGCAGCGAACGCGTCGCGCAGATCATTGTTGGGCAGGCAGTCCTGGGCAGCAATGAGGCCTTCATAGCCTTCGAGGTCGCGGTCCACTCCCGCAAAGAAGCCAAGGCATTTCTGCACCTGGCCAGGAAGCACCGACAGCAGTTCGGCTATGTTCGAGACGGCCTTTTTCGCACTCTCCTCATCGAAGTCGAGCGCCTGCGCCACGTCATCGAAGACCCCCAGATAATCGACGATCAAACCATGGGATTTCTGGGTCCCGTAGGGCCGATTGGTGCGACAGATTGCCTGCAGCAGCGTGTGGTCGCGTAAGGGCTTGTCGAGATACATGGTCTGGAGGATCGGCGCATCGAAGCCCGTCAGGAGTTTCGAGGTGACGATGATGATCTTGAGCGGATACTTGGGGTCGCGAAACCGGTCGAGCAGCTTTTCTTCGGCGTCACGATCGCGCTTGTAAGGCGCATACTGCTTTTCTCCGCTGTTCACCGACATGACGATGTCTGACGTTTCGGGCGGGAGCAGCTTGTCCAGCTTCTCCTTGTAGAGAACGCAGCTTTCCCGGTCGAAGGTGACGACCTGAGCGCCAAATCCATTGGGCTCAACCTTTGCCTGGTAGTGCCTGACGATGTCAGCGCAAATGGCACTTACGCGCTCCGGCGCCTTGACCAGGATGGCCATCTTGGCCGCCTCCTTGCCGAGACGATCACGATCATCATCGGTGAGCCCGGCTGTCAGCTCGGCATAGGCCTCTTCGATCGCCTCCTGATCGATATGCAGGTCAACCAGGCGCGGCTCGAAATGAAGCTCCTTTGTCGCGCCGTCACGAATGGAATCGTTGAGGCCGTAGCGGCTCATGTAGCCGCCTTCATCCTCATCGGCGCCAAAGGCGTAGAACGTATTCTTGTCGCTGCGATTGATCGGCGTGCCGGTCAGACCGAACAGGAAGGCATTGGGCAATGCTTCGCGCATCTTGCGCCCCATGTCGCCCTCCTGCGTCCTGTGTGCTTCATCGACCATAACGATGATGTTGTGACGATCATTGAGGACGCCTTCAGCCTCGGCGAACTTGTGAATGGTGGTGATGATGACCTTGCGGGCATCGCGCTCAAGCAGGCTCTCGAGCTCCTTGCGACTGTCAGTCCGCACGAGATTGGCCATGTCGGCTGCGTAAAAGGTGCCCGAGATCTGGCTGTCGAGATCGATCCGATCGACAACAATCACGACCGTCGGGTTCTTGAGCGCGGGATGAAGCCTCAGCTTCTGCGAGGCAAACAGCATGAGCAGCGATTTGCCCGACCCCTGGAAGTGCCAGATCAATCCCTTGCGGGGATGACCCGCAATTACGCGCTCGACGATCCCGTTGACGCCCTCGACCTGCTGATAGCGGGCGATGATCTTGATCCGCTGCTTGCCCTTCTGCGTCGCGAAGGCGGTAAAGTTCGCCAGCAAGTCGAGAACCATAGCCGGGCGCAGCATGGAACTGACAGCCTTCTCGACTTCGGTCAGCGATTGCGGTCCGTCCTCGGCCAGCCGCCAGGGCCCCCAGATGTCGACCGGCATGCGGACTGAACCATAGCGGTATTCCTTGCCCTCAGTTGCTACCGAGAAGACATTGGGCACGAAGAGCTCCGGGATGTTCTTTTCGTAGTCCTCGTTGACCTGAAGCGCGGCGTCGAGCCAGCTCTGGCTGGAGCGCACTGGCGTCTTCGCCTCGATCAGGACTAACGGCAGTCCGTTGACCAGCAGCACCAGATCGGCGCGCTTTTCTGTCTTCCCCGCGCGAAAGGTGAATTGCTGAGTGACGACAAAGCTGTTCTGCTCGATGTCCTCGAAATCGATCAGGCGGACGGTGACATGTTCGCCATTGTGCCCAAACGGCATGGAGCGCTCGCCAAGCATCCAGGAAGCGAACTCCTCATTGGCCTTCACCAACCCGTCTGAGCGAGCTCCCATGACGATCGCGCGCAACCGGTAGAGGACGTCGTCCACGCGCGAAGGTTGTGCGGCAATGTCGGGATTCAGGCGGATCAGGGCGTCGCGAAGATAGGGCTCAACTAGCGCTTCCTGCGGCTGACGCGGTAGGTCGGAGGGGCCAACAAAATGCCAGCCCAAGCCGGGAATTGTATCATTCTGCCGAGCAAGACCAACCAACACCGTGATAGGACCAGCGCTGCCCGCGAGGCGATCGCGAACAAATGCTTCGACAGTGTTGGCCTCGTTGAAGGTCATTCGCCTGCAATCTCTTCGCTGAGAACCTTTGTCACGAAGGCTTTCAGCATTTGATAGCGATCTTCAATATTCTGCCGCTCCCGCTCAATTTGAGCGAGCTTCCTGCACCAATGCTCTTGCTCGAGCATCGCTGGAACAGGCACTTCGAGAGCGCCAAGCGCATTCAAATTTAGTGTTTTTCGAGCAGACTCAAATGCCTCGTTTATTAAGGTTTCTTGGTAAGCGGGAGCTTTCAAAACATAACCTAGGAATGAGGGCGAAACCTGGTTGTTAGTTCGAATGCGAGCGACCGCTCTAGCAATATTTGATCCGTCGTCTTCCTTTGTTGCGATGTATATACGTCCAATCGTGCCAACAATCGAAACAAGCACATCACCGGCCGCTATCTGAGAACGCTTATATTCGTTGTGTATCTTTGGAGAAATCCGCTTCAACTCAGTTCGGTTGATTTGATCCGTTTCAATGTCGCAGACCCTAATCAGGGGCACGCCATTTGCCACGTTGTCCCCTGGTTGTACCACTCCGTAACAAAGTGGCGCTCCATCGGCACATGCCGCTGAAATAGCCAATGGTCTTGCGTCGGAAAGTTGCTCAATCATCTCGTCAAGTAGCGAGAGGAATAGCTTTCGTGCGGTTTCACTTGCTTGCAGCATCGCCTCTGCTGCATCTTCTACAGCTCTCAAAGTTCCGACCAACCGAGCCTGTTCCTGAATCGGCGGCAGCACGAATTCGAACGCTTCAAGATCCGAAAAATTGATGTAAGGGTTCACCGAACCTTTTGAGTGCTCGATTGAATATTCGTGAAACTCCTCGGTCCGCATCAAAAATGGCAGCAGCTCTGGCATCAGTTGGGTCGGATCTTTCGATTCGAGTACGAATGTCGTGTTCGCCGTGATCCCCTCGAAGTCTGCTACCGCCACCTTACGTAGATACGTTCGACGCGAACCATAAAGCACCTGTCCAGGCCGAAAGTGCATATGAAATGCAGGTCCAAGATAGTCGTCACCAATCAGCCCCCATCGGCGGATGCGCAGGTCGTCGGTGTCCATGTGCTCCCCGGCGACATAGCGCTCCAGCCCGGACTCCCACGGGTCTACCTTGTCACTGACCTTGCGCACGACATCCCCGAAAGCGACGCGCGGCCATCCTGCTTTGTGTACGGTGACCCGTTCATGCATCGTCGTTATCCTCAACGTCGACTTCCTCGAGCATATCGACCAGCGCGTCCATACCGGACCAGAACTCGCGTCCTCTTGCGTCGAAGGTCTGCCAGACTGCGGTTAGGTTGGAATCGTCGACCGCGGCGGTCTTACACAATGGCTTCTTCACATGGCGGGCGATGGAGAGATTGCCTTCGACGCCCAAGACATCAGTTGTCTTGACTACAGCGGCAAAACCGGGATCGTCTTCGAACGCCTGATAAGCAGCAAGAATGCGTGCCTGATGCGCTGCGCGGAGAAAGCTTTGCGCCCGCTCGCGCGCAATTTCGGCGGCCGCTTCGATGAATAGAATTCGGCCCCGCCTTTCAGGAGCTTTCCTCGCCCGGCAAATCACAACACAGGCTTCCATCGGCGAGTTGTAGAACAGCCCCGGCCCAAGCCCGAGCACGCATTCGACCAGATCCGCCTCGATCAGCTTTCGCCGCATCTCGGCCTCTTCGTTGCGGAAGAGTACACCGTGCGGGAACAGGACGGCACAGCGTCCGGTCTTCGGATCCATGCTCTTCAGGATATGCTGAAAGAATGCGTAATCGGCGCGGCCCTGGGGTGGAGTTCCCAGGAAATTGCGCCCCCAGGCATCCGTCTCCCACGCACTGCGGTTCCACTTCTTGATCGAATAGGGAGGGTTTGCGAGCACAACATCGAATGTGCGCAGCTTGTCGCCTTCCACAAAGGATGGCGCAGCCAGCGTATTTCCGCTCGCAACATGGAAGTCGGAGACGCCGTGGATCACCAGATTCATTCGGGCGATGGCCGCCGTGATTGTGATAATCTCCTGCCCGAACAGACCCATTGTCCGGGTCTCGCCGCCGCGCCGTTGAACCTCGGCCAGACAAGAAATGAGCATCCCGCCCGTGCCGCATGTCGGATCATAGATGTCCTCGCCCGATTGCGGCTCAAGCATCTGGGCCATGAGGTGGACCAGCGTCCGGTTCGTGTAGAATTCCTGCGCCGTATGCCCGCTGTCATCGGCAAACTTCTTGATCAGATACTCATAGGCATTGCCGAGCTCGTCCTCCGGCACCGCGACAAGCGTCAGCGTGTGCTTTGAAAAATGCTCGATCAGGTTCTTCAGCGTGGCGTCGGGCATCTGGCCCTTGTCGGTCCAGGGCGCGTTTCCGAATACGCCCTGGAGCCGTTCCGGATTGGCAGCCTCTATCGCCAGGAATGCGGATAGCAGGGCCCGGCCGACATCCTTGGGAGCGATCCGGACATCGTTCCAGTGCGCGCCTTCGGGGATGACAAAACGATCGTTCGCAGTCGCACTCGCGTATCCCTTGTCGCCGGTCTGCTCGAGCGCCTCTTCATAGTCTTCATCCCAGACGTCAGACAGCCGTTTGAAGAACATGAGGGGAAAGATGTACTGCTTGTAGTCGCTGGCATCGACCAAGCCCCGCAGCAACGTTGCGGCGCCCCAGAGATAGCTCTCGAGTTCGCGCTGGGAGATCTGCTTGCTCATTGCAGCCATCCCCCCTCGGCAAGAACTTCGCGGAGACGATCCTCCGCAGCTCGTGCCTCGCCGAGCGCCGTCTTGAAGGCATGGATTGTTTCAGGCAGCCGCGGAATGTCTTCTCCGATTGGGGGAAGGACATAGCGAGAGATATTGAGGGTCCACCCCTCCTTCTTGATCTCATCAAGAGTCGCAACCTTGGCCCGATCTTCGACGTCCTCGAACGCCTTGTACCAGGACAGGATCTGATCGCTGTGTTCCTTGTCGAGGAAATTCTGCGCACGCCCTTTCCGGAACAGACTGGAAGCGTCGATAATCATTACCTTGTTCTTCCGCTCCGCGGATTTCTTGCGGCGAAGAACCACCACACAGCCAGCCAGCTGCGTGCCGTAAAAGAGATTGGGCGCGAGCCCGATGACGGCCTCGATAAGATCATCTTTCAGCAATTGCGTGCGGATTGTACCCTCGGCCGACTTTCGAAAGAGAGCGCCCTGAGGAAGGACAACTGCCATCCGGCTGTTTCCCGCAGAAGCCATGGACGCGATCATGTGCTGAACGAAGGCGTAGTCACCGTAGCTTTCAGGTGGCAGGCCATAGGCGGCCCGCCCCCAAGGGTCCGCTTCCCAGAGATCTCGGCCCCATTCCTTGAGCGAGAAGGGAGGATTGGCGATTACGCAATCGAAGGTGGCGAGTCCCCCGGTGCTCGCGTCCGTGAATGCCGGGCTTCTCAGCGTATCTTCGCGGGCAATTTCGAAATCCTCGATGCCGTGGAGCACCAGGTTCATGCGCGCGATGGCTGCTGTTGTGAGGTTCTTCTCCTGACCGAAGATCTTCCCGTAGAAGGTTCTCGGGTCTCCGCCTTTCCGCTCGACATGCTCGATCGCGCCCAGAAGCATGCCGCCCGTGCCGCAAGCCGGATCGTAGATGCTTTCACCCTCCTGAGGATCCAACAGCTCGACCATCATCCGCACCACACTGCGTGGCGTGTAGAATTCTCCCGCCTTGTTGCGACGCGTAACATCAGCGAACTTGCCGACGAGGTATTCGTAGGCATCGCCCAATACGTCGGTATCGACCTGCGAATTCCCGAGCTCGATCTCGGAGAACCCCTCGATCAGATCCTTCAAAAGCTCATCGGAGAACTTCTCCTTGTTGCCCCAGTCGGCGGTGCCGAAGACGCGGAAGAGTGTATCGGGATTGGCGCGCTCGATTTCGCGCATTGCGTGCAGCAGCACGGCGCCAACATTGGACGAAGCCTCGCGGACATCACTCCAGTGGCAACCTTCAGGCACCTGAAATCTGTGTATCTCCGGAAAATGCGACGGGTCGGCTTCGCCGTAGAGCTCGCCCGCCTCTGCAGTCTCCTCATCCCAGACGTCCGAGATCCGCTTGAAGAAGAGCAGCGGAAGAATGTACGCCTTCCAATCTGTGCGATCGACAGCGGAACCGCGAAGCGTGTCGGCGGCATTCCACAAGGCCGACTTGATGTCCCGCTCGCCGCTCAAACTGGCTTTCCCATTTCAGTCATTTGCAACACGCTTCCAGTCTTCCTTAAGTTTGCGGGGCAACTCAAGCCCAGTAGCAAGCACCTTCTTGTCTGTCTTGCGGCGACCGGTGGGGCGGGCTGAGCCGTCCCAGCCCGCTGGCGTAGGGTAGCCCCCCATGTGCAAATTACAATCAGTAATTGACATTTGGATTATATTCTATACTTCTGTGATGAAGGAGATAGTCGGCATGGGAGCTGCAAAAGCCGTCACCGCGTCAAAGCGCAAGGACCTGACCGGTCCAGCCTTGCGAACCTTTTTCCGTATTGCTGATGCCTGGGGTCTCAAAGAGTCGGAACAGATGAGCCTGCTTGGGCTCGACACCCGCTCGACTTTTCAGTCGTGGAAGCGCGGCGCGGTGGCATCCATCCCAAAGGATGCCCTGGAGCGGATTTCTTACGTCATGGGAATCTACAAGGCACTGCAGATCCTGCTACCTAAGACTGCCGATCAGTGGGTCCGCAAGCCAAACAAAGCTGTCCTTTTTGGTGGGCGACCTGCCATCGAGCGAATGACCTCGGGAAATGTCGCCGATCTCTTCGTCGTACGCCAGTATCTTGATGCGCAGCGCGGTTGATCGGTGACCGTTCCAACCAGCGAGATCGACTGGCAACCCTGCTACCGCATCATCCCCAGCCGATTCCCGCCGATAGGTCTATTCGAGGACGTCGCTGATCCAGCCGACCTTGATGCTGTCTTCGAGATCGAAGCCATGACCAATGACCGGCTGCGTGAAGAGGTGGGCGATCTGCAGCTGGTTCCGGCAGAGGACCGGGTGGCAGGCCCCGGCACCTCGCCAATCATGGCTGCCTTCACGCATCTCAACCCCTCGGGCGATCGCTTCACTGATGGCAGTTATGGCGTCTTTTATGCATCGCTCGCTCTCAAAACAGCGATTGCCGAGACCACCTACCATTGCGCACTGTTCATGGAAGCTACCGACGAACCTGCCCAAGAGCTCGACATGCGGGTCTATGCGGTCGATCTGACAGCAACCTTGCATGACCTTCGCGGGATGCGCGAGAGCCATCCCGAATACTATCACCCGACTAGCTACGGCGTGTCCCAAAACCTCGCCCGCGATCTCCGGGAAGGGGCATCCGACGGCATCGCCTATCAAAGCGTTCGCCACGAAGGCGGGGAGTGTGCAGCCGTTTTCCGACCGTGCCTACTCTCAAACTGCCGTCAGGAGCGACACATATGTTATGTTTGGGACGGAAGGTCGATCACCGACATCTATGAAAAAAGGGAACTGACCACTTCGCGCAATTAATCCTGACCGTAGCCACCTGGAACCCTGAATGTGTCCGGATCAATCGGCCAGAAGGCGAGTGATGCGCGAGCGCCACAATGCCTGCAATGCCCAGGTTAATTGTGCGACTGAACCTCATACAAAGAATTTGCCCGATGGCGGCGACATGCTCGAAAGCGACGCTGCGTATGGCTGCCCGCTGCGCACTAGACAGGTGCACATAAGTGTAGCACAAAGCGCGAGCTAACTCTTGGAATCCGCGGAAAACTGTCAATTTTCGCGAGCGCTATTTTGGTCTAGAATCCTCTCTCCCCGACCATTTTTCCTATGCCGCTTCATTGCCGAGCCCGTCTCAAAGACGGGTTACGGCGATTGACGGGCAAACATCCGGATATCGTGCCAGGCTTGCGCGATGGCCGATCGCGCGAAACCGGACCCCGGCTTTCGCCGGGGCACCGCCCCAGTCCTCAGGCGTGGGTTTCCTTGGCTTCGAGTGCCTTCAGCAGAGCTTCTGCGGTCGGGGCGCTCGAAGGCGGGTTCTGGCCGGTGATCAGAAGGCCGTCGGCGACGACGTGCGGCTCGAAAACGCCGCCTTCGCTCCAATGCGCGCCCTGTTCCTTGAGTACGTCCTCGAGGAGGAACGGCACGACCTTGGTAAGGCCGACCTTTTCTTCCTCCTCGTTGGTGAAACCGGTGACCTTGCGGTTCTTGACCAACGGGCTGCCGTCCTCGCTCTCCACCTGTTTGAGGATCGCGGGCGCGTGGCAGACAAGCCCGACCGGCTTACCCGAGCGCAGGGTCGTCTCGATGATCCGCTTGGCATCGGCATCCGCTGCCAGATCCCAAAGCGGTCCATGGCCGCCGGGAAAGAACACCGCGTCGAAATTGTCCGTGCGCATGTCGGCAAGCTGCTTGGTCGTGTCGAGCGCCATCTGGGCTTCGGGATCGTCCTTGAACCGGCGGGTGGCGTCGGTCTGGCTGTCCTCGTTGTCCGAGCGGGGGTCGAGCGGTGGCTTTCCGCCCTTGGGGCTGGCGAGGGTCAGCGAGTGGCCCGCATCTTTGAGCGTGTAATAGGGGGCGGCCAATTCTTCGAGCCAGAAGCCCGTTTTCTCGCCGGTATCGCCGAGTTCGTCGTGGCTGGTGAGGACGATGAGGATGCGCATGGAAGGGGCCTTTCGGTTGGTTGGCGCGGCAGGTGACGCGCCCGTCTCGTTCGGCTACCCAACGGCTCATGACCAAGGCTGTTTCCCTCATCGTCGAAAAGCGTTTCCAGGGGCCCGAGGGAATGGGCAACGGCGGCTATGTTTCGGGACTGGTCGCCGAAGCGGTGGGCGGGCCCGCGAAGATCCGATTGCTCGCCCCGACCCCGCTCGATCGGGAATTGCGCCTGGTGCGCGACGCGCAGGTCGTCCGGCTGCTCGACGGCGATACTGTCCTTGTCGAGGGCGAAATGCTGGGAAAACCCCTCGACCTCGATCCGATCCCGGCACCGCCCGGAGAAGAGGCCATCCGGACAGCGCGCGCGAACTTTCCCACCCGCGCGCAGCACATGGCGGTCAACTGCTTCGTCTGCGGTCCCGACCGCGATCCCGCCGAGGCATTACGATTGTTGACGGGACGGCATTCCCAAACGCATCTCGCTGCCGACCACTGGGTGCCCAATGGCGGTTTGGCCGATACGGACGGCCTGGTCGCGACCCGCTACGTCTGGGCGGCGCTCGACTGTCCGTCCTATTTCGCGACCGGGCTGGTCGATACGCCCGCGCTCCTGGCGGGGATTGCGGGACAGGTGCTGCGGCGCCCGGCGCCGGGCGAGCGATTGACCGTGACCGGCTGGCCGCTGGAGCGAGACGCTCGCAAATATCATTCGGGCAGCGTCATCCACGACGCCGAGGGACGTGCGATCGCGATGGCGCGCGCGCTGTGGATCGAGCCCAAGGGCGGGCTCTAGGTCGCGAATCCCGGATCGAGCCGGTGCGCACGGCGCAGCAACGCGGGCCAGGCAAGCATCTTGGCGATGACCCCGAGGCCTTCCTGACCCTGCTCCGCGGTCGTCTCGGGCGCACCCTGAGGCGGCGTGTTGAGGTTGGCCTCTCCCGCCGCGAGCGCGAGGTTTTGCATCTCGCAGGCGCGCTCGAGATAGTAGAGCTTGATAAAGCATTCGCCGACGCTCGCGCCGGTAGCGAGCGTGCCGTGGTTGCGCAGGATCATCATCGACTTGTCGCCAAGGTCGGCGACCAGCCGTTCGCGCTCGTCCATGTCCACCGCGACGCCCTCATAATCGTGAAAACCGATGTCCTTGCCGAGCAGCATGGCGTGCTGGGTCAGCGGAAGCAGCCCGTCCTTGTGCGCGCTGACCGCGACGCCGTTGGGGGTGTGGAGGTGCATGACCGCCTGCGCATCCTCGCGCGCCATATGCAGCGCGGAATGGATGACGAACCCGGCAGGGTTGGTCATGAAGGGCGTCTCGTCGACGGCGTGGCCGTGCTCGTCGACCTTGACGAGGCTGGAGGCAGTGACCTCGTCGAACATGAGATTGTAGGGATTGAGCAGGAAGTGATGCTCGGGCCCCGGCACGCGCGCCGAGAGGTGGGTGAAGATGAGGTCGTCCCAACCGAAGTGCGCGACGAGCCGGTACGCGGCGGCGAGATCGACGCGGGCGGCCCATTCCTCGTCCGACACCTTGCCCTTGAGGCTCGGAATGTCGGCGCTGTCGATGGGGGCGCTACCGGTCATTCCGGCGGTCATCTTGTCGGCGCGGTTCATTGGGGCTGCTCCTGCTTGTCCGGGTGTGCGGCGGCGAAGGCGGGGTGGGCGCTGGCATTCTCGTCAGCCTGTCGAAGATGCGGATAATCCTCGATCGGGACCGAAAAGCGCCGGGCATTGTAGAGTTGCGGCACGAGGCAGATGTCGGCGAGCGTGGGTTCGTCACCGAACAGAAAAGCGCCGGCGCGCGGCGCAGCGAGTGCTTCCAGTGCATTGAAGCCTTCGCGGACCCAGTGGCGATACCATTCGTCCTTGGCATCCTCATCGCAGCCCAGCGGACTCTTCAGATATTTGAGCACTCGCAGATTGTTGAGCGGGTGGATGTCGCAGGCAACGAGCGTGGCGAGCGCGAGCACGTGCGCGCGGTCGGCGTCGTTCGACGGCATGAAGGGCGGGTCGCCGTACGTCGCGTCGAGATAGTCCAGGATGGCGAGGCTCTGCGTCAGCCGGTGGCCGTCGATTTCGAGCATCGGCACGAAGCCCTGCGGATTGAGCTGTTTGTAGCGCTCGTCCTTCTGGGCACCGCCCGCCAGATCGACCTTGATCTGGTCGTAGTCCACGCCCTTCAGGTTGAGGCCGATCCGCACCCGATAGCTGGCCGAGCTGCGATAATAATCATGGAGAACTGGCTTCGTCATGCGCGGAAGACTGCGCGTGTCGGGCGATGACGTCAATCGGCGAGCCCGAGAAAGGGTTCGACATGTTCGGGGCGTATGCGCGCCGGGCGGCCCGCCTCGCGGTCGATCATCGCCCAACTCGTGACGGCGCGGACCATGAGCTTTCCGTCCTTCGAAAATTCCATGTGCCGGTCGAACCTCGCGCCGCGGGGCGCATCGCCGACCCAGGTCCGCGCGGTGACGCTTTCGCCTTCGTGCAGCGCGCGCAGATAGTCGATCTCGTGCCGCGTCACGACCCAAAGGTAACGCGCATGCATCTCGGGGTCGGCGGCGGCGAACCAGTGCGCGGTCGCGACCTCCTGGATCCACTGCACCCAGACGGCATTGTTGACGTGGCCAAGCTCGTCGATGTGCTCGGCGCGCGCTGTCAGTTCGTAGGTGAAGACGGGATGTTCGGTCATGATGCGGGCGCCTCCTCGATCATGGGCGCGTCCAGTCCGGCGGCGGCATAGAGCGCGCGAAGCCCGGGCGCGCTCGCACCTCGTTCGAAGGCGATGGTGCGCATGAGCCGCGCGGCAGCGGGACTTCCGCCGATGGCCTCGTAGTGGAGGATCCAGTCCTCGGGCGTGACTTCGCTGTCGTCGCGATTCTTGTCGATGAGCGAGCGCCAGAAGGAAAAGAAGTCGCCGCCGCGCCGGTTCGCCGCTGCCTCCGCAACGCGCGCGAACAGCAGCCCGCAGGCGTAGAAGGCCAGGCTGTCGCCACGTTCGGGTGCGCCCCGGATCGGGCCTGCGGTCGTTTCGCGAAGGCAGTCGCGCCAGGCGGTCGCTTCGGCATCGCGCAGGCGCTCCTCGGCGAACCGCGGATCGACGATCGCGCTCGCGCGAAGCGCCATGAGATCCGCCCCGCCTTCGCTGGTCCAGGCATCGCCGGGGCGCCCATAGCCGACGAGATTACCGAGCCAGAAGTGCGCGGCTTCATGGGCGATGAACTGGCGCGTGTGCGCAGCCACCGAACGCGAGGCAGCGAGAAGGCCCTCGCCCTCCAGTCGCATGACGATCTGGTTGGCGACGACACTGCCCGACAGGCTGTAGGTGCCGGGCGTCGCCCCCGCCCACTGGACGAGCAGTTCGGGCCGGCCATCCTCATGCGGCCCCAAACGATCGGCGTAGAGGTCGAGAATGGCGGGAATGTCGGCCTCGAGCGTCGCGCTCAACCATGGCGGAAGATCGGCATGAAGATAGGTCGCGATCTGCGCGTTGCCGCCCGCCTTCATCGGTCCGTCGATGACGTAACGCGCCGCTTCGATCGGCAGCGCCTTGCCTCGCAGGGCCGAGCGAACGAGCGGGTGGCCGCCTTCGTACGCGGGAAGCGTCGTCCAGTCGGCGCCGAGCTGGCGTACCGCGGCGATGCTGGCGGCCGGGCGCATCGTGAAATGATCTGTGAACAGGGCACGGCTTCCTGCTCCCAGATCGATGACCGGCTGATAGTCGCCGACGAGCATCCGGTCGAAGGGTGTGAAGGCGATGGTGATCGTACGCGGCAGATCCTTGCCGTCGGTGGCGATCAGCGCTTCGTGATGGCCGATGCGGACGAGGTCGACACCGGGCGTGAGGACCTTCCAGCTCTCCGAACGCCACCGTTCGCCGTCGCGCCGCGCGAGCGCGGAGCGCAGGAAGATCCACACGGGCGCGTCCTTGCGAAGAGCGAGCGTCAGCCGGTAGCCGCCCGACACGTCGGGATCCGGAGCGAGCGTCGCCTCCATGATCGATGGCCCGTCGCGGGCCGCTTCGAAGGGTGTCGGCCCCGCAGACGAAGCGGCGGCCGCCCCTTCGGGAGCCGCCGCCGCGAGGAAGAGGGATGCGAGACCGAGAGGGGTCATTCGCCTCCCAGCTGGTCGATCACGAAGCCGTAGGCCTCGGCGGTCTCGTAGAGCGCATTCCAGCGCCCGGACTTGCCGCCATGGCCCGCGCCCATGTTGATTTTCATGAGCAACAGATTGTCGTCGGTCTTTTCGTGGCGCAGCTTGGCGGTCCACTTGGCGGGCTCCCAATAGGTCACGCGCGGATCGTTGAGCCCGCCCGTGATCAGCATCGAGGGATAGGCCTGCGCCGTCACCTGGTCGTAGGGCGAATAGGCGAGGATGGTCTCGAAGGCGGCCTTGTCCTCGATGGGATTGCCCCACTCGTTCCACTCGCCCGGCGTCAGCGGCAATTCGGCATCGAGCATGGTGTTGAGCACGTCGACGAAGGGCACGTCGGCGACGACCGCGCCGTAGAGCTCGGGCGCCTGATTGACGATCGCGCCCATCAGTTCGCCGCCCGCGCTGCCGCCCTGCGCGGCGACATTGCCGGCCTTGGCGTAACCGGCGTCGATGAGGCCCTTCGTCACGTCGACGAAGTCGTTGAAGGTATTCTCGCGCTTGTCGAGCTTGCCATCGAGATACCACTGGTATCCCATGTCGTCGCCGCCACGAATGTGCGCGATGGCATAAGCGAAGCCGCGATCGACAAGGGACAGGCGCGCGGTCGAGAAATAGGGCGGAATGGCGCTGCCGTAGGCGCCGTAGCCGTAGACGAACAACTTGCCCGATCCGTCGAGGGCGAAGTCCTTGCGCCGTACGACCGAGACAGGAACCATCGCGCCGTCGCGCGCCTCGATCATCATCCGATCGGTGACATAGTCGTCGGCGTTATAGCCCGAAGGGATTTCCTGCACCTTGAGCGTGGTGAAGTCTCCGCTTGCGGGATCATATTCGAGCACCGTCGACGGCGTGACCATCGATGTGTAGCCGAGCCGGTAAGCGGGTGGGGCATAGTCCGCATTGCCCGAGAAGCCTGCCGAATAGGCCTCCTCGTCGAACGGCAGGCGGGTCATGTCGCCGTCCGCGTAGGAGCGAAGATAGAGCTGGTCGAGCCCGTTGAGACGGCCGGACACGAGCATGTGATCGCGATGCGCGCTGGCGTCTTCGAGGTAGAATTCGTCCGATCCCGGGATAACCGTATTCCACTTGGCAGGGTCTGCCGGGTGGGCCTCGGCAAGCCGGAAGTTGACGTGATTGTCGTTGGTCACGATCCAGAACTTCCCGTGCGCGGCGTCGACATCGTACTGGATGTCGGGGCGGCGGCGCATGATCAACGTCGGTTCGGCTTCGGGTCGGTCGGCGGGGATGAAGCGGATCTCGTTCGAGATATTCTCGCCGGTGTTGATGAAGATCATGCTCTCGTCGGTCGACTTGTCGAGACCGACGGTGAAGGCGGGGTTTTCCGTCTCCTTGTAGACCAGCCGGTCCGCCTTCGGATCGCCGCCGAGCGGATGATAGAAGGCCTCGTAGGTGCGCCAGTTCTCGTTGGCGACGGTGTAGAAGAAGCCGCTACCCGCCTTGTCCCAAACGGGCCCGCCAAGCGCGCTTTCACTGACGGTCTCGAGCGTCTTGCCGCTCGCGATATCCATGACCTCCAGCGTGTAGCGTTCCGACCCGTTGCGATCGACCTGGACGAGCGCGAGCTTTCCGTCGGGGCTCACCGAAAAGCCGCCGAGCCGGAAATAGTCGAGACCTTCGGCCTTTTCATTCTCGTCGTAGAGCAGGGTGCCGTCTTCGGGCACGTAATCCGCTTCGGTGCCGGTGTAAGGCTTGCGATACCAGAGGCGATATTGGGTGCCCGGCTTGAACTCGGACCAATAGACGAAGTCGCCGTCCTTGGTGGGGACCGACTTGTCGTCCTCCTTTACCCGCGCCTTCATTTCCTGGAAGAGCGCCTCGATCATCTCCTCGCGCGGAGCTTTCCACGCTTCGAAGTAGGCATTTTCTTCCTTCAGATAGTCGAGCACGTCCTCGTCATCGATCGTCGGATAGCTCTCGTCCTTCAGCCAGGCATAAGGGTCTTCCACGGTGATTCCGTGCAGGGTGAAGCTGCTGTCGCGCCGCTCGGCGACGGGGGGCTTGGGCATTTCGGTCATGCTCGCTTTCTGGGCATTGGCCGGGGTCGCCGCAAGGGCGGCGGCGAGGGCTATCGTGGTTGCGAGGCGCATCATCGTGGCGGCTCCTTCAAAAGTCGTGAGACGAACACTAGGTCGTGACGTGATGGCATCAAGGCCCAATCGGACGTAAGATGCAAAGCGAAATTCGACGAACGAGGATGATGAGATGAGTACCCACGAAGACCGGCTGAAGGCCCTGCGCACGCAATTGAAGGACGACAATCTGGACGGGTTCGTGGTGCCGCTGACCGATGAACATATGAGCGAATATGTCGGCAGTTATGCGCAGCGGCTGGCATGGCTGACCGGGTTCGACGGGTCGGCGGGCGCGGCGGCGGTGCTTCCCGAAGAAGCGGCGATCTTCACCGACGGGCGCTACACCATCCAGGTGCGCGAGCAGGTCGACGGCGACCTGTTCGCCTACGAAAGCGTTCCCGACACCTCGATCGCAGCATGGTTGCAGAAGCATGCTCCCGAAGGCGGGCGGATCGGTTATGATCCGTGGCTGCACACCCGCGCCTGGGTCAAGCAGGCAACAAAGAGCCTCGCCGCGCGCGGCGCCGAGCTGGTCGCGGTCGAGCGCAATCCCATCGATGCCGTATGGTCGGGACGTCCCGAACCCTCCAAGGCGCATCTCGTCAGCTATGACGACGCACTGGCCGGCAAATCGTCCGCACAGAAGCGCACCGACATCGCCGCGACACTCGAGGAGCATCATGCCGACGCCGCGGTGCTGGCAGCGCTCGATAGCATCGCCTGGACGTTCAACGTGCGCGGTGCGGACGTCGACCACACCCCCGTCGCGCTCGCCTATGCGATCGTCCACAAGGATGCCACGGCCGATCTCTTCATCGAGGGGGAGAAATTGTCGGACGAGGTCAAGCGTCACCTCGGCAACGGGGTGCGCGTCCACGAGCGCGATGCGTTCGAAGGCTTTCTCGCCAGCGCGGACATGAAGGGCAAGGCCGTGATCGTCGATCCCGAACGCTCGGTGGCGGCGATTCCTCAGGCATTGGATGCCGCGGGTGCCAAGATCATCGAGGCACGCGATCCCGCCGTGCTTCCCAAGGCCATCAAGAACGAGGCCGAGATTTCAGGACATCGCTCCGCGCAGGAGCGCGACGGGGCGGTGATCTCGAAATTCCTCAAATGGCTCGAGGAGGAAGCCCCCAAGGGCGAACAGGACGAACTGTCGGTCGCGGCCAAGCTCTATGAACTGCGCGAGGCGACGGGCAAGCTGAAGGATACCAGCTTCGACACCATCTCGGGCAGCGGCCCGCACGGCGCGCTTCCCCATTATCGTGTCAACGAAGACAGCAACCGTCGGCTGGAGAACAACGAGATCTATCTCGTGGACTCGGGCGGGCAATATCTCGACGGCACCACCGACATCACGCGGACCGTCATCGTCGGCACGCCGACCGCCGAGCAGATCGATCGCTATACGCGGGTGCTGAAGGGCCACATCGCCATCGACACCTGCCGCTGGCCGGCCGGCATCACCGGCGGCCGCCTCGACAGTTTCGCGCGGCAGTTCCTCTGGCAGGTCGGCCTCGACTATGGCCACGGCACCGGCCACGGCGTCGGCGCATTCCTCGCGGTGCACGAGGGTCCGCAGCGGATTTCCCCGCCGGGCGGTGCCTATGCGGGTACGGAAGAACCGCTCCGCGAAGGCATGATCCTTTCCAACGAGCCCGGCTACTACAAGGCGGGCGAATATGGCATGCGGATCGAGAATCTCGTGCTCGTCGTGAAGGTCGGCGAGACCGACGACGGCACCGACATCCTCGGTTTCGAGACGCTCACCTTCGCGCCGCTCGACCGCCGGCTGATCGATGTCGACATGCTCAGCCCCGCCGAGCGCCAGTGGGTCGACGACTATCATGCCAAAGTGATGGAAAAGATCGGTCCGCAGCTCGAGGGCGAGGAGCTCGACTGGCTGAAAGGCCAGTGCGCTGCCCTGTGAAGCACAAGCTTGCCGACGCGCCGATCCACCTTTCCAAGGGGGGCGGCGCGTCGGTGATGGACGCCATCTCCGGCATGGACTGGTACGAAAACTATGCGGCCCGCACCCGATCCGACGGGGTTGACGGGCGACTGGTCAGCGAGTTCGCGATGGACGGCGACTGGGACCATTGGGAGATGCACCCCGACGGGTCGGAGATCGTCTACTGCCTGTCGGGGCGCTTTCGTCTCCATCAGGAGAATGCGGGCGCCACCGACCTTGAGCCTGGCGACTATGCAGTGAACGCGGCGGGGGTGTGGCACACCGCCGACGTGATCGAGCCGGGGCGCGCCTTGTTCATTACCGTCGGGCAGGGAACGCAGCACAAACCGCGCTAGTCGCGGCGGGTTTTTTCTTCGGACTGCTCCTTCGCCTGCCCCTTGCGGCGGCGAAGGTTGGCGCGCAGCGCTTCGGCGAGGCGTTTCGCCTTTTCCTCTTTGGATTCGCTCATGGCCACGCTTCTAGTCGCTTGACAGAATCATGCGCAATGGCGATAGGCCGCGCCACTTCCGCTAGCGATGCTGCCGTAGCTCAGGGGTAGAGCACTCCCTTGGTAAGGGAGAGGCCGAGAGTTCAAATCTCTCCGGCAGCACCAGCGGGCTTCCTCATCCCTCGTCGAGATCGCCTTCTCGGATGCCGCCGATGACGGTCATGATCGTCTGGTAGACGCTCGATACGGTCATTGCGAGGCTGGCGAGCACCAATACCGTCATTCCGAACATGATGTTGAAGAGGATCCCGAACCAGTTGGTCGGGATCTCGTCATATTCGCCGATCGGAAAGACCATCAGCAGAAGCAGCAGAAGGCTAAGCATCAGCGCAAGCGTCGCGAAACGCGAAATGCGCTTCACGAGCAGGCTCAAGCGGTCGTCGAAGCTGATCGTATCCGAATTGTTGATCATGCCGAGCAGCGTCAGCATGAGTGCGAGAATGGTGGCGGAGGATCCTGCACCGGTCGAGGCGAGATAAAGCCCGCTGTCGGTCAGCGAATCGATGAGGTCGCGTGCCTGGGCGCCCGAATAGACCGCGCCGACCGCAATCCACGCTCCAATGCCCAATACGCAGAAGAAGATGAAGGTGAGCCAATTCCACGTCGTGGGCGGAACGCTGGCAATCTCGGAAATGGGTTTCATGGTCTCCCCCGCAGATCAGTCTCGTCGCAGCCGCCAACGGGTCGGGACGGTGCCGCGTTCCGATCAGATATCGTCGCTGGGGGTGATGGCGCGGATCACGGAGCGAAGCGTGGAATAGAGGAGGACGGCAGTGGCGGAGAGCAGCGCGATCACCAGAACGGTCAGGCCGAACAATAAATCATAGAGCCGCATGAACCAGTTGGCGGGCATTTTCTCGAACTCACCGATCGGGAAGACGAGCGCGAGCAGGAGCGTGAGGCTGGCGAGCAGCGAAACGATCGAAAGCTGGGAGACGCGATCGACCGACTGCCATACCGGCTGGTCGAAGTCCGTATCGACCTTGCGGATCATCCCAGTGAGCGTCAGCATCAGGGCGATGATCGTCGCTGAGGCGGTCGCGGCGGCGGATCCCAGATACAGCCCCGAATCGGTGAGCGAATTCATCAGGTCGAGCGCCTCGCCCGTCGAATAGACGGTGCCGATCGCCCAGCGCGCAAGGACGCCCAGAAGAACGAAAACGACGAATACCGAAAGACTGGCGCGATACCGTTTGAGCATGTCAGGCATATGGACATAAGGATGTACCGAACGCCAGTGTTCCGGCCTGTCGGACTGATCGATATCAGTCCCGCCCGCGGCACGCCTTTACGGCACAGCCCCGAACCGACAAGATGCGCACTCACCCAAACGACAGGATGGTACATGGTCGGAGAAACCAAGGCGGCAGACCGCTCGAGCCACGAGCTTGCCGAGGATCGCACCGATCTTGCCGAGGATCGCACCATCATGGCGGTCGAACGCACGATGGCGAGCTGGATGGGCTCTGGCATGGGGATGATTGGCCTCGGGCTAGGTCTCCGCGCATTGTTCGGCGCCTTCGAACCAAGCTGGGTCGCCAAGGCGATGGCGACCTTCTTCATGGTCATGGCGATCATCATCGTGCAGTCGGCCAAGAACCGCATGTGCAAGGCCATCGCGCGCATGAGCCCCAGTTGGGTCGATGCGCCCAACACGCGCGGAATGATGCTGGTCGCCTACGGCATTTCCGCGGGCGCGGTGCTGGTGGGCGTGGGCATCTGGTTCTTTTTCGAATAGGGTCGACAAGATGAGCGATGACGAGATGATCGACGACGGCAGCCGCCCCGGTTTCGGGATCGCGCTCGTGATCCTGTTCGCCGCGATCTTCCTGATGGTCGTCTTCCTGTTCCGCAACGAACTGGGCATCCCCATTCCCGACGTGTCGGTTTCGCAGCCCGAGAGCATTCCCGAGGGCGCTATATCGGTTGCGGACCAGCGGGCCGCGGACAGAGCGGAGACGCCGTCCCCCCGTTGACAGGAACGCTGCCGCGTCCCACCCGTTCGCCCCCATGAACGGAGGACGCATGGGGCTCGACTATCTCACCGGCCTGGGAGGGCATTTCGAAAGCGAGGCGCGGAAAAGCGCCTTGCCGGTCGGGCGCAACAGTCCGCAGCGACCCGCATTCGGTCTCTATGCCGAACAATTGTCGGGCAGCGCCTTCACCATGCCCCGTACGGAGAACCGCCGCAGCTGGCTCTACCGGATGCGCCCAACGGCGGACCATCCGCCTTATGAGCGCTACGATGGCAATCCACGGCTGACCGCGCAGGGCTCGGACGCGCCGCTCGCCCCCAACCGCCTGCGCTGGGACCCGCCCGAACTGGCTGCGGGCAAGGACTTCATCGACGGCCTGGCGACGATGCTTTGCACACGCGACCCCGCCGATCTCGAGGGCGTGGCCATGCATCATTACCGCGCCGATGTTTCGATGACCGACCGCAGCTTCATGGATGCGGACGGGGACCTTTTGTTCCTCCCGCAGGACGGCGCGCTGCTTCTGGTCACCGAACTCGGCCGGCTCGATGTCCCGCCGGGGCATATCGCGCTGGTACCGCGGGGGATCCGCTTCCGTGTCGAAGTGCCCGAGGGCGGCGCGCGCGGCTATGTCGCGGAAAATTACGGTGCGCCCTTCCGACTGCCCGACTTGGGACCGATCGGCGCCAACGGGCTCGCCGCACCGCGCGATTTCGAGCATCCGGTCGCTGCCTTCGAGGACGTCGAGGGCGATCACCAGCTCGTCCAGAAATCCATGGGGCATCTATGGGCGACGAGGATCGACCATTCGCCTCTCGACGTGGTGGCGTGGCACGGCAATTATGCACCGTGGCGCTACGATCTGTCGCGGTTCAATACGTTGGGGACGGTCAGTTTCGACCATCCCGACCCTTCGATCTTCACCGTGCTGACCAGTCCCTCGCATATGGAAGGGCGCGCCAACGCCGATTTCGTCATCTTTCCGCCGCGCTGGATGGTGGCGGAGGATACGTTCCGGCCGCCCTGGTTCCACCGCAACGTCATGAGCGAGGCGATGGGACTGATCCACGGCGCCTACGATGCCAAGGCCGACGGTTTCTCGCCGGGCGGGCTGTCGCTCCACAATCTGATGAGTGGGCACGGGCCTGATGTCGAGACGTGGCGCAAGGCGAGCGAGGCGGAGCTCGAACCGCACAAGATCGACGGCACGCTGGCCTTCATGGTCGAGACGTGCTGGCCCTATCGACCGACCGATTTCGCGCTCTCGTGCGCGCAACCCGATTATGACGAGGCCTGGAAAGGCTTCCCCAAAGCAGAGGTACCCGATGCAGATTGACGCCACCCATTCGCCCGAACTGAAATGCTGGGTCGCGGGGGCCGACGGCCATCCCGACTGGCCCGTGCAGAACCTTCCCCTCGGCGTTTTCACGCTGCGCGATAGCGAGCCGCGCATCGGCACCGCGATCGGTGATCATATCCTCGACCTCGACGCGCTGGCGGACACCGACCTGCTCGACGAAGACTGGCGCGAAGCGCTCAAGGAGCCGACGCTCAACGCCTTCTTCGCCCTGGGTGCGGAAGCGATGCAGGGGCTACGCGAGACGCTGTCGAAACTGCTGACCGACGAGGCGCATCGTGGCGACGTCGAGCCGCATCTAATCGCGATGGCGGACGCGGAGATGCAACTTCCCGCGCACGTCGGGGACTTCACCGACTTTTACGTCGGAATTCACCACGCCAACAATGTCGGCAGCCTGTTTCGCCCCGACAATCCGTTGCTGCCCAACTACAAGCATATTCCGATCGGCTATCACGGTCGTGCCAGCTCGGTGCGCGTGTCGGGTCATCCGGTCGTGCGACCCACTGGGCAGAAGAAGCCTGCCGAAGAGGGCGGCGCGCCGACCCGCAGCCCGTCCGCCCGGCTCGATTACGAACTCGAAATGGGGATCTGGATCGGCGAGGGCAATGCGCTGGGCGACCCCATTCCTGTCGGCGAGGCGGAGCAGCATATCGCGGGCTATTGCCTGTTGAACGATTGGTCGGCGCGCGATCTGCAGGCATGGGAATATCAGCCACTGGGGCCGTTCCTCGCCAAGAGTTTTCTCAGCACGGTCAGCCCGTGGGTGGTTACACCGCAGGCACTGGCGCCATTCATGTCCAGCGACACGGCGCGCACCGAAGCCGACCCCGAACCCCTCGATTACCTCAAGGGCGGACCGGAAAAATCGGCGCTCGGGATCAAGCTCGAAGTCTTGCTGTCCACGAAAAAGATGCGCGAGGCGGGCGAGGAGCCGCACGTGCTGAGCGAAGGCGACGCGGCAAGCGCGATGTATTGGTCCTCCGCCCAGATCGTGACGCATCATGCGTCCAACGGCTGCAATCTCCAGCCGGGCGATCTCATCGGTACGGGCACGCTTTCGACCGAAGACGCCAAGGGCTACGGCTCGCTGCTCGAACTCTCGAACGGCGGCAAGCAGACGATCGAGCTTCCCAACGGCGAGACGCGCACGTTCCTCGAGGACGGCGATGATGTGACGCTGCGGGCGTGGTGCGAGGCCGAGGGCGCGGCGCGTATCTCGCTCGGCCAATGTTCGGGCCGCGTTCTGGCCGCGCGGGGATGATCCTCCTCCTTCTCCTGGCTGCCGCGGTCGGTTTCCTCACTGGCGCGCGGACGTTTGTCCCGATCGCGATTGTGGCATTCGCGGCGACCTATGGGTGGCTCGACCTCACGGGTACCGGGCTGGGATGGCTCGGGAATGTTGCCCCCGTGGCAATCCTCATCCTGCTGGCGATGGGAGAGTTGTACGGTGACAAACAACCCGACGCGGGGAACCGGACGAACCGGGTTGCCCTCGTCGGACGGATCGCGGTCGGTGCGCTGGCGGGCGCGGCGCTCGCGTTGGGCGCACAGGCAGGCGCGTCCGGTCCGGCCGCCGCGGTCGCGGGCGGTGTCGGCGCAGCAATCGGCACCTGCCTTACCTTCCGCGCTCGGGCCGGACTGATCGAGCGGCATGGGCGGATCGCGGGCGCACTCATAGAGGATGCATTCGTTACCCTGGCGACCTGCTGCATCGTCTGGGCCGTGGCCTAAAAGACGGGATGGGAATGCGGCATCGCGCTTCCCACTTGGGTATCGATGAGTAACGGGGACAAACGCGAACGCGCCGTTCCTGCGGGCCGTGCAGCCCGCATCGGCCAATTTACCAGGCTGGGCGCAGGTGTCGTCGGCGGGATGATCGGCGAGGGTGCGCGGCGTCTGTCCCGCGGCGAGGGGCTCAGCGCGCGGGACCTCATGCTGACGCCGGGAAATATTGCGCGCGTCACCGAGCGCTTGTCGCACCTTCGCGGTGCGGCAATGAAGCTGGGGCAGATGATCTCGATGGACGCGGGCGACATGCTTCCGCCCGAACTGGCGCAAATCCTTTCGCGGCTGCGTGACCAGGCGCATCGGATGCCGCCGCAGCAGTTGAATATGTTGCTGAAAGCACAATGGGGCGAGGACTGGCGGCGTCGCTTTCGCCGCTTCGAACCGACGCCGATGGCCGCCGCCTCGATCGGACAGGTGCATCGCGCGGTGCTTCCCGACGGCCGCGAGCTTGCCATCAAGATCCAGTATCCGGGGGTCGCCCAGTCGATCGACAGCGATGTCGACAATGTGGCGACGCTGCTGCGCGTGTCGGGTCTATTGCCCAAAGAGCTCGATATCGCACCGCTGCTCGACGCCGCGAAGGAGCAACTGCACGAGGAGGCAGACTACGAACGCGAGGCACGCGAACTGGTCGCCTACGCCGAGCGGTTGGCGGGAGATGCGCGCTACGTCCTTCCCGAGATGGTGTCCGAACTGACGACGCCGCAAATCCTCGCCATGACCTATGTGGAGGGCGTACCGATCGAGCGCCTTGCAGGCGAGCCGCAGGACGTGCGCGACAGCGTGATGGGAGAGCTCATCGAACTGGTGTTGCGCGAACTCTTCGAATTCGGGGTGATGCAGACGGACCCCAACTTCGCCAATTACCGCTTCCAGCCCGCAACCGGGCGGCTGGTGCTGCTCGACTTCGGCGCGACCCGCGCTCTCGGCGATTCCATCGTTTCTGCCTATGCCGACGTGCTGCGAGCGGTCCGCTCGCATGACCGGCAGGGCGTGATCCACGCGGCGCTCGCGGCGGGTTTCCTCAACGAGGCGGCGGCAACCCGCCATGCCGACCGGATCGGCGCGATGATCGATGTCATCCTGCGCGAGTTCGACGGCGAAGGACCGTTCGACTTCGGCGACCGCGCGTTCGTGGGTGGCCTGCGCGAGGATGGGATGCGCATCGCCGAGGACCGCGCGTCCTGGCATCTGCCGCCACCCGAGACACTGTTCGTCCAGCGCAAGATTTCGGGCACCGCTTTGCTCGCGGCCAATCTCAAGGCGCGGGTCGAGGTGCGCCCGATGATCGATGCTGCACTTCGGGCGCGGAGCTAGGCGAGCCCCTGGTCGAGCACCCGGGTCAGCCCGAGGATCGTGTCGATAAACGGCGTCTCGATGCCGTGCTGGCGTGCGATGGAGCGAGGCGCGGCGACGAGTGCTTTCCATTCCAGAGGGCGTCCGGCTTCGAGGTCCTGGAGCATCGAGGTCTTGAAGACGCCGAGCGTGCGCGCGACGTCGAGCCGCGCTTCGACGCTTTCGCTAATCGGGCAGCCGATCGCCTCGCCGATGGTGCGGCACTCCTCCATCGCCCCGGTGATGAGCGACACGACATCCTCGTCGGCGAGCAGCCGGTCGACCGTTTCGCGGGTCAGCGCGCTGATCGGATTGAGCGTCAGGTTGCCCCATAGCTTGTACCAAATGTCCGAGCGGATATGGTCGCTCTGCTGGGCGGGGACGCCTGCGTCTCGGAACATGCTGACCAGGTCGATGACGCGCTGCGACACCGCACCGCCTGGTTCGCCGAGCAGGAGCGTGTCGGCCTTCTTGATGCGGATCCAGTCGCCTTTGCGGTCGACGCTGGCATGGACCACGTTGCCGATCACCTGCCCGCGCGGCACCGAATGAAGCACCGAGCCGACGGGGTCGATGTCGGCGACGGGCTTGTCGCCCATGAACCAGAAGGGAACGCCATTCTGCAGCGGCAGGACGAGCGTATGATCATCGCTGTTGGCGGCGATCAGCGGCGCGACCTGCTGGAGATACATCGCCTTCACCGCGACGAGCAGAATGTCGGGCTTGGGCGCCAGTTCGGAAAGGACGGGCAGCTTGACGCGGCTTTCCTCGCCGTTCTCGACAAGGACGATGATCTCATCGTGCGTGTCGCGGCGCCTCTCTTCACGCAGGATCGCGACGTCGTGACCCGCAGCCTTCAATCGCCCGCCCAGCCAGCAGCCGATCGAACCCGCACCGATCAATCCAATATATTTCTTGTCGCTCATTCACGCCCGCCTGACTGTTCGAACATCAAAGTCAGGCGGGCGCGGGGAGTTCCGTCGAACGGCGATTAGAGCGCTGCGCCCTCCGCCGGGCGGCGGGCATACAGACCGAAGCCCGCGATGATCGCGTAGCAGACGATCGGTAGCGCCAGCGCCACGCGCAGGCTGCCCGAGGCGTCGGCAATGACCCCGAAAAGGAGCGGAACCACGGCACCGCCGAAGATGGCGATGTTGATGATGCCCGATCCGTCGGCCGCGCGGCTGCCGAGCTTTTCGCAGGCGAGGCTGAAGATCGTCGGGAACATGATCGAGTTCATCAGGCCGACGGCGAGCAGCGAATAGGCTGCGACCTCGCCGCTCGTGTTGGCCGAGATCAGGATGAGCGCGATCGCGCCCAGCGCATTGAACATCAGGATCTTGCCGGGCGAGAAGACCCGCAGCAGCCCCGAGCCGATGAAGCGGCCGACCATCGCGCCGCCCCAGTAGAGGCTGATCAGCTTTCCGGCCTCGCTCTCGGGCAGGTTGAGGACGTCGGCCTGCATCAGATAGTTGACGATGATCGAGCCGATCGCGACTTCCGCGCCCACGTAGAGGAAGATGCACAATGCACCGTAGCCGAAGCGCGTGCGCTTGATGAGGTCGAAACCCGCCAGCCCCGACGAAGGCGAATGCTGCTCGCCCTTCAGCCGGTTGCGGAACATCCACACCGCCAGCGCCACGACCGCGATCATCGCGGCGAGCCCGAGATAGCCTTTCCAGATCGCCGCGCTCTCGGCCTGGCGATATTGTTGCAGCTCGACGCCCGACAATTGATCGGCGGTTACCGTCGCAAGGCTGCCCAGGATGACGATCGCGCCCACGTAGGGGAAAACCGTCGTGCCTAGCGAGTTGAACGCCTGCGCGAAGGTGAGGCGGCTGTGCGCGGTCTTCTGCGGGCCGAGCAGGCTAATGAGCGGGTTGGCGACGACCTGTACGATGACGACCCCGCTCGCGAGCACGAATAGCGCGAACAGGAAAATGCCGTAGGTGGCGGTCTGGCTTGCGGGGATGAAGAGGAGGCAGCCGACCATCATGGTCACGAGCCCCGCCACCGCGCCGCGCATGTAGCCGATCTTCTTGACCAGCTTGGCACCCGGGATCCCGATGACGAGATAGGCGGTGAAGAAGCAGAACTGCACCAGCATCGCCTGCGTGTAGTTGAGCGTGAACAGTTCCTTCAGCTTGGGGATGATGACGTCGTTCAGCGACGTGATGCCGCCGAAGATGAAGAAGAGCGCGAAGACGAAATAGTTGAGCCCCGGCGCGTCGATGCCGGCATCGTTCTCGATCGCCGGACGCGGATCGGTGCTGCTCGCGGCATCGGGTGTCACACTGACCATCGGACATTCCTCCCCAAGAAAACGGTCTGATTAAGAGGCAGCGTGAACGATCACATCGCGCCCGTCCATCCTTTTGTGGGAGGGTCCCCGATCAGTCGATCGAGCGGATGCGGGCGACCGCGATTGCCGAAACGATCGCGGCGACAGAACCGAGCCCCAGCAGGAGCCGGAGCGACGAGCCCTCCAGCATCGTCTGGGCGAACGCGAGGGCAAGCGCGGGAGCGATGATCGCGGGAAGCGTATTGGTGAGGTTCATGAGTCCGAGCAGCGCGCCCCGGTTGGCACGCGCCGCAACGATCTGCGCAACCATGGCGCTGTCCACCGACAGGAAGGCGGTCAACCCGGCGGTGAAAAGCGCATAGGCGATAATGATGAGTGGCCAAGAGGGTGCGAGGGCGAGACAGGCGAGCGCCGCGGCAACGAGCAGCGCGGACAGGATCAGCGGTTGCCGCCTGCGCCGTATCCGGTCGCTGAGGCGCCCCGCCGCCAGTCCCGCTCCGATGGCGATCAGATTGGCGAGGAAGGTCAGCCATCCAACGGCGGACGACGTGTCGCCCGCCCCGAAGCCTGCGGCGCTCGATGCGACCGTGTCGACATAGAGGAAAAGATAACCAAGGAGGCTGGCGGCGCCCAGTTGGACGAGCAAGCGCGCTATCCACGCCATGGCAAAGTCTCCCCGCAACAGATCGAAGCGCAGGGGGGCCGCCAGGGTCTCGTTCGAGGGCGGGGCGGGCGGCCAGCGAACCAGCAGTGGCAGGAACAAGAGGGCGATCGAAACCGCAACCAGCGCGAACGGCCAGAGCGCGTCACGATTGCCGAGCCAGCCCAAGGCGCTGATCCCGAAGCCCGCGATCGGCAAGGCCATGTTGAGCCCGCCGGCGACGAGGCCCTTGCGGGCGTCGGGAACATGGTCGGCCAGCAGGACGCCCATCGGTGCGAACATGATGTTGAAGGCAAGCTGGAAGGCGATGAGCGCGACAAGGAGTGCCACTGCGCTCATCGCGGTGGCGAGCAGGACGTAGCTTGCCAGCACCGCACCGAGCCCGAGCGCGATGAGCCCGCGACGGTCGCCCGCTGCGGCGAACCAACGATCGCTCCAGTGCCCCGCCGCGATGTTGGCGAGGCTGGCAGTGACGCCGCCGACCAGCAGCAACACGGAAAGTAGGGTCAGCGGGTCGGCGGGCGCGACCGCCTCGACCCGGCGTGGAAGGAGCAGGACGAGAAGGGGAAGGAAAGCAAGGAACGCGCCGACATTGGCGAGAATGTAGCGGCGCTCGAAGCCGTTCACCGCGGAGCCGGCCCCGTCGTCTCGCGCTCGACCAATGTGAAAGGCTCGATATGCACACCCGCGATCTTCTCGCCTTCGGCGGCGTCCATCAGCAGTTCGCTGGCCTTGGCAATGAGCGCGGCGGTCGGTTGGCGAACGGCGGTCAGCGGCGGCATGGCGAAGCGCACCCCCGGCGTATCCTCGAAGCAGAGCAACGACAGCTGCGCGGGGATTTCGACGCTGTGGCGGCGCGCGGCATGCATGACCCCGAAGGCCATCTCGTCATTGTCGGCGATGATCGCGGTCGGGAAGTCGTCGCTGGCGAACCACTGGCGGGCAATCTGCTCGGCGCGGTCGAAGGCAAAGCCGCCTTCTTCGATGCGCGGCGCGATTCCCGCTTCGCTCGCGGCCGCGGCGTAGCCCTCGTTGCGCGCGACGCTCGTGCGATACCGCGGGTCGCCGGCAACGATCCCGATGTCGCGATGACCCAATGCGACGAGATGATCGATGACGGCGCGTCCCGCCGCGGCCTCGTCCATGTGGACACAGGGCGCATCGATGTGCTCGTGCGGCATGCCGATGCGTACGAACGGTCGCCCGCGCTCCTCGAGCATCCGGACGAGCGAGAGATTTTCGCTGTGCGGCTGCGTCAGGATGACACCGTCGGGGTGCAGGCTCGTCACGATGCGCTTGAGCTGCCGGACCGCCTCCTCGGTTTCGGTTTCGACGAGCTCGAACATCATGTGGAAGCCGCGCTCTTCGCAGGCGAGCATCCCGCCATAGAGCATCTGGTCGACCCAGTCGTTGCCGCGCCCCGCCGACCAGTTCTCGATCGTACGCGCGCGATCGTTGATGGCCATGATAAGGTAGGAACGCGCCCCGCCCATGCGCCGCGCCGCCATGTTGGGGACGTAGCCAAGATCGACAATCGCCTTATCGACGGCCTCGCGCGCGGCCGCGCTCACGCTCGACTGGCGGTTGATGACGCGGCTCACCGTCTGGCGCGACACGCCAGCCGCGCGCGCGACGTCCTCGATCGTGATGCCCTGCTTCTTCACCCAAGCTCCTTGATTGGCGCGCTTACCCCATCATGCGGGCTTTCGTCCATCATCCGATCTTGTGAACGCTCACAGTTTTGCTAGGCTCGGGGTAAGGAAGAGGAGAGATCAATGCGCCGCATCGCCACCGCCACGAGCCTGATGGCTCTTGCCCTGACTGCCTGCACGACCACCCCGTGCGAACGCGCCGCGAGGCTCGCCTCCGCGACCAGCGCGGCCCCGGTCGCCGCGCCGCAGGGCGTGACGGACGAGGATGCGATGGTCGCCGACCTGCTGTCTCGCATGAGCGTCGAGCGCAAGGTCGCGCAATTGATCCAGCCGCAGATCAACAGCTTCACGCCAGAGGACATGGAGCGCTACCGCTTCGGCTCCTACCTCAATGGCGGCAACGGCGGCCCTTACGGCGACGAGTTCGCACCCGCATCCGAATGGCTGCGCTACGCCGACGAAATGTACGACGCCTCGGTTCGCCCGACGGCGGGCGATGAACCCGTCATCCCCACCATGTGGGGGACGGACGCGGTGCACGGCCATACCAACGTCATCGGCGCCACGATCTTCCCGCACAATATCGGGCTTGGCGCCACACGCGATACCGACCTCGTGCGGCGCATCGGCGCCGCCACCGCGGTCGAGATCGAGGCGACCGGGATCGATTGGAATTTCTCGCCCACGGTGGCCGTCGCGCGCGACGACCGCTGGGGCCGCAGCTATGAAAGCTATTCGGAGGACCCTGCCGTCGTCGCGCGCATGGGCGCAGCGCTCGTCGAAGGCCTTCAGGGCCGCATCGGCGACGGCGAGCGACTCGGCCGGGGACATGTCATCGCCACCGCCAAGCATTTCTTCGGCGACGGCGGGACCGACCAGGGGGTCGACCAGGGCGACGTCAACATGGAGCTGGGCGCGCTGAAGTCGGTCCACGCCGTACCGTATCCCGCAGCCATCGCTGCGGGTGTGGAGACGATCATGGCGAGCTTCAACTCGGTCAACGGGCGCAAGATGCACGGCAACAAGCCGCTGCTCGACGACTATCTGCGCGGTGAACTCGGCTTCGACGGGGTCGTCGTCGGCGACTGGAACGGTCACGGACAGGTGGCCGGCTGCACGGTCACGGATTGTCCCCAGTCGCTCCTCGCAGGGCTCGATATCTACATGGTGCCCGACGACTGGAAGGGCCTCATGGACAATCTCGTAGCACAGGTGAACGACGGGACGGTCCCGATGGCGCGGCTCGACGAGGCCGCTGGCCGCGTGCTGCGCATGAAGCTGCGCGCGGGCATCCTCGGGCCCGATGCACAACGGCCCAGCGAGCGCGCCAATGCGGGAGATTATGCGAAGGTCGGCGGAGCGGCGCATCGCGCCCTCGCCCGTGAGGCGGTCGCCAAGAGTCAGGTCGTCCTCAAGAACGACAATCTGCTCCCGCTTCGGCCGGGTTCCAACGTGCTGGTCGCCGGGAGCGCGGCCGATTCGATTGCGCAGGCAGCGGGCGGGTGGACGCTGACGTGGCAGGGCGGGACCGAACTCGACAACGCCACTTATTTTCCCGGCGCGACCTCCATCTGGGCGGGCCTGTCGGAGATGGCGAATGCCGGTGGGGGTAGCGCCACGCTGTCGGCGGACGGCTCCTATGCAGAGCGCCCCGATGTCGCGGTCGTGGTCTTCGGGGAGGAACCCTATGCCGAATTTGCCGGCGACCGGAAGAACAAGGTCTTCGCCGACGAAGAGGGCCTCGAACTGCTGCGCCGCTATCGGTCGGACGGCATCCCCGCGGTGGCGGTCTTCCTTTCGGGGCGGCCGTTGTGGATGAACCGCGAGATGAACGCCTCGGACGCGTTCGTCGCAAGCTGGCTACCGGGTGGCGAGGGCGCAGGCGTCGCCGATGTGCTGTACGGTCGCATGCCCGCCACCGGGCGTCTGTCGTTCAGCTGGCCTTCGACCTGCGACGGCAGCCCCGTCAACGCGGGCGATAGCAACATTCTCTTCCCCGTCGGCTACGGCCTGTCGCTCGATGCGCCGAGCGCTGGCGGGATGCTCGACGAGGGGTGCGCGCTGCTCGAGGCGGCCTCCTCGGCCTGGTTCACCAACGGCAAGCTCGAGGACGGCGTCAGCGCCACCGCGGGTGCGGTCGCCTTGCCCAACCTCATCGGCTCCGCCAACGGGATCGTGGTACGCGGGGTCGACCGTGATCGGCAGGAAGATGCACGCGAGATCGTCTTCGCGCCCGACAGCCGCCTGTCGCTTTCGCAAAGCGGGCAGGGCGGCGGTGCGTACCGCATCGCCTACGAAGTCGAGACACCGCCCGCGGGGCCGGTCATGCTGATGGTCGGCGGCACGGAGATCGACATTCGCGAGCGGCTGGCGCTGAGCGCGGGCAAGGGCTGGCGCGAGATGATCATTACCGATGAATGCGCGCCGGGCCTCGGTGACACGCTGACGTTGCGTTCGGTGGCGCCGTTCCGGATGAAGATCTCCGCGATCGCCCGGCAGGAGGTGCCGCCCGAAACCGACTGCTCCTTCTAGAAACCTCGCGGGGCGGGCGCGTCAGCCCGCCTTTCGCGGCGCGGGGCAATAGGTCGACAGGTAGCGGTCGTGGGTCGGCATGGTGCCGACCGAATAGCGGATCGATTCATCGATCGCATTATATTCGCTGCGCAGTTTCGCGAGATCGATCGAATGCGCCATCGCGCTGGGTCGTCCGGGCGTGATGCCTTGATGGTACATGACCGCCGTCCAGCTCGTCTCGGTGAAGAGTTCGTCCTCCTCGCGCAGCACCTGGGCATTCAGCGTGAAGAGATCGATCTTCTCCTGGAGCGTGTCGGGGATGCTCATGTTGCGGCAGTAGTTCCAGAACTCGCTGTCGTCGCGCTTGGTCGCCTTGTAATGCAGGATCAGGAAATCCCGGATCCGCGCGAACTCCTTGCCCATGATACGGTTGAAGCTCGTTTCCTGCGCTTCGCTAATGCCATCGAGGCTGAGGATCCCCGCGACTTTCGAGATCGCGCTCTGGATGAGGTGGATCGACGTGGATTCGAGCGGCTCCATGAACCCGCCCGATAGCCCGATCGCGACGACATTCTTGTTCCAGAACTTCTTCCGGCGCCCGGTGACGAAGCGCAAATGGTTGGGCTCGGCCATCGTCTCGCCATCGACATTGTCGAGCAGGATCTGCGTCGCTTCGTCGGCGTCCATATATTGCGAACAATAGACGTGACCGTTGCCGTTCCTGAGTTGCAGCGGGACGCGCCACTGCCAGCCCGCCGAATGGGCGGTCGCGCGGGTATAGGGAAGCACTGTCCCGTCACCCGTCGTGGGGATGGCCACCGCACGGTCGCAGGGCAGCCAGTGGGTCCAGTCCTCGTAGCCCGTCTCGAGCGCCTGTTCGATGAGGAGACCGCGGAACCCCGAGCAATCGACGAAGAAATCGCCCTCGATCTCTTCTCCGTCTTCCATCTCGACCGCGCGGACAAAGCCGCTTTCGCCGTGCAGGTGCGAGGTCGCGATCTTTCCCTCGCGGCGCACGACGCCGCGCGCTTCCGCATAGCCGCGCAGGAATTTCGCGTAGGCGGTCGCGTCGATATGATAGGCGTAATTGACCGCCGGCAGTTCTTCGCTCTCCGACTGGTGGTGGAATTTGCGGTGCATCGCCGCCACCGTCTCGGGGCTGAACTGGTGCAGCGGTCGCGGATCGCCTGCCTGGCGATAGCGTAGCCACAGATCGTGAAACGACACGCTGTCCACCGCATAGCCATATTGGCCGAAGGGATGGAAATAGCTGTCGCCGACCGTTTCCCAGTTCACGAAGTGGATGCCGAGCTTGAAGCTGCCCTGCACCGCGGCCAGCAACTCGGCCTCGTCGATCCCGAGGCGGTTATTGAAGTCGATGAACGGCGGGATGGTCGCTTCGCCGACCCCGACCGTGCCGATCAGCTCGGATTCGACGAGCGTTATCTCGATCTGCCCGCTCTGCGCGAGACGCGACAGGGCGGCCGCTGCCATCCAGCCCGCGGTGCCGCCGCCGACGATCACGATCTTCTTGATGGCCATCGCTCATTCCCTCCCGACTGGCGGCGCTGTAACTTCGGTGCAACAGTGAAGCGCTCCACTCTACCCTAAGGCATCGCGAAATAAGGGAAAAGCAGCCATTTGTGAACGCTCAATGTCGCGCTTGTGAACGATCACACGGTTGATTAAACGTGAAGGATCACAGTTTTGCGCGGGTCAGGCGCGCAGGAGAGTTCCCAGGGGAGGATAAGTTGGTGACCGAAGACAAGAACAAGTTCGCCATGCGTATGTTTGGCACCGCATCGGCCTTTGCGATGAGCATGATGCTCGTCAGCCCCGCCTACGCGCAGGATGCCGGCACGCCCCCGCAGGAAGAGGAAGACGGCACCGACCAGCCGGTCGAGGAAGAAGATGATTCGATCGTCATCACCGGCTTCCTTCGCAGCCTCGAGACGGCGCAGGACATTAAGCGCGAGGCGGACACGTTCGTCGACGTCATCACCGCCGAAGATATCGGCGCGCTCCCCGATCGTTCGGTCGCCGAATCGCTGCAGCGCGTGCCCGGGGTCAACATCAGCCGCTTCGTGCAGCGCGACGACCCCGACCGCTTCTCGGTCGAGGGCTCGGGCGTCATCATCCGCGGTCTCCCCTATGTCCGCTCCGAACTGAACGGCCGCGACATCTTCTCCGCCGACGGTGGCCGCACGCTGGGCTTCAACGACGTGTCGCCCGAGCTTCTCGGCCGCGTCGAAGTCTTCAAGAACCTCACCGCCGACATGATCGAGGGCGGCATTTCGGGTACGGTCAATCTCGTCACCCGCAAGCCCCTGAACAGCCCGGGCTTCAAGCTCGCCGGCACGGTGGAAGCGAATGTCGGCGATCTGGCCGAAGAATGGTCGCCGGGTTTCTCCGTGCTCGCGTCCAACACTTTTGAAACGCGCTTCGGCACGTTCGGCATCCAGGGCGCCTACGCCCAGCAGGAGCTGATCACGCGGACCGACGCGAGCCAGATCACCGACCCCTGCTATCGCGCCGACACGCTCGACGGCCCCTGCCTTCGCGCCGCCTTCACCGACAGCGGAGGGGTTGCGGGCGACGGCGTCCTCGGACCCGACGAATTCCCGCCCGCCAATTCGGTCATCGCGCCGAAGGGGGCGGGCGTTCGCACGACCACGATCGGTCGCGATCGCCGCGCCTATTCGGCGGTCGGCCAGTTCGAAAGCTGGGACGGTCGCCTGCTGGCCACGCTCGAATATCTGCGCGCCGAAAGCGACTCGGATACGAGCGAATTTGCGACGCTGGCGCTCGTGAACAGCCCCGACAATTTCCCTGTCATCGTGCCGGGCACGACGCCCATCTTCGAAAATGGCCAGCTCGTGTCCGCCTACTACACGCAGGCCTCGCTCGAGGGCAGCGTCCGCGTACCGGGCATTCCGACCGAATTGCTGCGTCTCGACACGGTGTCGGAAGCGATGACCGAAGACGTCTCCTTCGATCTCGATTACGAATTTACCGACCGACTGCGCTCGAACATCGAGGCGCAGTGGGTCAATTCGAACCGCAACGACGACGGCGTGATCGTCGCGATGCGGACCTTCTCCGATCTTTATTTCGACAATCGCGGCGAAACGCCGGTCGTCAAATTCTTCGAAGTCGGCCAGGCCGCGGGCGAAGTGCCGGTGTCCTCGGCGTCGGACGACGAGCGGACCTTCTACTGGTTCCACCTCGACGGTCGCGTGCGCAACAACGGCGACCTCTTCTCGCTGAAGAACGATTGGGAATATGACATTTCCGACAACGGCTTCCTGCGCCAAGCCAAGTTCGGTGCGCGCTGGGCCGAACGCAACCGCACGACCCGCTCTGCCACCTATCAGGTATGGTCGAACCTCGGGGACACGTGGACCTCGCGCAATGGCGACTGGAGCTGGGGTCAGAATAACCGCGATCGCTTCTACGGCGAAGGCGGCGGCGCCTATGTCGTCGACTTCCCCGAATATGCGAACCTCTACGATCCGTTCGGCGACAACTTCCAGCGCGGCGCAGTCGATCAGCCGATCGGGCCCGCCTATTTCTTCGGCCCCGAAGACCTCGTCGGCCTCTACCTGAGCGGCGAAGCGGAAGACCAGTTCAACGAGATCAAGGACTTTACGCTCACGTCGGAACGTCGCGACGTCATCCAGACCGACGATCAGGGTCGCCCGATCTTCAACGAAGGGCAGATCAGCCAGGTTCGGGAAAACACGCTCGCGGGCTATGCGCGCTTCGATTACGGCACCGAATTCAGCAACGGCTGGGTGCTCGATGGCAACTTCGGCGTCCGCTACGCGCGCACCCGGGTGATCAGCGACGGCCAGGTTGCCTTCCCCGAAGCCGACACGCTTGACGCGCCCAACGTTATCAACGGCGTGAATTTCGGCGGTGACGGTGACGGTGTCGTCGAGCTCGAGGACATCCTCAACCGCTGCGAGAACGTCCCCGAAGGACAGACCCAAGGCGGCTTCTGCGACCTCGAAGGCGCGCGTCTCGACGAGTTCATCGCCGCCTTCAACGGCGCGGTCGTTCCCGATGACGCGGATATCGAATATGACGACTGGCTGCCGAGCTTCAACGCGCGGCTCGATCTGGGCGATGGCATCATCATCCGCGGCGCGGCATCGAAGGGCATCTTCCGTCCGGATCTCGCTTCCTATCGCACGGGCGGTTTCGTCGGCGACAACACGCGGGTCCTGTTCGACAGCAATCGGCTCCTGACCGGTCCGCTCTTCGCCATCAATACGGGTAACAGGTTGCTCCGTCCGACGACGGCGTGGAACTACGATCTGTCCTTCGAATGGTATTGGGACACGGTCGGCTCGCTCACGGTTACAGGCTTCATGAAGCAGATCGACGATGTCGTGGCATTGGGTGCGGAGGAACGCAATTTCACCAACCCGATCACGGGCATCGACTACAACTTCCGCTTCGACAGCGTCTACAACCTCGAATCCGGAACGGTTAAGGGCGTCGAAGTCGCCTATCAGCAGGTCTACGACTTCTTGCCCGGGCCGCTCGATGGGCTCGGGACGCAGTTCACCTACACCTATGTGGACGGCGGCGAGTTCCGGAACAGCGAGGCGGGCGCGGAGCAGAGCCCGTTCGCGCAGGACCTGAAGCTCGCCGGCATCTCGGAGCATACGGTCAATGCGGTCGTATTCTACGAAAAGGGTCCGATCTCGGCGCGTGCGGCTTATAACTGGCGGAGCGACTTCCTCCAGACCCCGCGCGACGTGATCTTCCCCTTCTCGCCGATCTACGGCGAAGCGACGGGCCAACTGGATGCATCGCTGTTCTTCTCGGTCAGCGATAATCTCAAGCTCGGCGTGCAGGGCGTGAACCTTCTCGACGAAGTGACGCGCACCACGCAGCTGATCGATTATGACGGCACGCGGGCGACGCGCTCGGCGTTCCGCAACGATCGTCGCTTCACCTTCCTCGCGCGCTTCGACTTCTAGTCGAGCCCTCGACCCGAACCATGAGGGGCTCCGGCAGCGATGCCGGGGCCCTTTTTGCGTGAAATTGCGATGACCCTCGCCGATTTCCCGCAGATCATGTATCGGGACGGCGACCATGCGGTGACGGTTTGATCGCGGTCAAAGCATCGATCTCGCTACCGGACTAAGGCGAGCGGAAAAGGAGTTGCGAAACCCATGTTCGACCAGGCCGACGCGCTGCTTCTGGCGCGCATCCAGTTCGCCTTCACGGTCAGTTTCCACTTCATTTTCCCCGCCTTCACCATCGGGCTGGCGAGCTTTCTTGCGGTGCTCGAGGCGCTGTGGCTGAAGACCGGCAAGCCGCACTACATGGACCTGTTCAAATATTGGCTGAAGATTTTCGCCATCACTTTCGCGATGGGCGTCGTGTCGGGCATCGTCATGTCCTACCAGTTCGGCACCAACTGGTCGGTCTTCTCCGACAAGGCGGGAGGGGTCATCGGACCGCTCATGGCCTATGAGGTGCTGACCGCCTTCTTCCTCGAGGCGGGCTTTCTCGGCGTCATGCTGTTCGGGCAGAAGAAGGTCGGCAAGGGCCTGCATTTCTTCGCCACGCTGATGGTAGCGCTCGGGACCTTCGTCTCGGCCTTCTGGATCCTGTCGGTGAACAGCTGGATGCAGACGCCGCAAGGCCATCTCGTCAACGAACTGGGGCTGTTCGTCCCCGGTGAAAGCTGGCTGCCGATCATCTTCAACCCCAGCTTCCCCTATCGCCTCGCCCACACCATCACCGCCGCTTATCTCACGACCGCCTTCATCGTCGGGGCGGTGGGGGCGTGGCACCTCCTCAAGGACAACACCAGCCAGCACGCCCGCACGATGTTCTCGATGGCGATGTGGATGGCGGCACTGGTGGCGCCCGCGCAGATCGTGATCGGCGACATGCACGGGCTCAATACCTACGAGCACCAGCCGGTAAAGGTCATGGCGATGGAAGGGCATTACGAGAGCCATCCCGACGGGGCGCCGCTCTACCTGTTCGGCATTCCCAACGAGAAAACGCAGACACTCGATTATGCTTTCGGCATTCCCAAGCTCTCGAGCCTGATCCTCGAGCACGACCTCGACGCGCCGATGAAAGGCCTCGACACGGTTCCGGACGAGGACCAGCCGCCCGTGCCGATCGTCTTCTGGGCGTTCCGCATCATGGTCGGGCTCGGCTTCCTGATGGCGGGTCTTGGGCTCTTCAGTCTCGTCCAGCGTTTTCGCGGGCGCTTGTATGACACCCCTCTCTTGCATCGCGCTGCCATTTTGATGGGCCCGTCGGGTCTCATCGCCGTTCTGGCGGGGTGGATCACCACCGAAGTCGGCCGCCAGCCCTACACCGTCTACGGTTTGCTCCGCACCGCCGACAGCGCCAGCCCGCTCGACGCCCCGGCGGTCGCGGCCTCCCTCATCGCGTTCGTGGTGGTCTATTTCGCGGTCTTCGGCATCGGCGTCTGGTACATCTTCAGGCTCATGGCCTCGCCGCCCCATCCGGGCGAACGCGGACCCGCAGGAGCGGGCGAACCGCCCATCCGGACCGCAGGGATTACGCCGGGGCCGACACAGAATCCGACCCACGAGGACAGCGGGGAGCCGCTTCCCGACGGCGACGATCCGCACGGCAAGGAGCGTGTCTGATGGTCGACTATAATGCTGACCTCACCACCATCTGGGCGTTCATCATTGCCTTCGCGGTATTCATGTACGTCGTCATGGACGGGTTCGACCTCGGCATCGGAATTCTCTTTCCGCTGCTCGGGGAAGGCGAGGAGCGCAGCCAGGCGATGAACGCCATCGCGCCCGTGTGGGACGGTAACGAGACGTGGCTGGTGCTAGGGGGCGGCGGCCTCTTCGCCGCCTTCCCGCTTGCCTATGCGATCATCCTCCCTGCCACCTACCCGCTTATCATCGCCATGCTCCTTGGCCTCGTCTTTCGCGGTGTCGCCTTCGAATTTCGCTGGCGCGATCCGCGACACGAACGCTTCTGGGACTTTGCGTTTTTCGGCGGCTCGATCATCGCTGCACTCAGTCAGGGGATGATCCTGGGTGCCCTGCTACAGGGCATCACGGTCGAAGGACGCGATTATGCCGGTGGCTGGCTCGACTGGCTGACACCCTATTCGATGCTGACCGGGGTCGGCGTGGTCGCGGGCTATGCCCTGCTCGGTGCCGCCTTCCTGGCGATCAAAAGCGAAGGCCGCGTCGAGGACCATGCGTTTCGCCTTGCCAAGCCCGCCGCTTTCGCGACGCTCATGATGATGATTGCGGTCAGCGTGGCTACGCCGACGCTGGCGGGCGCTTATCAGGACCGCTGGTTCTCGATGCCGAACATCATCTTCACCGCGCAGGTCCCGCTCATTACCGGCATCCTGTTCTTCGCGCTCCAGCGCTCGCTGCGCAAACGCCGGACCTACCGCCCCTTCATCATTTCACTGGGCATTTTCCTGATGGGCATGATCGGCCTCGGCATCTCGATGTTCCCTTATGTCGTCCCCGACAGCGTCACGATCTGGGAAGCCGCCGCGCCCGAGAAGAGCCAGGTCTTCATGCTGGTGGGCGTCGTCATCATCATGCCGATCATCCTCGCCTACACCGCCTGGGCCTATTGGGTTTTCAGAGGCAAGGTCGGCGAGGGCTATCATTGATGGCGGACAACGCGCCTGGCCCCTGGTGGAAGCGGCTCGGCTGGCTGGTGCTCATCTGGGCGCTGTCCGTCGGCCTCATCGGCATCGTCGCCATGATCATCCGTTCCTGGTTGGGGCTGGACTGAAGCAAGTCGCGTTCGCGTGCGGCGCCGCGAGATGCCAGATGAAAAGGGCATCGAAGTACGGGCCCTCGGACTCGCATTCAATCCGTGTCGCGACGGACGAGAGCAGATTTTACTTGGAGCCTTTCTCGGAGCGCGATGGCTCGTCGGAGACGGCGAATGACGAGGGGAACTCGATCCTCGCGAAGAAGCCATCGTCCGACCCTGTCGACAGCGTGGCCGCCAGGCGAGACGTCAGCGCCCGGATCATCTTCCATCCCAGCGAGTCCGATTTTTCGGGCTTCACGTCATTGGCGAGACCGACACCATCATCCTTCACCAACAGCACCCATTTAGGCTCGCTATCGCCGTCATTCTCGCACTCGAAGGTGATCGAAATCCGGCCCGTACTCCGGCCGGTGAAGGCGTGCTTGTAGGCATTGGTGATCAGTTCGTTGACGATCAGGCCGAGATCGACCCCCGCGCTACCCGAGACGTTCGCCGCATCGCCGAAGACGTCGATCGAGATATCGAGTTCGTCCGACGAGAATGCGGCCGTCGCATGCTTGGCCACCTTGTCGAGGATCGGCAGCAACGACACGCGGTCCGCCATGCTGGAGCGTTGCAGCTCCTGGTGGACGTTCGCCACCGAATGGACCCGCGCTTCGAGTTCGGTCATCGCCAATCGTGTTTCGTCCGACGTCGCTGCGCGTTTGCTCAGTTGGATGAACCCGACGATCAACGCGAGGTTGTTGCCGGTTCGATGATGCACCTCGGCGATCAGCAATTCGCGCTCGGCCATCGCTTCGGCCAATTCGCGGTTCTGCCGCGACAATTCCGCCAGCGGGTCGGTCTTGCTCAGTCCCTCGATGTTCTGACGGATGCGCGCGGCGAGATCGTTCCGATCGATCGAGGCGCTCGGAAGCAGGAAAGCCATTTCCACCCTCGTGCCCTCCGACGTACTCTGCAGGTCGAACCTGTCGGCAAGGCGCTTCACCCCCGAGAGCCCGAGCCCCAAGCCGGACGATCGAGCGGAAGATGCGGCACTGTTGAGCGGATGGCGATTGGTATCGAGTTTTGTCCGGTCGGGAAGGCCTTCGCCCTGATCGACGATCCGGACGACGAGCAGGCAGCCCATCGGGTCGCTCCGCAACAGATAGTGGGCGCGGCCGCCGCCTGCGTATTGCAAGGCGTTTCGGGCGATTTCCAGGACCGCGGTCACGGCCCGCGTCTTGGCGAAATTCTCCAACCCACATGTCTGGGCGATCGTGCCCGTCACCTGCCGGATCCGCGAGATGTCCGTTTCGGCGGCAATCCTGACCGTCAGCAGTTCCATGTCACAATGTCCTCGCGTGTGACGCCCGGGCAACGAGAATGCTCGCATCGTCCCGGCCACGTACGAAGCGGGCGAGCAGGCTTGCGGCAATGACCGGCGCGCTGCGCTGCATCAGGCTTGTCATTTCATCGAGGGTGCGCAGCGTGGTGAGACCGTCCGAATGCATGAGAAGGACGGTGTTGTCGCCGATGTCCACGGTCTCCTCGTGCGGGCTCGAGCGACGCCCGCCAAGCAGCCCGTCGCGGACCGCAAGCCGGCGGATGGTCTTGCCTTGCACGAGGATCGAGCTGACGTTGCCGATCCCGGCGTAGCGTAGGGTGTTGTTCGATCGGTTCATGGCGACGACGGCCCCGACCGCACCCCGTGTTCCGGCGATCGCGTCGGAAATCTGCGTAAGGATGTCCGCAGGATCCTTCCCGGTCGCCTCGAAAAAGGCCTTGCGGGCCGCCAAGGCTGCAATCGAGGCCTTCGCCCCGTGACCAAGCCCGTCGGCCAGGAAGTAGAAGCATTCTTCGCCAGCGGACCGGGCGGCCACGACATCTCCGCAGCGACGCTCGCCTGGGTAGGCGAGCTTGAGTCCAGAATGGTCGCACGGATCGCTCGCGCGCACCGCCTGCCGCCGGAACTCCGCCGCCACGACGGTCTCACCCGGCTGGCTGAAGATGTCGATCCGGTCGGCAAGCCGTTTCATCGCGCCGAGACCGGTCCCGGGAGAACCTTTGGTCGTTTCTCCATCGCGCATCATCCGGTCGATCCGTTCGATGCCGGGCCCCTGATCGTAGCCGACGATATGCAGGCGCTCCAGCGAGGGTGCGCCGAACACCTCGACCAGCAACTGGCCACCGCCGCCGTGACGCAGGATGTTCTGGGCGATCTCGGTCGCGACGATGGCGGCATGCTCGACCTTGATCGAGTTCAGCCCGATCGCGTTGGCGGTCCGCCGCGCCCGACGCCGCGCTTCGGCGACGGCACTGGGTTCCTGTATTTTCAGCCAGCCGATCATCTCAGCTTGCACGAACCGACCATGCGCACCGTCGTTCCTTCCCCGGCGATGCTCTCGATCTCGAACGTCTTGGCCAGTCGTCTGGCGCCGCCAAGACCGCGGCCCATGCTGCCCCGGCGTGTGGTGAACCCGTCGACCATCGCTTCCTCGAGATCTGCGATGCCATTTCCGATATCTCGGCAGATAACGCCGATGTGACACGCGTCGGGGAAGACGAACACCTCGAGCGTGCCGCCGTTGGCATGGGTCAGCGCGTTGCGCACCACCTCGCTGACGGCGGTGACGAAACGCGTCTGCATGAGGTCGTTGCTTCCGTTCGACTTCATCGCGTCGGCGACCTTCGAGCGCGCCCGCACGACGTCGCGATCGCTTGCGAGTTCGACGGTCGCGACCTTACGAGCCTTTGCGAAGTCCATCGACCAATCCCGACTGGCGCATCTTCTCGAGCGCATGGGACAGGGTAAGCGCGGTTTGGTTCTCGGGCAGATACATGCCGAGTTCCACAAGGGTCATCGCAACCGCCGGGCGCATTCCGACCACATAGGTCTGCGCATCGAGCAACCGTGCGATCGACGTCAATTGCGCGAGGACGCGTCCGACGAACGTATCGACGATTTCGAGCGCGGAAATGTCCACCACGACCCCGCGGCACTGCGTCGAGGCGATCCGGCGCGAAAGCGCGTCCTGAAGGTCGATGATGTCGCTGTCGGTGATGTCGCTCGTGATCGAAACCAGCAAGACCCCCTCGACGGCGTAGATGGCGGCTGCGTTCATTTTTTCGAAGGTTCGTTGCCGTCGATCGGTCGAATGGCGACGCCCACCGCCGTAAGGGCGTCCATCAAGGCGCTCCGCAGCGACGACCGCGTCCGTACTTCTCCGACGTCGACGCCCAGTTCGACCATCGTCTGCGCGATCTTGGGGCTGATCCCGCTGATGATGCAGCGCGCGCCCATCAGCCGCACGGCGGCAGCGGTGCGCAGAAGGTGCTGCGCGACCTGCGTATCCACCGTCTTCACACCGGTAATATCGAGAATCACCACTTCTGCCTGTCGCTCGACGATCGCCTGCAGAAGATTCTCCATGACTTCCTGCGCGCGCAGGCTGTCGAGCGTGCCGATGAGCGGCAGCGTGAGCACCTTGTCCCACAGTTCGACCACCGGCGTCGACAGTTCCATCATCTCGTCGCGCTGGCGCTCGATGACCTGCTCACGTTCCTGAATGAATACTTCGTTGGTGTAGATCGCGAAGGCGTCGATCGCCTTGGACACCAGAAGAACTTCCTCGATGAGCTTTTCGGGATCGCCCTCGAGCTTCTCGGAAAGCCGCCCGAACAGAGGCGTCTTGAGGGCGAGGATGAGCGCCGCCATCTCGCCGGGGCGCACCCCGCGTTCGACGCGCTCGTGCGTGATCTCCGACAGGATGCCGCGAAGGTCCGCCCAGTTTTCATCATGCAGGTCGAACTCGCCTTCCTTAGACGCATCGCGCACGCCGAGGCGGAACGATCGCAGGAGGCTCGCCGCCTGGTCGCGTTCCTCTTTCTCCGAGAACAGGTCGATGCGCTTGGCGCCGTCTTCGTCGGCCTGCTCGATCCATTCGCTCAGTATGCCTTCCGCATCCTCTTTGAGCACTTCGAGGGTTTTCTGGAGGATTTTATCAGGCATTTGAATCTCACTCGTCAGAACTTGATGGGGTTAGCAATCGGCTCGAATTGCACAAGTCAATCACGCTTAGGACATTTACCGTCAATGAGCCATCCAGCAAACCGATCAAATTTGTCCGTTTTCGGGCAGAATGCTGACGGACGCTTCTCGACTGCGGTTATGTCCACAAGCGATGGCCGGAAGCTATTTTCCAACAGCCCGCCACCCATCCTCGTCGCCAAAACACGCCGAACCGCGTCCTCGTGAGCTCGATAAGAGCCGAAAAAGCGCACCGCTTGGGCACTGGTCTCGGAATGATCCCGCTTTTCCAAATTTTCGATTGTGGTGTTCCATGGGTGACAAAAATGGGCACTCAAATTGCTGGGAAATTTCTGTTTCGAGGCCCAGACGTCTCGCCTCGGGAAAGTGAATGGCGGCTCTTGGGCCGTAAGCAGTCGGTCCGCTCTTAGGTCAGGAAGTCGTTAAACCTGCCTTTCCGCTACCGCGCGATCTACGCCAAATTCCTCACGCTACCGGCTTTTCCGTTCCTGACCGATGATGTGGTTCCTTATTCGGGCGCAGTTTATAATGCTGCCTGGTGGGGTTTTGCTCGTCCCGCAATCGTACGACGCGAGAAGAATCTAATGACCGAACGCGTCGGTTAGATGGGTTTATGCGATCCACCTAATTCGTGACTTATTTGCCGAGCTAACGAAGTGCCAGGAGCGGGCGGGCGTCTAGCGACCCCATTGCGGACATTCGGATTGGAGGCCGCGCCCTATTTTGATGGTGACACTTGGACGATCTGGAACCGCGTAGTGGGCCAAGTTCCATCGGGACCGCATGACGCGGCAGCCGCCGCCAGCCCAGGGACAATCGTCAGGGCGATCACCAAGGACACCAGATTACATTCGACGATGGTTCGCAGTTGCGACGGGAAGAGGGCGGTCATGCTCGATTTCCGCAGCCCATTCCGTAGTGGAAGCTGGCCTCCACCTCGGCGCGTTCGCCAGTCTCGCTGTTGACGAGGTCGCCGTGGACCATGCCGCGCATTTGTCCGTTGTGCCCGCGGCCTTCATGCGTGGTCAGGACGAGCTTACCGGTGCCCTCGAAGACGTTGGGGACATTGCCATATTCGAACTTGGTGCCGCCGTTCCAGAGAGCCATTTCCTCCAGCTCGAAAGTTCCGGTCTCGTCTTGTGAGGGGACTTCCTTCGCCTTGAAGGACAACAGGAAGACGTCTGGTCCAGTCGGATTGTCAGCGTCGCTGGCGCTGAACGCCATTCCCTGTCCACCGATGCAGCCGCCGCCAAGCGACATTTCGCCAGGCCCGAAGCGCCGCTGCAGCTCGATGTCGCCCGATGCACGGACGGTCAGCGCGCGAAAGGGCGAACCGTCGGCATGTCGTTCCGCATCGGCACCGGCTTGTTCGGACTGCGCGGCCTTCGGTTCGTCGATATCGGCATCGGTGCTGGAGCCACCCGCATCGCCGCATGCAATCAAGGAGGAGAGGAGAAGAGCCGCACCGCAAGATGGAAGAAGTTTCATGGTCGTTCCTTTCAGGAGAATGCGGCGGACGTAGGTGGGTTTGCCCGCGGCATGGTCGCGGCCAAGATGATCTACTTCATCGTCTTTCTTGCTTCTTCTTGGCGTTCGGATAATCGACCCCGAGCAAAGACATGCGGCTAGCGTTTGCCGGCGCGATCCGGTTTCTCGTTGGTTTGGGCACATTCAGTTCTCCTGTTTAATGGCCGTGTGGGAAGCATCGCCCGCAGCGCCCCCTTCGTCGACTGTAAGCGCGCCCACCAGTTCGCGCGCGACCGGCAGCAATGCGCTCAACCTCGCGCTACGATCGAGATTCTTGTTATCGAGCTGGGCCCAGATGACGACATCGCGCGGGTCGGGATCGTCATCGATGACGAGGTGGACGCGGGGTACCGCGAGAAGGTTGGTGCTGGCCCCGTCGTCCGCCAAGAACTTCGCGCCGGTTTCGTCGGTGTCGACCGGGTCGAGACTGGAATAGCTTGTGAGTTCGAGTAGCCGAGCGCCGAGCTCGGGGCCGCGTACACCGTGGGCGTCGAACTGAGTGTGTTCGTAACCGACGGCAGCCAACGTCATGCCGCGTATCGACCCGCCTTCCGCCGTATCGTTGACGAACCAGTCGCAAGCGAGTGGATCGCTGGTGAGATTTTGTGCTGGCGACCCGAGCCCGTCCTCCGCCGTTGATTGCGGTAAAAAGGTGCAGATGTCTGGGAATTCGGACTCGGAAAGCTGTGGGAAGGGCGAGTTCGCTGGGCCGACCGCAACTTCAGGCGGCGGGTCCGCACTGGACGGCGTCGGAGCGGCAACATCGTCGCATCCGACCAGGCTCAAAGCACCGAGCAGGAGGGAGGCGAGCCGCTCACTCATACCTTGCCTCGTGGACATAAGCGCTGCTGCAATGCCGCCTCGCTCTCGGACGGATCGCCGAGGGTCTGGTAAGTGGTGGCATCCTTCGCAGTGTAGCCATCGACCTGTCCCCGCAGGATCTGCGCGAACCAGTTGAAGGTTGCTTGGCCCCCGGCGTAGCTGGGGCGCTCGTTCTTGACCGCTTTGAGCAGCTGCCAGATCGTTGGCGTCATCGGCTGGCACTGGCCCAGATTGTCGACACCGGGCTCGTTCGAGCGGACGGCAGGCATCCAGATGTTCGGCCAGAGATGGTGCAAGAGGAAGTTGGTCCACCCCACGTCTGTACGCTCGGCCTCGTCGCGGTTCGTAATCGGCCCCACATTGCCGGAGCGAGCGCCCGATCGAAGTTCGCTCGAGCTAAGCGGCCCGTAGAAACGCAGGCGCTGGTCGGCGGTCCGGCGGTAATAGGGCTGGCCGTCGAACAATTCCTTCGTGAGTTGCTGGCCGGTGGCTTCGGCGAAGCCCTCCATGAAGCCGCTGCAGCGCGTGGCGCGCTTGTCGCGCGCCGCCTTGTGATGCGACGCCCAGATGCAGTCCTTGCTGATCTCGCCTCGCATGAAGGCCATATGCCAGCCGTGCATATATTCGTGGATGAGGACGCCGATATTGTTCCAGTCATTGTCGTCAATATGACCGCGCAGGACGTAATAACTGCCGTTGTCGTTGCCGCCCATGCCAACCGTGCGGTCGGGATAGACGAAATTCATCTGCTTGTCGGGGCGCAGTTCGAGGCGACCGAGCCGTTCCTGTAGGCGACGATACGCCGTCCAGATGAAGGCGCGACGATTGAAATCGCGGTTCGGATCGCCGGCCCTGTCGGTGTCGAGGACCGTTGGACGGGTCAGGAGGAAGCGCTGGCAATCCTTCCCGCTATGACTCGCGATCGTCTGCCATTCAGGCTGCGTGGCTCTCGGTGCGTTGATTGCGAGCATTCCCGGCTGGAGCAGCCTCACCTGCACGTCGAACTGAATGTCGGGCCTGCCGGGCGCCAATCCGTTGCCGTCCCGGTCGAATGTCCAGCTGCCGTCATATTCGCCGTTGCCATTGGAGCGCACGGTCGCGCGACCCGCGCCAGTGCCGCCGCGTCGCTTGACCCGAACCTGCGCCATCTTGAGCGGCTCGATCACGCCGTTGTGCTGGACCGCGATCGATCCAGAAAAGCGATAGTCGCATTTTTGTGCATTGGCAGGTGCGGCAAGCGCCAGGGTCGTTGCGGCGGTTGCAAATATTGAGAGGAATATACGCATAGGCCTTCTCCAAAAGTCGCTTGTGGTCTTCACCGGGACGCGAGGGTCAGCCGTCGCTGTCCTCTTCACCATCGGATTGATCGCTACCGGAAGTCGGGGCGGTCGCTCGCTCCCACGTGTCGACCGCCTTGCCGATGTCCGCTGTGCTGCAAGCGCCAAGGGCACCGAGTAGGGCGATCGCGAGCGTGAGGCTTTTCATTTTGCTATTGGTCATGGTCGTTCTCCTTCGTCATTGATGATGCTGATCGTTGCGGTGGGCGTGCATCCTCAGCCTGCTTGGGCCTGCGCCCGCTGCCACAGCAGGTGGGCCAATCTGGTGGCCATCGGCTCGATGGATTGCTTGCGTTCGGCAGGGGTGAGATTGGGATTGTCGAGCTGCGCCCACACCACAAGATCATGCGGTCGTCCGCTCTCGTTGGGGTCGAAATGTAGGTCGGGAACGATCAGTAGATTGGCCGTCGATCCATCGTCGACGACGAATGCCGACCCCGCTTCGATATCCTCGACCACGTCCAGACGCGTGAAGCTGGTGGCCCGAAGGAGTCTCGCGCCGAGAGCTTCGCCGCGAACGCCATGGGCGTCAAAGCGCTCGTGACCGTAGGATACGATGGCGAGATGTACCCCGCGCGGCTCGCCGCCGATGGGAACGTCGGCGGCATACCAGTCGCAAGCATGGGGCTCTGAAAGTATCTTGTCTGCCGGCGCATCCAGACTTTGCTGCGCTGCCTGCTTGTCGAGTATGGCGCAAAGGTCCGGGATGTCATTGCCGACGACCGTTGCGAACGGTTCCGAGCCGACGCCTTGCGCATAGGCTGCGGCTATCGAGGTGGCACTGTCGGTCGCGCCAGGTGCGTCGCAACCCGCCGTCAGCATGCAGCCAGCCAGCAAGCAGAGCTTGAACTTCATGCGTGCGCTGCTCATGATTCTCGAGCCTTGGCGACGAGTGCCTCCGCGTAGGCGCCAGCCGCTTCGCGAAGCGCGCCAAGTCGCTGTGGCATGGGCATGTTCGGATTGTTCAGTTTGGCGAGCACGACAAGCTCGCCACCGGGGAACTCACTCCCCGTCCGGACCATATCCACCTTTGGGAGGATGATGAGGTAGGTCGTCGCTTCCTCATCCGCCATATAATGGCGTCCTCCGGCCTGCAGCCCGAGCGGATTGAGCCCATCATGGTTCGTACGCGTGGCGATCGCCTCGCGGATTTCCCGTTCGTTCAGCTCCCTGCTCGAAAAGAGGTGAGTCGGCCAATGGCTGGCCGTCAGGGTCATCATACGTACCGGTTGATCGAACGACGTTCGCGGCTCGAGCGCCAACCAATCGCATCCCATTGGGTCATCGTTCGTTTCGCGGACATTCGCTCCGAGACCTGCCTCGGCCATCTCCTCGGTCAGCGTAAGGCACGGGTCAGGCACATCGGCCTGCGCAATTGCCGGATAGTCGGTCGAGGGGCCGCTCGAAGCGCGAGAGCTTGCCGAGGACGGAATTGATCCACGCGCGTCGGAATGTTCGGAACCCGCCGACCCATCGTTGCCGCACGCGGCAAGCGTAAGGGCGAGCGTGCCGACGAGTGAGAGCAAGAGATTGTTCGGTTCGATAACTAGCGACATTGGCAATTCCGGCAGGTGAAAGGATGCCGTCATCTGTCCGCCACGCTGATTTGGTCGCTACCAAGAAACATTGATTTTGAGCGGATTTTTTCCTTATGTTTTGCTTATGCGTGTCGGCATGTGCGCAGGCGCGTGCGAAGGGGTGTCTCATGAGCGATCCGCATTCATCCTCGCCCCAAAGCTCGACCGAGCCACTAGACCTCGCCCATGCGCAAGACGTTGCGATCGGCGACATCTTGATCCGCCCCAGCCTCCGCATCGTCGTGCACGGCAACAAGCGCGTCGAAGTCGAACCCAAGGTGATGCAACTGCTGCTCGCCTTCGCGCGCAACCCCGGCGTGGTTCTGTCGCGCGATGATTTGTTCGACCTGTGCTGGACGGGACAGTTGGTCGGAGAAGGGTCGCTCAATCGGGCGTTGTCGCTGCTCCGTTCGGCCCTGCGCGATGTCGGCAGCCGGTCGGTCTCTCTGCAGACCGTGCCGAGGGTGGGTTATCGTCTCGTTGCTTCCGTAGTCGAACCGGCTTCCCGCGACCTTGACTCGACGCCGAAAGTTTATCGCCGACCGGAGATGCTGGCGCTCGGGCTGGTCTTGCTGGTCGCCGCAGCGATCGCATCCTTCGTTCTACTTAACCCCGACCGTTCCGATCAGGACCGCATGGTGCGGCTGCTCGTACTTCCCATTGAAACCGAGCAGCAAGAAAGCCCATTCCTGGCTCAAGGTTTGCGCGACGAGATCAGGCGCGAACTCGGTGCCCATCCTTCGGTCGTGGCGCTGACGCCAAGCATGGCCGATATGACGGGAGCCAGCATTGACGAGGTGCTGCGCAGCGCCGAAATCTTCGATGCTGGCTATGTGCTGCGACTTACTGCTCAGCCCTCCCGCGGAGCACTTGCGGTAAATGTCCAACTTTTCGAGCGATCGAGCGGCGACATCGTGCTGGAGCAGATCGTCGCACGAGACAACAGTCTGTCCGCGAGGATACCGGAACGTCTGGCGCGCTATGTCACTGAGTCCATGGGACTCGAGCCCACCGGCCGGGAACTGGTTGGGCTCGAAAGAGACGACGACCTTGAACAATATATGCTTGCCAGCGGGTACCTCCACACACGCGATCCAAAGCGAATGGAGGACGCGCGACGGATCCTGCACGGCGTTGTCAAGCGCAACCCCGAGTTCGCGGACGGTTGGGGCTTGCTTTCGAAAGCATACACGCTGTCGCCAGAAAGCGATCCCAAACGAGCCAATTCCGATCTCCAGCGCGCAGAAGAATTCGCGCTTCGCGCACTGTCGATTTCTCCCCAGTCGGTCGAAGCGTTGAAGGTTCTGGGCCTGCACAACGGCCCTCCCGACGAGAAGATCGAGGCCCTGAAGAGGGCGGTGGAATTGGATCCGGGGGATTCCGAAGCGCTCTATTGGCTTTCGCTCGCGCAAAAGGGTCGGGTTCCACCTCTTGAAGAACTGAGCGTTCTTAAATCGGTCGTCGCCAACGACCCCCTTTGGAACCGCTCATGGCAAGTGACGACCGACGCATGTCAACTCGGCGCGACTGAAACCGCGCTTTCGATGGACGATCAGGTGGCGACGGCGGCCACCGAAACGTGGCAGCGTGACTTCGCGCGTGCGCGGCAAGCAAAGCATCGCGGCGAATTGGCCAAATTTTATCGCGAGACGGAAAAGCTATTGGCCCAGACCTCCGGGGGCGACCGGGCAATCGCTCAATTTTATTTGACATCGGCGCGGCTGCTACTTGAGCAGCCGTCAATTCCGGGGACGATCGGTACCACCATAGGCGCGCGAACGGCGCGCGGTGATTTTCCTAGCAGGGTAGAGCTTGAGGATGCGGGCTTTTCGGACCACGATGCCTGGCATTCTTTCGGCCACAAAGACATTATCCCGGGCTTGATGCTCATCGCGGGCCGACGCGACGAGTTGCTGGCGTCCTACGATGCGGTCTTCGACACCCCTGCCACCTTTATGGAAGAGATGGTCGGCCACACCAACGGTCTCTGGCGCGGCCCCCATCTCGCTACTTATTTGGCTTTCGCCCTCCGCGGAGGCGGAAGAAAGGGAGAAGCCAAGGAAATGGCTGCGCTCGCTAGGAAAGTGTTGGAGAGCCGACAGATCGACGGAAATCCGACGGGCATGCAGCCCGCCATGGCGCTGGCGCAGCTCGAAGCTCTTGAAGGCAACAACGAAGCGGCCGCCGCGGCATTCGGCCATGCCATCGACTTCGGTTGGCCGCACTGCGCGATGTCAACAATGCCGAGCGTCATCGGTCCGCTAAGCGAAGACCCACTCTTCAGTCAGGTCAAGACGACGCCGCGGTTTCGGGCTTTGCTGACAGCTGTCCGGGGCGAGCTTGAAGCCGAGAGACGAAAACTCGCCGCAGGCCCGCCTCGAGATTGAACCGAATACTTTCCGGCCTGCCATGTCGCTTGAGCGCTTCCTTTAAGAATCGCAGCGCGGCCTTCTTGTCGCGTGCGACTGTGACGTCGTTCCCCAGGATCTTGCCTTCGTCATCGACCGCGTCAGTGATAGCGGTGATTGCCGTTCACCATCACGAGAATTTTGTCGAGGTGCCACGTCCAACGTAGGAACTCGCGTATGCGCGACCCGACCAACTCAAAATGCGCTTGAAATAAGAGAGAAAGCCCAGACCAATTCGCAAATTCGCTGCCAAGCCCGAACCAGTCATGATCTCACTTAACGGCCGCCATTGCTGGTGAAAAAACGGCATCCATACGGACTCCTTCCGGCCCACCTCAAATCATCGCGACAATGTTCGCTGGCTCACTCGGGACGACAAGCCAGACCGTGGCAAACCCACCCCTAATCGGACATTCGCGGTGCTCATTCCCGGAGCAAAGCTGCCGGTCCGCTTTCAGACATCCGCGGGGAAAGCCTGAACGTCTAGAATTGAGGCGCTAAGCTGACATGAAAGCGGCCTCTATGCTTAGAAGTTCTCAGCTGTCTTGATTGGGGTGACCAAAAAATGGCGAATTTCGGTCAATCTTGAAAGTGGTGCCGCTTACAGGACTCGAACCTGTGACCCCCTCATTACGAATGAGGTGCTCTACCAACTGAGCTAAAGCGGCAGCGCGGCGGTGATTCCGCCGACGGATGCGCGCCTCTAGCAATAGCCGCGGCGCGGTTCAAGCGGCGAGTGCGGGCCCGCACGGTTGAGGACCGCTTAACCCTTTCTTCAACGCTCCTCCAATACGGTGGAAGTCCATACGCAAAGCCGATCAAGCGTGAAGGGATGGGACCGATATGCATGCCGATCAATCGCAGTTCGAAGACGTCAACAAGGTCGCGGTGCAGGACCGTCGCATGCAGGTGCGCGCCTACAATTTTTGGTATTCGCTGCTGAAAGGCCGCGATTTCCCCGCGATCGACGATCTCAAGCCGAGCGACCTGCAGGCCTTTGCGGCCAATTCGGTGCTGCTCGACTTTTCCCAGAGCCGTGAGGACCCGGCACTTCCCTACGTCGGCAATGCCATCCGTTCGCAGTGCGGCGTTGGCGAGGAAGTGTCGCAATTGTCCGATGTCCCGGCCCAGTCGCTGCTCGGTCTCGTCGCGACACATTACGATCGGTTGATCGAAACGCGCACGCCTGTCGGGTTCGAAAGCGCTCCCGCCGACGAGCTTCCCGACGATCAGCCCCTCTACCGCGGGATCCTCATGCCCTTCAGTTCGGACGGGAAGACGATCGACTTCGTCTATGCGGTGCTCAACTGGAAGACACCCGAGGAGCGCGCCCAACAGCGCCGCGAGGCCGAGGAGGCGCGCCGCAAGGCCGAGGAGCGTTACGAGGACTTGGAAGCCGACGCACAATTGCCGGAACCCGAGGCCGTCGCAGCGACGGCGCCGGTGGTCGATCATTTCGAGGACGGTCCGCTCAATGACGAGGACATCGCGAAGGACCAGTTCGCAGACGCGCCGGTCGTCGAATTCGCGACAGAAGACGAGGGAGAAGAAACGAACGAGACCGAGAACGACCGCGACGACGAAGACGCAGATACGCCGGTCGGGGTTGTCGCCTTCGCGCCCGTTGCGCCGAGCGAGGAAGAGCGAGCTGCCGACGCCCATTATGCGGGGCTCGCTGACGTCGATGTTCCCGACGAGGTCTTGGCTGCCGACAACGAAGCCGAGGATCCCCGCAAGCCCAGCGGGCCGTTCGCGGCGCTGTCCGGCAAATTCAGGAAGATGCTGAATCACGACCCGTTGGGCGGTGTCGCGATCGGCGTGGACGGACTGGCCCTTCCCGACGCGGAAACGGCGGTGGAAAGCGCGGTCGAGCCCGAAACACAATCGGCACCGGCCGAGGGCGTAGAAGGCTCGTTCGTCGAGGATCGGCAGAGCACCGAGGATGGGGTCGAGCGCGATCACGGCGTCGAAAATTCTCTTGCGCTCGATGACGAGCTAGCGGACGCCCCTGCCGAAGCCGAAGCCGAAGCCGAAGCCGAAGCCGAAGCCGAAGCCGAAGCCGAAGCCGAAGCCGAAGCCGAAGCCGA